>NZ_JBQFTL010000003.1:0-592872 GCF_056538625.1 Ruegeria sp. BF8 | reverse complement strand
CCGGCGCACCGTCAATCTGGTCATACGCCTTGAAGTCGCCGAAATACTTGGTGATTGCTGCGGTCAGCGTCGTCTTGCCGTGGTCAACGTGGCCAATCGTGCCAATGTTGACGTGCGGTTTTGTACGCTCAAACTTTTCCTTTGCCATGATGGCCTCCTTTTTCGGAAATGAAGGGAGCCCGGGCAGCAGGCTCCCTCTATTTTTCGGTTATGCGTATTTTGCCTGAATCTCTTCCGCGATGTTCTGCGGAACCGGATCATAGTGGTCGAACTGCATGGTGAACTGGGCGCGGCCCGACGACATCGAACGCAGAGTGTTGATGTAGCCGAACATGTTGGCCAGCGGCACGAATGCGTCGATCGCAATCGCGTTGCCGCGCGGCTCTTGTCCAGACACCTGGCCCCGACGCGAAGTCAGGTCGCCGATGATACCGCCGGTGTACTCTTCCGGGGTGATCACTTCGACCTTCATGATCGGTTCCAGCAGTTTCGCGCCGGCCTTTTTCAGACCTTCGCGCATGCACATCCGCGCCGCGATTTCGAACGCCAGAACGCTCGAGTCGACGTCGTGGAATTTACCGTCCAGCAGGGCAACCTTGAAGTCGATCACGGGGAAGCCGGCCAGCGGGCCGCTGTCCATGACGGACTGGATGCCTTTTTCGACACCCGGGATGTATTCCTTCGGAACGGCACCACCAACGATGCGGCTTTCGAACGAATAACCTTCGCCCGGTTCGGTCGGAGTGATCTCGAGCTTGACCTCAGCGAACTGACCCGAACCACCCGACTGTTTCTTGTGGGTGTAGGTGTGTTCGATCGGCATCGAGATGGTCTCACGATAGGCCACCTGCGGCGCACCGATGTTGGCTTCGACCTTGAACTCGCGCTTCAGACGGTCGACCAGGATGTCCAGGTGAAGTTCGCCCATGCCCTTCATGATGGTCTGACCCGATTCCAGGTCGGTTTCCACGCGGAAGGACGGGTCTTCGGCGGCCAGACGGGCCAGACCCTGAGACATCTTTTCCTGGTCGCCCTTGGTTTTGGGCTCGACCGCGATCTCGATCACCGGATCGGGGAAGGTCATGGTTTCCAGAACCACGGGATCCTTCGGATCGCACAGGGTGTCACCGGTGGTGGTGTCTTTCAGACCCGCCAGAGCGATGATGTCGCCTGCGAACGCCTCTTCGATCTCTTCCCGGTTGTTCGAGTGCATCATCATCATACGACCGATGCGCTCTTTCTTGCCTTTGGTCGAGTTCAGGATCGAGTCGCCCTTGTTCAGAACGCCCGAGTAGATCCGGGTGAAGGTCAGCGAGCCAACGAAGGGGTCGTTCATGATTTTGAACGCCAGGCCCGAGAAGGCCATGTCATCGTCAGCGCGACGCGCGATGTTGCGGACTTCTTCCTCGTCACCGGGTTTGAAGCCCATGTAGTCGACAACGTCCAGCGGGCTGGGCAGATAGTCGATCACGGCGTTGAGCAGCGGCTGAACACCTTTGTTCTTGAACGCCGAACCACCCAGAACCGGCACGAAGTGCAGCGCCAGGGTGCCCTTGCGCAGCAGTTTGCGCAGGGTCGGAATGTCGGGCTCGTTGCCTTCCAGGTATTCCATCATCGCGTCGTCGTCTTCTTCGACGGCCGCTTCGATCATCTTGCCGCGCCATTCTTCAGCCATGTCCTTCAGGCTGTCGCGGATCGGAGCTTTGACCCAGCTTGCGCCCAGGTCTTCGCCCTGCCACAGCCATTCTTCCATGGTGACCAGGTCGATCAGGCCTTCCAGCTCGTTCTCTGCACCGATCGGGATACCGACAGGGACGGCGCGCGCGCCGGTGCGGTCTTCGATCATGCGAACGCAGTTGAAGAAGTCGGCGCCGATCTTGTCCATCTTGTTGACGAAGACCATGCGCGGAACTTTGTAGCGGTCAGCCTGACGCCACACGGTTTCGGTCTGGGGTTCGACACCGGCGTTTGCGTCCAGAACGCAGACGGCACCGTCGAGAACCGCCAGCGAACGCTCGACTTCGATGGTGAAGTCAACGTGGCCGGGGGTGTCGATGATGTTCAGGCGGTGCTTGGGGGTATCGGCGGTCTGACCGTCCTCGGTGCGCTCCCAGAAGGTGGTGGTCGCAGCCGAAGTGATGGTGATGCCGCGTTCCTGCTCCTGCTCCATCCAGTCCATGGTGGCTGCACCATCGTGCACCTCACCGATGTTGTGGGATTTGCCGGTGTAATACAGGATACGCTCCGAGCAGGTGGTCTTGCCTGCATCGATGTGCGCCATGATACCGAAGTTACGGTATAGTTCGAGCGGATATTCGCGTGCCATTTGGATAAGCCTCTGGGATTACCAACGATAGTGGCTGAAGGCTTTGTTCGCCTCGGCCATCTTGTGGGTGTCTTCGCGCTTCTTAACGGCAGTACCGCGGGACTGTACGGCGTCCAGCAGTTCGCCGGCGAGGCGTTCTTCCATGGTGTTTTCGTTGCGGCCGCGCGCGGCGGTGATCAGCCAGCGGATGGCCAGAGCTTCGCGGCGCTCGGGGCGCACTTCGACCGGAACCTGGTAGGTTGCACCACCAACCCGGCGCGAGCGAACCTCGACCGACGGCTTGATGTTGTCGAGTGCTTCGTGGAACACCTCGACAGGAGCGCGTTTGATCTTGCTCTCAACGCGGTCGAAGGCGTTGTAGACGATACGCTCTGCGACCGACTTCTTGCCGTCGATCATCAGGTTGTTCATGAACTTGGTCAGGACCTTGTCGCCAAATTTGGCGTCAGGCAGGACTTCGCGTTTTTCGGCGGCGTGACGACGTGACATATCAGCCTCTCCTTCTTACTTGGGACGCTTCGCGCCGTATTTCGAACGACGTTGCTTACGGTCTTTGACGCCCTGGGTATCCAGAACACCACGCAGGATGTGGTAGCGGACACCCGGAAGGTCTTTCACACGGCCGCCACGGATCAGAACAACCGAGTGTTCTTGCAGGTTGTGGCTTTCACCCGGGATGTACGAAATGACTTCGTAACCGTTGGTCAGGCGCACCTTGGCAACCTTACGCATAGCCGAGTTCGGCTTCTTCGGCGTGGTGGTGTACACGCGGGTGCAGACGCCGCGCTTCTGCGGGCACTGCTCCAGGTGCATGGACTTCGAGCGTTTTACTTTGGGCTGCCGCGGTTTGCGGATCAGCTGTTGAATAGTTGGCATTCCGGTTTCTTCCCCGTTTTGCAACACACATGACATGCACGCGCGTTGCGTGCGGCTAACTTCGCTGCGCCAATGCGTCCACAAGCGCAAAACCCGCGAGCGTTCCCATTCCGAGGTGAACGTCGCGGTTGGTTATCAGAGGGCGCGAACTGCAAAATTGTCCGGGCCTTGACCAGTTCAATACTGAAATCGGTTTTGGGGCGGCCCCCGGTACCGAGATGACGGGCGTATAGGGGGAGTCGGTCCGACTGTCAACAGCCCCGGCAGATGCCCGCCCGCCTCGCAGTCGTGCGTCGCGGCGGAAGCGACATCGGTTGCGGTGTCACATCCCTCGGGGCATAGTCTGCACTGGTGTATTCCTACCGGAAGTGAAGATGCAAGTCATTGGTCTGTGCCGTTTCTCCTACCCGGCCATCGGCGGGTTCCAGACCATGCACGAGTCGGTCGAAGCGCGCCGGCGCTATCTGTATGACCCCCGGCGTCTGGACGAGCGGTTCCGCCTGTTCGAGGCCTGTGCCCTGCCCGCCCTGCGCGCCCAGACGGATCCGCGGTTTCAGTTTGTGATCGTGACGGGGACCTGTCTGCCTCGGGTCGCCCGCGATCGTCTGAACGACCTGACTTCGGGCATGAAACAAGTGCAAATCGTCTCGCGGGAACCCGGCCGGCATCGCTCTATCATGAAGGACGTCCTGAACCGGGCACGCTTGAACCCTGACCTGCCATGCCTGCAATTCCGTCATGATGACGACGATGCGATTGCGGTGGATTTCGTCGAATTGCTGCGCCGCGCGGTTCAGGACGCCGAAGGGCTGGTGCGGCGCAACAAGATGGTTGCCATCGATTTCAATCACGGCTTTCTTGCCCGGTTCGACGCCAGCGGAATCCAGGCCACGCCGGTTCACCGGTCCCTGCTGGGTGTTGGTTTTGGGATGTATGTGCGCGGCGGTTGTGAGCTGACGATCATGAACTTTGCCCACCAAAAGATCGGCAACTTCATGCCAGTCATCAGCCAGAACGAACCGCCGATGTGGGTGCGCACTCTCAACGGGTTCAACGATTCACCCAACACCCGCACAAGCAAGGCCAAGCTGGAACCGTTGACCCCCGCTCTGGCAAAGCAGTTCGAAACCCGGTTTGCAATTGATCCGGCGGTGGTCCGACGCGTCTATTCGGACGCCTGAAGTGCCCGCTCGCGAAAGAGGGTGAACAGGCCCGCGGTGACCACCAGTGCGGCACCCAGCATGGTGATCCGGTCAGGCCAATCTCCGAATACCGCCCATCCCAGACCCAAGGCCCAGATCAGGCTCGAGTATCGGAACGGCGCGACAAAGCTGACCTCGCCAACGCGCATCACCATGACGCTGAAGAGATACCCCAGCAGGACGAAAACTGCTGCCGAGGCAATCAACATCCCCGACCCGGCCGTCATCGGCACCCAACCCTGGAAGACCGAGGCAATTGCCGCACCGGTGGTAATCGTCAATGAGGTTGCCAATGTGACGACCATCGACGGCACCTCGGGCGACATTCGGCGGGTGATCAAATCCCGAGCCGTCACGCAGATGACGGCAATCAAGGCATACATGGCATAGATGCTGAATCCGTCCGGACCCGGTCGCACGATCAGCAACATGCCTGCAAACCCCAATGCAATGGCCATGATCCGCCGCCACCCGATCTGTTCCGAAAAGAACAGGGCCGCACCCAGGGTTACGGTCAGCGGCAGGGCTTGCAGAACCGCGGTCACATTGGCCAGCGGCATGTGCATCAAAGCCGTGAGGAAGAAGAACGTCGCCGACAATTCCGCCACGCAACGAAAAGCCACCAACCAGCGGTCGTGCCGCCCGAACCGCAGATGCAATGCCCCCAGATGCCGCGCCAGCGCAAAAACCAGGATCGTCGCCAACAACCCACGCAGAGCCACCAGCTGGAACAGTGGCACCTCCTGACCGGCCGCCTTGACCAGCGTATCGTTCACAGTGAATGCGGCCATGCTGCCCATCATCAGCAGGGCGCCTTTGACGTTCGGTGTCATTGCCATGGCCCGGTTTCAATCTGGTCCCGGCATTGGCATCTCACCTGAGCAGATTGTCAACTTGTGATACGGCCAATTCGATTTTGTTTGGTCCGATCGCAGTTGTACCTGATCACTGCCATGGGGTGGGTTTCTGCGTTGCCGCCTACAGGTAGTTCAGCTTCTGGGTGACCCAAAACAGTATCTCTGCAAGTGGCGAAATCGGCCCGGCCTTGTCGGTCATCACAAGCGCGGTGCCCGACGCCCCGAATTGAAGTGTTTCCAGAGGTACATCGCCAGGAAGTTCGATGAGGACCGGAAAGCTGGTGATCCCGACAAGTTCGCGCATCGAAGGTAAACCGGAGCGGAGATCCAATGCGCCCTCAGACAGGGCCGGCGGAAACCCCGAAATAGTCCCCGTGATCTCGGATCCCGGCTGGGTTCGCAGCGCCACACGTATTTCATCGCCAAGGCCGACATTGGAACGGCTGGATTGGGGCAGCGAGGCCACCAACGCGTGGTTCGTCGGATCTATGAAGGTCAATGCGCCTTGGAAGGTTGTCGCGCGATTGCCCGGGCGCAGCGTGACCGCACTGACGATCCCGTCGCCCGGCGCGTAGACTTCCGTCTGCTTGAGGTTCCATTCGGCCTGCGCAAGCGCCTGTTCGGCCTCCACGACCGCCACATCCTCACCGTCGATCTGAGCTGCGATCCGGCGCTCCAGCCCCGCTTTTCGCGCTTCTGCTGCACGAATGCTTGCGGTGAGCTGTTCGATCGTCGCGACCGCTTCCTGCAGTTTGAAGGTGGTGGATGCGCCACGCTCTTCCAGTTGAACGATGTCATCCCGCCGCTGCTGCCCAAAAACAAGTTGCGCGGTCAATGAAGCGATATCGGCTTCGGCAGCCGCCAGATCCGTGGTCAATTGGTCCGCTGCCGACCGGGCGGCTTCCAGAGATGCCTCCAGCCGCGCTACCTCGAGCACGTAGAACTCGGGATCGATTCTGAACAAGAGATCGCCTTCGTTGACCTTCTGGTTCGGCTCAACGGCAACTTCGACGACCGTTCCGGAGACATTAGGCACAATGCTTGTCTGAACACCCAGAACCGACACAGGCCCCGTAGGCGCCGTGTGGTTGAGTGCGCCGATGACAACCAACGCGACGACGGCGGCCCCACCGTATGAAACGGTCTTCCAGAAGCCATTCCAGGGCAGCAGGCTGAACTTGGAGAAGACCAGCCAAATCACGCCAAAATACAATCCAAGGACTATGAGCATCCGATCAAGACCCGTGTTGAGTTCCAAACAGTGATGACGGGAGCAATTCCATTACCACATTCTGATTTTTGAGTATGCAGCAGTTCCGTTTGAAATCACAGTGTTTGGATCGAACCCTGGCCGCTTCCGGCACCGGCCGAAACAAAAAAGGCCCCGCGGAACCGCAGGGCCTTTCTGAGTTTCTCGTCGCCGATATTATTCGCGGCTTTCCGGAGTTTCCACCAGCGAGTCCAGCTCGTCGCCGACCATGTCATCATCCATCATCGGAGCGGCCAGCGCGGCTGCGGCCTCGGCCTCTTCGCGACGTGCCTCGATGACGACATTGTCACGCTGCTGCGCGATCTGGCGGACACGCTGAGTCGCACCACCGGTACCGGCCGGGATCAGACGACCGACGATGACGTTCTCTTTCAGGCCAACCAGCTTGTCCTTCTTGCCTTGAACCGAAGCTTCGGTCAGCACACGGGTGGTTTCCTGGAACGACGCCGCCGAGATGAACGAACGCGTTTGCAGCGAAGCCTTGGTGATCCCCAGAAGGATCGGCTCGCCCTGGGCCGGACGACCACCGCGGGCGATGGTCTTCTCGTTGGCCGCGTCGAACTCCTGCTTGTCGACATGTTCGCCCTTCAGCAAGGTGGTGTCGCCCGAGTCCAGGATCTCCCACTTCTGCAGCATCTGGCGCACGATGACTTCGATGTGCTTGTCGTTGATCTTCACGCCCTGCAGGCGGTAGACCTCTTGCACCTCGTTGATCATGTAGTCAGCCAGCGCCTCGACACCCATGATCGACAGGATGTCATGCGGAGCCGGGTTGCCGTCCATGATGTAGTCACCCTTCTGCACGAAGTCGCCTTCCTGCACCGGGATGTGCTTGCCTTTGGGCACCATGTACTCAATCGTCTCCAGCGACTCGTCGACCGGCTCGATGCTGATGCGGCGCTTGTTCTTGTAGTCGCGGCCAAAGCGCACGTAACCATCGGCTTCCGCGATGATTGCGTGATCTTTCGGACGACGCGCTTCGAACAGTTCGGCCACACGCGGCAGACCACCGGTGATGTCCTTGGTCTTGGCGCCTTCACGCGGGATACGCGCAACAACGTCACCGGCTTCGATCTTCTGACCGTCTTCGACCGACAGGATCGCGTCCACAGACATCGGATAGTGAACCGGGTTGCCCGCATCGTTGCGGACCGGCTCGCCGTTGTCGTCCACCAGAATGATCTCGGGCTTCAGATCGCTGCCTTTGGGGGCGGCGCGCCAGTCGATCACGATCTTCTGGGTCATGCCGGTTGCATCGTCGGTCTCGTCGCGGACAGCAATGCCCGAAACCAGGTCGACGTATTTTGCGGTACCGGCTTTCTCGGCAATGATCGGCAGGGTGTAGGGGTCCCACTCGAACAGCTTGTCGCCGCGCTTGACCTTGGTGCCTTCCTTGACGAACAGCTTCGAACCGTAGCCCAGCTTGAAGCTGGCGCGCTCTTCGCCGTGCTCATCCTTGATCACCAGCTTCATGTTCCGGCCCATGACCAGACTTTCGCCGGCGGCATTGACCAGAATCTGCGGGTTCTCAAAGGCAACGACACCGTCCTGGTTCGCTTCCTGGAACGACTGCTGACCACCTTGCGCAACACCACCGATGTGGAAGGTCCGCATCGTCAGCTGCGTACCCGGTTCACCGATCGACTGCGCGGCGATGATGCCGACAGCCTCACCGGTGTTCACCATGGTCCCGCGCGCAAGGTCACGACCGTAGCAGGTTGCACAGACACCTTCCTCGGACTCACAGGTCAGAGGTGAGCGGATGCGCATCGAGGCAACACCGGCCTCGTCGATCGTATCGGCCATGCGTTCGTCGATCAGCTGTCCGGCGGCGACGATGACCTCGTCGGTTCCCGGACGCAGAACGTCATCTGCGGCCACACGGCCCAGAACGCGTTCCGCCAGCGATGCGACGACTTCGCCGTCATTGACCGCAGCTTCGGCCGTGATCGCACGGTCGGTTCCACAATCAACCTCGCGCACGATGCAATCCTGCGCGACGTCAACAAGACGACGGGTCAGGTAGCCCGAGTTCGCCGTCTTCAGAGCGGTATCCGACAGACCCTTACGGGCACCGTGGGTCGAGTTGAAGTATTCAAGAACGGTCAGACCTTCCTTGAAGTTCGAGATGATCGGCGTCTCGATGATGTCGCCGTTCGGCTTGGCCATCAGGCCGCGCATGCCGCCCAGCTGCTTCATCTGGGTCACCGAGCCACGCGCACCGGAGTGCGCCATCATGTAGACCGAGTTCGGCTCTTTGTCGGCGCCGCCCTCATCCTTGGCCACGGCCGAGATGGTGCGCATCATGGCTTCGGTTACGCGGTCGTTACACTTCGACCAGGCATCGACAACCTTGTTGTACTTTTCGCCCTGAGTGATCAGGCCGTCCATGTACTGCTGTTCGAAGTCTTTCACCTGTTCGCGGGTTTCGTCCACGATGCCCCACTTGTCCTCGGGGATCACCATGTCGTCCTTGCCGAACGAAATACCGGCCTTGAAAGCTTCCTTGAAGCCCATCGACATGATCTGGTCGCAGAAGATCACCGACTCTTTCTGGCCGCAGTAGCGGTAGACGGTGTCGATCACCTGTTGCACTTCTTTCTTCCGCAACAGGCGGTTGACCAGTTCAAACGGTGCCTTGTTGTTCTTGGGCAGCAGAGCCCCCAAGCGAACACGGCCCGGCGTGGTTTCAAAACGCTTCTGAACCTCGTTGCCTTCTTCGTCGATCTGGGTGATCCGCGCGGTGATTTTCGAGTGCAGGTGCACCTCGCCCGCGTCCAGCGCGTGCTGGACTTCGTCGATCGAACCAAAGACCTTGCCTTCGCCGGGCATGCCTTCGCGTTCCAGGGTCACGTAGTAGAGACCCAGGATCATGTCCTGCGACGGAACGATGATCGGAGCGCCGTTTGCAGGCGACAGAACGTTGTTCGTCGACATCATCAGAACACGCGCTTCCAGCTGCGCCTCAAGGCTCAGCGGGACGTGAACGGCCATCTGGTCACCGTCGAAGTCGGCGTTGAAGGCCGAACAGACCAGCGGGTGCAGCTGGATGGCTTTACCTTCGATCAGAACCGGTTCGAACGCCTGAATGCCAAGACGGTGCAGCGTCGGCGCACGGTTCAGCATGACAGGGTGTTCGCGGATCACCTCGTCAAGGATATCCCACACTTCGGGACGCTCTTTCTCGACCAGTTTCTTCGCCTGCTTCACGGTCGAAGACAGACCCTTGGCTTCAAGGCGCGAGTAGATGAAGGGCTTGAACAGTTCCAGCGCCATCTTCTTGGGCAGACCACACTGGTGCAGCTTGAGCTCGGGGCCGGTCACGATGACCGAACGGCCCGAAAAGTCGACGCGCTTACCCAGAAGGTTCTGACGGAAGCGGCCCTGCTTGCCTTTCAGCATGTCCGACAGCGATTTCAGCGGACGCTTGTTGGCGCCGGTGATCACGCGGCCACGACGGCCGTTGTCGAACAGAGCATCCACGGATTCCTGCAGCATCCGCTTTTCGTTGCGGACGATGATGTCAGGCGCGCGAAGCTCGATCAGACGCTTCAGACGGTTGTTCCGGTTGATGACGCGGCGATAAAGGTCATTCAGGTCCGAAGTCGCAAAACGGCCACCATCCAGCGGAACCAGCGGACGCAGTTCCGGCGGAATGACCGGAATCACGGTCATCACCATCCACTCGGGGCGGTTGCCCGACTCGAGGAAGGATTCAACAACCTTCAGACGCTTGATGATCTTCTTGGGCTTCAACTCGCCGGTTGCTTCGGCCAGATCAGCGCGCAGCTGCTCGGCTTCGGCTTCCAGATCGATCTGGGCCAGCATCTCACGGATGGCTTCGGCACCGATATTCGCGGTGAACGCGTCCATGCCATAAGCATCCTGCGCGTCCATGTACTCTTCTTCGGTCAGCATCTGGCCGTAGGTCAGGTCCGTCAGACCGGGCTCGATGACGACGTAGTTTTCAAAGTACAGAACGCGTTCCAGATCGCGCAGCGTCATGTCCAGCATCAGACCGATGCGGGAAGGCAGCGATTTCAGGAACCAGATGTGAGCGACGGGCGCGGCCAGTTCGATGTGGCCCATACGCTCGCGGCGAACCTTCTGCAGGGTGACTTCCACACCGCATTTCTCGCAGACAACGCCGCGATACTTCATCCGCTTGTATTTGCCGCACAGGCATTCGTAGTCTTTGATCGGGCCAAAGATACGCGCGCAGAACAGGCCGTCACGCTCGGGCTTGAACGTCCGGTAGTTAATGGTTTCGGGCTTCTTGATCTCGCCATAGGACCAAGACAGGATCCGCTCGGGCGACGCCAGCGAGACCTTGATCTCGTCGAAAACCTTGGGCGGCGTCAGCGGGTTGAACGGGTTGTTGGTGATTTCCTGGTTCATTTGTTACCTCAAATCTTGCGGAAGGGGGGACGGGAGAAAGGGCAGCGCCCTTACTCCTCAACCTCCGCATCCAGGAGTTCCATATTCAGGCCGAGGCCACGGACTTCTTTAACCAGAACGTTGAACGATTCCGGTACGCCCGCCTCGAAGTTATCCTCGCCCTTGACGATCGACTCATAGACCTTGGTCCGGCCGGCGACGTCATCCGATTTCACGGTGAGCATCTCCTGCAGGGTGTAGGCGGCGCCGTAAGCTTCCAGAGCCCAGACCTCCATCTCACCAAAGCGCTGACCACCGAACTGCGCCTTGCCGCCCAGCGGCTGCTGGGTCACCAGGCTGTACGGCCCGGTCGAACGCGCGTGGATCTTGTCGTCCACCAGGTGGTGCAGTTTCAGCAGGTACTTGATGCCCACGGTCACCGGACGCGCGAACTGCTCGCCGGTGCGGCCGTCGAACAGGATCGACTGACCGCTTTCCGAGAAACCGGCGCGGATCAGCGCGTCGTTGACGTCGGCCTCTTTGGCGCCGTCAAAGACCGGAGTTGCGATCGGAACACCGCGGGTCACGTTGCTGGCCGCTTCGATCAGCTGATCTTCGTCCATGCCGCTGATGCCCTCTTCGTAGACATCCTCGCCATAGGCGTGTTTCATCGCGTCACGGACCGGTGTCAGGTCGCCCGAGCGGCGGTATTCCTGCAGCGCCTCGTCGATCTTCAGACCCAGACCGCGCGCGGCCCAACCCATGTGGGTTTCAAGGATCTGACCGACGTTCATACGCGACGGCACGCCCAGAGGGTTCAGACAGAAGTCGACCGGAGTACCATCCGCAAGGAACGGCATGTCCTCCATCGGCACGACCTTCGAGATCACACCCTTGTTCCCGTGACGGCCGGCCATCTTGTCGCCCGGCTGCAGCTTGCGCTTCACGGCGATGAAGACCTTGACCATCTTCATCACGCCCGGCGGCAGGTCGTCGCCACGGCGGACCTTCTCGACCTTGTCTTCGAAACGGGCATCCAGGGCGCGTTTCTGCACCTCGTACTGCTCGTTCAGAGCCTCGACGATCTGGGCGTCCTTCTCGTCTTCCAGCGCCAGCTGCCACCACTGACCGCGGGTCAGCGACTCGAGCAGCTCTTCGGTGATCTCCGAGCCCGCCTTGACGCCTTTCGGCCCCTTGACGGCGGTTTTGCCCAGGATCATCGACTTGAGACGCGCATAGATGTTGCGGTCGAGGATCGCCAGTTCGTCGTCCCGGTCACGGGCCAGACGTTCGACTTCCTCACGCTCGATCTGCAGCGCACGCTCGTCTTTCTCGACGCCGTGACGGTTGAAGACGCGGACTTCGACGACCGTACCGTAATCGCCCGGTTTCACGCGCAGCGAGGTATCGCGCACGTCAGATGCCTTTTCACCAAAGATGGCGCGCAGCAGCTTTTCTTCCGGGGTCATCGGGCTTTCGCCCTTCGGAGTGATCTTGCCTACCAGAATATCGCCCGGCTCAACATCCGCACCGATGTAAACGATGCCCGCCTCGTCGAGGTTGCGCAGCGCTTCTTCACCGACGTTCGGGATGTCGCGGGTGATCTCTTCCGGACCCAGCTTGGTGTCACGGGCGGCGACTTCGAATTCCTCGATATGGACCGAGGTAAAGACGTCGTCACGTGCGATACGTTCCGAGATCAGGATCGAGTCTTCGTAGTTGTAACCGTTCCACGGCATGAACGCGACGACCACGTTCTTACCCAAGGCCAGTTCACCCATATCGGTCGACGGACCATCGGCAATGACTTCGCCCTTCTGGACGGTGTCACCCACCTTGATCAGCGGACGCTGGTTAATGCAGGTGTTCTGGTTCGACCGCTGGAATTTGCGCAGACGATAGATGTCAACGCCAGCGTCGCCCAGTTCCAGATCTTCGGTGGCACGGATAACGATACGCTGGGCATCGACCTGGTCGATGATACCGGCCCGTTTCGCCTGAATCGCAGCACCCGAGTCGATCGCAACCTTTTCCTCAATCCCTGTACCGACCAGCGGCGCCTCGGCCCGCAGCAGCGGAACCGCCTGACGTTGCATGTTCGAGCCCATCAGAGCGCGGTTGGCGTCGTCATTTTCAAGGAACGGGATCAGCGATGCAGCAACCGAAACCAGCTGTTTCGGCGACACGTCGATCAGGTCCACATTTTCGCGCGGGGCAAGCGTGTAGTCACCGGCCTGACGGGTCGAGACCAGATCGTTGATGAACTTGCCATCCGTATCCAGCGTCGCGTTGGCCTGGGCCACGGTGTGACGCATCTCCTCGGTCGCGGACATGTAGTGGACCTCGTCGGTCACCTGCCCGCCTTTCACAACGCGATAGGGGGTTTCGATGAAACCGTACTTGTTCACGCGGGCAAAGGTGGCCAGCGAGTTGATCAGACCGATGTTCGGACCTTCAGGCGTTTCAATCGGGCACATCCGGCCATAGTGGGTAGGGTGCACGTCGCGCACCTCAAAACCCGCACGCTCGCGCGTCAGACCACCCGGGCCAAGCGCCGACAGGCGGCGTTTGTGGGTGACTTCCGACAGCGGGTTGGTCTGGTCCATGAACTGCGACAGCTGCGAGCTGCCGAAGAATTCACGCACGGCGGCCGCCGCCGGTTTCGCGTTGATCAGGTCCTGCGGCATGACGGTGTCGATCTCGACCGACGACATGCGCTCTTTGATGGCGCGTTCCATGCGCAGCAGGCCGACGCGGTACTGGTTTTCCATCAGTTCGCCGACCGAGCGCACACGACGGTTGCCTAGGTGGTCGATGTCGTCCACGTCGCCTTTGCCGTCACGAAGCTCGACCAGTGCCTTGATGCAGGCCACGATGTCTTCGCGGCGCAGAGTCCGCAGGGTGTCCGGAGCATCCAGGTTCAGGCGCATGTTCATCTTCACGCGGCCAACGGCCGACAGATCATAGCGCTCGCTGTCGAAGAACAGGGTGTCGAACAGAGCCGACGCGGCCTCGACGGTGGGCGGCTCGCCCGGACGCATGACGCGGTAGATGTCCATCAGCGCGCTTTCGCGGCCCATGTTCTTGTCCTGCGCCATGGTGTTGCGGATGTACGGACCGACGTTGATGTTGTCGATGTCCAGAACCGGAATATCGGTGATGCCGGCATCGATCAGCTCCTTCACGGTGCCGCCGATCAGCTCGCCATCCTTGTCATATTCCAGCGTCAGCTCATCACCGGCTTCGACATAGATCGCACCGGTTTCTTCATTGATGATGTCCTTGGCGACGAACTTGCCGACGATGTGGTCGAACGGCACCAGTAGGTCGGTGACCTTGCCCTCGTCGATCAGCTGCTTGACCGCGCGCGGGGTGACCTTCTTGCCGGCTTCGGCAATCACTTCACCGCTTTTTGCGTCGATCAGGTCATAGGTGGGACGGGTGCCGCGCACACGTTCGGGGAAGAACGGGGTGACCCAGCCCTTCTTCTTGTTCAGCTTGTAGGACACGGTGTCGTAATACGCGTCCATGATCGCTTCCTGGTCCAGGCCCAGGGCATAGAGCAGCGTGGTCACCGGCAGTTTGCGGCGACGGTCGATGCGTGCGTAGACGATGTCCTTGGCGTCGAACTCGAAGTCCAGCCAGCTGCCGCGGTACGGGATAATGCGGCAGGCAAACAGCAGCTTGCCCGAGGAGTGAGTCTTGCCCTTGTCGTGGTCGAAGAACACACCGGGCGACCGGTGCATCTGGGACACGATCACGCGCTCGGTGCCGTTCACGATGAAGGTGCCGTTCGGCGTCATCAGGGGCATGTCGCCCATGAACACGTCCTGTTCCTTGATGTCCTTGACCGATTTGGCCCCGGTGTCTTCGTCGACATCAAACACGATCAGGCGCAGAGTGACCTTCAGCGGCGCGCTGTAGGTCATATCGCGCTGCATGCACTCTTCAACGTCGTATTTCGGCTTTTCCAGCTCGTATTTCACGAATTCCAGCACGGAAGTTTCGTTGAAATCCTTGATCGGAAAGACCGATTGGAACACGCCGTTGATACCTTCGCCGTCGGTCGGCTGGTCGGCATCGCCAGAGCGCAGGAATAGATCATAGGAGGATTTCTGGACCTCGATGAGGTTCGGCATTTCCAGGACTTCGCGGATTTTGCCGTAGTATTTCCGAAGACGTTTCTGGCCAAGGAACGATTGAGCCATGTCAGATGTCACCTTTCGATGTTCTCAGCGGGCAAAAACACCGTCGGGCCCCGGCGCCTTGCACATACGAGACGACACGTCCGGATCAATTCGTGGCCACCGTCCCGAATGGTAGCCTCCCGATCCGCGAACCGCGTCTTAGAAAACGCCCCAGCACATGAGGCCCTTTCTAAGACAGGTTCGGCTGGACCCGGATTTCTCCGGGCCCAGCCAAATTCCACGGCGCATCCGCGATGCACCGAAAGACAGGCTTAGGCCAGCTCGACCTCGGCGCCAGCTGCTTCCAGCTTGCCCTTGATCTCTTCGGCTTCTGCCTTGTCCACGCCTTCTTTGATCTTGCCGCCGGCTTCGACCAGTTCCTTGGCTTCTTTCAGGCCCAGGCCGGTGATGCCGCGAACTTCTTTGATGACGTTGATTTTCGAAGCGCCGGCGTTCTTCAGAACGACGTCGAATTCAGTTTTCTCTTCCTCAGCTGCACCGCCGGCATCGCCAGCTGCGCCTGCGACCATGACGGCGCCGCCAGCTGCGGGCTCGATGCCGTACTCGTCCTTGAGGATGGTTTTCAGTTCTTGTGCTTCCAGCAGGGTCAGACCAACGATCTCTTCTGCCAGTTTCTTCAGATCAGCCATTGTATCAGCTCTTTCCGTTTACAGTGTGTGTTCCAACGTCAGGGCATGTGCCCCACGCAGATCATTCAGTGCCAACCGCTTACGCAGCTTCCGCCTTCTCTTCGATGGTGGAAAGGATGCTTGCGATGTTGCTTGCAGGTGCGCCAATTGCACCGGCGATGTTCGAAGCAGGCGCGCCGATGCAGCCCACGATCGAAGCAATAAGCTCTTCACGCGACGGCATTTTCGACACGGCTGTGACACCAGCCCGGTCCAGAGCGTTCTCGCCCATTGCACCGCCAAGGATCTCGAACTTCTGGTTCTCCTTAGCGAAGTCCTCGGCCACCTTGGCTGCTGCCACGGGGTCCTCGGAATAGGTCAGAACAGTCATACCCGTCAGCAGGTCAGCAATGCTCGCACATGGCTTACCGTCGAGGGCGATTTTGGCGAGCCTGTTCTTAGCAACACGCACGGAGCCGCCCGCGTCACGAGCACGTGCGCGAAGGTCCTGCATCTCGGCAACTGTCAGACCGGCGTAGTGAGCAACCACTACGACGCCAGAGCTTTCGAAGATTTGGCCGAGTTCCTCGACCACTTTCTCTTTCTGGGCTCTATCCACAGTTCTCTCCAAGTTAGGGGCGATATTTCACCCCGGCTCATATTTGCCGAGGGCTGCGCCCCGGCGTTCAGGTCCGTTGTTACGGGATTGGCCAAAATGCGCCCGAGGGTCAGGACCCTCGAAATTCTTTGGTCTTACCCGTCTCAGGCAGGGAATTAAGGGGCCGGAAGGACCCACCCACCGTCTTGGACGAAACGAAATAAAGCGCACGACGAATCGCACGCTTTATTCCGCAGCCCTCTTTAGGGCAGATGGCCGGGGTTTCCAAGGGGTAAATTGACCGAACCCCAAGCCGGTAGACAATGACCGCAAACCCGAACAGGATCAACGGATGATCAAGTTGAAATCCATTTCCAAGCCGCAATTCCTGTTTCGTCAGATTTCTCGCCAATTATGGGTTCGAACCAGCCTGATTGCTGCTCTCGCCGTGGTCAGCGCGGGGATTGGCACCTACCTCGGCGGCTTCGTCCCCGACTTTCTCGCACAACGGCTGAGCACCGAGGCCGTGGCAAAGATCCTCGGCATTCTGGCGTCATCCATGCTGGCGGTCACGACCTTTTCGCTGTCGATCATGGTCGCGGCACAGCGATGGGCCTCGAACCAGTCCTCCCCCCGCGCCCAGCAGGTGATCGAAGAAGACAGTGTCTCGCAAAATGTGCTGGCCACGTTTCTCGGCGCATTCATCTTCGCGCTCGTATCGCTGATCCTTGTCGAAACCGGGGTCTACACCCAGCAATCCATCGCCGTTGCGCTTGCGTTCACCTTGGTGGTGATCTTTTTGGTGACACTGGCGCTCTTGCTCTGGATCGACCAATTGCCCAGCTATGGCAGCATCTCCGAAACGGCACGCAAGATAGAAAAAAACGCCAGGGACACCATGACCCGAGCCATGGAACTGCCGTGCCTCGGCGCCATTCCATATCAAGCCGCCGCGGATGTTCCGCGAACAGGGCACGACGTGCGGGCCAGTTCGACTGGGAACGTGCGCCACGTGGATGTCGGCATGCTGAATTCCTGCGCCGAAGAGAATGACTGCGAGATCTGGATCATGGCGCTGCCGGGGCAGTTCGTGACCGAAGGCCAACCCCTGGCCAGAGCGACCCGGAAAATGGATGGTGAAACCATCCGGGAAGCCTTCGTGATCGGGACCGAGCGCAGCTTCAATCAAGACCCCCGCTTTGGCATTCAAACCCTGTCGGAAATCGCGCAGCGCGCGCTCTCACCGGGTATCAACGACCCGATGACTGCAATTCAGATGGTCGAGAGGTTGCTGCGGGTTCTCCTCCCACTTGGCTCGCGGCCCACCCAGCCCGCCGACCCGCAATTCCCGAGAATCCATGCCCCGGAGATCGCGATCGACACGTTCCTACGTGACGCTTATGCGGCCATTTCCCGGGATGCCGGTGACAAGGTCGAAGTCCACGAGGCCATTCTCAGCGCGCTGACCCGACTAACGCAGACTCAAGACGGTGCAATGACAACCGCGGCCCACGCGGCTGCGAACCAGGCATTGACCGTTGCCGAGCGCGACCTCAGGCTGGAGGCCGACAAGGCACGCGTGCGCGAAATACCCAATCAGGTCACAGTCGAACCTGCTATTTGAGAGCAAAAGAAAACCCCGGGCAGGATGACCGCCCGGGGTTCGAATTTCCGAAAGAACGTGTCGGCTTATTCGCCCGAAGCTTGCGCCACATCCACGGTCACGCCGGGGCCCATGGTCGAGCTCAGCGCGATTTTCTTCATATAGGTGCCCTTGGCGCCCGACGGCTTCGCCTTGGCAACGGCCGAGATGAAGGCACGGACGTTTTCCGCCAGCTTGGCTTCGTCGAACGACGCCTTGCCAACGCCTGCGTGTACGACACCACCTTTTTCCGCTTTGAACTGAACTTCACCGCCCTTGGCTGCTTCCACGGCCGCTTTCACGTCCATGGTCACGGTGCCGACCTTGGGGTTCGGCATCAGGTTGCGGGGGCCCAGAACCTTACCCAGACGACCGACGATCGGCATCATGTCCGGGGTTGCGATGCAACGGTCAAAGTCGATGTTGCCGGCCTGGATGCTTTCCATCAGGTCCTCGGCGCCGACGATGTCCGCACCGGCTTCTTTCGCCTCGTCAGCCTTGGGGCCGCGCGCGAAGACAGCAACGCGCATGTCCTTGCCGGTGCCGTTCGGCAGACCGACGACACCGCGCACCATCTGGTCTGCGTGACGGGTGTCGACGCCCAGGTTCATGGCGATTTCGATGGTTTCGTCAAACTTCGACGTTGCGTTGGCCTTGACCAGTGCAACTGCCTCTTCGACCGACAGGTTTTCCTTGCCGGCGACGGCTTCGCGCGCTGCGCGGGTACGTTTACCGAGTTTTGCCATCTTACTTCACCTCGATGCCCATGGAACGGGCCGAGCCCAGGATGATCTTCATTGCGCCTTCGACGTCGTTGGCGTTGAGATCCTTCATTTTGGCTTCGGCGATCTCGCGCACCTGCTTGGTGGTCACGGTTGCCACGGTCTCACGGCCGGGGTTCTCCGCGCCACGGGGGCGGTTACGCTTGCCGACCGGCTTCAGACCGGCCGCCTTCTTCAGGTAGTAAGACGCGGGCGGCGTCTTGATGTCCATGGTGAAGGACTTGTCCTGATAGTAGGTGATCACGGTCGGGCACGGAGCGCCGGGCTCCATGTCTGCGGTCTTGGCGTTGAACGCCTTGCAGAATTCCATGATGTTGATGCCGCGCTGACCCAGCGCCGGACCAACTGGCGGCGACGGATTCGCCTGACCTGCAGGAACCTGCAGCTTCATCGTACCAGCAAGCTTCTTGGCCATTTGGTTTTCCTTTCAACGTGAATGGGACGCGTCCCATCCGATTTTATGTTGCGTGGTCCGATCCGGAATCGCGATCCCTGCGATCTCCCACGAGAGAATCTCGCCCGAAGACGATAGGGGCGGCGTTTACAGGGGAACGAATGGGTTGGCAAGGGCATGCCACTGAAAACCGGATGGCTGGCGAAGCCGCGGCCCCAAGGCGTTCGTCGGCATGCAGGCGCCGCCCCCGCTATGGACCGGCAGACGCCTCCAGCTGAACGGCGCGCTGGTAGAGGTGCCAAGTGGTATGCCCAAGGATCGGCAACGTAAAGACAAGCCCAAGGAACGCCGGCACCAGCGACAACAGCATCGTGACCGAGATGATGGCCGCCCAGCCAAGCATGACCACAGGGCTTTCGGCGACAACACGGAGCGATGTAAGCATGGCCGTTACGAAATCGGTGTCGCGATCCAGCAGCAAGGGCATGGCAACAACAGTCACCGAAAACAGAACGGCGGACAGAAACGCACCGACGCAGGTGCCAACAGCCAGGAAAGCCCAGCCTTGGGGGGTAAAGAACACGGTGTTCAGGAACCCGTCGAAATCCGAAAACGAGGCATTCTGCAGGATGATCGCCAACCAAAGCCGAACCTGGTAGATCCATACCCAGAAAACGAACAGCGTAACGAAGGCCATCCAGCCCATCTCCCGCTTACGCTGATTGGCCATGACCGTCAGTATTTCCGACCAGCCAAAATCCTCTCCGGCCTGAAGTCGACGCGACATCTCATAGAGGCCTGCAGCTGCGAAAGGGGCGACCAGCGGAAATCCCACGACGGCGGGAATGATCATCCAAATCTTGCCAAGCCAGACCAGGCTCCAGACCAGCAGAAACCCGAAGACGGCATAGAACAGTCCGAAAAATCCGCTCATTATGGGACGCGCCAGAAAGTCGGAAAACCCGGCCTTCAGCGAGTCGGTGATGTCGGCGGCGGTGACCGTGTTGACCACAGGCATCGTCCGCTGAGGCGGGGTCAGCTCGTCGGGTGGCGTGGGGCCTGCAGCCTTGGATGTCATGACAGAGTCCTCCCAAAGCATCACTGCGCGCAAATCCTCTGGCCCACGAGCCCGGCTGCGCAACGGTCATACCTGTACCAAGCACAAGTGTGCATCAGGCAAGGAGTTAGGGCAAGCGGCCAAGGCTGTGGCGTAACCTTACCGGCAACCACCAGAAACAGTTGCGCCGCCTGTTACGGCGGCGCGTTCGATTTCTGCACGATCAGTTCCTGCAGGAAAGATCAGCTCTGCTTGGTGACCTGCGTAAAGTCCAGCTCGACCGGAGTTTCGCGCCCGAAGATCGAGACGGTAACCTTCAGCTTCTGGTTCTCGTCGTCCACGCCCTCGACCATACCGTCGAAATCCTCGAACGGGCCGTCGTTGACTTTGACCTTCTCGCCAACCTCGAAGCTGATCATCAGCTTGGGTGCTTCTTCACCTTCCTGAACACGGTTGAGAATCTGGTTCACCTCGGCGTCGCGCATCGGCATCGGGCGGCCCTGCGGACCCAGGAAACCGGTGACCCGGTTGATCGAGTTGATCAGGTGATAGCCCTGATCCGACATTTCCATGTGCACCAGAACGTAGCCGGGCATGAAACGACGTTCAGTCGTGACCTTCTTGCCCCGGCGCACCTCGATGACCTCTTCGGTGGGAACCAGAACCTCGTCGATCTCGTCCTCAAGGCCGTGCTCGGCCACCGACGTGCGGATCTGCTCTGCGATCTTCTTTTCGAAATTCGAAAGAACGCTGACCGAGTACCACCGTTTCGCCATGAACCTGTCGTCCTTGTTTGCCTTTGGCGCGCCGCGTCGGGCGGACGCACCTGAATTGAAATTTTGTCGCGGTCCGGCCGCGTGTTCCGGAATAAAAAGCGGCGCGCAGTCCGAATCGCCGCACGCCCATCCCGAAAGGTCCCGCGTCAACTACTCTGACATTGCCTGCTGTGCAAGGGGGCAGTGCCGGTCGGGCGCCCGAAGCGGGCGCACCTCGGCGCGATCCGACGGGACCCGGCAGTCGGCTTTAGCTGAACATACCCAGGATCAGTTGCAGACCGCCGCGAATGCCCAGATCCACCAGAGCAAAGAACACGGCAGTCAGAGCCGCCATGATGAACACCATGACCGTAGTCAGCAGAACCTCGCGCCGCGTCGGCCAGACGACCTTCGCAACTTCGGCACGGACTTGCTGAATGAACTGGATCGGGTTTGTGGTGGCCATTAGGCTTGGTCTCTCTTCTAGCGGATGGGCCGGACATAGCCGGGCATTGCGGCAATTTCAAGGGCCGTCGGCATCACGATTGCACCCGGTCAGGACTTGGGGCGATCATCCCACTCGTTGCTCAGAATCCGTCGGGCATCGCCTTCGGGGTCGTCATATTGGTTGCTGCGGACCGTGTAGATGAACGCCACCAGCCCAACACCGCCCAACAGCAGCGAAATCGGTATCAAATAGGCCAGAACTTCCATAACGATCACCTCAGGCGCAGAGCGTTCAGGGATACGGTAATCGACGATGTGGACATCGCCAAGGCCGCGATCAAGGGCGTCGCAAGGCCGGCAACGGCCAAAGGCACCGCGATGACATTGTAGATCGTCGCAATCTGAAAATTCTCGCGGATGCGCTGCGTCGCCCGGGCGGCAGTATGGCAGGCATCGGCGATCGGCGACAGGTCATTGCCTAGCAGAACGATGTCCGAAGCCACACGGGCCGCATCCAGTGCCGAAGCCGGAGAGATCGAGGCATGGGCCGCCGCCAGCGCGGCTGTGTCGTTCAACCCGTCACCGACCATCAAAACCCGGCGGCCTTGGTCTGCCAGCTTCTGAATGTGTCCCGCCTTGTCCTGCGGCAGTGCCCGCGCGATCCAGGTCTCGATCCCAAGCTTCTCGGCCAGAGCTTTCACGGCGTTGGTCGTGTCCCCGGACATGAGGATGACGTCCTTGCCCGCATCGCGCAAAGCCGCGACCGCGTCGGCGGCGCCGGGGCGCAATGAGTCGGCAAAGCGGAACTCGACCGGGCGATCGTCCCCCACCGCCAACCAAGCCGCGGTGTAATCACTTTCCGTCGCGCCCACCCATTCGGCTCGGCCCAGCCGCCCGAGTTGCCCCTGAAACTGGCCTTCGGTCCCGCGACCGGGAATCTCGGTGACGTTTTCAACCTCGGCCGGGGTATACCCCTCGGCCCGAGCGGCCCGGGTCAGGGCGACCGCCAGCGGATGCGCCGAAGCCTGTGCCAAGGCCAGAGCGATCTCGATCTCACGGCCTGTGTGTTCGCCACCGTTGACCAGTTGAGGCGCGCCTGATGTGAGCGTTCCGGTCTTGTCGAACACTACGGTGTCGACCTCGGCCAACCGCTCCAACGCGGTGGCGTCCTTGATCAGCATCCCCTTGCGGAACAGCCGCCCCGAGGCTGCGGTGGTGACCGCAGGAACCGCCAACCCCAACGCACAGGGGCAGGTGATGATCAGCACAGCGGCGGCGATGTTCAGAGCTGTGCGCAGATCGCCAGAATAGATGTACCAGCCAACGAAACTGAGTGCGGACAGGATATGAACCCCGGGGGCATACAGCTTGGCCGCCTTGTCCGCCAAGGACGTATAGCGCGACCGCCCGGATTCCGCGATGGCCACAAGATCTGCCATGCGGTGCAGCGAAGTCTCTTCGCCCACCGCCGTTGCCTGAATGGTCAGCGGCCCGGTCAGGTTGACCTCACCCGCGCTGACCTGTGTTCCCGGCTGGGCAAATACCGGCAGGGTTTCACCGGTCAGCAACGACCGGTCCAACTCGGATTCACCGGTCACGATCTTGCCGTCCACCGGCATCCGCCCCCCTGGTCGCACCAGGATCAGGTCACCGACGGCCAGTTCGGCAACAGCGACCTCGCGCTCGGCCCCGTCAACAAGACGGATGGCGCGCGGCACCTCGAGGGCTGTCAGCTCCTCGGCGGCGGAGCGGGCCGCGGCACGGGTGCGGTAATCCAGATAGCGCCCCGCCAGCAGAAAGAACGTCAGCGTCAAAGCCGCATCGAAATAGGCGTGCTCACCGCTCAGCGCCGTTTCCCAAAGCGAAGTGACCAAGGCCAGCAGGATTGCCAGAACGATCGGCACGTCCATGTTCAGGCGGCGAACACGCAGCGCGCTCCACGCGTTGGCAAAAAACGGTTGGGCCGAGAACGCAATGGCCGGGAGGGCGATGGCCGCCGATATCCAGTGAAACATGTCGCGCGTCGCGTCAGTGGCGCCGGACCAGACGGACACTGACAGCAGCATCACGTTCATCGATGCAAAGCCGGCGACCGCGAGCCGCATCAAAAGGTCTCGTCCGGCCTTGTCTGATTGCGTGGCTGACAGGGCACCCGGATCCAGCTCATGCGCCTCGTACCCGGCCCGATCGAGGACCGGGATCAGGTCCGTTGCCCGAACCTCGGGGCCCGCCTTGATCAGAGCGCGCTTGAGCGTCAGGTTGACCCGCGCGTCCTGTACGCCGGGGTGCGCGTTCAACGCACGTTCGACATTGGCAATACAGGCCGAGCAATGAATGCCCGGCAGTGACAGCGCGATCTGAACGTCGACCGGTACCGGCCTGGCCGGTTCCGCCGGAGCCGCGATGCAGCCCGGACAGGCTGCGGTCCCGGATGTCACCTGCGACGACATCAGCCTAACCCTTGATGTACAACGGAATGCGCCGACTGAATTCCGCGCCGTCCGCATCGCGCGCGACGATACGGACATTCCAGTTGCCTTTTCCAAGTGTCGCCGGGGTGGAATACGCCACACCATCAAAGGTGAAGTCCGGCGAAAAATCCTCGCGCATATGAGTTGCGCGGCCGACCACGGCTTGCAGCTCGGCCACCCGCACAGGCACGCCTTGCGCATCCGTGATGCGAAGGATCAGCAGGCCGCCCTTGGTTTCCACGTCTGCATCCCAGCCCAGAGACTGCTGCTCCTGCAGCTTTTCGTTGAACTCCTGACTGGCAACGTAGGAGTTCTTGACCTCGAGCCCGGGAAATGTCGCGACTGCTTTGTATGCCAGCACCAGATTGACGGCGATGATGACCCCGAAGGCCCCGACAAAAACCGCAAGAGCGTGCTTTCCGGTGAATTTGCGCTCGGCCATGGTTCAGTTCCCCCGCCCGTTGAACGTGGTGTCCTTGTAGGCGCGCTCGCCGCTTTGCAGGTCTTCGACCCAGATCCGGACCGGTGTCGTTTCCGCCGATGCGGGCGCTGTATCTTTCGCGGCGACGATGTAAACCCGGGTCAACTGTGCCGTGTCCGCAGTTACGTTTACCGTATCCAGTTCCGTTCCTTCAATCTGAACCTGCAGGCTTGGGTCACCGACCAGAGACAGTTTGAACAGGCGGTCTTCGCCATGTTTGTTCCGCAACCGCACGTCGTAGGTGTTGCGGATCGAACCGTCGGACATGGTCACGAATGTCGGATTGCGCACCGGCGCAACCGTCAGATCGATATCCGACCGGATGAACAACGCAAACAGCAGGCCAAATCCCACCAGCGACCAAAGCGCGGTATACATGATCGTCCGGGGCCGCAGGATGTGTTTCCACACGTTCTTGGGAGGCTGGCCCGCGCGTTCACGCGTTTCGTCGCTGAGCGCCATATAGTCGATCAGACCGCGCGGCTTGCCGATCTTGGCCATCATGTCGTCGCAGGCATCGATGCACAGCGCGCAGGTTATGCACTCCAGCTGTTGGCCATCACGGATGTCGATCCCGACCGGGCAGACATTGACGCAGGCCATGCAATCGATGCAGTCGCCCAGTTCAGAGTCGGCCGTCCGTTTGCCCTTGCCGCGCGGCTCGCCCCGCCATTCTCGGTAGCCGACCACCAGCGTGTCCTCGTCCATCATCGCCGCCTGAATTCGCGGCCACGGACAGGCATAGATACAGATCTGCTCTCGCGCGAACCCGCCGAAGAAAAAGGTCGTGCCGGTCAGAACCAGCATGGTGGTATAGGCGATCGGATGAGCGTTGCCGGTCACAAGGTCCCGCGCCAGGGTCGGCGCATCCGCGAAATAGAACACCCAGGCCCCGCCGGTCGCCAGACCGATCAGGAACCAGACCACCCATTTGGTCAATCGCAGCCGGGCCTTACGGAAATCCAGCTTCTTCTGACGATGAAGGCGCAGGCGGGCGTTTCGATCGCCTTCGATCCAGCGCTCGACCAGAATGAAAAGGTCGGTCCAAACCGTCTGTGGGCAGGCATAGCCGCACCACACCCGCCCCAAGGCCGACGTAAACAGGAACAGGCCCAAGCCGGCCATGATCAGCAGTCCGGCCACAAAGTAGAATTCGTGTGGCCAGATCTCGATCCAGAAGAAGTAAAAGCGGCGGTTCGCAAGATCCAGCAGCACCGCCTGATCCGGAAGGCTGGGCCCCCGATCCCACCGGATCCACGGCGTCACATAGTAGATGCCAAGCGTGACGGCCATTATGATCCACTTGAGGTTCCGAAACTTGCCGGAAACGCGCCGTGGAAAGATCGGTTCCCTTGCGGCGTAAAGGCTGGGGGCTGGGGTGTGATCGCTCACGGCATGGCTCCGGATCTTGCTGTTTGTCGGGCGACTTGTTCCAGATCATACACCGGACAACTTTGACATGGGTCAAAAGCGCATCGCGCAGACACCTTTTGTCACACCTGGTTCGCTTGGCGTTTCAGCCACCCGACGAACGTCTTCACCGCCTTTCTCTGCGGCGTTTGCGCCGTCACGATGTGGTAGCCTCGGGCGTCAGGTGCGACATGCAGTTCAACTAGTCTTCCGGCCACGATATCACGTTCGACGAAATGTCGCACCGTCACCGTGACCCCCTGCCCCGCGCGAACGCCCTCAAGGACCAGGTTGCCCGGCAGACTGGTCCGTCCGGCGCCTGGGTCCATGGCCGCCCCATGTTGTGCCAGCCATGTGCTGGCTTCGGTCGTGCCCACCTCTTCCAGCCACGGCAAACGGGCCAGATCAGCCGGCGACCACTCGGATCTGGACCCTAAGAGACTGGGCGCGGCAACGATGACCATCGGGGTTTTCAACAACATCTCGGACCGGACGCCCGGCCAACCGCCTGCCCCGTATCGAATCGCGACATCCACCCCGCCGGGGCGCAGATCGACCAGTTCCGGTGACGGATCCAAGGTCAGATCGATCCCCGGGTGATCCGACCGGAAAATCGGCAGCCGCGGCATCAGCCATGAAGCTGCAAATGAGGAGGTCAGCGAAACGTGTACCGGCCGATCCTCTCCCGCGTGCACCAGGTCCGAGACCGCCGCATGGATGGCGCCAAACCCCAGTTGAACGCTGCGGGCCAAGTGTTCGCCATCCGACGTCAGGACCAGAGTCTTGCCCGACCGGTCCAACAGGGTCACGCCCATATGCGCCTCAAGCGCGCGCAACTGCTGGCTTATGGCGGCATGACTTACATTCAACGCATCGCCAGCCTTGACGATGTTTCTGTGCTCGGCGAATGCAGCGAAAGCCCGTAGCGCCGATAGTGGCGGAAGGTTCAGCCAGTCCATATGTAACCTCTGCTTACATATGAACACGGTAATTGAGTCGCAAATATCCGGTCAAGAGCCGATGCTGGAACCCGAGTTCATCGCATCAGGAGAAAGACCATGCTGAACATCTACGCTGCTTCCTTCATGACCGCCACGCGGTTGAACGCACCCAAGCTGCGCGACGCGCCCAAACCGAATGCGCCAAAAAGGAAAAGATGGCTGCCCGCCGGACACTGGTGGGTCAGCAAGAGCCGCGAGTTGGATCCGCGCAACCTTTAGGATCAGTTTGCGTGCCCGCGCTGGACCGGGGCCATTGTCGGCACTATTTTCGGAAAATGCGGTGCCGGCTGTTCAGGAAACGCGCGAACAGATGGAACAGCCGGCACCTAGGCCTTCGGGCGGCACGCCGCCCGAAGGTGTTCCTGGATTTTATTGACCGCCACCCAATTGGTGGACATAGGCCGACACGGCGCGGATCTGCGCTTCGGTCAGACGCGTGTCCCAAGGGGGCATGACGCCAAACCGGCTGTAGGTCACCGTTTCGGTCAGCGTTTTCTCATCGCCGCCATACAGCCAGATCGCATCCGTCAGGTTCGGTGCGCCCTGCGCGATATCGCCCTTGCCGTCTTCACCGTGACAGGCCGCGCAATTATCCTCGTAGACAACCTTGCCCGCCTGCGCCGCAGCATCGTCGGTTTGGGCGTTGGTCAGCGACATCACATATTGCACGACCTGGGTGATTTCCTCGGGCTCGAGGATCTCGCCGAACGCCGGCATTTCGGAGTAGCGCGCGTCGTCGCTTTCTTCGTTGCGAATGCCGTAGCTGACCGTTGTGACGATGTCATCCAAGGTACCGCCCCACAGCCAGGCGTCGTCCAGAAGGTTCGGGAAACCCTTTGCGCCCTGCGCGCCCGAACCGTGGCACTGAGCGCACCAGGTGCGGAACACGGCGCCACCGGCGTTGACCGCATATTGCTGCAGCTCGGCATCCTTGACGATATCATCCAGCGGTGTCTCGACCAGCTTGGCGTTCCACGGAGCGTTGGCCTCTTCAAACGAAACCATCTCCTTCTGCACCAACTCACGCGAGGACCAGCCAAGCACACCGGCGGTTGCGGATTGCACCAGCGGCCACGCCGGATACATGATCGTGTAGATCACACCCCAGAAGATGGTCGCGTAGAAGGTCCACAACCACCAACGCGGCATCGGATTGTCGAATTCCTCGATGCCATCCCAGCTGTGACCGGTCGTCTTGGGATCACCCGGCTGTTTTTCAGGTGTCTTGCTCATTTCCGCGCCTCCTCGGATGTGGCGGGTTTGTCTTGATGCCGGAACGGGATGTTTGCGGTGTCCTTGTATTCCTTGCTGGCACCGGGGCGGAACACCCAGATGACGATGCCGACAAAGAAGGCGAACAACAGAAGCAGCATCCAGCTATCCGCGAATTGCCTCAGGATCGTGTATTCTTCCATCACACCCTCCTTTAGCGGCTTGCATCCGGGGTGAAGGTCGAGAAGTCGACCAGCGTTCCCAGCATCTGCAGATATGCAACCAACGCATCGGCTTCAGTCAGTTCCGGCTGACCATCGAAGTTGCGCACGTTGACGTTTTCGCCATAACGCTCCAGCAGCCCGTCATAGTCGCTGTCCGGATCGGCCTGCGCCCGGAAATCGGCAACTGCGTTTTCCAGCATCTCATCCGTGTAAGGCGTGCCCAAAACCGCATTGGTGGCCATGATGTCACCGATATACCGGCCGTCGATCTTGCGGTTTTCCAGGAAGCCGTATTTCGGCATCACGGATTCCGGCACCACCGATTGCGGATCACGCAGATGGTCCACGTGCCATTGATCCGAGTAGCGGCCACCCACACGGGCCAGATCCGGCCCGGTGCGCTTGGACCCCCACTGGAACGGGTGGTCATACATCGACTCAGCCGCCAGCGAGTAGTGGCCATAGCGCTCGACCTCGTCCCGCATCGGGCGGATCATCTGACTGTGGCAGACATAACAGCCTTCGCGGATGTAGATCTCACGCCCCGCCATCTCGAGAGGGGTGTAGGGGCGCATGCCCTCCACCTTCTCGATTGTATTCTCAAGGTAGAACAGCGGAGTGATCTGAACGATGCCACCGATGGTCACGACCAGGAAGCTGAAGATCAGCAGGAGGGTCGCGTTGGTCTCGAGGATCTTGTGTTTGTCGAGAATTGCCATTGCTCCGGCCCTCCTTATTCAGCCGGGACCGCGACGGTCAGGCTGGCCTCTTTGGCCGGAGCCCGCCGGACGGTCATCCACAGGTTGTAGCACATGATCAGCGCACCAGCGACGAACAGAACACCGCCCAGCGCACGCACCACATACATCGGGAACTTGGCCGCCACGGTGTCGGCGAACGAGTTCACCAGGAAGCCGTTGGCATCCACTTCGCGCCACATCAGGCCTTCCATGATACCGGTGACCCACATCGACGCGGCGTAGAGCACGATACCGATGGTGGCGAGCCAGAAGTGCCAGCTGACCATCTGCAGCGAGTACAGACGCTCGCGCTTCCAAAGAACCGGCACCAGGAAGTACAGCGCACCAAATGTGATCATGCCGTTCCAGCCCAGCGCGCCGGAATGCACGTGACCAATGGTCCAGTCGGTGTAGTGCGACAGCGAGTTCACCGCGCGGATCGACATCATCGGACCTTCGAAGGTGGACATGCCGTAGAAGCCGACCGAGATCACCATCATGCGGATGACCGGGTCGGTACGCAGCTTGTCCCAAGCGCCCGACAGGGTCATCAGGCCGTTGATCATGCCACCCCACGAAGGCATCCACAGCACGACCGAGAACACCATGCCCAGCGTCGAGGCCCAGTCAGGCAGCGCGGTGTAGTGCAGGTGGTGCGGACCAGCCCAGATATACAGGAAGATCAGCGCCCAGAAGTGGATGATCGACAGTTTGTAGCTGAAGACCGGGCGTTCGGCCTGCTTGGGAATGAAGTAATACATCATGCCCAGGAAGCCCGCGGTCAGGAAGAAGCCCACGGCGTTGTGCCCATACCACCACTGGATCATGGCATCCTGCACACCAGACCAGACGATGACAGATTTCGAACCCCAGATGCTGACCGGAATGGTCATGTTGTTGACTAGGTGCAGCATCGCGACGGTGACGATGAACGCCAGGTAGAACCAGTTCGCCACATAGATGTGGGGCTCTTTCCGCTTGACGATCGTCCCCAGGAACACGGCCAGATAGGCCACCCAGACGATGGTCAGCCACAGGTCCACATACCATTCAGGCTCGGCATATTCCTTGGACTGGGTCCCGCCCAGCACATAGCCGGTCGCGGCAAGAACGATGAACAGCTGATAGCCCCAGAACACGAACCAGGCCAGGTTGCCGCCCCACAGACGCGCGGCGCTCGTGCGCTGCACGACATAGAAGGATGTGGCGATCAGGGCGTTGCCGCCAAACGCGAAAATAACCGCTGATGTGTGCAGCGGGCGCAACCGGCCAAAGTTCAGAAGCCCTTGCGCCCATTCGAAGTTCAGCACCGGAAAGGCCAGCTGGAACGCGATGAAGGTTCCCACCAGGAACCCTACGACACCCCAAAAAGCGGTTGCGATCACGCCATAGCGGATCACGCCATCCATGTACTCACCCGAACGATCGACAAGAATATCCGGCTCATCCGTGTTTCGCAGCGTCCAGATGAACAGGCCACCGGCGATGAGCATCACCAGTATCGCGTGCACCTGATACGCCAAATCCCGCGCATAGTTGGATCCGATCGCTGCGAACAGCACGACCAGACCAAGCGCGATCAGCTTGATGTAATTCGACATATTGCGTCCCTTTGCCATGCTCCGGGCGATTCTTGTGCCGCATAGAGCTTTCGTTGACTGGTTGCTGTATGATCCATGCACAACCAATGCTGCTTTGATCTGCATCAAGACAATAGCCTGAAAACTGTGACAGGCATAAGCAAATGAATGGGTTACCTGGTCGCACAGGTTTCAGAACCCGAAACACGAGGTCGAAATGGCTTATAAATCTCTTCTCACCGTCATGACGGAAACCAAATTTGCCAAGCCGGCTCTGGCCCAGTTGGTCGCCTTGGCCGAAGCGCAGGACGGCCATGCCGAAGCGCTGTGCCTCGGTGTCGACCGTAGCCAGACCGGCTACTACTACGCGGGCGCAAACGCCCTGATCCTTCAGGAGACCTTGAAGCGTGCAAATGCCGAGGCCGATGAAGTGCTTGCCTTTGCCGAGGATTTCCTGGGCAAGTCAGGCGTACGCTGGTCCGCTGAAAACGGCGTGGCGCAGATCGCCGACCTGGGTCGGCACGTCGCGCATCGGGCCCGTTTCTCGGACCTTGTCGTTTTGCCGCAGCCCTATGGCAAAGATCGCGGCGCCGAGGCCGAACCGATCATCGAAGCCGCCATGTTCGAGGGTCACGCCCCGGTTCTGGTGGTCCCGGATGACGCGAAACCGTTCGCCAGCCCTCGGACGGTGCTGATCGGCTGGAATGAGAGTGTCGAGGCGATGAATGCCATTCGGCGCGCGCTGCCGTTCCTGCGAGCGGCCGAGCTGACCCGGATCGTTGTGATCGATCCGCCGCGTCACGGCCCTGATCGCTCGGACCCGGGCGGTATGCTGTCGCAAATGCTGTCTCGCCATGGCGTGAAATGCGAAATCGACGTGCTGAGCAAGACGATGACGCGTGTGTCCGACATTCTGAACCGTCACGCCGCAGACGTCGAAGCCGACATGATCGTGATGGGCGCCTATGGTCACTCGCGGTTCCGCGAGGCCATTCTGGGTGGCGCTACCCGGAACATGTTGGAACAGTCCTCGGTTCCGGTTTTCCTGGCCCACTGAACCGCGGGCACGGCAAAAAAAATAACCGCCCCGTCCGGGGCGGTTTTTCGTCAGACCTTTTTGACCAAACCGATCAGGAACAGAAGGATGACGGCTCCGATCGTTGCAAAGAAGATCGACGACATCATACCGCCGCCGACGGAAAACCCGAGTGCGGGAAAAATCGTTCCGGCGAGAAAAGCGCCAACGATCCCGACGATGATGTTCCCGATCACGCCAAAGCCGCGGCCCTTCATGATCCTGCCCGACAACCAGCCCGCGATCGCGCCGACAAACAGCATTGCCAATAGGCTACCGAATTCCATGCCTTGCTCCTGAATATTGTTTCACGCAAAGGCATTAGAACACGGCCGGGCCGTTGGGTCACGCACGAACGTAGTGCATCCCCTGGAACCCGGATCGCAGATCCCGCACCTTGGGCGCGACCGATGCGGGATCATCGGCCGACAGCGCCTCGGCGAACATGGCCACAAGTTCTCCGGCATGTTCGGGGGTCACGCCCCGCCGGACCAACTCGGGCGTTCCGATCCGCAATCCGTTCATGTCACCCGCAACCGAGGCGATCGGCAAACCGATACCACATGCCAAAAATCCAGCCCGCCGCAGGTGTTTTGACACCGCCTGCCCGCCCCCATAGTCGGCGGCCTTCAGCGCGAATTGGTGCGAGGTGGTGGCTCCACCAGCCCCTTTGAACACTGGCAATCCCTGATCTTCCATCTTGCTGGCCATTGCCTGAGCAAGATCGATCATCGCCTGCCCATAGGCCGGCCCGAAGTCGACCCAGTCGAGCAACGAGATTGCCAGAGCCGCCGATTTCGCGGCATCGAAATTGGCCGTCATTCCGGGAAATGCGATGGCGTCCAGCCGTTCCGCAATTTCGGCGTCGTTGGTGACGATCAGCCCACCCGCCGGGCCGCCCAGGCTTTTGTAGGTGCTCATCGTCATCAGATGCGCGCCTTCATCCAACGGGTTCGCCCAAGCCCCGCTGGCGATGATCCCGCATTGGTGGGCGGCATCGAACAGAACCTTGGCCCCGATTTCGTCGGCAATTTCGCGCACGGCCGACACAGGATGCGGGAACAGGTTCAGCGAGCCACCAACGGTGATCAACCGGGGCCGGTGCGTTCTGGCCATGTCGCGCAGCGCGGCCAGATCCAGACTGTACCCGTCCGCATCCACTGGTGCATTGATCGTTTGCAGACAATAAAGCCCCGCGCAGCCACCCTCATGGTGGGTCACGTGCCCGCCGATCGCGGCCGGAGGCGCGATGATCGTATCGCCCGGCCGTGTCAGAGCCATGAAGCCATACAGATTGGCCAAGGCGCCGGATGCCACCCGGACTTCGGCGTATCGCGCGTTGAACACGCGGGCCGCAAGCTCGGCCGCGATCACCTCGATCTCCTCGATGGCCTCAAGACCCATCTCGTATTTGTCGCCCGGATAGCCCAAAGATGGACGACTGCCCAGACCCGCGGCCAGTGCCGCCTCGGCCCTCGGATTCATGACATTTGTCGCCGGATTCAGATTGAAACACTCGGCATCGTGAATATCCGAGTTTCGCGCGATCAGCGCGCCGATCCGAGCCTCAATCGCCTCCGAGCTGCTGTCGGCAACCTTCCGGGCGATGGCCTGAACAAGGTTTTCGCAGTGGCCCGGAACCCAGGCACGGTGAGCAAGGTGCTGCATCTGATCCTCCGTCTTTGCGGCCAACGATGCAAAGATCCTGACTTGCGCGCAAATCAGTTTTGCGAAAAATTAGGGTCAGAAAAATTGAGCCTAAATCCATGCCCGTTGCTCCACCGCGCCCCAAACCCCTACCTCTGAACGCGCTGCGGGCGTTCGAGGCCGCAGCCCGCCTGGGCGGATTCTCGGCGGCGGCTACGGAACTTGGCGTCAGCGCAGGCGCGGTGTCAGCCCATGTCAAAACGTTGGAAGACGAACTGGGTGCGCCCCTTTTCGAGCGCACCGCAAGAGGCGTTGCCCTGACCGCGCTGGGACAGAAGGCATTGCCGGACCTGACCAAGGCCTTCGACACCTTGGGACAAACCACATTGGCCATGCGCGCCCAGGCACAGCCGCAGGTGGTGCATATCGTGACGCTGCCCTCGATTGCACAGCTGTGGCTGTCGCCAAGGTTGCCCGAACTTCGAGCCGCAGAGCCGGAAATCGAAGTTTCGCTCACGGCCGAGGAAACCCCGCCCAACCTCAAGCGCGCGCCCTTCGACATCTACCTGTTTTTCGGCGGTGACTTGGGGGACCCCATCGCCGAAGACGCCATCTTTCCGATTTGCGCGCCGGCCTTGGCGCGTCGCCTGACTACGCCCGAGGACTTGGCGAATGTGACCTGCCTGTCCGACTCTACCTGGTTCGACGATTGGCAAACCTGGGTGGCCGCGGCGCGACCCGGATGGGCGTTCACACCCCGCGGGCCGGTTTTCTCTTTGTACGCGCTGGCCGTCGAAGAAGCGCTGAACGGTGCGGGTGTGTTGATGGGACACAAGGCGCTGGTTCAGCCGCATCTGGACAGCGGTCGACTGGTGGCTCCGTTCGAAACGGTGGTCACTCTTCCCGACAGGCTCAAGCTGTGGTCGCCACGTGCCGCCCGATCGCAGACACCGGTCGGGCGCGTCGTCGAGTGGCTCAGAAAAACCGCTTAGACCAGAAACCCGCCGTCCGAATCATCCCCGGCCTCTTCCATCAGGCGGCCGATATCCGGAACGGTCACGTGGCGCTTGCCCTGCAGCAGGATCACTTCATCCTTTTTAAGCGCAGAAATCTGACGGCTGACTGTCTCCAGTGTCAGACCAAGGTAGTCGGCCATCGCCTCGCGGGTCAGCGGCAGGTCGAAGACGATGGGGCCGGATGAGCCCTTCTGGCTGGCAGACGCATCCCGGCGTGCGATGATCGACAGCAGGCTGGCGATCTTCTCTCGCGCGGTCTTGCGGCCAAGAACCAGCATCCATTCACGCGCCGCGTCCAACTCGTCCAACGTCATCTGCAGCAAGCGGTGGGCAATATGCGGTGTGCTGCCCATGAGGTCCTCGAACGGTTTCTTGCGGAAACAGCACATGACCACGTCAGTGGTCGCTTGAACGTCATAAGGCGCCGAGTCGCGCCCCGGCCGCCCTACGAAGTCGCTGGGCAGCAGCAGGCCCACCATCTGGGTGCGCCCGTCCTCCATGGTTTGGGTCAGAGACGCGATCCCGGACACAACCGAGCCTACGAAATTCATCTGATCGCCCGACCAGATGATCGTCTGACCGGCCTCGAAGCTGCGGTAATACTTGATTTCTTCCAACGCGACCAACTCGTCCGCATCGCAGCGCGCGCAGACGGCTCGATGCCGAATTGGGCAATCTTCGCAATTGGAGTGGTCAACGAGGGTATTAAGTGTCATGCGCGCGTCCACTTGATCTCGGTCAAGGTTTTCTGGTCGTCGAGCCTATACCGGTGTCGTCATGATAGTAAAACCTCAATTGGCAAAGCTCGGACTATTTGACGCGAAGGTACCGCGTTATACCAGCTATCCGACCGCCCCCCACTTCAGCAATGACGTGGGGCCCGACATGTTCAGCGACTGGATTTCCGCCATCCGGCCGGGCAGTTCGATCTCGCTCTATGTCCATGTGCCGTTCTGTCGCCGGCTGTGCTGGTTCTGCGCCTGCCGCACTCAGGGCACCCAGACCGACAACCCCGTCATCGCCTATGTCGATGTCCTCAAGGCCGAGCTGGACTTGCTGGCCGCGCGCCTGCCCAGCGGGGTGACCCTGTCGCGCCTGCACTGGGGCGGGGGTACGCCCACGCTGCTGAACCCCGACCTGATGCGTGAACTGGCTGCGCATATTCTGGGCATCGTCCCACTTGGACCCAACGCGGAATTCTCGGTCGAGATCGACCCCAACGAGGTGGACGCCGCTCGACTGGATGCGCTGGCCGAAGCCGGGATGAACCGCGCCTCGATCGGGGTTCAGGATTTCGACGACGAGATCCAGAAGACCATCGGGCGCATCCAGAGCTATGACACCACCCGCGAGGCGATCGACATGATCCGCGAGCGCGGTGTGCCCAGCCTGAACGCCGACATCCTGTACGGACTGCCGCACCAGACCAAGGCGCGGATGACCGAAAGCGTGCAGAAGCTGCTGTCCCTCAACCCCGACCGGGTGGCCCTGTATGGCTACGCGCATGTGCCGTGGATGGCGAAACGCCAGCAGCTGATCCCGTCCGACGCCCTTCCGACGCCGGAACAGCGGCTTGATCTGTTCGACACCGCGCGCCGTCTGTTCCTGTGGGACAATTACGAAGAAATCGGCATCGATCATTTCGCCACCAAGGATGACGGGCTGACCCACGCGCTGAAGGCCGGGCGGCTGAAACGCAACTTCCAGGGCTATACCGACGACCAGGCCGAGGTTCTGATTGGCGTCGGCGCCAGCTCGATCTCGCGCTTCCCGCAGGGCTATGCGCAGAATGCACCGGCCACGTCGGCCCATACCAAAGCGGTGCGCGATGGCCGGTTCTCGACCTCGCGCGGGCATCTGTTCAAGGATCAGGACATTCTGCGCGCCCGCCTGATCGAGGCCCTGATGTGCGACTTCCGCATCGAAACGGCCGAGATCCTGCGCGACCACGACATCTCGGCGGCCGAGCTGAAGGCGATGTACCAGCGCGCCAATGACGCCTTCGACGGGTTGTTGCAAATCACCGATGACGGGCTGTTCATCCCGCCCGAAGCGCGCGCCTTGGCTCGGATGATCGCCCGGACCTTCGACGCTTATGACCTGAGCAAGGCAGGCCACAGTTCGGCGATCTGACGACGGGCGACAGGCCGCAAGCCGGCCAGTCGCCACAATGCAAAAAAGCGGGGGGTTGACGCGCGCGGGGGGTTTTCCCCACACTCGGAAGGCGGGCGGCAGGCCGCCCGACGCCGAGGCAGGCCATCATTCAGACAGACTCGCCGGCGCATCCGCGTTCGACAGCTCCTTTCGTGCAACCACTCTGCAACTTGACGAAGGGACAGCACCCATGCGCGTTTTTACCGTCCTCGGCCCCAGCCAATCGGGCAAGACAACACTGGTCGAGGCCATCAGTCGCCTTGATGGCCGGCCCACCACATTCGACCTGTCCGGAACCGTGCATCTGCACGGTTTTTCTTATCTGGACGAACCGTGGTGCGCGATCGACGTGGATGGCGGGGGCGATGCGCTGGCCTATGCCGGACCCGCCATGGCCATTTCCGACGCGGCCGTGGTGGTGGTCCCGCCGGACCCGGACGCGGCGGTTCTGTGTGCCCCCTATCTGCGGCTGGTCGAGGAGGCGGGCATTCCCTGCTTTCTGTTCATCAACCGGATGGACAACCCCAACGGCCGCATCCGCGACATCATCGCCGCGCTGCAGACCTATTGCAGCCATCACATCACCCTGCGACAGGTGCCGATCCGTGAAGGCGAAACCATCGTCGGCGCCATCGACCTGATCTCGGAGCGCGCGTGGAAATATCAGGAAGGTCAGCCCTCGGCGCTGATCGAACTGCCGCAATCGGTGGCCGATCGCGAGGCCGAAGCCCGCACCGAACTGCTCGAAACCTTGTCGGATTTCGACGACCACCTGCTTGAGCAGCTGATCGAGGACAAGCAACCGCCCAGCGCCGAGGTCTATGACCTGGCCGCGCAGGTCCTGCAGAACCATCAGTTGATCCCGGCCTGTCTGGGCGCAGCCAGCCATGGCAACGGGCTGACCCGCCTGATGAAGGCCCTGCGGCACGAGGCGCCCGAATTCGACATCGCCGCCGACCGGGACGCGGCGCCCGAGGCCGCCCGCGCCATCGCCGGGTTCGCCGACGTCAAAAAGCACATTGGCAAAATCATCGTCCTGCGGGGGCTGGGCGAGGGGATCAAGGCGCATGACCCGCTGGGCGGCGAAACTGTTGGCAACCTGACCGCGCTGGACGCAAAGACCCAAATCGACGGGCTGAAGGCCGGCGAGATCGGGCTGGCGGTGAAATCCGATCACCTCAACCCCGGCAATATCTATGACAGCAGCGGCTCCACGCCGCTGCCGGATTGGGCCACGGCGCATCCGGTCGCCTATCGGCAGGTGGTGTCGCCGGCCCATGAACGCGACGACGTGCGCCTGTCCAACGCGCTGTCCCGGCTGGTCGAGATCGACCCGGGCCTGACGCTGGAACAGGACGAGTTGAGCGGCCACGCCGTTCTCGGTTCCCAAGGGCCGCAGCACATGCGGCGGGTGGTCGCCAAGCTGGCCGAGGATTTCGGGATCGAGATCGAAACCTCTCCGGTCGAGACCGCGTATCGCGAGACCATCCGCGCCACGGTCGAACACCGACACCGCCACCGCAAGCAATCCGGCGGAGCGGGGCAGTTCGCCGATGTGGTGATCTCGGTCGCGCCGCTGCCGCGCGGATCGGGATTTCAATTCGACGAGGTGGTCAAGGGCGGCGCCGTGCCCAAGAACTATATCCCCTCGGTCGAACAAGGCGCGGTCGATGCATTGGCGCAGGGCCCCGAGGGCTTTCCGGTGGTGGATGTGAAGGTCACCCTGCATGACGGCAAGCATCACAACGTAGACAGTTCCGATTTTGCCTTCCGGACGGCAGGCAAGAACGCCGTGCGCGAAGCCTTGCCACAGGCCAAGCCGGTTGTTTTGCAGCCGATCCTGAACGCCGAGATCCATGTTCCGTCGGCCTTCGTGGGCGATCTGGTGCCCACGATCAGCTCGCTTCAGGGGCAGGTACTCGGGTTCGAGGGCAACCCGAACGCGCCGGGCTGGGAGATATTCAACGCCCAACTGCCCGCCGTGGCCGAGGACGAACTACACCGCACACTGGCCAGCGCCACACGCGGCACCGGCTGGGTCAAGCTGCAGTTCGACCACTATGAAGAGCTGCGCGGCCCGGTGCCGAAATCGGCGGCGCGCGAAGCGGCCAACGCCTAGCCTGCCGCAGCGATCAGTTCGCGGGTATAGTCATCCTGGGCGTTGACGAAAAGATCTTCGGCAGCGCCCATCTCGACCACGTCTCCGTTGCGCATGACGATCACCTTGTGTGACATCGCCCGCACCACCTTCAGGTCGTGGCTGATGAACAGGTAGGCCAGCCCGTATTTCTTCTGCAGGTCGCGCAGCAATTCGACGATCTGCACCTGCACCGTCATGTCCAGCGCACTGGTCGGTTCATCAAGCACCAGCAGCTTGGGCCGCAGCACCATGGCGCGGGCAATCGCGATGCGCTGGCGTTGCCCGCCCGAAAACTCGTGCGGATAGCGGTCCATGGCCGCCGGGTCCAGGCCCACCTCGGTCATCACCTCGGCCACCAGTTCGCGCGGGGCCCGGTGCGGGTCGACCTTGTGGATCGCCAGACCCTCGGCAATGATCTGCTGGCAGGTCATCCGCGGGCTGAGGCTGCCGAACGGGTCCTGAAACACGATCTGCATGTCCTTGCGCAAGCGGCGCAGCTCGCGCGTGGACCAGCGGCGCACATCCTGCCCGCGGAAGGTGATCCCGCCCTCGGAGGCGATCAGCCGCATGATCGCCAGCGCCAGCGTGGTCTTGCCCGAGCCGCTTTCGCCCACGATCCCAACGGTTTCGCCCGCCCGCACGCTGAGTGTGGCGTCGTTCACCGCCTTCACATAGCCGACCGTGCGCTTCAGGAACCCGCGCTGGATCGGAAACCAGACCTTCAGATGCTCGGTCCGGGCCACTTCTTCGGCGGCGGGGTCGATCGGGTCGGGTATGCCCGTGGGTTCGGCCGCCAGCAGCTTGCGGGTATAGGGGTGCTGAGGGTTGTCGAAGATCTCGGCCACGGGGCCGGTCTCGACGATCTCGCCATCCTTCATCACGCAGACCCGGTCGGCGATGCGTCGCACGATGCCCAGATCATGGGTGATGAACAGCATCCCCATGTTTTCCGATTTCTGCAGTTCGGCCAGCAGTTCGAGGATCTGCGCCTGAATCGTCACGTCCAGCGCAGTGGTCGGCTCGTCCGCGATCAGGATGTCGGGCTTGTTGGCCAGCGCCATGGCGATCATCACCCGCTGCCGCTGTCCGCCGGACAGCTGATGGGGATAGGCGTCCAGCCGTTCCTCGGGGTCGCGGATACCGACCTTGTTCAACAATTCGACGATCCGGGCGCGCGCCGCGTCGCCCGTCAGACCCTGGTGCAGGGCCAGCGATTCCGCCATCTGCTTCTGGATCGTGTGCAGCGGGTTCAGCGAGGTCATCGGCTCCTGGAAGATGAAGCTGATGTCGTTGCCGCGGACCTCCATCAGGCGCTGCTCGGATGCGCCAATCATCTCCTGCCCGTCATAGGTGACCGACCCTTCGACGATCGCGCTGTCGCCCAGCAGCGACACGGTGGACAGCGCGGTGACCGATTTGCCCGAACCGGATTCGCCCACCAGCGCCACGGTTTCCCCGCGATCGACATGGAACGACACGCCCCGAACCGCCGTGGTCACCTGCCCGTCCTGACGGAACGAGACCTTGAGGTTTTTCACATCCAGCAAGCTCATGAGAAGGTCTTTCGCGGGTCGAACGCGTCACGCACGCCTTCGAAGATGAAGACCAGCAGCGACAGCATGATGGCAAAGGTGAAAAAGGCAGTGAAGGCCAGCCATGGCGCCTGCAGGTTCTGCTTGGCCTGCAGAGTCAACTCGCCCAGCGAGGGCGCCGAGGACGGCAGACCGAAGCCCAGAAAATCGAGGCTGGCCAGCCCCCCGATCGTGCCGGTCACGATGAAGGGCATGAAGGTCAGCGTGGCCACCATCGCGTTGGGCAGCATGTGGCGGAACATGATGGTCAGGTTGCCCACGCCCAGCGCCTTGGCCGCGCGCACGTACTCCAGATTGCGGGCGCGCAGGAACTCGGCCCGCACCACGCCCACCAGACCTGTCCAAGAGAACAGGATCATGAGGAACACCAGCAGCCAGAAACTTCGCCCCAGCACCGCGAACATGATGATGATGACGTAAAGCGAGGGCGTCGCCGACCAGATCTCGATGATGCGCTGGAAGATCAGGTCCAGCCAGCCGCCGAAAAAGCCCTGCAGCGCGCCGGCAAATATACCGATCAGGCTGGCCGCGCCGGTGACGATCAGGGTGAACAGGATCGACAGGCGGAATCCGTAGATGACGCGCGCCAGAACGTCGCGTTTGGTGTCGTCGGTGCCCAGCAGGTTCTGCCCGTTGGGCGGCAGGGGCGCCGCACCGGGACGGTCGACGCTGGTGTTGTAGGAATAGGGGATCGGCGGCCAGATCGCCCAGCCGCGCTCGAATCCTTCGGCCTGGAACGTCCCCGCCTCGATCTGCTCGATGATGCCTTCGGGGTCGTCGAAACAGTCTTCCAGCCCGCCGCTGTCGATCAGGCAACGGACCTCGGGGTCGCGATAGATCGCCTCGGTCTGGAAGTCGCCGCCGAACTCGGTCTCGGCGTAGAAGTTGAAGATGGGCGTGTAGAACTCGCCCCGATACTTCACCAGGATCGGTTTGTCATTGGCGATGAATTCCGCGAACAGCGACAGGCCGAACAGCACTGAGAAGATGATCAGCGACCAAAAGGCCCTGCGGTTGCGGCAGAAATTACGCCAGCGGCGCTGGTTCAGAGGAGAAAGTGCCATTTACCCCTCGCGTTTCTCGAAATCGATGCGCGGATCGACCAGCACATACATCAGGTCGCTGATGATGCCGACGACCAGACCGAGCAGACCGAAAATGAACAGCGTCCCGAAGATCACCGGATAATCGCGCGCCACTGCGGCCTCAAAGCCCAGACGACCCAGACCATCCAGCGAGAAGATCGTCTCGATGATGATCGACCCGCCGAAGAACACGCCGATGAACACCGCCGGAAAACCGGCGATCACGATCAGCATCGCGTTGCGGAAGACGTGGCCGTACAAAACGCGCTGCTCGCTCAGCCCCTTGGCGCGGGCGGTCATGACGTATTGTTTCTTGATCTCGTCCAGAAACGAATTCTTGGTCAGCAGCGTCAGCGTGGCAAAAGCGGAAATCGTCAGAGCGATGGTCGGCAGGGCGATGTGCCAGAAATAGTCGGCCACTTTGCCCAGCAGGCTGAGGTCTTCCCAATTGTCCGAGGTCAGCCCGCGCAGCGGGAAGATCTGCCAGTAGGAGCCGCCCGCAAACAGCACCAGCAGCAGGATCGCGAACAGGAAGCCGGGAATCGCATAGGCCACGATGATGGTCGCGCTGGTCCATGTGTCAAAGCGTGAACCATCCTTCACCGCCTTGCGGATGCCCAGCGGGATCGAGACCAGATAAGCGATCAGCGTCGACCACAGGCCCAGCGAGATGGACACCGGCATCTTTTCCAGCACCAGGTCGATCACCGAGACCGAGCGGAAGTAGCTTTCGCCGAAATCCAGCGTAAGATAGTTGCCCATCATGTTCAGGAACCGCTCGACCGGCGGCTTGTCGAAGCCGAATTCCTTCTCCAGTTCGGCGATGAATTCCGGCGGCAGCCCGCGGGCGCCCACGTATTTGTCATCGAAGACGCCACCGCCGGGTTCGGCCCCGGCCCCCGCGTCACCGGACCCCGCAAAACCCGCAAATACATCGCCCTGCCCTTCGATCTGGGCGATGATCTGCTCGACCGGACCGCCGGGTACGAACTGCACCAGCGTGAAGTTGACGATCATGATGCCCAGAAGGGTCGGGATGACCAGCAACAGACGTCGAAGAATATATGCGCCCATGTTAACGCAGCGCGCCTTCTGCTTTCAGGGCCGCTTCCTTCTCGGGATTGATCCACCACAGATCAAGGTATCCCAGCGCATAGGGCGGCAACTGATCGGGGTATTCGTACATGTTGTAGTAGGCTGTCCAGTATTCCGCGATATACCCATCCGGTATGATGAAGAACTCATAGCGCAAGGCGCGATCCAAGGCCATAAGCGCTGCATCCTGATCGGTTTGATTGTTGGTCGCAAAAGACGCCTCGATGATGGCGTCCACCAACGGGCTTGCAAGGCCTGCCGGGTTGAACAGGCTGAACTCGGCCTCTTTCGAGCCATACATCTGACTGAGGCCGCCGCCAGTCGACAGGAACGCGCCATAGCGTGTCGAATAAACCATGTCATAGTCACGCTCGCGGCTGCGCAGGGTGTACTGCGCCGGATCGACCTTTTCGGCTGAAGCATCCACGCCCAGCGCCTGAAGGTTCTGGACAAAGGTTTCGATCATCGTGGCCGTCGATGTCGGCAGGTTGGACGGATAGGGGATGTTCACCCGCAGGGTCTGACCCTGAGCATTGCGGCGCAAGTTGCCGTCGCCCACGGGCCATCCGGCTTCGTCCAACAGTTTCGAGGCTTTGCGCAGGTTGCGCCGATCGTTCAGGCGCGCCGGGTTGGATTCGTGAACGGTCGTCACCGGTTCGGTCAACATCTCGGGTGGAACCACGTCGCCCAAAGCTTGCAGAAATGACAGCTCAGCCCCCTGCGGTGTATCCATCGCTTCAAGCGGTGTGCCTTCGATGAACGAATCGCGGGGTGAGTTCAGGCCGAACAGCAGAGATTCATTGGCCCATTCAAAGTTGAATGCCAGCGCCAGTGCCTTTCGAACATTCTTGTCCGCGAATTGCGGACGCGCGAGGTTGAACACAAAGCCCGACGGGGTCGGTGGGCTGCCATTCGCAATCGCGTCCTTGACGACGTAGCCCTCTTTCAACTTGGGGAAGTCATAGCCGGTCGCCCACAGTTTGGGGTCGCTTTCGATCCGCAGCGTGTATTCGCCTGCCTTGAAGCCTTCAAAGGCGGCTGTCTGGTCCGCGAAATACTCGACTCGGATGGTATCGTAGTTGTGCCGGCCCTTGTTGAACGGCAAGTCCTTGCCCCAGTAGTCGTCCCGGCGTTTGTAGACGATGCGCCGGTTGATATCGTAGCTGTCCAATTTGTAAGGCCCAGATCCAACGGCGACTTCCAGGCGCGGCTCGTCGAGACGGCGGGACGGGTCTGCCTCGAACCACGCTTTCGAGAATACGGGCGTCGCGCCGACGGTTTCGATCCGGCTGCGGGCCGTCAATTCGGGATTGAACGTGAACTTGACCGTGTGCGTATCCAGCGCCTCGGCGCCGGTCACCATCCGCCCGACGGCCTGTGCATATGACGGCAGGCCCTGTTCGATGAACAGGCGGTGGCTGTAGACCACATCCTCGGCGGTGACGGGCGTGCCATCCCAGAACGTCGCTTCGGGGCGCAGGTGGAAAATGACCCAGTTGCGGTCGGCGTCATACTCCAGGCTCTCAGCCAATACGCCGTAGTACTGGCCGACACTGTCATCGGTGCTGTCCATCAGCCGATCGTATTGCAGTGTCGTCAACGCTCCGGGGCGACCTTTGCGTGAATATGGATTCAGGGAATCAAACGTGCCCGATGCGGCCAATGACAGCTCGCCGCCCTTGGGTGCATCCGGGTTGGCATAGTTCAAGTGCGTGTAGTCGGCGGGGTAGTCGAGATTGCCGAAGTACGAGTAGCCATGGCTGCGAATGATCTGGTCCTCGTCGGCCCGGACTGGCCCCGCCTGCCCCAGAACCAACGCCGCCGAAATGCCCAATGCCGCGACCCAATGACGAAAACCTTGTTCGCGCGCGCCAGGCAGATGGGAAATCATACGGGTCATCCTTCGATGTTGTCTTCTGTCCATGTCCTTGTGGGCAAGCTAAAAGCCCAGCACTGACACTTGCAAGTTTAGAATGCGTGAGCGCTTTGTGAAGTTTTGCTCAGACAAAAAAAGCCGCTGCACATGGCAGCGGCTTTCGCTTTTCGGTGTCTGGGTGGGCAGATCAGCCGCCAATCGTCTGCAGGTACGCGATCAGGTCTGCGCGTTCCTGAGCCTTTTTGAGACCGGCAAAGCTCATCGAAGTGCCTTGGATATAGCCTTTGGGGTTTGCAATGAACGCATCCAGCTCTTCCGGGGTCCAGTTGCCGCCATGCGACTGCATCGCCGCCGAGTAGCCGAAGCCCGCAGCCGCCGCCACAGGGCGGTCCACGACGCCATACAGGTAGGGACCGGTGCCATTGGCGCCTTCTTCCAGCTTGTGGCAAGCCGAACACTTGCGGAAAACCTTCGCGCCCTTTTCCGGGTCAGCTGCGGCCAGCAGATCGGCAAAGACCACTTCTTCGCCGTCAGCGCTTTCGCCCGAGCTTTCGGTTTCAATAACATAGGCGGCTTCGCCGTGCCCGCCGACATGGTAGAGAACATCGCCCCCCCATTTTGCCAGGAGGAGTACAAGGAAGGCACCGAACAGGCCGGCTGCGGCCTTGGTAACTGTCATCGTGTCGAACATTGATCGCGAGTCCATTTCAGCTGTCTTCGGGGTGTCTAAGGCTTCCCCTTGCAAGAGGCAAGGTATAGACACCGCGACGAAACGCCCAATTCTGGAACTTGTTGCACGGAATCGACCAAATGACCAAACGCATCGCCTTTCAGGGGGAACCCGGCGCCTACAGTCACGAAGCCTGTCGCAATGCGCGTCCGGATATGGAGGCGCTACCCTGCCGAACATTCGAGGACGTGATCGAATCGGTGCGCTCGGGCGAGGCCGATCTGGCCATGCTGCCGGTCGAGAACAGCACCTATGGACGAGTGGCCGATATCCACCGCCTGCTCCCGCACAGCGGGCTGCACATCGTGGACGAGGCCTTTGTGCGAGTTCACATCAACTTGCTGGGCGTGCCGGGCGCAAAACTCGAAGATATCACCGAAGCCCATTCGCATCTGGTGCTGTTGCCGCAATGCGCAAACTTCCTAAAGGCCCACGGCATCCGCGGGCGCGTCAGCCCTGACAACGCCCGCGCGGCGCGCGAGGTCTCGGAAGCGGGTGAGAAACATTCGGCGGCCCTGGCCAGCGAACTGGCTGGCGAAATCTATGGCCTTGAACTGCTGGCGCGCCACATCGAAGACAGCGACGACAACACGACCCGCTTTCTGGTGATGTCCCGCGAGGACGACCGCAGCCGCCGTGGCGAGCACGGGATGATCACCAGCTTCGTGTTCCAGGTCCGGAACATTCCGGCGGCGCTGTACAAGGCCATGGGCGGTTTTGCCACCAACGGCATCAACATGACCAAGCTGGAAAGCTACATGGTTGATGGCTCGTTCACGGCGACTCAGTTCTACGCCGACATCGTCGGCCACCCGGAAGACCGCAACGTGCAGCTCGCGATGGATGAACTGCAGCATTTCACCACGAATGTGGAAGTGCTGGGCGTGTACCCCGCTGCTCGACCACGCGGTTAGTCTGCTCCCACGCGCAGGCAGCTTGGGACTGCTCACCGCCAGTCAAACGCCGGCTCTCAAGCCCCGTGCAGATAGCGTTCTTCCATTTCGCGCGCAAAATCGCTCAGTCGCATCTGGAACTGGCGCCGGAATCTGGCCTTGCCCAGCTTCAACGACTGCAGAAGCAGACGCGCAGGCAAGGTCTTGGCCGCCAGTGACATCTCGATGCTCAGCCGCGTCTGCTTTTGCGACAGCGACAGAAGATCAATCGTGGTCAGGCCGTTCATCCCCTTGCTGGTCGATCGAAACCGCATGGCTGTGGGGCGATCGAACTCGGCCACCTCGATCGCGACGTGGCGTGGCTTGCCACGGATCATGATATCGGCTTCCCAGCACGACCCGACCCAGTGGCCCGGCATTTCGACAGTGCGTCGAACCTCGACACCGCGGCGCATCGCCATGCGCTCGAACCGTTCGAAGTCCGCGACCATGTCGAACACCGCATCGATCGGCGCCTGGATATCTTCGCGTGCTGAAACCTGCATGTCGGCCTTTTCTGCTCAGTCAGGGTGTCAGTGTTTCGTCAGTCCAGCGTATCTGCAAGCCAGTTACGCAAAAGAAAATGCGCGATTGCCCCCTTTCGCGCCGGCAGAAGCTTGGGGTGCTCGCCTGCAAAAGCCTGCATCATCTCGGACTTGGTGACCCACATCGCGTCCTCGATCTCGACCGGGTCGATCGTGATCTCGCGGGACAGCGCCTGCGCTGCACACCCGAACATCAGCGACGACGGAAATGGCCAGGGTTGACTTGCCAGATAGCTGACGTGTCCGACCGGAACGCCGGCCTCCTCCATGACCTCACGCCGCACGGCGGCTTCAAGGGTCTCGCCCGGCTCGACGAAACCGGCCAACAGGGAATACATGCCGTCGGGCCACCCCGGAGATCTGCCCATCAGGACGGAATCGCCCTGCGTGACCAACATGATCACCACCGGATCGGTCCGTGGAAAGTGCTGGCCGCCACAGGCCGGGCACAGTCGTTGCCACCCCGCCTGCGAAATGTTGGTCGGGTTGCCGCAGCGCGCGCAAAACCTGTGCGTCTCGTGCCAGCCGATCACGGCTTTGGCGGTGGCTGCCAATTCGGCGTCCCGGGCCGACAGCCGGGTCATGATCCGACGAAGCTCGGCGAACACGTGGCCGACGGGCAGCCCCGGATGCTGCTGTTCGGTTCGGTCCACGAACGCTCCAACGCCCGACAGGTCCAACCCGTCGGCAGACCAATTCGAAATGTCCATTGCAAACAGCGGCGCACCCGCATCACTGCGCCCCAGCAAGATCGGTTGGTCAATCGCCCCGCCGGGTCCGTTCTCAACCAGATCGTGGTCTATCGGAACCAAGGCCAACTGGTCCAGCGCTTCGCCCATGACCAACGGTTTGCCCCGCCACATAAGGATGCACCGCGCCGTAGTATCGGACCGTGCTGCCTCCAAGGCTCTGGCATCGGTACGGATCTGCGCCGCCCGGTCCAGTCCAGAGCCGCCAAATGTCACGCTTTCCGCCCGTTTCATGCCTGTCCCTTTGGAATTTGCACAAGGGCTGCCACGACTTGGGCACTGGTGCAATGGGAATTCACACTCGCAAAAAGCATCGTTGTCGCAAAGGACGCATGGAAGCCCTGACGATTACCTGTATTCTACCTTTCAGTGAAAACGTATGCACAACAGCACCTAAAAGAAGAAAATTGGCTCTGAAATCCTCCCTGCTTCAGGTACATCCCCACCTAAAAACCGCGCACATCCGGATTCTTGCGACGACCGATCTGCACATGAATCTGACCAGTTTCGACTATTATGCGGACCGGCCGGAACCAAGTGTGGGCTTCACCCGAACCGTCAGTTTGATCCGCTCTGCACGTCAAGAGGCGGAAGAGGCGAATGCAACTGTCCTGCTGTTCGACAACGGCGATTCCCTTCAGGGGACACTTCTGGGTGACTGGGCGGCCGAACAGACCGACGCTACCCACCCCTTGATGTCCGCCTTTGGGCGCCTGGGCTACGACACAATTGCGCTGGGGAACCACGACTTCGGCTTTGGTCTGCCAACTCTGGGCCGAATCGTTTCTCGGGCACCTTGCCCGGTTTTGTGCAGCAACCTGCAGTGTCTGACCGGGGTCGCGCCCTGGCAGAAACAGGCCATCCTGACCCGTCATGTCCACATCAACGGCCAAAGCATTGCTGTCCGAATTGGCGTTTTCTCGATCCTGCCGCCGCAGACGGTGAAGTGGGAAGCACTACAATTGCAAAGCCAGGTCGTAGCCGAGGATGCCGTCTCCACGGCGCGCCGGATGGCCGAGAATTTGCGTCGTCAGGGCTGCGACCTGATTGTGGCTCTTGCACATTCCGGCCTAGGCGAGCCCGACGCCGCGCCGATGTCGGAAAATGTGGTCGCACAGCTTTCTGCTCTGGACGGTATTGATGCAATCGTGGCCGGACACACGCACCTGACACTGCCCGACCCAAGCGATGGTAACCCGCAGCTGGCCAGACCCTTGGTCATGCCCGGATCAGCGGGGTCGCATTTGGGGGTGATCGACCTGACGCTTGCCGTGAACGCCACGGGAGAAGTGAGAATTGCTGGTCACAGCGCGCATCTGCGCGCGATCTGCCCGGGCGGGGCTGAAACCGGCGCTCGGGTCGTTCCTGAAGACCCTGAGATGGTCGAACTTTTTGCCGCCGCCCATAAGGCGACCCGCAAAGCCGCTGCCCAGTCGGTGGGCCGGATCAATCGTACCCTGCACAGCTATTTCACCTTTTGCGGGGTGGATCAGGGGCTGAACTTGGTCGCCGCAGCACAGGCGGCAGCCCTGCGACCGGTTCTGGCCGGAACGACCTTTGAAACCCTCCCTGTTCTGTCCGCAGCCGCACCTTCGAAATTCGGAGGCCGGGCCGGACCACGGCATTACACCGAAGTCCCGGCTGGCGATGTCACCGTAAGGCATGTCTCGGACTTGCATGTGTTTCCAAACCAACTGGCCGCCATGCTGCTGGATGGCCGCCAGATCGCCGAGTGGCTGGAGATGTCGGCTGCCCAGTTTTCCCAACTTGGCAACAGCGACGAGCAGGTTCTGATCGACCCCGAGGGCACCGGGCACAATTTCGACGTGCTGCATGGGGTGACCTACAGGTTCGATCTGACCCAGCCCGCGCGATATGATTTAGGCGGCCAGTTGATCGACACGTCCCATTCCCGCCTGCGCGATCTTGCCTTTCAGGGCCGCCCCGTCGATCCGGATGAACAATTCGTCGTTGCATCAAACAGCTACCGAGCCAATGGCGGCGGCAACTTTCCCGTCCCAGACCCGGCCCGCCTGATCCCGGTGCCGCCGCTGAGCCTCCAGGGAATCTTGCGCGACTACCTGGCGGGACGATTGGGTCCGGATCCGGTGGAAAACACCGCCCAAAGCTTTTCCTTTGTTCCGCAGGCGGGCCGGTCCGTGATTCTGAAGACCGGGCCACGCGCTGCAAACTACCTGCACGAGCTCGACCACTTTGCAGCCACCACCGACGGGCAGGACGCGCGCGGGTTTCTTAGGGTACGCCTGTCTTTGTGACGGGTTGCCAAGCGGGTGCGTGATGCCTATATCGGCGGTCGAGAGGTTGGCGCGGGCAAGCGCCTCGCCAACCTGGTCAGGTCCGGAAGGAAGCAGCCACAACGAGCCCCGCTTGGGTCGATGTCCAACCTCTCACTTGACGCCGCGCCGCGTATTCGGCCCGGTCAATCCAACCTCTGCATTTCGTCGTTGTTCCTGAAAACCGCGCTTGCGGGCGGGTCAGGCGATCAATCGCGGCCAAACGGCACTGCTGCGCCGGGCGAAGGCGCCGATATGACCGATTTCGGACAGTCCGAAATCCTTCGGCTGCAACAAATGCCGACGGGCGGTCGGACCATAGAGTTCAGCCAGCCGCCAGACGGCGGGCGGTGGCACAGTCTGGTCATCCTCGAACGCAATGATATCCGCCGTGGCGTTCGCCCGACTCCAATCCGCTTGGGGAAGCGTGTCTCCCAATTCGGGCAGATAGCTGGTGGGCGATGTACACCACTTGCGCCATTGCCAATAGACGCCCGCCGGCAAATCGGCTCCGAATCCCAGAAGTTTCCCCGGCAGGTACCCCAGAAGACGCACCAGAGGTGGCACGTGGCCATACCAGAACAAAGTCGCCAAGCCCTTGTAGGGCCACGGGTGATCGGCCACCGTCACCAAACCTGCGCACACACAGATCATCCGGTCGATCTGTTCGATTTCCGGTTGCAGCGGACCCAGCATTCCACCGACCGAATGCCCGATCACCCACAGTTTTGCCTGCGGGTATCGACGGCGCATCTCGGCACGCGCTGCGGGCATGTCGATCAGCGCCCAGTCCGCCATCGTGGCCTTCGAGTCTTTCAGCCGCTCGGTCAGCGAATGCTCGAAATCCCGGTAATCATATGTCAGGCAAGCCATACCGCGCTCGGCGGCCAGCCAGCGAGCAAAGTGCTGATAGTAGTCACGTGGCACTCCCGTTGCGCCGTTCAGCACAACAACGGTTTGCGGCTCGACCGCCGGAGTGTAAAGCCGCGCCGCCAGCTGGGTCTGGCCCGACGGAAACTTAAAGTCTTCCACGTCAACCGCGTGCTGCGAATCCAACATCTTTGCCTCCAAACACTCTGGACCGATCGGTCTAATACTTTGTGTCTGGACCAATTGGTCTAGGCCTGTCAATATTTGGCCTGCATGACCCAACGTCCACCAAACACCAAAGATCGCCTGATCGTGACTGCCGCCCGACTGTTCCAGCGCTCGGGCTATAACGGTGTCGGTCTGGCGGAATTGCTGGCCGAAGCGCAAGCCCCCAAGGGTTCGCTTTATCACCATTTTCCAAAGGGCAAGCCGGATCTGGCCCTGGCGGCGGCCAGTTGGGCCTCGGACGGGATGTTGAGCATGATCGCTGCGGCATTCGACGACGCCGCGGATTTTCGCGACGGGGTCACCACCCTGTGCCACAAGATCGCGAAGCTGTTCGACACCTCGGCCCAATGGGAGACCTGCCCGATCGCCGCCACCCTGTTCGAAAGCCCCGACAACCGCGCGTTTCGGGAACATGCCGACCGTCTGTATGAAAGCTGGATCATCGAAGTTCGAAACCACGCCGCGCGGTTCGGAGTTTCCGACCCTGAAAATGCTGCGGACACCCTGTTCATCGTGATGCAAGGCGGCTGGCAATTGGCCCGTGCCCGCAGGGATTCGAATGTGCTGCGCAGACTGCCTGATCTGTTCCCTTGGAACTCACTCCGGCAACCGGGCTGAAACCGTCTTGACTCGATCCCGGATACACCGCTAGCGATGAGTGGATGGTTCCCGTGCCGTTTCGGTCCGGGATGAAAAGGGAACACGGTGCGGTCCAACCCGGAACTCCGGAGCGGACCAAGGCCGCGACTGCCCCCGCAACTGTAGGCGGAGAGCGATGCCTAAATACCACTGACCGCAAGGTTGGGAAGGTCGGCAAAGCAAAGACCCGCAAGTCAGGAGACCTGCCATCAAACGTGAAACCGAAACTCGGACGGGGTGTCCGGGCAGGGTCTGGCCTTGAAACCGGCGTCTGTCCAAATCCACCTCGCCCAGCGCGCGGAGGGCGCAACATGATTTGGAAGACCGATACCCATGAATTCGCGGCAACCATCTGCCAGCGCACCGGAAAGACCTGCCCGGCATTGGCGCGCATGGCACGGGCCATCGCGCAGGCAATGGCGACGGCGCAGGCCGCTACATCCCCCGACTTCCAAGTGGAAGGCAGTAGCGAACTGGCCCATTGCGAACATGGCTGCACGGCGCGGTTCGATGCACGTCCCGAACGGATCCGCGTGTATTGCGGAGCGGCCGCCGACATCCCGTCCGACTGCCTTGATACCTACGCCGACATGCTGTTTGACGACCAGAGCGACGCCCTGCCTGCGCAGGTCATCAGTGATCGACCCTGTGCGATGCTGCAGGCCACGGCGATCATGCCCGTGGTCAGGGCCGAGCGCGAGTTCCGCGCAACCGCCTGAATGTCAGGTCGCCAGTGCCTCGCGCGCTGGGGCGACGGCCCAGTCCATCTGAGCATCAGTCTCAACCGCGCAGGGGCGTACGGCCCGCAGGCGTTTCAGGGCCTGTTCCGGCTGCTCGCCGCTCTCGATCATCAAGCGCAGAACAACCATGCCAGACCGCCCACAACCGCCCCGGCAGTGGACCAGTACCCGCCCGCCGCCCGACAGCGCATGGCGGGCGGCGGCGCTGACTTCGGGCCATCGGCCGGATATCTCGGTCGACGGCGCCGAGAAGTCGGCGACCGGAAGATGCGCCCACCGACAAGCGCGCCGATGAATGTCACAGCCCAATTCGCCCGCACCCACAGAAACCAGTTCGGCAAGGGTTGTCATCGAAATCACCAGCCCCGGCGCCCAGGCTGAAATCAGGTCCAGGTCTCCCTCATAGTCGCCGCCACCGCCGGGAACCGAGGTCAGGGCCAGCGTACCGCCGCCCACCTGCAATGCATGAACCACAAGATTTGTCATCAGACGTTCCCCCCGAAACTGGCTGATTGAACTTGATCCGCGCAGTATGCCTCACACCGCGCGCTCGCCAAAGCGAAAAACCTGCACCGGTGCTGTGGACGCGGGGCACCTGGAACTCTACCCTGCATCGTCAGTACGAATCCGTCAGAGCAGACATGACCACACAGTCCAGCCCCGCCTATCAGGTTCTCGCCCGAAAATACCGCCCGGAAACCTTTGCCGACCTGGTCGGTCAGGATGCCATGGTGCGCACGCTGAAAAACGCGTTCGAGGCGGACCGGATCGCGCAGGCCTTCATCATGACCGGCATCCGCGGCACCGGCAAGACGACCACGGCCCGGATCATCGCCAAGGGCATGAACTGCATCGGACCCGACGGCAATGGCGGCCCAACGACCGAACCCTGCGGCCAGTGCGAGCATTGCGTGGCCATCATGGAAGGTCGCCATGTGGACGTGCTGGAAATGGACGCCGCCAGCCGCACCGGCGTGAACGACATCCGAGAGATCATCGACAGCGTGCGCTATCGCGCCGCCAGCGCGCGGTACAAGATCTACATCATCGACGAAGTCCACATGCTGTCGACCAGCGCCTTCAACGCGCTGTTGAAAACGCTGGAGGAACCGCCCGAGCATGTGAAATTCATCTTCGCCACGACCGAGATCCGCAAGGTTCCGGTCACCGTGCTGTCGCGCTGCCAACGGTTCGACCTGCGCCGGATCGAGCCCGAAGTGATGATCGGCCTGCTGCGCAAGATCGCCACCGCCGAGGGCGCGGAAATCTCGGATGACGCGCTGGCACTGATCACCCGCGCCGCCGAAGGCTCGGCCCGGGATGCGACCTCGCTGCTGGATCAGGCAATCAGCCATGGTGCCGGCGAAACCACCGCCGACCAGGTGCGCGCGATGCTGGGACTGGCCGACCGGGGCCGCGTGCTGGACCTGATGGACATGATCGTGCGCGGCGATGCGGCCGGGGCCCTGACCGAACTGGGCGCGCAATATGCCGAGGGCGCCGACCCGCTGGCGGTGTTGCGCGATCTGGCCGAAATCACGCATTGGGTCTCGGTGGTGAAGATCACCCCCGACGCAGCCGAAGATCCCACCGTCTCGTCCGATGAACGCACCCGCGGCCAGCAGATGGCCGAGGCGCTGCCGATGCGGGCGCTGACCCGGATGTGGCAGATGCTGCTGAAGGCACTAGAGGAAGTCTCGGCCGCCCCCAACGCCATGATGGCCGCGGAAATGGCGGTGATCCGCCTGACCCATGTGGCCGATCTGCCCAGCCCGGAAGAGTTGATCAAACGCCTTCAGGACAGCCCTCCGCCGCCCGTCGGCGGGCCGGGGGGCGGCGTTCCGGTTGCCGGCAACACCGCCCCGCCCGTGACCGCGACGGCCTCGGCCCATGCGCCCACCCCGCGCGGTGTGGGCGGCGCGCCCACGGCGGCGTTGGCCCAAGACGTGCAGACCGCGCTGGCGCGTTATCCAACGTTTGAGCATGTGGTCGAGCTGATCCGCTCCAACCGTGACGTGAAGCTGCTGGTCGAGGTCGAGAACGGCGTCCGCCTCGTCTCGTACCAGCCGGGCCGGATCGAGTTCACGCCCACCGAAAAGGCCCCAACCGACCTGGCCGCGCGGCTCGGGTCCGCGCTGCAGCGCTGGACCGGCAATCGCTGGGCGGTCTCGATCGTCTCGGACGGGGACGCGCCCACCATCGCCGAACTGCGCGACGCGGCCGAGCTGGCGCTGAAGGCCAAGGCCGAAGAACACCCTTTGGTTCAGGCGGTTCTGACACAGTTCCCCAAGGCCCGCATCACCCGGATTGAAACACCCGAGGACCGCGCGGCCAAGGTCGAAACCGAAGCCCTGCCCGAGGTCGAAGACGAATGGGACCCGTTCGAGGAAGACTGATCATCCGCGCAGAAGGCGCGCTGCCCTTGTGAAGGACGCAGACGGCCCGTATTTAGGCCGCAAATCGAATGACAGGAGACACACAGATGCTCAAAGGACTCGGCGGTCTGGGCGACATGGCCAAGATGATGAAATCCGCGCAGGAACTGCAGACCAAGATGGCGCAGATGCAGGAAGAGCTGAACACCATCATGGTCGTCGGCGAATCCGGCGCGGGCCTGGTCAAGGCCACGGCCTCGGCCAAGGGCGAACTGAAAGGTCTGGACATCGACCCCTCGATCTTCAACAGCGACGACAAGGAAGTGGTCGAGGACCTGATCCTGGCCGCAATCAAGGACGCGCAGACCAAAGCCGCCGAGCGGTCGCAGGAAGAAATGGCCAAGCTGACCGAAAGCATGGGCCTGCCGGCGGACATCAAGCTGCCGTTCTGATCTTCGCCCCTCAAACCCCCGCCGCCAAAGCCACGCAGGACAGGCCATGAGTTCGAACAGTGACATCGACGCCCTGATCGATCTGATGGCCAAGCTGCCGGGGCTGGGACCGCGCTCGGCCCGGCGGGCGGTGCTGCACCTGATCCGCAAACGCGCCCTGCTGCTGACGCCGTTGTCGGACGCCATGCAGCAGGTCGCCGCCACCGCACGCGAATGCCTGAACTGCGGCAACGTGGGCACCACCGACATCTGCGACATCTGCAATTCCGAAGACCGCGCCACCGGTGAGCTGTGCGTGGTCGAAGACGTGGCCGACCTGTGGGCGATGGAACGCGCGGGCGTGTTCAAAGGCCGCTACCATGTGCTGGGCGGAACGCTCTCGGCGCTGGACGGCGTCGGCCCGGAAGACCTGCGCATCCCCCGCCTGCGCGACCGCGTCACCGCCGAAAACATCACGGAAGTAATCCTGGCCCTGAACGCGACCGTCGACGGGCAGACCACGGCCCATTACATCGCAGATCAGTTGGAAGGACAGGTCCGCCTGACCTCGCTGGCGCAGGGCGTGCCGATCGGGGGCGAGTTGGACTATCTGGATGACGGGACCATCACCGCAGCGCTGCGGGCGCGGAAAGAACTGTAGCCGCCGCGTGCTGCCTGCAAGCAGCACGCTCTCGCCCCTCCCCGATTGCAAGGTACCACTTTACCCATCGGTCAGGTGTAGGCACCCGACGAGTAGGTCAATTCATAGGAATGGCTGTAGATCTCGAAGACTATCCCGAACGGATCCTCGACATAGACCATGCGGTAGGGTTTCTCGCCGGGGTAGTAGTATCGGATAGGCATGCGTTGTTTCCCGCCGGCCGCCACGATTTTTTCCACCAAGCCTTCGACATCAGGATCCTGGACGCAGAAATGGAACGTCCCGTTCCTGCGAAAGTCGATGTTGTTTTCCGGCGCGTAGTTTCCATCAAACTCAAAAAGCTCGATCCCGATACGATCGGCGGTCGCCAGATGCGCGATACGCAGTTTTTTCCAATTCGGGCCAAACACGTCCGTGCACATCACGCCGATGTCCGTGTCATCCTCGACCACGTCGGTTGGCGGCATGATCACGTAAAATCCCAAAACCTCGGAATAGAATTTCACGGCTTCGTCCACGTTCGGGACGGACAACCCGATGTGAGAGAATGTTCTTGGATGTTGAGGCATGGCTTGCTCCTTGGTCTATTGGGCAAGACGTATTTTGCAACGTCCTTGTTTCAAGCGCCCGCCCCACAAGGCAAAGCCGTGTTGTTCCATGCACATAGATCATCATGCACTGCTGCCGAGGCCTAGAATGATCTTTCCGTCGACCCCGCACCGTGTACTATGCCCTAGCCTGACCCATTTGATATCGGAACCCGCCATGAAACGCCTTCTCGCCCTGACCTTCGCCGCCTTCACCGCCACTTCCGCGTGGTCACAGCAACTGGTCGACAAGGGGTTCGTCGAAGGCTGGAACATCATGATGGACCCCAATCTGGGCAACGGCTGTCTGATCCAGACGGTGTATCAGGACCTGTCCGTGGTGCGCCTGGGCTACGATGCGTTGGACAATCGGGGCTATTTCACCGTTTTCCACAAGGGGTGGGGCAACATCGAGCCCGGCAAATCCTATCCGATCCGGTTCGAGCTGGACGGCAAGAGCTTTGACGCCACAGCCATCGGGTTCAAGCAGGATCGAGTGCCTGGTGCGACCGTGTTCTTCACCGACCGCGACTTTGTTGCCGCCATCGCCCAGAACAAGACGATGACGATCTACAACCCCGCAGGCGAGCGGGTTTTGGCGATCGATCTGAAGGGCACCGCCAAGGCATTGGACTATGCGCGGGACTGCCAGAACAAGAAGCTCTAGCGAATCGGATCGAACAACGCATCCGAAGCGGTGCAGTCCCGGATCACGTCCCGCCCACAGGGCACCGGGTCCAGATCACGTGACAGACAGACGCGCACTTCTTCGATGTAACCGTGCTTGCAAGTGACGGTGATCATGTCCGGCTCGAGCCCCGGATTGGCGTCGAGGAAGGCATCCTCGACCACGCGCGCCGGCAGTTTCACGGCTTTGTCCAACTTGCGAAACACCGGCGGTCGGGTGATGCGGTCATAGGCTTGCCGGGACAACGCGTAGTAGTCCGCTGCGGACAGGCCCGAACAGGTGCCGTGTTTCTTCCACTGGTGCCAGGCCAGACCCGAACTGCCTTGAATATCTTCCATCTGTCGGGTCATCGCACGGGACGGCGGCGCCTTGGCTGTCGGGCAATAGGAGGGCCAGCCCTGGTGGTATTGCGGCCACAACCCGTGCAGGATCCAGCCGTGATCGTGGCGCGCATCGCATTGGTCGGATCCGCGCGCGTCGCCTTCGCGGGCGCACCAGTTGGGCGACCAGCTCAGCGACAGGACGTAATAGTCGAACTCGCCTGACTTCTCGCCATCGGCCAGCGCGGCCATCGCGCCGAAAATCCACACCAGCAGCCCCAATAACGCCCAGCGCATTCGCCTCTTCCCTTCTTGCATCTGCACGACTATATACGGGCCAAGTTCCCCGACAACGGAAACCTGCCCCAAGACCACGGGGCCGCCGAATTCCGGCGACGGGACAGATGTATTCAAAGGAGACGGGCTGATGGCAAAACCCCTGATGGCCAAGGCAACCGCCGTTTGGCTGGTGGACAATACCACGATCAGCTTCAAGCAGATCGCGGATTTCGTGGGCATGCACGAGTTGGAAGTGCAAGGCATCGCTGATGGCGATGTGGCGGCAGGCGTCAAAGGGTTCGACCCGATCGCCAACAACCAGCTGACCCAGGAAGAGATCGACAAGGCCGAGAAAGATCCGCTGCACAAGCTGAAGCTCAAGTTCAACCCGGCCGCCGCCGGCGAGGAAAAGCGCCGCGGTCCGCGCTACACGCCGCTGTCCAAGCGCCAGGACCGCCCGAACTCGATCCTGTGGCTGGTCAAGTTCCACCCGGAGCTGAGCGATGGCCAGATCGCCAAACTGGTTGGCACCACCAAGCCCACGATCCAGTCGATCCGCGAGCGCACCCACTGGAACATCGCCAACATGCAGCCGATCGACCCGGTCGCGCTGGGCCTGTGCAAACAGTCCGAACTGGATGCCGCCGTCCAGAAAGCCGCCGCCAAGAAGGCCGCCGAAGGTGGCGTCATGAGCGATGACGAGCGCCGCAAGCTGGTCTCGACCGAACAGTCGCTGGAAATGGATGCCGCTCCCAAGATCCCCACGGCGATCGAGGGGCTGGAAACCTTCTCGCTCTCCGATGACGGCGACGAGGAAAAAGAAGACGAAGCAGTGGTGGATGCCGACAGCTTCTTCAACCTGCCCAAGGGCGGTGCCGAAGAAGACGACGAGGACGATCTGCGCAACTGACACTGTGCTGGCCCCGGTCCGATGGACCGGGGCCTTTTTGGAACTGGACCATGCTGAACATTCTATCGTCTATCTTCGGGCCGCACCGGGCGGTTTCGATTTACGCTTTCGCAAAAACCAAGGGACTGGCCATTCTGGGCGGCGTGGCCGTTATCGCCGTAGCTGCCGGTCTGCTGCTGTTCAGCGGCGATGGGAAACACGAACACGAAGCGTATATGACCGTTCCTGTACTGTCGGCTACGCCAATCAATGGTGATCTCAAGAACGGGGTCATCGCGTCGGTTCGATTGCCGGACGGATCGGCAACTTCAATCACCGCGACCGAGGCGCCGATCGCGCGCAGTGTCGGAACCACGGCCTGTGTGGAAAAACGGGTTTTCGTGGACAGCGGCGAACCGCGGTATCGGTTCAAATTGCCAAGCAACTGCGGCGCAAGCTGATATGCAGAACCGCCCGGAGAATACTCCGGGCGGTTTTCTTCTTACAAAAGCTGGAACAGGATCCCGGCTGCAATAGCTCCGCTGATCCCAAGCCCGATATAGGCTGCGAACACACGGGGTTTGACCAGAGACCAGACAGCCGCCATGGCCGGAATGGAACTGACGGCCCCGGCGATCATGAAGGACATCGCCGCGCCCGCGCTCATCCCCTGCTCCATCAGGCCGGCCAGAAGCGGCGGCGCGACGTACGAGTTCAGGTAGGCCGGCATCCCGACAAAGGCGGCGATCACGATCGGCACCGCACCGTCGCCACCAACCAGCCGCGCGATCAGATCAGCCGGAACATAGCTGACCAGCAGCGCCTCGAGCACATAGGCCAGAGCGAGCCACTTCAGCAGGAACAGGCCGTTCTGCACGAATTCCCTACGGAACCGGACGCGGCGTTCGGGCTCTTCCCAAAAGCGCCAAAGCAGCGTGTCTTTCTTCGGACCGCAGCCACAGCATCCGGCCGGTTCATAGTGGCGCAGAGGTTGGGCAAAGGCACCCTTACGCATGAGAAAACGCACCGCGAACCCGCCGAACAATCCCAGTGCCACGGCGGCAACCGCTTTGCCGATCGCAAACGGCCAGCCCAAAGCGCCCGCCGTGATCAACAGCGTGGGCGGGTCAATCAACGGCGAGCTCAGCCAGAAGGCCATGACCGCCGACAACGGCGCACCCAATGCAAGCAGGCCTGCGATGAACGGGATCACCTCGCAAGAGCAGAACGGAGCCAACCCGCCAAACAAAGCGGCCAGCAGGATCATCCGGGTTTCGCGGCCCTCGAAGGCCCGGGCAACCATAGTCTCGGCCCCGCTGGCCTTGAGGTAGGACAGCAACAGCACTGCAAACAGGATGTACTGACCGGTGTGCACCAGAGCCTTGGCTGCAAAAGTCGTGACGTTCACCCAATTGCCTGGGTCCAGAATGGCCACAAGCACAAGGATCGCTACGATCAGGGCCCAGGGTGTCTTCAGCAGACCGGACATGGTTTGACCAACGGCCTTCGGGGATTGGGTCAATTCAGCCATCGTTTGCGGCCTTTCTGGATTCATCCGCGCAGCATTCGCTGAGGATGAACTGCGCCAGTGATCTCAATTCATCGAAACATGCTCGGTTGATTGTGGTCCGACCGGATTTCTCCTGCTCGACCACGCCGCCTGCCGCCAAGAATCGCAGGTGATGCGCCAGGGTGGACGGTGCCATCCCCGTCCGACTTTGGATTTCTCCGACCGTCAGACCGGCCTGTCCGGCCCGCACAAGGGTCTTGAGCACCTGCAATCGCGCCTCGGATCCCATCGCGGAAAACCCTGCAGCAGCTTTTTCCCACATTTGGCTATCTCCATTAAACTAGATTTCTAGTTTTTTAGTGATAAGCAAAGCCCGTGTCAACCGTATGGATAAAATTCCGGTGACCCTGAATAAGTCCAGATTGCCCTGCATTTAAGTCCAACATATAACGAGGCATGGGAATTTCGGTCGATACCTTCTTTTTGAAACCGGGCGGTCAGGGCACTCTGCAGGCGCAGATCCAGCAGATGATTGCCGAGGGCATCCTGTCAGGCCGCTTTCATGTCGGTGAGAAATTGCCGTCGTCGCGCAAACTGGCCGCGCATCTGGGTGTCAGCCGCATCACCGTGACGCTGGCCTATACCGAGCTGCTGGCAAATGACTATCTGACGGCCAAAGGCCGGTCCGGGTACTACGTGTCGCAGAACGCACCGGTGCCTCCGAAATATACACCGGTTCAGCGCAGCGAAGAAACCGTCAACTGGGACACGGCACTGGCCCGCCGCTTTTCTGACGGTGATTTTCTGGCCAAGCCTCCGGATTGGCGGGAATACAGCTATCCGTTCATCTACGGCCAGGCCGACCGCACCCTGTTTGATCATGCGAACTGGCGCCTCTGCGCCGTTCGGGCCCTTGGCCACAAGGATTTCGACTCGCTGACCGGCGACTACGTGGATCAGGACGATCCGTTGCTGATCGAGTTCATTGCCCGCCACACCTTGCCCCGCCGCGGTATCGCCGCTCGGCCCGAGGAAATCCTGATCACGCTGGGCGCTCAGAACGCCCTTTGGCTGACCTCGCGCATTCTTCTGGGCCATGGGCGAATGGCTGCGATCGAGGATCCCAGCTACTACGCTCTGCACGAACTTATGCGCTGCTCGGATGCCTCGATGACACCATTGCGGGTGGACAAGGATGGGTTGCCGCCCGAGTCCATCCCGGACGGGACCGACGTGATCTACACCACGCCCAGCCACCAATGTCCGACAACTGCGACAATGCCCGTCGCCCGGCGTCACGACCTGTTGAAACGCGCCCGCGAACTGGACGCGATGATCGTCGAAGATGACTATGAGTTCGAGATGGCCTTTCTGGGTGCCCCGTCCCCGGCGCTCAAGTCTTTGGACAAGGACGGGCGTGTGGTCTACGTGGGCAGCTTTTCCAAGTCGTTGTTCCCGGGGTTGCGGCTGGGGTACATGGTCGGATCCGAACCGTTCATCCGCGAGGCTCGTGCGCTGCGGTCACTCGTTTTCCGACACCCACCCGGCCATATCCAGCGAACGGCGGCCTATTTCCTGTCGCTCGGGCACTATGACGCCCAGATACGGCGTATGTCCAAGGCTCTGATGCAGCGGCGCAAGACGATCGAGGACGCGATCGAGGCGAACGGGTTGACCGTGGCCGGACGCGGCGTCTTTGGTGGATCGTCGATGTGGATGAAGGCACCGGACCACGTCGACACCGCCGAACTGGCGAAAACGCTGCAGAATCAGAGTGTTCATATCGAGCCCGGTGCTGCGTTCTTCTCGGGGCCGGATCGGCCCAGGAACTACTACCGCCTGGGGTATTCCTCGATCTCGGCTGACCGGATACCTGCGGGAATCGAGCGGGTTGCGGCCGCAATCCGGGCCTGCTGAGGCCACACTGGACCTACTCCGGCGCCGTGTCTGGCCCTAACCCAGATGCCCCCGTTGCGCCAAAACCAATGGCAAGCCAAGGCGTATCGCCTGACCGTTTCCACCATTGCTTGGAGAGCGTCCAAATGAAAATGACGACAGAAGAGGCCTTTGTTAAGGTTCTGCAGATGCACGGCATCGAACACGCGTTCGGGATCATCGGCTCGGCCATGATGCCGATCTCGGACCTGTTCCCCAAGGCCGGGATCATGTTCTGGGACTGCGCTCATGAAGGCAGCGCCGGCATGATGGCCGACGGTTACACCCGCGCCACCGGCAAGATGTCCATGATGATCGCACAGAACGGCCCCGGCATCACCAACTTCGTCACTGCCGTCAAAACCGCCTACTGGAACCACACACCGCTGCTGCTGGTCACCCCGCAGGCCGCGAACAAGACCATCGGACAGGGCGGCTTTCAGGAAGTCGAACAGATGAAGCTGTTCGAAGACATGGTCGCGTATCAGGAAGAGGTCCGCGATCCATCCCGCGTTACCGAGGTTCTGAACCGCGTGATCATGAAGGCCAAGCGCGCCAGCGCCCCGGCCCAGATCAACATCCCGCGTGACATGTGGACCCAGGTCATTGACGTCGAACTTCCCGCGGTCGTCGATTTCGAGCGTCCCGCAGGCGGTGAAACCGCTGTCGCAAAGGCCGCCGAACTGCTGTCGAACGCCAAGAACCCCGTGATCCTGAACGGAGCGGGCGTGGTGCTGGCCAAAGGCGGCATCGAGGCCTCGAAGGCCCTGGCCGAGCGTCTGGATGCGCCGGTTTGCGTCGGCTACCAACACAACGATGCCTTCCCCGGCAGCCATCCGCTGTTTGCCGGCCCGCTGGGCTACAACGGGTCCAAGGCAGCGATGGAGTTGATCAAGGAAGCCGACGTGGTCCTGTGCCTCGGCACGCGCCTGAACCCGTTCTCGACCCTGCCGGGCTATGGCATGGAATACTGGCCGGCCGACGCCAAGATCATCCAGGTCGACATCAACCCCGACCGGATCGGCCTGACCAAGAAGGTCTCGGTCGGTATCGTCGGCGACGCGGCCAAGGTGGCAAATGGCATCCTGGCGCAGCTGAGCGACACGGCCGGAGACGAAGGCCGCGCCGAGCGCAAGGCCAAGATTGCCGAGAAGAAGTCGCGTTGGGCCCAGCAGCTCAGCAGCATGGACCACGAGGACGACGATCCCGGTACCAGCTGGAACGAGCGCGCGCGCGCGGCCAAACCCGACTGGATGAGCCCCCGCATGGCATGGCGCGCCATTCAGGCCGCGCTGCCGAAAGAAGCCATCATCAGCTCGGACATCGGCAACAACTGCGCCATCGGCAACGCCTACCCGTCCTTTGAGGAAGGTCGCAAGTATCTGGCCCCCGGCCTGTTCGGACCGTGCGGATATGGCCTGCCCGCCATCGTCGGCGCCAAGATCGGCTGCCCGGACGTGCCCGTAGTTGGCTTTGCCGGTGACGGCGCCTTCGGCATCGCGGTGAACGAGCTGACCGCCATCGGCCGCGAGGAATGGCCTGCCGTGACGCAGATCGTGTTCCGCAACTACCAGTGGGGCGCGGAAAAGCGCAACTCGACCCTGTGGTTCGACGACAACTTCGTGGGCACCGAACTGGACACCAAAGTGTCCTATGCCGGCATCGCCCAAGCCTGCGGCCTGAAGGGTGTCGTCGCCCGCACCATGGACGAGCTGACCGCCGCCCTGAATCAGGCCATCGAAGACCAGAAGAATGGCATCACCACCCTGATCGAAGCCCTGATCAACCAGGAACTGGGTGAACCGTTCCGCCGCGACGCGATGAAAAAGCCTGTGGCCGTGGCCGGCATTTCCGCCGACGACATGGTGCCGCAGCAGGTCTGAGCGGGAACGGAGCTGGAGCGGATGACCCTGACACCCATCGAGTTGTTGCGTCAGCAAGCTCCGGCAATCCGGCCAGTCGTTGCTCTGAGCGAAGGCAGTGATCCCCGCATCGTTGCGGGGGCGCTTGCCGCCCGGTCCGCAGGGCTGTCCGACATCATCCTTGTCGGTCCGCGGGCAGAAATCGAAGCCGAGTTGCTGGCGCAGGGCGCCGCACCGGGCGATGGCCTTTCCATCCATGACCCGACCGAGTCGCCGCTGACCGAGGAGTTCGCGGCCATCTACCACGATCTGCGCCGGCACAAGGGCGTGGATGCGGTGTCGGCCCGGTCCGCCGCCGAAACGCCCTTGGTCTACGCGGCCATGCTGGTCCGGACAGGGCGCGCCACGGGAACGGTCGGTGGCGCTGTCCACACGACCGGTGATGTAGTTCGAACGGCGATTCAGGTGATCGGCCTGGCCCCGGATGCCGGATTGGTGTCCTCGTTTTTCCTGATGTACCCGCCGGACCCGGGCGGACCTGATGCGCGCGCGATGCTGTTTTCCGATTGCGGGCTCGTGATTGATCCGACCGCATCGGAGCTGGCCCATATCGCAGCCGCCTCGGCCCAGTCGGCCCGGGCCATCCTGCGGGAACAGCCGTCGCTGGCGATGCTGAGCTTTTCGACCAAAGGCAGCGCAAGACATCCCGGTGTCGACAAGGTCACCGAGGCAACACGTCTTTTGCGCGAACAGCATCCCGAGCTGCATGTCGACGGCGAGCTGCAATTCGACGCGGCTTTTCACCCCCCCGTCGGCCAGAAAAAGGCTCCTGGATCGACAGTGGCCGGAAAGGCCAACGTCATGATCTTTCCCAATTTGGACGCGGGAAACATCAGCTACAAGATCACCCAGAGGATCGGTGGATACATGGCGATCGGTCCGGTGCTGCAGGGTCTGGCCCGACCGGCGAATGATCTGTCCCGCGGCTGCAGCGCCGAGGATGTCGAACAGATGATCGCCGTGACCGTGCTGCAGGCATTGGGAACATGACCATCAAATCTGGCGCCATCGTCAGAACAGTATTCTAAATCCGGGCTGAAAGTGACAAGTTCGTCCCGACGCAAACGACTGGATCCGCAAATGACCCATCAGCAGCCAATCCTCGACACGTCTCCCAAGGTCTCGGACGAGGTTCGCAAGACAACCTGCTACATGTGTGCCTGCCGATGCGGGATCAACGTCCACATGAAGGATGGCAAGGTCGCTTACATCGAGGGCAACCGTGACCACCCGGTGAACAAGGGGGTTCTGTGCGCCAAAGGCAGCGCGGGCATCATGCAGGTCAACGCCCCGTCACGCCTGCGCGCTCCGCTCAAACGGGTGGGTCCGCGCGGGTCAGGTGAGTTCGAGGAAATAAGCTGGGACGAAGCGTTGGACATCGCCGTCGGCTGGCTCAAACCGTTGCGCGAGGACAACCCCGAGAAGCTCGCCTTTTTCACCGGCCGCGACCAGTCGCAATCCTTCACCAGCTTCTGGGCCCAGAATTTCGGCACCTGCAACTATGCGGCCCATGGCGGTTTCTGCTCGGTCAACATGGCGGCCGGCGGAATCTACACGATGGGCGGCGCGTTCTGGGAATTCGGCCAGCCCGATTGGGACCGCACCAAGCTGTTCATGCTGTTCGGCGTGGCAGAAGACCATGACAGCAACCCGATCAAGATGGGTATCGGCAAGATCAAGGCGCGCGGTGCCCGCGTGATCGGGGTGAACCCGATCCGCACCGGCTACAACGCAGTGGCCGATGACTGGGTCGGCATCACGCCCGGGACCGACGGGCTGTTCATCCTGTCGCTGATCCATGTGTTGATGAAAGCCGGCAGGATCGACCTGGATTACCTGAGCCGCTATACCAACGCCCCTGTCCTGATGAATGCCGCCGAAGGTCCTGAAAAGGGCCTGTTTCTGCGGGACGCGGACGGCAAGCCGTTGGTGATTGACCGGGTCACGGGGCAACCGACGGCCTTCGACAAACCGGGCGTCCGGCCGGACCTGACCGCCACCTATGAAATGGACGGCATCACCCACCGGCCGGTCTTTCACCTGATGGCGGAAAAATACCTCAGCGACGAATACGCCCCCGAAGCGGTGGCCGAAGAATGCGGCATACCCGCCAGCCGGATCCGCGCCATCGCCGGTGAACTGGCGCGCGTCGCCTTTGACGAGGCCTTCGAGCTGGACCAGGAATGGACTGACTTCCGGGGCGAAAAGCACAGCAAGATGATCGGCCGGCCGGTGGCCATGCACGCGATGCGCGGCGTTTCGGCCCATGCCAACGGATTCCAGACCTGCCGCGCGCTGCACGTGCTGCAGATCCTGCTTGGCACGGTCGAAGTTCCGGGTGGGTTCCGCTTCAAGCCGCCCTATCCGAAGCCGGTCGAAGCACACCCGACCCCCCATTGCAAGGTCACGCCAAACTCGCCCCTGGACGGCCCGCATCTGGGTTTCGTGCGCGGCCCCGAAGATCTGGCCCTGAAGGCCGATGGCAGCCCGGCGCGCATCGACAAGGCCTTTACCTGGGAAAACCCGATGTCCAGCCACGGGCTGATGCACATGGTGATCTCGAACGCTCACGCGGGCGATCCCTACAAGATCGACACGCTGTTCATGTACATGGCCAACATGTCCTGGAACTCGACCATGAACACTAAGGGCGTGATCGAGATGCTGACGGACAAGGATGACAATGGAGACTACGTGATTCCGCGGATCATCTACTCCGATGCCTATTCCTCGGAAATGGTGGCCTATGCCGACCTGATCCTGCCCGACACCACCTATCTGGAGCGGCATGACTGCATCTCGCTCCTCGACCGCCCGATCTGCGAGGCCGACGGTGCCGCAGATGCGATCCGCTGGCCGGTGATCGAACCCGATCGCGACGTGCGCGGATTTCAGACGGTGCTGATCCAGCTGGCCAACAAGCTGGGTCTGCCGGGTTTCACCGATGAGGACGGCTCGGCCAAATACACGGACTATGCCGACTACATGGTCAACCATCAGCGCAAGCCAGGCATCGGCCCACTGGCTGGATTCCGCGGCGCAGATGGCTCGCAGGTGGGTCGAGGCGACGTGAACCCGAACCAACTGGACCGCTATATCGAGAATGGCGGCTTCTACCTGGAACACATCCCGGACGAGGCCCTGTTCTACAAACCCTGGAACGCCGCCTATCAGGACTGGGCAGTGGGAATGGGCCTGTATGACAGCCCGCAACCCTACCTGTTCCAGCTCTATTCCGAACCGATGCGCAAGTTCCAGCTGGCCGCCGAAGGCCATGGTGACCGCCAGCCCCCCGACCACCTGCGCGGCCGCATCACGGAAACCATGGACCCGCTTCCGATCTGGTACGAGACCGACCAGACCGGAAACGAAGGCTTCACCGTAAACGCCCTGACCCAGCGCCCCATGGCGATGTATCACAGCTGGGGCAACCAGAATGCCTGGTTGCGGCAACTGCACGGGCGCAACCCGCTGTATGTTCCCACCAAGCTGATGTGCGAACACGGACTGAAGGACGGGGACTGGGCCAAAGTCAGTTCTCCGCACGGAGAAATCACTGTGCCGGTGATGGAAATGGCGGCGTTGAACGACAACACCGTCTGGACATGGAACGCCATCGGCAAACGCAAAGGGGCATGGGCGTTGCAGCCCGACGCGCCCGAGGCAACCAAAGGATTCCTGCTCAACCACCTGATCCACGAATTGCTGCCGCCCAAGGGCGACGGTCTGCGCTGGGCCAATTCCGACCCGATCACAGGACAGGCCGCGTGGTTTGACCTCAAGGTCAAGATCGAAAAAGCCGAAGCACCGGCAGACGCCCAAAGCCAGCCGGAATTCCCGTCAATCAAATCTCCGGTCGGCACCGGCCCCAAGGATCTTGCATGGAAGGTTGGCAAATGACCCAGCGCCACACTCCATTTGGCCCAAAATATCCCCGGGATAGATTGAGCCGAGCGGCTCAAGAGGGGGCTGCCCCCCTTTCGGCCCCGGCCCTCGACAAAGAGCAGACGCCATGACCCAACTTCCCCAATCCACCGAGCGAAAAATGGGCCTGGTCATTGACCTGGATACTTGCGTCGGCTGTCATGCCTGCGTGATCTCCTGCAAGGGCTGGAACACCGAGAACTACGGCGCCCCCCTGTCCGATCAGGACGCCTATGGCGCGGACCCCTCGGGCACATTCCTGAACCGGGTGCACTCTTACGAGGTGCAGCCGGCCGAAGGTGCCGCCCAGCTGATCCATTTCCCGAAATCCTGCCTGCATTGCGAGGATGCGCCCTGCGTCACCGTCTGCCCCACCGGCGCCAGTTACAAGCGGGTCGAGGACGGGATCGTGCTGGTCAACGAAAGCGACTGCATCGGCTGCGGCCTGTGTGCCTGGGCCTGCCCCTATGGCGCGCGCGAACTGGACGCCGCAGAGGGTGTCATGAAGAAATGCACCCTTTGCGTTGACCGCATCTACAACGACAACCTGCCCGAGGAAGACCGCGTTCCCGCCTGCGTGCGGACCTGCCCCGCGGGGGCCCGCCATTTCGGTGACTTGGGCGACCCCGACAGCGCGGTCAGCCAACTGGTGGCCGAGCGCGGCGGAATGGATCTGATGCCCGAAATGGGCACCAAACCGGTCAACAAATACCTGCCACCCCGCCCCAAGGATACGGTCGAAGAGCAGATCGACATCCTGGCGCCCCTGGTGGCGCCGGTCGCTGACGAGCCGAAGGGCTTCCTTGGCTGGCTGGACAAGGCATTGGAGAAGCTCTGACATGCATCCCGCACCTTCCGTCATCCTGTTCACCACTCTGTCGGGGCTGGGCTTCGGCTTGCTGTTTTTCCTGGGCCTCGGCTTTCCGAATGTCTCGGGCTGGGTGGCCTTCGTGTTCTTCGCCATCGCCTATGCGCTGTCCGTGGGTGGGCTCATGGCCTCGACCTTTCACCTCGGCCACCCCGAGCGCGCGCTCAAGGCGTTCACCCAATGGAAGACAAGCTGGCTCAGCCGCGAGGGCTGGTGCGCAGTTCTGGCCCTGTTGGTCATGGGGCTCTATGCGATCGGCGCGATCTTTCTGGACCAGCGCTGGTCCGGTCTGGGTCTGATCGGTTCGCTGCTCTCATTGGCGACCGTATTCACGACCTCGATGATCTACACGCAACTCAAGACGATCCCGCGGTGGAACCTGACACTGACGCCTGTGATGTTTCTGAGCTTCAGCGTGGCCGGCGGCGCGCTTTTGGCGGGGCAGACCGCATTTGCGATCCCGCTGCTGTTGATCGCCGCGCTGGTTCAAATTCTGTACTGGCGTTCGGGCGATCAGGCCTTGGCCAACTCGGGAACCAACCTTGGTACGGCAACTGGTCTTGGCGACCGGGGTTCTGTCCGCGCGTTTGAACCGCCGCATACAGGAACCAACTATCTGCTGCGCGAATTCGTTCACGTTGTCGGACGCAAACACGCAGACAAGCTGCGAGCCATTTCCTTTGCCTTGGCCTTCGTGGTTCCCGTCGGTCTGTTGATCCTACCGTTCAACCACCTGGTCGGAGCGCTGGCGGTGCTGTCTCATATGGCGGGTATCGCCACTTCGCGCTGGCTTTTCTTTGCCCAGGCCGAACATGTGGTCGGGCTGTACTACGGCAAGCACTAAGTCGCTCTGCAGACAAGCAAAGGGCGGTGCCGGTTCTCCCGGACACCGCCCGATTTCTTTCGGAACACGACTGATCAGATCAGGCCCGCATGCTCCATCGCGGCATCAATCGCGGCTTTTGTGCTGTCTTCCAGCGTCGTCAGCGGCGACCGCACTTCTTCGGTGCAGCGTCCCAGTTTGCTGAGCGCGTATTTCGCACCCACCAGGCCCGGTTCGATGAATATGGCCTCGTGCAGCGGCATCAACCGATCCTGATACTCCAGCGCCGTCGCATAGTCGCCCGACAGGGTCGCCTGCTGGAACTCGGCGCACAGCTTGGGGGCCACGTTCGCGGTGACCGAGATACAGCCAACGCCACCATGAGCGTTGAAACCCAGGGCCGTCGCGTCCTCACCAGAAAGCTGGCAGAAGTCTTTGCCGCAGGAAGCGCGCTGCTGGCTGACGCGGGCAAGATCGCCCGTGGCGTCCTTGACACCGATGATCCGAGGCAGTTGCGCCAGCGCACCCATGGTGTCCGGGTTCATGTCGATGACCGAGCGGCCCGGGATGTTGTAGATGATGATCGGAATATCCGCACAGTCATGCAGCGCCCGAAAATGGGACAACAGGCCTTTCTGAGTCGGCTTGTTGTAGTAGGGCGTGACGACCAATGCCGCATCCGCACCCACTTTCTGTGCGAATCGCACGAACCGGATGGCTTCGACCGTATTGTTCGACCCGGCCCCGGCGATGACCGGCACGCGCCCCGCGGCGGCCTTGACCACCTCGGCCACTACGGTTTCGTGTTCCTCGTGGCTCAGCGTCGGGCTTTCGCCGGTCGTGCCGACGGGCACCAGACCGGTCGACCCTTCGGCAATCTGCCATTCCACCAATTGTTTGAGCGTATCCAGGTCCAACTCGCCGTTGCGGAACGGGGTGACGAGAGCTGGCATCGAGCCTTTGAACATGGAACGCTCCTTGAGGTTCAATCGTGTGATGTGCGTCGCGGGCCGACACGAATTTAGGTTTCTTGAGTTGATCCCGGCGGCGCAAGGTTTATCCTGAATGGCTGTATCCTCGGTTGGTCGGGAAATGCAAGGGATGACACGGATTCTGTCGCTGATCGCGACGATGATTCTAGCTTTGACGCTTCAAACTCAGGCCGTGCGGGCCGATGCGGTCTCCGATCTTCGGGCCGCAATGTCCGAAATGCGCAAAGGCGACTGGAACGCCGCCTTGCGCGTGGCCGGCACCCGCGGCTCGGTCGCGCGCGACATCATCGTGTGGCACTGGCTGCGCCAAGGGTTCGGCAGCTCGGGCGATGTTCTGGTCTTTCTGGACCGGCGGCCCGATTGGCCGGGCCTTGCCTGGCTGCGCCGCAAAAGCGAGCCGTCCTTTACCGGCGCGGACCCGGACCGGGTGCTGAAGTTCTACAAGGACACCCCCCCACAGACTGCCGAAGGAGCTCTGAACTATGCCGTGGCACTGAAGGCCAAAGGCCGCACCGGTGAGGCCGAGGCGGATATCGTCACTGCCTGGCGGACGATGCCGATGGGCTCGGGCTTGCAGCAGGACTACGTTCAGAACTTCGGGTCACTGCTGAAACCGCATCACGAGGCTCGTCTGGACCGAATGCTGTGGGATGGTCATCTGATCAGCTCGGCCCAGATGCTGCCGCTGGTCAGCGAAGACTACCGCAAACTGGCCGAAGCGCGGATCGCCCTGCAAAAGCGCCAACCCGGCGTGGATGGCAAGGTTGCCGCCGTTCCGAAGGCGCTTGCCGATGATCCGGGGCTGGCCTTTGACCGGTTCGTATGGCGGGACCGCAAAGAGCTGGACGACAGCGCCATTGATCTGATGCTGGCGCGCTCGACCAGCCCGCAGGCACTGGGGGAACCCGACAAGTGGGCCGAAGGGCGACGCAGGCTGGCTCGGCTGGAAATGCGTCAGGGTGATGCGAACCGGGCCTATGCCATCGCCGCCAATCACCACATGACACCCGAGATGGGGTATGGATATGCCGACCTCGAGTGGCTGTCGGGTTTCCTGGCTTTGCGCAAGCTGAACGACCCGGCCACAGCCGTTCGGCATTTCCAGAACTTCCTGGGGGCTGTGAAGTCTCCGATCTCGATGGGTCGGGGCGGGTATTGGTTGGGCCGGGCCTACGCCGCAACCGGAAACGCCGAGAAAGCCTACGAGGCTTATGCAATCGGCGCCGACTACCAGACCTCGTTCTATGGCCTGTTGGCTGCAGAACAGATCGGACGGCCATTTGACAGCGACCTGGCCAACCCGCGCCGGGCGCCCCATTGGAAACAGGCCGAGTTCGCCAAGTCCAGTGTGCTTGAGGCGGGGCTGCTGCTGATACGAGCTGGCGAGCCGGAATTGGGCGAACGGTTCCTGACGCACCTGGTCGAAAGCCTGGATCCGGTGCAGGCCGGCCAGCTGGGTGATCTGGCGGTCGAGTTGAAGGAGCCGCATCTGGCGGTGATGATCGCCAAACGGGCCGCGACGAATGGAGTCGTATTGCCCGCGGCGTATTACCCGGTCCATCCCGTTGCGGATATCGGATTGCCCATGGCCAAGGAAATGACCCTGGCCATCGCACGCCGCGAAAGCGAATTCGACCCGGTCGTGATCAGCGGTGCCGGCGCGCGCGGCCTAATGCAGGTGATGCCTGCGACCGCCAAGCTGGTCGCGCAGGAACTGGGCATTCTCAGCGGTCATCAGACGGGACGTTTGACCTCGGATTGGCGATACAACGCCAAACTGGGGGCAAACTATCTGGCCGGGCTGGCTGCCGAATTCAACGGCAACGTCGTGATGATGGCCGCAGGTTACAATGCCGGCCCCAATCGCCCGAACTCATGGATGGACCGCTACGGCGACCCGCGAACCGGCGCGGTGGATATCGTCGACTGGATCGAGACGATCCCCTTCAACGAGACCCGCAACTATGTGATGCGGGTGACCGAGAGCCTGCCTGTCTACCGCGCAAGGCTGGGCAAACCCGCGCTGCCGATCCCCTTCTCGCAGGAGCTGGTCGGATCAACCCTGTCGGCGTTCGCGCCATAGGGTAAACAGACCCGCCGCCACCACCAGCCCCGCCCCCGCGACCACCGCGGGGCGGAGGGTCTCGTCAAAGATCGTGATGCCCAGAATTGCGCTCCACATCAGGTGGAAATAGGCAAAGGGCTGTACCGCGCTGGCCTCTGCCATCTCGTAGCACTTGATCAGCAGCCAATGCCCCAGAACGCCGGTAATGCACAGCAGCCCCATCCAGAACCAATCCCGCGGCACCATCGGCTCCCAGAACCACAGGCCGATGCAGGTCATGACCAATGCCCCGACGATCCCGGTCCAGAAGAAGCTGGTTGCGGTGCTGTCCTGACGTGCAGCATAGCGGGTCAGCAGACCGTAGAACGCAAACATCAGCGCCGAGATCAAGGGGATCACTGCCCACGGATTGAAAACGCCCATGCCGGGCTGCAGAATGATCAGCACGCCAACGCATCCGACCCCGATGGCCGACCAGCGCCGCCAGCCGACCTTCTCGCCCAGCACAGGGCCGCTGAGCGCGGCGACCAGAAGCGGATAACAGATGAACACCGCCTGGCTCTCGATCAGGCCGAGAATGGTAAAGCCGTAGACGGCGACGCAGATCTCGCCGGCAAGCAGCAGGCCGCGCAGGATCTGCAGGCCCGGTTGCCGCGTCCGGGCGGCGGCCGCCAGACCACCGGGTGCACGCGCCGCCAAGGCAATCACGAAAGCCGCAAAGAACCAGTATCGCAGCATGACCACCATGTAGGTGTTGTACGTGCCTGCCAGATGGCGCGAGATGCCGTCCTGCAGCGCAAACACGATCGTGGCCGCGATCATCAGGGCAATACCCGCCCGCACGTTGTTTGTCTGGGTCATGCCTTGGTCGCCCGCGTCATGTGCCGTTTGCGGCCGTATCCCGGCGCGCGGGATACTGAAAACCCGGCATCCTGCAACCCACGCCGCACGAACCCGGCTGCGGTGTAGGTGGCAGCCGTCCCTTCGGGCGCTGTATGGACCGCCACTTGCCGCATCAGTTCCGGCTGCCACAGCTCAGGGTTCTTGGCGGGCGAGAACCCATCCAGGAACCAGGCATCGGCGAGCCCGTCCCAAACAGGCAGGGTATGGCGGGCATCACCTTCGATCACGGTCAGACGCAGCGTGTCCAAATCACAGCCGCCACCCTGCCATCGGTCAAGGAACCGGTCGGCCCAGGGCGCCAGCTCGGGAAAGGCCGCAAGCGCGCGTTTCATATCGGCAGGGGCCATCGGAAAGGCTTCGAAACTGGTAAACGTCAGCGGACCCGATTGCCCGGACTTCTCCCATTCCGACCAAGCGGTCAGCATGTTCAGTCCGGTTCCGAACCCCAACTCGGCGATGTGAAAACCAGGGGCAAAGCGCGCGGGCAGATCGTTGCCCTGCAAAAAGACATGACGGGTCTCCTCCAGCCCGTTCTGAAGGCTGAAATAGGGGTCGTCGAAACGATCAGAAACAGGGACTGTCTCATCCCTCCACGACAATTTGGCGCGCTGGTCTGCCATCGGGAATTCCTGTAGCTAAGCGGCGCGACACTGAACAAGGAAAAGGGGATTGGCAATGGTCGATGTGACGATCCGCGGGGCTGGTATATTTGGCCTGTCCATCGCCTGGACTTGTGCGCGACGTGGCGCCAGGGTCCGGGTCGTCGATCCCTACGGCGCTGGTTCAGGGTCCAGCGGCGGGCTGGTGGGTGCCCTTGCCCCGCACGTTCCGGAAAACTGGAACGACAAGAAAGCATTTCAATTTGAAAGCCTGCTGATGGCCGAACCGTTTTGGCGACAGGTGGAGGCCACCGGCGGCGTTTCGCCCGGCTATGCGCGTCTGGGGCGGATCCAGCCCATCAACGACCCAAAGAGCCTCGACCTGGCGCATCAGCGTGCGGCCTCGGCCCGCGACCTTTGGCAGGGTCGGGCTGAATGGACCGTGGTCGAGGCGCGCTCGGTCGGATCATGGTGCCCGCCCAGCGCAACGGGATTCGTCATCCACGATACGTTGAGTGCACGCATGCATCCACGCCGGGCCTGCGCCGCGCTGGTGGCCGCGCTGGCCGTGATGGGGGTTGAGGTCGTGCCCGAGGCCCCGGACACCGGGGCAGTCATTCATGCGACCGGGGTGTCCGGCCTGTTGGAACTGTCCGATGCTTTCGGCAAGGCGGTCGGAAACGGGGTCAAGGGACAGGCGGCACTGCTGCGGTTCGACGCGGGCCAAGTGCCGCAGCTGTTTGCGGAGTCGATCCATTTCGTGCCCCACGCCGACGGGACACTGGCCATCGGCTCGACGTCCGAGCGGGACTATGACGACCCGACCGGCACCGATGCTGCGCTTGACGATGTGATCCAGCGCGCGTTGCAGGCGGTTCCTGTTCTACACGGCGCGGAGGTGATCGAGCGTTGGGCCGGGGTCCGCCCCCGCAGCAAGAGCCGAGCGCCAATGCTGGGCGCACACCCGCTGCACAAGGGCCAGTTCATTGCCAATGGCGGCTTCAAGATCGGGTTCGGCATGGCCCCAAAGATGGCCGAGGTCATGGCAGACCTTGTACTGGACGGACAGGATTCGATCCCCGAAGGCTTCCGCCCCGAGGCGTCACTGTGACCGTGGAAGGGCCACGGCCTGCATGCACTGCCGCCCGTCAGAACCGCGGACCCAAAAATCGTTTCCGTTTCGGCACAGCGTGGCAGGCTCGAAATGCATCAGCGGAGAGGCCGCGCGAAAGAAAAACTCGGCCAGCGGCCCCATGAGATCAGTGGCGAGCAGCATCAGATGCTGCGCCAGAAGCGGTCCATGAACCACCAGCCCGGCATAGCCTTCGACATCGCGGGCATAGTCAAGGTCATAGTGGATGCGGTGGCCATTGAAAGTCAGCGCCGAGTACCGAAACAGCAGCGTGGTGTCGAACGCGACCTGGCGCAGGTCTGTTTCGTCCGTCCGGGCAACCGAGGCCTCTGGTTTTGGTGCATCGGCCGACGGATCCTCGCGATAGACAAGGTCCTGCCATTCGGTCAGGCACAGCGTATCGTCCTGCCAGATTTCGTGCTTGAGGGTCACAAACCCCAAGGGCCCGGTCCGTCCAGTTTTGGTGCTCACATTGCTCAAGGTCGAGCGGCGTTCGGCTGGTGTGCCAGCAATCAGCGGAGCGGCGAACCGTAATCGCCCACCGGCCCACATCCGACGCGGAAGACCGAGGTCGGGGACGAGCCCTTCGCCCACCACGGGATGGCCGTCGCGCCCCAAGCCCTCGGGCGGGCGCGGCGACCAGAAATACAGCTGGTGAAAGAACGGCGGCAGCGACGTGCCCATCCCGATCGAAGGTGCCTGCCCCAACGCCACCTGAAACGCCGCCGCCCGGGCAGGGTCCATCACGTCGTGCTGAATTTCCGAGGAAACTTGATCCGTCATGGCCGCACCCTAAGCAGGCTCGGCCAGCCCGACAAGGCTCAGAAACCTGCTTCGGCCCGCAGCTTCTCCATCAACTGGCCCAGCGTCCGTTCGTACCGGTCGCTGCGCAATCGACCTGCATCGTCGAACTCGTTCGAGCTGTCGGCCAGATGAATTTCGGGGCCCTGCAGGATGCGCGGCTGAAACGGCACCATGAAAGACCGCAGGATCATCTGCGCCCGTTCGCCTCCGGCCCGGCCCGCCGCTGCGGACATCACCGCAACCGGTTTGTCGGCCCAGGGATTGCCCTTGGTCCGGCTGACCCAGTCCAGCGCGTTCTTCAGAACGCCTGACGGCCCTTTGTTGTATTCCGGAGTGGAAATGACCACCGCATGGGCACCGGCGATCTGATCCGCCAGGATCTGAACTTCGGCCGGGATCCCCTCGGCCTCCTCAGCATCTCCATCATAGAGTGGCAGATTCAGATCAGCTTCGATGAACGTTCCCGCGCCGAACAGGCGCGCCGCTTCACGGATCAGGCGTCGATTGGTGGCGTTCTGCCGCAACGAGCCGGACAGGCCCAGAAGGATCGGTTCGGACATCAGGATATCTCCGTCATGTGTTTCGGCTGCAGTTTAGTCATCCCGACCGCAAACCATAGCCCGCCTGACGCGCAGTCAATGTGCAAAAAAGAAAGGGGCCGCTCGCGGCGGCCCCCGGCAGTTGGCTGATGATCGGCTCAGGCGTTGCCGCTTGGCACGATCACGATCTCGACCCGGCGGTTCTGCGCCTTGCCCTCGGGCGTCAGGTTCGAGGCGATCGGTTGGTTTTCACCGCGGCCGATCGTGGCAATGCGCGCATAGCTGACGCCATTGGCCTGCAGAACATCCGCCACCGCATTGGCGCGGCGTTCGGACAGGATCTGATTGTAGCCGGCCTCACCATCGCTGTCGGTGTGCCCGATGATCTGTACGTTCGAGTTGGGATAGTTCACCAGGTTTTGCCCCACGCGGACCAGATCCGCTCTCAGCGCAGGCCGGACCGTGGCGCTGTCGGTGTCGAAGGTGATGTCATTCGGGACCGTGACGATTAGCCGGTCTCCGGCGTTGACGATCGTGATACCGTCATTGGCCAGTTGCTGACGCAGTTCGGCTGCCTGCCGGTCCAACTGGTTGCCGATCAACCCGCCGCCGGCAGCACCGATGGCCGCACCGGCAACGGCACCCAGCCCAGGGTTCGAGTCATTGGCGATGGCGCCAACACCGGCGCCAATCAGACCGCCCAGCAACGCTCCCTGCTTGGCGTTCTGGTTCGGGTCGTCCTGAACCCGCAACGTACCGGGGTCGGTACAGGCCCCCAGCACAAATGCGGCGCTCAGCCCGACCGGCGGCAAGAATCTGGAAATTTTCATGGGTTCACCTTCTGCTCCTGCACCCGTTTTTCCGGGTTACGTGTTTGACGTGATTATAGCACGCCTGACACAAACAGGCTCAAGCGACAAAAACGTGAGATCGGCGAATACCCGCCGCCCCCAAGGCGCTCAGAAATCCGGCAGAGCGCGAAATTTCATCGATATGCCATCCTCGGGGTGTTTGACGCGCAATTCCTCGGAATGAAGCATCAGCCTGGGGAAATCGCGCGCCGGTCCTTCGGCATAGAACGGGTCGCCCAGGATCGGATGGCCCAGTGCCTGCATATGGACCCGCAACTGGTGCGAGCGACCGGTTTTTGGAAACAGGCGAACGCGGGTGGTGTCCCCGTCGTACCGGACAACCCGCCAATCCGTGACCGCCGGCTTTCCAGTCTCGTGGCACACTATCTGGCGCGGCCTGTTGGGCCAATCCACGATCAACGGCAAGTCTACCGTGCCGGTCTTTGGTTCCAACCGGCCCCACACACGGGCGACGTAGGTTTTTCGTGTCTGCCGGTTTTCGAATTGCTGTCCCAGATATCGTTGGGCGTGCGGTGTCTGGGCAAAGATCATGACGCCTGAGGTATCGCGGTCCAACCGGTGGACCAGCAAGGCCTGCGGGAATGCGGCCTGCACACGGGCCAGCAGACAATCGGCCAGGTGCTCTCCCCGGCCAGGCACCGACAGCAGGCCCGCCGGCTTGTTCACCACGATCACCTGCGCATCCTCGTGCAGCACGTCCAGCGGCGTTTTGGGGGGATCATAGGTATCGCTCATGCGGGCTGCCTATCGCAGGGCGCCGCCTCTCGCAACGTCGTCCTTGCGATGAGAAGGCTTCTCGGCAACTCTCGCGCCAGGCAGAGGAGATGACATGCACCCGACGATCGAACGAATGCAGGAAGTGGTCGCCAAGGGCGACGAGAGCCTGATCCATGAATTGCTGGCCGAAGACGTGCAGTTCCTTCCGCCGACCTACTACAGCACCTGGACAGGCCGCGCCCCGGTGGCGGCGGTATTGGGTCATGTTGGACAGGTTTTTTCCGAGTTTCGCTACCGCCGGATCATGGGCGATGGCAAAGACTGGGCATTGGAGTTTCAATGCAAGGTGGGTGAACTGGACGCTGTTGGCGTTGACCTGATCAAGCTCAACGATGACGGGTTGATTCAGACATTCGAAGTCGCCATGCGTCCCTACAAGACCGTTGGCGCCCTGCGCGAGGCCATGATGGCGCGCGTCATGAAAGATCCCCGGTTCCTGGAATTTCGGAACGCTTTGAGCTGAGCCACCCGTGCCCATTGCCGCCGATCAGCTTCTGAGAGTTCCGCTGCTGCCGGTGCTGGCGGCACAGGCTCTGATGGTGCGACGAGGGGCCGTGCAGCTGCCCGAACCTGCTGGTGCGCGTGAGGGCCGGCAAGGCCGCGGGCCGAGACTGCGCCTGCTGATCACCGGCGACAGTTCCGCCGCAGGTGTTGGGGCTGGCACTCAGGAACAGGCGCTGTCGGGCCAGTTGGTGAAACTGCTCAGCCGCCAGTTCAGCGTTGAGTGGCGCCTTGTCGCAACGACCGGCCACACGACCGGTAACGCGATCGAAGACCTGCGCAGGATCGAAGGCCAGTTTGACGCGGCTGTTACGGCCTTGGGCGTCAACGACGTCACCCGAGCCGTGACCTGCAACCGGTTCAAACGTCAACAGGCCGAGTTGATGCGCTTGCTTTCCGTCGATCTGGGCGTGCGGACTGTGATCGTGACGGGCGTCCCGCAGATGGATCGGTTCCCGGCGCTACCACAGCCCTTGGCATGGATTTTGGGACGCCAATCCGCGCGCCTTGACGAAGGGCAGAGAGAGGTGATCGCGAGCTTCCCAAAGGCCCGGCATTTGGCGCTGCACCTGCCCGACGATCCGGCCCTGGCGGCTGTGGACGGCTATCACCCAAGCCCCAAAGCCTATCGGCTTTGGGCAGAGCAGGCCGCGCGAATGATCCTCGATCAGGTCTGACCGCGCACCTGACGGATCATGGGCACTGAATACACTACCAGTGCGGCCCAGATCAGCGGAAAGGCAATCATGCGCCCGCGGTCGATCTGCTCACCAAACAGCGTGATCGCCGTGATGAATATCATGGTCGGCGCGATGTACTGCAGGATACCCATGGTCGAAAGCCGCACCAGCTTGGCCCCGTTGGCATAGACCAGAAGCGGAACGGCGGTCACGATACCTGCCCCGGCCAACAGCATGGTATCTGTTGCGGCGCCTCCAAAATGTCCGGTACCCTCCGCGCCCAACCAGGTCACATAAGCCAGCGCGGGAACCAGCAAAATCAGAACCTCAAGCAGAAATCCCTGGTTTGGTCCGATGGGCAACGAGCGCTTGAAGAACGCGTAAAATCCCCAGCTGACCATCAACCCCAGCGCCGCCCATGGCAGACGGCCGGCCTCGACCACCAGAACCAGAACGCCCAAGGCGGCAAGCCCCACGGCAATCAACTGTGTTCGGGTCAGGGACTCGCGTAGCAGGATCGCTCCCAGCGCTATGCTGAACAGCGGGTTGATATAATACCCCAGCGCCGCGTCCAGAGCGTTGCCACTGGCGATCGCCCAGACGTAGATAGCCCAGTTCACCGAAATCAGGGCCGCCGTCAGGCATGCCATTCCCAACATGCGCGGATCGCGCAGCGCCGCCTTCAGATCACCGGTTCGCCCCAGCGCGACCAGCAACAGCCCGGCCACCGGAACCGACCAGATGATGCGATGCGCCACGATTTCGACGGGACCGATATGCGCCATTGCCTTCATGTAGAGCGGCAGAAAACCCCAAAGGACATACGCCGTAACAGCCAGCGCAAGGCCTTTTGGCGAATCCGTGTTCTGGGCTTGGGTCGGGCGCTCGGCCATGAATGGTCTCCAGCTGATACCCCCCGTCTTTAGGCAAAGTCCCTTGCCATTGAAACTCAGAAAAGCTTGAAGACGCTCATAACGAATTGTGATGGGTCGGCGGCCCTATCGTCCGGTGTGCGACCGGCAGAACCATGTTCGGCTATGCTTGGTTTTCCGGTAAAGTCTTGGCCAGATGGAGGCCTCGTCAAGAACCTCCATCCGGCGCTATACAATTGCATAGGAGCAACGCCCCCAACCCGCCATCAGACCTTCACACGTTCGGATTTCGGATCGTACATGGGTTTGAGCGACGCCTCGGCGCGGACCTTTACTCCGCAGACGTCAATCTCGTATGTCGAGGACAGCACGTCGGCCGCGCTTTCGCCCTTGCAGGGGACATAACCCATGCCGATCGCGCCACCCAAAGTGTGGCCATAGTTTCCTGAGCTGATGTAGCCCACATATTCGCCATCTCGGATAATCGGTTCGTTGTGGAACAGCAGCGGTTCAGGGTCAGTCAGCTTGAATTGCACCAGCCGGCTGTGGGGGCCGCTGTCCTTGCGGGCAATCACCGCATCTCGGCCGATGAAATCACATCCCTTGTCCACCTTGACGGCAAAGCCGAGACCGGCGTCCACAACGTGATCTTCGCAGGTGATGTCATGGCCGAAGTGACGGAAGCCCTTTTCGATCCGGCAGCTGTCCATCATGTGCATACCGCACAGCTTCAGGCCCATGTCCTGCCCAGCCTCGTGCAGTGTTTCGAAAACGTGCCCGGCCATATCCGACGACACGTAGACCTCCCACCCAAGTTCGCCCACATAGGTCACGCGGTGAACCCGTGCCAGGCCCATTCCGATCTCGATTTCCTGCGCGGTGCCGAATGGGTTTGCCGTGTTCGAGAAGTCGTTGGGCGAAACTTTTTCAAGCAACGTCCGCGCGTTGGGACCCATCACCGCCAGAACGCCTTCGCCTGCCGTGACATCGGTGATGACCACGTTGAAATTGCCCGAATGACGCATCATCCACGTCTGGTCGGCCAGTCGCGTCGCCGCCGGGGTCACGACCAGATAGGCGGTCTCGGAAAGGCGGGTCACGGTCACGTCTGCCTCGATCCCGCCATGCCGGTTCAAGAATTGGGTGTAGACGATCTTCCCGTTTGGAACCGCGTAGTCGCCGCCGCCGACATAGTTCATGAAAGCCTGGGCATCGGGGCCTTCGACCCGGATCTTGCCGAAGGAAGACATGTCATACATGCCCACGTTCTCGCGCACTGCGCGGTGTTCGGCGGCCGAGTTCTCGAACCAGTTCTGGCGCTTCCAGCTGTAGCGGTATTCGCGTTCCTGCCCCTCATTGGCAAACCAGTTCGCGCGCTCCCAGCCGGCCAGCTCGCCAAAGACGGCCCCGTTTTCTTTCAGGTGGTGGTGGAACGGCGTCCGGCGCACGCCGCGCGCCGTGGCCTTTTGCCGATAGGGGTAGTGGTCGGCATAGAGCAGGCCCAGCGTTTCCTTGGACCGCTCGAATAGATACTGCTTGTTGCCCTGGAATGGCTGCATCCGGCTGATGTCCACGTCGCCCAGGTCAAAGGGTTTTTCACCCGAGTCCATCCATTCCGCCAGCGCCATTCCCGCGCCGCCCGCAGACTGGATCCCGATCGAGTTGAACCCGGCGGCGACCCAGACATTGTCCATCTCGGGCGCAAGGCCAAGGTGATAGGCGTCGTCGGGAGTGAAGGATTCCGGCCCGTTGAAGAAGGTATGGATGCCCGCCTCGGCCAGCATCGGCATGCGGTTGCAGGCGGCCTCGAGGATCGGTTCGAAATGGTCGAAATCCTCGGGCAGTTGGTCGAACTCGAAACTGTCGGGGATGCCGTCCATCGCCCAGGGCTTGGCGTTGGGCTCGAAGGCGCCCAGCAGGATTTTCCCGGCGTCCTCCTTGTAATAGGCGCATTCGTCCGGCACCCGCAGAACCGGAAGCTGGGTCAGGCCGTCGATGCCCTCTGTCACGATGTAGAAATGCTCGCAGGCATGCAGCGGAACGTTCACGCCCGCCATGCGCCCCACCTGATGCCCCCACATGCCGGCGCAGTTGACCACCATGTCACACTCGATATGGCCCGAGGCGCTGCCATCATCCGCCACCCAGTCGACGCCGGTAACTTTGCGGCCCTTCTTTGCCATCTCGGTGACCTTGACCCGTTCCTTGACGAAGGCGCCGCGCTGACGGGCACCCTTGGCCAGCGCCAGCGCGATATTGGCCGGGTCGCCCTGGCCGTCCAGCGGCAGATAGACGGCGCCCTTGACCCCATCCAGATTCAGATGCGGATAAAGCTCGGCCACCCGCTCGTTCGAGATCTCCTCGACCTCGACTCCGAAGGCGCGGGCCATGGCGGCCTGCCGGTAGATCTCTTCCTTGCGCTCATCCGTCAGCGCCACGGTGATCGAGCCACAGCGTTTGAAGCCCGTGGCGACGCCGGTTTCCTCCTCGAGCGCGCCATAGAGTTCCTGGCTGTATTTCGCCAGTTTGGTCATGTTCGCGGTGGCGCGCAGTTGGGCGATCAGGCCGGCCGCGTGCCAGGTCGTGCCGCTGGTCAGCTGCTTGCGCTCCAGCAGAACAACGTCGCTCCAGCCTTTCTTGGTCAGGTGATAGGCCACCGAGCATCCGATCACACCGCCGCCGATGATCACCACGCGGGCCTTGCTGGGAAGATCAACCATTCCAAAGTCTCCAATCTCGAGTCGGCGTCAGAGTGCCACGAACAGGCGACAAAAAATGCGGCAAAAACGTCAACTGCAGCACAAAAATCACCGCAGCGCCGATTGGCGTTTCTGGCGGCGCAGAGCGAATGGCGTGATCCCGAAGAAGCTTTTGTAGACGGATGAGAACCCGTTGGGAAAGCCGCAGGCGAGGCCGATTTCGCGCACGCTCATAGTGGTATTCAAAAGCAGGTTGTTGGCCTTGGCCAACCGCATCTCCCGATAGAACCCGTTCGGCGTGGTGCCGAAGAATGTATTGAATTTGCGCTCCAGCGAGCGGTTCGACATTCCAAGCTCTTCGACCAGTTGATTGATGGGCAATGGATCTTCGATATTGGCCTGCATCAACTTGATGCACTGATCCAGTCGGGCGTCCCCGGTCGTTGTCGTCTTGGCGCCCGAAAACGGCTGCAACGACGAAAAGTCGCGGATATGTTCGTGCAGCATGATGTCAGCCACCGTCATCTTGGCCGGCCCCGAGATGTGACGCCCGATAACCGCCAAAGCAATATCGGCCGTGGCCCCCATTCCCGCGCAGGTCACGACCGGGCCCTGCTCGGTCGCGATCGAAAGCTTAGCCTCGAACCGGGCACCGCGTTCGCGGAAGATCGACGCGTTTTCCCAATGTGTTGCCATGTCGGGCGTTCCGTGTTCGTCGATGTATCGGCTGGCGGCCTCGGCCAGCAAAAAGACCTGCGCACCGCGATAGGTATAGTCGGACACAACCCGGCCCAGCGACAGCTCGGGCTGGTCCGGGTCGGTGTTGCCGATCACGAACAGATAGTCGGCGTCCGGTTGGCGCGTAACGGGCTGGGTCGGAATGCTGGCGCCGCTGCTACTGACGATGGTCCCTCCCTTGAGCGACCGATAGGCATAAGTGAACGGCGGGTGCGGGCAAACCCGATTGGCAAGACGCAGCACATCCACCACCGACGCCAGTTCCAGCAGAACGAAGCCCGGCGCGGTGATGATGTCAAAATGCCACTGCGCCTTGACGCCTTCGGGTTTTCCAGGGTCCGGTTTCTCCGCCATACCCGCCACTCACACGATCCTGTGCCCGGCCGAGCGCAGGGCGTTGGCCAAAGCTTCGATGTGCTCAGGGCCCACTTCGCAGCATCCACCGATGATCGTGGCCCCTTGGTCAACCCAACTCATCGCATGTACGGCATAGGCCGACGGGTCCAGATCGTGGCGCGCCTCCAGCGCGTCGACTGTCGGAGCGTCTTTCAGGAAGCCGTCGGAAATCCGGGTGAAACCATTCGCGTAGGCACCGTAGGGCTTTTCAAGTTCCGCAAGGATTTCCAGCGCCGCGGGCACCGCCTCGGGTCGGGTGCAATTGATCAGAACCGCCTGGGGATCGAAGCGTTCGACCAGTGGCGCGATCGCGCCCAGCGGTTCGCCCGACCTCAGCCGCGTACCGTCCTCGTCCATGACCGACAGGGCCAGCCAGACCGGCTTGCCACAGCCTTCAGTTCCACGCAGCGCGCCTTCGGCCTCGGTCACGGACGAGACGGTTTCGATCAGAAACAGGTCCACCCGGTTCTGCATCAATCGCACCAGTTCCGCGAATTTCTGCGCGGCCTCGTCGGGATCGGGGTTCAGATCGGGGCGATAGGTGGCCAGCAAGGGGCCCAGCGCACCGGCGATACGCCCCGCCCGCCCATAGCGCGCCAGTTCGACCTGTGTCAGAGCCGCATCAATAAGTTGCTCCAGCTGGTCCTCGATCCCTGCTCGTACGAGGCGAGAACGGTGCACGGCGTAGGTGTTTGTCGTCGCGACGGTTGCCCCGCGGTCAAAATAATCCCGATGGATGTCTCCGACCAACCCCGGCTCGTCGATCATTACGCGGGTTGACCACAAGGCGGTTGGCTGTTCGCCACGACGTTTGACCAGCTCTTGACCGATCGAACCATCCAACAGCGTGATGTCTGCCATCTCGGTGCCTCCTTACGGTATGAGAACCAGCTTTCCGGGCAGGGTCTTTGATTGAAAGTCCGTCTGCGCCTGGACGATCTCGCGCAGCGGGTAAGTCTTGGAAATCAACGGCTTGATCCGACCCGCGTTCATCAACTCGACCAGTCGGCCAAAAACTTCGAAGGCTTGGTGAGTGCAGCCGTGGATCGTGATGTCGCGCAGGTAGATTTCGCGCAGATCAGCCTGCACGATCGGGCCGGCGATGGCCCCGGACACGGCATATTGGCCGCCCGGCTTCAGTGCCAGGATCAGGCCGGGAAAGGCCGGGCCGCCGACCACGTCGATCACCACGTCAAAGCTGTCCTGAGGCAGCGGCGCGTCGCGCTCGAACGTACCAGCCGCACCCTGCGCCCGTACCACTTCGGCCTTGGCGGCACTGGTCACCCCCCACACGGTTGCTCCCCGCAAGGCTGCCAATTGCACGGCCGCCAGCCCGACGCCGCCCGAGGCGCCGGTGATCAGCACCTTGTGCCCGGCAGTCACGCCCGCGCGGGTCAACAGGTTCTCGGCCGTGCCAAACGCACAGGGGATGGCGGCGATTTCCACGTCCGACAACGGTGAGGCGGTCACGTCGTAGAGGTCATCCGCCTCGAGCAGGCAGTATTGCGCAAAAGACCCGTCGATCTCGGACCCAAGCGCGATGAAGCCTGTCGGGTTACCCGGGCGCGGGCGCGGCAGGTTGATCGGGCAGGTCACGCGTTGCCCCGGTTTGACGCCGGCACCCGGCCCGATCTGCTCGACTATGCCGCAAAGATCTCCGCCTTGAATGCGGGGAAAGGACAGCGCGCCGCCCCACCCGCCGGCTTCGACCTCTTGGTCAACCGCGTCCGTCGCGCCGGTGACGTCCGAGGAATACCATCCGATCCGCGTGTTGATGTCGGTGTTGTTGACGCCTGCCGCGACCACGCGGACCAGAACCTGCCCGGGCCCGGGTACTGGAACCGGAATATCCTCGCGCCATTCCAGAACTTCTGGACCACCGTGACCTGTCAGATAGACACCGCACATCGTCTTTGGAGCATTCATTTCGCTGGCTTCTCAGGTCTGGTCGTCGGGATGGGGCGGCACCGGCCCCATCGGCACGATGTCGTAGCGGGCATTCAGATCGGCCATCTTGGCCTCGTCCTCAAAATCTGCCTGGGTCATGGTTGCCAGTTCCGCAAGGAAACCGTCAAACCCGGAGGGTTGAAAGATCATGAGCATTCGTGCCGGTTTGTTGTCGGCGACGCGGCAGGCATGCGGCACACCCGGCGGAACATGCATGGTGGTGCCCGGCGTGCACAGGTGCCAATCTCCGTCGACGTAGAAATCCACGGCGCCCTCGAGGAAATAGAAAGTCTCGGCGTGGCTGTCGTGGCGATGAAGGCCAAGCGCGAAGCTGGCCTTCAAGTTGTCTTCCATCAGGGTGTAGGCCCCGCCCGTGTCCTGACCCGAAACCTTCACGAAGGTATGGTCATTCTCCCAGTCATAGTTGGGACCCTCACCGGGTCCCTGCTTGGAATATCGCGGGCGCATATGGGCCTCCTTGTTTCAGGCGCGCAGCCGCTCGTTTGCGGGATCCCACAGCGGCTGATCCTCCTGTACCACGGCGCGACACTTTTCGCCGTAGATTTCCACCTCAAGCTCGGTGCCCGGGTTGGCCAGATCGGCCTTGATCATACCCAGCGCGACGGACTTGCCGACACGATAGCCCCAGGCGCCCGATGTGGTCTCGCCCACGATCTGGTCGCCCTGCCAGATGCAGGACATGTAAGGCGCATCGCAGTCACCGGCCTCGACGACCAGCGTGACGAAAGACTTCTTCACTCCACGCTGCTTTTCCGCCAGCAACGCGGTCTTGCCGGGGAAATCCTGCGGCTTGTCGAACTTGACGAAGCGCTCCAGCCCGCCTTCGAGCAGCGAGTAGTCGGTGCTGAGATCTCCCTTCCACGCGCGGTATCCCTTTTCGATGCGCAGGCTGTTCAGCGCATACATGCCGAACGGCTTGGCCCCGGCGGCAAGGATCGCGTCATAGATCGCGGGCATGTGCTCGTTGAGCGCATGCACCTCCCAGCCCAGTTCACCGGCAAAGGACACGCGGATCAGGTGGGCGGGCTGTCCGGCCACGGTGGCCGCCTGATGGGTCAGCCAACCCAGCGAGAGGTCGGCATCGGTCAGACCCGACAGGATCTCACGCGATTTCGGACCGGTCACGATCAGCGTGTCGCGGGTGGTGGTCACGTCCTCGACCGTGACGCCCGCGGGCATTGCGTTCATCAGGATGTCGCAGTCGTGCCATTGCGCGGTGGCGGCGGTGATCATCACGAACTCATCCTCGCCCAGGCGCATGCAGGACATCTCGGTCAGGATGCGGCCGCGATTGTCGGCGATGTAGACGAGGTTGATCCGCCCCACCTTGGGCAGGCCGCCGGTGACCAGCCCGCGCAGCGCCTCGGCCGCGCCTTCGCCCTTGACGACAAAGCGCGAGAAACCCGGCAGGTCGAGCACGCCGCAATGGTCGCGCACGGCCTCGCATTCTTCCTTGATCCGCTGCTCCCACGGACCCGAGCGGCCCCAGGTGTGGGTGCTTTCCTCGGAGGTGTCGTCGCCCGGCTGCGCGAACCAGTTGGCGCGCTCCCAGCCGTTGTAGGCCCCCATGACGCCGCCCAGTTCCTTGACCTTGGCATGCACGGGCGACAGCTTCTTGTCGCGCGCGGCGGGCCATTCGTGATGGGGGAAGTGCATGGCGTATTCGTTGCCGTAGACCTCCATGCCCTTCTGGTTGCAGTAGTCCTGATCGGTGTAATCGGTGTAGCGTCGCGGATCGACGGCCCACATGTCCCATTCGGTGGCGCCATCCACGATCCATTCGGCCAGCACTTTGCCTGCACCGCCGCCTTGGGCGATGCCGAAGGTGAAGGTATGCGCCTCGAAGGCGTTCTTGACGCCGGGCATCGGCCCGATCAGCGGCAGGCCGTCGGGCGCATAGGGGATCGGCCCGTTGATCACGCGGCCCACGCCCGAGGTCGCCATCAGCGGCACCCGCTCCATTGCGTCAGTGACGATGTCCTCGATCCGGTCCAGATCGTCGTTCCACAGCTGGAAGCTGAAATCCTCAGGCATCGGGTCGTCCTCGGTCATCCAGTGGCCCTTGCAATTGGGCTCGTATGGGCCAAGGTTGAAGCCGTGCTTTTCCTGTCGCAGGTAGTAGGAGATATCCACGTCGCGCAGCAGCGGCAGCTTGCCACCGTTTTCCTTGGACCAGGCTTCGACCTCGGGGATCTCGTCGGTCAGCAGGTACTGGTGGCTCATGACCATCGCGGGCACGGTGCGGCCGCCAAAGGGTTTGAACCATTCGCCCACGCGCTGCGCGTAGTAGCCGGCCGCGTTGACGACGTAGTCGCAGTCGATGTCGCCTTTTTCGGTGTGGACGGTCCAGGTGCCGTCGTCATGCTGGGTCACGCCGGTGGCCGGGCAGAACCGGATGATCTTCTGCCCCATGTCGCGTGCGCCCTTGGCCAGCGCCTGGGTCAGCTGCGCAGGGTCGATGTCCCCATCGGTCGGGTCATACAGAACGCCCTCAAGATCATGAGTTTCCAGGAACGGATAGCGTTCCTTGGCCTGCTCCGGCGTCCACATTTCCATCGGGATTCCCTGGTAGCGGCCCATCGACATGGCCCGCTGGAACTCCTGCATCCGCTCTTTGCTGTGCGCCAGACGGATCGAGCCGGACACGTGGTAGTTCATCGGGTAGTCGACCTCTTCGCCAAGACGTGAATACAGCTCGGTCGAATAGCGCTGCATGTTCATGATCGCCCACGAGGTCGAGAATGTCGGCACGTTGCCCGCCGCGTGCCAGGTCGACCCTGCGGTCAGCTCGTTCTTTTCCAGCAGAACGCAGTCGGTCCAGCCCTTTTTGGCCAAATGGTACAGCGAGGACGCCCCTACGACGCCGCCACCGATGATGACCACGCGGGCCTTGGTCGGAAAATCGCTCATGTTTCTAGATCCCTGTCATTGTGCCCTTTGGGGCAGTTCATCCGTGATGTCGTAGTAGTCGCCCTTGTCCGCCACGAAGATGTGGCGGGCCAGTTTCAACTGAGTGGGCTGGTCCAGAGCCCCCATCGAAACCGAAATCGTGTCTTCGTCCTTGTGCTGCCAGAACAGAAAGCTTCCGCATGCCTTGCAGAAACCACGCCGGGCCGTGTCCGAAGCCTGAAACCATCCCAGTGTATCGCTGCTGTTCAGGGTCAGGTTGTCCTGGTGGGTCGCGGTCGAGGCCCAATAATGCCCAGACTGCCGACGGCATTGCCCGCAGTGGCAGGCCGAGGGCGGTGACAGCTCTCCGTTGATCGTGAAGGCCACCGAACCGCAAAGGCACGATCCTTTTTGCATGGCTCTATCCCTTTCCTGCAGGTGCCGCGCTGGTTCCCAGCAGGACGCCATAAATGATGAAACAGGTGGCCATGACGCGGCGCACCCAGACGTTGAACACGGCGCCCAGCGCCGCCCGCCCCATCACCGCACCCAACAGTGTGAACCCGGTGTAGCTGAGCGTCGTGATGATCAGCGCCGTCGGCATGATGATCGCCATTTGCTGCCAGATCGGCACATCAGGCTGCACGAACTGGGAAAACGCGGCCAGGTAACCTGCGACGCTCTTTGGATTGATCGTGGCGACGGCCAAGGCATGGAGATAGACATGGCGGGCCGGGCGCTGGCTGGCCGGCGCGGGACGCGCGGCGTTCATCCACCCCCGGAGTCCCATCCAGATCAGGAACCCCGCCCCGATCAGCTTGGCCACAAAAAACCCGGTTGGCGAGGCCGCGATCAGGGCTGTCACCCCCAGAGCCGACAGGATCAGAAAGGCGCTGGCCTGGGTCAGGATCGCCAGAACCCCAAGCATTGCCTTGGGAAATGGCAGGCTCATCCCGTTCGAGATACAATTCACCGCATTCGGACCCGGCGTGGTCACGAACACCACCCAGAACAGCGCGAATATGGTCCAGGCCTCAAAGCTCATCAGTACACCGGCGGAGCGATCACCCAGACGGCCACGGCGGGTTCGTCGTAAGGGTTCGCCCATTGATAGGGTTCGTGCTTGATCCGAAAGCTGTCCCCGACGCCGACGGTGAAATTTCGCCCTCCGATCGTAAGGTCGAGACGGCCCGAGATCATGTATCCAACCTCCTGCGTCGGACGGTTGGCCGGGGTCTGCATCCGGGAGTGGGGCTCAAAGGTGGAATGCACCATCTCGAAATCATCGGTCAGGTCAGGCGACAGCAATTCCTCGATCAGCCCTTCCTCGCCCGACCCCATCGGCCGGCGCGAACCGGCGCGCACCACATAGCCCTGTTCCTCGGCCAGAACGCCGGTATGGGCGAACAGCATCGACATCGGCACACCCAGGCATTCCGCGATCAGGCGCAGATCCGAGATCGACGGAGCAGACAAATCGCGCTCGACCTGGCTGAGCCAGCCCACGGACCGGTCCAACCGCGAAGCGATATCGGTCAGCGTCAACCCGCGCGCCTTGCGCAGCGCGCGAATGTCCGCCCCCAGCGTCGCAGCGATATGGGCCTGGTCGTTCACGCTACCACCCCCGATTCATGAAATTTACGTCACATTTTTCACGATGTCCCGAATCGGTGAAAATTCCAAGAGATTTTTCACTACCGATCCTGATCCTTCCACGCTATGGCTGCGGAATGTGGATCGTCATTCTGTATTTCTGGGCCATCAACGCGTTGACTTTGCTGGTGTTCGGCTGGGACAAGCTGCGGGCGATCCGACGCAGGCGGCGTGTCCCGGAGAAGTGGCTTTTGCGACTGGCGCTGTTGGGCGGCAGCCCCGCAGCTTTGTTGGGTCGCTGGATATTCGGGCACAAGACCCGAAAAAAGCGGCTGACGACTCTGCTGTATGCCATTGCGGCTCTGCAGGCGGGCGCGATCTACCTGTTCCTCACCTACAGTTCTGTTTGAAACTGGCATTTGGCAGTGCGATCGGGCAATGGTTGCACATGATTGACAGAACTTCGTCCCAGGCGCTGGCCATCGGGTCAGTGGCGGTGTCCCTGCTGGTGCTGCTGCTCAAGGTCCTGGCATGGCATTTGACCGGGTCGGTCGCTCTGTATTCCGACGCAATGGAGTCTTTGGTCAACGTGGTCGGCGCGCTGCTGGCGTGGTTTGCCATTCGGATGGCAGAGCGTCCTGCCGACAGCAATCACCCTTTCGGACATCACAAGGCCGAGAACTTCTCGGCCATCGCCGAGGGGACCCTGATCGTTCTCGCCGCAATCCTGATCATTCAGGAAGCCTGGGGCGCCTTGTTCGCGCCTCACCTGGACCAGCTCGGACCGATCGGACTGGCCGTGAACGCAGCGGCCATGGTCCTGAACCTGGTCTGGGCCCGCGTCTTGATCTCGGCGGGTCAGAAACGGCGCTCGCCGGCCATGACCGCCAATGGGCGCCACCTGATGACCGACGTCTGGACCTCGGCCGGGGTCTTGTTGGGACTGATCCTGGTATTGCTCACAGGCTGGGCCGTTCTTGACCCGTTGCTGGCCATTCTGGTGGCCGCGAATATTCTGCGCGAAGGTTGGAAGGTCATTTTCCATTCGGCCGGAGATCTGATGGATTCAGCTGCCCACACCGAGGACACGGACATCATCGAGGCCGCCGTTCGGAACTCGTCTCAGGGAGCCTTGCAGATCCACGATCTGCGCACCCGACGGGCCGGCAAAGCCGTGTTCATCGAATTTCATCTGGTCGTCGATCGCAACATGACAGTCGGTGACGCCCACGACATCTGTGACGCGATCGAAGATGCAATCGCCGAAAAGCTGCCCGAGGCCCGGACCATCATTCACGTGGAGCCGGACTCTCAGCTCAAAGCCTCGGGAATCGAACCGGAATAAAGGTTCTACAGACGCCCGAAAACCTGCGCGAGGATACGCGACAGCCCATCGGCATCGGCCTGCTCGAACGCATCGGGCTGATCGCTGTCGATATCAAAGACCCCGATGACCTGCCCCGCAGAGTCCCGCACCGGCAGAACCAATTCGGACCGGGTCGACGAGGCACAGGCAATGTGCCCCTCAAACGCATCCACATCCGGGACCAGCTGAACCTCTCCGGTCCGCGCTGCCGCCCCGCAGACCCCGCGCGAGAACGGAATGACCAAACACCCATGCCCGCCTTGATAGGGTCCGATCTTCAACAACTCCGGCTCGGTCACACGGTAAAACCCTGTCCAGTCAAAGCGGTCGTCGCTGTGATGCACCTCGCAGGCGACGGTGGCCATCAGAGCGACCTGGTCAGTTTCACCTTCCGTCAGGGCTTCGATGGTTTTGGACAAGAGCGCGTAGTCAGCTTTCATGGGGTCATTTCCAATGTGCAACCGGGCCGCAACCTCTGCGGCCCGGTTCAGCTAATGGCAAAATGCCAAAGCGTCAAACCCGCTCGATCGCGATTGCGGTGCCTTCGCCGCCTCCGATGCAGATCGCGGCCACTCCGCGCTTCAGGCCACGCTTCTCGAGTGCATTTAGAAGCGTCACCATGATGCGTGCACCTGAGGCACCGATCGGATGACCAAGGGCACAGGCGCCACCGTTGACGTTGACCTTGTCGCGCGGCAGGCCCATTTCGTGCATGAAGGCCATCGGAACAACGGCAAACGCCTCGTTCACTTCCCACAGGTCCACGTCGTCCTTGCTCCAACCGATCCGTTCCAGCAGCTTCTGCGCGGCCGGGACCGGAGCCGTCGTGAAAAGGCCGGGCGCCTGGGCGTGGCTCGCGTGGCCCAGGATGCGGGCACGTACATTCAGGCCGCGCGCCTCGGCCGTGTCAGCCGCAGCAAGAACCAGCGCCGCTGCGCCATCCGAGATTGACGAGGAATTGGCCGCCGTCACCGTGCCATCCTTGCGGAATGCCGGCTTCAGCGTCGGTATCTTTTCCGGCCGCGCCGATTTGGGCTGCTCATCCGAATCCTGAATGATTTCACCTTTGCGGCTTCGGACCGTGACGGCTGCGATCTCGTCCGAGAAGGCCCCGCTGGCCTGCGCTTCGAGCGCATTCGACAGCGATTTCAACGCGTATTCGTCTTGCGCCTCTCGGGTGAATTGATAAGCCTCGGCGCAGTCTTCGGCAAAAGTGCCCATCAGGCGGCCCTTGTCATAGGCATCTTCCAACCCGTCCAGGAACATGTGATCCACCACCTGGCCGTGACCGATACGAGCCCCGCCGCGCATCTTGGGCAGCAAGTAGGGCGCATTCGTCATGCTTTCCATCCCACCCGCAACCATCGAGTCTGCATGGCCAAGCGCGATCTGATCGAACGCCATCATCGCCGCCTTCATGCCCGACCCGCACATCTTGTTCAGCGTGGTCGCAGGTACCTCTTCTCCCAGACCTGCCGCAAACCCTGCCTGACGCGCCGGAGCCTGCCCCTGACCGGCGGGCAGAACGCAGCCCATCAAAACCTCGTCGACCGTCTGCGTCTTGGCGTTTTCAAGCGCCGCGCGAATGGCGACGCCACCCAGTTCCGCCGCAGGCACGCCGTCGAACATTCCTTGAAACCCGCCCATCGGCGTCCGGGCCGCACCAGCGATCACAACCTCTTTCATGTGACGACTCCTCCTTTTGTCGAGTGCTTGGATACCGAATGGTAAGAAATGCCGTCTAGCGTATTTCTACGATCGATCGACGGAATCCGAGGGAAGTCACGTGGCACTGAGCAGCAAAACGACAGGCGAAACGCAGATCATCACAGTCGACGCCGCCCGCATCGACGCCGCCATGGCGATACAGTTCAAGGAAGACATGCGGACCCAAACCGCGGATGGCGCCGGTCGGATCATCCTGGACCTGTCTGCGGTCAAGTTCATAGACTCCAGTGGATTGGGCGCGATCGTGGCGTCCATGAAGCAACTTGGAAATGGGCGCAGGCTGGAACTGGCAGGATTGCAGCCTGTCGTGGCCAAGGTTTTTCGGCTGACGCGGATGGATACGGTTTTCAAACTGCATCCCAACTTGGATGACGCGCTGGCCTCCGAGTTGGAGTGAAGCGTCAGGGGGCAAATGGCGTGACAGTCAACTGCGAAGACGGCCGACTCGAAGTGGCGTTCCCTGCCGTCGAAGCCGAGGCCAGCCGCGCCATCGCTTCGTTGCACGCGGGGCTGTCGAATCTCGGTTTGCCGGGGCAAAAGACTGCCGACATCAAGATCGTGTTGGCCGAGGCGATCAACAATGTTGTCGAACACGCCTATGCTGAGCGCGCGCCCGGAATGGTTCGGGTTTCCGTGCTGGACTCCAAAGATTACCTGGAGGTCCAGATCACTGACACCGGGCACCCCTTGCCCGGCCTGAAGATGCCTGATGGTATTCCCGCCAGTGTGGAAACCGATACTTCAAACCTGCCCGAAGGTGGATTCGGTTGGTTCCTGATCCGCACATTGGCCGACGAGGTGCGGTATGACCGCAGAAACGGCCAAAACCTGCTATTCTTGCGGTTTGAGCGCACAAAAAAAGCGGATCGGCCACAATAACGCCCAGATCGGACCATTGTCGCGCCGCAAACGACGGGCAGAAACAAGGGGTAGCTCAGATAGCTTCCCTCGGCGCCATGTGTCACAGCCCCCACCCAGTGAACGGCGCCGAGGACCTTCTCCTTGAAATGACTGGACATCAGCCAACGGCACCCTAGTGTCGAGCCGTTCAGGAGGAGACCCATTCCATGCGCGATTTCCATGCCCCCGGCCGTTCCGAGGTTTTGTCGACCGAAGGGATGTGCGCAACCTCGCATCCGCTGGCTGCAAAGGTGGCGCTGGACATTCTGGGCCGCGGCGGAAACGCGATGGACGCCGCCATTGCCGCGGGCGTACTTCTGGGCATCTGCGAACCGCAGATGACAGGTCTGGGTGGCGACTGTTTCGTTCTTTACAATCGCGCTGGCGAAACGAAGGTGCGCGCGCTGAACGGATCCGGGCGGGCGCCCGCTGGCGCCTCGGCCGAAGATCTGCGGGCCCGTGGGTTGGCTGCGGTGCCACTTGACGGCCCCGAAGCGGTGACGATCCCCGGGGCTGTTGACGCATTCTGCCACCTGTCAGAGGCCGAGGGTCGATTGGGGATCGAGGCCCTTCTTCAACCTGCAATTCACTATGCCGAAACGGGCGTTCCGGTTGCACCTCGCGTCGCGCATGACTGGTCGATCGGGGCCGAAACGCTGCAGGGCGCAGCCCGGGATCACTATCTGATCGACGGCCGCGCCCCAACGACAGGTCAGGTGTTTCGCGCTCCGGGTCAGGCAGAAGTCCTGCGTCGCGTGGCCCGAAGGGGGCGTGACGCCTTTTACGAGGGCGAAATCGCCGATGACATGCTGGCCGCGTTGAATTCCCGAGGCGGTGTTCATTCGGCCACGGACTTTCACGACACAAAATTCATCGAAGCCTCACCGGTCGGAGGTGACTACCGCAACGCTGAACTGCTGGAACATCCGCCGAACGGACAAGGCGCGACTGCGATCCTGCTTCTCAACATCCTCAAGCATTTCGACATTGCAGGCATGGACCCGTGGGGCGCCGAACGGGCGCATATCGAAGCCGAGGCGACCAAGCTGGCCTACGATGCACGCAACCGGTTCATCGCCGACCCGGATCAGACGTCGCGCATGGAACATTTTCTGGCGCCGGAAACGGCGGCAAAGCTGGCCGAGCTGATTGATCCCCGGCGCGCCATGACCGCCGCCGCCCCGCTGACCGAAGCGGTGCACAAGGACACGGTTTATGTCACGGTCGTCGACCGGGATCGTATGGCTGTTTCTCTGATCTACTCCATCTTCCACAGCTTCGGATCGGGCATCGCCTCGGAAAAGTTTGGCATTCTCCTGCAGAACCGCGGATGTGGTTTCAACCTTGAACCGGGACATCCGAACGAACTGGGCGGCGGCAAGCGCCCGATGCACACAATCATTCCCGCGATACTGAAGCAAAACGGGCAGATAGCCATGCCGTTCGGCGTGATGGGCGGGGCCTATCAGCCGACAGGCCACGCGCGCCTGGTTTCCAACCTTCTGGATTTCGACTTGGGGCTGCAGCACGCCGTCGACGCACCCCGCGTTTTTGCCGACGGTTCGATCTTGAAGATCGAACCCAGTTACGATCGCAGGATCGCGCAACAATTGTCGGAAATGGGGCACAATGTCGTCGAAACGGAAACGCCTCTGGGCGGCGCCCAGGCGATCCGAATCCGTCAAAGCGGAGTATTGGAGGGCGCCAGCGACCCTCGAAAGGACGGTTGCGCTTTGGGTTACTGACGCCGCAACGGCGTCAACACCGTATCAGTTCAGTTGGAAGTGCAGCGGATAGCTGCCGTCCTGAAACGGCCCGAACATGTTGGGAATATCAGGATGATCAACAGGTTCGCCAGACTGGTCGGCAATCAGATTTTGCTCTGATACATAAGCCACATAGAAGGATTGATCGTTCTCGGCCAGCAAATGGTAGAACGGCTGATCCTTGATCGGGCGGCTGTCTTCGGGAATTGCCTCGTACCATTCCTCGGTGTTCGCAAATTCCGGATCCACGTCAAAAATCACCCCTCGGAAGGGATGTTTCTTGTGACGAACCACCTGGCCTAGGCGGTACTTTGCATGTGTCTTCAGCATTGTTTCAGCCCCCAAGGCACTTACTAAACCTTTCCGCCGGCAATTGCCAATCATTGATCTGAAATTCGCGGAAACAGTCTGTGAACCTATGCCTGACAGTCGTCGGCCTGCTGCAGGGTTTCTTATACGATTGTGATTTCCTCGGCCTGCAATCTGCGCTAGAATAAAGAAAAAAGGCACGAGGCACATGAGCAGAAAACTTCTCGTACTCTTCGGGGTGCTGTTTTTGGCATCCTGTGGGGGCGGCGCACAGCGTCCGCCCAGCAACCTCAATGACGCTTGCGCCATCGCACGCGAGCGGCCGGACATGATCAAGGCGTTCAAGAGCACCGAACGCAAATGGGGTGTTCCGGTCCATGTCCAGATGGCAACCATCTACCAAGAAAGCCGCTATCGTCACGACGCCCGGACGCCCCACAAATATGTTCTTGGGGTTATTCCGATGGGCCGTCAGAGCAGCGCCTATGGCTTCAGCCAGGCCCTGGACGGAACCTGGGAAGAATACCAGCGCGAAACCGGGAAGCGGCGCGCCAAGCGTGACCGCATTCGTGACGCATCAGATTTCGTCGGATGGTACATGAACAAAAGCAGTCAGAAGATCGGCATCTCGACCAGCGACACGCGGAACCAGTATCTGGCGTATCACGAAGGTCGCGCGGGTTACGCACGCGGCAGCCATTACGGCAAGACCTGGTTATTGAACGTGGCCAATGACGTGGACGCACGCGCGCAGATGTACCAGGCGCAGCTGTCCAGCTGCCGCTATTGAAAGAGCCGCGGGTCAGCGATTTTCTGACCCGCGCCGCGCCTTGTTCGAAAACAGGCCGCTGTCGATTCTGACATCTTCGTTGAGGGGACCCAGCAGCACCGTGGTTTGACCCCCGGCGTTGTCGTAGATGACCCATTTCCTCAGCTCGATCGGATTAGCCGTGAACATCAGCTCGATCCGCCCGGACTCGGGGTTTTTCGGGTCCTGCGCGGTGACGACCGTGGCTGTGCCATCAAATGTGTGGCCGACTACCATGTTGGCCTGCGACAGGTTCACGTTGCGCGCCAGAACCAGCGACAGCGGTGTGCGCTTCAACGGGTACTGCTCGGGCGGCTGGTTTGATTTGGGGTCGAACACCATCACCGTGCCGGCATTGGCCAACACGACCGCACTGTTGGGCGGATCGTATTCGAACCGCATCTTTCCGGGGCGCTGCAGCCACAGCTTGCCGGTACTCAGCGATCCGTCATCGTTGACTTGGGTAAACGTCGTCTGAACGGCCTTCAATCCGTTCAGATAGTTCGAGATCTGCGACAAGGGAAGCTTGTCGGCGGCCCAGGCTGCAGGGGCAGTCAAAGCAAGGGCAAGGGCAAAGGCAATCTGTTTCATGACACACAGATATGCGCTCTGCCCTTGTTATTAAATATCCTACTGTTCCGGGACGAGGATTTCGCGTTTGCCCACGTGATTTGCTGCCGAAACAACGCCTTCGTCCTCCATCTGCTCGACCAGCCGTGCAGCCTTGTTGTAGCCGATGGCAAGTTTCCGCTGGATGTACGAGGTTGAACACTTGCGATCCTTGATCACGATGGCAACCGCCTGATCGTACAGGGCATCCTCACCATTGGTGTTACCGCCGGTGTTCAGCCCCAGAACCGCGTCGATATTGTCGGCCTTGTCCTCGGACGGGCCGTCCAGCACGCTGCCGACATAGTCGGGCGGGCCATACTGCTTGAGGTGGTTCACGACCTCCTCGACCTCTTCATCCGACACGAACGGCCCGTGGCAGCGAGTGATCTTGGCGCCGCCAGCCATGTACAGCATGTCGCCCTGCCCCAGCAGCTGTTCGGCCCCCATCTCGCCCAGGATGGTCCGGCTGTCGACTTTCGACGTCACCTGGAACGAGATCCGGGTCGGGAAGTTGGCCTTGATCGTGCCGGTGATGACGTCCACCGAGGGCCGCTGCGTGGCCATGATCAGGTGGATGCCCGAGGCCCGCGCCATCTGGGCCAGACGCTGGATACAGGCCTCGATCTCCTTACCGGCCACCATCATCAGGTCGGCCATCTCATCGACTATGACGACGATATAGGGCATGGCCTTGGGTTCGAACTCTTCCGTCTCGAAAACGGGTTCTCCGGTTTCGTCGTCGAACCCGGTCTGGACCGTGCGGCTGAACATCTCGCCCTTGGACAACGCGTCCTTCACCCGGCCGTTGTAGCCGGCGATGTTGCGCACGCCCATCTTGGACATCTTGCGATAGCGGTCCTCCATTTCGCCGACGACCCATTTCAGGGCAACCACCGCCTTTTTCGGGTCGGTCACGACCGGCGACAGCAGATGCGGGATGCCGTCATAGACGGAAAGTTCCAGCATCTTTGGGTCGATCATGATCAGGCGGCATTCGTCCGGTGTCAGCTTGTAGAGCAGCGACAGGATCATCGTGTTGATCGCCACCGACTTGCCCGAACCGGTCGTCCCGGCGATCAGCAGGTGGGGCATCTTGGCCAGGTTGGCCACGACCGAGTCTCCGCCGATATCCTTGCCCAGCGCCAGCGGTAGCGCATGGGTGCCGTCGCCGAAATCGCGGCTTGCCAGGATTTCGCGCAGGACCACCATCTCGCGGTTCTCGTTGGGCAGTTCGATGCCGATGACCGAACGTCCGGGCAGGGTCGAGACCCGCGCCGACAGCGCCGACATAGACCGGGCGATATCATCGGCCAGCCCGATCACGCGGCTGGCTTTCAGGCCCGGTGCGGGTTCCAACTCGTACATCGTGACGACAGGGCCGGGGCGGACACTGACGATCTCGCCTTTGACCCCATAATCATCCAGCACGTTCTCCAGCATCCGCGCGTTTTCCTCCAGCGCTTCGTCACTGAGGTGATGACGCTGAATGCCCGACGGGTTCGTCAACAGGCTGAGCGGCGGCAGTTCGAAATCCGTGTGCCGCTCTTCGAAAGACAGGCTGGGCTGGGCTTCTGCCTGAGCCCGTCGCGACGGTAGGACGTTGCGCCGGACGGGTTGCGCCACGACCGGCTTGCGCGGTTCGGCAACCGGGATCTTCAATGCCGGGCGTGCCTCGGCGATTGGGTCCTCTGCATCCTCGAACACCTGATCGTCGTCGATATCCTCAGGCGCATAGGCCGAGACCGGGTCTTCCGCGAACGTCTTCATTTCCGCAGAAGGCTGCGCCGGGTGACCTGTCAACGGCGGCTCGGGCGGGAGCCCGGCAGCAGTCAGCGGAGGTTCGGGCGGAAGGTTGCCCGCTCGCGGCGCATTCAGGATCAGCGGGTCAGGGCCACGGCCGCGCCCCTTGGTCAGCGGGCGGTTCGGATCCGGCTCGGGCGCGATTTCACCGGTGGCGACCTTGCGGTTCTGGATCACCGCGGAGATCTTCGAGCGGATCCGGTCCTCGCCCGGCATCTCGTCATATCCGGTAACAGGTTCCGGGTCGACCAGTTCGGGTTCGGGCATCGGCTCGGGGCGGCGGATCAGGCCAGGCATGCGCGCAAGCAGGCCCGTTTTGACGGGCTCGTGGGCTGCGATCTCGGGCTCTTCAAAGACCGGATCGGCATAGGCCAGTTCATCCTCGAATTCGGCACCGGCGGCCTGGGTTGCCTTGCGTTCCTGCCACTTTTCCCGGCGCGCCTGCGCGGCACGGGCCGTGGCCGAGGCCCCCTGCCCCAGCGCGGTCATCAGCATGTCATAGGCCATCACCAGACCCAGCAGGAAAGCCCGGAACCCGTGCCGGACGTCCGATTTGGTGAAACCCAGCACAAAGACGCCCAATGCCAGCATGCCGGCCGCCATGGCCAGCGACATCAGCTTGACCATGAAATGCGACGAGATCGGCAACAGCGTCAGCAGCGCGCCCATCACCGTGTCGCCGAACAGACCGCCCAGACCAAAGCTGTGCGTCGCGCGCCATTCGGCGCCGGGCACCAGCGTTGCGGCATAGACCGAGAGGACGGCGATCCAGATCGGCGCGAAAATCAGGCGGGCCACGGCGCGATCCTCGCCGAAATGGCCGGCAAAGCGCACGCCCCAGCCGACCAGCACCAGCGCGATGCCAAAGCTGCCCCAGCCCACGATCATGAACAACGGCGCGGCGATCGAAGCGCCGAACCGGCCCAGCCAGTTCTGCACCGGCGCGTCGGTCGAGACCATCCAGTTCGGATCATCCGGCGTGTAGGACCAGATCATCGCCGCGGCGGCCAGGCCGGCCAAGATCAAGGCGATCCCGATCAGTTCCTTGCTGCGCCGCTCGATCGCGGCCTGGGTGGTGCTGTCCAACAATGGGTCGCGGTTGCGCGCGTTGTAAGATGCCATGTGCCCTCGTACCTCACGAATAGATGCAGTCGCGGAGCGTGATCAGCCCGCGCTGCATCTCTGTTTTTGGGGCCACCATCGCGACCCTGATAAAGCCTTTGCCCGGGTTCTGCCCCGGATCCCCTTGTGAAAGATATGCCCCCGGCAGGACCCGAACCCCGGTTTCCCGCCACAGCTTCAATGCGGCCCGCTCGCCATCCTCGACGGGCAGCCAAAGAAAGAACCCCGCCTCGGGCGGCATATAGCCCTGAACGCCCGCAAACACCTGATCGGCGGTGGCATATTTTTCCTGATACAGCGCGCGGTTTTCCTGAACATGCGCCTCGTCGGCCCAGACCCTGGCCGCCGCGGCCTGCAACGGCAGCGGCAAGGGCGCCCCGGCATAGGCGCGCAACTGCTTGACCCGCTTGATGCTTTCCGGCCCGCCCGCGATCAGCCCCGACCGAAGCCCCGCCAGGCTCGACCGTTTCGACAGCGAGTTGAACAGCGTGATCCGCTCGGGATCGGCGCCCAGCTCCTGCGCGACGGTCAGGATGCCGGTGGGCGGCGTATCGCGGTAGATCTCGGAATAGCACTCGTCGGCGAAGATGCGGAAATCGTACCGCTCGGCCAGCCGGATCAGCTCGGCCCAGTAGTCGCGCGAGGCGACGGCACCCTGCGGGTTGGCGGGCGAACAGATATAGGCGACGGCGGTGCGGTTCAGCACATCCTCTGGCAGGCCGGCATAGTCCGGTAGATGCCCGGTGGCCGCGGTGGCCGGCACGAAATACGGCTGCGCCCCGACCGAGATCGAGGCCACCATGTAGACTTGATAGAACGGGTTGGGGCACAAAACGATCGGCTGCTGGCCGTTCTTCTGCTCGGGGCAGAGCGCCATGGCGGCGTTATACAACCCCTCGCGCGTGCCGTTCAGTGCCATGATGTTGGTCTCGGGGTCCATCCGCACGCCATAGCGGCGGTCGATCCAGTCGGCGATGGCCCCGCGCAGCGCGTCGGACCCCTCGTTCGGCGGGTATTTCTGAAATCCGGCGGCATTTTCCACGATGACATCGGTCACCCAGGGCGGAAAGTCATGCTTGGGCTCGCCAATCGTCATATGCACGACATCGCCGCCCGGCGCGTGATGGTCGAGCAGGGCGCGTAGACGCGGAAAAGCATAGGCCGGTAGGTTCGAAAACCGCTCGGGGAAATTCATGACTGCTGCCTCGATACCGGGATCATTGGCGCCCCGGTTTTCCAGCAGATTACAGGCCGAACCCCCGCGCGTCCAGACAAAGAGGTTCCGAATCAGGGGATTGTGGCATTCAGGTCAGAACAGCCTCGGCCGCCGCACCTAGCCGCAAAAGCGCCTCTTCCGAGCCCGGATAGCCCAACATCATCAGCCCGCAGGACGGTGTCGAAGTGGGCAGCGACAGCGCCGCCAGCCCCATCAGGTTGCCGATCCGGGTGTTGCGCAGGGCCAGAAGGTTCTCGGTGACGTAGTAGTCATGGTCGTTCATCAGCCGGTCCAAATCCGGCGGCAGGATCGGCGCGGTGGGGGCCAGAACCGCGTCAAAGCCGGCGGTGGCCGCGTCCCAGGCCGACCGGCAGGCTTTCAGCCGCGACCACGCGGCCACGTAATCCGGGCCGGAATGCCCCTTGCCCGCGCGGAACCGTTCAAGGATTTCGGGATACATCGCCTCAGGGTTGGCCTCGATCACGTCACGCCACAGGCCATAGGCTTCGGTGGTGTAGAGAACACCGGACAGGCCCATCGCCTCGACCAGCTCCGGCACCTCCAGCGGCACGATTTCGGCCCCTGCATCACGCAAGCGGTCCAGCGCCTCGGCATAGGCCTGGCGTGGCGCGTCGCGCAGATCGTCCTGCGCGATGGTCTGCAGATCGGCAAACCGCCGCCCCTTCAGGCTGGCGCCCCGCAGATCGGCCGGCGTTCCGCCTTCCAGCAGCGCCAGCATCTGCGCCGCATCCTCGACCGACCGCGCCAGCGGGCCGACCGTGTCGAACCGCAGGCACAGGGGCAGCACGCCCTCGAGGCTCAACCGCCCCGACGTGGTTTTCAGCCCCACCAAGTCGTTCCACGCGGCCGGAATGCGCACCGATCCGCCCGTATCCGAGCCGATTCCGCAGGCCGCCAGACCAAAGGCCACCGACGCCGCCGCACCCGAGGACGACCCGCCCGGAACCGCCTTTTCGTCATTCACGCAGGGCGGCGTCGCGGTGGCGGGGTTCAGGCCAAGGCCCGAGAAGGCCAGCTCGCTCATATGCGTCTTGCCCAGACAGACCGCGCCCATGGCCGTCGCGTTGCGCAGAACGGTTGCGTCATGGTCGGGAACCCGGCCGCGCAGCAGGGCCGATCCGGCCTCGGTTCCGATCCCGGCGGTGTCGAACAGATCCTTCCAGCTGATCGGCACCCCATCCAGCAGGGACCGGCGCAGCCCTTGGGCCACCCGTTCCTTGGCCGCGCGGGCTTCGGCGCGGGCGCGGTCATGCGTGACGCGGGCATAGATGCGATCGCGGTGCGGATGGGCGTCGATGGCCGCCAGATAGACCTCGGTCAGTTCCTCGGGATCGATCTGCCCCATGCCGATCCCCCGGCCCAGGTCACATGCCGTCATGGTCAGCCAGTCCTGCATCTTTGCCCCCTTGTCGGAAAAATTCGTGTTTCGGCGACGGTAGCGACAGGACTGCACATGGACAATCCCGAAAGGGCGCGCATATTGCACCGCATGACACAGGTTTCCGATATCTTGATCGTGGGCGGCGGGCTGAACGGCCCCGCCCTGGCGCTGGCGCTGGCGCAGACCGGGCACAGCGTCACCGTGATCGACGCGCTGGCCGAAAAGGTGCGCAAGAACGCGGCGTTCGACGGGCGTGCCTATGCGCTGGCGCTGACCTCGCAACGGTTGCTGGCCGCGATCGGCATTTGGGAGCGGGTCGCGGACCACGCCCAGCCGATGTTGGAGATCAAGGTCACCGATGGCCATGCGGGCGCAGGCCCGTCGCCGTTTTTCATGCATTTCGACCATGCCGAGATCGAGGAAGGCCCGATGGGCTATATGGTCGAGGACCGTCACCTGCGGCGCGCGTTTCTTGCGGCGATGGAGGCAGAACCGGCGATCACTCGGGTCGATGGCAAAACCGTGGTTGCGCAGGAAACCGGGCCTGGTGGCGTGACCGTGACGCTGGATGACGGATCGGCGCTGTCCGGTCGGCTTCTGGTGGGGTGTGACGGCCGCCGCAGCGGCACCGCCGCCCGCGCCGGGATCAAGCGGACCGGATGGGACTACGGCCAGACCGCGCTGGTCTGCGCCATCGAACACGACCTGCCCCATCACGGCATCGCACATCAGTTCTTCATGCCCCCCGGCCCGCTGGCGATCCTGCCGCTGACCGGCAATCGCAGCTCGATCGTCTGGAGCGAACGCTCTGACACCGCGCAGCGCATCAACGCGCTGGACGAGGCCGAGTACCTTCAAGTTCTGCGGCCCAGATTCGGCGATTTTCTGAGTAACATCCGTCTGCAGGGCGACCGGTTCACCTATCCGCTGAACCTGACCATCGCCAATTCCTTCATCGCCGAGCGGCTGGCGCTGGTGGGTGATGCGGCCCATGGCATGCACCCGATCGCCGGTCAGGGGCTGAACGCCGGGCTGCGCGACGTCGGCGCGCTGGCCGAGGTTCTGACGCTGGCCGGGCGGCGCGGCGAGGACATCGGCTCGGTGCTGGTTCTGGAGCGCTATCAGGAATGGCGCCGCTTTGACACGGCGGCCCTGGCAATGGCGACGGATGTGTTCAACAAGCTGTTTTCGAACGACAATCCGATCCTGCGGCTGGGGCGCGACATCGGCATGGGCATCGTGGGCTCTCTGCCTGGACTGCGCCGCGGCTTCGTGCGCGAGGCCGCCGGTTTGACAGGCGACCTGCCCAGGCTGCTGCAGGGCCGCCCGATCTAGTCGAGCTTGCGCGCCTCGTCCACCAGCATCACCGGAATCCCGTTGCGGATGGGAAAGGCCAGACCAGCGGCTTTCGAGACCAGCTCCTGCCGCTCGGCGTCGTATTCCAGGGTGGTGTAGGTCTGGGGGCAGATCAGCGCCTCGAGCATGTGGCGGTCGAATCCCGGTTCCGTCTCAGTCATTGCAATTGTTCCTCGTTTGAACCCCCGCGCAGCGAGAATTCGATCAGTGTGACAAGCGTTTCGCGCCGGGTGCGCAGACAGGGCGCCTCAAGCAGGGCCTGCTTGTCCTCAGGGTCGAAATCCAGAAGCATAGACAGGGAATTGACCAGCAATTCGTCATCCGCCTCGTTCAGTGACTCCCAATCGGTCGAGAGCTGGCGAGCGGAAAAGTACCGCCCCAGCAGACGCAGGAAACCGGACCGGTCGAACGTATCGTCGATTTCCCCTTTGCCCAGATCGCGGTCGAACCCGTCCCAGGTGACGGCGCAGCGACGATACGGCGTGAAACCATCCAATTCGGATTGGATGCGAAATCGGGACACACCGGACAACGTGATCAGATAGCGCCCGTCTTCGGTCTCGGAAAACTGCGTTACACGTCCGGCGCATCCGATCCGATGCAACTTGGTGTCGTCGTTCTGACAAGGGTTCGGCTGGACCATGCCGATCAACCGCTCTTTGGTTTTCAAGGCGTCATCCAGCATTTGCAGGTAGCGAGGCTCGAAAATATGCAGCGGCAGGCGTGACCGGGGCAGCAACAGCGCCCCGGGCAGAGGAAACACGGACACCGTGTCCGGCAGATCGGCGGGATGCATCATGTTTCCGATTCTAGCTCTGATGCGCGGTTAGGCAAATATCATCGAGCTGAGTTTGCGGCGACCGTTCAAAACGATCGGGTCATTGGCCTTGAGCGCATCGAAGATGGTGAACAACTGCGCCTTGGCTGCGCCATCATTCCATTCCCGATCGCGGCGGAACAGCTCCAGAAGCTGGTCAACCGCCTCGGCGGCCTTGCCGTTGGCATAGAGCGCCTGCGCCAGGTCAAACCGAGCCTGATGGTTGTCGGGATCTGCTTCGACCGCTGCCGTCAACTCGGCCACCGGCCCGGCATTTGCGGCCTGTTTGGCCAGTTCCAGCTGCGCATGGGCAGCTTCCAACTCGGCTGTCTTTGAAATCTCGGCCGGAGCGCCGTTCAGGATCGCCTCGGCCTGATCAAGGTCACCCATCGCGATATGCGCCCGCACCAGGCCGCCATAGGCCGCGGCATGTTTGGGGTCTTCGCCAAGAATGGCGGCAAAAGTCTGGGCCGCATCCACTGCCGCGCCATCATTCAGCATCTCTTCGGCGGCTTCCACGGCCTCGTCCAGCTGCCCGCCCGGGCTCTGGCCCCCGGCGGCCTCGATCACACGGTCGATAAAGGCCTTGATCTCCGATCCTGGCAAAGCGCCTTGGAATCCGTCAACCGGCTGCCCCTTGAAGAAGGCGTAGACGGTCGGAATCGACTGGATACGCAATTGCGAGGCGATCATCTGCGCCTCGTCCACGTTGATTTTCACCATCTTGACCGCGCCCTTGGCCGCGGTCACGGCCTCTTCCAAGGCCGGACCCAAGGTCTTGCAGGGACCGCACCAGGGCGCCCAGAAGTCGACGATAATGGGCAATTCCTGCGATGCCTCGACGACATCGGCCATGAAAGTGGCCTCGGTTCCGTCTTTGATCAGATCGGTGGCTGCGGGGCTGCCTGCGCCGTTCAGAAGTTCCATGGCATTCACTCTCCGGATTCAGTCTTGCGCCTTATATGCAACCAGCCGACCGGGAAACCAAGGGCCGAGTTGCGGAATCCCGCACCGATCAAAGATCGAAACTGGCAAAGACGGGCGCGTGGTCGCTGGGCTTCTCCCAGCCGCGCGCGTCGCGCAGGACGCGGCTGGAATGGCCGGCGTTCGAGATATCAGGCGTCGCCCAGACGTGATCCAGGCGCCGCCCCTTGTCAGCCGCATCCCAGTCACGGGCGCGATAGGACCACCAGCTGTAGAGCTGTCCCTCGGGGATGTCCTGCCGGGTGATATCGACCCAGCCGCCCGCATCCTGCGTCTCGGCCAGTTGCTCGACCTCGATCGGCGTGTGCGATACGACCTTGAGCAGTTGCTTGTGCGACCACACGTCGTCCTCGCGCGGGGCGATGTTCAGGTCACCGACCAGAATGGATTTCTGCGGCTTTTCAGCGTGGAACCAGTCGCGCATGTCGGTCAGGTAATCCAGCTTCTGGCCAAATTTCTCGTTCACCTCGCGATCAGGAACGTCGCCGCCTGCCGGGACGTAGAAATTGTGGATGATCACCCCGTTTTCCAGTTGCCCCGCCACATGTCGGGCATGGCCCAACCCGGCAAAGTCCTGATCGCCCAGATCCGTGATCGGCAGGCGCGACAGGATGGCCACGCCGTTATAGCCCTTTTGACCGCGTGCGATCATGTGGGTGTAGCCCAGTTCCGCGAAGCCCTCGGTCGGGATCTTGTCGACCGGCGATTTGCATTCTTGCAGGCACAGCACGTCCGGCGCCTCTTCCTGCAGCAGCTTCAGCACGATCGGCTCGCGCAGGCGAACGGAATTGATGTTCCAGGTGGCCAGAGTGAAAGGCATGATCGGGGTTCCCTTGTCGCGACTCGGGCAAACTAGCGCGGCAGGTGCCGGGGTGCCATCCGAAAAAAAGCCGGGCCAAAGGCCCGGCAGTCCAACAGGGAGGTACATGTCATGACCCGGACATGCACGGGATGGGATTATCCTAAAGATGCTTGCAGAGTATCACTTTGATCCACATCAATCCACCTATGGTTACGACACCAGTCGATATCCACCAGATTCTGTGACCAAAAGGCGCGCATTGGAGGGATCGGGCTCGATTTTCTGACGCAGGCGGTAGATGTGCGTTTCCAGCGTATGTGTGGTCACACCGGCGTTGTAGCCCCAGACCTCATGCAGCAGCACATCGCGCGCCACCACGCCGTCGGTCGAGCGATACAGGAATTTGAGAATGTTGGTTTCCTTCTCGGTCAGCCGAATCTTGCGGTCGTCCTCGGTGATCAACATCTTCATCGCGGGTTTGAAGGTATAGGGCCCTAGGACAAAAACGGCATCTTCAGACTGCTCGTGCTGGCGCAGCTGCGCACGGATCCGAGCCAGAAGCACCGGGAACTTGAACGGCTTTGAGACATAGTCGTTGGCACCCGCATCCAACCCCAGGATCGTATCGGCATCGCTGTCATGGCCGGTCAGCATCAGGATCGGGCTTTTGACCCCCTGCTTGCGCATCAGGCGGCACAGCTCACGCCCATCCGTGTCGGGCAAACCCACATCCAGGATCACAAGGTCATAGATGGCTTCGCGCGCCCGCTCCATCGCGGATTGGCCGTCGGAGGCTTCGAATACATCAAAGTCCTCGGTCATCACCAACTGCTCGCTGAGCGCCTCGCGCAGGTCTTCATCGTCATCGACCAGCAGGATTTTCTTGAGTTGCGCCATGTCCCGGTCCTCCTAAACCTTTTGCAACACTTGAGCGTGGAAGATGCAATCAACAAGTTTTGCTGCAATGCTCTCACGCCCTCGTGTCTGTTGGGCCGGAAATGTTTCACATTTCCTTTCGAACGGGCTAGGACGAGGGTCGAACGTTACAGGATAACATCAATGAGTCTCATTCCAGACATCACCGAGTTGCTGGCCCGGGCGCGTGCCGACCTTCGGATGGGCGTTCCGGTCGTGCTGACGGATGACGGGGATTTCAGCGTTGTCGCCGTCGCCGCAGAGACACTCAACCCGCAGCGTCTGGCGGACCTGAGGGGTCTGGGCGACACGCCTGTGGTTGCCATCACCGGACGACGGGCCGAAACGCTCAAAGCCCGCGCCTATGACGGTGATCTTGCTCGGGTCGTGATTCCGGCCGAGGCTGATCTGGGGTGGGTGCAGGCGGTTGCAGACCCGTCCGATGACCTGAATGCCCCGATGAAGGGGCCCTTGATGACTCAGCGCCAGGGCAATGCACACCTGCATCGCATCGCAATCGCACTGACCAAATCCGCCCGTCTGCTGCCGGCCGCAGTGGTGGTTGCGGTCGAAAACGGCCGGGCCTTTGCAGCGACACACGGTCTGACCTGCATCGACCACACACGCGCCGCGCCGCATCTGGCCGATCGCAGCCCCTTGCACGAGGTGGTCGCCGCGCGCCTGCCGATGGAGGTGTCCGAGGCCGGTCGTCTGCACGTCTTCCGCCCAGAGGACGGTGGCGAGGAGCACTATGCCATCGAAATCGGCCGCCCGGATCGCTCGAAACCTGTTCTGGCTCGGTTGCATTCGGCCTGTTTTACCGGTGATCTGATGGGCAGCCTGAAATGCGACTGCGGCCCGCAACTGCGCGGTGCCCTGGCCCAGATGGGGGCCGAGGGGCATGGGATTCTGCTGTATCTCAACCAGGAAGGTCGCGGGATCGGCCTGGCCAACAAAATGCGCGCCTATTTCCTGCAGGATCAGGGCTTCGACACGGTCGAAGCCAACCACCGGCTTGGGTTTGAAGATGACGAGCGCGATTTCCGCCTGGGATCGGACATCCTGAAATCGCTCGGGTTCAGTTCGGTCCGGTTGCTGACCAACAACCCGGCGAAGATCGCAATGATGGAACGGACCGGGATTGCCGTTACCGAGCGTGTGCCGCTGAAGGTCGGGGAAACCGCCCACAACCGGGCCTATCTGGCGACCAAGGCCTCGAAATCGGGCCACCTGCTGTGAGCCCTCTTGATCTGGTGGTGACGCCGACCGGAGTACGGTTCTTCGGCCGCAGGTTTCCCTGCACCGTCGGCAGAGGTGGCCTGAGCAACCACAAGCGCGAGGGCGACGGGGCCACCCCCACAGGGCACCACCACATTGTCGGAATGCTGTACCGCCCAGATCGGATTGCGCCTCCCGCCCCGTGGGCTTTGCCCATCGGGCCGGGCGATCTGTGGTCGGATGACGATAGGGATCAGGACTACAACCAACACGTTCGGGCGCCCTATCCATGCAGTCACGAACACCTGCGTCGGGCAGACCCGCTGTACGATCTGGTGCTGATTACCGATTGGAATTGGCCCGTCGCCACACCGGGCAGCGGATCAGCGATCTTTCTGCATCAGTGGCGCAGACCGGGCTATCCGACCGAAGGCTGCGTGGCGTTCCGGCGCGACGATCTGCACTGGATCGCGCGGCGCGTCGCACCCGGAACCCGGATCATCATTCCGCGGGTTTGACCCGGTCACCAAAAATGGCCGACCCCACCCGGACATGAGTTGCACCCAGCGCGATCGCGGTTTCAAAATCGCTGCTCATCCCCATGGACAGGCCATCCAGCCCGTTTCGGCGCGCGATCTTGGCCAGCAAAGAAAAATGCAGCGCGGGCTCTTCGTCGACGGGCGGAATGCACATCAACCCACGCACCGGCAGGTCAAGTGATCGACATTCGGCGACAAAATCATCGGCCTCGGCGGGCATGACCCCGGCTTTCTGGGCTTCTTCGCCGGTATTCACCTGAATGAACAGGTCAGGACACTGCCCCACCTCTTGCGCCAGCCGCGCAAGGGTTTTGGCCAGTTTGGGACGGTCGACCGAGTGGATCGCGTTGCACAGTTCCATCGCCTGCCGCGCCTTGTTGGTTTGCAGCGGACCAATCAGATGCAGATCAATATCGGAATAGCTTTCACGGAAGGCGGGCCACTTGCCGGCGGCCTCCTGCACCCGGTTTTCACCAAAACACCGGTGACCCTGCTTCAACACGGCCTCGACCCGGTCGTTGGGCTGCACCTTGGATACGGCAATCAGCCGGACCGAGCCCTTGGGGCGGCCGGCTGCGGCTTCGGCCTTGGCGATGCGGGCGGTGATTTCTTGCAGCGACATGGATTCCCTCTGTTTCCATTTGTCCGCAGAAAAACACCATGTCGGCACAAAAGAAAAGGGCGGGTCCGAAGACCCGCCCTCAAACCTTGCGGTTCAGATCAACTTAGAAGTTGAACTGAGCACCGAAGTCAGCGCGCAGGCGGCCGTCGCCGTCGCCAACTTTCGACTGGCCGATACCACCGCGCAGCGATGCACCGCCGCCCAGGTCGTAGATGGCGCCAATGCCGTACTGCTGGGTGTCACCGTCGCCCGAGCCGTCGCCGTAAGCGAAGGTCAGGGTGGTTGCAGCGCCAACGTTGTAGGCTGCCGACAGACCGTATGCAGTGCCGTTCAGGGCGTCGTCTGCAACGTCATCGTCTGCGACGAAGATGGTGCCCGAGAAGTCGCCGAATTCAGCGCCCAGTGTCAGGACTGCCAGGCTTTCCTTCTCACGAACGGTACCAACAGCACTGGTTTCACCATAAGCAACAGCTGCGGTGAAGTTGTTGAAGCTGTAGGTGAAGCTGATGTCCCAGCGGTCTGCGCTGTCTGCTTCTCCGTTGAAGCCAAAGGTTGCCTGATCGTACGATGCGCCGAAGGCGAAGTCACCAACTGCGTACTGGAAGAACACAGCGTTCGAACCTGCACCGGTCGACGAGTAGCCCAGGAAGCTGTAGTCGACGCCCGAGTACTGGCCGATGAAGTTTTCCAGGCCCGGCTCGTTACCGTAGTAGTTTGCCAAGTTGTCGAACGAACCAGCAACGTTGCCGGCGTCAACACGCAGACCACCGTAGATGACCGAGAAGCGAGCGCCGTTCAGGCCGGCTGCGTTTGCTTCGCCGGTGTTGGCGTTTTCGTCAGCCTGCAGACGAACACGTGCTTCAAAGCGGACGCCACCGTCGGTTTCCGCGATGCCGTCGATGTTCAGGCGGAAGCGCGAGACCAGGATGGTTTCGTCGGTTGCAACGGTTGCGGTACCGGTGGTGGTCTGGTCAGTCAGAGTCACACCAGTGTTCGTTGCGCCGCTGGTCGTGGTGGTGGTCTGATCGGTCAGAGTCACGCCGGTGTTGATGTTGGTCACAACGCCGGTACGGTCTTCCAGGTAACCGATACCAAAGCGGCCATAACCGCTGAACTTAACTTCGGCCGCGGCAACCGATGCGGTTGCGATCAGTGCGGTCGATGCGAAGAGAACTTTTTTCATCTTGTTTCCCTCGGTTTCAATAATTTCTACTCGACACATACCTGCTGCATATGTCTCAGCACGCAGACCGTTTCGCTCTTTTTGCCCCTGTTGCGCAAGCATGCCTTGGACAGCTTCGGTTCTTTGGCCCCAAATTGGTGCAAGGATGCCACAGTCGAATTCACCCCGATATTTCAGCAGCACGGGTACGTAAGCCAAGAATGGGGTTGTTGCAGCACAGTACGTTGTCTAGGAGTATCTCCTAGCAAAGCAAAACATGTGAAAACAGGACCTGCCGACGATGCGCCTGCTGACGATTTTGGGTTTGACCGTTTTGACTGCCTCCGTTTCTGCGTGCGGACAGAATCGGAGCACGTCGCCCAACCCCAATGTTCTATCCGCCGACGGCAGCTCGTCCGAGGCCCGCGAGCTCAACGATCCGAATCGTTCGACCATCTGGGATGTGTTTGGCCCCAACAACTCGGAACAGGTCACCCAGGTCAACCGGTACCTGTGGGCGGCGTCGCTGGATGTGCTCAGCTTCCTGCCAGTACAGGAGGTGGATCCGTTTACCGGCGTTATCATAACGGGTTACGGCAAACCGCCGGGCGGCGGGCGGTCCTATCGGGCGACGGTGCACATCAGTGATCCGGCCCTGGCGGCGCGGTCCCTGTCGGTGGCGCTGCAGACCAGCGGAGGCGCTCCGGTCAGCGCGGCGACCACGCGTGCGGTCGAAGATGCGATTCTTTCGCGGGCGCGTCAGCTGCGGATCGCGGACAACAAGCTCTAGCAACCCGCAGAAAATCACAATATTACCACGCCGGGCCCCTGCCCGGCGTTTTCATTCACGAAGGACCGCATGATGTCGCGTTACTCGGCCAACGAAATCGAAGCAAAATGGCAAGAGGCCTGGGACAAGGCCGGGATCTTCACCGCCAAACGGACGGCGGACAAACCGAAATACTATGTGCTGGAAATGTTCCCCTATCCTTCGGGGCGCATCCACATGGGGCATGTGCGCAACTACACCATGGGTGACGTGATCGCGCGCCACAAGCTGAGCACCGGGCACAACGTTCTGCACCCGATGGGCTGGGACGCTTTCGGGATGCCGGCGGAAAACGCGGCCATGGCCATCGGCGGCCACCCCAAGGACTGGACCTATGGCAACATCGCCGACATGCGCGCGCAGATGAAGCCGCTGGGCCTGTCGATCGACTGGTCGCGCGAGTTCGCGACCTGCGACCCGGAATATTACGGCCAGCAGCAGGCGCTGTTCCTCGACATGCTGGATGCGGGGCTGGTCTATCGCAAGAACGCCGTGGTCAACTGGGACCCGGTGGACATGACCGTGCTGGCCAACGAACAAGTCGAAAACGGCCGCGGCTGGCGCTCGGGCGCATTGGTCGAGCGGCGCGAGCTGACCCAGTGGTTCTTCAAGATCTCCGAGTTCTCGGAAGAGTTGCTTGATGCGCTGGATACGCTCGACAACTGGCCCGCCAAGGTGCGGCTGATGCAGGAGAACTGGATCGGCAAGTCACGCGGGCTGGAGTTTTCCTTCGAGCGCACCGACGGCAATGCACCCATCACCGTCTATACCACGCGGCCGGACACGCTGTTGGGGGCGTCTTTCGTGGGTATCTCGCCCGATCACCCGATAGCCAAGCAGCTTGAGGCCGAGAACCCCGAAGTCGCTGAATTCGTTGCCGAATGCCGCAAGGGCGGCACCACGGAAGAGGCCATCGAGACCGGCGAGAAGCTGGGTTTCGACACCGGCATCCGCGTCAAACACCCGCTGGACCCGAACTGGGAACTGCCGGTCTGGATCGCGAATTTCATCCTTATGGATTACGGCACCGGCGCGATCTTTGCCTGCCCCGCGCATGACCAGCGCGACCTGGATTTCTGCCGCAAATACGACCTGCCGGTAATCGACACCTTCTTTGCCCTGGATGACGACACGCCGGTGGACAAGATCGCCTTCGTCCCGCCGAAAGAGCAGAAGGTGCGCTGGGTCAACCATTTCGCCGGTCTGACCGAGGCCACCGGACAGGAAGCCATCGACGCGACTATCGACTTTGCCGAGAAGGCCGGCTGGGGCAAAGGCGTGACCAAGTACCGCCTGCGCGATTGGGGCCTGTCGCGCCAGCGCTACTGGGGCTGTCCGATCCCGGTGGTACATTGCGACGATTGCGGCGTGGTGCCGGAGAAAAAGGAAAACCTGCCGATTCGGCTGCCCGACGATGTCACCTTCGACAAACCGGGCAACCCGCTGGATCGTCACCCGACCTGGCGCGACTGTGCCTGCCCGTCCTGCGGCAAACCGGCCAAGCGCGAAACCGACACGATGGACACTTTCGTCGATTCGTCGTGGTATTTCGCCCGTTTCACCGCCCCGCGGGCGGAAACGCCGACCGATCTGGCCGAAGCCGAGTACTGGATGAACGTGGACCAGTATATCGGCGGCATCGAACACGCGATCCTGCACCTGCTGTATTCGCGGTTCTTCGCCCGCGCCATGCACATCACCGGGCATCTGCCGAAAAAGGCGATCGAGCCGTTCGACGCGCTGTTCACCCAGGGCATGGTCACCCATGAAATCTATCAGACCCGCGACGACAAGGGCCGCCCGGTTTATCACCTTCCCGAAGAGGTCGAGGACGGCAAGCTGAAGGCGACGGGCGAGCCGGTCGAGATCATTCCCTCGGCCAAGATGTCGAAATCGAAGAAGAACGTGGTGGACCCGGTCAGCATCATCTCGGCCTTCGGGGCGGATACCGCGCGCTGGTTCGTGCTGTCCGATTCGCCGCCCGAGCGTGACGTGGAATGGACCGCCGCCGGCGCCGAGGCCGCGCACAAGCACCTCAGCCGCGTGCATCGCATCGTGTCCGAGATCGCCGCATCCGACGCCCCGGCCAATGCCGAGGACGAAGCGCTGCTGCGCGAGATGCACAAGACCATCCATGACGTGACCGGCGGGGTCGAATCCTTCGGCTTCAACGCCTCGATCGCCAAGCTCTATGCCTTTACCAACACGCTGGCCAAATCCAAGGCGGGCGCGCAGGCCAAGCGGCAGGCGGCCATGACGCTGGCGCAGCTGATGTCGCCGATGACGCCGCACCTGTCCGAAGAGCTGTGGCAGATGCTGGGCGGCGAAAGGCTGGTGGCGCTGGCGCCCTGGCCGGTGGCGGACGAGTCGATGCTGGTCGATGATACCGTCACCCTGCCCATCCAGATCAACGGCAAGCGCCGTGCCGAAATCAGCGTGGCCAAGGATCTGGACAAGACGCAGGTTGAAAGAATCGCGCTCAGCACCGAAGCTGTGCAGAAGGCGCTGGATGGCGCTGCTCCGAAAAAGGTGATCGTTGTTCCGGGCCGGATCGTGAATGTCGTTGTTTGACCGTAGAAACCTGCTGCTTTCGTTGGCGGCGTTGACCGTGGCGCCCGCTTGTGGGTTCCAGCCGGTTTATGCCCCGGGCGGCGCTGGCAGCGAATTATACGGCAAGGTCGCCGTGTCAGCGCCAGATTCGGTCGAAAGCTACCTTCTGGTGCAGAATCTGGAGCAGTCCCTCGGGCGCAGCGTCAGTTCAGCCAAGGATTACAGCCTGAATGTGCAGGTCTCTACGGTGACCCGCGGGGCCGCCATCACGACCTCGAACGAGACCAACCGGTATTCGATTGACGGGCGCGCCAGCTATACGCTGAGATCCAATGAAACGGGCCAGATCCTTGTGTCCGGCACTGTGGCCGATTTCGTAGGCTACTCAGCCGCGGGGTCCACCGTTTCCACGCTCGCTGATGAACGGGATGCCAAAGAGAGGCTGATGGTCATCCTGTCCGATCAGATCGTCACGCGCCTGTATTCCGCACCGGGCCTGGCTTCATGAAGCTGTCCCCGCGCGACGCCGAGGGGTATTTCGCCAAACCTGACCCCGACAAGACGGGATTGTTGATCTACGGCGCCGACGCGATGCGCGTCGCGCTCAAGCGCCAGCAGGTATTGGCCGCGCTGTTGGGCCCGGGTGCAGAAGAGGAAATGCGCCTGACCCGTCTTCCGGCCTCGGATCTGCGGGCGGATCCTGCCCTTCTGCTGGATGCCGTGAAGGCTGTCGGGTTCTTTCCCGGCGCGCGCGCCGTATTCGTCGAGGATGCAACCGACGCCGCAACCCCGGCGATCACCGCCGCGCTCGAGGATTGGGCGCCAGGCGACGCTCAGATCATTGTGACCGCCGGGCAGCTCAAGGCCAGCTCGAAGCTGCGCAAAGCGTTCGAAGGCCATCGGGCCGCCTATGCGGTCGGGATCTATGACGATCCACCGTCGCGCGCGGAGATCGAGCGTGTTCTGGCCCAAGCCGGACTTGCGAGCGTTCCCCGTGACGCGATGTCCGTGCTCAGCGATCTGGCCACCGAACTCAGCCCGGGCGACTTTGCGCAAACCGTTGAAAAGCTGTCTCTGTACAAACGCGGTGATGCCTCAGACGTTGCCGTCGAAGACATCGAGGCCTGCGCGCCGCAATCCAATGAGGCGGCCCTGGATGACGTTCTCAACGTCGTTGCCGAAGGCCGATCCGGTGAAATCGGGCCCCTGATCCGGCGGTTGCAGGCGCAGGGAACAAATGCGGTGTCCCTGTGCATCGGCGCGACCCGCCATTTTCGCACGCTCTATGCCTGCGCCTCGGACCCCGGTGGCGCAGCGCAAGGGATCGGCAAACTCCGGCCGCCGGTTTATGGCAAGCGGCGTGACCGCATCCTTCGGCAGGCGCAGACTTGGGGCGCGCACAAGCTGCAGACGGCTTTGACCGTGCTGACGGATACGGATCTGTCTCTCCGGTCGGCAGGGCAGACTGCCCCGGCCATGGCCCTGGTCGAGCGCGCTCTGATCCGGCTGGCCATGCTGGCGCGGTCACGCTGAATTGAACTGACGGCGCGTCCGACTTGACGCGGCGGCGCAGTCCCCCACCCTGACGCCAGAGCAACCACGTAGGAGCATGACATGTACAAGATCTACGGGCGCATCCAGAGTCGTGCCTCTCGGGTGATCTGGCTATTGGAGGAACTGGGGCAGGACTATGAGTGGATCGATGCGGGCCCGCACGACCCGCGCGTTCTGGACCTGAACGGCACGGGCAAGATTCCTGTCCTGCAAGATGGTGATGCAGTCATTTCGGACAGCGCGGCGATCATGACTTATCTGGCGGACAAGCACAGGGCCTTCACCTACCCCGCCGGCACCCCGGAACGGGCCGAGCAGGATTCGTTGTTGCACGCGCTGTTGGAAGAATTCGATGCTCCGCTGTGGCTGGCCGCCCGCCATATGTTCATCCTGCCCAAGGACAAACGCGTTCCACAGGTCGTCGAAACCGCCCAGTGGGAGTTTGACCGCAGCTTTCAACGCATGGGGCAGCGATTCAAAGGGCCATTCCTCCAGGGCGAGCAGATGACGATCGCGGACATCCTGTGCATTCACTGCATGAGCTGGGCAAAGTCGGCTGGATTCCCGATGAATTCAGACAGCCTGAAAGCCTACGGCAAGCGCGTTCGCGAGCGTCCGGCCTACAAGAAACTGGGTGAAATGGCCAAATCCGCCTAATCCGCTTGGGACAGCCCGGCCCATTCTGCGGCCGAGCGCCCCGCCCAACGACCTGTCGCCAGGCATGCGGTCAACAGATAGCCGCCGGTCGGGGCTTCCCAATCCAGCATCTCGCCTGTGCAGAACACGCCGGGCTTGGCTTTCAGCATCAGCCCCGAGTCCAGCCCGCTTTTCGCAACCCCGCCTGCGGTCGAAATGGCTTCGTCCAGCGGGCGCAAGCCTGCGTTGCGAACAGGCAAAGCCTTCAAAGTCTTGACCCAATCATCGCGCCGCTGATTCTGCCCATGTGTCATTTCGTGGAACAAGGCGATCTTTGGCGGCGGCAGTCGCATGCCGTTCTTCAACCAACGGGTCAAAGTGGTTTTCGGGCCAGCTTTTGACAGACGCCCGGACAGATCCTGAATCGTGCGGTCCGGCGCGAGGTCCACATACAGATCAGCACCCTGCCGAAGCGCGGGTGTCAGCGGGTAAAGACCGCCCCCTTCCAGGCCTTTGGTTGAAATGACCGCCTCGCCACGGCTGGCAAGGTCGCCCGCGCGCCACCGAACAGATTTCAGCGCCCGACCGAAATACGCGGCCATATGGGGGCTCCATTCGACGGACAGTGCGGCGTTCGATGGTGCAAAAGGGACCAGCGGAACCCCGGCATCGGCCAGAGCCGGCGCCCAGGCGCCATCCGACCCCAGACGCGCCCAGCTGGAACCGCCAAGCGCCAGAACCGTGACGTCAGCAACCACTTTCTGCCGACCTGCCGGCGTATCAAAGACCAGCGCGGGGCCGTCCCAACCCAACCAGCGCCAACGGGTGCGGATCTCGACCCGCATCTCTTCCAGCCGCGCCAGCCAGGCGCGCAGCAATGGCGAAGCTTTTTTTGATTTGGGAAATACCCGCCCTGTGGACCCCGTGAACAGATCTTGGCCCAAGTCCCGCGCCCAGCTTTGCACGCTCTGCGCATCGAAGGCGGCAATCATTGGGTGCAACCAGTCCGCCGCATCGCCGTACGCCGAAATCAGGCGGTCAAACGGCTCGTCCTTTGTCAGGTTCAGACCGGACTTCCCCGCCATCAGGAATTTGCGGGCCACCGAGGGTTTGGCCTCGGCAACCAGCACATTGTGCCCGGCCCCGGCAAGTTCTTCGGCGGCCATCAGCCCGGCGGGGCCTGCCCCGATCACCACTGCCTGTGCCATATCTGCCCTCTTGCCTCACTTGCGTTCAGCCGCGACTGTGTTCCGGTGATGACGAACAGCGATCCGATCTGCCCGCTCTGCAACCGCCCGATCCCGAACGGGACCGGCAGCCTGCACCATCTGATCCCAAAACTCAAAGGTGGCAAGGGCGGTCCCACGGTTCTGCTGCACAAGATCTGCCACAAGGAGGTGCACGCCACCCTGACCGAAGCCGAGCTTGCGCGAGACTTCAACACTGTCGAAAGCCTGCGCACGCATCCCCGGCTGAACCGATTTCTGGACTGGGTACGCAAACGTCCGCCTGGATTTCAATCCAAAGTCCCGGGCCGACGCCGCGGCCGTTGATCAGGCTGACAGGAACGGGTCACCCATCGGGTCTGTTTCCGTTGCAGCCAGGCCCTCGACCTCGATGCCCAGAAAGTCTGGCGCGGGAACGATCCGCGCATCGGGAATATGCTGGTATTCCAGAATGGTATAGGGACGTTTCCACAGCCATTCGCGATTTGCGACCGCCCAGAGATCTGGGTCCGGCGGCACCTCGGTCGTGAAGGCATAGAAATGCAGATCAAACCCGTGCGAGGCCACGTCCTGCATGGAGAGCAGGCGCATACCCAAATCCCTGCAAAACGCATCCTCTGCCGAAATGTCGCCGGTCCGCAGAGTGATCTGGCCCACGGCGGCCTGTCCGAACGGGTTCTCATCCGGCTGCTTTTTGGGTCGGTTCCCCTCGAAATCATGCTGAAGAAGCTCGATCGAGAAGCCGTTGGGGTCCGACAGGTGGCACATGTAACCGATATCTCGAAACTGGGCCGGACGGCTGACGTTGATGCCAGCGCGCCGAAGCCATTCCGCAGCATGGTCGAGATCTGGCAAGGTGATGCCGATCTTCCAGTACCTCTGACCCCGGTCGTGGGCATATCCGCCGCCTCCGGGCAACAGCAGAAGGTCGGCGCTGGGTCCCGGATAGCCCACTCGCCGCGCATCTCCCTCGGCACGCACGACCATGCCGAGGTTTACGCTGTAGAAATCGGCCAGCCGTGCGGGATCAGCCACACGCAGGCGAAGGGCAGCGATCCTCATCCGCACATCCCGGCGATACCGGCCGCCGTCTGCGGATCAGCGGCTAGGCTGTCGGCAACCAGGTCCCGCGCGGCTTGCATCAGATCTTCCGGAGCGACCACCCGGTCCACCAGGCCAAAGGCAAGTGCTTCGTCCGCCGTGACCTTCTGGCCTGCCATCAGGATCAACTTGGTCCGGGCGGGGCCGATCAGCGCCCGCATGCGTTTCACGTCCGATGGCTGCGGCAGGAACCCCAACCGCATGACCGGGTAGAAGACCTTGGCCGTGGGCACCGCCATGCGCAGGTCACAGGCCAAAGCCATACCGTTGGCCCCGCCCGCCATGGTGCCGTTCAACGCAGCGACGGTCAGGCAGGGCAGCGCCGCGATGGCTCCGGACAGACGCTCCCACAGGTCCGAGGTCGCAAGGCCTGCCCGCGCCTCGTCCAGATCGGCGCCGGCACTGAACACCTTGCCCGCTCCGGTCAGGATCAGGGCGCGCGCCTCTTGGGCCGCTTCCGCGATCTGCAGCAGGTCCGACAACATGGCCCCGGTCAGGGCATTGGCCTTGCCGGGGTTGTTGATCGTGATCGTCCACAGACCGTCCTGCTGGGTCAGGTCGATCACGTCAGGCCGATCCTCTGGCGAATGTCGTCACGGCGCAGCGAAATCTCGGTTCCCAGAAACTCGTCCGCATCTTCCGAGCACATCCACAGCAGCGCCCGCGCCGGCCAGTCGGCCGGGATGTGATCGTCCCAGTCCAGCTGGCTGACCGGGTTGATGCCGCTGGCCTTGATGACCCGCTGCATGTCGGTCGCCACCGTGCCCGGGGACAGACCCATGGCACGTATGCCATGATGCGCCTCTTCCAGGTGAAGGCATTCGGTCAGCATTTTCGCCCCGGCCTTGGACGCGCAGTAGTGGCTCCAGGCCTCGACCGGGTTCGAGGCGGCTCCGGAGGAAACGGTCAGAACCGTCCCGCTGCCCGCCGCCCGCATCAGCGGCAGAACCGCGCGCATCCCGTGGAACACCCCTTTGAGGTTGATGTCGATGGCCTTGCTCCAGGCTGCTGGATCGGCATTTGACAGGTGAAAGATTGGATCGATCACACCCGCATTGCCGATCAGCACGTCCACGCGGCCAAAGCGGTCGGCGCAATCCGCAACCGCTTGTTCCACCTGCGCAAAATCGCTGACGTCGCAGGACAGCGCGATGGCGTTCTCACCCAGTGCCGCGGCCAATGCATCGATCTGATCATGGCTGCGCGCTACCAGCGCGACATTGGCGCCGGCTGCGGCAAATACGCGCCCTGCTTCGGCGCCGATGCCGCGGCTGGCTCCGGTGATCAGTACTGTTTTGCCCTTCATATGCATCCTGTAATCCTTTTGGATTGAAATCGGGTAAAGTGGTACCGCGCAAACGGGGAAATCGTCCAGCCCTTGCCCCTTGACGGCAGCCGCGACAACCACGACCATGCGCGCAATTTTTACCGAGAAGGGTTCCCTAATGTCCGTTTTCTTCCGCCGCAGCTGCGGTGCCGCGCTGGCCTATGCCGTTGCAACCCAAGGCGCTTTTGCCGATCTGTCCGCCAACGATGTCTGGTCGGATTGGCAGGCCTACATGGGCAGCATGGGGTACACCATCACGGGCGAGCAGAACACCTCTGGCGACGTCACCACCATCACGAACATGACCATGAAGATGGACCTTCCCGAGGGAGAAGGCTCGTTCGACATGGTCGTTCCGGAAATGACCCTGACGGAAAACGGCGACGGAACGGTCAGCATCGAATTCCCCGAAAGCTTCCCCATGACGGTATCCGGCCAGGCCGAGGAGGAAGAATTCTCGGTGGATATCCTGTACTCGCAGACCGGGTTGAAAATGCTGGTTTCGGGGTCGCCCGACGACATGACCTATGACTACTCTGCCAGCAAGCTGGCGCTGGCGCTCGACAACATCATGGTCGATGGCGAAGCGATGCCCGACGACGCGCTGGATCTGGGTTTTGAGATGATCAACCTGGCCGGTGCATCCCGGATGCAGATCGGAGAGGGCCGCAAGGTCGACCAGAATTTCACCGCGGCAAACCTGACCTATGACCTGAGTTTCCAAGACCCGGAAACGGGCGAAGATGCCCGCATCAACGGCAAGCTCGACCAGCTGGAGTTTGAAGGAAAGAACGTAATCCCCGAAGGCTTCAGCCTGGCGGACGTGGAAGGCGCATATGAGGCTGGTTTTGCCTTTGACGGGATCTTCACCTACGGCGCCGGCCAAACCAGCATCGCAGGCACCAGCGAGGGCGAGGCTTTCTCGATGGCCAGCAGTTCGGACGGTGGCCGCTTCGGTGCCAGCATCGACGCCGAGCGTCTGGCGTATGACGTCGAACAGAACAATGCAAAGCTGGAAGTAACCACGGCAGACCTGCCGTTTCCCATCGAGATTGCAATGGCGAAGGCCGGTCTGAAACTCGAGGCACCCATCCAGGCATCCGAAGAGGTCGAACCGTTCGGCTTTGCGATGAACCTGACAGACTTCACCATGTCCGACATTCTGTGGAGCATGTTCGACCCCGCAGGCGCGTTGCCACGCGATCCAGCCACGATCGCGCTGGATGCAACGGGCACCGCAAAGATTCTCCTGAACTTCCTGGACCCGGAAGTTGCCGAAGCATTGGAAGGCTCGGACGAGATTCCGGCCGAACTGCATTCGCTCAAAATCAATGAACTGCTGGTCTCGATGGTCGGTGCCAAGCTGACAGGCACCGGTGATTTCACCTTCGACAACTCGAACACCGAAGAGTTCGGAGGAGTTCCGGCGCCGGCGGGTGAGGCAAACCTTCAGTTGGTGGGTGCCAACGCCCTGATCGACAAGCTGATCGGAATGGGGTTCATGTCCGAGAACGACGCCATGGGCGCGCGCATGATGATGGGGATGATGGCTGTTCCCAGCGACCAGCCCGACACGCTGAACTCCAAGATCGAGTTCACCAAGGACGGCCAGATTTTGGCCAATGGTCAACGGATCAAGTAACCTCGCTTGGCCTGGCCTTCGACCAAGGGCGCGGTGTTCCGCGCCCTTTTTCTTTGGCTCGATGAAATCTCGGGCTTTTCAGGTCTTCAAATCAAGTTCCTGCACCAGAGCCCGGGCCATCCGCCGTGTGACTTTGCGCCCGTCGAACAGTGCTGGTACGGGATGCTCAGCCGCGATGCTCGCCATATGAAATCGGTGGTTTCCATCGTAGAACTTGAAGTTTGTTTCGCACAAGAACAGTTGACCGGTCTTGGCACAGGGAAGGATATCGTGGGCATAAAGCCCGACACCCAAAGCGGCCTTTACACCCCTCGCAATCGCGTTGATCCGGCCAATGTTGGGCGTGATCAGCAGCCTGTGAAAATACCTTATCATCTGAGGGTCTACGGGTGTGTCACGGGTATGGACGCTGGCTTCGCGTCCCGCTCTAACCCAAGAAAACAGAACCTGGTCGCCCACCGCTTGCGCACGAATGCAGACGTGCCACATCTCACCTTCATACTCGTGACGACAATCGACATACTCGGTGTTGTAACGATCCGGGTCCAACTCTGCGGCATTCCCGACAAGCTGAACCGGAACATGAGCGTTCGAAAGTTCGTTCGAAAACGCAGTTTCAAACGAAGACCCAGTCTCGATAAGCCGGGGCATTGGAACCCCTGCCGCTGTCAGAACCTTGTTCTGACGGATCTTGTGCCCGACGACGCGGCCATGTTCAACCGAGTGCAAAACCCTGTGGCCCAGTGCCTCGATTTCAGATTCCCGCGCACGCAGCCAGTCAACTTTTTCGTTCTGAACGACAAACAGCTCGTTGTAGTGAAGCAGAACGTAACTCTGCGGGTCGTCGATCGCACCGCGTGCCATCAATTCCGCGAAGGGCAAAACCTCGGAGGGAACGCCCAGCTTACCCATCACCCGTGTCAGGCGCACGATGATGTTGCGGGACCCTTTGCCCTTGGCCAGGACGCCGGGCTCGTCAAACTCAACCACATAGAAGCGCGCCAAACCTCATACCTCAAATTTCAGTGCCGCCGGGCGACCGGTCATTCTCTGAAGTCAGCTTACCCTGCAGCTGCGGCCCTTCCCAGCGGGATCTATTTCCGTGGACCCCGATTTCCCAATGTGCCGTCACCATCCGTGACGCATTGGATACACCCAAGGGCTTGCGAGGCGGGTTGACCAAGGCTAGGTCCAATACAATCAATTGGAGGCACCATGACCCGATCACCCGAAGCAATCAGCCAAGAAATGCTGGACCTGGCCCGCAAGGCCGGAGCCGAAGCGGCCGACACGATCGTGATCGACGGATCCTCGGTCTCGGTCGAGGTGCGTGGTGGCGCTTTGGAGCACGCCGAACGCGCCGAAAGCACCGACGTGGGGTTGCGTGTTTTCATCGGCAAGCAGCAGGCCATCGTGTCCGGCTCGGACAGTCGTCCCGAAACGCTTGCCGCCATGGCCGAACGGGCCGTGGCCATGGCACGCGAAGCGCCCGAGGATCCGTTCGCTGGCTTGGCAGATCCGGAACAACTGGCCAGCGGTTTTTCCGTCGACTCCTTGGAGCTTTTTGACCCCACGCCCGAACCTTCAGCAGACGCTCTGATGCAGGACGCGCTGACCGCCGAGGCTGCGGCCCTGGCGGTGGAAGGCGTTACCCAGGTGTCTGATGCGGCGGCATCCTATGGCACCCACCGGGTTCATCTGTCCGCGACAAATGGATTTTCCGGTGGCTATGCGCGCAGCAGCCGCTCGGTTTCATGCGTGGCGATCTCGGGCGAAGGCACCGGGATGGAACGCGACTATGACGGAGACAGCCGCAGCTTTCAGTCCGACCTGCGCAGCCCCGACGAGATCGGCCGGATCGCGGGCGAGCGTGCCGTGCAGCGAGTGGGTGCCCGAAAGCCGGAAACAGGGCGTTTCCCGGTATTGTTCGACGAGCGGATTTCGTCCTCATTGATCGGGCATCTTCTGGCGGCCAGCAACGGCGCGGCGGTGGCCCGCGGCGCCTCCTGGCTCAAGGACAGCCTGGGCCAGCAGGTGCTGCCTGCACATCTGTCGCTGATCGAAGACCCCCATCGCCCCAGAATTTCAGGATCGCGCCCGTTTGATGCCGAAGGATTGCCGACCGCGCGCCGGATGATCGTCGAAAACGGCGTGCTGACCGGATGGACACTGGATCTTTCAAGCGCGCGCAAACTGGACATGAATTCCACCGGGAACGCCGCCCGTGGCGTGTCCGGTCCTCCATCTCCCAGCAACTGGAACCTGAGCCTGACCCAGGGCGAGTTCAGCCGCGACGACCTGCTTCGCGATATGGGAACGGGGTTGCTGGTGACCTCGATGATCGGGTCCACCATCAACCCCAATACCGGCGATTACTCACGCGGTGCGTCGGGTTTCTGGGTCGAAAACGGAGAGATCTCGCACCCGGTCAACGAATGCACCATTGCCGGAAACCTGCGGGACATGCTGATGCGGATCATCCCGGCCAATGACGCACGCACTTATCTGTCCCGGGTCGTGCCCTCGCTTCTGATCGAAGGGATGACACTTGCCGGAAACTGACCTGTCCCTGCTGATCGACGCCGCACGTGAGGCCGGCCGGATTGCCGTCGCCTATGCAGGCCGCGAGATGCAGAGCTGGGACAAACCCAAGGGCGCCGGGCCGGTGACCGAGGCTGATCTGGCCGTCAACGCGATGCTGGAACAACGCCTGCCCAGCGCGCGGCCCGGATATGGCTGGCTGAGCGAGGAGACCGAGGACAATCAGGACCGGTTGACCCGTGACCGAGTGTTCATCATCGACCCGATCGACGGCACCCGCAGCTTTGCCGAAGGGTCGCGCACCTGGGCGCATTCATTGGCGGTCGCCGATCGCGGACAGGTCATCGCCGGCGTGATCTACCTGCCGATGCGCGACATGCTGTTTGCAGCCGCGCGGGGACAGGGGGCAACCCTGAACGGTCAGCCGATCCGGGTGACCGCGGCGGCCACAGAGGCCGAAGCCGAGGTTCTGGCCGCAAAGCCGAACCTGAAACCGGATCATTGGCAGGACGGGGTCGCGCCGATCTTCCTTCGGGCCTATCGTCCGTCGCTGGCCTACCGAATGGCACTGGTCGCACAGGGCAGGTTCGACGGGATGCTGACCTTGCGCCCAAGCTGGGAATGGGACATCGCGGCCGGGGACCTGATCCTGCGCGAAGCGGGCGGCACCTGTACTGACCGTACCGGGCGCCCGTTGCGGTTCAACAACCCCGACCCACGGCTGAACGGTGTTGTTGGCGCCGGGTCCGAATTGCATAAGGTGCTGATGGGCCGACTGGATCAGCCAATTCAGGGGCATCGGGCATGAGCAAACCGCGATCCCTCAGCCTGGCGGCCTATCGCGCGTTGTCCTGGGGTGTTCCCAAGCCCCCCGGACACAACACACCGCCTCGCCCCGCGGGTGAGTTGCTTTGGATTCATGTTGCCAACGAACAGCGCCTGCGCGCGGTGAACGACTTTTGCAAGCGGCTGCAGCAGTCCCGGCCGGGGCTGTCGATTCTGTTGACCGTCCCGCCTGACGCTGACCTGACACGCTGGGCAGGCTGCGACATGGAGCTGGTTCCGCTGCCTGACGAAAAAACCGGCGCGGCGCGTGGATTCCTGGAGCACTGGCAACCCGACATGGGGCTGTGGGTCGGCGGCGGCCTGATGCCCAACGTGATCACCCGCGCGGCCGAACGCGGTATACCCATGGTCCTGCTTGAGGGCGAGAACGACGTTCGTGTTGCCTTTGTCGGGAAATGGCTGCCGGACATCAACCGCTATACCTTTGACTGCTTCCGTGCGATCCACGTCACGTCCGAGGACGCAGCCCGGCAAATCCGACGTCTGGGCGTCCCGGCTTCGAAGGTGGCACTGTTTCCGCCGCTCAGTATCAGCCCCACCCTTCGCCCCTGGCCCGAGGACGAGCTGATCGAGACGAACCATGCGTTGGCAGGGCGGCCGGTCTGGCTGGCGGCGTGGGTCGACGCCAAGGAATTCATCTCGGTTCTCAGCGCACATCGGCAGGCCATGCGGATGCTGCCGAGGCTGGCCCTGATCCTGCATGTTGCGGACATGTCCGAGGCGGCGCCCCTGCGCAAAAGGCTGGAAACGATGGACCTGCGCTGTGCCAACTGGGAAGATGGGGACATGATCGAAGACATGACCCAGGTCATCCTTGCGTCGGACCCCGAGGCCCTTGGCCTTTGGTATCGCGTCTCTCCGGTGACGTTCATGGGCAGCACGCTCGAGTCGGGAATAGGCGGGCATGACCCGATCGCGGCCGCAGCCCTGGGCTCGGCCCTGATCCATGGACCGGACGTGAGCGGCCACAAGGCCCTGTATGACGCGCTTGATGGTGTAGGAGCCGCTCGAGAGATTCGCACCGCCACCGAATTGGGCGACACTGTCGTTGAACTGCTGGCCCCGGACTTGGCCGCGAACATGGCCCTTGCCGGCTGGCAACTGGTGACTGAGAGCGCGCCCCAGGTGGATACTCTGATCGACATGGTACAGGAACATCTGGACCAGCACGGAGCGGAACATGAGGGCGCCTGAATTCTGGAACAACGCGCCGGATCACCCCGGCCTGCGCGCAAGGCTGCTGGCGCCGCTGGGCCGCGTCTATGCGCGGGCTACGGCCCGGCGGGTGGCGTCGGGGCCCGGGGTTGATCCGGGTGTACCCGTGATCTGCGTCGGCAACCTGAATGCTGGCGGCACCGGAAAAACGCCGACGGCGATCTGGGTTCTTGAACAGCTGCGCGACGCGTATCACACGCCGCATGTGGTCACCCGCGGCCATGGCGGATCGCTTGAGGGGCCGGTTCGGGTCGACCCGGTCCGACACACGGCGGCGCAGGTTGGTGACGAGCCATTGTTGCTGGCGGCCTTCGCCGAGGTCTGGGTCGCCAAGGACCGTGCCGCCGGTGCCCGCGCCGCAGCCGAGGACGGCGCCACCGCGATCGTGCTGGACGACGGATTCCAGAACCCTTCGGTGGCCAAGACATTCTCGGTCGTCGTGGTGGACGCGGTCCGTGGCTTTGGCAACGGCTTGTGCCTGCCGGCCGGACCGCTGCGCGAGCCGGTCGACGTGGGGCTGCAACGGGCCGATCTAGTACTGTCGCTGGGCGACTTGGCCGCGCAGGAACAGTTCGCGCAACAATGGGGCGACAAGCTGGGCGTTCCGCACGCAACCGGTCAGGTCATGGCACTGCAAACCGGGATGGACTGGAGCGAAACTCCGGTTCTGGCCTTTGCCGGTATCGGCCACCCCGAGAAGTTCTTTCAAACCTTGCGCCAACAGGGCGCGCGCCTGCTGCGGGCCGAGGCGCTGGACGATCACCAGCCGCTGACGCCGGCCCTGATGACCCGGCTGGAAAACGAGGCGCGGTTGCTGGGTGCGCAGATGGTCACCACCGAAAAAGACGCCGTGCGCCTGCCGCCTGCTTTTCGCAGCAAGGTCATCACCCTGCCGGTGCGCCTGCAGGTGGATCAGGCCGACGACGTGCGTCAGCGGCTGCTGACGGCCGCGCCGCCGCCCTAGTCGTCTTCGCCCAGTTTCGGGGCAGGGCGCGAAAGGTTCAGATCGGCATCCGAAAAGACGAATGGCGCGCGAATCCCCTGCACCCCGTCCAGGTCGATCTGCATGCCGCGCGCGATCACCTGCGGATCGGCCATGACCTCGTCCAGTGTATTGATCGGCCCGGCGGGGATGCCTTGCGCCTCGCAGGCGGCCAGCAGGTCGGCTTTGGCCCAGGTCGCCGTGGCCCCGTTCAGCCGTGCAATCAGGGTGCGGCGATTGGCCAGCCGGTCCTTGTTGTGCAGGTATTCGGGCGCCTCGGCCATGTCGGGCAGGTTCAACACCCGGCACAGGCGCTGATACTGCCGGTCATTGCCGGTGGCGATGATGATGTGACCGTCGGCACAGTCGAACACCTGATAGGGCGCCAGGTTCACATGCGCGTTGCCCATGCGCTGCGGCACCTGACCGGTCGTCAGATAGTTCAGCGCCTGGTTTGCCGTGACCGCCACGGCCACATCCAGAAGGGCCATGTCCACATGCTGCCCGCGCCCGGTGCGCTGGCGCTGGTGCAGCGCCGCCAGAACCCCGGCCACCGCATAGATGCCGGTGAACACGTCGGTGATCGCCACGCCTGCCTTCTGCGGCTGGCCGTCGGGCTCTCCGGTCACGGACATCAGCCCGGACATGCCCTGGATGATGAAATCATACCCGGCCCGATGCGCATATGGCCCGGTCTGCCCGAACCCGGTGATGGAGCAATAGACGAGGCGCGGGTTCAACTGGCTGAGGTTGTCAAAGTCCAGCCCGTATTTCTTCAGCCCGCCGACCTTGAAATTCTCGATCACCACATCGGCGTCAGCGACCAGCGCGCGCACCTTCTGCTGCCCTTCGGGGGTCGAGAAATCGGCGATCACAGACGCCTTGCCGCGATTGGTCGAATGGTAATAGGCCGCCGAGACATCCTGATCGCGGGTCACGAAGGGCGGACCCCAGGCGCGGGTGTCGTCGCCGGCCGGGGATTCCACCTTGATGACCTCGGCGCCCAGATCGGCAAAGGTCTGGCCGGCCCAGGGGCCAGCCAGAATGCGCGCCAGTTCGACAACCTTGAGACCGGCCAGAGGCCCGGTCATCAGTTGCCCAGTTCCTTTTCGATCAGCGCCTTGAACTCGTCATAGGACTGGTTGTCGACCTTCTTGCCGTTGACGACAAAGGACGGGGTGGCCTGGATACCGTCTTTCTCGGCGTTTTTCTGGTACCAGGCGACGAGGGTCTGCGCCTTGGTGCCGTCCTGCAGGCAGGCTTCCAGCTGATCGTTGCTCAGCCCGGCCAGACGGCCGATCTTGCGCAGTTCTTCCACGATCTCGGCCGGGCCGCCGGCGCGTGTCCATTCGGACTGGCCCTGATAGATCAGGTCAGTGATGCCAAAGAACTTTTCGGGGCCACCACAGCGCGCCACCATCGACGCCCAGATGCCGTAGCGGTCGAAATAGACCTCGCGGTAGATGAACTTGACCTTGCCGGTGTCGATGTATTCCTTCTTGAGCTGCTTGTACGGCCCCTGATGGAAGTTCGCGCAGTGCGGGCAGGTATAGGACGCGTATTCGATGATTTCGACCGGTGCATCCTCGGCCCCCTGCACCATCTCGACGATGGTCGAGGTGTCCAGATCGGCGTTTTGCGCTTCGGCGCTGCCGACCAGTTGTGGCACAGGCACGGTGCTTGGCGATTGGGTCAGCCAATAGCCGCCTGCGGCCAGCGCCACGGCCGCGCAGATTACGGTTGCAATACGGCTCATACTCAGCCCTTTCTCAGCGTTTTTGTTTGGATAGAACGTTCCGGCCCAGTCGTTCAAGGGCCGCGCGCAAGTCTTGGTCGTGAACCTCGCGCGTCACTTTGTCTGCCTCGGCAACGACTTCCGGTGCGATGGTGGGTTTCGCCTGTTTCGGCCGATGCTCGAAACTGGCCTGCCCCTCGGCAAATCCTGTAGGAGCAGTCTGGGTGATGCGGATGCGGCTGATGGCACTGTAGCCATAGACGGCATTCACTTTGTCGCGCAGACGGTCCTTCTGCATCTCGAGCATCGGGGCCTGTGGTCCGGTGGTCAGCACGGTCAATGTGGCGCCGAACCCACCCTTTCCATAGCCCACCTTGACCGGTCGGGCGATGGCGGCGATGTCGGGGCCCACGATATCGGCCCAATGGGTCAACAGGCGCGACACGGCAAAGCCGCGACTTTCACCGGCTTTGCGGATCCGATCGCTCAGCAAGGACGCGGTGCGTTTGAACCCGCGGGTGGTGGACCGTCTTGGTTGCATCTGGTTTCCAACTCCTGCGCCGCTATTGTAATGGGCGTGCATCCGGGCGCCAGCGAAACCCGACAGAGAAATGGATAAAACTTGCGTGACACCGCCACCTTCGACCTGGGCCGCAGCCTGCTTGCCTGGTACGACCGCCATGCCCGCGACCTGCTGTGGCGGGTCAGCCCCGCCGACAGGGCGGCAGGCGTGCAGCCCGACCCCTATCGCGTGTGGCTGTCCGAGGTGATGCTGCAGCAGACCACGGTGGCCGCCGTGCGGGATTATTTCCTGCGCTTCACCGCGCGTTGGCCGGATGTCCGGGCGTTAGCCGCTGCGCCCGATGACCAGGTGATGGCGGAATGGGCCGGGCTGGGCTATTACGCCCGCGCGCGCAACCTGCTGAAATGCGCCCGCGCGGTGGTGGACCAGCACGACGGGCGCTTTCCCGACAGCCATGATGCGCTGCTGAAGCTGCCCGGCATCGGCCCCTACACCGCCGCCGCCATCGCGGCCATCGCCTTTGACCGGCCGGAAACCGTGCTGGACGGAAATGTCGAGCGGGTCATGGCCCGGCTGTATGACATCCACGACCCGTTGCCGAAATCGAAACCTCTGCTGAAGGCGAAGGCCGCCGCGCTGACCCCGGACGACCGCCCCGGCGACTATGCTCAGGCGGTGATGGATCTGGGGGCCACGATCTGTACGCCGAAGTCTCCGGCCTGTGGCATCTGCCCCCTGCGAGACCCGTGCGAGGCCCGCGCTGCCGGAACACAGGCCGACCTGCCGCGCAAGACGCCCAAGGCACCGAAGCCCACCCGGCTTGGCCACGTCTACATCGCGCAGCGCGCCGATGGCGCAATCCTGCTGGAACGCCGCCCAGAAACCGGGTTGTTGGGCGGGATGCTGGGCTTTCCGGGCTCGGACTGGGCCGAGGACGCGGCCGAAGCGCCGCCCTTTCCGGCCGATTGGACCCTGCTGCCCGCCGAGGTGCGCCATACCTTTACCCATTTCCACCTGACCCTGCGCGTCTGGACCGCCGCCGTTCCCGCAGAGGTGGACCCCGTGGGCTTGGTCGTGACGCCCATACATGCCTTTCGCCCCGGCGATCTTCCGACCGTGATGCGCAAGGCGCATGATCTGTGGCGCGGCAGTTCTGCATCTGGGAAAATGGATCGGGCAGGATTATCCTGACGGCAGAGTTTCGGAGCCTGACCATGATCTCGACTGATACCCTGTCGCGCTGGCAATCAGCCCTTCCTTTCTGGGTTTCGTTCATATTGATCCCGATCCTGTGGTTCACTGCTTTCGCCGGTGGCTGGTGGGTGCTGCTGGTGCCGCTGTCCACCTGGTGGTTGTTTGCGGCGCTGGACGGCCTGACCGGGCTGAACCTTGAAAACGCCGACCCCGAAACGCCCGAGGACGCGCTGCGCTGGTACGTCCTGCTGACCAAGGCCTGGGTTCCGGTCCAGTTTTTCACGCTCTATGGCCTGATCTGGTACGCCACCCGCGCCGAACATCTGTCATCACTGGAAAAGATCGGGCTGTTCTTCGGGATGGGCGTGATCTCGGGCACGATCGGCATCAACTACAGCCACGAACTGATGCACCAAAAGGGCCGGCTGGAGCGGTGGCTGGGCGACATCCTGCTGGCGATGGTTCTGTATTCGCATTTCCGGTCCGAACACCTGCTGGTGCACCACCGCTATGTCGGCACGCCCCGCGACCCGGTGACCGCGCGCTACAACGAGGGGTTCCACCGCTTCTATCCGCGCGTCCTGCGCCAGTGCCTGGTGTCCGCGTTCCAGGCCGAGAAGGCCAAGCTGGCGCGCAAAAGGCTGAACTGGACGGACCGGTCGAACCCGTTCTGGCGGTACTGGGCGCTGCAGGGGTTGATGCTGGCGCTGGCGCTGCTGCTCGGCGGATGGGCGGGGCTGGGGCTGTTCCTGGTTCAGGCGGGCACCGCGATCTGGCAGCTGGAGCTGGTCAACTATGTCGAACATTACGGCCTGACGCGCAAATACCTGGGCGACGGCAAATACGAGCACGTCCGGCCGCGCCATTCGTGGAACGCCGCGCACAAGGCCTCGAACTGGCTGCTGATCAATCTGCAACGCCACTCGGACCATCATTACAAGCCCAACCGGCGGTTTCCGCTGCTGCAGAACCACCCACCCGAGGCGGCCCCGCAGCTGCCCTATGGCTATCCGGTGATGACGATCGCGGCGATGGTCCCGCCGCTGTGGCGGCGTGTGATGAACCCGCGGGTGCGGGCTTGGCGGCGACAGTACTACCCCGAGATCACGGACTGGAAGCCGTACAACAAGGCAATGCTTCCGATGCCACGGTCCTGAGAGCGGTCAACGCAGCGCCCAGATATCGACCGGCCGCTCGACGCCGCCAACCGCCTGTGCATCGTGGCGCTGGAACCCGTTCATCAGATCGGCAGCCGTCGACGCTTCGCTTAGGGCCTTTTCGCGCAGCGCGTCGCTGATGACAATCCGCGCACCCATCTTTCGCGTCATTGCTTCAAGCTTGGCAGCCAGATTGACCGCGTCTCCGATCACCGCGAATTCCAGCCGGTTGGCCCCGATGTCGCCCAGAACGACCGGACCGTAGTGAACACCGATGCCAACCTGAATCTCCTGCTCGCCTGCCCGTCGGCGTTCCAGATTCCAACGGTCGATGATGTCAGCCATTGACCGCGCGCAGGACAGGGCGTTGACCGCGTCCAACGGCGTTGGAACCGGCGTGCCGAACGTGGCCATCAGCCCGTCGCCCAGATACTTGTCCAAGGTTCCGTGGTGATGGAACACCTCGGCCTCCATTCGCGCATGGAAGCCCCGCAGCACCTCGATCACCTCATACGGGTCGCGGCCGGCAGCGAATTTCGTGAAGCCCACGATGTCGATGAACAGAACCGCGATGTTTTCCTTGCGCACCTGCTTGAGCGGTTCGTCGTTCTGGCTCAGCTCCTCGACCACGTTGGGCGAGAAGTATCGCGACAGGTTGGCGCGTTCCCGCTCCAGTCCGGCATTTGAGATCAACAGGCGATTGAGCCGCCGCATCGACACGCCCAGCGTAACCGCGACCATCATGAACACGATCACCTCTTGCACGCGCATCGGAACCATGAAGCTGTTGGGGTCCAACAATTCAGCCACGGCCGGATAGCCCCGCAAGGCGGCCGCAACCTTTTCGCTGAGCCCGGGGATGGGCGTGGCCACCCACCAGGCGACGACCCAGCCCGCCGTCCACATCAGGGCCGTCCAGCTGCCCATGGCGATCACCGTGCGCCAGGAATAGGCCAGCGTACCTGCGGCCAGGATGATGAAGAAATACTGGAAATTGTCGAACCGGTACTGCATCGCCAGCGGGCGCACATCGTCGCTGAACGGGTTGGGAACGACCATGCCCAGCGTCATGATCAGCAGATCGGCGAAAATCAGCAGAAGCTCGATCCGGGATTGGCCCACACGGCCAGCGCGCCGGATCAACCAGCCGTTGCCGCAGAGCAGCAGCAGGATGAAATGATACCACATCACATCCCAGTTCGGATTCAGAAACACCAGCAGGACACCGGTCAACGCCATGGCGATCCAGCGGGCGCGGACGGCCAGTTCCAGCCCCTCGCGCTTGTGCCGTTCCAGCGCGGCTTCGGTGTATTTGTTGTCCAAATTGAATTTGTCCGGCGTGGTCACGAAAAACCGCTGAAACCGGGATTGGCTGGCCGTGGTATCAGACATTTCTGATGCTCCCTCGCTATGCAGCGGGATATGGGGTCGCACCATCCAAACATCACGGGGCACAAAACAAAAGACCCCGCCGGGTTCGGCGGGGCAAGGCTTGGTACCATGTGTCAGGCCACAGGCACCGGCGGTATTGGTGTGATCAGTTGTGCAGTTCGGCCCGGATCTGCTGGCGCAGCACGTCGATCGGAACGGTTTTTCCGTCGCGCTTGAAGCACCAGTATGTCCAGCCATTGCAGGACGGCGCGTTTTCCAGATGCGCGCCCACCTGATGGATCGAGCCCTTGATGTTGTCGCCCACCAGCGTGCCGTCGGCCCGCACCTTGGCCTTGTGCCGCTGGTTCATCGAATACAGCTCTTCGCCCGGGCGCAGCATGCCGCGTTCGACCAGCTGGCCGAAGGGCACGCGCGGCTCGGCGCGTTTGCTGGCGCTGACCTCGAGCGCGTCACGGTCAAACTTGCGCACCTTGGCGATGCGCTTTTCGGCCACCTTTCGATAGCTGTCCTCACGCTCGATCCCGATGAACTCGCGGCCCAGCATCTTGGCCACCGCGCCGGTGGTTCCGGTGCCGAAGAACGGGTCAAGCACCACGTCACCCGGATTGGTCGAACCAACCAGAACCCTGTGCAACAGCGACTCGGGCTTTTGCGTAGGGTGCGCCTTGTCACCATTTTCATCTTTCAGGCGCTCGTGGCCCGTGCAGATCGGCAGCACCCAGTCGCTGCGCATCTGCACGCCTTCATTCAAGGCTTTCAGCGCCTCATAGTTGAAGGTGTATTTCGCCCCTTCCCGCTTGCTGGCCCAGATCATCGTTTCATGCGCGTTGGTGAACCGCTTGCCCCGGAAATTCGGCATCGGGTTCGACTTGCGCCAGATCACGTCGTTCAAAATCCAATAGCCCGCATCCTGCAGGGCCGAGCCCACGCGGAAGATGTTATGATACGAGCCGATCACCCAGATCGCCCCATTGGGCTTGAGCAGGCGATGCGCGGCCTTCAGCCACTCGCGGGTAAACTGGTCATAGGCGGCAAAGCTCGAGAACTGGTCCCAATGATCATCGACCGCATCCACCTGGCTGTTGTCCGGGCGATGCAACTGTCCTTTCAGCTGCAAATTATACGGCGGATCCGCAAAAATCAGGTCAACCGACGCCTCGGGCAGACTGTTCATCACCTCGATGCAGTCGCCAGATAGAATCGTGTTTAAAGGGAGCGCGGATGCGCCCTTTGTCTTGGTAGTTGTCATGTCTCTGCCTCAAGTTCCACGGCGCTTTTGCGCTCATTTGGTTGAGACTAGGATGAGTCAAACCGGATTCGGCGTCAAATTCTTTTTTGAATCAGAGGGTTACGATTTACTCTTGATACAAGATATTGTGGACGGGCTTGAATGAACGTCTATGGTGTGGGGTTACCCCAAGATATTGCAGCGCCTCGCGGTGTTGTTTGGACGGATAGCCCGCATTGGTTTCCCAGCCGTAGCCCGGATGCTGTTGCGCCAAATCCACCATCAGTTGATCGCGCCAATTCTTTGCAAGGATCGACGCCGCCGCAATCGAGACTGACTTCGCATCCCCTTTGACCACGGCCTGCGCCGGCAAGGTCAGCCCTTTGGGGATCAGATTGCCGTCGATCAACAGGTAGTCCGGCGCAGGATGCAGGGCGGCGACGGCGCGCTCCATCGCCAGATGAGAGGCATACAAGATATTGAGGTCATCAATTTCCTCAACCGACGCCTCGGCAATGGCAAACTCGGCCCGGGCGCGCAGATCTTCGTCAAGGGTGCGCCGCCTTCGCGCCGTCAGCTTCTTGGAGTCATTCAAACCGTCGGGGATGTCCTGCGGATTCAGAATGACCGCGGCCGCCACGACCGGACCGGCCAACGGGCCGCGACCCACCTCGTCTACACCTGCTATTCGGGGATAGCCCTGCGCAATCAGCGCCTGTTCCAATTCAAACGTCGGAGTCGTCATCCCCTCGGCAAACCGCTTTTTGGTCCGAACCGCAACAAAAAAGAAGGAGGCGACCCAGGCCGCCCCCTTCCCATACAGCGCTTCTGCGGCGCTGCTCCTGCTCGAAACCGACTACTGGTAAACCACGCGGTATCCTTTCTGGCGCAGGCAGGCGGGTTCGTAGGCCCGCTTCACCTTCTTGCCGTCCCAGAACCCCACTTTGCACTGTTGTGGCAGGCTATTGGCATGTTTGTAGTGTTTCTCGAGGCAATTCGGCCCCAGCAAAGGACGTTTCTTCGAATAGCCGTTGTAGGTCTTCAGGCAACGCTGCGGCAGGTCATAGCGGGCGACACGCCGGGGCAGCGGGCGGATATGATCGGGCCGAACGTTTTGCGGCTGGTAGACATAGTTGTTCTGCCGGGTGACACGCTCTTTGCGCTTTTCCTTGTTATAGTGATTGACGGCCGCACCGATGATGGCAATGGCCGCCAACCCGCCCAGAATATCATGGGCGTCGGCCGCCTTGGCCTGGGATGCGGAAACGCCGGTGATGGCGACTGCGGTGGCGACGACGAGGGCGATGAACTTCCGGTGCATGACAAGTGTCCTTTCAAAGCTGGACGCGGCGCCACTGGCTGACCGCGAAACTGATGCAACAGCTTTCGGCCACCCGCCGACAGACAAGCAATAACGGCCCAGTGTTATCCGATATCATCGCCGCAAACCCTTTGAGATATTGAATATCGTGCCAAGCCATGCGCAGGATGCAGCCTATGAAACAGATCCTCTCTTTCCTGGTCGTTGCGACGTTGATATCGCTGAGCACCACCGTTTCGGCGGCCGAATGCTATGCCGATTACAAGGCCAAACAGGACAACCCGCTGCGCCTGCACTATGGCGTGATGCAGGTGTCCGCCTGCAAAAAGGGGCAAGCCAAGCAAGAGGTGGCCAAAAGGCTGAAATCCTCGGGGTGGACGTTGCTCAACGTGATCAGCGTTTTTGGACCGGAAGGGTTGGATCAAAGGAAGGCCAATGCCGGAAAATTCTATCTCCGTTTCTGAGGCTCGGCGGTCTGGCACCCGGCTGGTCGGAGCAGGCATCGCCGCAATCGTTGTGATCCTGATCACGGCCGCAGTCTTTTTGTTCTGGACCCTGCCCGATGCCAATGCTTTTAACGCACGGGTCGAGCGGCTGTTCGTCGAAAGCGATCTGACCACCCAGGCTGAAATCCGATTGCTGGAGATCCTCGCGCAATCCGGAACCGCATTTGCCGACACGCTGGCCAGCTACCGGATGGTGATCTTCGTGCTGCTGATCTTTGCCACGGCCATGCTGTTGGCCGCCTTGGTCTTTCTGGTGATGCTGGTGACGTTGAACCGTCGAATGGCCCAGATCGAGCGCACGGGAATCCAGGTCACGTCGCTGCTGATCAGTCGCGAAGAGAACACCGTCTACCTGAACAACATGGATTTCAAGCTGACGCCCGCAGCGATGGAAACACTGGCCGTCCTGGCCGAGTCCCGTCTCGACGACGAAGTGCTGTCGGGGGTTCAGATCGAAGCCATGATCTCTGGCCGAGACATATCGGACTGTGACGAAGCTGCCGGGGCCACGCGCATCAAACGGCTGCGGGACGCGCTGGGAAATCAGATGGTCAGCGAGCTGTTGGTCAAAAACATCGCCAAAAAGGGCTATATGCTGGCGATCGAAAAAGACGTGATCCAGATGGTCTGACCACCTCGGCCGTGGATCGCGATCGGTAAATTCTGTGTTGCGCCCCTTGGAAATCGGGCTGCAAAAGCCCATCCTCTAGGGACCCGGGCAAGGGAGACGGCCGATGAATGTCCACGCCACACGGAATACGAACGGCTACGGAATTTCGATCGAAACGCTTGACGGCAGGGTTGCCATCTACCGCGATGACATCCTTCTGGCTGAAAGCACGAATGCCAAGGTCATGTATGAAACCCGGCTGCCGCCTGCGATTTATGTTCCGCGCGAAGACGTGCGCGTTGATCTGAGCGGCGAGACCGAGTTGCAGACCTTCTGCCCGTTCAAGGGCACGGCAACCTATCACGATGTCCTGATTGGCGATGAACGGTTGGCAAACTCGGTTTGGGCCTACGAGGATTCCCTGCCTGAAAGCAAAGCCATTCAGGGTCACATCGGCTTCATGCCGGCGGCCTACACTCATATCGATCTGGGCGACAATCAATTGCGCCAACCGCGAGACGGCAACATCAGCGGCCCGTTGATCGATTGGTTGATGCGTGGCGCGGGGTCGATCTCAACACCGGAAGATTTCACCAAGACCCTGGCCGAAAAAATGCTGGAACACGGCATCGCCATTCAACGTCTCAGCATCCTTGTCTGGTCGCTGCATCCCTTGATCGCAGGCAAGCACTACATCTGGGAAAAGGGTGCCGAGGAGATTTCGACCAGTATTCCAACCTACGAGATTCACGACCACCCCGCGTTCATCAACAGCCCCTTGCGGCATGTCTCGAACGGATTGGGCGGCGTTCGGCAACGGCTGAACGTAGACAACCCCCACAACAGTTTCCCCATCATGGAGGACCTGCGCGCCAAGGGGGGCACCGATTACGTGGCAATGCCTCTGCCGTTTTCCGACGGGCGTATCAATGTCCTGACGTTGACCTGCGACCACCCCAACGGCTTTACCACGGAAAACCTGGGGCTTGTCTTTGAGTGCTCGGCCGTCATCGCCCGCTACTATGAGGTGTTCATGCAGCGCGAGAATGCTCAGGCCCTTCTCGAGACCTATGTGGGCAAACGAACCGGGGCCCGCGTTTTGGGCGGCGACATTCGTCGCGGCGACGGCGATGACATCGACGCGGCCATCATGTTCTGTGACCTGCGCAACTCAACCAGCCTGGAAGAGGATCTGGGCCGCACGGAATACATCAACCTGTTGAACGAATTCTTCGAAACGGTGTCCGGCATCGTCCACGACAACGACGGTGAGGTTCTGAAATTCATCGGCGACGCCGTTCTTGCGGTTTTCCCGGCAGGTGAGGACCCCGGCAAGGCACGGTCAGACGCTCAGCGCAGTGCCGTTGAAATCGTCGAGAAATTGGCCGAGCTGCGTCGCTCCGACAAGAACCGGCAATGCGATTGCTCGATCGGCGTATCGTCCGGGCGTGTCACGTACGGAAATGTCGGTTCGCGCGAGCGGCTTGATTTCACGGTGATCGGACATGCAGCCAATGTCGCGGCGCGGTTGGGCGAGTTCGGCAAGCTCAATGGCCATCGGATCGTCGTTTCCGAAGATATCGAGCCGGCCTGTTCCCGGGCCGTTCCATTGGGGCCGGTCGACTTGCACAACGTTTCGCATCCGGTGATGTCTTTTGCCTTGCAGACATCCGCTGACACGGTTCTGGATGCCTGAGCATCCGGCACCCTTGCCCCCCCGATCCCAAACAGCCATTCATAGCTGCGCAAGGCACTGGTGCGCTTTCTGATCCTGGCGCGAGGTACTGACCTTAGCCCGAACGGTTCAACTTGCGGCGCCCAGCAAAATCAACGCAGTTTGCGCGGGAGAAATCGAACTCTGCATCTGTGCGATCTGAGTTCGGGCGAGATAAGTATCCGTCAGTTCGGCAATTGCATCGGCATCGACGAACTGCGAAAGGTTCGGCGAACCGGTCACTCTGCTCAGCTTGTCCCGAAATACGTCCAGCTGCTTGTCGATATCCAGCTGGCCAAAGCTTGACGGCAGGCCCAACGCTGTTTCCATCATGCTGCGCAACGGCGGCAGGCTCAGCAGATCGTACCACTTCTTGGTCTCGCTTCCGGACTGCCCGGCAAGGTCTTTCAAAGCGTGCTGGGCAAAAAGTGCGATCCGCATCGAGTCGTCGGTTTCTCCGACCGAGCTTTCGAACCGGGCGACGACATTCTTCTGAGCGATCTTGTCCATGTCAGTGATCAGTGCGGTTTTCCGAACTTCGCCCGGACCCAAGCCGAATGCTTCGGAAAACTCCCTGTATCTGCTGTCAGCCAGCCGGTTCGCAAGGGCGTCATCCGAACTCGTACCGTCTGACAAGACCTTTTGAATGAAGTACCGATTGTCCAGGTCACCTTCCAATCCGAACGCGCCCAACGCGACCTGCAGCAGTCGCCGGTCAGAGACCAGATCTTCTGCCGATCGGACGTTTCGGATGTTTTCCACAAAATACTGCGTGTCCCGGTCATTGACCGCCGAGGTGGAAAAGGCCTGCAACTGGGCGTCATAGGTGCGCTGCAAAAAACGCCACCCTACGACACCCCCAGTTGGAACGACCGGCAGGAATGTCATTGCCGATAGGCCATCAGACGCTCTTCGCGCGGCAGCAAAGATCGAAGCGCCTTCAGGCATTTGTAGTACTGCTCAGTCACCAGGGCTTCGGTCGCCTGCGCAAGGACCCGGCGACTGTCGGCATCCGTGAAGACCTGGCTCAGTTCCTCGATCCGCCGCAGCAGCTGTTGTTTTGCGTCTCCGGCTTCCAGATCTCCGGACAGGACCAGCTGGGCCGCGTAGCACACGCGCCGGACCGGGGTCGTCACTTCGTCGGGATGTATTGCGTCGCGCAACCGAAGGACATTTGCCTCGGGCGTCATGATTGAAAAGCGGGTCCGCCGATCGCCGTTCTCAATCACTACGCCATTGATCAAAACCCGCTCTTTCGGCGCCAGCTTCAGAACCAGCCCGCCCATTACGCGGTCCCCCGCTGACGCAGCCCGCGCAAAACCGCCAGATTGATTTCAAGCAGCGGCTCGACCCCAGCCTTGCTGGCCAGAACCTGGCCCGTGTGCTGCTCGGTGAACTCGGCCAGATAGAAGATCCGCGCGCGCAGCTCATTCGGCAGTGCATTGTCCGAGTCAACGACGCCATTGGCCAGGACGGACCACAAGCGGCGGTTTTCATGCAGGGCCTGAACAAAGCCCGCGAAATCCGAGGCTTTGCGCGCGGCCGCTGCCTTGAGCCGGTGTGTGATCTTTGAAATCGCCTCATACTCGGTATCACGCGGGGTTCGCGTCGGAGCGGCGGACTGAGCATATGCCCGTTGTGCAAGCGTTTGCTGGGTCACTTGAAATCCTTTCAAAAGGCCGTCGTATTTGCAGTCACAGCCGGGGCGCGTTGGTCACGCCCCGACCAAGTTTCCGCCTTAGCGGAACAGCGACAGGATCGACTGCGGGGCCTGGTTGGCAATCGACAGCGATTGTGTCGCCAATTGCTGCTGGACCTGCAGGGCCTGCAGACGGGCCGAGGTCTCTTCCATATCGGCGTCCACCAGCGAGCCGATGCCGGATTTGAAAGAGTCAGTCAGGTTCGAGATGAACTCCTTCTGGGTCTCGATCCGCCCTTGCGCCGAACCGAACGCGGCCGACGCGTCAATCGCCGTGTCGATCAAGGTTTCGATCGTGCCCAGTGCTGCGGCAGCGCCGGCACTGGTCGAAACGTCAATCGACGACAGCGCACCAAGACCGCCAGAACCGGCATTGGTGAACTGGGCCGAAACGGTTACGTCGCGATCTGCGTCAGCACCAGCGGTTGCGGTCCCGGTCACGAAGGACAGAGTGCCCGGCGCGCTGGAGTCATAGTCGATCGCTACACCGGTGATCCCAAGCGCGTCGATCTGGTTCTTCAGCCCCACTGCCACGATGGCATCTGTGTAGGCAGAGTCATAGGTTCCCGAAGGATCCAGATCGCTGGCCTGTACGGTGTATGATGCAACTTTGTCCCCGATGGTGATCGACACTTTGTCACCGACGGCGAAGTTGTCGGTCGAACTATCGATCACGATGTCACCGGACCCGCCGGACTTGTCCATTGTGAACCCGGCGGCGTCATTGTCAGTGGTCGCGTTGTCCGAGCCGGCCAGAACGCCCTTGCTGGCATATCCACCGGTCGACAGGTCCTGGCTGGCCACCGAAATCGACGACGCGGTCACGTTGCCAGCGCTGTCGCGATCCAGCGACGACAGGATCGATGCGGTGCCCGCTGACCCGTCCACAAGATTGAGGCCGTTGAACTGTGCGGCACCGACAACCGATGCGATCTGGTCCCGCAGGGCGGCTACGTCATCATTGATCTTGCCGCGGTCGACGTTGTCCTCCTGCGCGGCGACGATCTTGTTCTTCATCTGGGTCAGCAGGTCGGTCACGGTTTCCGAAGCGTTCCGGGCCACGGCGACAGTCGATTCACCCAGTGCCAGGCTATCCTTGATCGCATTGAAACCGTTGACATCGGATTCCATCACCTTGGAAATCGCCCATACGGCCGAGTTGTCCTTGGCCGTAGCGACATCCTTACCCGTCGAAATCGCGTTCTGGGTTGCTGCAAGGTTCTTGTTGACCGATTTCAGAGTCTGCAGCGCAACCATCGCGCCGTTGTTTGTCAGAATGCTGGACATGTTTTTCATCCTTTTCCATTCGGGCCTTCTTCGCCCAGTGACGCCCGACCATCATTGGCGGACGTGTTGTCGTTCTGACCTGTGCGAGCTACCGATCGGTGCTCGCGCCACCTTCTTTCGAGGTGCGGGACCACTTTTGGGCCTGATCTCCTAACGGAGTGCTAAGGCGGTCCGACGGAAAAAGACGGATTTGAATCAAACCCACCGCTAGGCACGTTTTTCCAGTTTGGGATCCTGACGGACGGCGAAGCCATTGCGTTGCCCGGCCGCGTCATAGGTCGTGAATTCCTGCCGGATTTTTCTGAGTTCAGACATCCGGTTCATGACCGCCCGAATCCCTTCGGCCGCGCTGTTCAGCAGGCCTTGATTGCGCTCGACCTTCTGGTGCAGCCGGATCAAGTCGTCACTGTCGTGCACCTGCATCTCGTTGAGTGCGCCGATCAGTTTTTCCTTCTGCGGCATCATCTGGCCCAGCCGATCCAGGTCCCCTTCGACCAAAGCCCTGCGCTCGAGATCGAGAACCTCCTCGAGAGCCTTAATCAGTCCCTGCTTGTGCTCAGTCGGCATGGGTCTTCTCCATCATTGCATTGAAAAGGGTTTCCGACAGTCCGATCCCGCCGGATCGGGCCAATTGCCTGGCCTGCTCCTGCAACAGGAAAGACGCGAACTGGTCTTCGCCCGCGCCACCTCCGAAAGCCTGCCGCGTCTTATCCAGGCCTGCGGCCTTCAGCATTTCGGCTAGAAAAGTTGCCTCAAGCTCGACCGCTGCGGCCTTGAGTCTTTGTTCGGTCATATTGCTGCGCGGTACCGGCGCGAAGTTTGGGATTTCCATCGCCCTCTCCGAAAATTGTTTCGATCTTTGTCGATCAAAGCGAAGAGCGGTTAAAATATACGTAACTACCTTGAGGGCAGGTTTGGGCCAAACAACCGGAGCCGGAGCAAAATGCCCAACGCCCTGACCATGATGACCAATGTGATTTCCGGCGGAAAGCCGGATTGGGCCGCAAAGTCCGAGCCCCCAACAAAAGGCGACTCTGATTTCGCGGAGCTCATGGCCGAAGATGAGATGCTGAACCTAGAGGCCGAGGCGAAACCTCATCCGGACAGCCGCGCGGGTCCGAAAATCGTGGATGGCGATGAAAACACCGACCCTGACGTCCCGCAGGTCGAACCCGATTTGGCTGAACCGCTGGAATTGCAGGGATCACAACAGGACGCTCGACAGAAAGACACGCCTCTGCCCATGGCAACGCCCGGTGAACTTCCAAAGCGCGAGGCGACGGCGCACGCCACTCTCGAGGCCAGCCCTCCGGCGGAGGGACGCCAGTCAACTGCCGCCGCGGCCATGCGCGCAGTAACCTCTGATCCCGATCGCCGATCGCTCGCGGGCGACACGGGCAAGGGAGCCGAAGCGCCCGAGCGTGCCGCGAGCACAGCGCCCCAACCTGCGTCAGCCGCAAAAGAGCAGTTGAACGCCACCGAACCTGGAGTGAGTGGAGGGCTGCAGAACCGAAAGGACGAATTGCGCACTGCAACCGGTAAAGAAGCCAGGCGCGACGAGCAGGCCACCGGATCGTGGGGGGTGGATCAACGGCCGGCCAAACCTGCTGGCCAGGGAACGGAATCCATCATCCGGGCGCAGATCGTCGGTACATCGGAACGCGCAGCACTGAAGGACCCGATGCCAGAGGACAGTCTGCACGACCGGATGCCAATGCAGGACTTGGGTACGACCCCAGCGCAAAGGGATGCAGGCCCGACCAACGGCGTCCCGCTCTCGGGCCGGGCGGAAATTGCTCGGGCGGTCGCCGGGCAAATGGCGGCCAGCATCGTCGCAAAGCCGGGAAGCGGAAGCGTGGAAATCGCACTGACTCCGGAAGAGCTGGGCAAAGTTTCGATCAAGGTGACCGGGCGCGAAGACGGGTTGCACATGATGATCGTCGCCGACCGGCCTGAAACCATGGACCTCATGCGCCGGCATATCTCGATCCTGTCAGCCGAATTCAAAGAGATGGGGCTGGGCGATCTTTCCTTTGATCTGGGCACCTCGGCGAACGCAGAACAGGACGCTGAGCCAACTGAACGAAGCACATTCATCACCACAGGGGAGCTTGACCCTGCAACCGAAACACCCGCTCTGGCCCGCCCAACTCAGGTGGACCGGGCGTTGGACCTGAGGCTTTGACCCATGATCACCACAGCGGCATCCGCGACACATACACCCTCAACAGCGCAGCCAACGAGAACTTCGACAGCGACAGGGCTGACCTCGGACTTTGAGACGTTTCTCATGATGTTGACGGCGCAGGCGCGCAACCAGGATCCTCTGGAGCCACTGGATTCGTCGGAATATGCGTCGCAACTCGCCCAGTTTTCGATGGTCGAGCAGCAGGTGCAGACCAACGACCTTCTGGCAAACCTCACCGCCGCCCTGAGCAGCGTCAATCTGGATGAGCTGTCCAACTGGATTGGGGTCGATGTTCAGGGCGCAGCCTCCTTCCGGTTTGATGGCCAGCCGCAGACCATATTCACTCAGCCTGACCTGGGCGCGGATGCGTCTGTGCTGGTCATCAAGGATTCTGACGGAACCGAAATCGACCGGGTCTCTGTTCCGGTATCCGAAACCGAGTTTCTTTGGGCTGGAGTGGATGCATCGGGCAATCCGCTGCCCAACGGCACCTATTCCGCAACACTGGAAAGCTATTTGGGTGATGAACTGCTCTCGGCGCGGCCTGCGGCCACCTACAGCCGCGTCGTCGAAGCCCAAGTCGGGGCCGGTGTCGTCATGTTGACCTTGGACAGCGGCGTCGTGATTCCGGCAACCGACGTCGTTGCCGTTCGTACCGGCGCTTGAACTCGGGGGCGCTGCGGGCCAAGGATTGGCCGTCCAGATTCGCAACGCTCCGGTGTCTCAACTGTCCGTTCCAACCGCTCCTCCACCCGGCCTTGCAGACCAACTTGTCGAAAGCGGGTTGATCGCAAAAGACGCCCAGTTCGAAACGCTGTATGGCGGACGCACGAACCAGGTGTGGAAGGTATTGGACGCCAAGCCGGACCGGGTTTTGAAGTTCTATCGGTCTTCCCTTCAAAACCCGCTGTTTCGCAACGACGCCCAACTCGAAGCAGCCTGTCTGCACGCACTTGCTGCGACGGGGTTTGTTCCGCGGCTTCGCGCCTCGGGCAGCTTTGGCCCGGATCGCTGGGTTTTCTATGACCATGCGGCTGGCACTCCGTGGCGAGAAGGGACCGCGCAGGTGGCGAAACTGCTGCATAATCTGCACGCCCGAGAAATCGTGCTAGAGGTCCCTAAGGGATGCAATGGAAGCGTTGATCTCGATCATCACGGCACCCGTATTTTGAACGGTTGCCGCTCGGGACTCAGCGCCGTTCTGGCCGAACGCAAACCCAGGGTCCGGGTGCCGCCGACCCCCCGAGTATGCCTGATCCATGGCGACCCGGTGGCCGGCAACATCCTCGTCTCCTCTGCGGGGCTGACACTGATCGACTGGCAATGCCCGGCGATGGGTGACCCATGCGAGGATCTTGCCCTGTTCCTGTCACCCGCCATGCAGCATCTCTATCGCGGCAAGGCGCTGACCCCCGAGGAAGAGGCTACGTTTCTGTCGGCCTATGACAGCCCGCCGACGGTGCGCCGATACCTCGAGCTAAAGCCCTGGTACAATTGGCGTATGGCTGCCTACTGCCTGTGGCGGGCCGAGAATGGTGCGCCAGCCTATAGGGCCGGGTTTGACCTTGAGGTTGCGGCCCTCTGACCGTGGGCCGTATCACAAATCGGCAAGAGCCATGGCCGCATAAGCCGGTGGCATCAGCAGTCGCCGCCAGCGCCCGAATGGGAACTTTGACGGCGGTTTGGCGATGACGTCCGGAATATTCGCGGGCTCACCCAAAACCAAGCGGGCCAATGCCCGCCCGCAATAGCTGCCCATCGCCACGCCGTTCCCGTGATAGGCCAGACCGGCAAACAAGCCCGGGTGGCCCGGAACCTCCCCGACAAAGGGCAGCAGGTCACGGGTCAGGCAAACCATACCTGACCACATATGAGTTGCCTCAACCTCGGCCCAACCCGGGAACATGCGATCAAAGTCACGGCGTACTTTGCGACGGATCGCAGCCTCAGCGCGCGGCGAGGACATGAGGCCTCCGCGCATTCCGAACAGGAACCGGTTGTCCGGCATCAGGCGGAAATAGTGCAGAAGGTTGCGCGTGTCGTACGCCATCTGGCGCGATGTCCACCCCTGTGCCTGCAATTCAGCTTCGGTCAGCGGACGTGTCACCATGACCGTAGACTGTGCAGGCATGTAACGGGCGGCCAACCAGTCGGGCAGATCGTCGCTGGAATAACCGTTGGTGCAGATCAACACCGTCTTGGCCTGAACACGGCCCGTGGGGGTGGTCATCCCGTACCCGGACCCGGCTTTTCTGATGTCCTGAACCGGGCTTTTCGAGAATACTGCGGCACCTTGCGCCTGCGCGGCCCGGGCCAACCCGAACAGGTATTTCTGCGGGTTCAGCCCAAAGCCGACCGGGTCGGTATATCCGCCAAAGAAACGGCCCCCCATACCGAGGCGTTCCAAATCCGACGGCTCATGCAGAACCCCACCGCTTTCCGCGCGACGCCGCAGCCGCTCCATCGCGCGCGGGCTGTGCGCAAGCTGCGTCTCTCCTTCGGAGTGAACGTCTGCGTCGATCCGAAAGCGCTGCAAAAGATCCGCAACCAAGGCGACCGCGTCGGTTTCGGCCTGCGCGTAATCCTGTGCCGCCGAAATCCCATAGCGCCGCGCAAGTGTCGCCGAACCAAGCTTGGACCCTCCTTGGCAGCAAAACCCACCATTGCGCCCCGAAGCGCCCCAGCCCGGAGTTTCGGCCTCGAACACTGCGACAGACACACCGCGTTCGGCGAGGTGCAGGGCAGCAGACAATCCGGTGAACCCGCCGCCGACAATCGCAACGTCGGTCGACAAATCACCCGAATGAACGGGCCAGTCAGGCGCCGTAGTGGTTTCATCCCACCAACACCCCTCACGGGGGCCGGGGCCATAGGTATAGGCCGGAAAGATCCGCCTCATTCGGTGCGCGCGGCGGCTTGTTCCTCTTGCCGCTGCCGGACCATCGCGCGTTTCGACACCAGCGAAGCGGTGATCACGCCCACGGTGACCACGGCGATCATGATGGTCGACAGCGCGTTGATTTCCGGGCTGACCCCCAGACGCACCGCCGAGAAGATCTTGATCGGCAGGGTCGTGGCCGAGGGGCCGGACGTAAAGGACGCGATCACCAGGTCATCCAGCGACAGGGTGAAGGCCAGCAGCCACCCCGAGATCACCGCCGGCGCGATGATGGGGAGCGTCACCAACCTGAAGGCCTGCGCCGGCGAGCAGCCCAGATCCAGCGCCGCCTCTTCCAGCGACTGATCGAACGTCACCAGCCGCGAGGACACCACGACCGAGACGTAGCACATCGAAAAGGTCGTATGCGCCAGCACGATGGTCAGGATGCCTCGGTCCAGCCCGATGCCGATGAACAGCAGTAGCAGCGACAGGCCGGTGATCACCTCGGGCATCACCAGCGGCGCATAGATCATCCCGGAGAACAGCGTACGGCCAAAGAACCGCCCGCCCCGCACCATGACATAGGCGGCCATGGTGCCCAGAATGGTCGCCAGCGTGGACGAGAACACGGCAACGCGAACGGTGACCCAAGCCGCATCCAGAAACGCCTGGTTCTGCATCAGTTCGCCATACCATTTGGTCGAGAACCCGGCCCAGACCGTGACCAGCTTGCTTTCATTGAAGCTGAAGATGATCAGGATCACCATCGGGATGTACAGAAACGCAAAGCCCAGCGTCAGCGAGACCGTGTTGAACCAGCTCAGCCTGTTCATTGCTCTGCCTCCGCCTGTTTCTGCTGGTTGCGCTGGAACAGCACGATCGGGATCACCAGGATCAGCAGCAGGATCACCGCCACGGCGCTGGCCACCGGCCAGTCGCGGTTCGAGAAGAACTCCTCCCACAAGACCTTGCCGATCATCAGTGTGCCCGACCCGCCCAGCAGCGAGGGGATCACGAATTCACCGATCACCGGAATCATCACCAGGAAGCATCCCGCAATGATGCCCGGGCGCGACAGCGGGATGGTCACCAGCCAGAAGGCCTGTGTGCGCGAACAGCCCAGATCCTCGGCCGCCTCGATCAGCGAGCCGTCCAGCCGATCGAGCGCGGCATAGATCGGCAGGATCATGAAGGGCAGATAGGTGTAGACGATACCGATATAGACGGCCGTCTGCGTATTCAGAATGGTCAGCGGGGTCGAGATGATGCCTGTCCACAGCAGGAACTGGTTCAGGTAGCCTTCATTCGACAGGATCCCCATCCACGCATAGACGCGGATCAGGAACGAGGTCCAGAACGGCAGGATCACCAGCATCATCAGCGTCGGGCGCCATTCCTCGGGCGCGCGGGCCATGCCATAGGCGATGGGATAGCCCACCAGCAGGGTCAGCGCGGTCGCGATCAGCGCGATCTTGACGCTGGACAAGTAGGCTTTCCAGTACAGGTCGTCCTCGGTCAGCCAGACGAAATTCTCGAAATCCAGTAGGCTGAAGAATTCCTTGATCCCGGCCCAGCCCTGCGACAGATCAAGGGTCGGGGTGTAGGGCGGGATCGCAAGCGCGATGTCCGACAGCGAGATCTTCAACACGATGAAGAACGGCACCAGGAACAGGGCCAGCAGCCAGACATAGGGAATGGCGATCAGGACCGCGCGGCGCATCAGTCTGCCAGCAGAACCGCCGCCGTGGCTGTCCAGGACAGCCAGACAGGGTCTTCCCAAGTAAAGGACCGGCGGGAAATCCGCCGTGTGTTGGCCGTTTGCGCCTTGATGATCGTCCCGTTTGGCAATTCGACATGGTAGGTCGACAGGTTGCCCAAATAGGCAATGTCATGCACCTTGCCCTGCACTGCGTTGACGGCATCGGCAGGACGCTCGGCCGAGATCGTTACCTTTTCCGGCCGGATGGCCAGGTGGCAGGTCTGACCGTTTCCGAAGCTTGCCGCCGATGTCGCCGTCAGTGGCGGCTGGCCCTCGGCCCATTCGATACTGTACGAGCCCTCACCGGCGGCGGTTGCACGACCTTCGATAATGTTCACGTCCCCAATGAAATCGGCGACATAGACCGAGTTCGGGTTTTCGTAGATCCGGTCCGGCGTGGCGACCTGCATCAACTGACCCTGATCCATCACCGCAACGCGGCTGGCGACCGTCATCGCCTCTTCCTGGTCGTGGGTCACGATCACAAATGTGGTGCCGGTTTTTTCCTGAATGTCCATCAGCTCGAACTGGGTGTCCTGACGCAGCTTCTTGTCCAGCGCACCAAGAGGTTCGTCCAGCAGCAGCAGTTTGGGCGCCTTGGCCAGCGACCGGGCCAGCGCCACGCGCTGACGCTGACCACCGGAAATCTGGTGCGGTTTGCGGCGGGCAAATTTCTCGAGACGGGTCAGGCGCAGCATTTCCTCGACCCGGTCTTCCAGATCATGCTTGGGCATGTTGTCCCGGCGCAGGCCAAAGGCGATGTTGTCCCAGACGTTCAGATGGGGAAACAGCGCATAGGACTGGAACATCATGTTGACCGCCCGCTTGTTCGGCGGCACCGGGTCGATGTCCTGACCACTCAGCATGATGTGGCCTTCGGTGGGTTTCTCGAACCCCGCCAGCATCCGCATCATCGTCGTCTTGCCGCAACCCGACGGCCCCAGCAAAGCGAAGAATTCCCGCTCGAAGATGTCCAGCGACAGATTGTCGATGGCAGTAAAGTCCCCGAATCGCTTGGTCACATTTTTGAACTGGATCAAGGGTTTCGCCTGCGGATCTTCCCACGGCGCAAAGACGGTAGAGTTCAAATCGGCCCCCGTAAGTCAGCCTGTACAGGTTGTGCGCAAGGCAGAACCATTCTGCCTTGCGCAATCATTTCGGATCAGGTGCCCGATTTGATCTTGGTCCACAGGCGGGTCACGATCCGCTGCGTTTTGGCCGGGTAAGGCGTGGTGATGTAGAGGTTCTGCATCGTGGCATCATCCGGGTAGATCGCCGGATCGCCGATCACGTCTTCTTCCAGAAACTCCTGCGACGCCTTGTTGCCGTTGGCGTAGTAGACGTAGTTCGACGCCGCCGCCATGTTGTTGGCATCCAGGATGAAGTTCAGGAATTTATGCGCGCCGTCCGGGTTGGGTGCATCCACCGGAATGGCCATCTGGTCGAACCACATCAGCGAGCCTTCGGCAAACGGATGGTATTCGATGGTCACACCGTTGTCGGCCTCATCCGCCCGATCGCGGGCCTGCAGAATGTCGCCCGACCAGCCCACGGCCACGCAGATGTCGCCATTGGCCAGCGCATTGATGTATTCCGAGCTGTGGAACTTCTGGATGTAGGGACGCACGCCCATCAGCACTTCTTCGGTCTTGGCGATCACGTCGGTGTCATGGCTGTCCGGATCTTCGCCAATGTACTGGAGTACCATGGGAATGATCTCGGACGGTGCGTCCAGGAAATGGACGCCGCATGAGGCCAGCTTTTCCATGTTCTCGGGCTTCAGCACCAGGTCCATGCTGTTCAAGGGCGCATCGTCGCCCAGAACTTCCTTGACCTTGTCGACATTCACGCCCAGCCCCGTGGTGCCCCACATGTAGTTGATCGAATAGGCGTTGTCCGGGTCATAGCCGGCCGTGCGTTCCTGGATCACGTCCCAGAGGTTAACTGCATTGGGCAGCTTGGACATTTCCAGTTTCTGGAAGGCTCCAGCCTGGATCTGGCGCTGAAGGAAGGTGCCCGATGGCACCACCACATCGTAACCGGATCCCCCGGCCAGCATCTTGGTTTCCAGAACCTCGTTGCTGTCGAACACGTCGTAGATCAGGGTCAGACCCGTCTCTTCCTGGAATTTGCTCAGCAACTCCTCGTCGATGTAGTCCGACCAGTTGTATACGCGCACCTCTTCCGCAACAGCGGCCGACGTCCCCAATGCGACAATTGCCGTCATCGTCAGCGTTTTGATTTTCATTTTCTTCTCCCTGCAAGTGTACGGGCATTTTCCCGTTTTTTTGGATTTGATCAAGTTTTGCGTTTTCCCTCGATACGTCGTATGGTTTCACGGGGCAAGAAACCTGACAAGCCGGGAGCATTGGGATCGGGGTGAACCAATTGGATTTGATCAAAAATAAGGCATCTGCTGCAGTGACCCAGACCGAAAAACGACCAGCACATGAACAGGTGTACCAGACACTGAAGTCGCAGATCATGTTCGGCGATCTGGTGCCGGGGCAACCGGTCACGATCCAGGGCTTGACCGATTCGCTGGGCGTGGGCATGACCCCGGTGCGCGAGGCCATCCGGCGCCTGATCTCGGACGGTGCGCTGATCTTTCAGGGCAACCGGCGGGTCAGCGTTCCCCTTCTGACCGCAACAGATGTCGAACAGATGATTTTCGCCAGAAATGCCGTAGAATCAGAGCTTTCCCGGCGCGCAGCAGTCAACATGACCACGGCGGATATCGACCAGCTTGAAAAGATCGACGAACAGCTGGATCGCACGATCGCCGACGGGGACGTTGGCGGCTATCTTCGCCTGAACCATGCATTCCACGAAAAACTCTATGACCATGCCGGCGCGCCGATTCTAAAGGATTTGGCCGAGCGCCTGTGGCTGCGATTCGGGCCGTCCTTGCGCGTCGTCTGCGGGCGCTTCGGCACCCAGAGCCTTCCAGACCGGCACAAGGACATCATCGATGCCTTGCGCGCCAGCGACGCTGAAAAAGTCGCAAAAGCAACGACCCAGGATATCGAACAGGGCATGGAACTGATGGCCGAGGCGCTGGCGACCGAATAGGTCAGCGCGATTCGATTGACAGAAAAAAATTTGATCATATTGTGACGGCAACCGCTGTTGCAGGAGTAGAGACCGATGTCGACCATCACCAACCACATGCCGACCGCCGAATTGCAGGCCCTGGATGCGGCGCATCACCTTCACCCGTTTTCGGCCAACGGCGCACTGGGCAAGGAAGGCGCGCGCGTCATCACCCGAGCCAAGGGCGTCTATCTGACCGACAGCGAGGGCGAAGAGATCCTGGATGCCATGGCCGGCCTGTGGTGCGTGAACGTCGGCTATGGCCGCGACGAACTGGCCGAAGTGGCGGCGCGCCAGATGCGCGAACTGCCCTACTACAACACCTTCTTCAAAACGACCCATGTCCCGGCGATCGCGCTGGCGGCCAAGCTGGCCGAACTGGCACCGGGTGACCTGAATCATGTCTTCTTCGCCGCCGGCGGGTCCGAGGCCAATGACACCAACATCCGTCTGGTCCGCACTTATTGGGCGGAAAAGGGTCACCCCAACAAGAACATCATCATCAGCCGCCACAACGCCTATCACGGGTCGACCGTCGGGTCGGCTTCGCTGGGCGGCATGGCCGGCATGCACGCGCAGGGCGGCATCCCGATCCCGAACATCCACCACATCAACCAGCCCAACTGGTGGGCCGAGGGCGGCGACATGACGCCCGAAGAGTTCGGTCTGGCCCGCGCACGCGAGCTGGAAGAGGCGATCTTGGAACTGGGCGAAGACCGCGTTGCCGCCTTCATCGCCGAGCCGGTCCAGGGTGCGGGCGGCGTGATCGTCGCGCCCGACACCTACTGGCCGGAAATCCAGCGCATCTGCGACAAGTACGACATCCTGCTGATCGCCGACGAGGTGATCTGCGGCTTTGGTCGAACCGGCAACTGGTTCGGCTCGCAGACCATGAACATCCGCCCGCATATCATGACCATCGCCAAAGGGCTCAGCTCGGGCTATGCGCCCATCGGCGGCTCGATCGTCAATGACGAGATTGCCGAGGTGATCGGCGGGACCGAGTTCAACCACGGCTATACCTATTCGGGCCACCCCGTCGCGGCGGCCGTCGCGCTGGAAAACCTGCGCATTCTGGAAGAAGAAAAGATCGTCGAGCATGTGCGCGATGTCGCGGCCCCCTATCTGAAACAGAAATGGGAGGCGCTGGTCGAGCACCCGCTGGTGGGCGAAGCCAAGATTGTGGGCATGATGGCCTCGATCGCGCTGACGCCGGACAAGGCCAGCCGGGCCAAGTTCGCCTCCGATCCGGGCACGGTCGGGTACATCTGCCGCGATCGCTGCTTTGCCAACAACCTTATCATGCGCCATGTGGGCGACCGGATGATCATCTCGCCGCCGCTGATCCTGACCCCGGCAGATATCGACGAGATGTTCGTGCGCATTTACAAGTCGCTGGACGAGGCGCAGGCTGAGATCATCGCCCAGGGCCTGATGAAAGCGGCCTCCTGATCTCAGGAAAAAATCGCAAACGGGCGGTCCGGTAGGGCCGCCCTTTTTCGTTCAGCGCATCCGTTCCAGCAATTGCACGGTGGCATACCCATCCGGCAAAAGACCTCGCGCCATTTGGTAGGCCCGCAGCGCATTGATGGTGTTCGGACCGATCCGCCCGTCGATGGCCTGCGTGTCGAACCCGGCCAGGGTCAGGCGCAGCTGCAACTCCTTGCGTTCGGTAAAACTCAGCACCCGGTCGCCGCGCGGCCAGCTTGCGCGGAACGGACCCTGCCCGGCCAGCCGGTCTGACAGGTGGCCGATGCCGATCACATAGGCATCGGCGCCGTTGTAACGCTCGATCACGCTGAAATTGTCAAAGATCATCAGGGCCACGCCACCGCTGCCGGCCGGCAGCAGGATCGAGGCGGGCCCGAAATCTGCGATGCCACCGCCGTTCGCGGCGCGGACGCCGCGTGCGACCCATTCCGAAGGCAGCAAACTAACGTCCCGACTGGCGCTGGCATAGTCGAACCCTTTGGGCAAACGCACCTCGACCGCCCATGGCTGACCTTTGGTCCACCCGAACTTGGCAAGGTAGGCGGCAGCAGACGCAAGCGCATCCGTAGGATCGTCCGACCAGATGTCGCGGCGTCCGTCGCCGTCGAAGTCAACCGCGTGCTCGAGGTATGAGGTCGGCATGAATTGCGTGTGCCCCATGGCACCCGCCCAACTGCCCGTCATTCGGTCCGAGGTGATGTCGCCGGCCTGCACGATTTGCAATGCCGCGAGCAACTGTGTTTCAAAAAACTGCGCGCGCCGCCCGTCATGGGCAAGCGTTGCAAGCGACCGGATTGTCTGGCTGCTGCCCCGATACGTGCCGTAGGATGTTTCCAGCCCCCAGACCGCGACCACCACCTCTTTTTCGACCCCGTACCGGGCTTCGATCCGGTCCAGCGTATCCTTGTACCGCACCAGCGCCTTGCGCCCATTCGCGATGCGCAGGTCTGACACGGCCGAATCCAGATACTCCCAGATCGGTTTCGAGAACTCGGCCTGACTGCGATCGCGCTTGATGGCGTCGTTGTCGTAGGTCAGGCCTGACAATGACCGGTCCAGGACCTGCGGCCGGATACCTGCCGCAACTGCCCGGTGCCGGAAGGCGTTCAACCAAGTCTCGAAGCTGGTGTTGCCTTCGACGACCACCCGGTGCATGCCGGTGGTCGGCCTTGGCACCGGCCGGATCGAAACCGTCAGATCGGCCGACGCCAACTGGATCGAATCCAGCGCCGGTCTGATCTGTGGTCGTTTGGTTGTATTCGAAGTCTCCGCCTGCAAGATGGATGCCCAAAATGCGGCGGCCACAAAGCCACACACATATTTCATGATTCAGGTTTTCCTGATTACTGCTCGCAGACAGGGTACCCCAGATTGCGCAAATCACAAAGCGCTCAGGACTGGCTCTCTTGATCTTTTGCTTCGCGCTCGGCCCGGATCTTGGCCAGCGCCTCTCGCAGTAAAGGCACGCGGTTGGGGCGGAAACTGTCCTGGGTGACGGACATCGCGCGCATCCGGTCCAACCGAAACACGCGAAAATCCCGCCTCAGATGGCACCAGCTGAGCAGTACGCTGGCATGATCCATGTACACGATGCTCAGTGGGCTCACGCGGCGCTGGGTGTCGTCACCTTTCGCATCGGTATAGTCGAACTCGACCACACGCTCGTCCCACGTCGCCTGCCGCAGGTCGGCAACTTCGATGCTGGGTGCGGCAGGACGGTCGAACCGGGTGGCGGTCAGCACTGCGTGGCTCAGGCGGTGGGATTGGCGGTGGGGCAGCCGGCCCTGCAGTTTGCGCAGCGCCGCACCGGCGGCGTCCGACAGAGCCGGGTCTCCGATCAGTTGCACCTCGCGCAGGCCAAGAACCAGCGCCTCCAACTCGTCATCGGTGAATCCCAGCGGCGGCAGTGTCGCGTCTTCGATCAGGGTGAACCCGAACCCGGCCTCGCCATCAATGACTGCACCGAGACCACGCAGAGCGTCGATGTCGCGATGCACGGTGCGTGCCGAAACCCCCAGATCCTGCGCCAACTGCGCCGAGGTCTTGGGCGACGGGCCAGACCGCAAGGCCTGCATCAATTGGAACAGTCGGGCGGTGCGGGACATGATGTCATTCAATCTAAACCTAATGACAGAAACTGTCATTAGCCCGCGATAGACCGGCGGCACCCCAATTTCGGAGCCTATTATGTTGACCCTTCTTACCTACCCTTCCGCTTTCGGACTTTTCAGCGCCAGCCCCTTTTGCGTCAAAACCGCCTATATGCTGCAGCTGGCCGGGCTGCACTGGCGCCGTTCGGACATGGTCGATCCGCGACAGATGCCGCACAGCAAGTTGCCGGTTTTGCGCACACCCGAACGTCTCGTGCCGGACAGCGACCAGATTCGCGACTGGTTGGAAGCGCAGGGCGCCGAATTCGACCGTGGCCTGAGCGATGTGCAAAAGGGCCAGTCCCGCGCGTTGATCCGTATGGCCGAGGAACATCTGTACTTCCAGATCGTCATTGACCGCTGGGCCAACGACGAGGTTTGGCCAGTTCTGCGCGACACCTTCTTCTATGAGATTCCCCGAATCGTCCGACGCCCGATCTCGAACTCGGTCCGGAAATCGGTCTTGAAAGGCCTTCGGTCCCAAGGGATCGGACGCTTCTCCGAGGCCGAACGGATGGCACGGGTCGAACGCGACCTCGAGGCGATCTCAGCCTATCTGTGGCAGGCCCCGTATCTTTTGGGCGATCACCCCACTTCGGCCGACCTCAGCGTCGGCCCGATGCTGGCTGCGATGCGGGCCACTCCGGCCAATACCCGGCTGACCCGGCGCATCAAACAGGATACGCTGCTGAACAGTTATGTTGACCGGATGGAACAGGCGATCCCCCTGCCATGAGGCCTTTCGATGACCCCAAGGTGGCGTCTGCCTACGAGGCATTCGCCACGGACACCAAAAGCGGCGCTCTGGCTCTGCGCGATCTGGTCTTCGCCACCGCGCAGGAACTTCAACCGGCGGTTTTGGTGACCGAGGCTCTGCGATGGGGCCAACCGGCCTATCTGAGTCCCAAGGGGACAACCATCAGGCTGGGTGGACACACCTCCGCCCGGTTTGCCCTGTTTGTCCACTGCCAGACCCGGCTTATCGGTGAGTTTACCTCGGCCTTTCCCGACGCTGACAGGATTGACGGCAATCGCGCCATCCTGTTCGACGGGATCGAACAGATCGACCCCGTCAGGCATGGATGGCTGATCGCCCGGGCGTTGACCTATCACCGCTGACGGCGTTTGCGCTCGACCTTGCGTTTGATCTTGTCCTTCTTGCGCTTGGTGCTGACCGCCTTGCGCCGTGTCGGACGGCCGGGCCGCCCACGTCCGCCGCCGCGCGGCATGGCCTGATCTTCGATCGACAGCAGCTCCAACTCCAGCCCGCCGGTCACCGGTGTGGCCTCGGTCAGGCGCACTGTGACACGCTGGCCAATGGCGATGGTCAGGCCGGTATCGGCCCCCATCAGGGTGCCGGCCTCGGCGTCGAAGTGGAAGAACTCGCGCCCCAGCGACCGCACCGGCACCAGCCCGTCGGCCCCGGTTTCGTCCAGTTTGACGAAGGCCCCGAACCGGGCGATGCCGCTGATGCGGCCGGTGAACTCGTTGCCGACGCGCTCGCTCAGATAGGCCGCCAGATAGCGGTCGGTCGTGTCGCGCTCGGCCATCATCGAGCGGCGCTCGGTGTCCGAGATGTGGGTGGCGATCTCCTCCAGCCGCTCGATCTCGTCGGCGGTCAGACCGTCCTTGCCCCAGCCATGGGCCGAGATCAGCGCCCGGTGCACGATCAGGTCGGCGTAGCGGCGGATGGGCGAGGTGAAATGCGCATAGTTGCGCAGCGCCAGCCCGAAATGGCCAAAGTTCTCGGGGCTGTAATAGGCCTGCGCCATCGACCGCAAGGTGCTGAGATTGATCAGCTCAGCATCCTCGGTGCCGGCGGCGGCATTCAACAGCGCGTTCAGGTGACGGGTCTGCAGCACCTGCCCTTTGGCCAGATTCAGCCCGGCGGCCTGTGCCGTCTCACGCAGGCTTTCCAGCTTTTCGGGCGCGGGTTCCTCGTGCACCCGGAACAACAGAGGGCTGCGCTTGGCGATCAGCGTCTCGGCCGCGGCCACATTGGCCAGGATCATGAATTCCTCGATCAGCCGGTGCGCGTCCAGCCGCTCGCGGAAGGCCACGCTTTCGACCTCGCCCTTGTCGTTCAGCACGATCTTGCGTTCCGGCAGGTCCAGGTCCAGCGGCTGGCGTTCGTTGCGCGCCGTCTTAAGCGCGCCATAGGCGGCATAGAGCGGCTTCAGAACGCTCTCCAGCAGCGGGCCGGTCCGGTCATTGGGGGTGCCGTCGATGGCCGCCTGCACCTCGGCATAATGCAGAGACGCGGCCGAGCGCATCAGCCCGCGCACAAAGCGGTGGTCGATCTTGTTGCCGTTTGCATCGATCCGCATCCGCACCGCGATACAGGCGCGCGGCACGCCTTCGTGCAGCGAACACAGATCGCCCGACAGACGGTCGGGCAGCATCGGCACGACGCGGTCGGGGAAATAGGTCGAGTTGCCCCTTCTGCGCGCCTCGCGGTCCAGCGCACTGCCGGGGCGCACATAGGCCGCCACATCGGCAATGGCGACCCAAATCACGTGACCGCCCGGGTTTTTCGGATCATCATCGGCATGGGCATAGCAAGCGTCGTCATGGTCGCGCGCGTCCGAAGGGTCGATCGTCAGCAGAGGGATGTCCCGCAGATCCTCGCGCCCTTTCAGCCCGACGGGCTTGGCCCGGTCGGCCTCGGCGATCACGTCATCGGGAAAATCATCCGGGATGCCGTGCTGGTGAATCGCGATCAGCGACACCGCCTTGGGCGCGGACGGATCGCCCAGCCGTTCCACAATGCGCGCGCGCGGCTGCCCCATGCGGTTTTTCGGCCCCGCCTGCTCGGCCTCGACCAATTCGCCATCCTTGGCGCCCAGCGCCGCGCCTTCGGCAACCAGCCATTCGGTCGATCCGGCCTTGTCGATGGGCACGATTCGACCGCCCTCGGCGCCCTTGCGGAAAATGCCCACGACCCGGCGCGGATTGGCGCCGATGCGGCGGATCAGGCGGGCCTCGTAATTGTGGTCTTCTTCATGCACCTGGGTCAGCCGGGCCAAGATCCGGTCACCCTCGCCCAGCGCCGGGTCGCTGGCGCGGGAAATGATCAGCACGATCGGCTCGACCCCTTCGCCATGCCATTCCAGCGGCCGCGCGAACAGGTCGCCGTCGGCGTTCGGCGCCTTGACCTGCAGCACGCTGACCGGCGGCAGGCGGTCCGGGTCGCGATAGCTGCGCTTGCGCTTTTCCAGATGGCCCTCGACCTCAAGCTCTTTGAGGATCCGTTTCAGGTCGATCCGGTCCGCGCCCTTGATGCCAAAGGCCTTGGCAATGTCGCGTTTCGAGGTGAGCGTGGGGTTCGCCGAGATCCAGTCGAGGATCTCCTGCTTGGTCGGTATGCGTTTCATGATTTCCGCCTAGCACGCCGATACGACCGCGTCATGACCAAAAAGTGGCCGGACGCATCAATCGCTCAGGCGAAATAATCGGCCAGGATCCGGGCATAGATCGCCTTGAGCTGGCGGATCTGCTCGACCGGGACGGATTCGTCCACCTGGTGCATGGTGCGTCCGACCAGGCCGAACTCGACCACGGGGCAATGATCCTTGATGAACCGCGCGTCCGAGGTGCCCCCGGTGGTGGACAGCTCGGGCCGGCGGCCGGTCTCGGCCTCGACCGCGCGGGCCACCAGTTCCGACAGCGGCCCCGGAGGGGTCAGAAAGCTTTCGCCCGAGACCTTGATCCGCGTGTCGATCTGCACGCCGAACTCGGCCGCCACGTCGGCTGCCTGCGCCTTCAGCCAGTCACTGAGGCTGGCGCCTGTATGCAGGTCGTTGAACCGGATGTTCACCGCGCCACGGCACTGGGCGGGAATGACGTTGGTGGCCGCGTTGCCGGTGTCCATCGTGACCACCGCCAGGGTCGAAGCGTCGAAATGGTCCGTCCCCCGATCCAGTTCGTGACTGGCCAGCCGATCCATCAGCCGCGCCAAGGCCGGCAGCGGGTTCCTGGCGCGATGCGGATAGGCCGAATGACCCTGCACGCCCGTCACCTCGAACCACGCGGTCATCGACCCGCGGCGGCCGATCTTCATCATCTCGCCCATCTCGTTGGGGCAGGTCGGCTCGCCCACCAGACAGACCGACATCCGCTCGTCTTGCGCCTGCATGTAGTCCAGCAGCGCGGTGGTGCCGTCCACCGCATCGCCTTCTTCGTCCCCCGTGATAGTCAGGATGATCGCCCCGTCGGGCGAGGTGTCGCGCACGAAATCCACCGCCGCCGCGACAAAGGCCGCCACCCCCGATTTCATGTCGGTCGCGCCCCGACCGTACAGAATGCCATCATGGATTTCCGCGCCGAACGGCGGGCGGGTCCATGCGGCCTCATCGCCCACCGGCACCACGTCGGTATGGCCGTTGAACCCGAAACTGCGCGCATGCCCCTTGTCGCCCCACCGGGCGAACAGGTTGCAGACGCCGCCGCGATCCACCCGCGTGCAGGTGAAACCGGCCCGCGCCAGGATATCTTCCAGCAGAATCAGCGCCCCGCCTTCCTCGGGTGTGACCGAGGGGCAACGGATCAGGTCTGCGGTCAACTGGACAGAGTCGGTCATTCAGGGGCCTCGCAGGGTCGGCAGGATGTGGGTTCACGCACAGATTCAACGAATTGGCCGCAATGCCAACCCCGATCGGTGGTTTTCCGGTCGCCCAGCCCGAAAAAACGGCAAAAAAGAAATCCCGGTCGATGACCTCGCGACGACCTTGCCGCGCCATGGCAAATTGCGCTAGAGCGCCGCGAAACAGGTGAACCAGCCATGACGCGCGCCCTTTTCGCATTGATCTGCCTGACCTTCGCGGTCTTTGCACAACACAGCCAAGCCGAAACTCTGACGGTCACGACGGTGGAGCGTCCTCCGTTCTCGTATGTGGATGAGGGCGAGGGCACCGGCTTCTCAATGGACCTGCTGGCCGCGCTGGCTGAAGAACTGGGCTGGGAATACACGGTCGTTCGAGTCGACGCGTTCGGGGACATGCTGTCGGCGGTCGAGAACCGCGAAGCCGACATGGCGATCGCGAATATTTCGATCACCGCAGGCCGAGAAGCCCGGATGGATTTTAGCCAACCGATTTTCGAAGCGGGCCTTCAGATCATGGTACCATCAGACGCGGCGCGCAGCCCGTCCTTGATGCAGGCGCTGCTGTCACGCGAGCTGTTCATCGCCATCGGGCTGGCCTTTGCCATCCTGCTGGGTGGCGGCATGCTGATGTGGGGGTTCGAACGCCGATCCCAACCCTATTTCGACCGCGACCTGAACGAGGCCTGGTTCCCATCCTTCTGGTGGGCGTTGAACCTGGTGGTCAATGGCGGATTTGAAGAGCGGATGCCCCGGACCCCATTCGGGCGAATTCTGGGTGTGATCCTGGTCGTATCCTCGCTGTTCATCGTGTCGGTTTTCACCGCAAGGATCACCTCGGTCATGACGGTGGATGCGATCACCAGCAACATCAACTCGGTCAATGATCTGTACGGCAAACAGGTCGGGACAATCTCGGGTTCGACCGCCGCCAGTTTCCTGAACCGGCGCGAGGTCGAATTCACCGGGTACGAAGACCTGGACAGCATGTTGACCGCGTTCAAGGATGGGGACCTGGATGCCGTCGTGTTCGACGCGCCGATCCTGTCGTATTTCGCCGCACATGAAGGCCGCAAGATTGCGGCAATGACCGGCGGCGTCTTCCTGCGCGAGAATTACGGTATCGTCTTCCCGACCGGGTCACCTCTGGTCGAGGATGTGAACCAGGCGCTTCTGGGCCTCCGGGAAGATGGCACCTATGACCAGATCTATCGCAAGTGGTTCGGCACGCGCCGCTAGGCGCCTTCGGGCTTGTCGCCGAAGAAGGGCGTCATCTGCGCAACAATAACCGCGTTTTCCTCAAGCGCCCTCTGCATCAGAGCGCGTTCGTCGGGGTCGATCTCGTGCCCCTGCGCCTCGCGCTCGGCCAGGGTGCCATAGCCGGTTACGTCCAGTGGAGCCGTATCGGCCTGTTTCAGAATGGCCACGGTTTCGCGCACGGCCTCGGCCTCGTCCACTCCGCTGGCATAGCACATAAGCGCCGCGCCGGTGGCGCCTTCGGGCAGGCCGTCGCCATCCTTGCGGCCAATCTGGACCAACAGAGTATAGACCTGCTGGCGCGAGGGTTTCTTTTGCTTTTCCATGCCGTGGGCCTTAGCCGGGGGCCGGTCGATGGTCAAGCATGGCAGCTGGACGCGGTTCCCGGATGCCGTGTCGTTTTTTGACGCGCTCAGGCCCACCGTCCAGTCAGACTGGTCGCGAAAAACGACGGAGGACATCATGACCAAACGCGGCCGCTGCCTGTGCGGTGAAACCCGCTGGGAGTTTGAGGGCGCCGAGACCTGGAGCTGCTACTGCCATTGTGACGATTGCCGCCGCAACTGCGCCGCGCCCGTGGTCGCGTGGTTGGGCGTACCCTTGCGCAATTTCCGATGGACCGCCGCAACACCGCGTAGTTTCGCCAGTTCGAAAGGCGTCCAGCGACATTTCTGCGCAACCTGTGGCTCTCCGATGGGGTTCGAGGCCGACCACTATGAAGGCGGGATGCACCTGTACGCGGCCTCACTGGAAGACCCTGTGGACTTTGCGCCAACCTTTCACGTCAATTATCAAAGCAAGCTGCCCTGGCTGGAACTGCGCGATGACTTGCCGAAATACGAAGGCACCCTTCTGCACGCGCCCGAGGATCTTGCCGACTACAAGACGGGATAGGTCCGACCCTGCCGAACAAAAAAGGCCGCGGACCAGAGCCGCGACCTTTGGAACTTTGAACAATGCCTGCGATCAATCGCGCAGCAGCTCGTTGATCCCGGTCTTCGAGCGGGTCTTTTCATCCACCCGCTTTACGATCACCGCACAGTACAGGTTGATCCCGTTCTTTGACGGCATCGAACCGGACACCACCACCGAATAGGGCGGCACCTCGCCATAGAACACCTCGCCCGACTCGCGGTCGACGATCTTGGTGGACTGGCCGATATAGACGCCCATGCCCAGAACCGAGCCCTCGCGGATGATGCAGCCCTCGACCACCTCGGAGCGGGCGCCGATGAAGCAGTTGTCCTCGATGATGGTCGGGCCGGCCTGCATGGGTTCCAGCACGCCGCCGATGCCGACGCCGCCGGACAGGTGGACGTTCTTGCCGATCTGCGCGCAGGACCCGACGGTGGCCCAGGTATCGACCATCGTGCCTTCGTCCACATAGGCGCCGAGGTTCACGAAAGACGGCATCAGCACCACGCCCGGCGCGATATAGGCCGACTTGCGAACCACGCAGTTGGGCACCGCGCGGAAACCGGCCGCGCGCCACTGGTTTTCACCCCAGCCGGCGAATTTGCTGTCGACCTTGTCCCACCAGCCGCCGCCCTGCGGGCCGCCGGACTGAATTTCCATGTCCTTGATGCGAAAGCCCAGCAGAACCGCCTTCTTGGCCCACTGGTTCACATGCCAGCTGCCATCGGCCTGCTTCTCGGCGACCCGCAGCGTGCCGCTGTCCAGCGCGTTCAGCGTGTCCTCGATCGCTTCGCGCTGTTCACCGGTGGTGGCGGGCGTGATCGTGTCGCGGGCCTCCCATGCGGCCTCGATGGCGGTTTCCAGTTGGGCGTTGGACATGGGGTAACTCCGTGCTGACTCTCGTTTGGTTGGTGTTGCCTATATGAAAGCCGGGGCCAATGCGCAATGCGACGTTGGCGGAGCCGTTTGCGGCCACCCGGCGCGAAAACCCGTCGGTCTCAGCTGGCGCGGCGGATATGGCGCACCAGAATCGCTGTGGCCGTGGCGGTATCGCGGCGCTTCATCGCCTGCACGATGGCGGCGTGGTCGGTGTCTTTCCGCTGGACCCAGCGGTGACGCCAATGGGCGAACAGATGGCGGGCGCTGGCGATATGCAGATCGTCGATCGTATGCAGCAGGCGCGGCCGCGCGCAGGGTGTCAGGATCGCCCGATGAAAGGCGCGGTTCCGGGTTTCCCATGTGGGCATGTCCTGCGCCTCGTCGCAGGCGATGCGGGTCTTGTCGGCCGCCTTGAGATCCGCCGGTGTCAAATTCTGGATCGCATGTTGCAGGGCCAGCGATTCCAGGGCCACCCGCATCTCGATCACCTCGCGCACCTCGGCCGGGTCCAACGCGGTGACGCGCATGCCGCGCCGTGGTTCGCTGTGGGCCAGGCCATGCGCCTGAAGCCGCAACAGCGCCTCGCGCACCGGGACATGGCTGGTGTCGAACGCCCGCGCGATATGGTCCTGCCGCAGTTTCTCACCCGCGGGGAGCTCGCCCGTGATGATGCGCTGGCTGAGCCGGTCATAGATGGAATCTGCGATCGTGGCGGTCATGGGATTTTATCTATAATCCCAAGGCTCGGGCCTCAAGGCGCAAATTCAGGCGGTCAGAGGGTCAGGTGCGATATTGCCCCCGCAGACCAGAACCGCGACCCGTTCGCCCGGTTCCGGCGTGTAGACGCCCGAGGTCAAGGCCGCCAGGGCCGTCGCGCCCGCCGGCTCGACCAGAATGCGATGCGCCTGCCACAGGCGCTGTTGCGCCTCGGCGATCGCGTCATCGCTGACCAGCACCGACGTCATCCGCTGCGCCAGCCCGAAACAGATGTCGCCGATCCGCCGCGCACCCAGCGCGTTGGCAGCTATGCCGGAAACGGACACATCCACGGGCGCTCCGGCCTGCAACGCCGCGTTCAAGGCACATGACGTTTCCGGCTCGACCGCAACGACCTTGCGCGCGCCCTGAAACCAGGCCAGCGCCCCCGCGATCAGCCCGCCGCCGCCCACCGCCACCAATACGGTATCGGCTTGAAGGCCTTGGCTGTCCCATTCGGCAAAACAGGTGCCTTGCCCGGCCACGGTGGCCGGCGCATCATAGGCATGGATCTGCATCGCACCTGTTCGATCTTCGTGTTCACGCGCCATCGCCAGGGCGTTTGCGTATTCACCCGGCACCACGCTCAGATCCGCGCCGATCCGTTCGATCAGAGCAATTTTGGAGGGGCCGGCCATCTCGGGCACGAAGATCTTGGCCGGATGGCCCAGCGCCCGCGCAGCATAGGCCGCAGCCGCACCGTGATTCCCGCCCGAGGCGGCCACGACCCCTGCCGCCGGCACATCGAGGCTGAGCAACGTGTTGAACGCCCCGCGCGCCTTGAAACTGCCGGTGTGCTGGAAATGCTCCAGCTTCATCTCGACCGGCTGCGCCAGTCCCAGCGCGTCGCTTGTCATGACCGGTGTCACCTGCGCGTGGCCATTGATGCGTTCGGCTGCGGCCGAAATTTCAGTCTTCCAATCCATTCTCGTCTTTCCGTGACTGGCACTCTGCCCGCGAACCCTATAGCTGTTTGAAAAACACGCAAGCAGGGAACCCCCAGCAATGAGAGAAGACCGCCTCAGCCCTTTCCGCGATGCGCATACCGACCGCTCGACCGCAAGCGAAGTCCCCGACACGCCGCAGACACGCTCGCCCTCGTACCGGCTGGCCTTTGCCGATGACGATTTCCTGTGCCGCGAGGAACTGCGGCCCGTGCGTCTGCAACTGGAACTGCTGAAGCCCGAAATGATCATGGCCGAACGCCAGATCACGTCGACCATCGTGATGTTCGGCGGCGCGCGAATCCCGGAACCGGCCAAAAAGGACAGCGCCCGGACGGCCACGTTGGCCGGTCTGTCGCAATACTATGACGAGGCGCGCGAATTCGCCCGGCTGATGACCGAGAAATCCAAGCAAAGCGGGTGCCGCGAGAACGTCATCGTCACCGGCGGTGGCCCCGGCGTGATGGAGGCCGGAAATCGCGGCGCCAAGGATGCCGGTGGCTGCTCGATCGGGCTGAACATCGTGCTGCCGCACGAGCAGGCGCCCAATGCCTATGTCACCCCTGAGCTGAGCTTCAATTTCCACTATTTCGCCATACGCAAGATGCATTTCCTGATGCGCGCCCGTGCGATCACCATCTTCCCCGGCGGATTCGGCACGATGGATGAGTTGTTTGAGTCCCTCACCCTGATCCAGACCGGCCGGATGGAGCGCGTGCCGTTCCTGCTGTTCGGGCGCGAGTTCTGGGAGCGGGTGATCAATTGGGAAGCGCTGGCCGATGCCGGGACCATTTCCGAAGAGGATCTGGACCTGTTCCGCTTTGTCGATACCGCGCAGGAGGCGGTCGACATCATCGAGCGCTGGGAACCCGCCCCGCCGCGCGACGACATTCCGGGGCGCTGAGCGATGGCGCGCACCCCCAAGACAGGTGAGATGCTGCATCTGCGCGGCAATGCCCTGAGCAAAGGCGAACCGGTGGCCTTGCCGCTGACCCAAAGCAGCATGTTCCACCTGCCCGGCGCGCCGGACGGTCACCCGACCTATGGCCGGGTGGACAACCCGACCTGGACACAGGTCGAGCATGTGCTGGCGCATCTCGAAGACGCACCCTGCCTGATTTTTCCGTCCGGCATGGGTGCAATTTCGGCGGCGTTGTTCGCGACCGTGCGCGCGGGGTCGCGCATCCTGATCCCGTCGGACGGGTATTATGTCACCCGCCTGCTGGCCGACCGGTTCCTCGCCCCGCTGGGCGTGTCGGTCGAAGAGCGCCCAACGACCGCATTTGCGCAGGGTGGGTTCGACGGGTTCGACGTGGTCTTCGTCGAAAGCCCCTCCAACCCCGGGCTCGACATGATCGACCTGGCGCAGGTGGCCCGCGACGTCCGCGCCGCGGGTGGCATCACCATCGCCGACAACACGACGCTGACCCCGCTGGGACAGCGCCCGCTGGACCTGGGCATCGACATCGTCGTCGCCTCGGACACCAAGGCGATGGGCGGGCATTCCGACCTGCTGATGGGCCACGTGGCCAGCCGCGATGCCCAGATCATGGAACGGGTCGAGGAATGGCGTCGCGTCTCGGGCGCGATCCCCGGCCCGCATGAGGCCTGGCTACTGCATCGCGGGCTGGAGACGCTGGACGTCCGGTTCGACCGCATGAGCAGCTCGGCGCAGGTTCTGGCCGAACGGCTGGCCGATCATCCGGCGGTCACGCAGACCCGCTATCCAGGCCTGCCGTCGGACCCGTCGCACGATCTGGCCCGAAAACAGACCGCACGGTTCGGCTTTCTGCTGACGATCACGCTGGCCTCGGAAGACCAGGCCGAACGGTTCATCAATGGCTGCCCGCTGTTGCGCCCGGCCACGTCCTTCGGTGGCGTGCACAGCTCGGCCGAGCGGCGCGCGCGCTGGGGGGATCAGGTCGATCCCGGTTTCGTGCGCCTGTCGGTCGGGTGTGAACCAGTGGACGAGCTGTGGCAGGCTCTGAACGACAGCCTAAATGCGCTGGCCTGAGCCTTATTTCTTGGGCTCGCGCAGTTCGGTGAAGACGTAGATCGGCAGCAGAACCCCGGCGATCAAGGCGCCCAGCCACACCAGAAGCGTCGCCGCCAACAGGTTCGAGATACCGCCCACGGTCAGCCCTGCGGCGACCAGATCGGTGATCAACAGGCCCACGAAGGTGACCACCAGCGCGATGCCGCCCTTCAGCGCCGGCACGTTCTTTTCCCCGATCTTCAGGATCAATGGCTCGGCCACGACCTGAACCAGGGTGAACACGATCACCACCACGATGAAGGACACCGGCTTGATCGAAAAGCCGGTCAGCAACAGGCTGGCCAACAACAGACCGATGGCATTGCCCGCCAACAGGGCCAGGGCCGACTTGATTCTGCGTGACATGCGTTTGACTCCATCCGCAACAGTTCGAAACATGCGGATATTATCAGGATGCCGGAATTTTTCGAGAAAATTCAATCTTCTCGGTATTCGGTCCTGTTGAAATTCCATGACACGACACAATCTGAAAGGTTAACTGCCAACAACATCCACTGGCGCAACCCATCAGAAACGAGCGATATATGAGCGACAATCCATATTCGGTGTTGGGCGTCTCGAAAGACGCCAGTGCCGCCGAAATCAAGAAAGCCTACCGGCGCATCGCCAAGGCCTGCCACCCGGACCTCAAGCCCGGGGACGCCAAGGCCGAGGCCAAGTTCAAGGCCGCCGCCGCAGCCTATGACCTGCTGAAGGATCCCGAAACCCGGGCAAAATTCGACCGGGGCGAGATCGACGCCTCGGGCCAGGAGCGCCCGCAGCAGCAATATTACCGTGAATATGCGGAAACCGCGGGCAACCCTTATCGCGCGGGCGGCGGGGTCGAGGACGACGACATGTCCGACATCTTTGCCCAGTTCTTCGGCAACCGTGGCAACGGAGGCTTCAACGGGGGGCGTGCGCGCGAGTTTCATGCGCCCGGTCACAACGTGAACTACAGCCTGCAGATCAGCTTCCTGGATGCCGTCTTTGGCGCCACGCAAAAGCTGACCCTGCCCAGTGGCGACCGGATCGAGGTGAAGATCCCCGCCGGCATCACCGACGGCCAGACCATCCGCCTGCGTGGCAAGGGCGCGCCGGGCTATGGCGAGGGGCCGCCGGGCGACGCGCTGGTCACGATCCGCGTGGCCGAACACCCGGTGTTCAAGCGCGAGGGCGACGACATCCGCATCACCCTGCCGATCACCATCGACGAGGCCGTTCTGGGCGGCAAGGTCCCCGCGCCCACGATCGACGGCCGCGTGAACGTGACCGTGCCCGAGGGCACAAGCAGCGGCAAGACCCTGCGCCTGCGCGGCAAAGGCGTCAGGAAACGCGGCTCGGACAAACGCGGCGACCAGCTGATCGAGCTGAGCGTAGTGCTGCCCGACAAGATCGACGACGAACTGAAGCAGTTCATGCAGAACTGGCGCAAGTCGCACAGCTATGACCCGCGGAAAGGAATGCCGGCATGACCCGTTCTCTGACCGAAGCCGAACTGATCGAAGCCGTCCAGAACCTGACATCAGAGCGGTTGTCCCGGTTCCTGTCCGCCCGGATCGTGATCCCACGCCAGTCCGACCAGGGGCTGGTCTACGAGCGGCTGGACATGGCGCGCCTGCAACTGGCTTGCGAGTTGGATGACCAGTACGAGATGGAGCCCGACGCCCTGTCGATGGTGCTGTCGCTGATCGACCAGATGCACGGCCTGCGGGCAGAACTGCGCGAGGTGCTGCGCGCCATCGACGCCCAACCCGACCCGGTCCGCAGCCAGCTGGTCGAACGGATCGGAACAGCGCGGTTCCGCCGCGGCTAGGACCTGTCTGCAAGGCAGGTTTGCCCTTCTGGACTCGGTGGTTTTGCCTTAGAAGGCGCCATCGAGTCGGAACCGGGTGATGCGATGACACGGACCAAGTCGGAATTGCTGATGCCTGCAGGCAATCTGCGCAAGCTGAAACTGGCCATCCTGTACGGGGCGGATGCGGTGTATCTGGGCACGCCCGACATGTCTCTGCGCACCAAGTCCGAGTTTTCGCTGGACGAGGTGATTGAAGGGGTCGAGTTCTGCCACGCGCATGGCCGCCGCGCCTATCTGACGCTGAACTTGTTTTCGCACAACAAGGACATCCCCAAGCTGGACGAATACATCGACACCGTGCGCAAGGTACGGCCGGACGGGTTGATCATCGCCGACCCCGGCGTGTTCCAGTATGTGCGCGACCGCGCGCCCGAACTGGCGCTGCATATCTCGACCCAGGCCAATATCTGTTCGTGGCTGTCGGTGAAGTTCTGGCAGGATCAGGGCGCGGAACTGGTGGTTCTGGCGCGCGAGGTTTCCTACCCCGAACTGGTGGAAATCCGCGAGAAATGCCCCGACATCCGGCTCGAGGCTTTCGTGCACGGCGCCATGTGCATGACCTATTCGGGCCGCTGCCTGCTGTCGAATTTCATGGCGGAACGTGGCGCCAACCAGGGCAACTGCGCCAATTCCTGCCGCTGGAACTATGCGCTGAAGCTGCGGCTGAAGAACGGCACCCATCAGGAACTGCGGATCACCGAGGAAAACGCCGACCTGTTCGAATTCCTGCTGGAAGAAGGCTGCCGCCCGGGTGAACTGATGCCGATCGAAGAGGATGATCGCGGCTCGTACATCCTCAATTCGCGCGATCTGTGCATCATGCCCAAGCTGGACGAATACCTGAAGATCGGCGTCGACAGCCTCAAGGTCGAGGGGCGCGGCAAGTCGGAATATTATGCCGCCATCGTCGCGCGCGCCTATCGCATGGCCATCGACGATTACTATGCCGACCCCGAGAACTGGGACCCGAAGCCTTACATGCGCGAGTTGGAGACCGTGGGAAACCGCGGCTACACGCTGGCCTTTCACGAAGGGCGGCTGACCAATTACGCCCATGATTACGAACACACCGCGACCATCGCCCAATGGGAATATGCCGGGCTGGTGACCGACGTGACCGAGGATGCCTTCCTGGTCGAAGTGAAGAACAAGCTTGAACCCGGCGACGTGCTGGATTTCGTCTCGCCCATCTCGCGCGAGACGGTCCTGCTGCGCGTCTACGAATTCGAGCGCGCCAGTGACGGCGCCAGGCTGGACGTGGTGCATGGCAGCACGAAAACCGTGATCCGCCTGCCGTTTGCCCTGTTCGATCACGAAGACCCCGACGACCTGCGCGCCCGTTTCCCGGTATATTCGGTCCTGCGCAAGGAGCGCGCCCTGACCGACGAACATTGGAGCCGCATCCGTTTTGACAAGCTGGTGCAGGGCTTGGAAACCTCGGGGCGCGACAATCCAGCCGCCTATGCCCGCCGCCGGGACGAGCTGGTGGAGAAGATCGGTCAGGACGGCACCGAGCGCCGGTTCAAGACCAACCGCGTGGGCACCGAGGGCTGTTGCGGCAAGGGGTGCAACGGCTGCCTGATCTTCTGGCAGGATGACAAATACGCCCTGGCGCGCGAGGTTCTGTCAAAACGCAAGCAGGGAGAGCAGCTCAGCCGGCGCGAGGCCGCCGCCCTGAAACTGCCCGGCGACGCGGCCCGCGATCAGTTGCCGACGCGGTAATCCTCGGGCACGAAGAACGTATAGTCGCGGTCAGCCACCGCTTCGTGGCAGTCATGGCAATAGGCAACCGCCCCCGCGCGATCCCCCATCGTGTCACCGAACAGAGACCCGTCGGGCATCACCATGACATAGCGCCAGTCGGCGGTGTCGGGGCTGGTGCCTTCGGGCAGTTTCTCCATCACGAACAGGGCGCCGGGATGCACCCGGCCCTCATCCGTGACGGTCATGCTGTCCTTGGCCAGAACCGAGCCCACGGGCAGCTTTTCCCCCGGTTGCAAGGTGCCGTAATTGTGGGCCATCCGGTTGGCATAGCTGTTGACGTAGCGCTGCCCATGCGTGGCCGACAGGTACGGCGCGTCGTTGAACAACGGCCAGTTCTGATAGTTCATCAGTTGATCCAGATGCGCGGTGGCATAGCCGCGATCCATCTGTTTCCTGAGGGCGCGATAGTGCTGCTGCGCGTCCTCTTTGCTCAGGTCCGCCGGGTTCTCGATCGCCAGATGCGCCTCGGTCTCGTTGGATTGCGCCCATGCAATGGCGGCGCCCGATGCCACCAATACGGCGGTCATGCAGATCGTGGACAGGTTCGTCAGTGCGTTCATGTATTGGCCCACCCTGTTCAAGGCTTGCCTGAATTCCGCAGATTTCCCCGACAAATATGAGCGGACTGGACGAAACGCACCAGAACCGGACTGTCCAACTCACCGTCTTGTGCGCAGATTTTACGTGCGCGCAACCGCGCACCTCTCATGGCTCAAGACTACCAAATTCAGCCGTAGAATTACAGACCATTTGCCCGCGAACCCGCGGGCATCGGATCAACCTTTCAGCCCGGCCTCGGCCTCGATCTGGCGGCGCGACTTGCGCGCGCGCTCGGTGGCCGATTTCAACTGACCGCAGGCGGCCATGATGTCCTCGCCCCGCGTCTTGCGGATGGGCGAGGCATAGCCGGCCTGATAGATGATGTTTGCGAAGGCCCGGATCCGGTTGTTCGAGCTGCGCTTGTAGGGCGCGCCGGGCCACTCGTTGAACGGGATCAGGTTGATCTTGGCCGGAATGTTATGGCGCTTGATGTGGTCGATCAGGCGATGGGCGTCCTCGTCGCTGTCGTTCACGCCGTCCAGCATCACGTATTCAAAGGTGATCCGCTCGGAATTCGACGCGTTGGGATAGCTGGCCAGCGCCTGCAGCAGTTCCTCGATGTTCCAGCGCTTGTTGATCGGGACCAGAACATCGCGCACCTCGTCCGTGGTGGCGTGGAACGAGATCGCCAGCAGGCAGCCGATCTCTTCCGCCGTGCGGGCGATTTCGGGCACCACACCCGAGGTCGACAGGGTGATGCGCCGACGCGACAGGGAAATGCCCTCGGGATCCATCGCGATCTTCATCGCATCGCGGACGTTCTCGAAATTATAGAGCGGCTCGCCCATGCCCATCAGCACGATGTTGGACAGCAGGCGCGTCTCGTTCTTGGGCGCGCCCGGAGTGGGCCATTCGTCCAGATCGTCGCGCGCCATCATCACCTGACCGATGATCTCGGCCGCGGTCAGGTTGCGCACCAGCTTCTGCGTTCCGGTGTGGCAGAACGAACAGGTCAGCGTGCAGCCCACCTGCGACGAGATGCACAGCGTGCCGCGATCCTCTTCGGGGATGTAGACGACCTCGACCTCGTGCCCGCCGGCGATGCGCACCAGGTATTTGCGGGTGCCGTCGGACGAGATCTGTCGGGTGACGACCTCGGGGATTTCGATCACGAAATTCTCGGCCAGCTGCGCGCGATAGGCCTTGGCCAGATTGGTCATCTGGTCGAAGTCGCGCACGCCCCATTGATAGATCCACTGCCAGATCTGGTTCACCCGCATCTTGGCCTGCTTTTCAGGCGTGCCATGTTCGATCAAAACCTCGCGCAGCCGGTCGCGGGTGAGGCCCACAAGGTTGATCTTTCCCTCGGGCAATTTGCGGGGAATGGTCATGACATCCTGGGTGATCGGCGCTTTGGCGGACATGGCGGTTCTCGGGCGTTCTGGCTTGGGATGCGCCTCTATATAGGAACGCTGCCAAAGATCAAAAGGATTCGTGCGAACCTGTCCGAATGTCAGTCGAGGAGCCGCAACAGCTCGGTGACACGGGCCCGCCCCAACTCGACCCGGCACGAGGTGATCGCAATGCCCGTTCCGGATCCACCACCAAAAGACGCGCCAACTGCTTCGCACTGCGCATCGCGGTAGGTCTTCCAGGCCTCTTGAGAAGTTTCAAGCGCCGGCAAAGCAACAGCCCGACCCGTCACTTCGTCCAGTTCCTTCGCCGCATCGACCGCGAACCCAAAGGCCTCGACCAAAGCGGCCTCGACATTGGTTTCGGCCCGACCGACGCATGTCCCGATCTCGACCTGAGATCCGGCATCGGCACATTCAAGCGCCGGGTCTGCAAATGCCGATACCGGAAGAAGAATTGCTGCCCAAACCCAACGCATGTCCGTCTCCTCGCCTGTCTACCCACGGTTTCAGACAGAGCTTAGCACAGCGGTCAGGCTTGGGCACGATTTAGGTGCAGCGGGCGATCACACCCCGGCTGGCGGGATGTAGCAGTCCTCGGCATCCAGTGTCTTGACCGGATCATTCGGGCCGCATTGCTCGCCCGTGACCGGATAGGTTTCGGTGGATTTCTCGCACGCGCTCAGAGTTGCCGCTGCAACAATCAGAACCGCAATAAGGGGTTTGGTCGACATGTCTGGACTCCTTCTTCGTTGTCTGAACAGATTGGTTCAGAAATTGAGTCCGTCAGCCTTGATGCGGATCAAGTTTTGGTGCCGACGTTGCGTAAACGGATGGCACAAAAACGCAAAACCCCGCCATTTTGGCGGGGCTTGAGATCTGGACTGGTTGGGCAGTTACTTGGTGCAGCGCTTCTCGGCGTCTTCGATGGCTGCGGTAAAGCCCAGCAACGAGAACGTGTCCTTGGTCTGGGTCCCGCGTTCGGACCGTGCGGTCAACACGGCCTCGGTCCCGCGCTTCATCGCCGTGACGATCTTGGCATCATCCGCGGCGCTGGCGGGCCACGCCCACTCGCCCTCGGTGAACAGTTCGAACTCGGACCCGTCGATTTCCAGATTCACCGTGGACCCGGGGGCGAATGGGTAGCCTCCGGTGAATGTCACCTGACCTTTGACCTCGGCGTTGGGGCGATAGAACACGAACAGCAAAATGTCGCTGCGACGCACCGATACCACACGGCCACCGCGGGTATTCACGGTCTCCTTGGGGGCGGATACGCTCCAGCACTCGGTCGGATCGTCTTCGACGAACACGCTCCAATCAGTCTGAGCGGACACACGGTTCGTACTGGTCGCCTGCTGGGCGATCGCTGTCGTGGCCATCCCTGCCACACAAAGGCCCGCGCATACGCGGGCGAGCATTGTTTTCATTCGTTCAGCCTCCTGGCTCGACCCACACCTCAACTCCATCCCGGAAGGCCGCGAACCCTGACGGTCCGTCTGTTGCAGTTGCGCATCCGGATGATTGCCGACATACACACACTAACGCAGGTTTCGCCACAGGCGAAAGGGCGATTGGCAGAATTTTGCGCACATTCCGGAGGGACGACATGACGCAGCCAGTACCGATGACCGAACTGTGGCGCGGACCGCTGTTGGAGAGCCTTCATCTGGGCCATGCGGTGATCTGCGACGACAGCGGCCAGATCGTGCGCAGCTGGGGCGATCCGAACGCGGAGATCTATCCGCGGTCGTCAGCCAAGATGATCCAGGCGCTGCCGCTGATCACCTCGGGCGCGGCGGCCAAATACGGGCTGGGCTCCGAGCATCTGGCGCTGGCCTGCGCCTCGCACAACGGCGCGGCGATCCATACCGAGCGCGTGACCGCCTGGCTGGATCATCTGGGCCTGTCCGAACCCGATTTGCGCTGCGGCCCGCAGGAGCCGGCCGACATGGCCGCGCGCGACGGCCTGATCCTGGCCGACGACACCCCCTGCCAGATCCACAACAACTGTTCGGGCAAACATTGCGGGTTCCTGACCCTGGCCCGGCACATGGGCGCAGGCCCCGAATATATCGAAATCGACCACCTCGTGCAGCAGGCCTGCCTGTCGGCCTTCGAAGAGACCACGGGCGAGGACAGCCCCTGTTACGGAATCGACGGTTGCTCGGCGCCCAATTTCGCCACTTCGCTGGTGGGGCTGGCGCGGTCGATGGCGTGGTTTGCCTCGGCCGGCGACCGGTCGGACCGGGCCAGCGACGCGGCCCTGCAATTGACCCGGGCGATGGTCTCCCACCCCGAGCTGGTGGCGGGCGAAACCCGCGCCTGCACCGAACTGATGCGGGCGATGAACGGCCGTGCCGCGATCAAGACCGGGGCCGAGGCCGTGTTCGTCGCGATCATCCCGGAAAAGAAGATGGGTGTGGCGCTGAAGATCACCGATGGCGCCACCCGCGCCAGCGAGTGTGCCATCGCCGCCATTCTCGTCAGCCTCGGCGTGCTCGAGGCCGATCACCCGGCCACGCGCAAATTCATGAACGCCACGCAATACAGCCGCCGCGGGCTGGAATGCGGCGTGATCCGCCCCGCGCCGGGTTTCCCCGGCTGAGGGTCACATCTCGATCTCGTGGATCTCGGCCACCTCGACCGAGCCCGAGCCGTTGACCACCATGGGGCAGCCCTTGGCCATGTCGGTGGCGGCTTCGATGCTGTCGGCCTTGACGACGGTAAAGCCCGAGGCCGGGTTCGGCCCGCCATTGCCGGCCACGCCATCGGCGCTGACGGTATGGGACTGGCCCACCGGGTTGCCGGGGATTTCCAGCGCCGGCCCCATGTTCTGGAACCACGCGCCCCAGGCGGCCATGGTGGCTTCGATCTCGGCCGGGTCGGTCGGCGTGGTGCCGCCGTGATAGACAAACAGGTACTGAGGCATTTTCTGGTCTCCCTTTTGGTCAGACGGGGTTGGCAAGCCGGGCTTCCAGCTTGCGCAGCGACGAGGTCCAGCCGCTTTCATGATTGGCCGAGACGTCGTCATCGCCCAGATCGCGGTGATCCAGGATCAGGCGCGCTCCGGTGTCGGTCGGCTCGACCGCCAGCTTCACATGGCTCTCGGCGCCGCGCTGGTCCTGGTCGTCATGCCAGCCCCAGGTGAACCCGACCGAGTTCGGCGGGTCCACATGGGTCACATGCCCGGACACCTTGAACCGCTGCCCGTCACCATTAACCATAACCGAATACCACGGCCCAAGGCGCGAGAAATCCAGATCGTGCTCCGGCACCTCGACCCCTTCGGGCCCCCACCACTGCAACAATCTGGTTCCGTCGCTGATCCAGGCGAACAGGGTTTCGGCGCTGACCGGAAAGTCGCGCACCAGCTTCAGGTCGGCCATGAGGAGTCCTCCTGCAGAATGTCGCCCAGGCGGTCCAGGCTGGCCTCCCAGAACTGTCGTTTCGAGATGGTCCATTCGGCAATCGCGCGCAGCCCCTCGGGGCGGATCGAATAGATGCGCTGGGTGCCGTTGACGCGCTGATTCACCAGCCCGGCCTGCCGCAGAACCTTCAGGTGCCGGGAAATGGCCGCGCCGGACATGCCCTTGCCCTGGGCTAGGTCTCCGGCAGGCAGTTCGCCGTGATCCATCAGTTGTTCAACGATCGTGAATCGGGTCGGGTCGGACAGGGCCGAAAAGGCATCGAGCAGCGTGTTCATAGCTATTGATTAACACGAATGTTAAACAATGGGAACCCGAAACCGTCGGATCAGCCCCGCGCAAAGTCCGATCGGGCATATCCCTGCAGGTACAGCAGCGCGGTCAGGTCGCCATGGTTGATGCGCACGTCGCATTGCGCGGCGACCGAGGGCTTGGCGTGCAGGGCCACGCCTGTTCCGGCGCGCTCCAGCATGCCCAGGTCATTCGCCCCGTCGCCCACGGCGATCACTTCGGCCTCGGAAATACCCAGCCGGGCCGAGATCTGTTCCAGCGCCTCGACCTTGGCCTGACGGCCCAGGATCGGGCGCTGCACGTCACCGGTCAGCTTGCCATCCTCCGCCAGTAGCGTGTTGGCACGGTTCTCGTCAAAACCCAGCAGCTCGGCCACGCGGGCCGTGAACGCCGTGAACCCGCCCGAGACCAGCGCGGCATAGCCACCATTGGCCCGCATCGTCGCCACCAGTTCGCGGCCGCCCGGCATCAGGGTGATGCGCTGGTTCAGCACCCGGTCGATCACCGACACGTCCAGCCCCTTCAGCAGGCCCACCCGCTCGGTCAGCGCGCCTTCGAAATCCAGCTCGCCATTCATGGCGCGGGCGGTGATGTCCTTGACCCGCTCGCCTACCCCGGCCTCGTCGGCCAGTTCGTCGATGCATTCCTGCTGGATCATCGTGCTGTCCATATCGGCCAGCAGCATCTTCTTGCGGCGGCCCTCGGCCGGCTGCACCACCAGATCGACGCCCAATTTCTGCAGGTCGGCCCAGACATCCCAACGGTTGGCCGGAACCGCCGGCAGGGCAAATTCGGCCGCCTCGTCGGGGCTCAGCCACTGGATGTCGCCCCCGCCCCAGGCATTGCGCAGCGAGTCGATCAGCGCCCCGTCCAGCGATGGCGTCTTGGGGTTGGTCAACAGGGTGGCAACGTACATCTTGATCCTCCGGCAGCCTGCCCTGCGCATATCGCAGGTGCAGCATTTCCGCCAGAGGCCAATTCCGCGCCGCTAGCCCAGAATGCCCGGCAGGCGCAGCCCGTGTTCGCGGGCGCAGTCCTTGGCGATGTCATACCCCGCATCCGCATGACGCCACACGCCCGAGGCCGGGTCGTTCCATAACACCCGCTCCAGCCGCCGCGCGGCGTCCTCGGTGCCGTCGGCGCAGATCACCACGCCCGCGTGCTGGCTGAAGCCCATGCCGACCCCGCCGCCGTGATGCAGCGACACCCAGGTCGCGCCGCTGGCGGTATTGATCAACGCGTTCAGCAGCGGCCAGTCCGACACGGCGTCGGACCCGTCCAGCATCGCCTCGGTCTCGCGGTTGGGGCTGGCGACCGAGCCGCTGTCCAGATGATCCCGTCCGATGACGACCGGTGCGCTCAGTTCTCCGTTCGCGACCATCTCGTTGAAGGCCAGACCCGCGCGGTGCCGGTCGCCCAGCCCGATCCAGCAGATCCGCGCGGGCAGGCCCTGAAACGCGATCCGGTCACGGGCCATGTCCAGCCAGCGATGAAGATGCTCGTTCTCGGGGAACAACTCCTTCATCTTGGCGTCGGTCTTGTAGATATCTTCGGGGTCGCCCGACAGCGCGCACCAGCGGAACGGGCCGATGCCTCGGCAGAACAGCGGGCGGATATAGGCCGGGACGAAGCCGGGAAAGGCAAAGGCGTTCTCAAGCCCCTCGTCCTGCGCCACCTGCCGTATGTTGTTGCCATAGTCCAGCGTCGGCACGCCCACGTTCCAGAAATCGACCATCGCCGCGACATGCTGCTTCATCGAGGCGCGTGCGGCCTTTTCCACTGCTTTAGGGTCTGTTTCCCGCTTTTCGCGCCATTGCGCCAAGGTCCAGCCCAAGGGCAGATACCCGTTGATCGGATCATGGGCGCTGGTCTGGTCGGTTACGATGTCGGGGCGCATCCCACCGGCGGCCATGCGGCGGTAGATCTCGGGAAAGATCTCGGCCGCATTGCCCAGCAGACCCACGGACTTCGCCTCGCCCGCCTTGGTCCAGCGGTCGATCATGGCGAGCGCCTCGTCCAGCGTTTCGGCCTTTTCATCCAGGTATTTGGTGCGCAGGCGAAAATCGATGCTGTCAGGATTGCATTCCACCGCCAGACAGCAGGCCCCGGCGAAGACTGCCGCCAGGGGCTGTGCTCCGCCCATGCCGCCCAGCCCACCGGTCAGGATCCATCGCCCGGTCAGGTCGCCGCCATAGTGCTGGCGCCCGGCCTCGGCAAAGGTTTCATAGGTGCCCTGAACGATGCCCTGCGTGCCGATATAGATCCACGACCCGGCCGTCATCTGGCCGTACATCATCAGGCCCTTCTTATCCAATTCGTTGAAATGGTCCCAGGTCGCCCAATGCGGCACGAGGTTGGAATTGGCGATCAGCACCCGCGGCGCGTCCTTGTGCGTGCGGATGATCGCCACCGGCTTGCCGGACTGCACGATCAGGGTCTCGTCGGACTCGAGATCCTTCAAACTGGCCACAATAGTGTCGAAGTCCTTCCACGTTCGCGCCGCGCGACCGATGCCGCCATAGACCACCAATTCGTGCGGGTTTTCGGCCACGTCGGGGTGCAGGTTGTTCATCAGCATCCGCAACGGGGCCTCGGTCAGCCAGCTTTTGGCATTCAACTCGGGACCGGTCGGCGGAAAGACGTCACGGGTGTTCTTGCGCGGGTCACTCATTTCTGGGCTCCTTCTTCGGCCAGCGCGCCCGACAGGGCCAGGGCACGCAGGCGGTCAAGCATCTCTTGCAAGTACGGGCGCAGACGTTCGGCCCGGTCGGCGCGCCAGGTCCAGGGCGGGATCTCGTCCATATAGGCGCGTTGCGCGATCTCCATCTGGATCGCATGTATGCCCTTGGCTGGGCGGCCATAGTGCCGGGTGGTCCAGCCGCCCTTGAACCGGCCGTTCAGCACAGCGGTACAGCCCGACGCCCGGGCCACGGCATCCACCGCCTGCGCGACCTCGGGTGCGCAGGTGGTGCCGTTATTGGTGCCCGTGTTGAACACCGGCAACTCTCCGTCGAACAGGAAGGGGATCCGCGATCGGATCGAGTGGCAGTCGAACAGGATCGCCACGCCATACCTGGCCCGCACCCGCTCCAATTCTTCCTGCAACGCGGCGTGATAGGGGGCGTGGAACTTTTTGCGCCTCTCCTCGATTTCATCCTTCGACGGCTCCTGCCCTTCCAGCCAGATGGGTTGCCCGTCGAAATCGGTCAGCGGCACCAGGGTCGTCGTGTTCTGCCCCGGATAGAGCGACTGACCTGCGGGGTCACGATTGGCGTCGATCACATAGCGGTGCACGCGGGACTGAACCACCGTCGCATCGCCCAAAATCCCTTCATAGAGCCTGTTTATGTGCCAATCCGTGTCGGCCAACGCCCGGCCGGTCTGGTTCAGGCGCGCATGGATCTCCTCGGGCACGAAGGTTCCGCCATGCGGTTGGCCCAGCACGATCGGGCCCTGCCCCCGCTGCACCTCGACCACACTCATGCCGTAACCTCCGGCAGCGGTACGCCCAGCGCCTCGAGGATCGCGCCGCTGGCCACAAGATCCTTGGCCTGCTCCAGTTCCGGGGCCAGGTACCGGTCCTCGGCCAAGGGCGGGATGTCGGCGCGCAGCCGCGCAATCACCCGCTGCAAGGGCGCGCTGGTCACCAGCGGGGCGCGGAACTCGACGCCCTGGGCGGCGCAGAGCAGTTCGATCCCAAGAATGTGGTTCAGGTTTTCTACCATGCGCGTCAAACGCCGCGCCCCATGGGCGGCCATCGAGACGTGATCTTCCTGGTTGGCCGAGGTGGGCGTGCTGTCGGTGACGCAGGGGTTGGCCAGATGCTTGTTCTCGCTCATCAGCGCGGCGGTCGTGACCTCGGCGATCATGAAGCCGGAATTCAAGCCCGGGTCGGGGGTCAGGAATGGCGGCAGATCGAAGCTGAGCGTCGGATCCACCATCAGCGCGATCCGGCGTTGCGCGATGGCCCCGATCTCGGACAGGGCCAGCGCGATCATGTCGGCGGCAAATCCCACCGGTTCGGCGTGAAAATTGCCGCCCGAAACGATCATGTCGGGATCGGACAGCACCAGCGGGTTGTCGGTGGCCGCGTTGGCCTCGGTCTGCAGGGTGGCGGCAGCCTGCCGGATCACGTCCATCGCGGCACCGGTGACCTGCGGCTGGCAGCGAATGCAATACGGATCCTGCACGCGGCTGTCGCCCTCGCGATGGCTTTCGCGTATTTCCGACCCCTGCAACACGGCCCGCATGGCGCTGGCGGCCTCGATCTGGCCGCGATGACCGCGCAGGGCATGGATCTCGGGTTGCAGCGGCGCGGTGGAGCCCATGATGGCATCGGTCGATACGGCCGAAACGACGAGCGCATTCTGCGCCGCGCGCCAGCCCTCGAACAGGCCCGCCAAGGCGTAGGCCGTCGAAAACTGGGTGCCGTTGATGAAGGCCAGCCCCTCTTTCGGCCCCAGCTGAACAGGCTCTAATCCGGCCTTCTTCAAGGCTTGTGCGCCTGGCATGACCGTACCGTTCAGCTCGGCTTCGCCTTCGCCGATGATCACCGCCGTCATGTGGGCCAGCGGCGCCAGATCACCCGAGGCCCCCACCGAGCCCTGCGCCGGGATCACCGGTGTCACGCCACGGGCCAGCATCTGCTGCAGCAGGTCCACCAGCACCCACCGCACCCCAGATGCGCCGCGCCCGAAGGACAACAGCTTGAGCGCCATCATCAGGCGCGCCAACCGCCGCGGCACCGCCGGGCCGACCCCGCAGCAATGGCTGAGGATCAGGTTGCGCTGCAGCGCCGAGGTGTCCTTGGCCGCGATCTTTAGGCTGGCCAGCTTGCCGAAACCGGTATTCACGCCATAGACGGGCTGGTCACCGGCGGCGGCCTCGGCGATGCGGGCGGCGGCGGCCTCGAAAGCCGAGCGACAGCCCTGATCCAGAACCACCGGCGTTTCGTTCCAGTAGATCTCCGCCAGTTGGGCCAGCGAGACCAGCCCCGGAACCAAGGTCAAAGCGCTCATGCCTCCCCTCCGAAAATGCGCGCGTGCAGCGGGTTGAACCCGATCCGATAGGCCAGCTCGGCCGGGTGAGAGACGTCCCACACGGCCAGATCCGCCCGCTGCCCCGGCGCTATCGTGCCGGCATCACTCAGCCCAAGCGCGCGGGCGGCATTGCGGGTGACCCCGGCTAGTGCCTCGGCCGGGGTCATTCGAAACAGGGTGCAACCCATGTTCATCGTCAGCATCAGCGACGTCAGCGGCGAGGACCCCGGGTTGCAATCGGTGGCCAGGGCCATCGGCACCCCGGCCTTGCGGAACAGGTCGATCGGCGGGGCCTGCGTTTCCCGCAACGTGTAGAATGCCCCGGGCAGCAGAACGGCAGTCGTTCCGGCCTCGGCCATCGCCGCCACTCCGGCGGCGTCCACATATTCGACGTGATCGGCTGACAGGGCGCCGTAGGAGGCCGCTAGCCGGGTCCCGCGGAGGTTCGACAATTGCTCGGCATGCAGCTTGACCGGCAGCCCCAAATCACGCGCGGCGTCGAACACCCGGGCGATCTGCACGGTGTCAAAGGCGATGCCCTCGCAGAACCCGTCGACCGCGTCGACCAGCCCCTCGGCATTGGCCGCACGCAGGGTCGGGATGCAGACCGTGTCGATATAGGCGTCTGCGCGCCCCGTAAATTCGGGCGGCACTGCATGAGCGCCCAGAAAGCTGGTCCGAACCCGCAGCGGGCGCTGCTTTGCAATTTCCCGGGCCGCGCGCAACATGCGCAGCTCGGTGTCCTGATCCAGTCCATAGCCGGACTTGATTTCAATGCAGGTCACACCCTCGGCCAACAACGCATCTATGCGAGGCAGTGCCTCTTGGATCAGGTCCTGCATACTGGCGGCGCGTGTGGCGGTGACTGTCGACAGAATGCCCCCTCCGGCGCGCGCGATCTCCGCGTAGGTTGCCCCGTTCAGCCGCATTTCGAACTCAACCGCCCGGTTACCCCCGAAAATCGCATGCGTGTGCGGATCGATCAGGCCCGGAGTGATCAACCGATCCGCAAAATCGACGATCGGCCAGTCGGTGTGATCCGGCGGCAGATCTCGGTGCGGTCCGATCCATTGGATCCGGCCCGACGAAACAGCAATCGCCGCGTCTTCGACCAAGCCATAGGACGCAACCCCATCCGCCATGGTTGCGATCCGCCGACAACAAATCACCGAATTTCTGGTCATCGCGATTCTTTTGGACTCCCCTCGGGTTTCAATTTTTCGTATACGTGTAAAAAATTAAAGTCTACACAAAAAGAGACGCCGATGCAGATCCACGCCAAAACCGCCTTGTTAGGCTCTGACTGGGTTTCAGACCTGCGGGTCGAAACTGCGAATGGCGTCATCACCGGATTGGAGACCGGTGCGCGTCCGCAGTCGGCCGACACCTGCGTTGATGTCCTGCTGCCAGCCTTGTCGAACCTGCACAGCCACGCGTTTCAGCGCGCTATGGCAGGTATGACCGAGTTTCGCGCAGCCGGGCGGGAAAGCTTCTGGTCCTGGCGAAATCTGATGTACCGCTTTCTGGACAGGTTGACGCCCGAGCAGATGGAGGCCATCGCCGCGCTGGTGTTCCTTGAGATGCAGGAGGCCGGATATGCCGCAGTCGGGGAATTCCACTATGTGCATCACCAGCCCGGCGGCGCGCCCTACGACCAGCTTTCCGAGCTGAGCCAGCGGATCTTCTCAGCAGCTTTGCGGACGGGAATCGGTCTGACCCATTTGCCGGTTCTCTATTCCTACGGCGGCGTCCGGCAAGAGCCCCTGTCTGGCGGCCAGCTGCGGTTCGGCAATGACGTGGACCGGTTCATGGACTTGTATCACGAGTGCCGATCGGCTGCCGCAGATCTTGCCGCGGACACGGTGGTCGGCATCGCGCCGCACTCGTTGCGCGCCACCTCTCCCACAGACTTGGCCCTGCTGCTGGCGCAGGTTCCGGAGGGTCCGGTTCACATCCATATCGCCGAACAGGTGAAAGAGGTCGAGGACGTGCAATCCGCTTTGGGCCAACGCCCGGTCGCCTGGCTTCTGGACAATGCCCAGGTCGACTCACGCTGGTGTCTGATCCATGCCACCCAGATGAACGACGCCGAAACACGCGCTCTGGCGCGTTCGGGGGCCGTGGCCGGCCTGTGTCCAATCACAGAAGCCAATCTGGGCGACGGGATCTTCAACGGAGTGCCCTACCATGACGCTGGAGGACGGTACGGTGTCGGATCAGACTCCAACGTGCGGATTTCTCTGCCAGAAGAGTTGCGCAGCCTGGAATATTCCCAGCGCCTTCGCGACCGATCCCGCGCGGTTCTGGCGGCAGCCAACGGTTCCGTGGGACATGCGTTGTACACCGGCGCGGCACAAGGCGGGGCGCAGGCTCTGGGCCGCAATGCCGGAGAGATCGCGGTCGGCAAACTGGCCGACCTGGTGGCAGTTGACCGGTCGCACCCGACGCTTTGCGCGTTGGCGGATCATCAACTTCTGGACGGCTTGTGCTTTGCCGCACCCGATGGTCTGGTAACGGATCTGTGGTCGGCAGGCCGTCATATGGTGCGGGATGGCAGGCATATTGCGCGCGACACGATAATCAGAGACTACAAAGCCGCGATTGCAGACCTGTTGACCGACGTCTGACCCGACAAAGAACTGAGTTGAGATCAAGATGACCCAGACCGCTGACACGACCGGCTACAAGGAAATCAAGCAGACTGTGCTTGACCGCATCCGCTCGGGCCAGTGGCTGCCGGACATGTTGCTGCCCAACGAGCAGGACCTTGCGGTTGAGTTTTCCTGCACGCGTACAACGGTCAATCGGGCACTGCGCGAACTGGCCGAGGAAGGTTTCCTGGAACGTCGCCGCAAGGCCGGTACCCGGGTGCTGAGCGCGCCGCAGAGACAGGCCCGGTTCACCATCCCGCTGGTCCGGGAAGAGGTCGAGGCTCTGGGCGGCACCTACCGCTATGCACTTGTCTCGGCCCAAGCCGAACAGGCGCCCGAATGGCTGGCCGCGCGGCTGGCGCTGGGTTCGGATCGGCGGGTGATGCATGTGCGCTGCATGCATTTTTCGGACAACACCCCGTTTCAGTTCGAAGATCGCTGGATCGTTACGGCCAGCGTCCCGGCTGTCGAACAGGCTGATTTCTCGACGCTGGGACCAAATGAATGGCTGATTCAGACGGTCCCCTTCACCAATGTCGAGCTGTCTTTTCTGGCAAGCCGCGCCGATGCCGAACTGGCCGGATTTCTGGACGTAACGGTTGGCGAGCCGGTCTTTACCGCGGAACGTATCACCTGGTTGCAAGGCAGCCCAGTTACCTTCGCCAAGATGTATTTCGCGGCCGGTTACCGGATGACCACCCGGTTCTGAGGCTGTCCGGGCCTTTACCGCGGCCCGATTCCGGTACAGGTTCGCCTTGACCGAGCAACGGCAACACGGAGAACGGGATGAGCAACCCGCTATACGATCGACTTTTTGGCATTCACGCGGGTAAGACAACGCCGTTCCTGCATCTGCCGGACGGACGCGTTCTCTCACATGCCGATTTCCTGGACATGGCGGCCCGGATCGCCAACGCTTTGACGGCCTGCGGACTGGAACCGGATGACCGCGTTGCGGTGCAGGTCGCGAAATCGCCCGAGGCGCTGGCGCTTTATGCAGCCTGCGTTCAGGCCGGGCTGATCTTTCTGCCGCTGAATACCGCCTATACGACAGACGAGCTGCGGTACTTCATCGAAAACAGCGGTGCTCGGATGGTTGTCGCGGATGCCAAATCACAGGCCGATATCGAGCCGATTGCCCAAGCGCAGAATGCGATGCTCGAAACTCTGAACGCGGACGGTTCCGGCAGCCTGATGCGGCGCGCGCTTGGGATGTTGCCAGCCTTCGAACCCGCGCACAGGACCGAGGATGACCTCGCAGCTTTCCTTTACACTTCGGGCACCACCGGGCGGTCGAAAGGGGCCATGCTGACGCAGGCGAACCTGCTGTCGAACGCCGAAACTTTGGTGCAGGAGTGGTGCTTCACCGCGGATGACGTGTTGCTGCACGCGCTGCCGATCTTTCACACCCATGGCCTGTTTGTGGCCACCAATGTCATGCTGTCGGCCGGTGGATCGATGATCTTTCTACCGGGCTTCGATCTGGACGACATCCTGCGCCTGATGCCCAAGGCCACCTCGATGATGGGGGTGCCGACCTTCTACACCCGGCTTCTGGACGACGACCGGTTCACCGGAGATCTGACCCGGCACATGCGGCTGTTCATTTCCGGCTCGGCGCCGCTGCTGGCCGAAACCCACACGCGGTTCGAGCAACGCACCAGTCACCGCATCCTTGAACGCTATGGCATGACCGAGACCAACATGAACACCTCGAACCCCTATGACGGCGAGCGTCGGGCCGGAACCGTGGGCTTTCCGTTGCCGGGGGTCGAGTTGAAGATCACCGACCCCGAAACGGGCGATCCGCTGCCGCAGGGCGAGATCGGCATGATCGAGGTGCGCGGCCCGAACGTGTTCAAGGGTTATTGGCAGATGCCCGAGAAAACCGCCGCCGAACTGCGCGAGGACGGGTTCTTCATCACCGGTGATCTGGGCCGCATCGACGCGGACGGCTATGTGCATATCGTTGGGCGCGGCAAAGACCTGATCATCTCGGGCGGCTACAACATCTATCCCAAGGAAGTCGAGCTGGTTCTGGATGACCAGCCCGGCGTGCTGGAAAGCGCGGTGATCGGCGTACCGCACCCGGATTTCGGGGAGACCGTGCTGGGCATCCTTGTGCCCGAGGCCGGCGCGGCACCGGATCTGGATGCGATCATGGAGGCGGTGAGCCAAAGCCTTGCCCGTTTCAAACATCCCCGCAGGCTGATCCTGCTGGACGAACTGCCGCGCAATACGATGGGCAAGGTGCAGAAAAACGCCCTCCGCGAGGCCTACAAGAACATGTTCGCGGGCGGCTGATCAGGGGCGCAGCGGCACGCGTCCGGCTTCGGTCAGCAGCCAGCAGTCGCGCCCCTCGAACACGGCAACCCCGGTTTGGCGGCCATAGCCCGCGCCGCTGTCCAGGTTGATGCGGTTCCCGTAATGGGTGGGGCGGTCCACCACCGTGTGGCCATGCACGATCAGCTTGGGGTGCGGGGTTTCGCAGGCGTGAAAACTCTGACGGATCCAGACCAGATCGTCCTCGGCCTGCACGCCCAGCGGCACGCCCGGCCGGATGCCGGCGTGGACAAAGGCAATCTCGGGGGTCTGATGCATCCGCACCAGGTCGCGCAGAAAAGCCCTGTGCGCGACCGGCACTGCCGCAACGGCCGCGCGATGCACATCCTGCAGCCGGGTGCGGTCTTCGAACTCGACGCCATAGCTGCGCAGGGTTTCGGTGCCGCCCAGCCGCTCGTGCAGCCAGTGGTAGCCGACCAGAAGATGCGGATCATGGCGCGGCTCATCCTGCAGGAACCACGCGAACATCCGGTCATGGTTGCCCAGCAGCGTGACCCAGTTCCGCCCGGCGTCGCGCCCGGCAATCAGCCGGTCCAGCAGGCCCTTGCTGTCGGGGCCGCGATCGACGTAGTCGCCCAGAAACACGATCCGCGCATCGCGCCCGCCATCCTGTTCGATCAGGGACAGGGCGCGGTCGAACTCGGCCGTCTGGCCGTGCAGATCACCGATGGCGTAGGTGGGCGCGGTCATGTCCATGTCTCCGTTCCAGGCGGGGTTGGATTTGCGGGCCTTTGCAACGACAACGCCTGCACCGGGCGGGTGCAGGCGTCAATCGCTTTCATCCGGGTCTTGCCGGATCAAACCACGTCGAACTCCAGCGGCTTGATCTGGGTGAACAGCCCGGTTTCGGCCAGCTTGGCGCGGGCTTCTGCCGGAACCGGCTCGTCAACATACAGCAGCGCGATCGCCTCGCCCCCCGCCTGGGCGCGGCCCAGGGTAAAGTTGGCGATGTTCACGCCATGCTCGCCCATGGTCTTGCCCAGGGTGCCGATGATGCCCGGCACGTCCTCGTTGGTGGTGTACAGCATGTGCGCACCGACTTCGGCATCGATGTTGATGCCCTTGATCTGGATGAAGCGCGGCTTGCCGTCGCTGAACACGGTGCCCCCGATCGAGCGTTCGCGCTTGTCGGTCACCACGGTCACCTTGATATAGCCCTCGAAGGCGCCCGACTTGTCCTGGTTGGTGGTCGAGATCTTGACGCCGCGCTCTTTGGCCACGACCGGAGCCGAGACCATATTCACCTCAGGGTTCGAGCGTTTCATGATCCCCGCCACCACCGCGCAGTTCAGCGCGGCCAGGTTCATCTGCGCCGCCACGCCGTCATACAGGATGTTGATCGCCTTGATCGGCTCGTCGGTCATCTGGCCGATGAAGCTGCCCAGATGGCCGGCCAGCTTGATCCACGGTCCCATGACCTTGGCCTCTTCGGCGGTGACGCTGGGCATGTTCAGTGCATTCTCGACCGCCCCGGTCAGCAGATAGTTCGAGATCTGCTCGGCCACCTGCAGCGCCACGTTTTCCTGCGCTTCTGTGGTCGCGGCGCCCAGATGCGGGGTGCAGACCACGTTGGGCAGGCCGAACAGCGGGTTCTCCTTGGCCGGTTCTTCGCTGAACACGTCGAACCCCGCGCCGGCGACATGGCCGGATTTGATCAGTTCGGCCAGCGCCTCTTCGTCGACCAGACCGCCGCGGGCGCAGTTGATGATGCGCACGCCCTTCTTGGTCTTGGCCAGATTCTCGCGGCTGAGGATGTTGCGGGTCTGGTCGGTCAGCGGCACGTGCAGGGTGATGAAATCGGCCCGTGCCAGCAGCTCGTCCAGCTCGACCTTTTCCACGCCCATCTTGTCGGCCTTCTCCTGGCCCAGATAGGGGTCATAGGCGATGACCTTCATCTTCAACCCGTGCGCCCGGTCGCAGACGATGCCGCCGATATTGCCGGCACCGATCACGCCCAACGTCTTGTTGGTCAGCTCGACCCCCATGAACTTGGACTTTTCCCACTTGCCGGCATGGGTGCTGGCGTTGGCCTCGGGGATCTGGCGCGCCACAGCGAACATCATCGCGATGGCATGCTCGGCAGTGGTGATCATGTTGCCGAAGGGCGTGTTCATCACGATCACGCCCTTTTTCGAGGCGGCTTCCTTGTCGATGTTGTCAGTGCCGATCCCGGCGCGGCCGATCACCTTCAGCCTGTCGGCCTTTTCCAGGATCTTCTCGGTGACCTTGGTGGCCGAGCGGATGGCCAGGCCGTCATAGTTGCCGATGATCTCGGCCAGCTTTTCCTTGTCCTTGCCCACATCGGGCATGAAATCCACGTCGATGCCGCGGTCGCGGAAGATCTGAACCGCGGTTTCGCTGAGCTTGTCGGATACGAGTACTTTGGGGGCCATGTGCGTGGTCCTTGAATGGGATGATAATTCCGGGCCGGTCGCGGCCCGGATCTTGTCGGGGGAAAAGGGTCAGGCGGCTTCGGCCTGAGCTGCGATCTCGGCCTCGAACGCCCATTTCAGCCAGGGCAGCATCGCCTGGATGTCGGACGTCTCGACCGTGCCGCCGCACCAGATGCGCAGCCCGGCCGGCGCGTCGCGATACGCGCCGATGTCCAGTGCCACGTTCTCGGCCTCCAGCCGCTTGGCGACCGCCTTGGCAAAGCTGGCGCCGTCGCGAATGCGCGGATCGGTGAATTTCAGGCAGACGCTGGTGTTCGACCGGGTGGCCGGGTCCTCGGCCAGGTTGTCGATCCAGTCGTTCTGGTCGCAGAAGTCAAAGATCGCCTGCGCATTGGCATCGGCGCGGGCGATCAGGCCCTGCAGCCCGCCGACCGAGCGCGCCCAGTCCAGCGCGAACAGGTAATCCTCGACCGCCAGCATCGACGGCGTGTTGATGGTGGCACCTTGGAAGATGCCCTCGATCAGCTTGCCGCCTTTGGTCAGACGGAAGATCTTCGGCAGCGGCCACGCGGGGGTATAGCTTTCCAACCGCTCGACCGCGCGGGGGCTGAGGATCAGCATGCCATGCGCCGCCTCGCCACCCAGAACCTTCTGCCAGCTGAAGGTGGTGACATCCAGCTTGTCCCAAGGCAGGTCCATGGCGAAAGCGGCGCTGGTGGCGTCGCAGATGGTCAGGCCGGCGCGGTCATCGGCGATCCAGTCGCCATTCGGAACCCGCACGCCCGAGGTGGTCCCGTTCCAGGTAAAGACCACGTCATTGTTGAAATCGATGGACGCCAGATCGACGATCTGCCCGTAATCGGCGGTTTTCACCTCGGCGTCGATCTTCAGCTGTTTGACCACGTCGGTAACCCAACCCGCGCCAAAGCTTTCCCAGGCCAGCATCTCGACCTTGCGTTCGCCCAGAAGCGACCACAGCGCCATTTCCACCGCGCCGGTATCCGAGGCCGGAACGATCCCGATGCGATAGTCGGCCGGAATGCCCAGCAGCTCGCGCGTGCCTTCGATGGCGGCCTTCAGCTTGTCCTTGCCGACGGCGGCGCGGTGCGATCGGCCCAGCGCGGCACCAGCCAGCTTGTTCAGCTCGAATGTAGGGGGTTTGGCGCAGGGGCCCGAGGAAAAACGCGGATTGGCCGGCCGCGCTGCCGGTCGTTCGATGGTCATTGGTGTTACCCTTCCAGATATACGCCCCTCGTTGGGGAGGGGTGTCCCGCGGCCAGACCTAGGGGGCCGCGGTTGGGCGGGCAAGCGGAAAAGACGCTTTGAATATCAAAAACGACACGGGCGGTGACGCCAAATCGGAACACAGGTTTCCGATCGGCGCATTTTGCACCCGCAGAAAGACCTCAGCGATCCAGCCGGACGGTTTCGCCCGTGGCCAGCGATTGCTGCGCCGCCAGACCCATGCGTACTGCCCACATGCCGTCGGTCAGGCTGACATCCGGGGCGTCGCGCTCACCGCGCACCAGCGCCAGAAAGCCCTGGTGCTGATAGAAGGTCGAGCCGTTGTGGTCGCCCGCCGCCAGCAGGCGCGGGTCGACGGGAATGTCGCGGGCGACAGGGCCCTTGGGGTCGCGCGGGCTGACGATCAGCTGCGGCACCGGCGGCGCGCCCAGATGTTCGGGCCAGAACCGGCCCGGCCCGGGGACCAGCGCCTCGATCTTGGCCTTGGGGCCGACGACCGAGATTTCCTCCTGATACTGCGCACCTTCGGCGAACATGCACAGCTCCAGCATCGCCCGCGCGCCCGAGGCGAAATCGACGATGACATAGCCGTGGTCGAGGATGTCGGGCGTCTCGCCGTCATAGGTTTCGTCCAGATGGTTCACGGCCTGCCCGCCGCTGGCGCTGACGCGTACAGGATCGGATTGCAGGATCAGGCGCATCAGGTCGAAGAAATGACAGCATTTCTCGACGAAGGTGCCGCCCGTGTTGCGGTTGAACCGGTTCCAGTTGCCGACCTTTTCCAGGAACGGAAAGCGGTGTTCGCGGATGCTCAGCATCTTGACCCCGCCGCTGGTGTCCTGCGCCTCGGTGATCAGGGCGGCGATGGGCGGCATGTAGCGATATTCCATCGCCACCCAGATCGGACAGGGATAGCTGCGCTCGATCTCGGCCAGACGGGCCGCATCGCCGGGGTTGGTGAACAGCGGCTTTTCCACCAACAGCGGCAAGGGACGCGTTTCGGCGATCTGGGCGATCTGATCCACATGCAGATGGTTGGGGCTGGCGATGACCAGGCAGTCCAACTCCTCGACCGCCAGCAGATCCTGCACCGAAGCCACCATTCTGGCCCCCGGCGCAATCGCCTGCGCGGCGCGCGCCATCTCGGGGTCGGGCTCGAAAATGGCGGCCACTTGCGTGCCCTCCAGCAGGGCGATGTTGTGCTGGTGTTCCTGCCCCATCATGCCACATCCGATCAGCCCGTAATTGATGGTCCGGGTCATGCGCGTTTCCTCGTCATTTCAGTCGTTGGACGTAAGTTGCCCGGTCCGGGTCGAACCAGGTTTTCGAAAACTCTACGGGTTCAGGCCGTTCCGACCAGCTGAACCGCTCGATGTAACCGACGGTCTCGCCCGCCGGCCGGGTGAAGTGCGCGGGGGTCCAGTCGGGCAGCCGGCCGACCGAAACCCGATCCACGGCGCGGGTGATCCAGAACCCAAGCTGCTGCTGGTAATAGCGATAGAGCGAGTCCGACAGCAGCCGCCGGTCGATCAGACCGGCTGAATCGTCCAGCCAGATCTCCTCGACCGCGATGATTGTGTCATTCAGATAGCGCATCCGCCGCACGCGCGACCCGCGCCGCGAGGTGCCGAAATCGGGCAGGTCGGCGGGTTTGTCCAGGTGATCGACCGACAGGATGTCGGCGCGCGGCAGGCCGCCGCCCTCGGGCAGTTCCAGCCGGAACATGGCATAGACGCTGTTCTGGGTCCCGGTCTCGCGCACATAGTTGCCCGAGCCCTGGATCCGCTCGAGCATCCCCTTTTTTTCCAGCTCGGCGAGCGATTTCCGCAGTGTCCCGACCGAGACGTTCAACTGCGCCGCCATGTCCCGCTCGGGCGGCAGACGCTCGCCGTCGATCAGCCGGCCGGCGGCGATGTCGCGGATCAGCAGCTCGGCGATCTGCACATAGATCGGCAGGGCGTTGGGGTTTCTGGTGGATGGGGGCACGCGGGCGCTTCACTTGGTCGCAGAAAAAATTGATACACTATTGATCTACATCAATGTGATTGCTACGCAAGAGAAAAGTTGAGCCCGGCAAGAGAGAGAATCAGATGACGATCGTCCCCATCACATCCCCCGATCTGGATGCGGCCGAGGTTTCGTGGTTCGCGGCGCTGTGCTCGGACGATTATCAGTTTCTCGGCGTGCCCGACAGCGATCTGCGCTCCAGCTGGGAACATTGCTCGGGCATCGTGAAAGAGGCCGAGGCGCAGGGCTTTCGCAACATCCTGTGCCCGTCCTCGTATCAGGTGGGGCAGGACACGCTGAGTTTCGTGGCCGGCTGCGCGCCGATCACAGAAAAGATCAACCTGCTGGCCGCCGTGCGCTGCGGCGAGATGCAGCCGATCATGCTGGCACGCACCATCGCGACGCTGGATCACATGCTGAAGGGGCGGCTGACGGTCAACATCATCTCGTCGGATTTTCCTGGGGAAAAGGCCGAAAGCAGCTATCGCTACCAGCGCTCGCGCGAGGTGGTCGAGATTCTGAAACAGGCCTGGACGCAGGATGAGATCAATTACCAGGGTCAGGTCTACAATTTCTCGGGCCTGACGACCGATCCGGCCAAACCCTATCAGACCGGCGGGCCGCTGCTGTATTTCGGGGGCTATTCGCCCGATGCACTGAAGCTGTGCGGGCAACATTGCGACGTCTATCTGATGTGGCCCGAAACCAAAGACCAGCTGGCCGAGCGGATGAAGGCCGTACACGCGGTGGCCGACGAATACGGACGCACGCTGGACTATGGCCTGCGGGTGCACATGATCGTGCGCGACACCGAGGCCGAGGCCAAGGAATATGCCGACTATATCGTGTCGAAACTGGATGACGAATACGGCCGCGCAATCCGCGAACGGGCGCTGGACGCCACCTCGCTCGGTGTTTCGCATCAGGCCAGGAACCGCGAGCTGGCCGACAAATACGGCTATGTCGAGCCGGGCCTGTGGACGGGCGTCGGCCGGGCACGGTCAGGCTGCGGCGCGGCGCTGGTGGGGTCGACCGACCAGGTGCTGTCGAAGATCGAAGAGTATCAGAAGATGGGCATCCGCGCCTTCATCTTCTCGGGCTATCCGCATATGGACGAGGCCCGCCATTTCGGCACCCGCGTGATGCCGCATCTGAAAACCTGTTCCCTTCCCGAAGCCTATGGAAGGGTTCCTGCTGACACCCCGGCGACGCCGCTGGGCAACGGAGTTCGTCGTTGATGCAACGTATCAAGCTTTCCGACACCCTGGAACTGAGCCGCCTTGTCTATGGCATGTGGCGGCTGGGCGATGACAGCGACACCTCGGCCGCGCATGTGGCGGCCAAAATCCACGCCTGTCTGGATCAGGGCATCACCAGCTTCGATCAGGCCGACATCTATGGCGACTATGGCGCCGAGGCGATTCTGGGCAACGCCCTGCGCGCCAATCCCGGCCTGCGCGACCGGATGGAGATCGTCACCAAATGCGACATCGTCGCCCCCTGCGGGCGCTATGCGGATGCCAAGGTGAAATACTATGACACCTCGCGCGCGCACATCCTGAAATCGGTCGACACCTCGCTGCGGGAAATGGCGATCGACCATATCGACCTGCTGCTGATCCACCGCCCCGACCCGTTCATGGACCACCATGAAACCGGCGCCGCGCTGGACCAGGTCGTGGCCAGCGGCAAGGTCCGCGCGGTGGGTGTGTCGAATTTCCGCCCCTGGGACTGGCAACTGCTGCAATCGGCCATGAAGACCCCGCTGGTGACCAACCAGATCGAGATTTCTCTGGGCGCGATCGCTCCGTTCACCAATGGCGATCTGGCCTTTCACCAGCAGCACGGCCACCCGGTGATGGCGTGGTCGCCGCTGGGCGGCGGAGCGCTGATGGCGGGTAATCCTCCGGTGGGCGTGGTCGCGGATGAGATCGGCGCGCAGTTCGGCGTCGACCGGGCCGCGGTGGCCGTGGCCTTCCTGCTGGCCCATCCGGCCGGCATCCTGCCGGTTCTGGGCACCAATAGCCTGGACCGCATCAAGCGCATTTCGGACGCCCTCAAAGTCAATCTGGATCGTGAAGTCTGGTTCCGCCTCTACGAGGCGGCGCTGGGGCATGAGGTACCATGATGAACGCATTTTCGAACGACATGGCACGCACCTTCATTCCGCACAAGGACGACACCCGCACCCTGCGGGACGCTTTCGGCCGGTTCGCCACCGGCGTTACCGTGGTGACGTGCGACAGCCCCGACGGGCCGGTCTGCATCACGGCCAACAGCTTTTCCTCGCTGTCGCTGGACCCGCCCTTGGTGATGTGGGCCGGCGACCGGAACTCGCGCCGGTTCCCCTATTTTTACAAGGCGCGTCATTTCAGTGTTCATGTTCTGTCGGCCGACCAAGCCGAGCTGTGCTTTGGCTGCTCGAAAGACGCCTTTGCCCTACGCGAAATCGACCACGACCGATGCGAAAACGGAACGCCGCTGCTGCGCGGATGCCTGGCGCGGTTCGAATGTGAACAACATGCGTATCACGATGCGGGCGATCACGTTATCGTGGTGGGCAAGGTCTTGCGGGCCAGCATGGCGGACGGAGACGCGCTGACCTTTTACGCCGGCAAGCTCGGCCAATTCGCGCACCAATAAGCGCGGGACACGGTCGCGGGCCAAACCCGCGGCCTGAACAGGGAGGATCCGCATGGGCGGATTGACGTCGGTGCTTGCGCCGATTGCATTCGTGAACGAAACCGCGCTGCGTCTGGGCCGCGCGGTTGGTGTCGTTGCGATCGCCTTCATGGTGATCGCGATCCTGATTCAGGTGTTCTTCCGATACGTTCTGGGCAACGCCCTGCCCTGGCCTGACGAGGCCGCGCGGTTCTGCATGTTGTGGATGACGGGCCTGATGGCACCCACCGCATTCCGGCGCGGCGGGTTCGTGGCCATCGACATGCTGGTCCGCTTTCTGCCGCGCGTACCCGGCCAGTTGCTGAACCTGTTTCTGCTGCTGCTCAGCCTGACGGTTCTGGTGGTCGCCGTGCGCATCGGCTGGTCCGAGGTCACCGGTTTTGGCGGGCGTTTCGCCACCGCCGCGCTGTATTTGCCCACCTCGCTGGGCTTTGATGAATGGTACCGGATCCCGCGCAGCTGGATGATGGCCTCCCTGCTGGTGGGCGTGATCCTGCTGCTGTCGGTCAACATCGAACTGATCCTGCGGTCGATCATCACCATGCTGGGCGGCGGTGACCTGCTGCCCGAAATCCCCGAAGCCGCCGTGGGGGCCGAATAGATGCTGGTCTGGTTCCTGCCCGTCTTTCTGGTGTTTCTGCTGATCGGCCTGCCGGTCTTTTTCGCGCTGCTGGCCGCACCCGGCCTGCTGCTGTGGCTGAACGGCCAGACCAACGACATCACCCTGCTGTACCGCAATGTCTACAACGGGATGGACAGCTTTCCGCTGATGGCCATCCCCTTCTTCATGCTGGCCGGAGAGCTGATGAACCGCGGCGGCATCACCATCCGTCTGGTCGAGTTCAGCCAGGCGCTGATGGGGCACCTGCGCGGCGGGCTGGCGCATGTGAACGTGCTTAGCTCGATCCTGTTCGCGGGGCTGTCGGGCTCGGCGGTGGCCGATACCTCGGCGCTGGGATCGATGCTGATCCCGGCGATGGAAAAGCAGGGCTATACCCGCAAGTTCGCCGCCGCGATCACCGCCGCCAGCTCGGTCATCGGGCCGATCATCCCGCCCTCGGGGATCATGATCATCTATGCCTATGTCATGGGCGAAAGCGTCGCGGCCCTGTTCCTGGCGGGCATCGTGCCGGGTGTCATGGTGGGCATCGGTCTGATGCTGATGATCAAGGTCATGGCCAATCGGTATGATTTCCCGGTGGCCAGCCGCAAATACACCTGGCCCGAGCGCGGTCAGGCCAGCCTCAAGGCCTTTTTCCCGCTGATGACGCCGGTAATCATCCTGGGCGGCATTCTGGGCGGCATCTTTACCCCGACCGAGGCCGCAGCCGTTGCGGTGGGTTATGCCTTCATCATCGGGTTTTTCGTGCTGCGCACGCTGACCTTGAAAGAGGTGCCCGAAGTCCTCAGCAATGCGGGCATGACCTCGGCCGTGGTGCTGCTGCTGGTGGGGGCCGCGATGGCGTTCAAGACCGTGGTCAGCCTCAGCCATGCGCCCGAGCAACTGGCCGCGCTGATTCTCGGACTGTCCGAAAACCCTCTAATCCTGCTGTTCCTGATCAACCTGCTGCTGTTCGTCGTGGGCATGTTCCTGGATGCAGGCCCAGCGATCATCATCCTGGGGCCGATCCTGGGCCCGATCTTCACCAGCCTGGGCGTAGACCCGATCCATTTCGCCATCATCATGAGCGTCAACCTGACCGTTGGCCTGGCCACGCCGCCCATGGGGCTGGTGCTGTTCGTGGCCGCCGCCGTGTCACGCGAACGGGTGGAAACCATCGCCAAGGCGATCCTGCCGTTCCTGGCCGTCGAAATCGCAGTGATCTTCCTGATCACCTATGTCCCCGCAATATCCATGACGATCCCGAGACTGACGGGGTTTGCAAACTAGACTGAGTACCACAGGGAGGAAACGCATGCTCAGAACATTCTTCAAAACCGCAGCACTGGCCACGTCGCTGGTGGCGGCCTCGGCGCTGGCGGCCTCGGCGGCCGACTATACGCTGCGCGCCACCGCCAACTCGAACGAAAACGACGAGGACTATGACGGCCTGGTCGTGTTCAAGAACTTCGTCGAGAACGCCTCGAATGGCGCGATCGAGGTCGAGCTGTTCATCGGCACGCAGCTGTGCTCGAACGGGGCCGAATGCCTGCAGGGCGTGGCCGACGGCACCATCGACATCTACATCTCGACCTCGGGCGGGGCCTCGGGCATCTTTCCGTATGTGCAGGTTCTGGACCTGCCCTATCTGATGGCCGACGACCGCATCGCCGAGCGGGTCCTGTCGGGTGATTTCACCCGCAAGATGCGCGAAATGGCGCTGGAGGATTCGGGCGGCGCGATCCGCCTGATGACCATTGGCAACACCGGCGGCTGGCGCAATTTCGCCAACACCAAGCGCCGCGTGACCCAGCCGTCCGACATGGACGGGCTGAAGATCCGCACCGTGGTCGCAGACCTGCCGCAGGAACTGGTCAAGGCCCTGGGCGCCTCGCCCACTCCGATCCCGTGGCCGGAACTCTTCACCAGTTTCCAGACCGGCGTGGTTGACGGCTCGAAAAACGGCATCACCGACATCATGGGCATGAAATTCCCCGATGCCGGCCTGCAATATGTAACGCTGGACGGGCACGCCTATATGGGCGCGCTTTGGTGGATGAACAACGCCAAGTTCCAGGAAATGCCCGAAGACCTGCGCCGTGTCGTCGTCGATGGGTTCTATGCGCTGCAGCAGGCCACCTTTGCCTCGCCCAAGCGCAAGTCGATCCAGGCCTACGAGGATTTCGTGGCCGGTGGCGGCGACCTGTACGTGCCGACCCCCGAGGAAAAAGAAGCGTTCAAGCAGGCCGCGACCCCGGTCTATGACTGGTTCCAGCAGAACGTCGCGCGCGGGGACGAGATCTATGGCGCTCTGACCGCGGCCGTGGCCGAGGCCGAAGCCGAGATCAACGCGGAACGCGCCGCCGACCTGAACTGATACGGTTCGGGCCGGGGTGTCGCGTCATCCCGGCCCGCCTTTACCGAAAGGGGTACATCCACCCCTTGTAGTCATTGACCAACACATGGGCCTTTTCGATCTGTTCGGGCGTCATCTTCTTGACCACCTCTTCCAGGCTGATCGCCGCATCGGGGTCGCCGCCGATGGCGCTGAGCGTGTACCACATGTAGGCCCGAACCAGGTCGGGCGCGGGCAGTCCCAGGCCCAGCTCGTAATACCACCCGACACCCGATTGCGCGCCCGGATGCCCCTTCATCGAGGCGCGCAGATACCATTCGAACGCGCGCTCATAGTCCTGCTCGACCCCAAGGCCAAGGCCGTACATCACGCCGATCAGCTCCTCGGCCTCGGCGTTGCCCGACCGGGCCGCGGGCAGAAGCTGTTCGCGCGCGGCGGCAAACTCGCCCGCCTCCATCAGATCGCGGGCCTGTTCCAGTTCGGCCCAGACGGGCGTGGCGGCAAGACAAAGGGCAAGCACAAGCTGGCGCATGGGGCGGCGGGTCTCCTGTTTTGCGGGGCGGCCTGGGCGCAGGAGCTGCCCGCGCCGCTGACCGATGACGCCTTTCTGTTCTTTGATAGGGATCAGGCCGCGATCGGTCACCAGCTATTTTATGACGCGATCCTGTCGGGCAACCGCAACATCAGCTGCGCTCATTGCCACCACCCCGATTTCGGCACCTCCGACGGCCTGTCGCTGGGCATCGGCGAGGGCGGCCAGGGTCTAGGCCCCGACCGCACGCCCGGCACCGGGGCGGACCGCATCCGCAAGCGCATCCCGCGCAACGCGCCGGGCCTGTGGAACCTGGGCGCGCGCGACATCCACACGATGTTCCATGACGGGCGGCTCAGCCTGTCGGACGTCTATGGCAACGGGTTCAACTCGCCCGCGCAGGAATGGCTGCCCGAAGGGCTGAACTCGCTGCTGGCCGCACAGGCGCTGTTTCCGCTGACCGCTCAGTTCGAAATGGCCGGGAACGTGGCCGAGAACGAGGTCACCGGCGCCGTGCATGACCGGATCGACAAGGGCTGGCCGATCCTGGCCAAGCGGGTGCGGACCGACCCGAAATACGGCCCCGCGATGGTGGCCGCCTTTGACGACGTGGACAGCACCGAGGACATCACCATCACCCATGTCGCCAACGCCCTGGCCGCTTTCATGGCCATCGAATGGCGCAGCACCGACAGCCCGTTCGACCAGTACCTGGCTGGGGACGAGACCGCCCTGACCCCCGATCAGAAGGCCGGGATGCGGCTGTTCTACAGCAAGGCGCGGTGCGCCACCTGCCATTCGGGGCCGCTGCTGTCGGATCAGAAATTCCACGCACTGGCCCTGCCGCCTTTCGGCCCCGGCCGCACCCGGCAATGGGACGCCTATGCCCGCGACGTGGGTCGCATGGGCGAAAGTGACCGGCTGGAGGACGCCTACCGGTTCCGCACGCCGATGCTGCGCAACGTGGCGCTGACCGCACCCTATGGCCACAACGGCGCCTTTCTCGACCTCGAAGGGATCATCCGTCACCACCTGAACCCGGCAACCAGCCTGTCACGCTGGACAACCGATCAGGCCGCGCTGCCCCGGGTGCCGTGGCTGGAACAGGCCGATTTCATCGTCTGGCAGGACCAGTTCGAGATGGCACGCCAACGCGCCAAGGTCGACATCACGCCAGTTGACCTGAGCGACGGTGAAATCGCGCAGTTGGTGGCGTTCCTGCACGCCCTAACCGGGACGAGCGTGGAGACGCCGCCCTTTGGCGTGCCCGCGGACTTCAAGCCCTGAGAAAACCCCCGCCGGATCGGGCGGGGGTTTCGGTGTTTTTATTCTGCGGCTTCTTCGTATGCGTCCATGGGCGGGCATGTGCAGACGAGGTTCCGATCTCCGTAGGCGTTGTCGACGCGGTTGACGGGCGACCAGTATTTGTCGACGCCCATGGAACCCGGCGGGAAGCAGGCCTGTTCGCGGGTGTAGGGTCGGTCCCACTCGCCCACCAGGTCGCGCACCGTGTGGGGGGCGTTCTTCAGCGGGTTGTTCTCGGGGTCGATCCTGCCATCGATGACATCCTGCGCCTCGGCACGGATCGACAGCATGGCGTCGCAGAAGCGGTCCAGCTCGTCCTTGGGCTCGGATTCCGTCGGCTCGACCATCAGCGTGCCGGCCACCGGCCAAGACATGGTCGGCGCGTGGAAGCCGCTGTCGATCAGCCGCTTGGCCACGTCGTCGACGGTGATGTTGCCTGCCTCGGCCAGCGGGCGGGTGTCGAGGATGCATTCATGCGCCACACGACCCGACTCGGATGTGTAGAGGATCGGATAGGCCTCCTGCAGACGCGCGGCGATGTAGTTGGCGTTCAGGATCGCCACCTTGGTCGCCTGGGTCAGACCCGCACCGCCCATCAGCAGCACATAGGCCCAGCTGACCGGCAGGATCGACGGAGACCCGAAGGGCGCCGCCGAAACCGGACCCACGGCGGTGCCGTATTCCGGGTGGCCCGGCAGGTGCTCGGCCAGATGCGCCTTGACGCCGATCGGGCCCATGCCGGGGCCGCCGCCGCCATGCGGAATGCAGAAGGTTTTGTGCAGGTTCAGGTGGCTGACATCGCCGCCGATGTCGCCGGGGCGCGACAGACCCACCATGGCGTTCATGTTGGCCCCGTCGATATAGACCTGCCCGCCGTGGTCATGGGTGATCTGGCAGACCTCCTGCACGGTTTCCTCGAAAACGCCGTGGGTCGAGGGGTAGGTGATCATGCAGCCGGCCAGGTTATCCGAGTGTTTCTCGGCCTTCTCGCGGAAGTCGGTCAGATCGATGTTGCCCTTCGCGTCCGCCTTCACCGGTACCACCTGCCAGCCGACCATCTGCGCCGAGGCCGGGTTGGTGCCATGCGCCGAGGTCGGGATCAGGCAGACATTGCGGTGCCCTTCGCTGCGGGCGAAGTGATAGTTACGGATGGTCAGCAGGCCTGCATATTCGCCCTGCGCGCCCGAGTTGGGCTGCTGGGAGATCGCGTCATAGCCGGTGATCTGGCACAGCTTGTCGTTCAGATCGGCAATCATCTCGTGATAGCCCTGCGCCTGATCTTCGGGGCAGAACGGGTGCAGATTGCCGAACTCGGGCCAGGTGACCGGGATCATCTCGATCGTGGCGTTCAGCTTCATGGTGCAGGAGCCCAGCGGGATCATCGCCCGGTCCAGCGCCAGGTCGCGGTCGGCCAGACGGCGCATATAGCGGGTCATCTCGGCCTCGGCCCGGTTCTTGTGGAAGATCGGATGGGTCAGATAGGGCGTCTCGCGCAGCGCATAGTCCGGCAGGCGGTACTGCTTGTTCGAGCTGTCGTCCTTCTTGTCGATGCCAAAGGCGCCCCAGACCGCCTCGATCGTCTCGGCGCGGGTCTGTTCATCCAGGCTGATGCCGACGCGGGTCTCGCCCACCTTGCGCAGGTTGACGCCGCGCGCCACCGCCGCCTCCATGACGGTCTTCTGCAGCGGGCCGACCTCGACCGTGATCGTGTCGAAGAACACCTCGGGCTCGACCTTGAAGCCGTGCTCTTCCAGCCCGGCCGCCAGGCGCGAGGTCTTGCGGTGCACCGACTGCGCGATGGCCTTGATCCCGTCTGGGCCATGGTACACGGCATACATCGAGGCGATCACCGCCAGCAGCGCCTGCGCGGTGCAGACGTTCGAATTGGCCTTCTCGCGGCGGATGTGTTGCTCGCGGGTCTGCAGCGCCAGGCGATAGGCCTTGTTGCCGCGGCTGTCGATGCTGACGCCGATGATCCGGCCCGGCATCGCCCGTTTCAGCTTGTCGGTGGTGGCCATGTAGGCGGCGTGCGGGCCGCCATAGCCCATCGGCACGCCGAAGCGCTGGGTCGAGCCCACGGCGATGTCGGCCCCCATCTCGCCCGGGGATTTCAGCAGCGCCAGCGACAGGATGTCGGCGGCCACGATGGCGATGGCGTTGTGTTCATGCAGCGCCGCGATTTCCGATGTGAAGTCGCGCACATGGCCATAGGTGCCCGGATACTGGAAGATCGCGCCGAACACCGCGCCCGCGTCCAGCTCGTCAGGGTCGGCGACCTTGACGTCGATGCCCAGGGGCTCGGCCCGGGTCTTGATCACCGCGATGGTCTGCGGGTGGCAGTTGCGGTCCACGAAGAAGGCCGCGTTGTTGGCCTTGGACCGACCGCCGCGCTTGGCCATCGCCATCGCTTCGGCCGCCGCGGTCGCCTCGTCCAGCAAGGATGCGTTGGCCACATCGAGCCCGGTCAGGTCGCTGACCATGGTCTGGAAGTTCAGCAGCGCCTCGAGCCGGCCCTGGCTGATCTCGGGCTGATAGGGCGTGTAGGCGGTGTACCAGGCCGGGTTCTCCAGGATGTTGCGCAGGATCGGCGCCGGGGTGGTGGTGCCGTAATAGCCCTGACCGATCAGCGAGGTCAGAACCTTGTTCTTCCCCGCCACTTTTTTCATGTGATAGAGCGCGTCGCGTTCCGTCATCGCCGGGCCCCAGTCCAGCGGCTCTTTCTGCCGGATCGCCGGGGGGACGGTGGCGTCGATCAGATCGTCCAGCGTCTTGAAGCCGATCACCTTGAGCATGTCGCGCATCTCGGTCGGGCTGGGACCGATATGGCGACGGTTGGCAAAGTCATAGGCTTCGTAGTCGGTCAGTTTGAAGGCCATTGCAGCGCTCCCATGGATAGGTCAGGCCCGACGGAGACTGAGGAAGCCTCCGGCGGGAAGTAGGGGCCGTCCCGGGAACTGTCCGGTGGACAGTTTCAGGCCCGAACGGGCGGAGCCCAAATTCGGCGGCACAAGTCAAAACGATGGAGCCCCAGGCCGGGACCCCGTGGGTTTAGCCGATGAACGCCTTGTAGCCGGCCTCGTCCATCAGATCTTCCAACTGCGCGGCATCGGTGATCTTGATCTTGTAGATCCACGCCTCGCCCTCGGGATCCTCGTTCAGCGCGCCCGGATTGTCGGCCAGCGCCTCGTTCACCTCGAGGATCTCGCCATCGACCGGGGCATAGATCTCGGAGGCCGCCTTGACGGATTCGATCACCCCGATCTCACCGTCCTTCGCGAACTCCTCACCCACGTCCTGCTGCTCGACGAACACCACCTCGCCCAGCTGCTCGGCCGCATGCTTGGTGATGCCCAGCGTGGCCGTGTCGCCCTCGACCGTCAGCCATTCATGTTCTTCGGAATAATAGGTTGCCATGCTGTCTCTCTCCTGACTTCAACGCTTGTAATTCTGTTTGACGAAGGGCAGCGCCACGATCCGCGCCGGCTGCGCCTTGCCCCGGATGATCAGATTCACCTGTTCGCCCGGCTCGGTATGACCGACCGCGACATACCCCATCGCAACCGGGCCGCCGACCGTTGGCCCGAACCCGCCCGAGGTGATCTGACCGATCGTGTTACCTTGAAGATCCTGCACCTCGACCCCCTGTCGCGCCGGGGCGCGGCCGTCGGGTTTGATCCCCACCAGCTTGCGTGCCGGGCCTTCGGCCAGTTCGCGCTGGATGCGATCCGCGCCGGGAAAGCCGCCCTCTTCCTTGCGCCGCTTCTGGATCGCCCAGGCAAGGTTGGCCTCGATCGGCGAGGTGCTTTGGTCGATGTCATTGCCGTAGAGGCACAGACCCGCCTCCAGCCGCAGGCTGTCGCGCGCGCCCAGGCCCGCTGGTTCGCAATCCTCATGCGCCAGCAGGGCGCGGGTGACCTCGATCGCCTTGTCCTCGGGGATCGAGATCTCATAGCCGTCCTCGCCCGTGTAACCCAGTCGCGAGATCCGGCATTCGACGCCGTTAATCCGGGCCACGGTGGTTTCCATGAACTTCAGATCGCGGGCCGCGGGGCACAGTGCGCCCACCACGTCCTCGGCTTTCGGGCCCTGAACCGCCACCAGCGCGCGGTCGAAGATCTCGGTCACCTCGACCCCGTCCAGATGCGCGCGCATGTGCGGAATGTCCTGATCGCGCAGCGCCGCGTTTACCACCACGAAGAAATGATCGCCCGCGTTCGACACGATCAGATCATCCATGATCCCGCCGTCCGCGTTGATGAAGAACCCATAGCGCGCCTTGCCCTCGGGCAGCGTCGCAAAAGCCTGCGGGCACAGCGCCTCGAGCTTCTCGCCCACATTCTCGCCCCGCAGTATCACCTGGCCCATGTGGCTCACGTCGAACAACGCCGCCTTCTCGCGGCACTGCTTGTGTTCGCCCATGATTCCCAAAGGATACTGAACGGGCATCTCCCAGCCCGCAAAATCAACCAGCTTGCCTCCCAACTCAACATGAAGGTCATACAACGGCGTGCGCTTCATTCCAGGCATGTCAGTGTTCTTTCTTTTGGCAAAAGTGACGCGATGGACTGGATCCGGAAGCATATGGCTGGGAATACCATGCCACGGCAGCCTTTTCGGATCGAGTCAGAGGAATTCTGGCAGGGCGACATGCATTTTCCGGTACCGGCAACTTCACGGCTGGCGGTGTTCCGTCCGACTTCAGATCGCAGGTATTCATCACGGCCTAAATCGCTCATGGACAAGGAGTATACATCTGCATGCTGCAGCTTTGTGTCGTATAGGAAACTTTTTTCCGTTACGCAACAGCTGAAATTGCAATATTCACGGTCGGCGGCCCCATACCTCAGCGATCGGCAAGTGCCGCCTCCAAGGCCTTCAACCCCGTCACCAGATCGCCTTCAGCAGTGTCCTCCGCGAAATCATGACTGATACCGTTGATGGATGGCACGAACAGCATTCCGACCGGCATCAAGGCTGCCACGTTCGACGCATCGTGCAAGGCCCCGGATGGCATGACCCGCCAGTTGCCGGGCGCGACGGTCTGGGCTCCGTGTTCCAGCGACCGCCGGAGGGTTGGATCCATCTCAACCGGTTCGATGCCCAACATTGGCCCGAACTGCGCATCGCCCCCGATGGATTCACTCACCTCTTGGGCGGTCGTACGAATGATGCTTTCCATTCGGGCCAGACGATCCGTCTCCTGATCGCGCCACTGCATCGAGAAACGGACCCGGCCAGGAACGATTGACGAGGCATTCGGAGACAGCTCAACATGACCGATCGTCCAGACCGTCTGCGGGGTCACCACGTTGCGGAACCGCTCGTTGATCAGGCCATTGAAGATCGTCAGAGCCTGGAACGCGTCTCGGCGCAGGTGCATCGGCGTCGTGCCGGCGTGGTTCTGCTGGCCGGAAAACTCGATGACCACGTCGCGAATGCCCACGATGTCCGAGACCACACCGATGGCCTCGGCGTTGGCATCCAGAACCGGACCCTGCTCGATATGCATTTCGATGAACCCGGTGAATTGGGCGGGGTTCACAAAATCCTGCGTCAGACTTTGCATCCGAGCGCGCGCATCGCCAAACCCTATGCCCGCGTGGTCGGTCAGGTCGTCGGCCTGCGCAAGGGGCAACTTGCCGGACCAGATGGCTGATCCGGTCGTGACGCCGAACCGGCCCTCCTCATCCTGAAAGCTGACCACCGAGATCGGGCGCTGGCTGGAGCGAGCCAGCTCCAACGCCGCGATTACGCCCAGCGCGCCATCCAGCCAACCGCCCTCGGGCTGGCTGTCTGAATGTGACCCCATCAAAAGCGACGGCGCGGATGCCAGACCGAACAGGTTTCCGACCGGATCAAAATGCGGTTGCAGCCCGGCCTCCTGAAACCGGTCGGCCAGCCATCGCCGCGCCGCAATGTCCGCGTCTGAATATGCCGGGCGCACGACGCCTTTACCAACCCCCGCAGCTCCGAATTCCCGCAGCTTGTGCAGATCATCCAGAAACCTCTGCGCATTCACGGCCATTGCGCTGTCCTTTCTTGTCGCTTGCCGCAACTCTATCGCCGGGCCGTCCGCCCGCAAGCCCGGTTGCAGCCTGTCCCGGTTTTTTGACGGCAACCGGCCGAACACCTCTGGCCCCTGCGTGCAAGCTGCCCTAAGACTTCGGGCCAAGAGGGACCGACATGTCATACATCACATTGGTACGCCACGGGCAGGCCAACACCACCGCACGAGACGAAGACAGTTATGACAAGCTCAGCGAGCTTGGGCATCAGCAGGCGCGCTGGCTTGGGGCCCATCTGCGCGAGACCAAAGCCCATTATCCACGGGTGTTTTGCGGCACCCTGACCCGGCATGTGGAAACGGCGGCAAGCATGGGTCTGCCGGAACCCGTCCGTGATGCACGTCTGAATGAAATCGAGTATTTCACCCTTGCGCAATTGTTCGAAGAACAGCACGGCGTGACGATCCCGACGGACCGCGAAGGCTTCGTTCAGCACCTGCCGCTGACCTTCAAGGCCTGGGCCAACGGCGACATTCGGAACGCGCCCGAAACCTTCGAGCAGTTTGAAACCCGCGTCTCGGACGCTCTGCGCGAAATCCATGACGGCGACGGGCCGGCCATCGTGGTGACCTCGGGTGGGTTAATCTCGATGGTGGTGCGGCAGGCGATGGGGCTGGACATCCCGGCGATGGCGCGCGTGGCCCTTGCCATCATGAACACCTCATTGCATCGTCTGCACCCGATCGGAGCGGACCTGAGCCCGGTTCTGTTCAACGCGGTTCCGCATCTGGAAGCGCCGGACCGGCATTTCGCCCAGACCCACCTGTAACCGGATCGGAGGTCCCAGATGCAGATCTACTACGCACCCCGCACTATCTCGATCGCCGTTGTCATCGCGCTTGAGGAAGCCGGTCTGGACTATGAGGCGATCAAGCTCGACTTCGCAGCGGGCGAGCAGACGACGGCAGCCTACAAGCAGATCAACCCCAAGGGTCGCGTTCCCGCTCTGGTGGTCGATGGTGGCATTCTGACGGAAACCGGCGCTCTGCTTGAATACATCGCAGCCAAGGCCCCGAAGGCCGGGCTTGTTCCGGACAATCCGGTCCTGGCCGCGCGGATGCGCGAGGTGATGTACTACCTGGCCTCGACCATGCATGTGAACCATGCGCACAAGATGCGCGGTCATCGTTGGGCGGATCAGGAGTCCAGCTGGCAGGACATGAAAGGCAAGGTGGCCCAAACGATGACCGAGTCCTGCGCTTACATCTCGTCCAACGGGCTGCGCGGCCCGTTTGTTTTGGGCGAGGCATTCTCGCTGGCCGACGCCTATCTCTACGTGGTTTGCAGCTGGTTGGAAGGTGACGGGGTCGATGTCACGGCCTTTCCCAAGATCCAGGCCTTCCGCGCGGCGATGGAGGCCCGACCCTCGGTTCAGGCGGTACGGGCCGCCGGAATGCTCTGACAAAAGGACATCGCATGACACATCTTTGGGTCCGGGCTGAACAACGCCCGAACGAGGAACGGGTGGGCCTGACGCCCGATGGCGCGGCGCAACTGATCTCCGCCGGCATCCGCGTGACGGTCGAGGAGAGCCATGTCCGCGCCATCCCGATCGACGGCTACCGCGCGGCGGGTTGCGAAATCGCGCCGGAGAACTCGTGGCCGGAGGCGCCGCTGGATGCGGTCATCTTCGGCCTCAAGGAACTGCCCGAGGACGGTACGCCCCTGCCGCATCGCCACATCATGTTCGGTCATGCTTTCAAGGGCCAGCATTCGGGCCGCAAGCTACTGGAGCGCTTCAAGGTCGGCGGCGGCACGCTGTATGATCTGGAATACCTGGTCGATGAAAACGGGCGGCGGGTCGCGGCCTTCGGCTATTGGGCGGGCTACGCGGGCGCGGCGGTGACGCTCAAGACTTGGGCGGCGCAGCAGCGCGGCGAGATTTGCGGCCCCGTCGGCGTCTATCCCGGCAAGGACGCGCTGAACGCCGAACTTCTGGCCGAGTTGGACGCCACCGGCGCCCCCCGCCCCCGCGCCATCGTCATCGGCGCGCTGGGAAGGGTCGGCACCGGCGCGTCCGACCTGTGCGAGGCGATGGGGGTCGAGGTGACCAAGTGGGACATGGCCGAAACCGCCGATGGCGGGCCGTTCCCGGAAATCCTAGAAAACGACATCTTCCTCAACTGCATCTTCGCGCGCCCCGGCACCCCGGTCTTCGTCCCGCGGGAGGCGCTGAATGCCCCGCGCAAGCTGACCGCCATCGGCGACGTGGCCTGCGACCCCGACAGCGACTACAACCCGGTGCCGGTCTATGACCGCGCCACAACCTGGGAAGAACCCGCCCTGCGCGTGGCCACCGACCCGGTGCTGGACGTGATGGCCATCGACAACCTGCCCTCAATGCTGCCGGTCGAAAGCTCGGAAGACTACGCCGCGCAACTTCTGCCCTCGTTGCTGACCCTGACAGACCTGACCTCGGGCGTTTGGGCGCGGGCCGAGGACACCTTCAAATCCCATATCGAAAGGATCTGAGCCATGACGATTCACTGGTGTGGCACCGGCCTGTCGGCCATCCCCGGCCTGCGCCGCCTGATCGAGGCCGGCCACAAGGTCACCGTCTGGAACCGGACCGTCGACAAGGCCCGCGCCGAGGTCGGCGACCTGACCGACGACATCCGGGCCTTCGACATTGATGCTCTGAGCGCGGTGCTGGAAAAGGGCGACGTGATCGTCTCGATGCTGCCGGGCGACTGGCACGTGCCGCTGGCAGAACTGGCGATCGCGAAGGGCGCGCATTTCGTCTCGTCCTCGTATATCGCGCCCGAGATGCGCGCGCTGGACGACAAGGCCCGCGAAGCCGGCGTCGCGCTGGTCAACGAGGTCGGGCTGGACCCCGGCATCGACCACCTGATGGCCCATGCGCTGGTCGATGACTACCGCGCGTCCGACGCCTTCGACCCGGAAAACCACCTCAGCTTCATTTCCTATTGCGGCGGCATCCCCAAGAACCCCAACCCGTTCCGCTACAAGTTCAGCTGGTCGCCCCTGGGCGTGCTCAAGGCGCTGCGCTCGCCCTCGCGGTCGATCCGCGACTATGCCCCGCTGGACGTGGCCCGGCCCTGGGACGCGATCAGCACCTATGTCGCGCCGCTGCCCACGCCCGAAAGCTTCGAGGTCTATCCCAACCGCGACTCGATCCCCTTCATGCAGCAGTACCATTTCGAGGAGCACTGGCCGGTCAAGGAATTCGTCCGCGGCACTCTGCGGCTGAACGGCTGGTCGGATGCGTGGTCGGACGTGTTCCGCGAAATCGAAACGCTGGAAGGCCCCGAGGGCGATGCCCGGCTCAACGAAATGTCCGACCAGTTCTGGGCCGAGAACGCCTATGAGGAGGGCGAGCCCGACCGCGTCGTGCTCTGCGTCGGCCTGAAGGCCGAGAAGGACGGCATACCGGTCTGGCACAAGACCTATGTGATGGACGCCTGGGGCGACGCACGCGGCAGCGCGATGGCGCGTTTGGTGTCGATCCCGGTCTCGCTGGCGGTCGAAGCGGTGCTGAACCGCGCCATTCCCGCCGGTGTCCATGCCGCGCCCAGCGATCCGAAACTGGTTCAGGGGTGGATGGCCGAGATCGACAAACTGGCACAGCACCTACAGGTGGTCGACCACCTGGCCTGACCCAACCAAAAAGCCATTCCGGACGCACCGGAATGGCTTTTTTCTGGTGTTTTCACCAACCGTTGGATTGGCGCCTGTGGTTCAGATGTAGCGCTCGATCGTTTCCTCAAGATCGCTGCGGTTGATGCCAAGCTCGGACAGCTGCCGGTCATCCAGACCACTCAAATGTTGCGCCGCGCGTACGATGTCATCCTTGACCGCCCGGATGCGCATGGCGCGGTCGAACAGAAGCAGCGCGCTGGCGGATGGGCAGGGTTGTTGAGTCGGTTGCATTGTGTCGAGCATCGGCTGTTTCCTCCCAGTTTGGCCGGTGTCCTGTTGGGGCGCGGCCCCGGTTACTGCGTCAACGCGGCCCGCTGATAGACGCTCTGATAGGCCGTTTGGGGGATGTCTGAGCGGGTGATGCCGATATCGTGGAGCTGCTGGTCGCTCAGGCGTTCGAGGTCACGGACCGTCTTCGCAAAGATCTGCTTCCGAAACCGTTCGGTCTTGGCCTCGGCGTATTTTGCAAAAAGGTCATGAAACAGGCTGTGGTTCGACTGTGTGGTTTGTGCGGTTGCCATTGGTTTGTCCTCCTGAAATCCGAACTGCATTGCAGTACTGTCATCAGATAAAAGGACGCCGCGTTAACGGTTCCGGACCAACGGATTAAGCTTTGTTAACCTAACGTCAGGGTTGGCGGGGTCACTGACCGGATGGCAGGGCCAATCGGATGGCGAAGGCGGTGGCGGGGTCGATCTGCGGGTCAGCCAGAAGCGCCCGCAGCGCAGGGGCAAGCTTATCATCCCCCCAATCGCGCGTGGCCAGGGCGATCTGCCCGGCCGTGCTTTGGTCGTGCGCAATCTCGCCGGCAAAGATATCCAGGATCTTCCCGCGGTGTTCCGGCATCGCATCGCCGCCGTCGATCAGCGCCGCGATGATCGCCTGGCGATCCTTTGGAGAAAGCGGGCTGGCGGTCAGAGCCTCCTGGATCGTATTCAGGGCTTGGTCGCCGTCGATTTCGATACCGGCAAGCGCCCATTCGCGCAGGTTGAACCCTCCGGTGGCGACCGCCTTTGGATAGACCGTGCGCACCGCCTCTGCCGCGGCCGGATCAGATTGCAGGCCCAGCAGCCGGATCGTTGCCGGGGCATAGGCTACGCGATTCAGGCTCCGCAAATCGCGCAGAAGATCCGGGGTTGCAGCAGCGTCGCGCAGGCCGCGCGCAGACGCATAGGGTGCCCGGTGGAGTTCAATGAGAGCGGTGTTCCGCAACAACCGGTCTCCGGAATTCAGATAGGCCGCGAAAAACGCGGCGCGCTCGGCGGATCGGGATCCGTCCAACCGCCAGCCTTGGCCTTGCGCCTGTACCTCGGCAACAAAATCGGCCCGCTGCGGCGTCATCAGAAATCCCTTGGTCCAGGACTGATCAAAGGCGCGCCCGGCCTTGTCCCGGCGGCCTGGGCCATAGATCATCAAGACCACCCGGTCAGGATCGGCGCGCAGGGCATTCCGGGTGCTGCTGTCCACCAGAAACGGTATCTGGGGGAGGTCTGCAACCTCGTCCCAACTGCCTTTCAGCAACCCGACGGGTGCATAGCGGAACGGGTCGTCGGGCGCGGGCGCGGCCAGAAGGATGACCGAAGCAGACAACAACCGGTCGGCCAGAGAGTTTTCGGGAAGTGCCAGACAAACGGTGCAGGCCAGCGCCGGACGCTGCGGCCACGCCGGAACGGACATAAGGGCCAACACCAATATCGTCTTCAACATGCGCGGCATCTGGCGCCCCTGCTGTGGACCGGGCGCTGCACCATACATGGCGCCCTCTGCCCCGGAGCATAGCGCAGAAACACCGTGCGGGCGACCAAGTCTACATCAGGTCGTTCTCGACATCTTCGGCCGAGATGCCCAGCGCGTCCAACCCGTTCTCAAGGTGATCCGACAGATGCGGCGTGCCGATGAGGTAATCGGCGCATGGCGTCGAGGCCTCGGCCTTGGCCGTAGCGATCGCCTCGCTGAGGTCGTCCGGGAAAAAGCTTTCACGTCCAATCCACATGATCGCCACCAACTCGGCTTGCTCGTCCTCGTCCATGCGATCGATAAAAGCCCGCAGCTCGCCCTCGGCGCGATCCAGCTCGCGGCCCATCATGGCGACTTGGGCGACTTTGGTTGGCGAGATTTCCAGCATTGGTTTCAACTCCTCTGTCCGCAATTGGAGTCCATCTCAACCATTGCATCGCGCCTGCGTCCTTGATCTTGCGCAAACTGCAGATCGTCACTCGCGTGGGCGCGAGACGGGGTGAGATGGCACCGGCGCGGTGCGGAACGGTCGGAAAGTGGCCTTCTTGATCCACAGTTTCAGCGCCTGCCAGTGGATCAATGCAACCGCCCGCCGCGCGCCAAACGGGCGTCGCAGCAGCGAACGAAGGATCGCGCCATTGGTGAGAGGTTGCCGGACGCCCGTGAGCGTAGCAATCAAACCGCCCCCGTCGCGGCCGTAGTCGATCCAAACCCCGACCCGATCCGGGCGCAGGTCGAACCGGAAAGTGTAAGTGCCCTCGATCTTTTGAAACGGCGAGACATGCATCACCTTGGTCGCGCAAATCCGATCGGAAGGAGCGATCACGTCAAACCCCGGCTTGTGGCAGACATAGCTGTGCCGCGTTCCATGAGTGTTGGTGACCTCGGCCACCACGGCAAACAGCGCGCCTGCGTCATTCAGGCAAAACCAGAAACTGACCGGGTTGAATACGTGGCCCAGCACCCGGGGTTGGGTCAGCAACAGGACCTGCGCGGGTTGGGGGATTTGCATCGCCCGCAGACCGTCGCGGAGCCACGGGGCACCTCGACCATCGCCAGGCTCCCCTCCATGATCCCGGGTCCGCCAGCCGGTGAGGTTGGGTTTATCTAACGAAAACAACGCGGGCGTTTCCGCCACTTGTTCGGGATCCAGCAGGATGTAGTCGACCGAGTAGCGAAAGGCGTTCTCGATCGCACCTTTCCTTCCGTGAAAGGTATGGGCCGGAACGAAGTCGATTTCTGGCATGGTCGGACTGATCTTTTCTAGCGGTCAACATTCTGGATCGGCTGGGTTTTTCAGCGAACATCCATGGTCATGATACGAAAAAAACGCGCGACCGGATCAAAAATCTCGGGCAGGCGTGATCCGACTTGGGTGCGGCAGCGTAATACAGTTATGTTTACCGAGATGGACACCGTTGTTCCGGACGATGTCGCGACCGCCCCGGCGGCGCGGCCGGCTGGGCACGGCACGAAACGAACCAAGGGATCGTCGGTGAACGGTACGAAGAACAATGGCGCGGCAAAGTGCGAGTGGGTGTCCCACGTCAAACGCATCCGGCAGTCGCAGGATCAGGCGGCATTTGCCGAGCTGTTCCAGCACTTTGCCCCTCGGGTCAAAGCGTTCCTGATCCGGTCGGGTTCGGACGCGACGTTGGCCGAGGAGTGCGCGCAGGAAGTCATGGCCACGTTGTGGCACAAGGCGCATCTGTTTGATCCGTCACGGGCCACCGTGGCGACATGGGTCTTTACGATCGCGCGGAACAAACGCATCGACGCCATTCGCAAACAGCGGCGTCCTGAACCGGAAGAACTGACATGGGGTCCCGAAGCGGAACCTGAACAGGAAGACGTAATCGCGCTGCAACAGGAAACGGCGCATCTGAAGACGGCCCTGCTGCAATTGCCCGAGGCACAGCGGGAACTGATAGAGAAGGCATATTTTGGTGACCTGAGCCATCGCGAGATCGCCTCGCAGACCGGGCTTCCGTTGGGCACCATCAAATCAAGAATACGGCTGGCGCTGGACCGCTTGCGCCACGCGATGAACTGAGATGATAGAGATGAGCCACGAGATCAAACATCACTTGACGGACGACCTGCTGATGGCCTACGCCTCGGGCACACTGCCCGAAGCGTTCGACCTGATGGTCGCGACCCACCTGTCCCTGTGCGACCATTGTCGCGCCCGCGCCGAGAGTTACGACGCGGTGGGCGGACACATGCTTGAGGACCAGGTCGAAGCCGCGCCTTTGTCCGCAGATGCCCTGTCATCAACAATGGCTCTGATCGCGCAGGGTGCGCCGACCCCCAAGCCCGCGCGCGCGAAATGCGACGTGCTGCCGGCCCCGTTGCAGGATTACGTCGGCGGTGACGTGAACAGCATCCGCTGGAAGCCGATTGGCATGGGCGTCAAGCAGGCCATATTGCCAACCTCGCGCGATGCCACGGCGCGCTTGTTGTTCATCCCGGCCGGTGCGGCGGTACCGGACCACGGCCACAAGGGCATGGAACTGACCATGGTTCTGCAAGGCGCGTTTTCCGACGAGGTGGATCATTTCGCCCGCGGCGATGTCGAGATCGCAGACGAGGACTTGGAACACACGCCCGTGGCCGACATGTCCGAAGATTGCATCTGCCTGGCGGTGACCGACGCTCCGCTGAAGTTCAACAGCCTGATCCCACGTTTGGTGCAGCCCTTCCTGCGAATCTGAACGGTCCCTCGGTTGTGCTAGGCTTGGAGCCGGGAATCACCGGGAGGATATGCAGAATGTTGAAACAAGCTCTGGCAGCCCTGTTCATTGCCGTTGTGGCCTTGCCCGCCTTGGCCCAAAGGACAGCCGAGGTGAGATTCCAGCCCGGAAACTTCGGGACGATGGTCAACGGCACCATTACGGGTGATGAATATTCCGACTACGTGCTGGGTGCAAAAGGCAGGCAGGAATTGTTTGCCGAGCTTCAGGTCAGCGACACCAACGGCAGCGGCGTAGTCTATTTCAACATCCTGCCGCCGGGCAGCGACGGGGTTGCGATCTACAATGGCTCAGTCAACGGCAACACAGCCCGCATCACCCTGCCCGAGGACGGAGACTATACCATCCGCGTCTACCTGATGGGCAACGACCGCGATACCGGCAAGACCGTCGGCTACAATCTGGACCTGTCGATCCAGTAGGCCTCAGCCCTCGGACTTGCCCAGCGGCACCACGTTGGCGCGGTCTTCGGGGGCCAGTTCCTCGAAATCGAAATTGTCCAGCCGCTGCGCGCGCCTGCCGGCCTTTTCGGCGCTGATCTTGATTTCCGAGATATCCTTGGCCGCCTGCCCGAAATGCCGGTCGAGATTGGCCACCCGGTCGCCCAGACGCTCGACATCCTTGTGCAGCATGCCCAGTTCCTTGCGGATCGCGCCCGCCTGTTCGCGCATCCTCGCGTCCTTGAGGATCGCCCGCATCGTATTCAACGTGGCCATGCAGGTGGTCGGCGAGACGATCCAGACCCGTTTCGAGAAACTCTCCTGCACCAGTTCGGGGAACTTGGCGTGCAGTTCGGCATAGACCGCCTCGGAGGGCAGGAACATCAGCGCCCCGTCAGCGGTTTCACCGTCCAGGATGTATTTCGTCGAGATGTCGGTGATGTGCTTGCGCACCGTGCTACGGAACATCTGCACGGCCGCCTTCAACTCCATGTCATTGCCCGCGCCCACCAGCGCCTCATAGGCCTCCAGCGGGAACTTGCTGTCGATCACGATGGGCCCCGGCGGGTTGGGCAGGCTGATCAGGCAGTCGGCGCGTCTGCCGTTCGACAGGGTCGCCTGCAGCACATAGCTGTCCGAGGGCAGCGCCTTGGACACGATGTCGTTCAACTGGATCTCGCCGAAGGCGCCGCGGGTCTGCTTGTTCGACAGGATGTCCTGCAGCGACAGCACGTCGCCCGACAGTTTGGTGATGTTGTCCTGCGCCTTGTCGATGGCGGCCAGCCGTTCCTGCAACTGGGTCAGCGAGGTCGCGGTCTGTTTCGAAGACCCATGCAGGGTTTCCTTCATCCGCTCCTGCATCTCGGCCAGCGCGCGGGCGGATTTCATGGCGTTGTCGGCCAGCCGGTCGTTCATGTGCTGCTGCACCGCCGACAGCCGCGCCTCGACCGTCTGGATCACCTGCACCTGCGCATTGGCCTGCGTGTCCGAGACATGCTGCAACCCGCCGCGCAATTGCTCCTGCCCCTGCCCCAACTGCTGCACATGCTGGCCCAGATAGGCCAGCTGCTGCGCCAGCGGCTCGGCCATCCGGGCCGAGCGGTTGGCCGCGCGCAGGGCCAGAAACAGCAGGACGAGGATCAACAGAACCACCCCCGCCCCGATCAGGGCGGCCATCACCATGGGGTCTTCCAGCGAATATCGGGTGCCTGCAATCTCGATCATCTCAACCTGCGCGTTCTTGTTTTGTTTCTTCTTTTCTATCGCCGACCGGCGGCCGAATCAACTGCGGCCGAACAACCGTTCGATTTCGCTCAGCTTCAGTTCCACATATGTCGGACGCCCGTGGTTGCACTGACCGGAATGGGGCGTGGCCTCCATCTCGCGCAGCAGGGCGTTCATCTCTTCGGCGCGCATCCGGCGGCCCGAGCGGACCGAGCCATGGCAGGCCACCCGGCTGAGGATCGCCTCGATCCGCGCCTGCACCGTCTGGCTTTCGCCCTGATCGGCCAGCTCGTCCAGAATATCCAGGATCATCGCCCGCGCGTTGACCTCGCCCAGAATGGCTGGGGTCTCGCGCACCGCCACCGCGCCGCCGCCGAAGGGCTCGATGGTCAGGCCCAGGCGCGACAGGTCGTCGGCCACCGCGAGCAGGCGGGCGCAGTCGCCCTCGGACAGTTCGACGATCTCGGGGATCAGCAGCGCCTGCGCGGCCACGCCGTTCTCGGCCATCTGTGTCTTGAGTTTCTCATAGACCAGCCGTTCATGCGCGGCGTGCTGGTCCACGATCACCATGCCGTCGGCGGTCTGGGCGATGATGTAGTTTTCATGCACCTGCCCGCGCGCGGCCCCCAGGGGTAGGTGCTCGGGCGGGATCTGGTCGGGCTGCTCGGCTTCGGCCACGGGCTCGACCACGCTGCCGCTGTAGGCATTGGCCAGATCGGCAAAGCCGGGCGCCTGCGCCTGATAGGCCATGGCCCGCGCCGCGGGCGAGGGCCGGTCCATCTGATAGACCCGCGCGGGCATCGCGGGGGCCGGCTCGGGCCGCATCGCACCCAGCGTCGCGTTGGCCACGGTGGTCGAGGCGCGGTGCCCCGCCTCGGCCAGCGCGTGCCGCAGGCTCGAGACGATCAGCCCGCGCGCCACTCCGGGATCGCGGAAGCGCACCTCGGATTTCGCCGGGTGAACGTTCACGTCCACCAAGGTGGGCTCGCAGTCGATGAACAGCGCCGCCGCCGGGTGCCGGTCGCGGCTGAGGAAATCGAAATAGGCCGCGCGCAGGGCGCCGGTAAGCATCTTGTCGCGCACCGGTCGGCCGTTGACGAACAGGAACTGCGCCACTGCGGCGCCGCGCGAATAGGTCGGCAACGCGGCATATCCGTACAGCCGGATCCCCTCGCGGGTGGCGTCGATCCGCAAGGCATTCTCGGCAAACTCGCGCCCCAGGATGCGGGCCAGCCGGGCGTGCAGCGCGTCGAACAGGTCTCCGTTCTCGCGGTCGGCGCGGAACACCACGCGCCCCTCGCCCCCACCCGAGACATCGCGCAGGGTGAAGGTGATGGAGGGTTCTGCCATGGCCAGCCGCTTGACCGTGTCCGAGATCGCCTGCGCCTCGGCCCGGTCGGTGCGCATGAATTTCAGCCGCGCGGGCGTGGCATAGAACAGGTCGCGCAACTCGACCACGGTACCGGCGCGCAGGGCGGCAGGCTTGACGCCCTCCATCTTGCCGCCGGCCACGCGGATCTGGGCCGCCTCGGTCCCCGGCGCGCGGCTGGTGATGGTCAGACGCCCCACCGCGCCCAGCGAGGGCAGCGCCTCGCCCCGGAACCCGAAGGTGTGGATGTTGAGCAGGTCCGACCCGTCGATCTTGGAGGTCGCGTGGCGCGACAGGGCCAGCGGCAGATCCTCGGGCGCGATGCCACACCCGTCGTCGGTGACGCGAATCAAGGTCTTGCCGCCATCGGCGATGTCGATGGCGATCCGGGTCGCTCCGGCGTCGATCGCGTTCTCCACCAGTTCCTTGACGGCCGAGGCCGGGCGTTCGACCACTTCACCGGCGGCGATACGGTTGATCGCGGCCTCGTCGAGTTGCCGGATTACCGGGCGATTTTCGCTGATATTGGGGTTTGCCTGCGCCATACCGCTAGACCTAGCACAATCGCACGCGATTCTGCCACCGGTTTACGCTGCTTTGGTATAGGGGGTCGGATCGCCCGGCCAATCGAGATGCACAACCCGAATTGGTTGCCATAAGTTTCACGATTGCCCGGACGATCCGTGGTGAGTGGTGGTCATTAACGATGTAATGGCGCGGTGTCTAACACGGTGCGTTGGACAAATCTGCTTAAGGTTCGCTTGCCCCGATTGGTGGGCAAAGTTTGGCCGATCACCGACCGGACCGGGTGGCGGGAACACGCCGGATCAGCCCGGACCCGGCGCTGCTGCGCGCATCCGGCAGGGGCCAAACACGGCCGTGAAAGCCAGAATCAGGCCGGACATGGTGGCAATCATCCCGGCCGCACTGACGGCGTCCGACCCGCCCAACCACAGCGGGCCATATCCAGCCAGGACATAGCCGGACACGGCGGATAGGATGGCGAAGACAACACTCCAGGCAATCTGGGTCTCAAGCCGGTCGGTCATCATCCGGGCGGCGGCCGGCGGGCAGATGAACATTGCGATCACGATGATCGAGCCGACGGCATCAAACGCGGCCACGGCTGCAATCGCCGCCGCAATCACCAGCGCCATTCCCAGCGCCCCGGTTCGAATTCCGATCGTCCGGGCAAAGCCTTCGTCGAAGGTCGAGATCTTGAGCGGCCGCCAGAACAGCCAGACGAACAGGCTGACACCCACCAATGTCAGGGCGATCCGAGCAAGCTCAGGCGGCAGACCGGCCAGCGCGACCGGATCCAGCAGCGAGGACCAGCCAGTCGCGTCAAGCCAGATCAGGCTTTCCAGGCTGCCATACAGTGCGTGTTCGACATCCAGATGAACGCTCGAGGTGTCGGTCTGCTCCAACAGCAGCACCCCTCCGGCGAACATGGTGGTGAACACGACGCCCATTGCGGCGCCCGGTTCGATCTGGCCCAGCCTCCGGATGGTCTCGATCAGCACAACGGCGACAACCGCCGCGCCCGCGGCGCCCAGCATCATCGGCCAGGTTGAGATCGCGCCGGTGACGAGAAAGGCCACGACGATTCCGGGCAGAACCACATGGCTGATGGCGTCGCCGATCAGTGCCTGTTTGCGGAGCACAAGGAAGTTTCCGGGCAATGCGCAGGCGATGGCCGCGAAGGTCCCGATCAGCAGCGGCGTCAGGGACAGGGGAACGAATTCTTCACCGCTCATGGGCGAACCTCCCGTGGTCCGCCAATGCGGCGGTCGATGTCGTCGATCTGGTCCCGGGTCAGAACCGTTTCGATGTCGCGTAACCCGTCATACAGGGCGGCGGCTGCCTCGTGCGCATTGTCGGCGCGTACGATTTCCCAGCGTTTCTCGTCGCGCAGCGCCTTGGCCGCCTGCGCTCTGCCGGCGTCCGTAGCCACCCCGTCGGGCCGGGCAAGTCCGGCCTGACGCAGCAGGCGCAATGTGTAGGGCTCATAGATGTTCTGGCCTTGTGCAAGCGCCAGCAACCCCTGTCGGATGTGAACTCGCCGCTGGAACCGCAGATGCCGCACGATTGCGGCCAATACGCCGCGCACCGGAGCCAGGAACAGCGATACGACAAAAAAGCCGAAGCTGAACAGGACGATGATCGGTCCAGTCGGCAAGTTGGGCGCCGAGGCGGACACCGTCGCACCCAGATAGCCCGACAACCCACCAATGACCCCCGACAACAGCACCACATAGTCGGACCGGTCCGACCAAAACCGCGCCGTGACGGCGGGTATGATCAGCAAAGCCACGATCAGGATCAATCCGACGATCTTCAGCCCGACAACCGTGACCGCCATGACAAGTCCCATCATCGCAAGGTCGATGCGATGCACTGGCAGCCCCAAGGCGGCCGCATATTCGGAATCGAACGCCACCATCATCATGGGGCGGCGGATGATCATGACGAGCAGCAGCGTTGCAGCGCCGCCGATCGCGATGATCAGAGCGTCAGACCACAGCATCCCGGCCGTCGAGCCCAGCAAGAACCCCTCAAGCCCGGCCTGTCGGCCCACTCCCATGGTCTGGATGATTGTCAGCAGAACGATACCAAAGCCGAAGAAGACCGACAGGACCGCCCCGATCGCTGCGTCCTCGGCCAGACGGGTGCGGCGGATCAGCCAATTCATGCACAAAAGGCCCATGGCGGCCGAAATCGCGGAACCGGACAGCAGTCCGATCAGGTTTCGCCCGGTTCCGCCCAGCGCCACTAAAACCATAAAGGCGATGCAGACGCCCGGAAGCGTCGCGTGACTGATGGCGTCACTGACCAGCGCTCGCTTGCGCAGAAACAGAAAGGTGCCTGTCACGCCAGCCGAAAAACCAAGCAGCGTGGCCCCGATGGCAACCAAGGTGGCGTTGTACCCCAATTGCAGGGTCAGAGCGTCCCACAGCATGTGTCAGCCCGAAGTGCCCGAGATCTGGTTGATCTGGGCGGTGGCAAGCCGCCCCCCGTAGGCGGCCTGAAGAGTTTCGGCGGTAAAGGCCTGCTCGACCGGGCCCTCGGCGACCTTGCGGGTATTGATCAGGAACACGTGGTCGAAATAATCTGCGACCGTGGCAAGGTCATGGTGGACCACGACCACCGTCTTGCCGGCTTCCTTTAGGGATTTGAGGACCGAGATGATGGCTTTTTCGGTGGCGGCATCGACCCCGGCAAACGGTTCATCCAGCAGGTACAGATCGGCATCCTGAGCAAGTGCGCGCGCCAGAAACACCCGTTGCTGCTGACCACCCGAAAGCTGGCCGATTTGGCGGTCCGCAAACTCATGCATCCCGACCCGATGCAGACACTCCATCGCGTGGGCCATGTGTCGCATCCGGACCCGGCCCAGCAAGCCCAGTTCCCGTGACAGGCCCATCAGGACCACGTCGATGACCCGCGTCGGGAAATCCCAATCGACGCTGGCGCGCTGCGGCACATAGGCGATTCGGGCCCGCTGCCGGTCCAACGCCTTGCCGAACACCAGCACCTGGCCCGACAGCGGCTTGACGATACCAAGCGCCGCCTTGAGCAGCGTCGATTTGCCAGCGCCGTTCGGTCCGATGATGGCCGTCATGGCCCCGGGTTGCACGGTCATGTCTACCGAGAAAATGGCCGGTTTCTGACCGTAGGATACCGTCATCCCCCGGATCACAAGCGGGCTGTCCTGCACCGTCAGGTCCCCGCTTGACGACGATTTTCCAGCCGCAAGCTCCAACATGGTCAGAGCCCCGCAGACAGCTTGCCGGACATGCCGCGTTCAGGCACATCCGCACCCAGGCCCCGTGCAATGACCGTGATGTTGTGATCCAGCATCCCGATATAGGTGCCCTCGTAGGTGCCCGGCTCGCCCATGGCGTCCGAATACAACTCACCCCCGACCGAGACGGTATGACCCTTCGCCGCCGCACCCTCGATCAACGCCCGCATCGACCGATCCGAGACCGAGCTTTCGACGAAGACGGCGGTCAGGTTGCGCGCGACCAAAGTGTTGACCAATTCTCCGATCCGGTTCAGCCCCGCCTCGGACTGGGTCGAGATACCCTGTATCCCCAACACTTCGAACCCGAATTCCTCACCGAAATAGGCAAAGGCGTCATGGGCGGTGACCAGAACACGGTTGTCTTCGGGCACCTGGGCCAGCACCTTTTTCCCATAGGCGTCCAACTGGTCGATTTCAGCCAGAAAACGCTGGGCGTTGGCGGCGAAGTAAGCGGCGGAGTCCGGCCGCACGTCGGTCAGCGCCTTTTGCACCTCGACCACGACGTCTTTCCACAGAACCGGGCTCATCCACACATGCGGATCGTATTTGTCGGCATAGTCGGCATGTGCACGCAGTTTTAACTTGTCGATGGCATCCGCCACGGCAACGACTTTGCGTTTGCGCCCGAGGTCGTGGAAGAAGTCTTCCATCTGCGCCTCAAGATACAAGCCGTGCCACAAGACCAGGTCGGCCCTTGTCGCGGCAACGATATCGCTGCGGGTCTGGCGATAACCGTGCGGGTCGACTCCGGGCCCCATCAGCCCTTTGACTTCGACCTGATCACCGCCGACCTGCTGCACGGCGTCCGCAATCATTCCGGTCGTCGCCACGACCTTCAGCGGCGCCTCGGCCCACGCCGCCAAGGGCAGCGCGGCACCAAGAGCAAGGGCAAAAAGAAAACTGCGGCGAATCATGTGTGACCTCGTTCCGAGTACCAGTTGAGAATGAATATGCGAACCATTCGCAACTAAGTCAACCGTGTTGCGAATTACTCGCAAGAAAAAGCCGGATTTGTCCATTTGGTCAAAAAAGTGGCCAAAGGCGCCCGGTTTGCCTTTCCTTTGGCCGTTTCCCGTGCGATTTTGGCGCAAACCTCCCAAAGGACGTGACAATGGATACGCAGAGCTCAGAAAGCCCCGTGCGCACCGCGCATCTGCCGCAAGTGACCGAGCCCCGAAACCCCGGCATGGATCTGGATCTCGACTGGGTGCGCGCCGTGCAGGCCAACACCTCGGCCATCGAGCGCCGCGCCGCGACCCTGCCCGGACGCCGGTCGGTCAAGAAAGAGCATCAGGCCGCCTGGCTGCTGAAGGCGATCACCATGATCGACCTGACCACCCTGTCGGGCGATGACACCGAGGGCCGCGTGCGCCGCCTGTGCGCTAAGGCCCGCCAGCCCGTGTCACCCGCCCTGCTGAGGGCGCTTGGCATGCCGCCGATTACCACCGGCGCGGTCTGCGTCTATCACGACATGATCGAAACGGCGGTGGATGCGCTGACAGGCACCGGCATTCCGGTCGCGGCCGTATCCACCGGGTTTCCGGCGGGCCTGTCGCCCTTTCACCTGCGCGTGGCCGAGATTGAGGAGAGCGTGAAGGCCGGGGCCGAGGAGATCGACATCGTGATCTCGCGCCGCCATGTGCTGCAGGACAACTGGCAGGCGCTGTATGACGAGATGAAGGCGTTCCGCGCAGCCTGCGGCGAGGCGCATGTAAAGGCCATCCTCGCCACCGGCGAGCTGGGCAGCCTGCGCAACGTGGCGCGTGCCTCGCTGATCTGCATGATGGCGGGGGCCGATTTCATCAAAACCTCGACCGGCAAGGAAAGCGTCAACGCCACCCTGCCCGTGTCGCTGGTCATGATCCGCGCGATCCGTGACTACTATGACCGCACCGGCTATCGCGTGGGCTACAAGCCCGCCGGCGGGATTTCCAAGGCCAAGGATGCGCTGGTCTACCTGTCGCTGATCAAGGACGAGCTGGGCGACCGCTGGCTGCAACCCGACCTGTTCCGGTTCGGCGCGTCGTCCCTGCTGGGCGATATCGAGCGGCAGTTGGAACATTTCGTCACCGGGGCATACTCGGCCGGTTACCGGCACCCGATGGGCTGAGGACAGGAACAATGACAGTCAAAGAGATTTTCGAGACCATGGAATACGGACCCGCCCCGGAAAGTGCCGCCGAGGCCCTGGCATGGCTGGTCGATCAGGGCGACAAGTTCGGCCATTTCATCGACGGCGCCTTCACCAAGCCCGGCAAAGGGTTTGAAAGCCGCAACCCGGCCACGGGCGAGGTTCTGGCCAAGCTGACCCAGGCCACGCAGGCCGATGTGGACGCCGCCGTGGCCGCCGCCCGCAAGGCGCAGCCCAAATGGGAAAAGCTGGGCGGCCCCGCCCGCGCCCGATACCTCTATGCGATCGCGCGGCTGATCCAGAAACACGCCCGCCTGTTCGCGGTGCTGGAGACGCTCGACAACGGCAAGCCGATCCGGGAATCGCGCGACATCGACATTCCTCTGGTGCAGCGGCATTTCTACCATCACGCGGGCATGGCCCAGCTGATGGAAACCGAGCTGCCCGACGCACAGGCGCAGGGGGTCTGCGGCCAGATCATCCCGTGGAACTTCCCGCTGCTGATGCTGGCGTGGAAGGTGGCCCCGGCGCTGGCCATGGGCAACACGGTGGTGTTGAAGCCTGCCGAATACACTTCGCTGACGGCGCTGCTGTTTGCCGATATCTGCATGCAGGCCGGTCTGCCCAAGGGCGTGGTCAACATCGTCACCGGCGACGGCGCGGTGGGCGAGATGATCGTGAAGGCAGACGTGGACAAGATCGCCTTTACCGGCTCGACGATCGTTGGGCGCCGCATCCGCGAGGCCACCGCCGGGTCGGGCAAGGCCCTCACGCTCGAGCTGGGCGGCAAGTCGCCCTACATCGTCTTTGACGATGCCGACATCGACAGTGCCATCGAAGGTCTGGTCGATGCGATCTGGTTCAACCAGGGCCAGGTCTGCTGCGCGGGCTCGCGCCTGCTGGTGCAGGAGGGCATCGCCGAGCGGTTCTATGCCAAGCTGCGCGCCCGCATGGACACGCTGCGCATCGGCAACCCGCTGGACAAATGCATCGACGTGGGCGCCGTGGTGGACCCGGTGCAGCTGCAGACCATCAAGTCGATGGTCGAGGGCAACGCGGTAGGCCAGGTTTACCAACCCGCCTGTGAGTTGCCCGCGAACGGCTGCTACTACCCGCCAACGCTGATCACCGGACTCGAGACCTCGGACCCGCTGATGCAGGAGGAGATATTCGGTCCGGTTCTGGTCTCATCAACCTTCCGCACCCCGGCCGAGGCGGTCGAGCTGGCCAACAACACCCGTTACGGGCTGGCGGCCACGGTCTGGACCGAGAACGTCAACCTTGCGCTGGACATCGCACCCAAGCTGGTCGCGGGCGTGGTCTGGGTCAATGCCACCAACCTGTTCGACGCGGCCGCGGGCTTTGGCGGCGTGCGCGAAAGCGGCTTTGGCCGTGAAGGCGGCTGGGAAGGGCTGAGCGCCTATTCCAAGCCCAAGGGCAAAGCCAAGCCGCTGGCCAAGATCGAACCTATTGTGGGCGAAGGCGGCCCAGTCGATCCGGTCGACCGCACGGCCAAACTGTATGTCGGCGGCAAGCAGGCGCGGCCCGATGGCGGCTATTCCCGCGCGGTCTGGGGCAAGGCGGGGCTGCTGGGCCATGTGGGTCTAGCCAACCGCAAGGACGTGCGCAACGCGGTCGAGGCCGCGGCCGGCGCGGCGGGCTGGTCGAAAACCACCGGCCATCTGCGGGCGCAGATCCTGTATTACATCGGTGAGAACCTCTCGGCCCGCGCCGATGAGTTCGCGCATCGCATCGACGCGATGACCGGCCGCAAGGACGGTACGAAAGAGGTCGACGCCGCAATCCAGCGCCTGTTCACCGCAGCCGCCTGGGCCGACAAGTATGACGGCCAGGTGCATGGCGTTCCGATCCGGGGCGTGGCGATTGCGATGAAGGAACCGGTGGGCGTGATCGGCGCGCTTTGCGCTGACGAAGCGCCGCTGCTGGGTCTGGTCTCGGCCATGGCCCCGGCGATCGCGATGGGCAACCGGGTGGTTCTGGTGGCGTCCGAGCCCTATCCGCTGGCGGCGACCGATTTCTATCAGGTACTGGACACCTCGGACGTGCCCGCAGGCGTGGTCAACATCCTGACCGGCAGTCATGAGGAACTGGCCAAACCGCTGGCCTCGCATCTGAACGTGGATGCGGTCTGGTCCTTCTCGTCGTCGGACCTGTCAGCACAGATCGAGGTCGTCTCGGCCGGGAACCTGAAACGGACCTGGGTCAATAACGCGACGGCATTCGATTGGGGCATGGACCACACCCGCCGCTTCCTGCAGGCTGCGACCGAGATCAAGAACATCTGGGTGCCCTACGGCGAGTAGGGCCCCTCCAAAGCGGGAGGCTCTACATGGACTTTGCAGGAAAGACGGTCATCGTCATCGGCGGGACCAGCGGTATCAATCGGGGCATCGCCGAGGCCTTCGCGGCCTCGGGCGCCAAACTGGCCGTGGCCAGCCGCTCGCAGGAGAAGGTGGACGACACCATCGCCGCGCTGAAGGCAGCCGGCGCGGCCGAGACCATCGGCGCGGCCTTCGACGTTCGTGATGCCGAGGCGGTCGCCGCGGGGCTGGAACAGTTCCACGCGGCGCTCGGTGATTTCGACGTGCTGGTTTCGGGGGCGGCGGGCAACTTCCCGGCGCTGATGGCGGAGATGTCGGTCAACGCCTTCCGCACCGTGGTCGAGATCGACCTGATGGGTACTGTACATGTGCTGAAAGGCGCCTATCCCTATCTGAAACGGCCCGGCGGCAACATCATCAACATTTCGGCCCCGCAATCTTACCTGCCCTACGAGGGCCAGGCCCATGTCTGCGCGGCCAAGGCGGGTGTCGATCAGATCACCCGCACCCTGTCGATGGAATGGGGTGTGGAAGGCATCCGGGTGAACTCGGTGGTGCCGGGTTTCATCGAGGGCACCGAGGGCGCCAAGCGTCTGGCCCCCACCCCCGACGCGGGCGAGCAGCTGCGCCGAGACGTGCCGCTGGGCCGCTGGGGCACGCCTCAGGACGTGGCCAACGCCTGTCTGTTCCTGGCCTCGGACATGGCCAGCTATGTCAGCGGTACGGTTCTGGCCGTGGACGGGGCGCTGTATCAGCGCGGCTCGGGTCAGTTCGGCCAGATGATGGGGCAGATGCTGCGCAGCATGAAAAAGGGGTGATCCGCGTCCGACAGGCTTGGCCGGCCTTGCCGAACACAGGCAGGGCCGTGGCCGCTTGGCAAACCGCCGCTACTGCAACTGCAGGATATCCGGGATGCAGAGCTTTCTTTGTGCCGGCATCTGGTCTGCACCATCCGACCGCTTCAGCCTTTTCGGACCATCCTTGACTTTGACCTTGGGCTCAGCGAGCGCGCCCCTCAGGGTCACTGGCCACGGGCTGCGCGCAAGTGGCTCGCCAATCTTTCTTGGCTGGATGTTCAGGTCCAACACCTTGTCCGTCAGGTCGACAGCGCCAAAGACAACGACCTGAACATGATCTGTTTCCAGCGTCGTCTGTTTCGTCTCAATTTTTCCGTTGGAAATGCTGATCGGAGCGCGCAGGCACACGATTGGCGCCACTTTCTGTTTTTCCTTGGTAAATACCCACGGAAGAATACCCAGCCCGGCTAGATCCAGAAGCTGGGTTTCGATCGAACCGTCGCGCATTGAAACCGTGGCATTGCCACTCATGCTGCCGACGAATTGCTTGACGGTATCCGTGCCCCCCGTAACCGAGAAATCTGCGTACACCGTGCCGCTGGCGCCTTTCTTGAAGTTCAGGTTTTGCAGAAGGTCATCCAACTGCCATCCGCCCGCCTTTCCGGTCAGGGTCAGCAGATGCGCCTCATTCGAAAGATCCATTTGCCCGCTGACGTCGAAATGACCACCTCCGTATTCAAACTTCAGAGGTCCGGCCCGTAGCTCGTTTTCGTCCAGAGTCAGTTCGCTCTGCAGGCTGCTGATGCCCTTGGCACCCTCAATGTGACGCAGGTCTATGTCGACATCTACATTCACACCCGACAGCAAAATGGCCCGCCCGATGGGTTTGAGGGTCACATCCCTCAACGGACCTGTGTCACCGTCGCCTTGCTCGGCATCTTCCTGCTCCGGCGGTGAACCACCTATCTTGCGCAGTTGGGCGGCCGCCTGAACGATGGTCCGGATTTGATCGATTTTTATCAGATCGCTCTCGATCGACCCCTGCAGCACGGGATCGCTTGTTGCGTCATCAAGATCCGCCGCGATTTTCAAGACCGACTCGGAAACCTCGACATTGGCGTTGGCATTCCAATCGGTGCCTTCACTTACCAGGTCGATTTCAAGATGGGCCCGACCGGTGTCCACCGGCTCCAGCGACAAGGCCTTCAGAAGATCTGCGCCCGACGGAACATCCACGTCGATTGCCAGATCCAGATTCTCGAACTTGAGGACATTTTCTACGGTTCCGTGCACCTCCAGGCTCCAGACCTCGGTTTCGCTTGTCTGACCATCCAGATTGGTCAAAGCAAGCTGTTCGATGTTTCCGTTCAAATGAAAGTCTCCCGAAAACCTGCCCAGCTGGTCATCGGGGCCCAGCAGTTCGGGCGAGATCAGACTGCTTGCCGGAATATTAATCAAACCCTCGGCGGATACGCCCTGCAACTGCAACGCATCCTCGACCGAACCGGTCAGAATGATAAACGGATCGGCGGGGTTTCCGATCCTCAAATTGATGTTGCCCACGCTCAGGGCACCTTCGGGCGTTCTGGCAAGCTCGGAGAATTTGATCGGCGGCGGGCCCTCACCAGAGGTGTCCAGCGTGAAACCGTTCGTCTTGATGACCATCTGCCGTTGCGGGACCTGTCCCGGGACACTGTCGATGACCATATCCACAGCAATAAGCTTGAGGTCATACCGCGAGGCAGCCGGAGCCGGCTCGGCATCCTCAGGATACAGGCGAATGCGGGTCGTCAGAGAAACATCTTCTGGATTGCCCAATTTCCCGATTTGTCCGGTGACGGAAAGGCTTTGGCCACCATCCAGCTCGGCCAGAACAGACAGGTCATCAACCCGTGCGACGCCGTCTGCCAGTTTGAATGTTGCACCAACATTGCCCGAACCCTCCAACACGCGGTTGAGTTTCAAGACATCGAGCAGTTGACCCAACTGATCGACCTCGAGGGTCGCCTTGACCTGAAGGCCGGTCTCCACAGGAATCTGTTGGGCTTCGACCGAAATCTGATCAAAGTTCCATGCCACTTGGAACGGGTCCTGGGGCGGGAACGTGCCCTTCAAGTCAAAACTCTGACCGTTGAGCGACCCCGTTCCGACCGCCGAGGCAACATCGGTTTCGGCATCGCGCTGCAAAACCAGTTCTGGAAGCTGCAAGTCCAGTCCAATGCCGTTCAGGTCGTTCTGATAGAGTACGGTGACATCCGTGAGGTCGATCGTGCGATCCGTCAGGATACCGGCCAAAGGTTGGGTCGGGCGTTCCGAAGTCTTGTCGGTTTCGGCCCCGGTGCGCGAAAAGGACTGCCAGTTGGTCACGCCTTCTTCGTCTGTCATCAGGTTCAGACGAACCCCAGACACTGAAAGATTGCTCACCGACAGCTTGCTGTTCCACAGGTCCCGTGCAGATACGTCGAACTCGATCTGATCAATCGCTGCCAGATCCGCCTCGGCCTTGGGTGTGGCGGGCAATACCAGTCCAGCTGCTGATACCTGCAACTGACGACCAAGGCCCAAACGCACCTCATCCTCAATCAAGACCTGCTGACCCAGCTTCCTTGAGATCAGGTTCTCAACGAAACTGGTCCGCACCGACGAGAACAAAGCGGAAGACAGAAACAGCCAAGCCGCGGCAAAAACCACAAGCGCGACCGCGCAACAGATCAAGACACCTTTGACAATTATTCGCACGTTTCCCCTCAGCGTCCCGATTCAGCATGTGATTACCCTAGAGCATTTATCCATCATGTTAATGGAATACATGTTTCGCGCGCCTTCTGAGGCCACGAGATTGCCGTTGCCCGGGCCAACTCACCCTTTGGATTCACACAATCATCCATTTACTGCTATATGTGAATTCTTTTGCGAATGAGGGCATGATGAATTCACTAACCAGAATAACGCGTGGGATAGGTGTCGCATTCAAGGACGGCAGAGTGAAGGGCATACTCGCCTTCACCGTCGGAATGATCCTTTGGGCGTCCGTGTTCTACCATTTTGTCGAGGGGTGGAGTTGGTTGGACTCTATCTATTTTTCCGTAGTGACGATCTCGACCGTGGGTTTTGGCGACTTTTCTCCTGAAACCGCTGCGGGCAAGATCTTTACGATGGCGTACATAATCGTGGGTCTGGGTATCTTCGTCACCGCCGCCACGACCGTGGCCGACACGATCCTGTCCCAGGAGGATGAGACTCCGAAAAAATAGGCTCTGGCAAGGTGAGCCACAGCGTGCTTTGCACCTCAGGATCCGCTTGCAAAGTGGGGGCTGAGTCAACCACCGCACTGCCGGAAACCACTAAGAGCTCAAAAATATACATATTTGCTTTTTTGAGTGTAACATACGGAAAAACATACCAGGGGGATGGAATGGAAAAGACTCAGGACGCAAAGATTGTCGACCTTGCGATAAGGTTACTGTTTCTCGGGCTGTTTCTCTACAGCGCCTTGGTCATGGTTGCCCCGCTTGCAAGCGTCGTCATCTGGGCCACAATTCTCTGCGTCGCGCTTTATCCCGCCTTCGATTGGCTTCAGTCCAAGCTGGGAGGACGGAAGAAGCTGGCAACGACGATCCTGGTTTTGCTGGGTCTGGTTCTCACATTGGGGCCGGTAGCAACGGCGGTATCTGGGGCTGCGGAACTGGGGTTCGAGTTTGCCGAGCAAGCTGACAAGGGCGAGTTGAAGATACCGCCGGCGCCGGAAGGCCTGAAGGATCTGCCTCTGGTCGGCGCCAAGCTTGCCGATGCCTGGGGCATGTTTGAACGGAACTTGGATGGTGCGCTTGCAAAATACGGCGCGCAAATCCTCGAGATCACCAAATCGCTCTTTGGCAAAGTCCTGGGGATCGGAATCGGGCTTCTCGGCCTTGCCCTGTCGGTGTTGATCATGGGCGCCCTGTTCAGCCCCGGACCGGATCTGGTGCAGGGCCTTCAGCGCTTTGCCAACCGCGTCTTTGCGCCACGCGGCGGCGAATTCGTCACTCTGGCTGGGGCCACGATCCGGAACGTCACCAAGGGAGTAATCGGGGTTGCCGCCATTCAGGCCGTCGTTGTCTGGGTCCTGTTGGCGCTGTTCGGGATATCCTCGGCCGCGACGCTGGCGTTCATCTGCCTGATCCTCTCGATCATCCAGATCGGCCCCGGCCTCGTCCTTCTGCCGCTGGTCATCTATGCATGGAGTTCCATGTCCGGCGGTGCGGCGCTGATCTTCACCGTTCTGGCCATTCCCGTCAGCATAATGGACAGCTTCCTGCGGCCGGTTTTCATTTCAAAAGGCCTGGAGACCCCGATGCTCGTGATCCTCATCGGGGTGCTGGGCGGGATGATGGCCTATGGCCTGATCGGCATCTTCATGGGTCCGGTCTTGTTCGCCGTCTTCTACGAGTTGTTCAAGGTCTGGATCGACGCCTCACCAGCGACCGATGACACCGCCGAGGGAGCCGCAAAATGAGGAAGACGATCTGGACGACACTGGCCGTCATTCTCATCTTCCTCATCTGGTATCTGGTTGCCGACCGCAAGACGCCGTTCACCGGGAACGCACGGGTAAAGGCCGTGGCGACCCAAATCGTTCCGCAGGTCACGGGAACCGTGATCGAGGTATTGGTAGAAAACGGGCAGATCGTCTCGGCCGGCGATCTGCTGGTTCGGATCGACCCGAGACCCTACGAGATTGATCGCGACAGAGCCCAGGCCGACCTTGAGGCGGCCACTCAAGAGGTGGGTGCGTCCTCGGCGGAGGTAAGTGCGGCGCAAGCCAAGTTGGCCCGCGCGCAGAGCGATCTGGATACGATGCGCATTCAGACGGAGCGGGTCTTCGCGCTCGAGAAGAAAGGGCTGATTGCCATCTCGAAAGCTGACGATGCCCGAGGCCAGCTGGCCGAGTCCGAGGCAAACTATGAAAACGCCAAAGCGGATCTGGAGAAAGCCAAGCAAAGGCTTGGGGACGAAGGGAATGAGAATCCCAAAATCCAACGTGCCTTGGCGGCTTTGGCCGATGCCGAGCTCAATCTGGAATGGACCGAACTGCGCGCGCCGGCTACGGGCGTCATATCCAACTTGTTGATTGCGCCCGGCACATACGCCCGGTCCGGCCAGGATCTGCTGACGTTTCTTGATGCGACGGACGTGTGGATCGAGGCGTATTTCACCGAGAACAATCTGGGGCGCGCCACCGTCGGGTCTCCGGTGGATGTCGTGCTGGATATGCACCCCGGTCAGATCATCCCGGGCAAAATCGAAAGCTTCAGCGCGGCGGTCTCGCTGAGTGGCGGCGACACACCCGGACAATTGGCAAGCCCGCCGAGCACCAAAGGCTTTCTGCGCGAACCTGAACGGTTTCCCGTGCGCATCATACTGCCGGGCTACGAGGCCGGAAGCGCGGAAGACGACCTGAGGTTTCAGTTGAACGGTCAGGCGGATGTCATCATGTACCTCAGCGACAACGGGATACTGAACGCGGTCGGTCGGACATACATTCGTTTGGTTTCGATCTTTTCTTATGCGTACTGAGGACAGACACGCCGTTTACAGACTTGCACTGGGTGTGACCGGCGTCTTTTCTCTGGGGCTTTTCCTTGGGTGGCCATTGGCGGTTGTTGGCGCGGTGTTCACCGCGCTCTTCCTTCAGGCACCTACCGCGTTGCCCCTGGCCGCGTTTGCGAAACTGTTCGTTTTCTCGATTGCGTTGATGTTCGTTTCTTTCCTGCTCTCATCGGTTTTCGCGCCCTATCCGGTCGTGTTTCTGATACTGGTGGCGATCGGGATAATCCTGTCCTTCATATGGTCCGTGTCAGGCGCCGGTGTCCTGCCGGGCGTCATCGCCCTGATGGGGGCGCTGATGATCCCCAACCTCGTTCTGCAATCTCCGGATCTGGCGCTAGTGCTTGTATTCTGGATCCCGCTGAACCTGTTGTTTGCCGGTTTCGTATCGACGCTGATGTTCACGCTGATTCCGGCCGCCCCCCAGACAGCCACGCAGGCCAAAGCCGCATCCGCCGCTGATTTTGACAAGCATCGGCGCATCGTCAGAATGTCTCTTGTCACGGTTCCTTTCGCCCTGGCATTTTTTGTGTCTGGGGCGTCTGCCTTGCTGGTTCTGTTCTTTGTGGCCCTTCTCAGCCAGCAGCTCGCTGCGATGCCTGCCGCCGGCAAAGCCGTGGCCAAGGCGATGCTGACGGCAAACCTGCTCGGCGCAGCTGCGTCCATCATCTGCTACGAAGTCAACGTCATCGCGCCGGTCATTCTCACGCCGATCCTGCTGTGCTTTTTCGCCTGTGTGACGCTGGGCGCGCTCGGCAAATCCCAGATCCCGCTGGCCGCCGCCGCCGGATCGGCCCTGACGACGGTCCTGATTGTCTACGGCGGGTCGATTTCACCGTTTTCGGACGAGGCCGATGTCAAAAGCATCACTCGCGTTCTGCAAGTCGCAAGCGCGGCCCTGTTCGTCATCATAGCCTACGTGGTCGTGGATGAGTTCTGGCCGGAAAAGAAACGCGAAAACCCGGTGAATGCATGACGCAGCCGCCAACTTTGGCGCCCGAGGCAAATTGGACTGACGTCAAAGCTGCAGGGGCGGCCCCAGAAACTCGATCTGCCATTTCTCGGAGAATGCGTTCAGCACCTCCCGGTCGGGAACTCCGTCTGCCATGATGTCTCCCAGCCCGTTGAAAAAGGCGACCGTGTCGAAGGAGGGCAGTATCATGACCAGTTGCCGCGCTGGCCAGTCGGAAAGATTGCGAAATGCGTGCGCGGCGCCACCGGGGATCGTGACGACGTCGCCCGTTTCTGCAACAAAGCGCTTTCCATCGCACTCATAGAGATACCGCCCGTCCAAAACGCGAAAGATCTCAGTTTGCGGGTGACGGTGCAGGGGCGGGCCAAACCCCGGTTCATTTATGGTCTCTATGACCGATATATTCTCGTCGGTGGTGTCGTGCGGTATACGGACAAACAACTGCAGTCCAATCGCCGGGACGTGGATGGGAGGGTCGGTCAACTTCGAATGCCAGAACTGATAGGGCATCAAGGACCCCTCCTTCCTTACCCGCGAAAATAGTTCCGCTTCATGATGACATCTGTCCATCAAGTGAAGCAAGCCCGCCGGCGGACCCGCATGACCGTGAAGGCCATGCGGGTTTCACGGAACAAATGCCGGAGCCGCGGACGATCCAGAGGTTGCGGACGCTTCCGGTTCAAGGGACCCGGGGCGAGCGGCGTTGAATGACCGCTCGTCGGGAGTTCTGCAAAAGGCCTGCCGACTGCCGGCCCTTCGCGTCAGTTCGTGGTCTCTAGCCCCTCGGGTTTGCCCACCACCACGAAATGCAGCCCGTCCGGGTCCAGCAGCTCGGCCGCGACGCGGTTCACCTCGTCCAGCGTAACCGCGTTCACCTTGTCGTTTCGGGTCGCGATGTAGTCGATCGGAAGATCTTCCATCTGCATGCCCACCATGATGCCCGCGATCTGGGCATTGCCGTCAAAGCGCAACGGGTAAGCGCCGGTCAGATAGGTCTTGGCGTCGTCCAGCTCTTTCTGGGTTACGCCTTCGGTCGCCGCGCGCCGCCATTCGTCGCGAATTACCTCGATAGCCTGCCCGATCCGGTCATTGGCCGAGGATACCGACCCCAGATAGACCGAGGCCAGATCCTTGGGCACCAGATAGGTCCCGACGCCATAGGTCAGGCCGCGTTTTTCGCGCACTTCCTGCATCAGGCGGCTTTCAAAGCCGCCGCCGCCGAGGATGTGGTTCAGGATGTAGGCTGCAAAGAAATCCGGATCGTCGCGGTCGATGCCCTTCTGGCCGAACAGCGCCACTGATTGCGGCGTGTCGAACTCGACCACCGTGACGCCACCGGGGATCGTTACCTCGGCATTCCCGGGAATCGGTTTGCCCGTTTCGGGAAGGTCCGACAACAGATTGTCCAGCAACGCACCCAACTCTTCGGGTGTGATGTCGCCCACTGCGCCCACATACAGACGGTCCTTGGCGAAGACGCCTTTGTATGCGTCGATGATATCGTCACGGGTCAGGGCCGATACGCTGTCGATCGAGCCTTTGCCGTTGGATCCATACGGATGATCGCCATAGGCCATTTTGGCGAATGCCTCACCCGCGATGTCATTGGGGTCGGTCTGTTCCGAGCGCAGCCCGGACAGGACCTGCGCCCGAACCCGGTCGATCGCGTCCTGATCAAAGCGTGGTTGCTGGATTGTGGTGCGCAGCAGGTCAACGGCGTCGTCCCGGTTTTCAGTCAGGAACTGGGCCGAGATCGCAACACTGTCATCGGTGGCCCTGTATCCGATCGACGCCGCCAGGGATTCCAGCGCCCGCGCATAGGTGCGAGAATCCATGTCGCCCGCGCCTTCTTCGAGAAGGCCGCTCATCAGATAGACCGCGCCGCGTTTGTCGGGATCGTCCAGTGACGTGCCCCCGCGGAACCGCAGTTCCAGCGCAGTGAACGGGATCGAGTGATCCTCGACCAGCCAGGCCCGGATGCCGCCGGGCGAGGTGACCTCCTGAATCTTGATCTCGGCCCAGGCAGGCAGAGCGATCAGCAGGGCGATCAAGGGGGCAAGGAAACGGATCATTGGGTCACCTCGTCATCACGCATCAGCCAGCCGGTGACCGACGCTTCGGGCTGAAGCACCTCGCGCGCGGCGGCGATGATTTCTTCGCCGGTGACGGCCTGCAAGATGTCGGGCCAGGCCTGCACGTCCTCGACCGTCAGGCCGCTGGTCAGCGCCCGACCATAGCGGTTGCCGATTCCATCGACGTTGTCTCGGGCATAGACCTGTGCGGCGCGCAGCTGCATCTTGATCCGGTCCAGATCATCCGGGTTGACGCCTTCTGCGATGAAATCGACCACCGCCTGATCCATCGCATCCTCGGCCTCTTGCAGCGACACGCCTTCAGCCGGAACAACGATCAGATCAAAGGTCGTGTCATCCAACGACACCCCACGATAAAACGCCCCGGCATATACAGCCAGTTGCTGCTCAAGCTGCAGTTTCTCGTTCAGGTAGGACGTGGTGCTGCCGCCCAGCAGTTCGGCCAGCAAGAACAACGCGGCAGCCTTTTCCTGTGCACCGGCATCACGCTCGGGCGCGAGGTAGCTGCGCTGAACATATGGTTGCGAAACCCGCGCATCCTTGAAGGTCAGACGCCGCTCGGCGGTCTGCGGCGGTTCCTGCGATCGGACCCGTTCAGGCAGGTCCGGGTTGGCGGGGATCACGCCATAATACGTCTCGGCCAAGGCTTTGACCTCGTCCGGGTCCACATCGCCGGTCACCACCAGGATCGCATTGTTGGGCGCATAATAGGTCTGGTAGAAGGACAGCGCGTCCTCCATGTCCAAGGTCTCCATCTCGTGCTTCCAGCCGATCACCGGAACGCCGTAGCGGTGGTTGAGATACTGCGCCGCGCTCATCTGTTCGCCGAACAGGGCACGGGGGTTGTTCTCGGTGCGCTGGTTGCGTTCCTCCAGGATCACGTCGCGCTCGGTGGCGATGTCGCTCTCGGTCAGCCGGATGTTGCGCATCCGGTCGGCCTCCATCTTCATCATCAACTCCAGCCGGTCGGCCGCGACGCGCTGGAAATAGGCTGTGTAGTCATACGAGGTGAAAGCGTTGTCGTTGCCCCCATTGGCCGCAACGGTGGCCGAAAGCTCGCCCGCCGCCATCGTATCGGTGGCCTTGAACAGAAGATGCTCGAGGAAATGCGCCACACCTGACGACCCGATCGGCTCGTCCGCCGATCCGGCCCGATACCAGACCATATGCTGAACCACGGGCGCGCGGTGATCTTCGACCACGACGACATCCATGCCGTTGTCCAGGGTAAAGGTGGTGACGGCCTCGTGCCCGGTTTCGGCCAAAACCGGGGTTGCGGTCATCAAAGCGGCGCAAAACGCCAAGGCCCGAGCCATGGGGCATCCTCCGTTTCGTTACGGTGTTCAAACTACGGTGACGCCGAACGGGTTCAAGAGCGATGACGGAAAGTTAAGAATTATTCATCCGGCGGCGACGAGGGTGTTTCCACGCCCTGTCTGCGCAAAGCTTCGGTCTGCACCTGGGGATCGATGGAATTGCGCTTGTAGACCTGCGAATAGCGGTCCACCTTGAACAGGCGCAACCGCGTCCACCGGCTTTGACGCTTGCGGAAATCCGCATCTTCCTGCGCCAGAACCTGGCGGGTGTTGGGGGAAACGCCATAGCGGCTGGAAGCCGTCACCAGCGCCCCGTCCGACGACGGAATACCAGTGCCGGGGTTCAGCGCCCCGGGATTGCCACCCAACGCAGCCACGGCATCGGCATTCGGGTTCGGGTCGGTCAGGTTCGCGCCACCCGGCGTCGGCGCGGGCAGGAACGCATAATCTTTGGGCTGGGTCAGTGGCTTGACCGGCATGACCGAAAACTCGTCAGGCCCGGGCCCTGGCGCTTCGAGATGGCGCAGGCCGATATCGGAACATCCTGCGACCGCAGCAGCAAGTGTCAGAGCAATAATGGCGCGCGGCATCCGCATCTTGGTCTCCAGCCTGTTTCAGGCGCTTTTATCGCATAACATCCGGCGCGTCACGAGGGCTTTTTGCCTTCGAACAGCACCAACCCGAGGGCACCCGCGAAAATGAACACGTCGGCGAGGTTGAAGACGAACGGGTTGTTGATGCCACAGCAGGACATGTTCAGGAAATCCAGAACGTATCCATAAAGCACCCGGTCAACCACGTTCCCCAACGCTCCGCCGATCAGCAATCCGCCGAAAACCAGCATCCGCCTTGATGCGGCCATACGCCAGAGCCAGACGAAAACGCCGATGCTGATGGCCAGCGAAATAGCGATGAGAAACCAGCGCGCGGCTTCGGAATTGCCCTGAAACAGGCCGAAATTGATGCCGCGGTTCTCGCCGTACCGAAAGGTCAGCAGCGGCGGCAGCACGTCGATGCCGCCGGGCTGGTCGGCCACGCGCAACACGTGGACCACCAGGTACTTGCTGAGCTGGTCGATCACAAATGCGGCCAGCCCGGCCCAGAGCAGAACCCGGGCCCGCATCAGTGACGGAAATGCCGCATGCCGGTGAACACCATGGCCAGACCGGCTTCGTCGGCGGCGGCGATCACCTCGTCATCGCGCATCGACCCGCCCGGCTGGATCACGCAGGTCGCGCCTGCGGCGGCGGCCTCCATCAGCCCGTCGGGGAAGGGAAAGAACGCGTCCGAAGCCACGGCCGAGCCGATGGTCAGCGGTTCGGGCAGGCCCAGACTTTCAGCCATACGCTCGGCCTTCTTGGCGGCGATCAGGGCGGAATCCACCCGGCTCATCTGACCGGCGCCGACGCCCACCGTGGCCTCGTTCTTGACGTAGACGATGGCGTTCGACTTGACGTGCTTGGCCACTTTCCAGGCAAATAGCAGATCGCGCATCTGCTCGGGCGTGGGGGCAAGCTTGGTCACGACCTTCAGGTCATCCATCTCGATATGCCCGTTGTCCTTGTCCTGCACCAGCAGCCCGCCGGCCACCTGGCGCACGGTCTTGCCGCCGGCGCGCACGTCGGGCAGAGCCTCGGTGGTCAGCAGGCGCAGGTTCTTCTTGGCGGCAAAGATCGCCTTGGCCTCGTCGGTGGCGCCGGGGGCGATCACGACCTCGGTGAAGATGCCGGTGATTTCGCGCGCGGTTTCCGCGTCCAGCGGCCGGTTCAGCGCCACGATCCCGCCAAAGGCCGAGGTCCGGTCGCAGTCGAACGCCGCCTTGTATGCCTCGAGCAACGTGGCGCCCGTTGCAACGCCGCAGGGGTTCGCGTGCTTGATGATAGCGCAGGCGGCGCTGTCACGCGGGTCGAACTCGGCCACCAGTTCAAAGGCGGCGTCGGTGTCGTTGATGTTGTTGTAGCTCAGCTCCTTGCCCTGATGCTGCACGGCGGTGGCGACACCGGGGCGGCCCGAGCCATCGACATAGAACGCCGCCTGCTGGTGGCTGTTCTCGCCATAGCGCAGGGGCTGTTTCAGCTCGCCGGCGAACACGCGGCGCTTGGGGGTGTCGATTTGCAGCGCGTCGGCCAGCCAGCTGGACACGGCCGCGTCATAGGCTCCGGTGCGGGCATAGGCTTTCTGCGCCAGCCACTGGCGGAAGCCCAGCGACGTCTTGCCGTAGTTTTCCTCGAGCTGATCCAGCAGGGCCGAGTAGTCTTCGACATCCACCACCACGTTGACGAAGGTGTGGTTCTTGGCCGCGGCGCGGATCATCGCGGGACCGCCGATGTCGATGTTTTCGATGCATTCGTCATAGCCCGCGCCCTTGGCCACCGTTTCCTCGAACGGGTAGAGGTTGACCACCAGCAGGTCGATCGGGCCGATGCCATGCTCCTGCATCGCCGCCACATGGGCGTCATTGTCGCGCAGCGCCAGCAGGCCACCATGCACCATCGGGTGCAGCGTCTTGACCCGGCCATCCATCATCTCGGGGAACCCCGTGACCTCGCTGACATCCTTGACCGCAAGCCCCGCATCACGCAGCGCCTTGGCGGTGCCGCCGGTCGACAGCAGCTCGACCCCGCGGTCGGCCAGGGCCTTGCCCAGATCGATCAATCCGGTCTTGTCGGAAACGGAAAGCAACGCGCGGCGCACGGGGTGAAGGTCGGTCATGGGTCCAAAGATCCTTTTGGCTCAGTCGAAATCGGGCTCGTCCCGGTGCACGTCGCGCACGGCATAGGCTGTATCCTGCGCCTTGCTCAGCGTCCACCGGATGCGCGTCGCATACTCGATTGCGCGGCCGGATAGAACGATCTGTTTTGTCGCGCGGGGCTTCAGACGGCCTTTTTCCAGATAAACGCTTGGCTCAAGAGACAATTTTCCGGCGCCGTCATGGCGAAAAACCCAGATCTCGCCGCTTTTGAGCGCCATCGACACCGCAGACCCCCCCAGATCCAGCGCTGCGTCCACGTCCGGATGCAGGTGAAACCGGATGTCAAAACCGATCCCTGACAGCTTGGATGCGTCAACCGCCCGGTCGAACTGGCGTTTTGCCTTGTCGGTGGCCGTCAGAAGGATGTCTTCACCTGTTACCTCGCGCCCGTCAAAGCGCAGCTCGATCGTACGGGCATGGGTAAGTCCGAACACCTTGGCGTACCCATCATGGCCCGCCATCACGCGCGCGCCTTCGAACGAATCCTCGAACTCTACCGGCACCTCGCTCGGGCCATCCACCAGCGCTTCGTTCGCGGTTCCCTTGGTCGGGGCAGCCAACCGGGCGCTGGAGTATCCATCCAGGCAAAGGGTCGAGTGCGAAGGCGTGGCCCGCCCGGCCCGGCGCCACTCCAACCCGAAGCTTTCGCCCGAACCGCAGTTGACGATCAATGGCCGACGACCCGAGGTCAGCTCGAAAGCCAGCGTCGAGGCGTGCGCCATGTACGAGGCCGCCCCTTTGGCCGGGGGTGCTGCGTCGATGATCACCGTGGTGCGGGCGGCGGCCAGACGGGCATAGCCCATGGTCAGACCTTTGACGGGTTTGGGCTTGACCCCGCTTTGGGCCAGCGCCTGTTCCAACCGGCCTTCTATACCGCGGCCACCGCCGTGAAACCGGGCCAACCCGCCGTCTGCATGACGCAGGCTGCGCAGGGTCGGGGCAATCCGTTTGATTGCTGCCGTCTGAGCGGCGGGCGTACCGCGCCCCACTTCGCTGAGCGCGGCGGATGTCCAGGCCAGTAGGGTAAAGACCTCGAGCAGTTCCTCCGGATTCCGCGTGGGAATGCCGCCTTGGGCGTCGATCTGAGCCTCGCATTCCCGCGCCAAAGCCCGAACGGCCGGGTCCGAGATGTCTTCCATTCCCTCCAGCGCCAAACCGGCCTGAACCAGGCCGGCCAGCGCCTCGAAACGGGGCAGCCCCGGTGTCGCCGCGTGCCAGCGTTTGGACAGGAACCAGGTCTGTTGTGACAGAGACCGGAAAAACAGGCGGCTATGGGCCTCGTCCATACCGCGCAGCAGGAACAGCGCGTGATTGATCCAGCGGATCAGGCGGCGTCCGGTCAGGTCCGGAGCCCAGCCCGGACCCTGCCCCTTGCCGTGGGTTTCGATCCAGCCCCAGACCCAGCGTTGCGCCTTTTCCCGTGCCGCGGCATCACCCACCGCGGCCAGATCGTCCAGCCAGGCAAACCCGTGGCGTTCAGCATCGAATGCGGCGTTGGGGGCCACGACCTCCCACAAGCCCGTGTCCGGGGCTTCGACAAGGTAACCGGCAAACAAGAGATTTCCCGCCACCAGTTGCCGCCCGCGCGCAAATGAACCGACGGTGCGCGGCTCGGGCTGACCGACAAAGCCGCTGACGGGTTTCCGGCGCTGGCTGAGGCGCGCGTAGAGACGGTTCTGAAACCGCACCCATCGGTTGGCCATGGTGTCCGAATTCGACATGACGTGTGTTGCTCTGCCCCTGCCGCTCTGCTGGCGTTTGAACCAACGATAGCCGGGCCGGTTCGTCAAGTCATCGAAAAGCGACCGGTCAGGCCGATTTGTTCAGGCAGGCGATATAAAACCCGTCCATTCCGCCCAGATCGGCCCAAAAATCGGGACGCAGGCGCAGCCCGCCTTCCTCGGTCAGCCAGTCGGGCTGAACGCCGGGCACCTGCAGCGCGGCACGGTCCACCTGCATGTCGGAATGCTGCGGCAAAGCCTCTTCGATCTGCACTTCGCCTTCGTCAGGCAGCAGCGAGCAGGTGCAATAGACCAGCCGCCCGCCGGGTTTCAACAGGGTCCAGGCATGGGCCAGCATCCGGGCCTGCAACTCGATCAGCCCACCGAATTCGGAGCCGTCCTTGGCAAAGGGCAGATCCGGATGCCGCCGGATGGTGCCGGTCGCCGAACAGGGCGCGTCCAGCAGGACCGCGTCGTACTGGCCCTGATGGTCCAGCGCGTCGCCGGAGACCACCCGGGCCGACAGACCGGTCCGTTCGAGGTTTTCCCGCACCCGCGCCAGCCGGGCCTCGGAAATGTCCAGCGCGGTGACCTCAGCCCCCGCCGCCGCCAGTTGCAGCGTCTTGCCGCCGGGCGCGGCGCACATATCCAGAACCCGCTCGCCCGGACGGGGCGTCAGAATCCGCGCTGGCAAGGCGGCGGCGGCATCCTGCACCCACCAGTCTCCGGCCGCATAGCCCGGCAGGGCCGAGACCTGCCCCGCGTCAGCAACCCGCACCGAGCCGGTCGGCAGTTCGGTGCCCATGGGGATCGTTGCGCCGGGTTTTGGCGTCAGGTCCAGCGGCGCGCCGGCGAAATGGGCCTGCTCCATGCCCTTGACCGCATCCGCGCCCCAGGCCGCGATCAGCGGTTCGCGCAGCCAGTCCGGCAGGCGCGGCACCCGCATCTTCGGCCAGGCCTCGGGGCCTTCGGCGGCGATCTTGCGCAGAACCGCGTTGACCAGCCCCTTGAGCCGCCCGTGCTTGCGCGAGCGGCCGACGATCTCGACCATAGCGTTCACGACGCCATGCGCAGCCTCGCCCTGGCACAGTTCGACCGTTCCCAGACGCAGCGCGTTTTGGACGGTCAGCGCCGGTGTGCGCCGCAGATGCCCCTCCAGCAGGCGGTCTGCGCGTTCAAGCCCGCGCAGGGTCTCCAGCGTCAAGCGCTGCGCCCGGGCGCGGTCTTCGGGGGCCAGGCGGTCCAGCGCCCCGGCCGCGAGGCATTCGGACAGCAAGCGCCCGTCGCCCAGGATCTGATCCAGCAGATAGATGGCGCTGCGCCGCGCCGCAGTCGGGGTGTTGGTCATGAAACCGCCTTTGCAAGGTTTTCGCCCGCATTGCCATCAGCGGACGAGGGCGTATATCAAGGCCATGCACGGAAAGGAACCCGATGTCATGAGCGACGACCGCACAGACCTGCCGCCCGCCGCCCGGCGCGCCCTGGCCGAGGCCGAAGAGCGCCGGCGCAAGGCTGAAGCCGAGGCCAAACCCCTGCCCAAGGAGCTGGGCGGACGCGACGGCCTCGATCCCGCGCGCTATGGCGATTGGGAGAAGAAGGGCATCGCGATCGATTTCTGACCGCTCAGACCGCCGCGCGCAGGGCCTGCAGGAAATCGCCGATCAGGGCCTGCTGCTTTTTCGACTGCGCCCGGTCCCGCGGCCAGGTCAGCCAGTATCCGTCGCGGGTTTTCAAATCGGGACGCCCCAGCCGGATCAGACGGCCCGAGGCCAGATCTGCCGAGGCCAGAGCGACCGACCCCAAGGCGACCCCCAGCCCCTGCCGCGCCGCGCCAAGGGCGTGTTCCATCGAATCAAAGCTCAGACCGGTGCGTGGCAGATCCGTGTCGCCCGTCTTCTGCATCCAGTCCTGCCAGCCGGGCCGTTCGCCGCGTAGGTCGATCACCGGCGCGCCCCAGCTGACGCCCGGCGCCGCCATCGGGGTCAGAACCTCGGGCGCGATCAGGTCGGCGGTGCGCCCCGGCCAGCTGCCGCGCCCATAGCGGATCTGAAGCCAGGTCCGCTCGTCCTCCAGCGAGGACCGCCGCGCCACCGAATCCGTGGTGACCTGCACCTCGGGCCGCAGGGCGCGAAAGGCCCCCAGGCTGGGCAGCACGAGTGCCTGGATATGCGAAGACAGCCCGGCCACCCGCAACGCGCGCGGGGCGGTGCCGAACAGATCCTCGGTGTTGCGTTCCAACGCCCGCAGGCTGTCCTGCACCAGCGGCAGATAGCTTTCGCCCTCGACCGTCAGCGACACGCCGCGCGCTTCGCGCACGAACAGGGACCGGCCCAGCCAGGATTCCAGATTGGCGATGCGCTGGCTGACTGCCGCCTGGGTCAGGCCGAACTCGCGCGCCGCGGCCGAAAATCCGCCCAGCCGCCCGGCCGCCTCGAACACGCGCAGCCAGTCCAGCGGGGGCAGGCCGACCTTTTTCTTGCTCATTAGATTTTCCAACCGTCAGATGGAACAAGCCTTAATTGTCGTAATGCCATATCCCGCGTATCTCCTCAATCAAAGCCCGCGCTGAACAGGAGAGCCCCATGCTGCGCCACGCCACCCATGACCCGGCGGTCGTTTCGGTTGAGTTCGAAGACGGCACCCGCGCCCGTTTCCACGCCATCTGGCTGCGCGACAATGCGCTGGACCCGCAGACGCGCGACCCCGGCAACGGCCAGCGCCTGATCACGATCGGCGACATTCCGGCAGAGATCGCGATACAGGCAGCCGAGGTGGCGGGCGGCGACCTGCAGGTGACCTTCGCCCCCGAAGACAAGACCGTCACCTTCCCCGCAAACTGGTTGGCCGCGCATGTCTATGATCGGGACCAGACCCGCCCGATGGGCTGGCTGTCGCCGGGTATCACCACCTGGGACGGCGGGTTCGCGGCCCCGGCTGGCGACTGGACGCAGGTGCATGAAAACCCCGCCGCCAAGCGCGACTGGCTGGCGGCGGTCGCCGAATTCGGCTTTGCCAAGCTGACCGGCGGCCCGACCGAGCCCGGTTCGCTGCTGAAGGTCGCCGATCTGTTCGGGTATGTGCGCGAGACCAACTATGGCCCCTATTTCGAGGTGCGGACCGAGGTGAACCCGACCAACCTAGCCTATACCGGCCTTGGCCTGCAGGCGCACACCGACAACCCCTATCGCGACCCGGTCCCCACGCTGCAGATCCTCTATTGCCTGGAAAACAGCGCCGAGGGCGGGGAGTCGATCGTGGTCGACGGCTTTCGCGCGGCCCAGCGCCTGCGCGACGAAAACCCCGAGGGCTTTGCCCTGCTGGCCGGCTATCCCGCGCGGTTCGAATACCGCGGTTCGGACGGGGTCTGCCTGCGCGCGCGCCGCCCGATGATCGAGCTGTCGCCCGATGGCGAATTGATCGGCATCCGCTTCAACAACCGGTCCTCGGCCCCGTTCGTTGATGTGCCCTTCGACCGGATGGAGGCCTATTACGCCGCTTACCGCCGTTTGGGCGAGATCATCGACGACCCGACCTTGGGCGTGGCGTTCAAGCTGGAACCGGGCGAAAGCTTCATCGTCGACAACACCCGCGTCCTGCATGCGCGTCTGGGATATTCGAGTGCCGGGTCGCGCTGGCTGCAGGGATGCTATGCCGACAAGGACGGGCTGCTGTCGACCCTCGCCGCGATGCGGATGGCGCAACCGGAGGCGGCGGAATGAAACCCGATTTCCAGACCCTGACTCGCGACAACATCGTGGCCTTCATCGCCGATATCTTCGACCGGCGCGGGGGCGAAGAATATCTGGGCGAGCCGGTAACCATGGCCCAGCACATGCTGCAGGGCGCCACAATCGCCGAGCAGAACGGCATGCCCGAAGAGATCATCGTGGGCGCTCTGCTGCACGATATCGGGCATTTCACCTCGGAATTCGGCACCTACCACCCCGACGACACCGAGGACCGCCACCACGAGGATGCCGGCGCCGAGGTGCTGGAGCGGTTCTTTCCGTCGGTCATCACCGATTGCTGCCGCTATCACGTCGCGGCCAAGCGGTACCTGTGCGCAACCAGGCCCGAGTATTTCAACCGCCTGTCGGCGGCCTCGGTCCATACGCTGGAATTGCAGGGCGGCCCGATGAGCGCCGAGGAAGTCGCCGCATTCGAGGCCAACCCGAACCTGAAGGAAATCATCCAGGTCCGGTATCTGGACGAGGCCGGCAAACGGCCCGACATGGACACCCCCGACTTCGACCATTTCGCGCCGATGGTTCAGCGCATGGTCGACCGGCATCTGGGCGAGGGTTAAAGCCCCAGCACATCCACCATGTCATATTGGCCGGGGGCCTTGCCCTGCCCCCACAGCGCCGCCTTCAGCGCGCCTCGGGCAAAGATCGCCCGGTCGGTCGCCACGTGGCGCAGCACGATCCGTTCGCCCGGCGCCGCGAACAGCACGTCGTGTTCGCCAACGATGTCGCCACCGCGGATGGCGTGGAAGCCGATATGGCCCCGCTGCCGGGCGCCGGTGATCCCGTCGCGGCCCCTGTCGGCGACATCGGCCAGTTGCACGCCCCGCCCCTCGGCCGCGGCCTCGCCCAGCATCAGCGCCGTGCCCGAGGGCGCATCGACCTTGTGATGGTGATGCGCCTCGATCACCTCGATGTCGAAATCCTCGTCCAGCGCGGCGGCGACCTTCTTGGTCAGCTGCACCAGCAGGTTCACGCCCAGGCTCATGTTTCCGGCCCGCACGATCACCGCATGGCGCGCGGCGGGTTCCAGCGCGGCGATCTGTTCGTCGCTCATGCCGGTGGTGCCGATCACATGCACGCAGCGCGCCTGCGCCGCCAGCGCGGCGAACTCCAGTGTCGCCTCGGGCGCGGTGAAGTCGATCACCGCCTGGGCCTGGGCAAAAGCCTCGAGCGGATCGTCCGTGACGGTCACGCCCAGCGGCTGGCCGCCCATCGCGGTGCCCACGTCCTCGCCGATCCAGTCATGGCCCGTGCGCTCGACCGCACCGACCAGCCGCGCCTGTTCGCTGTCGGTGATGGTCTTGATCAGCATCTGCCCCATCCGGCCCGAAGCCCCGGTCACGACGATTCCCGGAATATGCGTCATTGCGCTGGTCCTTCTTCTGAAATTCGGCTCAAAGCCTCCTACCCGGTTCGGGGCCGCTTGGCAAAGCCCCGCTTTGCGCTTAGATCGGGGACATGGCTAAGAACAAATTCCACGACGGCCCCGGCCCCTCGCAACGGCAGCTTCGCGTCGGCGAACTGATCCGCCGCACCCTGTCCGAGGTGCTGGCGCGCGGCGACGTGCACGACCCCGACCTGAACCGCCTGTCGATCACCGTGGGCGAAGTGCGCACCTCGCCCGACCTCAAGATCGCCACCGCCTACGTGCTGCCGCTGGGCGGCAAGGGGCAGGACACCGTGATCGAGCTGCTGGCCCGCAACAAGGGCGAGCTGCGCCGCATGGTCGGCAAGAAGGTCGGCCTGAAATTCGCCCCCGACCTGCGCTTCCGGCTGGACGAAACGTTCGACCGCATGGACGACACACGCCGGATGTTCGAACAGGACGCCGTGCGCCGGGACCTGGACGAGTGATCCGCAGGACCGCCGCTTTGATCGCGTTGCTCTGGGCCGGACAGGCCGGTGCGGTGACCTGCGAGCGCGTGGCACACGAAGACCGGCGCTATACCGTGTGCGAAGTCGACGCCACCACCGAGGACCTGCGCCTGTTCCTGTATGACGAAGCGGGCCAAGTGCTGGGCCACTTCTCGTCGGTGAACGAGGAACTGGCCGATGCGGGCCAACGCCTGAGCTTTGCGATGAATGCCGGCATGTATCACGAGGACCGCTCGCCCGTGGGCCACTATGTCGAAGACGGGCAGGAACTCATGCGCGTGATTCCCAACGCCGGACCCGGCAATTTCGGCCTGCTGCCCAACGGGGTGTTCTGCATCCGCGAAGGCCGTGCCGACGTGTTCGAGACGCTGGACTATCTAGATCGCAAGCCCGACTGCCGCTTTGCCACCCAATCCGGCCCGATGCTGGTGATCGACGGCGAATTGCATCCGCGGTTTCTAAAGGATTCGACCTCGCGCTATGTGCGCAACGGGGTGGGCACCAGCGCCGATGGCAGCCGTGCGGTATTCGTGATTTCCGAAGATTACGTCACCTTCCACGAGTTCGGCCGCCTGTTCCGCGACGTTCTGAACACGCCCAACGCGCTATTTTTCGACGGCAACATCTCGCGCATGTATGATCGGGCGGCGAACCGATCGGACGTGGGATTCTCGCTGGGGCCGATCGTCGGCGTGGTCGAGGACATCCCGGCAAATTGACAGCGCCGGACCGATCCGCTAGGTCGCGCGCCTCAGCAGAATTCTAGGTGCATCATGGGACGCAAACGCAAGGGTCGTGACATTTCCGGTTGGCTGGTGGTCGACAAGCCGGCAGGCATGACCTCGACCGCCGTGGTCAACAAGGTCCGCTGGGCGCTGGACGCCAAAAAGGCGGGCCATGCCGGCACGCTCGACCCCGAAGCCACCGGCGTTCTGGCCGTCGCTTTGGGCGAGGCCACCAAGACCGTTCCCTACATCACCGATGCGCTCAAGGCCTATACCTTTACCGTGCGTCTGGGTCAGGCAACCAATACCGACGATGCCGAGGGCGAAGTGATCGCGGAAAGCGGCCTGCGCCCCACCGATGACGAGATCAAACAGGCCCTCTTGCCCTTCGTGGGCGAGATCATGCAGGTGCCGCCCAAGTTCTCGGCGGTCAAGATCGACGGACAGCGCGCCTACAAGCTGGCCCGCGACGGCGAGGATGTCGAACTGGCCGCCCGGCCCTTGTGGGTCGAGGAACTGGTGCTGGTCGACCGCCCCGATCCCGACCATGTCGTGCTGGAAATGACCTGCGGCAAGGGCGGCTATGTCCGTTCGATCGCACGCGATCTGGGTGAGACGCTGGACTGCCATGGCCACGTCAAGGAGCTGCGCCGGATCTGGTCCGGCCCGTTCGAGGCCGAGGACGGCCTGAGCATCGAGCAGATCGACGAGATGGCGAAAACCCCGGCGCTGGATGAGCACCTGCGCCCGCTGGAAGAAGGGCTGGCCGACCTGCCCGAGCTGAAATGCACCCCCGAAGGCGCCACCCGCCTGCGCAACGGCAACCCCGGCATGGTTCTGGCCGGCGACGTGGAATACGGCGACGAGGCCTGGGCATCGTTCGACGGCAAGGCCGTGGCGGTGGGGGTCTACAAATCCGGTGAACTGCACCCCAGCCGGGTGTTCGCCGGTTAGGTCTCGTGCTAAGCGAAGGCGCATGATCACCCGGTCCCACACCAAGGGCGACGCGCCCTCGACAGCCGTCTATTCCGACTGCGAACGCTATCGCTACAGCCTGACCCGCATCTGGGATCCAGCCGGGCGCCGGGCGCTGTTCGTGATGCTGAACCCTTCGACCGCGACCGAGGTGCAGAATGACCCGACCGTCGAGCGTTGCGAGCGGCGCGCGCGGGCTTTGGGGTTCGGGGCGTTCCAGGTGACCAACATCTTTGCCTGGCGCGACACCGACCCGCGCAAGATGCGCGCGGCGGCCGATCCGGTGGGGCCCGAGAACGATGCCGCCATCCTGGCCGGCGTGGACTGGGCCGATCAGGTGATCGCCGCCTGGGGCACCCATGGCGCGCATCTGGATCGCGGCCCGGCGGTCGAGCGCCTGCTGCGCGGCACCGGCCAGCCGCTGTTCCACCTGGGGCTCAGCAAGGCAGGCCACCCCAAGCATCCGCTCTACATCGCGTATACCCAGCAACCCGAACCGTGGAACCGGTGACAAAGGGTTAACCACAGACTCAGGTTGGCTTTGACCAACCCTCTGGCGACATGGGATATTTCACACTCGGGGCGGCACGCTTTCGGAGGGTTCCCATGTTTCTGCTCGGATTGTTCGGCCTGGCCGCAATGGGCGGCGCAGCATACGCGATCAGCGACGTATTCTCGGGGGATGAGGACGAGGACAACGACGATGTCATCGAAGAAGATGCCGTCGAAGACATTCCCGAAGGAAATCTGCTTGAGATTGACGATTCTTTCGAAGACCCGGCCGAGGCCGAGGATGCGTCCACCGGAACCATACTTTCGGACGTGGACGGAAACCTGGTCATCGCCGGCGGACCGGGCGTGGACAATCTGAGCGGGGTCGAGGGCAACGATCAGATCAACGGCTATGACGGCGATGACATTATCGATGGTGGCGCCGGAAATGATACGTTGTTCGGCGCTGACGGGGATGACACGCTAAACGGAAACACTGGCAATGATGTTCTGCACGGTGGCAACGGTCACGATGACCTCTCGGGGAATGCCGGTGACGACATATTGTACGGCCATGCCGGCGACGACCAGTTGGTTGGTGGCGAAGGCGATGACGATCTGTACGGCGGTCAGGGCAACGATGACCTTGCCGGGGGTGAGGGCGAAGACGCGCTGCAAGGCGGCGACGGCGAAGACATGCTCGCCGGCGGCGCAGGGGCAGACACGCTGTTCGGCGGTGATGGCGACGACACTCTGACCGGCCGGGACGATGGCGAGACGCCCGCCAGCGATTTTCTGAACGGCGGCGCGGGGGACGACACGATCCGGGCCGGTGCCGGAGATGTCGTCACCGGCGGTCAGGGAGCGGACCAGATCGCCATCGACGGAGCGGGCACCGGGAAGGAAGTCAGCGTCGTGGATTTCACCCCCGGAGAAGACAAGCTGCTGATCGAATGGAACGGCCCTGACGCGCCCGATATCGGGATTGAACAAGACGCGGACAACGCCGATCTGACGCGCGTTCTGGTCAACGGGCGTGAGGTGGCCTATCTGTTCGGCGCCCAAGGTCTTGGGCCCGAAGATATTCAACTGACTCCGGGTCTGGACCCGACCCTGACCAGCCCCAAGGGCTGAGATACGCAGAATCCCTTTGCCATTTATTCCGATTGCGCCTATACGCGCCCATCCGCATCGGAATCGGTGCGGTTTTCTCCATGGGCCTGTGCTGGACGACATCCCGGCCTGCGCCATCAACTCTAACCTTCGAAGGAGACCCCGATGTCGATCACTGCTGAAGAAAAAGCACGCGTCATGAAAGAATTCGCAACCAAGGACGGCGACACCGGTTCGCCGGAAGTCCAGGTTGCTATCCTGACCTCGCGCATCAACACCCTGACCGAGCACTTCAAGACCCACAAGAAAGACAACCACGGCCGCCGTGGTCTTCTGAAGATGGTCGCCCAGCGCCGCAAGCTGCTGGACTACCTGAAGGGCAAGGAAGAAGCGCGCTACCAGGACCTGATCAAAAAGCTGGGCATCCGCCGCTAAGCGCGGACTACACCGCTTTCAAGTTCGAGACGCCCGCCATTTGGCGGGCGTTTTTTTTCAGAGGCGCGCGGCGTTCAGTCCAGCGTGTTCTTGTAGACCAAACCGTCTTTCATGATCAGGTCGAAGTACTCGCCCGGATTCCCAACCAACTCAAGGTTTTCAAGCGGATTGCCGTCGACGAGGATCAGGTCGGCATAGGCACCCTCTTTGATGACCCCCAGCGGGCCGTCTTGATACGGGTGCCGGGGGCCGCTCAGTTCCAGCAACCGGGCGTTTTCAGAAGTGGCGATTTTCAACACTTCATACGGGGTGAACCATTCGCCCAATCGCACCAGATAAAGGCTTTGTTGATACGCCTTGGAGGCGTCCAGAAGCTGGTCGGTCCCAAAGGCCAGGTTCACCCCCACCTCTTTGGCCATCGGGTACAGGTTCGCAACGGCATCTGTGACCTGCTTGTATTTTGCCGCGCTGACCGGGCTGTCCCAGACCATGTCCTCTTCTTTCATGGTCTGGGGGCTTAGCCATGCCCCTTTTTCTTTCATGAGCTCGAGCGTTTCACGAGACGCGAAGAAACCATGCTCGATGCTCATGACGCCGGCTTCGACTGAGGTGCGAATCCCGCGGTCCGTCATTACATGGGCCAGTACGTAAGTATTGAAGTTCGCAGCTTCTTCGACGACCGCTTCGATCTCATCAACAGAGTATTCGCTCACATCCAGCGGATCATACTGTGAGGATACGCCACCGCCCGTAGTTATTTTGACTTGGGAGGCACCGTACTTGAGAATCTCGCGGGTCCTTTTGCGAACCTCGGGGACCCCATCGGCCACCATCGCCATCATGTTCTTTTCCCAATAACTCAACTCGGAAGTCGAGTTTCTTGGGTTTTCCAACAAACTGTGGAAATCGGCATGACCCGATGTTTGGCTCATGAACGGCCCCGAAGGCAGAATGCGGTGCCCGGGGTATTCGCCGGAATCGATCAGTCTCTTGATTGCAAATGGATTGCCGCCGGGATCGCGCACTGTTGTGAAGCCGCGCATCAGGGTTTCCTTTGCCCCTGTCATCGAACGAATGGCCACTTCCGACATATCGCCTTGATTGAAGATCAAGACGGTTGCTGGGGTATACGCATATGTCGTGTGCCAGTGTACATCGATCAGACCCGGGATCAGGGTGCGTCCACCGCCGTCGATCACCGTTGCTCCTTCGGCCGAGATCGGGTCCGCCGACACAGCTGCAATCAGGTTGCCCTCGATCAGAACATTCGCGTTCTCGATGCGCCCGTCGTTGACGCCATCAAATACATGCACATTGGTGATCAGGGTCTGAGCCGGGTCTTGCTGCGCGGAAACCGAGGTGGCGGCAAGCAGCGCCACCAAAAGATGACTACGCATGAAGTATCTCCTGTCAAACATCGCCATCTTAGCAAATAATCCGATTTGTACATGCGGAAATTCGCGCAAAAACATGCATCCTGAACGTACCCTCGAAACAGCCGAAAGGCGTATAGAATGATAGCTCTGATCCTCAATGCCTACCGTCTGCTCAAGGCGATCGTCCGATCGTGGGATGATCCGCATTTTCGGGGCGGTTTGCTGCTATGTATTCTTATTCTTCTGTCCGGGACGCTGTTCTACAGCAGCGTCGAGGGCTGGCATTGGGTTGACGCGCTGTATTTCAGCGCGACCACATTATCGACGGTCGGGTTCGGCGATCTGTCCCCGGCGACCAAGATCGGCAAGGTCTTCACCGTGATCTACATTTTCGTCGGGGTCGGCGTGTTCATCGCAATGTTCATTCAATTTGCGAAGGCTTTGTTGCGAGATCCTGAATAGAGACTTCCGACCCGGGTCAAACCTTCGGAACTTACAGCTGGGTCCGGTTAAAGCGAAAAAACACCCGCCAATTGGCGGGCGTTCATAGGCCGTCGAGGGCGGCTCAGATCTTGGCGCGCTCAGACTTCAGCGCCAGCCACAGACAGTAGCACATGATCAGCACCACAAGCGTGAACGGGATGCCAGTTGACACCGCCGCACCTTGCAGCGCGGCAAGGCCGCCACCCAGCAGCAGCGCGATCGCGACCAGACCTTCCAGCGTGCACCAGAACACACGCTGCACCACCGGGGCGTCCATCTTGCCGCCGGCGGTGATCGTATCGATCACCAGCGACCCCGAGTCGGATGAGGTGACAAAGAAGACCACGATCAAAATCAGCGCGATCGGGGCCACGATGCCGTAGAGCGGCAGCTCTTTCAGGAAGCCGAACAGCGCGCCTTCGGGGGCATAGCTGTCGATCACCGTGGCCTTGACGCCCTCGGCACCGCCGACGTTCAGCATGTCGATTGCCGCGCCACCAAAGGTGGACATCCACAGCGCACAGACCGCCGTGGGCGCCAGCAGCGCGCAGATCACGAATTCACGCACCGTGCGCCCCTTGGAGATGCGGGCGATGAACATGCCCACGAAAGGCGACCACGCGATCCACCAGGCCCAGTAGAAGGTTGTCCAACCGTGGAAGAAGCTGGTGTCTTCGCGCCCGAACGGGTTCGACAAAGCCGGCAGCAGCCTGACGTAATCGGTCATCACGCTGAAATAGCGCGAGATCGCCGTGCCGATCCCGGTCACTGCAATCACGAACAGGAACAGGCCCACGGCCATGATCATGTTGATCTCGCTGAGCCGCTTCACACCCGCGTCCATGCCCATCAGCACCGAGCCCAGCGCGATCATCGTGATACCGATGATCAGCAGGACGACGACGGTGGGGCTGGGTTCGATGCCGAACACCTCGTAGAGACCGGCGGCAACCTGCTGCGCGCCCAGCCCCAGCGATGTGGTCAGGCCGAACAGGGTGGCAAACACCGCCAGCGTGTCGATCGCATGGCCCCACCAGCCCCAGACACGCTCGCCCAGCAACGGGTAGAAGGCCGAGCGCAGGGTCAGCGGCAGGCCGAGATTGTAACTGAAGATCGCGAGGCTCAGGCCCACGGCGGCGTAGACCGCCCAGCCCTCCAGCCCCCAGTGGTGGATGGTACCGACAACACCAATGTATTCATTGCCCGGCACCGCGATGTCGATGCCCAAAGGACGGGCGCCGCCATCCTCGGCGAAATTGTAGTAGACCGGCTCTAACACGCCGAAAAACAGCAATCCGATGCCGATCCCGGCCGCGAACATCATCGCAATCCAGCCGGCGTAGGAGTAGTCGGGCTTGGCGTCTTTGCCGCCGATGCGCACCTTGCCCACCGGCAGAACGATCAAGGCCAGGCAGAACAGTGTGATTGCATCCACCGACAGGACGAGGAACCAGTCGAAGGTGCTGGTCAGCCACGGCCGCAGCCAACCGAAGAACGTTGCTGCGGCCTCTTGATTGGCGAGAGCGATCAGCACGAAGGCAAAGATCAGGATGCTTGAGATAAGAAAAACCGGGTTGTGAATATCCAGCCCGAATGGGCGAACATTGTCCTGCCCCAGCTCGTATTCCGTTTCGAAATCATAGATCCGCGGATCCGGATCCAGCATTTTCTTGGTCTGAGACATGTGGCCGTCCCTTTCGTTCGCGCGAATTGCAAACGCCAAGGTATTCGGCCGTCGGACGACAGTGAGTAGTCTTACCCCCTTGGCGCCTTTTCGTCGTCTGGACCGCGGGTTCCGTGGTAAGAGGCTACACTGCAATCACTTTTTCACAAAATGCATTCGCCTGCGGGAATATGTCTGCGCATGGCCAGCGATGGCCTGACCGAGGTCGAGAGGACGGGGTCGCATTAGTTTCGCGGCTTTCCTACCACCGTCGCAGCCCGGAGTTTCTCTCCAGCCTCTGCCGCGCCGATTTCCGATCTGCATATCCTCGATGACGAGCGATGGTCCTGTTTGCGAGCGGGTGCACGCCAGATGCTATGCGGGCTTACGCATCGGAACGTTCGCGGTGTCGGCTGACGCAAAGGCGAACCACGGCAGATGCAGGACCGTGTGCCTTCTGCGGCCTTATCCCTTTCAATCCGACGCAATCTCATGTATGCGCGCGGTATCTGAGACGTTGTGCCCTGACCCCGGCACTCGAATGGAAGATAAATTGGGGTCGGCGGCAATGGGGCCGCCACGCAAAACGGGAGACCCGCAGGGGCGGGAGTGCTCCCATCTAGGATACGCATATGTTTGATGTAACGAAGAAATCGATGCAGTGGGGCGAGGAAACGCTCACACTGGAAACCGGCAAGGTTGCCCGTCAGGCTGACGGCAGCGTGATTGCCACGCTGGGCGAGACCAGCGTCATGGCCAACGTGACCTTTGCCCGGGAACAGAAGCCCGGTCAGGACTTTTTCCCGCTGACCGTGCACTATCAGGAAAAATACTATGCCGCCGGCAAGGTGCCGGGTGGCTTCTTCAAGCGCGAGGCCCGTCCGACCGAGAAAGAGACGCTGACCGCGCGCCTGATCGACCGTCCGATCCGTCCGCTGTTCGTTGACGGGTTCAAGAACGAAGTTCTGGTGATGTGCACCGTACTGAGCCACGATCTGGTCAACGACCCCGACATCGTGGCGATGATCGCCGCATCGGCGGCCCTGACCATCTCGGGCGCGCCCTTCCGCGGCCCGATCGCCGGTGCCCGCGTTGGTTTCGTGGATGGCGAGTACGTCCTGAACCCGACCGTGGACGACATGCAGGACCTGCGCCTGAACCCTGAACAGCGTCTGGATCTGGTTGTGGCCGGCACCAAAGACGCCGTGATGATGGTGGAGTCGGAAGCCTACGAGCTGACCGAAGCCGAGATGCTGGGCGCCGTGACCTTCGCGCACGAACAGATCCAGCCGGTGATCGACCTGATCATCTCGCTGGCCGAAGACGCCGCGAAAGAGCCCTTTGCCTTCGAAGCCCCCGACTACTCGGAGCTGTACGCTGCCGTGAAAGCTGCCGGTGAAGAGCAGATGCGTGCCGCATTCGCAATCACCGACAAGCAAGAGCGCACCGCAGCCGTCGCTGCCGCGCGCGAGGCCATCAAGGCCGCTCTGACCGAAGAGCAGCTTGAGGACTCGAACCTGGGTTCGGCGATGAAAAAGCTCGAAGCCAGCATCCTGCGCGGCGACGTGGTGAAGGGCGGCAAGCGGATCGACGGTCGTTCGACCACCGACGTGCGCCCGATCGTGGCCGAAACCGGCCTGCTGCCGCGGACCCATGGTTCGGCCCTGTTCACCCGAGGTGAAACCCAGGCGCTGGCCGTGACGACGCTGGGCACTGGTGACGACGAGCAGTTCATCGACGCGCTGCACGGCAACTTCAAATCGAACTTCCTGCTGCACTATAACTTCCCGCCCTACTCGGTCGGCGAAGTGGGCCGCGTTGGTTCGCCCGGTCGCCGCGAAATCGGCCACGGCAAACTGGCATGGCGCGCCCTGCAGGCGGTTCTGCCGGCTCCGACCGATTTCCCCTACACCATCCGCGTGGTGTCCGAGATCACCGAGTCGAACGGCTCGTCCTCGATGGCATCGGTCTGCGGCGGTTCGCTGTCGATGATGGATGCGGGCGTTCCGCTCAAGGCTCCGGTGGCCGGTGTGGCCATGGGTCTGATCCTGGAAGACGACGGCGACTATGCCGTTCTGACCGACATCCTGGGTGACGAAGACCACCTGGGCGACATGGACTTCAAGGTTGCGGGTACCGAAAACGGCATCACCTCGCTGCAGATGGACATCAAGGTCGCGGGCATCACGCCCGAGATCATGGAGAAAGCCCTGGCTCAGGCCAAGGACGGCCGTCTGCACATCCTGAACGAGATGAGCAAGGCGCTGAGCGAGACTGCCGAGTTCTCGATCCACGCACCGCGCATCGAGACCATGCAGATCCCGACCGACAAGATCCGCGAAGTGATCGGCTCGGGCGGCAAGGTGATCCGCGAGATCGTGGAAACCAGCGGCGCCAAGGTCGACATCAACGATGACGGCATCATCAAGATCGCATCGCCCGATGGTGAGTCGATCAAGAAAGCCTACGAGATGATCCACTCGATCGTGGCTGAGCCGGAAGAAGGTCAGATCTATACCGGCAAGGTCGTGAAAATCGTCGATTTCGGCGCCTTCGTGAACTTCTTCGGCAAGCGTGACGGTCTGGTCCACGTGTCTCAGATCGAAAACCGTCGCCTGAACCACCCTTCGGACGTTCTGAAGGAAGGCCAGGAAGTGAAGGTCAAACTTCTGGGCTTCGACGATCGCGGCAAGGTCCGCCTGTCGATGAAATGCGTGGATCAGGAAACCGGCGAAGAGATCGTGCCCGAGAAGAAAGAAAAGAAAGAGGAAGGCGCGGAATAATCCGCCCTGCCCCTTGCTTGATCCAAGACCCCGGTTCCGGCCGGGGTCTTTTTTGTTTTACCGAGGCCTTTCCCGGGCGGCGCCCCTGTTCTATGCACGACACCATGCGATCCTTCGTCATCCATATGTCCTCCAGCACCGCGCGCCGACCCAATGCCGAGCAGCTCTGCGCCGACCTGCCCAATGCCGAACTGATCGAAGCGGTCAACGGGCGCGATCCGGCGCAGATTGCTGGGGTCACGCTGCACCCGGGCAACCTGCATCGCCCACGCTACCCGTTCACCCTGCGCCCGGCCGAGATCGGCGTGTTCGAAAGCCACCGCCGGATCTGGCGCAAGATGGTCGACGAGGGGATCGACCTGGCAATCACCGCCGAGGATGATCTGCGCGTCGATACTGACCGGATGTCGGCGGCGCTGGATCTGCTATGCCCAATCGCGACCCCTGACCATTATATCCGCATCCCGGTCAAGCAGCGCGAAACCGCAGCCCAGACCCTCGCTGAGCATGACGGCCTTCGTCTGATCCTGCCCAAGGTCATCGGACTGCAATGCGTCTGCCAGGTGGTGGGCCGGAAGGCGGCGGAACGTCTGCTGGCGGCCACCGACCGCATTGACCGCCCGGTGGACACGTTCCTGCAGATGCACTGGATCACGGGCCAGCCCGTCCACGCGCTGTTGGGCAGCGGCAACCAGGAAGTGGCCGGTGAAATCGGCGGCTCGACGATCCAGACGAAACCGCCGTTGACCGATAAGCTGACCCGCGAGTTCAAGCGCGCCGCCTATCGCGCGCAACTGCACCTGCATCCGCAGCGCCCCGCCTAGTCGGGCACCGCATCGCCCAGTTCCTCGACCAAGAAATCCATCGCCCGGCGCACCCGCAGCGGCAGATGACGCCGTTCAGGATAGACGATCCAACTCGCGCGGCTTGGGTCTTCGAACCCCTGCAGTATCGGCTCCAGCTCAGGGGGGCGCTTCGCGCCCAGAAAAATCTCGGGCGCGTACATGACCCCCAGACCTTGCCGCGCGGCAGAAAGAACGGCGTGCGGGTTGTTGGCCTGCCACCGGCCATGCACCCGAACCTCGATCGGGTCGCCCGAGCCGGGGTCGCGGAATACCCACCGGTCATTGTTGGTGATCAGGCACTGATGATGCCGCAGGTCGGCCGGATGGGTCGGCCTTCCGTGCCGGTCGAGATAGCCGCGCGCGGCCACGCAGACCATTCGTCGGGTTGCCAGACGTCGCGCGATCAGCCCGCTTTCGGTCAGCGTGCCATAGCGGATGGCAAAGTCGAAGCCTTCCTCGGTCAGGTTCAGAAGGCGCGAATTGAAGTCGATGGTGACCGAGAGCTTGGGGTGCAGGCTTGCGAACCGCGCCAAAGCGGGCGCCACGAATTGTTCCGCAAATGGCCCGGCGGCCGACACGCGAATGCGCCCCGCGATCTGGGCCCGATCCCCTGCCGCCGACTGGTTCGCCTCTTCCAGACCCGCCACAAGCCCGGCCACCCGCGCGTGATAGTCGCGTCCGGCGTCGGTCAGGCGCACCACGCGGGTCGAACGCGCCAAAAGCTTGACGCCCAAACGATCCTCAAGCCGGGCGACCTGACGCGAGACATGACTGGCCGAAACCCCAAGCCGCCGGGCCGCAGCAGTGAAGCCCCCCGTCTCGACCACCATCAGGAATTCTTCCAGCCCGTCCCACAGCGCCATCTCGCAGCCTCATTATTTCATGCCGGCAATAATGCTTTGCCAAATCCGGCACTAATCAACAAGCAGCAACAGCCATATATCCCGATCACACAAGACACGGGCCGGGTGAACCGGCCGAACTAGGAGAAAACACATGGCTTCGACTGCAAAGAAAATTCTGGTCGTCCTGACATCACATGACCAGCTGGGCGACACCGGAGAAAAGACCGGGTTCTGGCTCGAGGAGCTGGCCGCTCCGTACTACGTGTTCAAGGATGCCGGGGCCGAATTGACAATGGCCTCGCCCAAAGGTGGCCAGCCGCCGCTGGACCCCAAAAGCAGCGCACCCGACAGCCAGACCGACGACACCCGCCGGTTCGAGGCCGACCCCGAAGCGATGGCGGCATTGGCCAACACGGTCAAACTGTCCGAGGTGAACGCCCACGACTATGACGCGATCTTCTATCCCGGTGGGCACGGGCCGCTGTGGGACCTTGTGTCGGATGAGAAATCGATTGATCTGATCGAGACGTTCTGGTCAGCGGGGAAACCGGTCAGCGCCGTGTGTCACGCCCCGATCGTTCTGGCGAACGCCAAGGCCGCGGACGGGTCGCCCTTGGTCAAGGGTCGTACCGTCACCGGCTTCACGAATGAAGAAGAAGACGCCGTCGGCCTGACCGAAATCGTGCCCTTGCTGGTCGAGGATACGATGAAAGACAGGGGTGCGCAGTTCAGCAAGGTGGAGCCGTTCCAACCGCATGCCGTGCAGGACGGCAAACTGATTACCGGGCAGAACCCGGCGTCGTCCGCTGCGGTTGCAAGGAAAGTGCTTGAGGCGCTTGAGGCCTGAGGACGTTCAATGCGGTACGGGGCGGGACATGATGTGCCCCGCCCCTTTTGATGTCAGCTCGGCGCCTTGGTCTTGCGCAGATAGGGGAAGATCGTCTCGAACTCGCCGAACTTCTCCTTGGCTTCGTCATTTGAAACCGACGGCGGGATGATTACGTCTTCGCCGGGCACCCAGTTGGCCGGGGTAGCCACGCCCTTGGCGCTCATTTGCAGGCCGTCGAGCGCCCGCAGAATCTCGGCGAAATTCCGGCCCACGGTCATCGGATAGGTCATCGACAGTTTCAGCTGCTTGTCCGGCCCGATGATGAAGACCGAGCGCACCGTGGCGCTGTCCGCCGGGGTTCGGCCGTCGGGCAGATATGCCTCGGCGGGCAGCATGTCGAAGGCCTTGGACACTGCCAGTCCGTCATCGGCGATGATCGGAAAGCCGGGGTTGGCCTTGCCATAGGCCTCGATGTCTTTCTTCCACTTCTTGTGGTCCTCGACCCCATCGACCGAAACACCGATCACCTTGGTGTTGCGCTTGGCCCATTCGTCGTTCAACTGCGCCACGGCCGAAAACTCGGTGGTGCAGACCGGAGTGAAATCCTTGGGGTGCGAGAAGAGGATCGCCCAGCTGTCGCCGATCCAGTCGTGGAACTGGATGGTGCCCTGGTCCGTTTCAGCGGTGAAATTGGGGACGGTATCGTTGATGCGCAAACCCATGATGCATCTCCTTTCCTGTGAAAACCCGAGTCGGTTGGTGCAAACCTAATCACTTTGCCCTCAGGTTAAACCATTGATGTGGCACAGGGGCAAAAAACGTGCGATCAATAATTTGATCAAATTTCCAGAATTGCCTTGCCCCAAGGGGGCCGCAGTGACAGAGTGCCCGGGAAAACCGACCGCGCGGTCGAATGAATGCGGATCAAGAGGACACGCCATGATCGAGAAACGCGACTTTTACATCAACGGCCAGTGGGTCGCCCCCAGCCAAGCCAATAATTTCCATGTGATCGACCCCTCGACCGAGGAGCCCTGCACGGTGATTTCTCTGGGCGGTCAGGCCGATACCGACGCGGCCGTGGCGGCGGCCAAGACGGCGCTGCCGGGCTGGATGGCCACGCCGGTCGAAGAGCGCATCGCGCTGGTGGAAAAGCTGATCGAGATCTACCCCACCCGCGCCGAAGACCTCGCGCAGGCAATGTCGATGGAGATGGGCGCGCCGATCGACATGTCGCGCACCCAGCAGGTGGGCGCCGGGATCTGGCACCTGAAGAATTTCATTCGAGCAGCCAAGAGTTTCCAGTTCGAGCGCCCCCTGGGCGATCATGCCCCCAATGACCGGATCATCTACGAGGCAGTCGGCGTCGCCGCGCTGATCACCCCGTGGAACTGGCCGATGAATCAGATCACGCTCAAGGTGGGCGCGGCGGCGATCGCGGGCTGCACCATGGTTCTGAAACCGTCCGAGCAAAGCCCGCTGAACGCGATGATCTTTGCCGAGATGATGCACGAGGCGGGCTTTCCGCCGGGTGTCTTCAACCTGGTGAACGGCGACGGCGTGGGCGTGGGTTCGCAACTGTCGGGGCATCCGGACGTCGACATGGTCAGCTTCACCGGCTCGACCCGTGCGGGCACGGCGATTTCCAAGAACGCCGCCGACACGCTCAAGAAGGTGCATCTGGAACTGGGCGGCAAGGGCGCCAACGTGATCTTTGCCGATGCCGATGACAAGGCGGTCAAGCGCGGCGTGCTGCACATGATGAACAACACCGGCCAGAGCTGCAACGCGCCCAGCCGGATGCTGGTGCAGCGCCCGATCTATGATCAAGCCGTGGAAACCGCGGCCGAGGTCGCCAATAAGGTCACCGTGGGCCCGGCGATGCAGGAAGGCCGCCATATCGGCCCCGTCGTGAACGAGCTGCAATGGACCAAGATCCAGGCCCTGATCACGAAAGGCATCGACGAGGGTGCGCGCCTGATCGCCGGCGGTCCCGGTCGCCCCGAAGGGTTCAACAAAGGCTATTTCGTGCGCCCCACCGTGTTTGCCGACGCCAACAACCAGATGACCATCGCGCGCGAGGAGATCTTTGGCCCGGTCCTGACCATGATCCCCTTCGATACCGAGGAAGAGGCCATCGAGATCGCCAATGACACGCCCTATGGCCTGACCAACTATGTCCAGACGCAGGACGGCGCCCGCGCCAACCGCATGGCGCGCAAACTGCGCTCGGGCATGGTCGAGATGAACGGCCAGTCGCGCGCTGCCGGTTCGCCCTTTGGCGGCATGAAACAGTCCGGCAACGGGCGTGAAGGCGGTGTCTGGGGGCTGGAGGACTTTTTGGAGGTCAAGGCCGTCAGCGGCTGGACCCCGGAATAACCCCCGCACGGGAACGCACAAAATGTGGGGCAAGGCGCGGACAGGCACCTTGCCCCGTTTGCGTCAGGCCGGACGCACCACCAGTTGTGGCTCGCCGTTCGACGTATGGCGAGCTGACCGACCGTCCCAGCCGATCTGACCGCTGACGCGCTGGCGAAAGGCCGAGAAGCTGTCAAAGGTCACCACGTCGACCGGGGTGTCGAACTGCAGCGTGATCCGCCGCTGCGCGCCGTCGCCCAGCATCGTCAGGCCGCGGATTTCCCCGGTGAAGGGCTGGCCCAGATAGGTACCCCGCACGCGGTCTCCGACCTTCAGGTGCAGCCGGTTTCCGGCCATCGCGTGCATCGTATTCCAGTCGCGTGCGCCATGCTGATGGGCGATCATCTCAAGCGATTGCGCATGGCTCAGGGCCACGCCGGCGCCACGCAGTTTCTCGCGCAGGCGTTTGGCCTGCACTTTCAGCTCGCCCACGGGGGCGATGGTTCGGATCTGTGTCATGTCTTGCCTCGTTTCCAGAAACGGGCGCGAGTATTGGACGGGGCTCGCCTTGCCATCCGCGCGCCGGGAAAGGGCAACAGATGTGGTTTGAACCGGGTTTCACCAAAGCCAAAGGGCCGCGAGCGGCAGGAGACCCGAACCTGCGCGCCTTTTGGCAGGCGCGAGACCCCAAGTCAATCAGGCATCGGCCTGCGCCGCCTCGTAGGCCAGCATGGCGCGTTTGACGGGCAACCCCCAGTGATAGCCGCCCAGGCCCCCCGATTTGCGCAGCGCGCGGTGGCAGGGGATCAGCCAACTGACCGGGTTGCGGCCCACCGCCGTGCCCACTGCCCGCACCGCCTGCGGCGTGCCCACGGCCTGCGCGATCTGGGAATAGGTCGTCACCTGGCCCGAGGGGATCTGCATCAGCGCCTCCCACACCTTGATCTGCAAGGGTGAGCCGATCAGGTACAACGGCGTAGGCTCCAGCCGGTCGCTGGCCGCGCCGAAGGCCGACAGGACCCACGGGCGCAGGCGCATCGGATCCTCGACGTATTCCGCCAGGGGCCAGCGCGACAGCATGTCCTGCATCGCGGCCTCTTCGCCGGTCTCGGCGGCAAAGGCCATGCCGCAGATGCCCTTGGCCGTGCCCATCACCAGCGCCGGGCCAAAGGGGCTTTCGAACCAGCCCCAATAGATGGTCAGCCCGGCCCCCTTGCGGGCATATTCGCCGGGGCTCATCGCCTCCCATTTCAGGAACAGGTCGTGCAGGCGGCCGCTGCCGGACAGACCGACGCTGTGCGCGGTCTCCAGCGTGGTGAACCGCTCGCGCAGCAGCGCCTTGGCATGGCCGAGCGTCAAATATTGCTGGTAGCGTTTCGGCGACACGCCCGTCCAGCGCGAGAACAGGCGCTGGAAATGGGCGGGGCTCATATCCATCTGGCGGGCCAGCTCTTCCAGCGACAGCGACTCGCCGCCCTGGTCGATCAGATCGATCGCGCGCCGCATCACGTTGTAGTGGTAACCGGATTCGGATGTCTGGACGTTCATGGCATTCACCTTGCTATGGCTTGTCCCATCCTAGCCGCGCCGGGCCCGACGGTGCGACCCGAAACTTGCGCATTGGCGGCACGGCCGGCTTTGGGCTTGTCACCCGGCACCGCGGGCGGCATTAAGGCCCGGATGGCAAAGCAGCTTGATTATCACACGATCCGCGAGATCTTTATCCGGTTCCAGCAGGCCGACTCCGAACCCAAGGGCGAGCTTGAGCACGTGAACGTGTACACGCTTGTCGTCGCCGTGGCGCTGTCGGCGCAGGCGACCGATGCGGGCGTCAACAAGGCCACCCGCGCGCTGTTCAAGATCGCGGACACGCCGCAGAAGATGCTCGACCTCGGCGAAGAGGGGTTGATCGAGCACATCAAGACCATCGGCCTGTTCCGCCAGAAGGCCAAGAACGTCATCAAGATGTCGCGCATCCTGGTCGAGGACTACGGCGGCGAGGTGCCCAATTCGCGCGCGGCGCTGCAATCTCTGCCGGGCGTCGGGCGCAAGACCGCGAACGTGGTGCTGAACATGTGGTGGCGATACCCGGCGCAGGCGGTGGACACCCATATCTTTCGCGTCGGCAACCGCACGGGTATCTGCCCCGGCAAGGATGTGGATGCCGTGGAACGCGCCATCGAAGACAATATTCCGGTGGACTTTCAGCTTCACGCCCATCACTGGCTGATCCTGCACGGCCGGTACCACTGCAAGGCGCGCAAGCCGCAATGCGGCACCTGCCTGATCCGCGACCTGTGCCAATTCGAGGACAAGACCCTATGAAAACCTATCACCTGACCGGCATCGGCAACGCCGTTGTGGACGTCATCTCTCAGGCCGACGACAGCTTTCTCGAGATGATGGGAATCGAAAAAGGGATCATGCAGCTGATCGAACGCGAACGCGGCGAGGTGCTGTATGCAGCCATGGAAAACCGGGTGCAGACGCCGGGCGGGTCGGTGGCCAACACCATCGCGGGCGCGGGTGCGCTGGGTCTGGACGCGGCCTTCATCGGGCGGGTGCATGATGATGCACTGGGCCGGTTCTATGCCGATGCGATGAACGAGGACGGCGTGGATTTCGTAAACCCGCCCGTGCCGGGGGGCGAACTGCCGACCTCGCGCTCGATGATCTTCGTCTCGCCCGATGGCGAACGGTCGATGAACACCTATCTGGGGATTTCCTCGGAACTGTCCTCGGCCGACGTGCCGGCCGAGGTGGCGGGCAACAGCCAGATCATGTTCCTCGAGGGGTATCTGTTCGACAAGGAGAAGGGCAAGACCGCCTTCCTGGAGGCCGCGCGCGACTGTCGCAACGGCGGCGGCAAGACCGGCATCGCTATCTCCGACCCGTTCTGCGTCGAGCGTCACCGCACCGATTTCCTGCTGCTGATCGAACACGAGCTGGATTTCGTGATCGGCAACGAGGCCGAGATCAAATCGCTGTTCGAGACCGACGACCTGGAAGAGGCGCTGCGGCGCACGGCTGCGATCTGCCCGCTGGTGGTCTGCACCCGCTCGGGCGACGGGGTGACGGTTCTGCATGACGGCATTCGCATCGACGTGCCGGTCGAGAAGGTTGTGCCGGTGGACGCTACCGGCGCGGGCGACCAGTTCGCCGCCGGATTCCTGTTCGGCATGGCGACGGGCCGCGACATGGAGACATGCGCCCGCATCGGCAACGTCTGCGCCAGAGAAGTGATCAGCCATATCGGCCCGCGCCCCGAGGCGAACATGCTGGAACTGCTGCGGGACGAAGGGTTGGTTTGAGCGGGGGCACCCGCTCAAAGGCTACCGCCTAAAGGGCAGGATCTCGGCAATCAAGCCGTCGGGGTCCCGCCGAATCCAGCGGATGAGCTTGGGCGTAGTTTGGGTGTTCTCCGGCACCACGCACAGGTTCGCTGTGCTTTGCACACCAAAATTCAGCAACCGGCCATATAGCGCCGGTGGACGCCAGCCAGTTCAACCTGTTCAGTTGAGGGCGCGTGAGTTCCTCACCGATCTGGCGGGGTCCAGTCCGTCTGGACCGACTCGCGCCGGCTAAGCCGCAGGGCAAGCCCGATGGCGACGCCGACACCGATGGCCACGGTCAGGTCGATGAAGACGGTCAGCAGCATGGTCAGAACCAGCAGCGCCCGATCGCTGGGGCGCGCGCGGGCATATTCACCCCATTTGTGCGGCTCACTCATGTTCCACGCGGTGATCATCAACAGCGCGGCCAACGCCGGCATGGCCAGATAGCCCGCCGCCGGGGCCGCAACCAGCAGGATCAGCAGGATCGTCAACGCGTGGATGATGCCCGCAACCGGCGTCTTGCCGCCCGCCTTGATGTTCGTCGCCGTGCGCGCGATAGCCCCGGTGGCCGGCAACCCTCCGAACAGGGCCGAGGCGATGTTGGCCGCGCCCTGGGCCGTCAATTCCGCGTTGGGCCTGTGCTGCCCGCCGATCATCCGGTCGGCAACCATGGCCGACAGCAGCGATTCCACTCCGGCCAGAAAGGCGATCACGACCGCCGAAGGGAACAGCTCGACAAAGCGCGACAGCGACAGGTCGGGCAGCTGGGGCGCAGGCAGGGTCGAGGGCAGATCACCGAACCGCGAATGGATCGTGTCGACCCCCAGCCCCATCAGCGCGACCAGCGCCGAGGCAACGCCGACCGCGATGATCAGCCCCGGAAAACGCGGCGCGATCCGGCGCAGGGCAACGATCAGAACGGCCGCCAGCAGGGCGGTTCCCGTGGCCGGCAGGTTCAGCGTGTCGCGCGCGTCCCATAGCGCGGGTACTTTCTCAAGAAATTCGGCGGGCAGATTTTGAATCGACAGGCCGAAGAAATCCTTGATCTGGCTGGTGGCGATGATGACGGCGATGCCGATGGTAAAGCCGTTGACAACGGCCTCGGGCACGAATGAGATCAATCGCCCGGCCCGGAAATAACCCGCGATCAGCAGGATGAACCCTGCCATGAAGGTGGCCATGACCAACCCGTCATATCCGTGTTCGGCAATCACGCCGAACACCACCACGATGAAGGCGCCGGTCGGGCCTCCGATCTGGACCCGGCTGCCCCCCAGCGCCGAAATGACGAACCCCGCGACGATGGCCGTGACCAACCCCTGCGCCGGGTCCGCGCCCGAGGCGATGGCGATCGCCAGGCTCAGCGGCAGGGCCACCATGGCAACCGAAATCCCGGCGATCAGATCCGCCGTGAACTGAGCCATGTCATAGGTTTTGAGCGTCGTCAGAATCTTTGGCTGGCGCATGAAATTCACCATCCGCAAAAGGCCGCTACTGCTGCGCGGCCCAAAAAAGCGCGCAAGACTTGCGCCTGTTTCAAGCCCGCGTCAAGTGCGACGAATATGCGCGCCGAATGCCTCCATCACCCGCTCGTAGACCTCGCGCTTGAAGGGTACGATCTCGGCAATCAGGCGGTCGGGGTCCTGCCATTTCCAGCAGGTGAATTCGGGGTGGTCGGTCTCGATGTCGATCTGGTCGTCGGTTCCCAGAAACCGCAGCAGGAACCATTTCTGCTCCTGCCCGCGGAAGCGGCCCTTCCAGATGTGGGGCACGACGTCATGCGGCAGGTCGTAGGGCAGCCAGCCGTCGGTCTCGGCCACGATTTCCACGAGGTCGGGGGTGACGCCGATTTCCTCCTGCAATTCGCGCAGGGCCGCCGCGCGCGGAGATTCACCCTCGTCCACGCCACCCTGGGGCATCTGCCAGGCGTCCTCGAAGCGGTCGTTGCGCTGGCCGACGAAGATCTTGCCCTGATCGTTCATCAGCATCAGGCCGACGCAGGGGCGATAAGGCAGTTTGGCGATCTGTTCTGGGGTCATGGGCGGGCCTCGCGATGTGGTTGGCCAAGCTGTAGCAACTGGCAAAGCGGCGGCAAAGGGGGTGACGTCAGGTTTCGCGTGACACCGGCGCGGTGCGGCGCGATTGTCGGCCCCGAATTGAGGGAGAGTTTCAAGATGACTGCGTACCCGAACCTGCTGGCCCCGCTGGATCTGGGCTTTACCACGTTGAAGAACCGGGTCCTGATGGGCTCGATGCATACCGGGCTGGAGGAAACCGGCGACTGGAACCGGGTGGCCGAATTCTACGCCTCGCGCGCACGTGGTGGCGTGGCGCTGATGGTGACGGGTGGCATCGGACCGAACCTCGAAGGCTCGGTCCTGCCGGGGGCGGCGATGATGGCCAGCGACAAGGATGTGGCCAATCATTCTGTCGTCACCGACCGGGTGCATCAGGCGGGCGGCAAGATCGCCATGCAGATCCTGCACGCAGGCCGCTATGCCTATGGCCCGAAATGTGTGGCCCCCAGCCCGGTGAAGTCACCAATCTCGCCCTTCCCCCCCAACGAGCTGGACGAAGAGGGCATCGAGAAGCAGATCAGCGACATCGTGAACGCCGCCGTGCTGGCCCAGAAGGCGGGCTATGACGGGGTCGAGATCATGGGGTCCGAGGGGTATTTCATCAACCAGTTCCTGGTGACCCATACCAACAAGCGCACCGACCGCTGGGGCGGGTCCTATGAGAACCGGATGCGCCTGCCGCTGGAAATCGTGCGCCGCACCCGCGCGGCGGTGGGCACCGATTTCATCATCATCTACCGCCTGTCGATGATCGACCTTGTGCCCAATGGCTCGACCCATGAAGAGGTGGTGCAGCTGGCGCAAGCGGTCGAGAAGGCCGGGGCGACGATCATCAACACTGGCATCGGCTGGCACGAGGCTCGGATTCCCACAATTGCCACCAGCGTCCCGCGCGCGGCCTTTGCCTGGGTGACGAAGAAGCTGATGGGCAAGGTGGGGATTCCGGTCATCACTTCGAACCGGATCAACACGCCCGAAGTCGCCGAAGAAGTGCTGTCGACCGGCTGCGCCGACATGGTCTCGCTGGCGCGGCCGATGCTGGCGGATGCGGATTTCGTGGCCAAGGCGATAGCCGGTGAATCGGCCAAGATCGCGCCCTGCATCGCCTGCAACCAGGCCTGCCTGGATCACACCTTCAGCGGCAAGCTGACATCGTGCCTGGTGAACCCGCGCGCCTGCCACGAGACCGAGCTGGTGATCGAAAAGGCCGCCGCGCCCAAGCGCGTGGCCATCGTGGGCGCGGGTCCGGCGGGCCTGTCCACCGCGATGACGGCGGCTGAACGCGGCCATGACGTGACCGTGTTCGACAAGGCCGACGAGATCGGCGGCCAGCTGAACATGGCCAAGCAGGTGCCGGGCAAGGAAGAGTTCTGGGGCTTGGTGGACTGGTATCGCACCATGCTGGACACGCTGGGCGTCACTGTGGAACTGGGCCGCGCGGTTGGCGCCGACGATCTGGCCGGGTTCGACGAGGTGGTGATCGCCACCGGCGTCAACCCGCGCGACCCGCAGATCCCCGGCGAGGACCGCGACAATGTCGTGAACTATATCGACGTGCTGCGCGACAAGGCCCCGGTGGGCAAATCGGTGGCCGTGATCGGCGCCGGCGGCATCGGCTTCGACGTGTCGGAATACCTGCTCGAGGAAGGCCACTCGCCCACCACCGACCTGCCCTTGTGGATGAAGGAATGGGGCGTCGCCGACCCTGAACAACACCGCTCGGGCCTGGCGCCCGAAGGCCCGCAGCCCGAGGCGCCCAAGCGGCAGGTCACGCTGCTTCAACGCAAGAAGCAGGCGCATGGCAAGGGGCTGGGCAAGACCACCGGCTGGATCCACCGCGCGACGCTGAAGATGAAGGACGTGAACTTCGTGGGCGGCGTGAACTACGAGCGCATCGACGACGAGGGGCTGCATGTCTCATTCGGAGAAGAGCGCGCGGACCCGACGGTTATCAAAGCCGAAACGATTGTCCTTTGTGCCGGACAGGTGCCCGAGCGGTCGTTGGCCGATGCACTGATCGAACGCGGGATCACCCCGCATGTGATCGGCGGCGCGGATGTGGCCGCGGAACTGGATGCCAAGCGGGCGATCAACCAGGGCACGCGGCTGGCCGCTGCACTTTAGGGAAGACCCGTTCCGTCCACTGCCCCAAGGCGAGAACACCCAGACAAAAGAAAGCCACCCGAACGATGCCCGGGTGGCTTTTTTGAGAGTTGAGCCAATTCCCCGCCTTAAACGGAAAAAGTCAGACCTGTCTCGTCCTCGAACAGTGCCAGGTATTCCTGGTAGTCCCGAAAGGCGCGGCGCAGAAGAATTTGTGACGCTGGCTTCGCGCGCCAGGGCTTCTTGCCCCCGATATAGTGCCACATCTTCGGGTTTCGGCTTGCCTGTTTCAGTTGGTCTCGAAATTCGGCAGAGGTATGCCGGAATTTCGGACTGTGCGCGTCGTACCAAATCTGCGGCCGCGTGTTCCACTGCTGAGGAAGTCTGAGCCACTGGCCCGCAAAAATCTGGTTCATCCGATCCTGCTCGGGCAGGTCGTGGATATGCGGGATCAGCTTGTCGAAATCGCCCAGCTCCTTGCCTGCGGGTGAGTTCCGGATCGCTTCGCAATCCATCAGAAGGATGCCCGCATTGAAGTAGTTCTCGCCGGGCAGAAAGCCCAACCGGATGCTGCGCAAAACGCGCGTCACCGACTTTTGGTGTTCGTGCCCCGGCCTCAGAACACTCTGCATGGATGGGCGCAGAAAGCGACCTTCGCCCAGCGTGACCAATCCCATGTCGACACAGGCCCCGATCCCGTGGCCATTCATGTCGAGCTCCTGCAACTCGCAGACATCGCCCAGCACAAGAGTGTCGGCGTCAATGAACAGACACCGGCCCGAAAAGAAGTCTGGCAGAAACAACGGCAGCAGCGTGATTTTCGGGTATTTCGTCTTGAACTCTGAAAATCGGCCGAGCGTCTCGGACTGGAACTCCCGATAGCGGACCGTGCCGTTGTCGACGGCGCGGTCCAGCTGTTCGACGGCTGCGATGTCCTGTGCGGTGAAATCCTGACCGAAAATGGTAACGTCAACAGGCCGGCTGGCGTTCTTGACCACGGAATAGGCCGACAGCAATGCGGGATACAGAAAGTTCCGGTCGACCCCAAAAACAACGTTCATTCAAATACCATGGCTCCGCCCCTGATCGGGATCGTGTATAGGCGAGGCAAGCACATGCAATCAAACCGAAACCGTCCCGCCGCTGTCGGCGGGTTGGTCCCGGCGCTGCGGTTGGTCGGTACGGGCTACTCCACGGTGATCGTTATCACCTCGGAAACGATCGGCGTCGCGTGAGGCACATGACCCGCATCGCCCAGGACCAGTTGCAACGTGTGCGTCCCGGGGGCAAGCTCCAACGTGACTTCGGTCTGACCACCGCCAAAGTGCAGGTGGTTGTCATCAGCCGGCAGTCCATAGGCCAGTTCGTCGGCCCCGTCCTCACCCTGACCCAATGGGGGGCGATCGATCAGCAAATGGTGATGGCCGGTGTTTTCCTTTTCGGTCCCGGCTGGCGCAACGCCCATACCGCGGAGGCCAAAGACCACCGTCACCGGCGACGTTACCGTGTCGCCGTCCGACAGGTTGACGAAATAGACTTCGGCGTCCGGGTTCGATGGCGTCTCCCCTCCGGCCCAGGCCAAGGGGGCAAACAGGCAAAAAATAGTTGCTAGAATGGCTTTCATGATCTCCTCCCTGGTCACAAAAATGCCATTCTGACTTTAGCACGTTGCGAGAAATTACCAGAAAAGAACACGCAAACAGGGGGCGGATGCAGGCGGGAAACCACTGTTTCCGCGTTTCCGAAGCGCAAACGATCCGATTCAAAACCCTGATATTATCCCATGTCTGCCCAGTTTCCGCCCAGATTGGAGGCGATGGTCGGTCAACGAACAGACGACCTGGGGAACGAGAATGGACCGACTGACAGAAATGGAGGCCTTCGCCAACGTGGTGGACCAAGGTGGTTTCACCGACGCGGCCAAAAAGATGGGCATTTCCAAATCAGCCGTGTCAAAGCACGTGTCGAGCTTGGAGGCCCGCTTGGGCGCGCGTTTGCTGAACCGCACGACGCGCCGCGTGTCGCCGACCGAGATCGGGCTGGCCTATTACGACCGCGCACGCCGTGTGCTGAATGATGCAGGCGAAGCCGACGCGCTGGTGACGTCGATGCAATCGGCGCCTTCGGGTCTGCTGCGCATCAGTGTGGCCACTGATTTCGGGGTGAACCACCTGTCACCCGTTCTTTCGGGTTTCCTGGCGGCCTATCCCGACATCACCGTGAACATGGTCTTGAACAATCGCTATGTCGAACTGATTTCCGAAGGGTTCGACGTGGCCGTGCGTATCGGCGAACTGGAAGACAGCACCCTGCGCGCGCGCAAGCTGACCGAAACGGTCAAACGCATGGTTGCGGCCCCCAGCTATATCGAGAAGTTCGGGCGCCCGGCAAAGATCGATGACCTCAACGAACACAAGCTGCTGCATTACTCCAGCCAGTCCTCGGGCAACGTCTGGAAGTTGACTGCGCCCTCGGGCGAAAAGAGGCAGGTGCGCACGGCCGGTTGGCTGAGCGTGAACGACGGACAATCCCTGTTGAATGCGGCGATCTCGGGCCTCGGAATCGCTTATCTGCCCAGCTATCTTTACGCGGACGCGCTGAAATCCGGCCAGGTGGTCGACGCGATGCCATCGTTGCCGGACGAGGTTCAGGGCGTCTATGCGGTGTACCCGCCGGGCCGGTTCACCCAGCCCAAGGTGCGGGCGTTCATTGATTTCCTTGTCGAGTCCTTTGCCGAAAAAGGTCCGATGGATTGGTAAGACCTCCCAGTGAAGACTGACCGGCCCGCGCAAGTTGCGCGGGCTTTTTTTCTTGGTCAGTTCAACAGCAGAACAGCCTCGACCCGGCGGTTCTGTTCGCGCCCTTCCGGGGTGGCGTTGGAAACGATCGGGGCGAGGTAGCCGACGCCCTGCGCCTGCACGCGGTCTTCGGCCACTCCATGTGCCTCGATCAACCGCGCACGGACAGCCTGAGCGCGGCGCGTGCTGACCTCGATATTGGCCTGCAGGTCGCCGGTGTCGTCGGTGTGCCCAACCAGCGCCAGCCGCGCGCCGGGGGTTTCGGCCAGGTAGCCAGCCAGCAGGCCCAGCGACTCGAATGGCCCGGCCCCCAAGGCGACCTCGCCCGTCTCAAAGCTGAGATCGCCGAGTATCACGTGTCCATCCCGTACAAGGCTGGCAACCAGCCCGTCGCCGCCAATCACCGTTTCCTCGACCACCAGCGGCGGTGGGGTCTTACCCTTCGGAGTGACGCGGATCATCTGCACATACCCGTCGGGCTGGTTTCGGCTGATCAGCAAGGTCAGGGCTTCGGCTCCACGAGTGGCTGACAGAAATCGATAGTCATTGATTGCCACATACATGTCGGGCGTCGGCACCACCTCGGTTCCAAAGCGGAAGTCGAACCCACCGCAAGTGCGGGCCTCACATTCAAAAGCGATCTCGAAACCCTGCGCCCTGAGCTGATCCCGCAGCGGGTCGAGGATCTGCAGCGTCGTGCTGGATCCGGCCTGCAAGCGCCATGTGGTGCGCTCGATCCGGCCTTCGACCGTGCGCGCGGGAACGGCGTTGTCTGCAAACGGGCCGATCGGCAATTGGTAGCTGTCCAGCGGGCTGACGCGCTGGCTGATTTGTCGCGCGCTCGCCGGCAGCGACAGGTCCTGCGCCGCCACAGGACCCGCGATCAGACAGAAAAGAAGGACAGCAAATCGGGTCATCGAAACTGCGCGTGATACTCGTCATTGGGCACCATCGCCGTGGCACTGGCGACCCGGTTGGACATGTTGAAGAAGCCCGCAACATTTGCGATGTCCCAGATATCGCGGTCGGTGAACCCCGCATCGCGCAGGCGCTGGCGGTCCGGTTCCTCGATCTCGGCGCTGGCGGTGGTCATCTTTGCGGCGAAGTCCAACATCGCGCGCTGGCGGGCATCCAGCGGCGCTACACGGTAGTTCATCACCAGCATTTCACCCAGCTTGGGATCACCTGACAGCTGACGCACGGCAGCACCATGGGCCACCAGGCAATAGAAGCAGCGGTTGATCGACGAGACCACGACTGCGATCATCTCACGTTCCAGCTTGCTGAGCCCGCTGTCCGCCAGCATCAGGTCATTGTACATGCCCGTGAACGCGTTCAGCTTGTCGATGTCAAAGGCGTTTGCCTTCAGTACGTTCGGGACCATGCCCAGCTTCTCGACGCAGATATCGAAGTATTTCTGCGTCTCGGGCGGCAGCGGATCCACCATTGGCAGGTCAAGCGCGGTGGGCATGTCTCGATCGGTCACGTCTGTCTCCTCTCAGACCAGCTGGCGATAGTGATACTCTCCGACGCGTTCCATCCCCAGAGAGTGGTAGAGCGCGTTGGCGCCGGTATTGGCCTTGGTGCAGATCACGCTAAGGGTATGCGCGCCGTTGTCCAGCGCCCAAAAGGCCGCGGCGCGCATTGCCCATTGGCCCAACCCCTGCCGGCGGTGGGCGGGTACGATCTCAAGCGCGTGCAGCATGGCGATGCCGTCGTGGATGGCCACGAAACCGGTGCCCGCCGGCTGATCGCGGTGGCGCAGCAACAGGCCGGTCTTGGGCCCGGGGACGCGCTCCATCACCGCTAGGCGTTCGGGGCCGATGCCCCCCTGCGCCCAGATCTCGCGCATGATGGCCAGCGGCTCCCACAGGGTAAAGACGGTGACCGGCGGCACCGGCTGGTCGGTCAGCCGCGCGACCGGGCAGGCATAGATGTTGACCGGATCGAGGATCCCATAGCCCCGCGCGGCCAGCATTTCATCCAGTGCCTCATCACCCGGGCGCAGGCAAAAGATGCGTTTCTGGCCCATCTCCAGCATGGCCGCCTCGGCCGCGTCGATATCCGGCGGGGTGACCGGGCCGATACGGCTGGCCGCCGACACGCGCGAGCCGCCCCCCTGCCCTTCGCGCAGCAGGAACGGACCCAGTTGCGAGTACCGAGCGGCAGGCCAAGTGCCGTCAACGACGGCGGCCCAGTCGACGCTCAAAGGTCAAGCTCCCTTGCCAGGCGGGTGATGGCGGCGTCGATGCGGGCGCCGTCGGTGCCGCGCACCACCACGTTGGCGCCGAACACGCCGTTGACCTGAAACGGGTAGCAGCCGATCGACAGGTCGCCGAAATCCTGCGCCAGGGCCGACAGATTGGCGGCGATGTCGCCCTCGCCCCGGTTCACGCGCAGGGTCTGCGACAACAACGGTTTGCCTCCGGTCAGGGTGGGCAGCACGCTGGCCACCATTGCCCGGAACACCGAGGGCACCCCGGCCATCACGTGGACGTTGCCCAGCGTGAAGCCCGGCGCGGTGGAAACCGGGTTGTCGATCAGCGTTGCCCCGTCAGGGATGCGCGCCATGCGCAGGCGCGCTTCGTTCAACTCCAGCCCCGATTGGTCGTAATGCGCCTGCAGCAGGGCACGGGCGTCCTCGCGCACGTCGATATGGGCCCCGAAGGCGCGGGCGATGCAATCGGCGGTGATGTCGTCATGGGTCGGGCCGATGCCCCCGCTGGTGAACACATGGTCATAGGCCTGCGACAGCGCCTTGACGGCGGATTCTATGGCCTCGGCGTCATCGCTGACGATACGAACTTCTTTCAGGTCGATGCCATGCTTGGTCAGCTCCTGCGCCAGAAAGTGCATGTTCGCGTCGCGGGTTCGGCCGGACAGGATTTCATCCCCGATCACCAGCATTGCAGCGGTTGGGTTGGGCATGGCACGCTCTCCTCTTGATCGACCTTTGCGGCAGGTATAGGCCCGGAACCATGCGCTTTCAAACCCCTCTTGTGCCCGCCCGCCTGATCCGCCGCTATAAACGCTTTCTGGCCGACTGCAGGCTTGAGGACGGGCGCGAGGTGACGGCCCATTGCGCCAATCCGGGTTCGATGATGGGTCTGGCCGAACCGGGCGAAAAGATCTGGCTTGAGCCTAATGAAGACCCGAAGAAAAAGCTCAAATTCGGCTGGCGGCTGGTCGATCATGAAAACGGCCATTTTACCGGCGTTGATACTTCGGTCCCCAACCGGGCCTTGCGCGCTGCGCTCCAAGCCCGGGAGATCCCCGCATTGGCCGCCTATGAAACCGTGCGGCCCGAGGTCAGATACGGCCAGAACAGCCGCATCGACTTTTTGCTGACGCAACCCGGGCTGCCCGACGCCTATGTCGAGGTCAAAAGCGTGACCCTGTCGCGCGAACCGGGGCTGGCCGAATTCCCCGACAGCGTCACCGCTCGGGGCACCAAACATCTGGGGGAACTGGCTGAAATGGCCGCGCAAGGACACCGGGCCATCCTGCTCTACCTTGTTCAGCGCACGGACTGCCGCAAATTCGCGTTGGCCGCGGATATCGATCCGGCCTACGCGGCAGCGTTTGCGACTGCCCGGGCCAATGGGGTTGAACACGTGGTCTGTGGTACGCGCATCTCACCGGATGGCGTCTGGGTTCAGCCGCAGGCGACGATCTCCAGCGACTGAAGGCCGGTCGATTTCCGCCGCACAGCAATTCAATCGGGGACGACGGCGTCGACCTCGATTTCAACCAACCATTCGGGATTTACGAACCTGTTGATCGCCATGATCGTGTCCACGGGTCGCGCGCCCAGACAGTACAGCTTGCGGGCCTCAATCGCCTGCTTCCAATTGTCGATATCGGTCAGGATCACGCGGGTTCGGACGATGTCCTGCAAACCCGATCCGGCACGCTCCAGCGCATCCTTGATGATCTCAAAGCATTGCTTGGTCTGCAGATAGACGTCCCCGACCCCGACTGTCTTGCCTTGCGCATCGACCGGGGCAGTCCCCCCGACCGCGATGAAATTCCCCACCCGAACGGCGCGGCTGAAGCCGACGACCGCCTCCATGGGGTTTCCATTCGATATCAGTTCCCGTTTCTGCGACATTCATCCGGCTCCTCTCTTCCCGACCAAATGAGTCTGTGTACATTCATTTGGCCCCAAATCCGGGCATCGGTCGAGGCCTTTTGACGCCGGGCCGGACCACCCGCGCAAAACGCGGCAACGTCCCTTGACGTTTCGCCCCCCGCATCCAAATTCAGATCAGGGCAGGCACCCGCGTCCCTGCGCCCTCTGGTACTTTCTGCACAAGCAGCGTAGAAAGGATGCTGCGCAGAATTTTTTGGAGCCCCGCACGAATGAAAGAGCATCGTGGCCGTCTGACGAAGGACGGTATCCGCATCTACGAACAGGCTGACTTTGCCGGCATGCACGCGGCAGGGGCTCTGGCGGCGCGCATCCTGGATGATATTGCCGAGCATGTCTTTCCCGGCCAGACCACTGGCGAGATCGACCGGATCATCACCCAGATGGTCGAGGACGCCGGCGCGAAATCGGCCACCATCGGTTACAAAGGCTATCAGCACGCCAGCTGCATCAGCGTGAACCACGTGGTCTGCCACGGGATTCCCGGGGACAAGAAGCTCAAGGATGGCGACATCCTGAATATCGACGTGACCGTGATCGTCGACGGTTGGTTCGGCGACACGTCGCGCATGTATGTGGCCGGAAAGCTGCCGCGCAAGGCCGAGCGGCTGATCCAGGTGACCCACGACGCCCTGTTCAAAGGCATTGAGATGGTCAAGCCGGGCAACACCTTCGGTGACATTGGCCACGCGATCCAGTCTTATGTCGAAGCCCACCGCATGAGCGTGGTGCGCGATTTCTGCGGGCACGGGCTTGGCCGCGTGTTCCACGCGCCGCCCAACGTGCTGCACTATGGCCGCCCGGGCACCGGCGCGGTTCTGGAAGAAGGCATGTTCTTCACCATCGAGCCGATGGTGAATCTGGGCCGCCCCGAGACCAAGACGCTGGCCGATGACTGGACCGCCGTGACCCGCGACAAGTCGCTGTCGGCGCAGTTCGAGCATTCGGTGGGTGTGACGGCGGACGGGGTCGAGATCTTTACCCTGTCACCGGGCGGAAAGTTCCACCCGACCTATTCCTCCTGATCAGCGGCCTGATCGCGTAGAAGCTTCAGCAGCAGGGTGTCCGGGCCCCAAGGTGTCACCGCGTCCTGAATGAAGACGGGTGCGGGCCGAGGCTGTGGCTCGGGTCCTGAGGTGGCCTGCCTCTCGAACCGGGCGGGCCAGAGTGGGCGTGAAAGTGCGCGGTCCATGACCGCAGTCTAGCACAGACCCGTCAATGACCCAAAAGCTGCGGCACCTCCTTCATGTCACGGATGACTTCAGCCCCGAGCCCGGCCAGGCGCGCGCCGTCATCGTGCGGCGCATAGGCAAGGCACCTCATCTGGGCCCGGATCGCGGCGGTCACACCGTTCACACTGTCCTCGATGACGACGGGCGACTTCGCACCGAAATGTCGGGCCGCGGTCTGGAACAACCCCGGCTCGGGCTTGGCGCTGCCGACCTCATGGGGCCGAGAAGATCGCGCCCTGGAACCTGTCCCACAGCCCGTTCTGGCCCAAGGTGATCTGCATCTTCTCGCGCCGCCCGTTCGAGGCCACACAGAATGGAATGCGCTGTTCGTCCAGATGGCGCAGCAACTCGGGGATTCCCGGAATCACGGGAACACCTGCGCGCAGCACATCATAGATCTGCGCATAGATCTGCTCGGTCCAGTCATCGGGCAGGTCAGCGCCCATCTTGCGAGCCGAGTCCCGGACGCCCGACATGGTGCCGCCCACGAACATCGACATGCAGTCCTGCAGCGACAGGTTCAGCCCATACCCGGCCAGGTTGTCGACCATCACTTGGTTGGAGATCGTTTCACTGTCGACCAAGACACCGTCGCAATCAAAGATTACCAGATCATGCATGCGTTCCGTCCCGCCACATCAGAGAGACATGGGTGTCGCCGTATTTGCGCGCATTGTGCAGCGTAAAGCCTTCGGGCGGGGCCATCGGGGCGTTCTCTTCCCAGACCACCAGCGTGTCATCGGCCAGCCAGCCGCCCTTGAGTGCCGCCACCAGCGCCTTTTGCCCCATTCCCTTGCCATAGGGCGGGTCGAGAAAGATCAGGTCGAACGGCGCTTCGGGATTATCGCCCAGCCGCGTCGCGTCGCGGCGGATCAGGGCGGTGCGGTCGGCGCTGCGGGTCAGGTCGATATTCTTGCGGATCAGCCCCTGCGCCACCCGCCCGTCATCGACGAAGATGACATGCGCCGCGCCGCGTGACAGCGCCTCGAGCCCCAGCGCGCCGGTGCCGGCGAACAGGTCCAGCACCCGCAGCCCGTCGAAATCGATCAGGTGGTTCAGCACGTTGAACAGGCTTTCGCGAACCCGGTCGGTGGTGGGGCGCAGATGCGCGCCCGCATCCCCCTTGCCGACCGAGGCCAGCGCCCGGCCCCGGAAATCTCCGGCGATGATCCTCACGCCTTGAGCAGCGGTTTCAGATCCGCTGCGGGGTCGGCCACCACCGCCGGATCGGCGGTTTTTCCCGCGTCGATCAGGCGCTTGCCGACCATATAGGCGCGCGGGTCGTTCATCGCATCCACGGCCAGCAGCTGATCGCCCTGGTAATACCAGAACGAGGTGGTCGCTCCCTCGCCCGGACGGGTTACGACGTGGTCATAACCCATGTTCAGCCCGGCGATCTGCAGCTTCACGTCATACTGGTCCGACCAGAACCAGGGCGTGGCCACGTAATCCTTGCCCGCGCCCAGCATGTTCTGCGCCACCACCTCGGCCTGGTCGATGGCGTTGGGCACGCTTTCCAGACGGATTCGCCGGCCCTTGTAGGGGAACGAGGCGCAATCGCCCGCCGCCCAGATATCGGCGGCAGAGGTGCGGCCATGCACATCGGTTTTGATACCGTTTTCGATGGCAAGCCCGGCCGCTTCGGCCAGTTCGGTGGCCGGAGTGATGCCCACGCCGACCACCACGAAATCGACCTCGAGTTCGGTCCCGTCGCCCAGCACCGCGCCGGTGACCTTGCCATTCTCGCCGGTGATCCGGTCCAGCCCTACGCCTTCGCGGATGTCCACGCCATGCGCGCTGTGCAGTGCGCGGAAATAGTCGCTGGTCTCGGGGGCCGCGACACGCTGCAGGATGCGGTCAGCCATCTCGACCAGCGTCACCTGCACGCCGCGTTTGGCGCAGACCGCCGCGGCCTCGAGCCCGATATAACCGCCGCCCACGATCAGCGCCCGCGCGCCTTGGGTGACGGCGGGGGCCATCGTGTCCACATCGGCCAGCGTGCGCACCACATGCACGGCCGCCAGGTCTCCGCCGATCGCGGCAGGCAGGCGGCGCGGATGCGAGCCGGTGGTCAGGGCAAGCTGGTCGTAGGATATCACCTCACCGCTTATGGTCACGGTCTTGGCCGCCGGGTCGATCGCGCCCACCTGCTGGCCCAGACGCAGGGTGATATCGTTCTCGGCATAGAAACTTTCGGGGCGCAGGTAGAGCCGTTCAAGCTCCATCTCGCCCAGCAGATAGGCCTTGGACAGCGGCGGGCGCTGATAGGGCAGCACGGGTTCCGCCCCGATCAGGGTGATCGCCCCGTCAAACCCGCCTTTGCGCAGCCCGGCCACCAGTGATGACCCCGCCTGCCCGGCTCCGATCACGACGATATGGCTCATCTGGTCCGCCCCCTGTCAATTTCCCGTGGCTTGTGCCACCCGCCCACCTATATTGCGGCAAGGAGCGAGTTTGCAATTTCAATCGACAGGAGCATGAAGATGATTTCAACCGGCGACACCCTGCCCGAAGCAACCCTGATCCAGATGGGCGCTGACGGACCGGAAGAGGTGCGGGTCTCCAGCAAGGTCAAGGGCCGCAAGGTGGTGATCTTTGCCGTGCCCGGCGCGTTCACCCCCACCTGCCACTCGGCCCATGTGCCCAGCTTCATGCGCACCAAGGACCAGTTTGCGGCCAAAGGCGTGGACGAGATCATCTGCGTGTCGGTCAACGACCCCTTCGTGATGAAGGCCTGGGGCGAGGCCACGGGCGCAACTGCGGCCGGACTGACCATGCTGGCCGATCCGGCCTCGGAATTCACCAAGGCGATCGGCATGGATTTCGACGCCCCGCCAGCCGGCCTGATCGCGCGCTCCAAGCGCTATGCGATGCTGGTCGAAGACGGCAAGGTCGTGGCGCTGAACCTGGAGGAAAGCCCCGGCGCCTGCGAGATTTCGGCCGGGGAAGGCTTGCTCGAAGTCATCTGACAGGACGGCCCCGGTGCGCACCGGGGCCATGCCACAGATCACGTTGGATGAAGGCCAATTAACTTGGCCCGCACCCGCGGATTGTGCCAGTGTTCCTGCATGGGAACCGGGAGCTCATTCATGAAAAGAATTCTAGCAGTCATTACTTTGGGTGGCGCGGGGCTGTTGACCGCGTGCGGGCCTGCGCCAACACCGCAGCAACAGGCTGCGCGCCAGCACGAAATCGCCTGTCTTGGCGGCACCCTGGGCGGCGCGTTGATCGGCGGCGCCATCGGCAACCAGTTCGGCGGTGGGTCGGGCAAGGATATTCTGACCGCAGCCGGCGCCGTGGCCGGCGGGGTCGAAGGCCAGAGATTCGCATGCTGAGGAGCGCCAGGATGAAACACTCGGTTCTATTGATGACGGCCCTGATGATGGCAGCACCTGCCGCCGCAGACAGCGTGGCCGAACTGAATGAGCGCGAATTGAACGCGATCGACGCCAACAACGACGGTTTCCTGTCGCGCGACGAATTCGATGCCTTTTCGGATTACGCCTATCAGGAAATGGACGATGACAAGAATGGCACGCTCGGTCTGGACGAGGCCAAGCCGTTCATGGATATCAAGATGTTCCAGAAGATTGACCGCAATCGCGACAACTCTATCTCTCGGTCAGAGTATGACTCGCAGATGAATGACGATTTCCTGTCTGCGGACAAAGACCGGAACGGTCAGTTGGATTGAGGCCCGGCGCCCCGGCACGGCTGACCCTGTGACCAATAGGAGCGCAGGCATGAGAGTATTTTATTGGCTTGGCGCGGTCGTTCTGCTGGCAGCGTGCGACGTCCCGCAGGCGCCGGTCGTGACCGGGCCGGACGGGCAAGCGCACATTCAGATCAATACGGCAGGTCTGACCTGCTATCAGACGCGCTGTCTGGACATCAATCCGGCGGCGCGTAGCGTACGGATGATGGGCAATCGCACCGCCGGAATCCCGCGCGACATCGACGTGAGCGACGGTACCGTGACCCCAGCCGAGTTCCGCCGTCTGGGCGAGGTAGCGATGTTGGCTGGGGGCATGGGGTCGCGGGGCGACCGCGGCTAAAGCAGGCTGTCCATCTTGCGCGCAAGCTTGGCGTCCTGAGACGACAGGCCGCCTACGTCATGGGTGGTCAGCACCACCTCGACCGTGCGGTAGACGTTGGACCATTCGGGATGATGGTTCCATTTTTCCGCGAAGATCGACACTTTGGTCATCCAGCCGAAGGCATCGACGAAATCGTCGAAGATGAAGGTCTTGGTGATCGCGTCACGATCCTTGACCATGGTCCAGCCGTTCTTGAACAGCGGATCCAGCAGCGGGCCACGGGTCTCGGTCGACAGAAGTTCGCTCATTGCTGTTCCTCCGGGTTGGCTTTTCTGAACGGGCCGTAATCCGTCAGAATTTCGATCTCTTCCCCCACCGCGCGGGCCTCGGCCTCGAGATACCGCGCGACGGCGTCCGCAAAGCCGGGATCGGCGATCCAGTGCAGGCTGTGCGTGCGCGTGGGCAGATAACCCCGCGCCAGCTTGTGTTCTCCCTGCGCGCCGGCTTCGACGCGGTCAAGACCATGCGCGATGGCAAAGTCGATCGCCCTATAGTAGCACAGTTCGAAATGCAGGCAGGGGTGATGTTCGTTGCAGCCCCAATAGCGCCCGAACAAGGTCTTGCGCCCGATGAAGTTCAGCGCCCCCGCGATCGGGTATCCGCCCCGCTCGGCCAGCACCAGCGCCACGTCATCGGCCATGGCTTCGTGAACGATGTCAAAGAATTGCCGCGTCAGATAGGGCGAGCCCCACTTGCGCGCGCCGGTGTCCTGATAGAACTCCCAGAACGCGTCCCAGTGATCGGGGCGCAGATCGGCGCCGGTCAGGGTGCGGATCTCGCCGCCAAAGGCATTGGCCTGCGCCCGTTCCTTGCGGATGTTCTTTCGCTTGCGCGAGGACAGCGCGGTCAGAAAGGCTTCAAAATCGGCATAGTCGTCGTTCAGCCAGTGAAACTGCTGCGAGTCGCGCGCCAGCAGGCCCATCTGCTGCCCGGCCAGCGCCTCGTCCTGGGTGCAGAAGGTGACGTGAAGCGACGACAGGCGATTGTCGGCGGCCAGTTGCACCGCCCCCTGCACCAGCGCCGACATGGCGATCCCGTCATAGCCGGGCCGTGTCAGAAACCGCCGCCCGGTGGCCGGGGTGAAGGGCACCGCGATCTGCAATTTCGGGTAATACCGCCCGCCCGCGTTTTCATAGGCATGGGCCCAGCTGTGATCGAAAATGTACTCGCCCTGGCTATGCGACTTGGCAAACATCGGCGCGGCCCCGATCAACAGGCCGTCCAGATAGGCGGTCAGGTATTGCGGCTGCCAGCCGGTGCCCCGCCCGACCGATCCGCTGTCTTCCAGCGCGCGCAGGAACCGATGCGTGGTGAACGGGTCCAGTGGGCGGGTGCCGTCGGCGGCCTCGGGGCAGGCGCAACTGTCCCATTCGGCCGCCGGGATCTGATCCAGCGTCGACAGAACCCGTATCTCGATCTGTGACTGGTCCATGTGCCCTCCTGCGTCCCCTGAACTATCTGTGACGCCGGCAGCCGGGTTCAACCCGGAATGGCGGCCAGATAATTTTCGAAGGTCACGTTGTCGGCCACCTTGCGCGCCTCGGCCTCCTGTTCGGCCGAGCGCACCGTCCAGCACAGGATCGGCACGCCTTGGGCCTTCAACTCGGCCACGCGGGGGCGGGACAGGTCCTGCACCTCGTGGCTGATGAAGCTGGCGCCAACCCGGTCGAAATCGGGGATGCCGCGCAGGTGGTCGCAGACCTCGGCCGGCAGATGCTCGACTTCGGGCTTGTAGGAACAGGTCGTCAATCCACGCGGAATTTCCGGCGCCAGCCGGGCCAGCTCGGCCACGGAATTGGGGTTGAACGACATCAGCGCGACCGGACCGTCATAGGACTTCAGCAGCGCGACCGCGTCTTGCTCCAGCCGCCCGTCCACAGGCCCCATCGCACCGTGCTGATCCTTGAACTCGATCAGCAACGGCACGCGGCCCGCCACCAGTTGCAGAACTTCCTCAAGCGAGGGGATACCCTCGTCCCCGTGCAGCAGCGGTAGGTCCGCGGCCTCGGCCCGGGTGATCTGCTGGATCGCGCCGGACCGGCCGGTCAGACGCGCCATGTCATAGTCGTGGAACACCATGGCATGGCCGTCCGACGTCAACTGCAGGTCAATCTCGATCCCGTAGCCCGCAGCAATGGCGGCCCGGATGGCCGCCCGGCTGTTTTCTGGGCGGTTCTGGCGAACGTCATGCAGCGCCCGATGCGCGATCGGCGCGGCCATGAACACACGAGGCAGAGACGGTGTCATTGGATCTCGAAAATCCCTTCGATCTCGACCGCGACGCCCAATGGCAGCGACGCGGCACTGACGGCCGAACGCGAATGGCGGCCGGCATCGCCCAGCGCCTCGACCAGGAAGTCGGACGCGCCGTTGATCACCTGCGGCTGGTCGGTGAAATCGGCGGTCGAGTTCACGAAGCCGGTCAGTTTGATCACCCGCACCAGCTTGTCGATGTCCCCGCCGCAGGCCGCCTTGACCTGGGCCAGCAGGTTGATGGCGCAGACCCGTGCCGCCGCCGCACCGGCAGCGACATCCATGTCGGCGCCCAGCTTGCCGGTGATCAACGCATCGTCCTTCGAGATCTGGCCCGACACATAGACGATGTTGCCCACCCGCACGAACGGCACGTAATTGGCTGCCGGTGCGGGGGCGTCCGGCAGGGTCACGCCCAGGGATTCCAGTTTGGCTGCGATGCTCATGTGATTGTCCTCAACTTCATGTGACTCGGGCGGACGCTAACCGGGAACACCGCCCACGGAAAGCCGGAAACCGGCAATTTCGCATTTGCCCGCGATTTGGGCAGGTCTCCACTCATGCGGATGTGTTGAATGCAGGCCACTTTACCCGGGTCCGGCGCGCGGGTTAAACGCTAGGAGTTTCCTTTCGAGTGCGAAACGACTATGTGCCGTTGAATTGGTCCGTTGTGCCAACGAGAAAACGTATTGATTGAGTGTCCGGCTGGATTACATCCGGACGATCGGGAGTAACCAAGACCGTGTCCAACCGGATCCGTTTCAAGCACATCGTCGCAGTGTCGCTGTTCGCGGTTCTGTCGGCCTGCGCGTCGCAGCCCCAGGACGCAGCGGCCCGCGGCGAGGTCTTCGACCCCTACGAAAACGCAAATCGCGGCATTCACAAGTTCAATCTGGGCGTCGACCGGTTCCTGTTCCGCCCGGCCTCGAAAGGCTATGTGAAAATCGTACCCGACCCGATGGTCACCAGCTTCAACAACTTCGCGGAAAACATCTCGTTGCCCGGACAGGCCGTCGACTATCTGCTGCAGGGCAATCTGAAACAGTCGGGCAACGCCCTGCTGCGGTTCGTGATCAACTCGACCGTGGGCGGGTTCGGTCTGTCCAAACCGGCGGATGAGTTGAACCTGCCGCCGGTTGATACCGATTTCGGCGAAACGCTTCATGTCTGGGGCTTCGGCGAAGGGGCTTATGTCGAACTGCCGTTCTACGGCCCCTCGACGACCCGGGATGCGGTCGGCGTTGTGGTCAACCTGTTCTCGAACCCGATCAACTTCTCGCCGACGCGACCGGCCGACAACCTGGGCGTCTATGCCGAGGTGGTACGGCGGATGGGCGATCGGGGCAGATTCTCGGACACGGTCGACTCGATTCTGTACGAAAGCGCAGACAGTTACGCTCAGGCCCGCCTGATCTATTTGCAAAACCGCCGGTTCGAACTGGCAAGGGACGATGAGGATGCCTATCTGGGTCTGTATTCCGATCCCTACGCCGATACCGGCACCGACCCGGTCAGGGACCCATACCTTGACCCTTACGAGGACCCATATGAGGACCCCTATGCTGAATAACGCCATGAACCGCCGCACCTTTACCGCCACCGCCCTGGCCGGGCTGGCCGTGGCTGGCCTTCCGCAGCAGACCCTGGCGTTGACCGAGGCCAGCGCGACACAACTGGTCAACAGCGTCGTTGCCGACATCACGCGCGTGATCGAGTCGGGCAAATCCGAAAGCGCCATGCTGCGCGATTTCGAAAAGATCTTCGTGCAATATGCCGACGTTCCGATCATGGCACGCTATGCGCTGGGCGCCGATGCGCGCAGCGCCAGCAAGGCGCAGATGCGCGAATTCACCAAGGCTTTCCAGGGGTATATCTCGCGCAAATACGGTCGACGCTTCCGCGAATTCATCGGGGGTGAGGTTACCGTCAAGAATGCCCGCAAGATCAAGGCCGGTTACGAGGTTCGCAGCAGCGTCAAGCTGCGCGGCGAAGCGCCGTTCGAGGTGACCTTCCTGGTGTCGGACAAGTCGGGTCGCGACAAGTTCTACAACATGTTCATCGAAGGGGTGAACCTGCTGCTGACAGAGCGGACCGAGATCGGCGCCATGCTGGATGCACGCAAAGGCAACCTGGATCAGCTGATCAATGACCTGAAAAAGACCGGCTGAACCAACCGGTCAGAGTAGTGATGACGCCGCGCAGGATCCCTGCGCGGCGTTTTTTTGTGGCTCAGTTCAGGCGTTCGCCTGTCGCTTTCGCAAAATAGGACACTTTGCTCATGTCAAAGGCCAGGTTCAGCATCTGACCGGCCCTGGCGCTGGTCTCGGCATGCAGGCGGGCTGTGACCTGTTTGCCGCCCAGTTCCGACACGACGTAGGTATCGGCACCGGCCGGTTCCACCATATCGACCAGGCAGGCGGCCTCTTGCACACCGGCACCAGCGCGGAACCCGGATTCAGCGATGTCCTCGGGGCGCAGGCCCAGGATCACCTCTTCGGGCAGGTCCAGATCGCGCGTATCCGTCAGCACGATCGGATCAGCCCCATCCCGCGCAATGGCGACCTGCGTGCCGGTCCCGTTGCGCTGGACCCGCGCCGGGATCAGGTTCATCGCCGGCGAGCCCATGAAATCGGCCACGAACAGGTTGGCGGGGCGGTTGTAGATCTCGGCCGGAGTGCCGATCTGCTGCACCACACCGCCCTTCAGCACCACGATCTTGGTGGCCAGGGTCATCGCTTCGATCTGATCATGGGTCACATAGACGATCGAGGCATCCAGCGTCTGATGCAGCTTCTTGATCTCGGTCCGCATCTCGACCCGCAGCTTGGCGTCCAGGTTTGACAGCGGTTCGTCGAACAGGAACAGCTTGGGGTCACGCACCAGAGCCCGGCCCATTGCCACACGCTGTCGCTGACCACCCGACAATTGGCTGGGGCGGCGGTTCAGCAACGGCTCGATCTGCAGAAGCGAGGCGACCTCTTTCAGCTTGGCGTCCTGAGTTGCCTGATCGACCCCGCGCACCTTCATGCCAAAGGTGATGTTCTTGGCCACCGACATGGTCGGGTACAGGGCGTAGGACTGGAACACCATCGCGATGTCGCGGTCCTTGGGGCTGACATGGGTCATGTCCTTGCCGCCGATCGACAGCGTCCCGCCCGAGATCGGCTCGAGCCCGGCGATGCAGTTCAGCAGGGTCGACTTGCCACAGCCGGAAGGGCCGACCAGCACCAGGAAGTCGCCCGGTTCGATCGAGATGTTGATGTCCTTCAGAATCTCGGTTGCGCCGTAATTCTTGTACAGGTTTTGGATATCGAGGATGGGAGCCATGGGTTATCCCTTCACGGAACCGGCGGTCAGGCCGCGGATGAAATACTTACCGGCAACGACATAGACGAGCAGCGTCGGCAGCCCCGCGATGATCGCGGCGGCCATGTCGACGTTGTACTCTTTGACGCCGGTGGTTGAGTTGACGATGTTGTTGAGCGCCACGGTCACGGGCTGCGTGCCCGCCTGGCTGAACGAAACGCCGAACAGGAAATCGTTCCAGATCTGGGTGAACTGCCAGATCACGGTCACCACGATGATGGGCAGCGACAGCGGCAGGAAGATCGACCAGAAGATCCGAAAGAACCCGGCACCATCCACTCGCGCCGCCTTGGTCAGCTCGGCCGGGATGGTGACGTAGTAGTTGCGGAAGAACAGCGTTGTGAAGCCAAGCCCATAGATCACGTGGACGAAGATCAGGCCCGGAATGGTTCCGGCGATCCCCATCAGGCCCAACAGACGCGCCATCGGCAGCAGGACCACTTGGAACGGGATGAAGCAACCGAACAGCATCAGAGAAAAGATGATGTTGGCCCCTTTGAAACGCCACTGCGCGACGACAAATCCGTTCAACGCCCCCAGAAGGGTCGAGATTGCCACGGCAGGGACCGCAATCAGGACCGAGTTCCAGAAATAGGGCCGCAGGCCTTCGCACTGGATACCGGTGCAGGCGCCTGACCAGGCTGTTTTCCAGGCATCCAGACTGACCTCGCGCGGCAGCGAGATCAGCGATCCCGTACGAATTTCCTCGAGGCTTTTGAGCGATGTGGTCAGCATCACGAAAAGCGGCATCAGGTAGTAGAGCGCAAAAAGACCAAGCAGGACATACAGCAACCAACGCAGGGCAATCTTGCCCGTGGCACTCTGGCTGCGGGTTCGGGTTTGGGGCATCGACAGATCAGTCATTTTTCGCCCTCAGTTCTGAGTAGAGGTAAGGAACCACGATGGCAAAGACGACCAGCATCATGATCATCGCGGACGCCGCCGCCTGGCCGATATCGCCGCGCGAAAACGCCATCGCGTACATGTATGTTGCGGGCAAATCGGTTGCGTAACCCGGACCACCGCCTGTCAGGGCAATGACAAGGTCAAAGCTCTTGATCGCAAGGTGCGCCAACACGATGAAGGCCGACAGGAAGATCGGAGCCATCGACGGAATGATGATTGCAGTATAGATCCGCCAAGTGGGGATGCCATCGACCTGCGCGGCCTTGATGATCTCACCATCCACCGAGCGCAGTCCGGCCAGGAACAGCGCCATGACAAAACCCGAGCTCTGCCAGATCGCGGCGATGACGATCGTGTAGATCGCGTAGTCCGGGTTCACCAGCCAGTCGAACTTGAAATTCGGAAAGCCCCAGCCCTGGACCATGGCCTCGATACCCAGACCCGGGTTCAGGATCCACTTCCACGCGGTGCCGGTCACGATCATCGACAGCGCCATCGGGTAGAGATAGATCGTACGGATCGCGCCTTCGACGCGGATCTTCTGATCCAGCAGAATCGCCAGCAGCAGGCCCAGAACCATCGCGATCACGATGAACAGCGCGCCAAAGACGTAAAGGTTGTTGATCGCCGTGTCCCAGCGGGGCGAGTCAAACAGGCGGTCATATTGGATGAAGCCCTTGATCTCGTATTTCGGCAGCAGTTTCGATCGGGTCAGCGACACCCAGGCGGTCCATCCGATAAATCCGTAGACAAAGATCAATACGGCGATGAACGACGGTGCCAGCACCACCTTGGGAAGGTGGTTTTCCAGCCATTCGGACATTTTTTCCTCCGGGGAAAGATGCTCTGCCCCGCAGTATAGGGGGCAGAGCGTGTTGGATCAGTAGCTGTTTGCCACCGCGTCCGCCAGTTGCTGAACCGCGTCAGCCGAGGACATATCCGAGTTGAAATGTGCGGTCACGACGTCGGTGATCGCACCAGCCTGCGCACCGCGCAGCGCCATTCCATGCGCGTAGGACGGCAGCAGCGAGCCATTGGCGGACGAAGCGCCCATGTCTTCGGCCGAGATCTTGGCGCAGATGTCAAACTTGTCCAGCGCCACATCGGTCCGCGCCGGAATCGAACCCTTGTTCAGGTTGAACACTTCCTGGAACTTGGGGGCCACGATCAGCTTGGCCAGCAGTTCCTGACCGGCGCGCTTGTCGTCGCCGTCCACGTCGAACATGGCAAAGCTGTCGACGTTGTACAGGTAGCCGTCACCGGGGGTCGAGGCGCACAGGAAGTCTTCGCCGGGGACCTTGCCCGCGGCCAGGAATTCACCCTTCGCCCAGTCACCCATGATCTGGAAGGCGGCCTCACCGTTCATGACCATCGCGGTGGCCAGGTTCCAGTCGCGGCCCGAGAAGTTCTCATCAACGAACCCGCGCAGGGTGCGCATCTGGTCAAAAATCTGAACCATCGTGTCCGAGGTCAGAGTCTCGGGGTCCAGATCGACAAAAGCCTTCTTGAAGAACTCGGGTCCACCGATGCCCAGCGCAACTGCTTCGAAGACGGTTGCGTCTTGCCAGGCCTGACCACCGTGGGCCAGCGGGATGATGCCTGCGGCCTGCAGCTTCTCGGCAGCGGCGTTGAACTCGTCCCAGGTGGTCGGCATCTCGATGTCATTGGCGGCCAGGATGTCGGCATTTGCCCAGATCCAGTCGATGCGGTGCACGTTGACCGGTGCAGCACACCAGGTGCCTTCGCACTGCATATGCGCCGCGATCGAGGCGGGCAGGACTTCGGCCCAGCCCTCGGCCTCGGCAACGTTCGAGATGTCCGCCAGAACACCCTCTTCATACCATTCCTGGATCGCCGGGCCTTTCAGCTGAACGGCGGTCGGCGCGTTGCCGGCCAGAACGCGGGCGCGCAGCGCGGTCATCGCCGCGTCTCCGCCGCCGCCTGCAACGGGCATATCCGTCCAGGTGCCGCCATTGGCCGCGAATTCTTCCTGCAGAACGGCGACCGACTTGGCCTCGCCGCCCGATGTCCACCAGTGCAGAACTTCGGCCTGCGGTTCGGCCATCACCGACGTGCCAGCCAGAACGGCCAGCGACGACGCCGTGGCGAGTGCGAAACGTTTCATGTTTGGTATCCTCCCAGATCCTTGTTTGCTGCCGCGGGGCAGCGATGCGGGACATTACCGGTAGCCGCTTGCCGTCTGGCAATGGCAAATTTCCCATGTATCCGGCGCGGGCTGCAAATTTTCCCGCCTTTTGTTACAGCGTGTTACGTTGACCTTGAATCTGTTGCAGTCCGTTACAATTGAGGGCAGCGTCGAGGGGGAAATCGGGGAGGAACAGCGTGAGCATTCCACGTCTGCTGGTTGTGGATGACGATCCGGAAATCCGGTCGATGTTGACCCAGTTCTTTCACCAGAACGGGTTCATTGCCCTGCCAGCAGCCACCGAGCGCGAGGTGCAGGCACACCTGAAATCAGGCCGCATCGACCTGATCCTTCTGGATGTGATGCTGGGTGACGAGAACGGGGTCGAGATCTGCGCCCGGCTGCGCCGCGAACAGGACGTGCCTATCATCTTCGTGTCGGCCCTGTCTGCCGATCATCAGCGCATGGCCGGGTACGAGGTGGGCGCCGACGACTACATCGCCAAGCCGTTCAACCCGCAACTGCTGCTGGCGCGCGTGCGCGCGGTGATGCAGCGCGCGCGGCGCACGCCATCGCTGGCCTATCGCCGGCGGATCCGTACGTTCCGCTTTGGCGGATGGGTCTATGACGGCAAACGCGACGAGGTGCATGCCCCGGATGGGTACCAGGTGTCACTGTCGCAGCGCGAAACCGCGCTGCTCAAGGTGCTGCTGGCCAACCCGCACATTCCGCTGACCCGCGACGAGATCGCCGCCGCGCTGGACGTGACCGGCACCGGTGACAAACCCGAAGCGCAGGGTCGGGCCATCGACGTCCTGGTAGGGCGGCTGCGGTCCAAGATCGAGACCAACCCCAAAGATCCGCAGATGCTGCGCACGGCCCGCGGTGTCGGCTATGTCTTCGCCTGCGAGGTCACCGTGGAACAGGAGGCATGACCCTGCGCCTGCGGGATCTGGGCTGGGCCTGGAGCCTGGGTGCGTTTGCTGCCGGGCTGCTGGCGGCAGGACTGTGGTTTTCATCCGTTCGCAACTGGGACGCCTATCTGACCCGGGCCTATGTTGCCGGGTTCTCGGTCTACGAAGATCTGCGCACAGGTCGCGCCTCGCATCCCGACGTGTTGATCACGCCACTGCCGCCCGAGGCCGCAAGTCTGGCCGATGCGGGTGAATTCGAGCAGTTGCCCGACCTTGCAGGACGCCGGTTTCTGACCAACCTGTCCATTCTGACCGACAGCTCCGCGCCGCTCAGCGGGCGGAACCTGACGCTTGCGGTCTTGTCCGACCGGCTGGTCTATCCGGTATCCGACATCGTGTCAGGCAACGACCAGACCGGGCCGCAGAAGATGGGCAACCTGACACGCCTGCTGGCCACCTATTGCAGCGAACCCATTCTGGTGGCCCGGTTCGGACAGGGCGCTTGGCAGAAGATCGACGGTACGCAGGTCTGGGGGTGCGATGCGGCCCCGACCGACCTGCGCCTGCCTGCGATCTTTCTGGCCGTCGTGGCACTTGCGATCATTCTGACATCAGTCGGCAATGTGACAGACAGCTTTTCGCGGTTCTCCCAGTCGCTGCGTGACCGCCGGCGCAGCGGGGGTCCGGACAGCTACGACATGTCCGGGCCGGCCGAACTGCGCGACATCGTATCGGCGGTCAATACGCATCTGGAGGACGAACGCGCACAGCTGGAAAAGCGTGCCACGGTCCTGTCCGGCGTCAGCCACGACCTTGGGACGCCAGCGGCCCGCGTGCGTCTGCGCGCGGCGCTGATTCCGGACGCCGAATTGCGAGAGAAGCTGGAGTCCGATGTCGACCAGATGACGGGCATGATCGAAAGCGTGTTGACCTACACCCGCTCGGAACTGAGCATCGAGGACCCGCGCCAAATCTCCCTCACCTCACTGGTCGAGTCGCTGGTTGCCGACTATCAGGACATGGATCTGCCTGTGACCCTGAAACAGGTCGCCCCGGTCGAGGTGGAGGGCGCGGCGTCGCTCTTCATGTCGCGGCGCGGGCATGGCTCGCTTCCGGAAACCCGCCGCATCCTTGTCATGGCGCGACCGATCTCATTGAAACGGGCGTTGACGAACCTGATCGACAACGCGCTGAAATACGGGCGCCACGCAACGGTTGAACTGGAAACCGACGCGGAAACCGCCACGATTGTCGTCGAAGACAAGGGAACCAACTTGTCCGTTTCGGATATCGAGGCGCTGATGGCCCCGTTCCGGCGCGGTTCGAACATCGGGTCGTCCGACGGGTTCGGGCTGGGCCTGACAATCGTTGCAACCGTGGCAGAGCAGCATGGCGGCTCGCTGCGCTTTGAAGCGGGTGATCAGGGTATGCGGGCACGGCTGCAGATCCGGCGCTGAGACCGTCCACACGCAGGCTAGGAATAGCTTCGCACCAAGGCACTGGCGATCAGGGACCACCCATCTGCAATCACGAAAAACGCCAGTTTGAACGGCAGCGAAACCGTGGCGGGCGGCACCATCATCATCCCCATCGACATGAGTACCGCAGCCACTACAAGATCGATGATCAGAAACGGTAGAAATATCAGGAATCCGATCTGGAACGCGCGGGCAACCTCGGACAGCATGAACGACGGCATGAGAACCGACAGTGGCGCCTCCGGCGACAGCTCCATCGACGCGGTGTCGGGGCGCAAGGCCGCCATGGCCCGAAACGTGTCACCATCCAGCCGCGCCACCATGAACTCGCGGAACGGCACCATGGCACGTTCCAATGCAGGCTCTACCGCAAGTGTTTCTTCGACCATCGGTCGGATCCCGGTGTCCCAAGCCTGGGTAAAGACCGGCTCCATGATGAAATAGGTAAGAAACAGCGCCAGGCTGACGATCAGCATGTTGGGCGGGGACTGTTGCAACCCGATCCCCTGCCGCAGAATGGCCAGTACCGTGACCAAAAAGGGGAAACAGGTCACCATGATCGCAAGGCCGGGTGCCAGGCTGAGCACCGTGATCAGCAGGATCAACTGAATGGTTCGCGCCGATATGGATCCGCCGTCGCCCAATGACAGCGACAGCTCCTGTGCCGATGCCAGTGCTGGTGTCAGCACAAGGATCGCCAATGCACACCAGGCCGCCCGGCGCATCATCCAAGTCCGTTCTGGAAATCCGAAATCTCGGTCAGACGCACCGCCAATTGACCGGCATTGTCCCCCTCCATTTCCTCGAGCAGACCACGGGCGACCAATTGGTCGCCGACATACAGATCCACCGGATCTTCGACCCGTTTGTCCAAGGTCAGAACGGCGTTCTGACCCATGGTCAACAGGTCGCGTATCAGGGGGCGCGCCCGACCGACGGAAACCGTCACCTCGATGGGAACGGCTTCGAACGGGTTGGGTCTTTCAGGTTTGGATGCAGGTGCGTCACTCATTTGACAAAGCCTCTTTTGCCTCAAAAACATATGCGTCGAAAGCGGCGGCGATCGCGTCCAGCAGCGCGGTGCAATCAACCTCGGACCGGGCGGTGCCGACCTGCAACCGCGCCTGACCTGGCAGCAACTCGGGGTCCGCGACGACCTTGGGGAGGGGCGTGATGTCGACGGGCAACAACGCCTCGACATCCCCTTCAACACCGGGTGGAACCAACAGAAGGATCGGTTGTGCAACCTGCGCCTTGGCCATTTCGCTCAACTGCTCGATCACGCGGGCGGCAAGTCCCCGATCCAACGCCTGGGGAAGGACGGTCTGAACCAGAGCGCTGAACATCGGTTCAAGCGACAAGGTCATCCGGGTCAGAGCTTCCTGGTAGGTGAAGGACATGTCGGAGAAGGCTGCCCGCATATCCTCGGCCAGCGCAGCACGACCTTGGGTTTGGGTCTGCAACGCATCCTCCCACCCCGCACCATATCCGCGTTCGAAAGCGGCAAGCCGCTCTTCCTCCAAAGCTTCTTCGTCCAGCAATCGCAGATCCGCGCCGTCGGCCTGAGCCGTGAAATCCTCGAGCAGGTGGGCGATCGACATCACACCTTATCCTCGTTTTCTTCCAGCCAGCTCCGCAGAATTTCGACCGTCTCTTCCTGTTTGTCCCCGATCATGGCGCGCAGACGGCCGACCGCATCTTCGCTTGCCGTGGACCCAATCGCAGGCACAGAGCCTCCGTTTTCACCCTGGCCGGTGGGAGCGCTGAATTCCTGTCCATCAGCATCTGAGATTTCACCGACAAGATATGGCGCGCCGCCCTCGGCGGAGGCTGCGGCAGGCGGCAAGGCTGGCACTGCGGCCGAACCGGTCAGGATCGGCCGGATCACGAACAGCCCCATGACCAGCGATACGATGGCCAACACTGCCATCTGTATCAGCGACATCGTATCCAGATGGATGCTTTGCCAGACCGAAGCGGTCGCCATTGTTCCTTGCGGTTCGACATTGGGCAGTTCCAGGGATTTCAGCGTGATGACATCCCCGCGATCCGCATTGAAGCCCACGGCCGAGGCGACAAGCTCTTCCAGAGCGTCAAGTTCCGGCTGTGCCATCGGCATAAAAACCTCGGCACCGGTGGCGTCCGTTGTTCGGGTTCCGTTGACCAGCACGGCAACCGTCAAGCGTTTGATGGCCCCCGGCACCCGCAGAACTTCAAGCTCGGTCTCTGAAACCTCATAGTTGATCCGCTCGCGGGTTTGCGTGGCTGAAGAATTCGATTCATCGGTGCCATTGCCGTCCCCGTCCGGCAGGTTGGACGCGACCGTCACATCAGACGATTGATTGCGGGAGGTATCCGACCGTTCCTCGACATCGGTGCTGATTGCGACACGGCCCTTGGGGTCGAACCGCCGCTCTCTTATGGATTCGGTCTCGGTAACCGTGTCGACGCTGACTTCGACCACCGCATTGCCAGGTCCGACGCGCGCCTCGACCAGCCGCAGGACGCGGTCGCGCAGGACCTTGGCCTTGTCATCGGCAGTGTCGGCGGCAACCGCCGTCTCTTGCGGGCCGATCACCGCACCGTTGGAATCGATCACCGCAACATCCTCGGGCGCGAGGCCGGTCACGGCGGAGGCCACCAGAAAACGGATCGCCTTGGCCTGTTCGACCGTGATCTTTGCCCCGGATGGCACCAGATAGACCGAAGCGGTTGGCGAAACGCTGGGCTGGAACGGGCTTGTGGACCCGCTGGCAATGTGAACCCGCGCCTGCCCCACATGAGGGCTGCTGACGATGGTTCGCGCCAGTTCACCCTCCTTGGCGCGCCAATAGGCAGCGTCGAACATCTGCGAGGTCGTACCGAACCCACTCAGCGTATCCAGCAGTTCATAACCCCGGTTGCCATTTGCAGGCAGACCCTCGCTTGCCAGGGTCATGCGCAACTCGTCGCGTTGCGAGCCCGGAACATAGATTGAGCCGCCACGAATTTCGTAGGTGACACCGCGTTGATCCAGGGCGCGGACGATATCCCCCGCCGCCCCGCTTTCCAGCCCCGCATAGAGGAGTGTCATGGACGGAGATGTCACCAACCGCGACATCGCCAGGACACTCAGGAACACGACGACAGCCGCCCCCGCCACGATGATTTGTTTGCGCCTGCCCAAACTTGCCCAGACAGTTCCGATCTGCTGCACGCTCACCTCCGACTCGCCGACATTCTGTGCGGCTCGTGCCCTGTTTGAACGATTGCCCTTAACAATCGGTTAGTCCCTGCGGGGTTATGACGGGTGCCGAACGCAAGAATGAGGACGCCATGACAGACGCGACCGTGGATGAGGCAGAAGGCCCGAAGAAGTCGAGCAAAAACGGACTGATGATTGGCGCGGTTCTGGCGCTGCTAGGTGCTGCGGGCGGGTACTATGTGACCGCGTCCGGGCTTTTGGGCAAAGGCCCAGAGGCCGAGGGAGAAACAGCGGAAAACGCGGACGCCGGAGATGCGATCGATGCGTTGCCGGATGTCGGGTTCGTCGACCTGCCGCCCGTGATCGTGTCCGTGAATTCCGGCGATTCGCGCCATCTGAAATTCCACGCTCAACTTGAGGTGGCCGCCGGTCACGAGGCCGAGGTGGAAAAGATGATTCCCCGCATCATGGACGTGATGAACGGCTATCTCCGGGCCATCAACCTGTCCGACCTCGAAGACTCGCTGGCTCTGGTTCGCATCCGCGGGCACCTGCTGCGGCGCATCGGCATCGTCGTTGGCGAAGGTCGGGTACGTGACGTTCTGGTCACGGAATTCGTATTGAACTAGGAGGCGAAATTGGAACTGATCTCGGACATTTTGCTGGTCGCCGGCGCCTTGGGGGCCGGATTGTACTGTTTTGTTCTGGCCCGACGCCTCAGGCGGTTCACGGACCTGGAGCGGGGCGTCGGTGGTGCGGTTTCCGTGCTGTCCGCACAGGCGGAAGAACTGAAAAAATCCCTGGATGCCGCGCGTGCTGCATCTGACCAGTCCGGGCACAAACTGCAGGATCTGACCGAGCGCGCCGAGTCAGTCGCACAGCGGCTTGAATTGATCATGGCGTCGATGCACGACGTGATCCCCGAGGACAAACCCGCGGCTGAAGAGCCTGCAAATTCCTCGGCCGAAACCAAAAAGCCGTCACCTCTTGAGGTAGAACCGGTCTCGTTGGAAGAAGAGGTCGGGCCAAAGGACCCCGAGCAACCCGCCGAGCCTGCGGCTGTGGAACAAATTCCATCCAGGCCGGAAGCCGAGGTCAAATCCACCAACGACCCCGCAGAGGATCCGGCCCCGATTCCCAAGGGCGTATTGTTCTTCAGGCACAAGGCGCAAGGTAGCGAGGCCCGATCCTGATGCGCAGCCTGCAACCTGCCCAGCGTCGACCACGTGGTGGCGTTCTGACCCTCATTTCAGCCTTGATGATCAGTTCCGCCATCATACGGCTGGGGCTGGAGGCTGGGCCAGCTTTGGCAAGGGGGTCTGACCCCTCGGAAGTCTCGGCACACAGCGCCGGCTCGGACGAAAAGCCGGACATGCAAGCCTTGCTGACCGAATTGCTGCGTCGGGAAGCGGTCGTCAGACAGCGTGAGAGCTCGCTGCGCGACAGGGAGCGTGCCCTGGAGATTGCCAACGAGGCCATTGCGACGCGCCTTTCCGCTTTGCAAGAGGCCGAGGTATCGCTGCGCGAAACATTGGCCGTGGCGGACAAGGCGGCTGAAACCGACCTTACCCGTCTGACCGATGTCTATCAGAACATGAAGCCCAAGGACGCCGCGGCGCTGTTCGAAACGATGGACCCGGTTTTTGCGGCCGGTTTCCTGTCGCGTATGCCGCCTGAGGCTGCTGCGGGTGTGATGGCCGGTCTCAGCCCCGAGGCCGCCTATACCATCAGCGTCGTAATGGCCGGACGCAACGCCAACGCCCCCACTGAGTAGCCGCCATGAGCCCCACCCTCAAAGACCGCTCTGCCGGAGAGACCACATGATCGGAATTCTTGGAATCGTCGTTATTTTCGTAATGGTGTTCGGCGGCTACCTCGCCGCCGGCGGCAAGATGGCCATCATCCTCAAATCTCTGCCGTTCGAGATGATGATGATCGGCGGGGCCGCCATCGGCGCCTTTCTGATCAGCAATGACATGTCGGCGGTCAAACACACGGTCAAGGATCTGGGCAAGGTTTTCAAAGGCCCGAAATGGAAGCCCGAGGACTACCGCGATCTGCTATGCCTTCTGTTCTCGCTGATCCGGCTCGCCCGTTCAAATCCGGTCGAGCTCGAGCAGCACATCGAAGACCCTGAAAACTCGGCCATTTTTACGGCTTTCCCCAAAATACAGGCGGACAAAGAGGCGGTGGACCTGATTTGCGACACCATGCGGTCGGCGGCGATGAACTATGACGATCCCCATCAGGTTGAAGAGGTTCTGGAAAAGCGGATGGATGCCAATTTCCACCACGCCATGCATTCCAGCCACGCCCTGCAAACCGTGGCGGACGGGTTGCCGGCACTGGGAATCGTTGCGGCGGTTCTCGGTGTGATCAAGACCATGGGCTCGATCGACCAACCGCCCGAGGTCTTGGGCAAGTTGATCGGTGGTGCCCTTGTCGGGACTTTCCTGGGCGTCTTTCTGGCCTACGGTCTGGTCGGCCCCTTCGCCGGAAAGCTGAAAGCGGTCGTGGAGGAAGACAATCACTTCTATCAACTGATCCGGGAAGTTCTGGTTGCCAACTTGCACAATCACAACCCCGCAATGTGTATCGAGGTTGGTCGCCAGAACACGCCGACCCACAATCGCCCCGGCTTCACCGAATTGGAAGAAGCCTTGAAAGAGATCAAGCAGGCAGCAGCATGATCCGGGTTTTGCTCCTGACCCTTGGCCTGAGCGCATCGGCAACTGGAGTGCTGGCAAAGGATGTTCCGGTGCGGTCCGGCGAACATGACGGCTTCACGCGGCTTGTTCTCAGCGTTCCTGCGGGCACCAACTGGAGCCTCGCCCACCGGAAAAACGGTGCGCGCCTGGCGGTCGAATTGGACGACGTGGAATTCAAGACCGGATCGGTCTTTGCACGATTGTCCGCAGGCCGGCTTGAGGCGATATCGCAGGCCGATCCCGGCGCACCGCTTGAGCTGGACTTCGGCTGTGACTGCGCCGCGACCGCTTTTTTGTACAAGGATACGATGATCGTTGTGGACATAGCGGCGCAAAAAGCCTTGCCTCCGCCAAGTCTGGACATTCCATCGATCATGATCCCGGAGCAGACTTCCAAACGTCGTCCACAGGCCGAAGCCCCATCAATTGAATTGGTTGCCCCCCTTCTGCAACTGGATCGCGATGGCCTGCAGCAGCGCCTTTCGACCCGTCTGTTGCAAGGCGCGGATCGCGAGCTTGTCGACCTGAACGTCACACCTCCGGGTCCGCGTGCTTCGGTGCCGGAAGCGCTTCCAGACATCGCGCGGGATCTGCCTGCCCATATCCAGGTAAGCTCGATCCTTGACGAGTTGGGCAAACTGGGAGAGCCACCTCTGCAACCTCTGGAGTCGCTGCCAGCGTGTATTTCGGATGCCGAATTGGGGTTCGACACCTGGTCTGACGGTCGACCCTTTGCGCATCAGGTGGCTGAGCTGCGTGCAGGGCTGTTCCTGGAGTTCGACAGGGTCGACAGATCCATCGCGCTCAAGCTCGCAAAGCTGTTGGCACACTGGGGTTTCGGTTCAGAGGCCATTCAGGTTCTGCAGTTGATGGAAGATGCATCGCCGGAACAGGAATGGGTTCGAGCGGTCGCGCAAATAATTGATGATCAGCCTGTATCAGAGCCTAATCAACTGCTTGGGTCGCAACGCTGCGACGGCGCGGTTGCCATGTGGGCCGCGATGGCGGATGGCCAGTTGCGGGATGATGCGCAGCAGGAACGGATGGAACAGGCGTACCTGAAGCTTCCTGAGCATCTACGCCGGATCCTCGGCCCCCGGCTGACCGAGATATTCGTCAACTCTGGCCGGCTTGAGGCCGCCCGGCGGGTACTGCGTTCGGTAGATCGCGTCCAAACTCTGCAACACCCCGAGACGACACTCGCGCAGGCAACTGTTGCCGCCGCTGAGGGAGATGCCGACACCAGCGACATTTTGTTGAACGACGTCATCGACAACCCAAGCTCGGATTTGGAAGCCCCGCTTGCCCTGGCCCGGCTTGTTGAAAAGAAGTGGGCAGAGGGTGGGGCCGTTTCGCGACGCCAAATCGATCTGATCTCGGGCTACGCGATCGAACTGCGCAATTCTGAATTGGGCCCGGTCATGGCCCGCGGTCACGCCCTGGCGCTTGCCCTGGCCGGCGAGTTTTCTGCGGCCTTCAATATTCTTGATGCCCATCGCAGAGACGAGACCTGGGCCGGCACGCGCAATCGTATCTTGCATCTGGCAGCAGAGCGCGCGGATGACCTGACCTTTCTGCTGTATGCAAGTACCCTGAAACCACATGATTTAGAGTCTATTTCGACCGGGACTTCGCTCTTGCTTGCCAAGCGTTTTGCGGACCTCGGCTTTGCCAAGCAAGCCCGAGACTTGACGGGTGCAGGTTCGGATGGGACACGCAGGCGCGACCGCGCCATCCTTCGGGCGCGGGCCGCGCTGCTGGAAAGCCGACCGGATCTGGCCCTTCGCGAATTGGCCGAGGATCCCTCAGATGACGCTGAAAGGCTGCGGGCACAAGCCCTGACCGATATGGGCAATTACGCGGCCGCCGTTGAGGCTTGGCGGGACATAGGGGATGAGGATTCCGCGGCGCGCCTGTCATGGTGGGCGGGGTTCAACTTGGAAGAAGTTGGGGCGAAGGACACCACGCTGGGGCAGGTCATAGATCTGAGCTCGGCCCTGCGTGCGCCAGTACAGCGAGAACCGGACAAGCCGATTTCTGACGCTGAACAGCTGCTTGAGGCCAGCGCCGACACGCGGCAGAAGATAGTCGAATTGCTGAACGTGACAACTGAATTGGAATAGTCAGGATCCGCGCGACGAACAGCCGACTTGTGCGCCTCGCATTGAGAGCATGCGCTTGTCTGAAAGAGCAAGCACCGCCAGACTGCCCCGCAAATTCAACCTTATCCAGGTCAGGGGCAACGGATGTCCGAAGCGCTCATTCGATGTTTTGTCGCCATTCCCGTATCTTCCGAAATCGCCCAGATATGCGCCGACGTCGCTCGCGCAGCACATTGCGGTCGAAGTTTGCCTGCTGAAAACCTTCATCTGACGCTGGCTTTCCTGGGCGACCAGACCCGAAACGCCTTGATCGAATTGAATGATCACCTCGAAGCGCTGAAGCGCCCGGCCTTTTCCATCAGACTGTCCGGGCTGGGCAGTTTCGGAAACTCGCTGCACATGGTGGTAGAGCCCGATCCCGAACTCCTGCGCCTGCATGAAAGCGTCCTGCAGTGCATTAGGCGGGCCGGGCTGACGCTGCGACGCCGCCGCTTTCGACCGCATATCACCATAGTTCGGGGTATTGAATCGTCTCTAAACAAGGCCATTTTGCATATCCTAGTTCCCCAGGCCACCATGGTGGTGACCCAGTTCAACCTGAACTCTTCGACACTTCGGCCGGACGGGGCACGATATGAAACGCTGTCGACCTATCCTCTGCAGCTGCAAGGTTGGTCCGGTCAGGCTGACGACTTCGCCGACCGGTAGAGAGGCTGCACCATGTCACTAAACCGGGTGCCGTGATCGGTAAGGTTCAAAACCGCCCTGCTCAGATTCTTGGCAGCAGACTCTCCGATTTCCGGAGAAGAAAACTCGACAAACTTGTCGATGACGTCCTGTCGCGACATCGGAGACTCAGGCCCGCCCCCGGCATGGATGTCGCCCGAGCGGAAAACGCGACCGTCATGCGTCGTTACCTGAACGTCGGCCCAGCGCCCGGCGGGAAAGCGGGAATTATGGCGGTCCGACTCGGATACGGTGATGCGGCTCAGGAAATCGGCGACCATCGGATCGGACAATCCATCGCCGCTGATGTGCTCGACCCCGATCCGCCCGTGTACCGCAAAAGTCGAGACGGCAAATGGCAGCGAGTATTGCGCCTGCGAAGTCGTCTCGGGCATCCCCGAATACAGTTGAACTGCTTCGTGAAAACTGTGGATCTCGACGCGGGCGATCTGGTCATGGGTCAGACCGTGCGAGTTCATCACCATGCGCAGCCCGTCGATGGCGGCATGGGCCCAGCGGCAGATCGGATAGGGTTTCACATATTGACGTTCCATCTGCCAAAACGTTCCGAGGTCCTGCCAATAGGGTGCGGCGCGGTCCTCCTCGATGGTGATGGCGGGGGCGCCGGTAAAGCCGCGCTCGGCCAGAATTGCCGCCGACATGCCCACCAGCGCGCCCCAGCCTGAGCCGTCATGCAGCATGGTGGGGTTGGCAATCTCGCGCATCATCTGGCTGCGAGGGCCGTGATATTCGGCAATACCAAGGCCTTGGCGCAACTGGTCCGGTGAATGGCCCCGCAAGCGGGCCGCCATGGCAACCACGCCCAGTGCGTTCCACGCCCCCGAGGTGTGATAGTCGCTGACGGTGGCGTGCAGCGCGATACCTGCGCGGCCCGCAATTTCATAGCCGGTGATGACGGCAGCCAGCGCATCGGGTCCGGACAGGTCAGGGCAATGCTCGGCCAATGCGCACAGCGCGGGCACGACCACCACGCCGATATGCCCCTTGGTCGGGTTGTAGCCGTCGTGCCCGTCTAGGTTGTCGGTCTGCGTGGCGGCCGCGTAGGCCGCGCCCGCCAGACTGACCCGGCGTCCGTCGCACAGCATCCGCGCCGAGAACGCATGATCGGTCGTTCCGTACAGAAGTGCGGCAGTGTCGCGGGCGATCACGCCGGCCTCCATCGGGGTCGAAGCGATCACGATGCCCAAAGTATCCAGCAGCATCAGGGCTGCCGCTTCGCGCGCGCTGTCGGGCATCTGGTCCGCCGGGCGGTTCAGAACAAACTCGGCAACGCGGGCGAAGGTTTCGGTCACCTGGCGCCCTCCATCGCCGGTTTTTGGTCTCGCAGGCGCAGGCCCTTTGGGTCGAACGGAGGCGCATGCAGGATCCGCGCCCTGTGCGGCTTGCCCAGGATAAAGACATGCACCTCGTCACCCGGCTGGGCCACGGCTGGGTTGGCGTATCCGATGGCCAGCGACTTGCCGACCGTATAGCCATAGGCGCCCGAAGTGACGCGCCCCACGGGCGTACCATCTGGGGTAAAGATCGGCTCGCCCCCGCTGGCATCGGCATCGTGGGTGACATCGACCTCGAAAATCGACAGCACCTCGCGCGCGGGATTGTCCTTGATCGCCAGCCAGGCCGCCTTGTGCAGAAAATCCTTGTCTGGCTTGATCAACCCATCCAGACCGACCTCGTGCGGCCAGTACTCCTGCGAATACTCGCGCCCCCATGAGCCATAGCCTTTTTCGATCCGCAACGCGCCCAGAGCCCGGCTGCCGACCGGTCCACCACCGCAGGCGCGGGCAGCATCCAGAAGCGCTGTATAGAGTCTGATCTGGTCCTCTTCGGCGCAGTGCAGCTCCCACCCCAGATCGCCGGTGAAGCTGACGCGGATGGCAAGGCAGGTGACCCCGGCAACCTCGATCGTGGCCGAGCGCATGAAGCGGAACGCCTCATTCGAGAGGTCGGCGTTGGTCAGCCGTTGCAAGGCCTCGCGCGATTTCGGGCCGGCGATGTTGAAGCCCGCGATGCGGTTGGTGGCAACGTCGAAGGTGGTGCCCTCGGGCAGGTCCACCATGTTGAAGAACCTCTGGTGATAGCGTTCGGCCATGCCCGAGCCGATCATCATGTATTCGTCTTGGGCCGTTTTGGTGATGGTGAAATCGCCCGCCACGCCGCCACGCACGGAAATAAGCGGGGTCAGGCAAGACCGCCCCACCTCGGTCGGCACCCGGTTGGCCACCAGCCGGTCGAGCCAGTCATGGGCGCCCGGCCCCTTGATGACGTAGTTGGCAAAGTTCGAGATGTCGATCACGCCCACGCTTTCACGCAGCATCCGGGCCTCGTGCCCCACCGGTTCGAACCAGCTCTGGCGGGTAAAGCCGGTGGTCTCGACCGTCCCGGGCCGGTCGGCGAACCACAGCGGGTGTTCCCAGCCGCAGTTGAGGCCGAAGACCGCGCCCATCTGGTGCTGCATTTCATAGGCCGGCCGCACGCGAGCGGGGCGGCCGGCGCTGCGTTCCTCGTTCGGGAAATGGATGGCGAAGCGGTGGGAATATTGGTCGGCGACCCGCGCCTTGGTGAAGTTCTTGCCGGCCCAGTCGCCGAACCGCGCCAGATCCCAGGCAAACATGTCGTATTGCGGCTCGCCCTCGATCATCCATTGCGCAGCCAACAGCCCCAGCCCGCCCGATTGCGAGAAGCCGGGGATGATGCCGGTGCAGCAGAAATAGTTGCACAGCTCGGGCACCGGCCCCCAGATGGCGTTGGAGTCCGGCGACCAGATCATCGGGCCGTTGATCACCCGTTTCACGCCTGCGGTGGCGGCCACCGGCACACGCTCGGTCGCGCGGATCACGTTTTCCATGATCCGGTCCAGATCGTCGGGAAACAGGTCATGGGCGAAATCCAGCGGCGTGCCATCCTCGGCCCAGAACCGCATGTCCTTCTCGTAGGCGCCGATCAGCAGCCCGTTGCCTTCCTGCCGGAAGTAATACTCGCCGTCGCGGTCGGCGATCGAGGGCAGACGGCGGCCAAGGGCGGCAACCTCGTCAATCGCCTCGGTTACGAAATACTGGTGCTCGGTCGGTTGCAGCGGCAGTTCCAGTCCCGCCAGCGCGGCCACCTCACGCCCCCACAACCCGGCGGCGTTGACCACCCATTGCGTATGGATGTCGCCCTTTTCCGTGCGCACGATCCACGAGCCGTCGGGCTGCTGTTCAGTCCCTGTTACGGGGCAAAACCGCTGAATCTCGGCCCCCAGCGCCCGCGCGCCGGCGGCATAGGCATGGGTCACGCCCGAGGGGTCCACGTTGCCGCCGTCGGGTTCATACATGATGCAGCGGATGTCATCGAACTGCGCCAGCGGGTGCAGCTCCATCGCCTGTTCGCGGCTGATCTCATGGAAGTTCAAGCCGTAGAACCGCGCCTTGGCCTCTTGCAGGCGCAACTGGTGCTCGCGCGCTTCGGTCTGGGCGAGATACAGCGATCCCGGCTGGAACACGCCGCAGCCCTGCCCGGTTTCCTGCTCCAGCTGCTTGTACAGGTTCATCGTGTAGTGCTGGATGCGCGTTACGTTGTTGTTGTCGTGCAGCCCGTGGATGTTGGCCGCAGCGTGCCACGTTGAACCGCTGGTCAGTTCGTCCCGCTCCAGCAGGATCACGTCGGTCCAGCCCAGCTTGGCAAGATGGTAGAGGATCGAACAACCGACCAGGCCCCCTCCGATCACGACGGCCTGTGCATGGGTTCTCATTGGGCTTTTCTCCTGACTGGCGGGGGCGCGTCACCCCTCTGCCTCAGAAGTCAGCCACAGTGTGTGGACACCGTATGCTCTGTTCCCGACCCCAAATGTCGGGAACAGGGCAAGTTGGGCCGGAATCCCGATTTGGGAACGTCTAGTAGGGTGCCTCGACGTCATTCATCGAGACATAGACGGTTTTCATTTCCGAATAGTGGTTGATCGCCAGCTTCGAATTCTCGCGCCCGACGCCTGACATTTTCGACCCGCCGAACGGGGCCTCGACCGGGGCCAGGTTGTAGGTGTTGATGTAGCAGGTGCCCGCCTCGAACCCTGCCACCACGCGATGGGCGCGGGTCAGGTCGTTGGTGAACACGCCGGCGGCCAGGCCGAACTCGGTGGCGTTGGCACGGGCCATCACCTCGTCTTCGGTTTCGAAATCCAGCACCGACATGACGGGGCCGAAGATCTCCTCGCGGGCGATGGTCATGTCGTCGGTCACGTCGGCAAAGACAGTGGGCTGAATGTAGTAGCCCGGAAGATCCAGCCGCGCGCCACCATGGACCAGCCGCGCGCCCTCGGCCTTGCCCTTCTCGATATAGCCCAGAACGATGTTCATCTGGGCCTCGCTGACCATCGGCCCGAAATTCACGGCCTCATCCATCGGGTCGCCGATCTTCACATTGGCAAGGCGTTCGGTCAGACGGCTCAGGAAGGCCTCTTTGATACCCTTCTGCACGAAGACGCGCGTACCGTTGGAACAGACCTGACCGGATGAGTAGAAATTGCCCAGGATCGCACCCGAGACGGCGTTTTCGATGTCGGCATCGTCGAACACGATCAGGGGCGACTTGCCGCCCAGTTCCATCGTGACGTGTTTCATGCCCTCGGCCGCGGCGGCATAGACCTTGCGGCCCGTGGGCACCGAGCCGGTCAGCGACACCTTGGCCACGCGCGGGTCGGTGACCAGCGCGGCGCCCACATCGCCATAGCCCTGAACCACGTTGTAGATGCCCTTGGGCGCGCCGGATTCGATCAGGATCTCGGCCACTTTCAACGCCGACAAAGGGGTGGTTTCCGAGGGTTTGAACACCATCGCATTGCCGCAGGCCAGCGCCGGGGCGCCCTTCCAGCAGGCGATCTGGGTCGGGTAGTTCCACGCGCCGATGCCAACGCAGACGCCCAGCGCCTCGCGGATGGTATAGACGAAGTCGCCGCCGCCCAACCGGATATGCTCACCGGTCAGGGACCCGGCCAGCCCGCCGAAATATTCCAACGCATCCGCGCCCGAGGTCGCATCGGCCACCAGCGTTTCCTGCAACGGCTTGCCGGTGTCATGGGTTTCCAGGATCGACAGCTCGCGGTTGCGCTCGCGCATGATGTCGGCGGCGCGGCGCAGGACGCGGCCGCGCTCGGTCCCGGTCATCGCCGCCCAGGCCTTTTGCGCGCGCTTTGCGCTTGTTAGAGCCTGTTCGATGATCTGCGGCGTCGCCGAATGCAAGCGGGCGATGACCTCGCCCGTAGCTGGATAGATCACGTCGATCGGGATGCCTGCGGTGTCTTCGACATATTCGCCATCAATAAAGTGGCTGGCCTTGGGCTGAACTTTCATCGCGGATCCTTTTTACTCGGGCCCCGGGGAACCGGTGCCGGTCGGTTTCATCCGCAGGTAATGATTATTGATTGATCAGTCAATAAAGCACTGCTTTGGGCGAATTCTTGCCAACAAAAAAAGGGGGCCTCTTGAAAAAAATGGTTAATGTTCCATTTCTGTTCTACATGATCGGAGGATCACCAGATGGAACAGTCATTGCGCAAAACCACCCCGATGGGGCCGACCAACGACTACCACATTCTGCCCGTCACGGACCGTCAGATGCGCTATGCGCGCGCGATCGCCCAGCAGTCCGCGTTGGAGATTCCGGTCGAGGCGCAGCGCGACCGGCGATCCATGTCCGATTGGATCTCGGCGCACAAGCCGCACGATCCCTCCCCTTTTGCCGACTACCCGACGGGCAAACAGGTGGCCTTTGCCGAGCGGATCTCGCGCACCAAACGACGCCCGATCCCCAGCGAGTGCTTCCGCGACAAACGCGCGATGTCGCGATGGATTGATCAGAACAAGTGAAGAAATGGGGCCGGCGGGCTCAGGCGTCTTTGTCATGGCGATGGCGATGCGACCGACCATACAGCCCTACGGCCGCTGCCACGAACAGGCCCAGTAGAATATAGCCGGTAATCGCCTCAGCCACGGCAAGGGCGCGGCACACGCCAACTGGCCGCAAGTCACCAAAACCAACCGTCGTGAAGGTAACATACGAGAAATACAGGACATCCGCCGGACCGCGGGCGCCTTCAACGCACAGATCGTAGTACCCGTATGACCCGTAGACTGCAGCGAACAGGAACGGCACGACCTGGATGAAGGAAATCCCCATCAGCAGCAACTGCCGCTTGGGCGAGCGCACAAGCGCAATGTAGTACCAGGTTTGCGAGAACAGCCAAATCGCCAACCCGATGGTGGCTGCAGCTCCGATCGTGTCGCCGGCGGCGGATTCGGTCAGGTGTGAAAGGATGTACCAAGCCAGAGCGCTTAGCATGACAAGGCCCATCGCTGCGATCAGCGTGGGCTTCCAATCCTGCAATGTGGTTGGATCATGCGCCATCGTCCCCCTCCCAAGCACGGGTACCGGCCATTTTTTAACGCCGGGCGCATCATCGCAAGCTTTTTTGCGGGATTCGAAGCTATTGGCCGCCGATATGCTCTTCGCCCCGCGCCCTTGCCAGCATGATCTGTTTCTGCCGTTCGCGGAACCGGGCCTTGTCGGCCTCGGACGTCTCGTGGATGCATTGGTGGCAGGACACGCCGTGCTCGTATTCGGGGCGCTCCATGTCCTGGGGCAGGATCGGGTGGCGGCAGCCATGACACAGCTGGTGCGGTCCCTCGGCCAACCCGTGCCCTACGGAAACGCGATTGTCGAACACGAAGCACTCGCCCTTCCAGGTGCTGTCCTCGGGCGGGACCTCCTCGAGATAGCGCAGGATGCCGCCCTTCAGGTGATAGACATCCTCGACCCCCTGCCCCAGCAGATAGTTGGTGGATTTCTCGCAGCGGATGCCGCCTGTGCAGAACATGGCGACGCGCTTGTTGTGGAACCGGTCCTTGTTATGCTCCCACCAGGTAGGAAAATCGCGGAAACTGGCCGTTTTAGGGTCGATTGCGCCGTCGAACGTGCCGATCGACACCTCATAATCATTGCGCGTATCGATCACCACCACATCATCCGAACGGATCAGATCGTTCCAGTCCTGCGGCTCGACATAGTGGCCGGTGCGGGCGCGCGGATCGACATCCGGCTGGCCCATGGTCACGATCTCTTTCTTCAGGCGCACCTTCATCTTTCCAAAAGGCGGCTGGCTGGCGGTGGCCTCTTTCCATTCCAGATCGGCGCAGCCCGGCAGCGCCCGGATATGCGCCAGAGCCGCGTCGATCCCGGCGCGTGGGCCGGCGATGGTGCCGTTGATGCCCTCATGCGCCAGCAGCAGCGTGCCCTTGACCGACTGCGCGCGGCACAGCTCCAGCAGCGGCGCGCGCAGGGCGTCCGGGTCGGCAAAACGGGTAAAGTGATACAGTGCTGCGATCGTGTACATGGCCGCGATCTAATGCGCGGCCCCCCGCAACGCAAGAGACCGCATTGACGACCCCCGCCCGCCCCCCTACCGATAGGACACGCAAAGGAGGCCGCCATGACCCATGCCCTGATCGTGATCGATGTCCAGAACGATTTCTGCCCCGGCGGCGCGCTGGCGGTTCCCAGCGGGGATGAGATCGTTGCCCCGATCAACGCCATGATGCCCGATTTCGATGCGGTGATCCTGACGCAGGACTGGCACCCGGCGGGTCATTCCTCGTTCGCGTCATCCCATCCGGGCAAGGCGCCTTATGACGTGGTCGAGATGCCCTATGGCCCGCAGGTCCTGTGGCCCGACCATTGCGTTCAGGGCACGCCCGGCGCCGAATTCCACCCCGACCTGCGTACCGATGCCGACCTGATCCTGCGCAAAGGTTTTCGCAGCGCGATCGACAGCTATTCGGCCTTCTTCGAAAACGACCGCACCACGCCCACCGGGCTGGAAGGCTATCTGCGCAACCGCGGGATCGACCGGCTGACGCTGGTGGGCCTGGCGACCGATTTCTGCGTGCATTATTCAGCTGTGGATGCGGCCCGGCTGGGGTTTGACGTGACCGTCAGAACCGACGCCTGCCGGGCGATCGATCTGGATGGATCGCTCGCAGCGGCGGAACAGGCCATGCGCGACACGGGTGTTACGTTGGCCTAGCGATTCAGGGCGTCGCTCCCGCCGCAGCCAGGTATTTCAGCAGGACGAACACGATCACCGCAAGGCCAAGGGCGAAGCCAATGCGCCCAGGCACGGTTCTTCGGTCAGGTTTTGCGGGCGCAGGTGTGGCCGGTTGCGGGCGGCGCACCGGATCGCGGCGTTTGATGCCGATCCCAGGCTGCGCGCTGCGAACATGGCGCAGAAAGTCGCGCAGATCGAATTCACCGCAATACTGGCCGCGCAATCCCGTGGCCCGAATATTTGCAAACAGCTGGCGCAGGATCTTTTCGCGGGCCGCGGCGTCTTCGGGCGGATAGAAACCACGCGATTCACCACTGCCGTGGCTGTCCAGAATGAACCCGGCATCCACGAACACCTGACGCAGCTTCGGTGACGCCCCCCTCAGAGCATCGGCCGTCTTCACGTCGCGAAAACGCGCACAGACCGTTGCGGTTTTCGGCTCGGTCTTAGCCGACGAACCGCAATCGCCCCCATCTTTTGCAATCGTTACAATATCAAAGTCGTAAGCCAGACCCATTCAACCAACTACTACCTTCTCGTACCATCCCACCGTTTAACTAGACCGCGAAAAGAACAGACATTATGCCCGCATTATGGCCTGTCCTTGGCATTGTTACCAAATCCGCGACTCTTGCCATTCACCGCCCCGATTGATCTAACAACGGAAATGGCAGGAGTTCCCCATGGTCGACATCGCGACCCGTGTCTACAATCACAAATGGAAGATCGACCCGATTGTCCGGTCTTTGATCGACACAGACTTCTACAAACTGCTGATGTGCCAGTCAGTGTTTCGAAACCGACCTCAAACAACGGTCGAGTTTTCCTTGATCAACCGGTCGAATCACGTCCCCCTGGCCAATCTGATCGACGAGGGCGAGTTGCGCGAACAGCTGGATCACATCCGCTCGCTCAGCCTCAGCCGGGGTGAAAGCACCTGGCTGCGAGGCAATACATTCTACGGCAAACGCCAGATGTTCCGCCCCGATTTCATGGAATGGTTCGAGAATCTGCGCCTGCCGCCCTATCACCTCGAACGCCGCGGCGATCAGTACGAGCTGACATTCGAAGGCAAATGGCACGAGGTCATGCTGTGGGAAATCCCGGCGCTGGCGGTGCTGATGGAGCTGCGCTCGCGCGCGGTTTTGAACGACATGCGCCGGTTCGAACTTCAGATTCTCTATGCCCGCGCCATGACCCGTGTCTGGGAAAAGATCGAAACGCTGCGCGGCATTCCCGGTTTGGGCATCGCAGATTTCGGAACCCGGCGGCGGCATTCCTTCCTGTGGCAGGACTGGTGCGTGCAGGCGATGATCGAAGGGCTGGGCCCAGCGTTTACCGGCACGTCGAACTGCCTGATCGCCATGCGGCGCGAGGTCGAGGCGATCGGCACCAATGCACATGAACTGCCGATGGTCTATTCGGCGCTGGCCGAAACCGACGAAGAACTGGCCCGCGCGCCCTATGACGTGCTGAGCGACTGGCATGACGAACATGATGGCAACCTGCGGATCATCCTGCCCGACACCTATGGCACCAAGGGGTTTCTGGACCGCGCGCCCGACTGGCTGGCCGGATGGACCGGCATCCGCATCGACAGCGGCGATCCGGCCAAGGGCGCCGAGATCGCCATCGACTGGTGGAAATCGCGCGGCGAGGATCCCAGCCAGAAGCGGATCATTTTCTCGGACGGGCTCGACGTGGACAAGATCCGCGAATTGCATGGCCAATTCGCGGGCCGGGTGAAGGTCTCGTTCGGGTGGGGCACATTGCTGACCAACGATTTCCGCGGGCTGGTGCCGGGGGATGCGCTGGCGCCGTTCTCGCTGGTGTGCAAGGCGGTCTCGGCCAATGGGCGTCCGACGGTGAAACTTTCGGACAACCCCGAAAAGGCGATGGGGCCGAAAGACGAGATCGAGCGCTACAAGCGCGTCTTTGGCGTAGGGGAACAAGAAGCGATCGAAGTGATCGTCTAGCCCGGCTCAGCCGTGATGGGCGGCCACGGTTTTCAACTGGGAAAAACCGTACAGCGCCTCGAACCCCTTTTCTCGGCCATGGCCCGATTTGCCGACCCCGCCGAACGGCAGCTCGACCCCGCCGCCCGCGCCGTAATTGTTGATGAACACCTGCCCCGCGCGCAGCCGTTTGGCCAGCCGCATCTGCCGCGCGCCGTCCCGCGTCCAGACCCCGGCCACCAGCCCGTAATCGGTGCCGTTGGCGATTTGAATGGCCTGCTCCTCGGTGTCGAATGGGATCAGGACCTGCACCGGGCCAAAGATTTCCTTCTGCGCCAGCGGATGATCGGGCGGCACGTCACCAAACAGCGTCGGGCGCACATAGGCCCCGCCCGGCGGCGCGTGATCCACGATCCGGCCCTGTGCTGCGATCTCAAGATCAGCCCCCTGCGCCAGAAACCCGGTCACGATCTGTTTCTGCCGGTCCGAAATCAGCGGCCCGACCCGCAGATCCTCGGTCGCGGGGCCGACGGTCAGGTCGGCATAGGCGGCAGCCATGCGCGCTTTGACCTCGGCATAGACCCCGCGCTGCACCAGAACGCGCGACCCGGCCGAGCAGGTCTGACCCGCGTTCTGGATGCCCGCATTCACCAGAAACGGCAGCGCGGCCTGCAAATCGGCATCATCGAACACCAATTGCGGAGATTTCCCGCCCAGTTCCAGCGTCACCGGCACCACGTTGCTTCCGGCCGCCTGCTGCACCAGCGCACCCGTCGCCACGGACCCGGTGAACGAGATATGATGCACACCCGGATGCGCCGACAGGGCCGCGCCCGCCTCGGACCCGATGCCGGACACCACGTTCAGCGCCCCCGGCGGCAGGCCGGCCTCGGTGGCCAGATGGGCAAAGGCCAGTGCTGTCAGACAGGCCTCTTCGGCCGGTTTCAGAACGCAGGCATTGCCCATGGCCAGCGCCGCCCCGACCGAGCGGCCGATGATCTGCATCGGGTAGTTCCACGGCACGATATGGCCGGTCACGCCATGCGGCTCGCGCAGGGTATAGACGGTGTAGCCGTCCAGATAGGGGATGGTCTGACCCATCACCTTGTCCGCCGCACCGCCGTAGAATTCGCAATACCGCGCCAGCGCCAGTGCGTCGGCGCGCGCCTGGGTCAGCGGTTTGCCAACGTCCAACGCTTCGAGCAGCGCAAGCTCTTCGGTCCTGTCCCGCACCAACTGCCCCAGCCGGGTCAGGATGCGGCCCCGCTCCAGCGCGGTCGTCCTGCCCCAGTCACCGTCCAGCGCCGCCTGCGCGGCCTGCACGGCGGCATCGATCTGCGGCGCCCCACCGCGCGCAATCCGGCACAGCGGCGTGCCGTCGGACGGGTTGGTCAGATCAAGCGTGTCGTCGGTTGCGACCCAATCGCCGCCGATCAGGCACAGGGTGGGGTCAAACCAGATGGGATTTAGCATATCTGCCTCCAAAATAGGCTCTAACAATGGGATTTCATGCTGCGCCCTGCCCGATCTCGGGCAATTTCGGCACGGCTTGGATCAGGGATTGCGTATAGGGGTGCTGCGGGTCCGCGAACACGCGCTCGGTCTCGCCCTGCTCGACGATCCGGCCTGCTTGCATCACCATCACCCGGTCGGTGATGGTGCGCACCACGCTCAGGTCATGGCTGATGAACAGGTAGGTCAGGTCATAGGCCGCACACAGCTCGGCCAGCAGGTCGAGGATCTGCGCCCGCACGGACACGTCGAGTGCCGAGACGGCTTCGTCGAACAGGATCAGCTCGGGCCGGATGATCAGGGCGCGGGCGATGGCGATGCGCTGGCGCTGCCCGCCCGAGAATTCGTGGATGTATTTCCCCGCATCGTCCGGCGAGAGGCCTACGGCGGTCAGCATCTCGGCGATCCGATGCTGCCGTTCGGACCCGGTGGGCGGCGTTCCCAGCAGGTGAAAAGGCTCGGTGATCAGGCGGGCGACACGGTGGCGGGGGTTGAAGCTGCCGAACGGGTCCTGGAACACCACCTGCATCTTGCGGCGCACGGCCAGATTGGGTTTGCGACCGGTGAACACTGGCAGGCCGCCCAGCAGGATCTGCCCGCCCTGAACCTCCTCAAGCCCCAAAACAGCCCGTGTCAGGGTCGATTTTCCGCAGCCGGACTCGCCCACAAGTCCAAGGCGCTCGCCCCGGTTCAGCGTGAAACTGACGTGATCCACGGCCCGGTGATGGCCGGGCTTCTCAAACAACCGCGTGCGCGGCAGGCGATAGTCGCGCACCACGTTGCGGACCTCGAGCAGCGGCGCGGGCGCGGGCGGAGCAGGTAATGCGACCCGGTGGCCCGAGGCCTGAAACAGCATCCGCGTATAGGGATGCTGCATGTGGCGCAGCAGGTGGTCGGTGGCCCCGGTTTCGACCACCCGCCCCTTCTGCATCACCACGATCCGGTCGGCCATGTCGGCCACCACCGCCAGATCGTGGGTGATCATCAGCAGGCCCATGCCGTATTCCGTGACCAGCCCTCGCAGCAGATCGAGGATTTGCGCCTGCGTGGTCACGTCCAGCGCAGTTGTCGGCTCGTCCGCGATCAGCAGCCGGGGACGCAGCGCGATGGCCATGGCGATCACCACCCGCTGCCGCTGCCCGCCCGACAGTTCGTGCGGATAGCGCGACAGGGGAAAGCGATCAGGCGGAAGGCCGACGCGGGTCAGAACCTCTTGGCCGCGCGCGCGGGCGGCGTCGGCGGGCATGGCCTTGTGGATCAGGATGGTCTCCATCACCTGATCACCGATGGTCTTCACCGGATTGAGGGCCGTCATCGGCTCCTGAAACACCATCCCGACGGCCGCGCCGCGCAGGCGGCACATCTCGTCCTCGGGGCTGTTCAGAACCTCGTGCCCGTCAAGGCGGACCGAGCCGCTGGCCACGGCCCCTGCGGGCAGCAACTGCATCACCGCCAGTGCCGACATCGACTTGCCCGAGCCGCTCTCACCGGTGACGGCCACGATCTGCCCGGGGTCGATGGACAGGCTGACCTGGTCCAGAACAGGGACCCCGTGGATCGACAGCGACAGGTTATGGATTTCCAGCAGGCTCATGCGCGGGCCACCCGGATGCGAGGGTCAAGCCAATCGCGCAGCCCGTCGCCCAGCAGGTTCAGCCCCAGCACCGTCACGATGATCGCCAGCCCCGGAATCAGAGCCAAATGCGGGGCAAAACTGACCATCGTCTGCGCATCCGCCAGCATCCGGCCCCAGCTGGGCGTGGGTGGCTGCGCACCGAGGCCGACATAGGACAGCCCCGCTTCGGCCAGAATACCAAGGCTGAACTGGATGGTGCCCTGCACGATCAGCAAATTGGCGACGTTGGGCAGGATGTGCTCGGCCGAAATCCGCGCCGCGCCCTTGCCCGCGACACGGGCGGCCAGGATGAACTCGCGCTCCCACAGGGACAGCGCCGCGCCGCGGGTGATGCGGGCAAAGACGGGGATGTTGAAGATGCCGATGGCGATGATCGCGTTCACCGCACCGGGACCGAAGACGGCGGTGATCAGGATGGCGATGACCAGCGAGGGGAAGGCAAAGACCAGATCGTTGCCGCGCATGATCAGCTCGTCCAGCCACGACCCCTTGCGCGCCGCGGCCGTCAGACCCAGCGGCACGCCCAGCGCCATGCCGATGCCCACCGCCACCAGAGCCACCGCGATCGAGGTGCGCGCGCCGACCATGATCATCGAGAATATATCGCGCCCGAAATGATCGGTACCGAACCAGTGCTGCGCATTGGGCGGCTGCAATTTGTCGGGGATGTTCAGCGCGGCGTGGTCATAGGGTGTCCAGACGAAGGACAGCAGCGCCATCAGCACCACCACCGAGGACAGCGCCGCCCCCAGAATCAGAGACCGGCTCATGTGCGGCTCCGCAACCGGGGGTCGACCGCGGCATAGGCCAGATCGACCAGGAAATTCACCGTGATGACCGCAAAGACCAGCAGCATCACCACCGACTCCACCACGATCAGGTCCCGCGCCGAGATCGCCTGGAACACCAGCCGCCCCAACCCGGGCAGATAGAAGACCTGCTCTATGATGATCGATCCGGCCAGCAGGAAGGAAAACTGCAGCCCGATGATGGTCAACACCGGGATCAGCGCGTTGCGCACCCCGTGCCGCCACAGCGCCTGACGGCGCGACAGGCCCTTGGCGCGGGCGGTGCGCATAAAATCCTCACCCAGAATGTCCAGCAGTGCCGAGCGCATGACCCGCGACAGAATCGCCGCCTGTGGCAGAGCCAGCGCAATCGCCGGCAAGGTCAGCGAGTGCAGCCCGGCCCACAGGCCAGTGTCCCACCCCGCGAACCCGCCCGCGTTGAACCAGCGCAGATTGATTGCGAAGATCAGCACCAGCATCATCGCAAACCAGAAGTTCGGCACCGCTATGCCCAGCTGCGTGGCTCCCATCACCGCCAGATCGCCCGGTTTCCCCCGGCGCGCGGCGGCGAAGATACCGACCGGAAAGGCGATCAACGTCGACAGTGTCAGCGCATAGAGCGCCAGCGGCAGCGACACCCACAGCCGGTCGGCCACCATCTGCGCCACCGGCGTGCGATAGGTGTACGAGGTGCCGAAATCTCCGGCCAGCATGCCGCTGACCCAGTTCAGGTAGCGCTGCGGCCGTGACACGTCCAAGCCCAGCTCGGCGCGCAGGGCAGCCAGCGTTTCGGGCTGGGCGTTCACCCCCAGCATGAACGAGGCCGGATCCCCTGGCGCCACCTCGATCACCGCGAAGATGACCACCGAGGCGGCGGCCAGGCTGAGTGCCAGCGAAATCAGACGTTTGAGCGCATATCGGAGCATTGCCGCCACGTTAGGCCGGGATTGGCCGCCGGTCCAGCGGCACAGCGCGTCAGGACTGCATCAGAAACGCCCAGACCGCGTAGCCCACGATCGCGGCATAGCCCAGCGGATAGATCCACTTGATCGCGTAGTTGTCCAGCTTGCGCGCCGTGTCCTCGCGCCCCGAGACCTTGAGCCGCCGCAGCATCACGTTGAACACCACCAGCGCCCCGGTCATCAGGAACATGCATTGCAGGATGAAATCCAGAAAGGTCAGATAGCCCAGCTTGGGCAGATCGGCCGAGATCGCCCAGTTGAAGGCGACAAAGACCAGCAGGTTGGCCCCGGCGATGTCGATCCGCTTGCGGTATTCGTCCAGAAAGAACAGCGCCCAGCCGACCAGAACCAGCACCAGCATCGGCAGGAACACCCGAATGACATAATAGGTCAGGTGGCGCTTGCCCTGAAAGACCAGCGACACCTGATCGCTTTCATTGCCCGACAGGCCGGTCGTGGTCGAGGCCAGCATACGGGCATTGCCCAGAATCCACTCCTCTTCGCCCAGCGTGTCGCCCAGCCCCGAAAACTGGTCCAGCGCGTAGTAATGCACGAAGTCGGACGGAAAGACCGAGACGACCTCGAAATGGAACTCCTGCGTGTCGAAGGGGAACCTGAGGAAGTTGAAATGCGGCGCCTGCAGCGTCAGCGAGGATTTCTCGACAAACGTCACATGCCCATCATAGCGCAGGGCGGCCGCGGATTCGTGCACCCAGCGGTTGGATTGCTGGTTGTGGATGACGAAGGCCGGAACCACCGCATCCCGTGTGGCTGCATGCCGCACGAAGGCCGGCGGATCGAACACGCGGAAATCGCGGCCCAGCTCATCCGGATCGAACGCCAGGGCCGGATCGCTCCATTCAAACCGCAGCACGACCACGGCGCCATAGTTCTCGGCCTTCTGATCGACCGAGGTGATCTGGTCGATCTTGATGCCGACGCCGACCTCGACCGGGTTCTCCGGGGTGCCCAACAGCGCGCTGTGGCCATCCTGAAACAACCCTTGCGCACCCAAAGGCCCCGACAGGGTCAGGGCGACCATGAAGAAAAACACCGAAACCAGGCAACGTGTCATCTGAAACAGACCCTAATATGGGGAAACAGGCCCGCCGGGCGGACCCGTAAGGCTCATTCCGCCCAGCTGATCGCGGTCAGGTCGATGGCCGCCGTGGGCGCGTTTTCCCACAGGCCCTGAACCCCGGCCTTGGCCACGCCCAGTTTGGCAAGTTGGAACAGATAGGCGTTGACGTAATCCTCGGCGATCATGCGCTGCGCCTCACCCATAAGGCGGGTGCGTTCATCGGGGTCGGTGGTGGCGTTCAGCGTCGCCATCAGGGCCTGGAAGTCCGGGTTGTCATATTGGAAGTAGTAATCCGGCCGGGCATAGATGCCAATGTCCATCGGCTCGGTATGGCTGACGATGGTCAGGGCGAAATCCTTGCCCTTGAACACGGTTTCCAGCCACTGCGCCCATTCCACGTTGATGATCTCGGCCTTGATCCCGACCTCGGCCAGCTGCGCGGCCACGATCTCGCCCCCGCGGCGGGCGTAGGAGGGCGGCGGCAGGTGCAGCGTAGTTTCGAACCCGTCTGCGAACCCGGCCTCGGCCAGCAGGGCGCGGGCCTTGTCCGGGTCATGCGCCGAATTGCCGGTCAGATCGACATAGGCCGGGTTGTGCGGTGCGAAATGCGTGCCGATCGGCGTGCCATAGCCGAACATCGCGCCGTCGATAATCGCTTGACGGTCGATCGCATGGGCCAGCGCCTGCCGCACCTGCACGTCGTCAAAGGGCGGCTTCTTGTTGTTGGTCGCCAGAATGGTCTCGCCCTCGGTCGAACCGACGAGCACCTGGAATCGCGGGTCGGCCTCGAACTGCGGCAGGTTCTCGGGGGCGGGGAAATTGTCGAACACGTCCACGTCCTCGGCCATCATCGCGGCGAAGGCGGCGGTGGGGTCCGAGATGAACTTGAACGTGGCTTTCTCCAGCGCGGGTTGATCGCCCCAGTAGTCCGGGTTGCGCTCCAAGGTGATGCGGTCGCCCTGGACCCATTCGGCGAACTTGTAGGCACCGGTGCCCACCGGGTTGGTCTTGATGCCCTCGATGCTTTCGGGCGCCACGATCACCGCGTCGCCCCAGGCCAGGTTGAACAGAAAATTGCCGTTGGGTTCCGCCAGAGTGATTCTGACGGTCAGCGGGTCCACGACCTCAACGCTTTCGATCCCGGCGAACAGGGCCTTCTGCGCATTGGCGCTGTCCTCGGCGGTGGCGCGGTCGAGGCTGAACTTCACGTCCTCGGCATCCATCGTGGTGCCATCGTGAAAGGTGACGCCATCGTGCAGCGTGAAGGTATAGACCTTTCCGTCCTCGGAAATCTCCCAGCTTTCGGCCAGCCCCGGCACGACCGAGCCATCGCCCATGAACCGGGTCAGCCCTTCGAACACGTTGGTGTAGACGACCGAATCGATGGCTTGTGCGGCGGCGCTGGTCGGGTCCAGATGCGGCGGCTCCAGCTGCATGGCGATTGTGATGTCCGACCGGGCCATGGCCTGCGAGGCGAGAAGCCCCACGCCCAGCGCCATGGCGCCGGCAAAGGTGCGAAAGAACGGCTTGGTCATGTAAATTCCCTCCCAGAATGTGCGGATGGGCGGCGGATGACGCGGCCCTGACGGAATCAATGTCCCTGCAAACCTTGGGTCATTCAAGGAAATGTTCGCGCAACCGGGGTTTCTCTGGCCCCTGCCGATCTGCTATGCCGCGCTGCAACATGAACCCCGCGAGGAGCGAGCATGAGCGCCACCGCCCGCAAGACAGCCCCGAATGCCGAGGATATCCGCGCCCGCAAAGGGGGCGATCCGCTGGTCAGCCTGACCGCCTATACCACGCCGATGGCCCGGCTGATGGACCCCCATTGCGATTTCGTCCTGGTGGGTGACAGCGTGGGCATGGTGCTGCACGGGCTGAGCTCGACCCTGGGCGTGACGATGGAGATGATGATCCTGCACGGGCAGGCCGTGGCGCGCGGGCTGGAGACGGCGATGATGGTCATCGACATGCCCTTTGCCAGCTATGAAGAAAGCCCTGCGCAGGCCTTCCGCAACGCGGCCCGGCTGATGGCCGAGACCGGCGCCGGCGCGGTCAAGCTGGAAGGCGGGGTCGAGATGGCCGAGACGATCCGCTTTTTGGTCAAGCGCGGCATCCCGGTGATGGCGCATGTGGGTCTGACGCCGCAATCGATCAACACGCTGGGCGGCTATAAGGTGCAGGGCCGCGACGAACAGGCCGAGACGGTGCTGGCCGACGCCCGCGCCGTGGCCGAGGCCGGGGCGTTTTCGGTCGTGCTCGAGAAGGTTCCGCAGGGACTGGCCGACCGGATCACCGCCGAGCTGCCCATCCCTACCATCGGCATTGGAGCCTCGGCCGGCTGTGACGGTCAGATCCTGGTGGTTGACGACATGTTGGGCTTTTTCACGGCCTTCAAACCGAAATTCGTCAAACGCTATGCCGATCTGGGCCCGCTGGCCGAGGCCGCCATCGCCGAATACGCCGCCGAGGTGCACGCCCGCACCTTCCCCGCGGCCGAGCATGTGTTTGCCGATCAGGCCCCTGCCAAGGGGGGCAAGGCATGACCGCGCCCATCCTGCGCACCCTTTCGGAGCTACGCGCCAAGACCCGGGCCTGGCGCCGGGCGGGCCAGACCATCGGCGTGGTGCCCACCATGGGCGCGCTGCATCAGGGGCACCTGTCGCTGGCACAGGCGGCGCGGGCCGATTGCGACCGGGTGATCGTGACGATCTTCGTCAATCCCAAGCAGTTCAACAACCCCGAGGATCTGGCCAAGTACCCGCGCACCGAGCAGGACGACGCGGCCAAGCTGGCGCCGCTGGGGGTCGATGCGATCTATGTCCCCGACCCGGACCAGATCTATGCGGACGGGTTCGTCACCACCGTGTCCGTCGCCGGCCTGACCGACGTAATGGAGGGCGAATTCCGCCCCGGACATTTCGACGGCGTGGCAACCGTCGTGGCAAAACTGTTCCTGCAGACGCAGGCAGACAGAGCCTATTTCGGCGAAAAGGACTATCAGCAGTTGATGGTCGTGCAGCGCATGGCCCGCGATCTGGACATCCCGATCGAGGTGATCGGCTGCCCCACCGTGCGCGAGCCCTCGGGGCTGGCGATGTCCTCGCGCAATCTGCGCCTGTCGGACCAGGGGCTGGCTACCGGGGCGCGGATGCATGCGGTGATGCAGGACATGGCCGGGCAGTTGGCGCAGGGCGTCGCGTTCGCCGATCTGGTGGGGCCGGCCCGCGACACGCTGCTGGCGGCGGGCTTTTCCGAGGTGGAATATATCGACCTGCGCTGCGCCGAAACGCTTGCGCCGCTGACCGCCGCCACCCGCCCCGCGCGCCTGTTCGCCACCGCCTGGCTGGAAGGCGTGCGCCTGATCGACAATACCGACGTGCCTTTGGCCTGAAACTGGGGTCTGGAACGGCTCCGGCCAATCGCCTAATGTCCCCTGAAAATGACGACCGGGGGGAACACGGGCATGACCTATATTCTGGCAATCGATCAGGGCACCACGTCCTCGCGCGCGATCCTGTTCGACGCGCAGATGCAGCGCGTGGGCACCGCACAGCAGGAATTCACCCAGTATTTCCCGCAGGAAGGCTGGGTCGAGCACGACCCCGAGGAAATCTGGGACAGCGTCCTGAACGTCTGCCGGCAGGTGACGGGCGAGGTGGGCGTCGCGGCCGACCAGATCGCCGGGATCGGCATCACCAACCAGCGTGAAACCACCGTGGTCTGGGACAAGGTGACCGGCAAGGCCATCCACAACGCCATCGTCTGGCAGGACCGCCGCACCGCCGAAATCTGCCAGCGGTTCCGCGACGCGGGCTGCGAGGATGACGTGACCGCCCAGACCGGCCTGCTGCTCGACCCGTATTTCTCGGGTACCAAGGTCAAGTGGATACTGGACACCGTACCCGGCGCGCGCGACCGGGCCGAGGCGGGCGAGCTGCTGTTCGGCACCATCGACAGCTTCCTGATCTGGCGCCTGACCGAGGGCCGTGTCCACGCCACCGACGCCACCAATGCCGCACGCACCCTGCTGTTCGACATCCACAAGGGCAACTGGAGCGCCGAGATCTGCGATCTTCTGGACGTGCCGCTGTCGATGCTGCCCGAGGTGCGCGACTGCGCGGCCGATTTCGGCCAGACCGGCCTGTTCGGCGGAGCAATCCCGATTCTGGGCGTGGCCGGCGACCAGCAGGCCGCCACGATCGGGCAGGCCTGTTTCCAACCGGGGATGATGAAATCGACCTATGGCACGGGCTGTTTTGCGCTGCTGAACACCGGCACGCAGCCGGTGGAGTCGAAAAATCGCCTGCTGACCACCATCGCCTATCAGCTGGACGGTCAGCGGACCTATGCGCTGGAAGGCTCGATCTTCATCGCGGGCGCGGCGGTGCAGTGGCTGCGCGACGCGCTGCGGATCATCGACTCGGCCCCGCAAAGCGGCGAACTGGCCGCGCAGGCCGACCCCAACCAGCATGTGGTTCTGGTGCCCGCCTTCACCGGGCTGGGCGCGCCCTATTGGAAGCCCGACTGCCGCGGCGCCATGTTCGGTCTGACCCGCAACTCGGGCCGGGCCGAGATCGCACGGGCCACGCTGGAGAGCATCGCTTTCCAGACCCGCGACCTCTGGCACGCGATGCAGGGCGACTGGGGCGCCGAGGCCGACGTGATCCTGCGGGTCGATGGCGGGATGAGCGCGTCCGACTGGGCGATGCAGGGTCTGTCGGACATTCTGGGCGCGCCGGTCGACCGGCCGGTGATGCAGGAAACCACGGCGCTGGGCGCGGCCTGGCTGGCCGGGATGAAGGCCGGGGTCTATCCCGATCAGGCGGGATTCGCCGACACCTGGGCGCTGGACCAGCGGTTCGAACCGATCCTGCCCGAGGCTGACCGCGAAGCGGCCTATGCGCGCTGGCAGCGGGCGGTGCAGGCCACCATAGCGTTCTGATTCATCCTGATCCGCGGAGCAGCCCGGGTCAGCTGTGATCCTTCAGCAGGCGCTGTTTTTGGCGAGACCAGTCGCGCTTGGCCTGGGTTTCGCGCTTGTCGTGGATCTTCTTGCCCTTGGCGATGCCGATCTTCAGCTTGGCCCGGCCCTTGTGGTTGAAATACAGCACCAGCGGCACCAGCGTCATGCCCTTGCGCTGCGTGGCGTTCCACAGGTTCGACAGCTCTTTGCGGGACACCAGCAGCTTGCGCCGGCGGCGCTCCTCGTGCTTGAACGCCTTGGCCTGTTCGTAGGGCGCGATGTAGCTGTTGATCAGCCACAGTTCGCCATCCTCGACCGCGGCATAGCTTTCGGCGATGTTGGCCCCGCCCGCGCGCAGAGACTTGACCTCGGACCCTTCCAGCACGATGCCGCACTCGATATCCTCTTCGATCGCGTAATCGAAGCGGGCCCGCCGGTTTTCGGCGATCACCTTGTAGTTGGGGTCTGTCTTCTGCTTGGCCATGACGCCGTGATGTATGCGGCTTCGTCAGCCCTTGCAAGATGGGCGCGTCAGGATTTGGCCGAGATGATCAGGTCGGGGCCAAAGATCGTGTCGGCGTGGTTGTGCAGGTAGATCTTCAGCCACGGGGTGAACCGTTCGGGATGACGGCGCACTTCGGCCAGCAGATCGTGGTAGTCGATCCAGCGGATCTCCATCACCTCGTCGGGATTGGGCTCGATCTTCAGCGGCCCGCGTACATGCGCCAGGAACACGTCCACGACCTCGTTCTCGACCATCCCGTTGCCGACATCCGCGTGATATTCCAGCCGGTGCCGGTATTCGGGATACAGCCCGGTGATGCCCAACTCCTCGCGCAGGCGGCGCACGGCGCAGTCCGAGGAGTTTTCGTCCCAGTCGGGATGGGTGCAACAGGTATTCGCCCACAGGCCGGGCGTGTGATACTTGCCCAGCGCGCGGCGCTGCATCAGAATCTCGGTGCCCCGTACGACGAAGACCGAGACCGCCTTGTGCTTGAGCCCCTTTTCGTGGGCTTCCAGCTTGTCCACGGGTGTCAGCTCGCCATGAACCCAAGCCGGGATCATGATTCCCATCTGTCCTCTCCTGATGTGACTGCGCCGGTCTGGCGGCATCGGCGACTGGGCGCGATGCGCTGGCGGGTTGGGCGCAGTGTTTTTTGTCTGCGACAAAACTGGCGATGATCGACGTTTCAATCAAGCGCACGAAAGGCCGCAGGGCTGCGGCCTTTTGTACTTGTTCCGATTTTTCAGCAAGTGCGGCTTATTCGGCCGAAACGCTCTGCAGATAGGCAAAGACGTCCTCGCCACCGCTTTTCAGCTTGAAGGTCATCTTCGACTTGGCCGAGGTTTCACCCAGGTAGTCTTTCAGGAACGCCTTGGGGTCCTGAACATAGGCGACAAAGCTTTCTTCGTCCCAGACCAGACCTTTTTCGCCGGCCGCAACCAGGCTGTCGCCGTATTTGAAGCCTTCCTCGGTGCCGGCGGTACGGCCTGCAATGCCGTAGAGGTTCGGCCCGGTTTTGCCGCCCTTGACGATGGCTTCGCCGTCGGGCGTTGCGATCATGTGGCAGGACTTGCACTTGTTGAAGGTCTTGGCGCCGGCTTCGGCGTCGCCTTCGGCCAGGGCCGGCACAGCCAGCAGGCCGACGATGGCAGTCGCGATGATACGTTTCATTGGCGTTGCTCCGATATGAATTAGCTGCCCTTTAACCAGTATCAAACGCACGCAGAGTCAATGCGCAATTTGACGCGCGGCGGCGACCTGACGCAGCCGAAAAGGTATATTTTCAAGGCGTATTTTGCAGATCCGACCAGCACGGCAACAGGTCGCCCGGCGCCGGTTTCGCATGGAATACCGCGCGTGCGATGGCGCGGGTCAGGCACTGAGCCGCAGCATGGCTCAGCAGGGCCAGATCGGCCTCGGAGGAAGGGATCCGTCCCGTGCTGACGCCAAACACCAGGTCGCCATCGCCCGGCGTGTGGGCGGGCAGGATGGCGCGGGCGATCCCGTCATGGGCGGCCACCGCCATGCGCTGGCATTGCGGTTTGGTCAGGGCGGCATCGGTGGCGACGATGGCGATGGTCGTGTTGGCCTTGTCGGGCGGGGGATGGCCCATCGCCCGGGCCTTGCGGCTGGGCGCGGGGTCCCCCAGACCGGACGCCGCATCCGGCCCCAGCCCGCCAAACTCGGCCCCGATCTCGAACGGGGCGGCCCAGAAATGCCGGTCGCCCGGAGTGGTGACGCTGCCCAGCGGGTTGGCCGCAACCAGCGCACCCACGGTCACGCCGCCAGGCAACGCCGCCGAGGCAGAGCCCAGCCCGCCCTTGCACATGGCCGTCAGCGCGCCGGTTCCGGCCCCGGCGCTGCCCAGATCGAACGTCTCCGCCGCGGCGTCAAATGCGGCCCGGCCCAAGGCGCGGTACGGGTTTTCACCCCACGCCTTGTCGCCGCCGTTCAGCAGGTCGAACAGAATCGCCCCGGGTACGATCGGCACCACAGCCGGCCCCACCTGAAACCCGCGACCCTGTGCATGCAGCGCATCCATCACGCCCGAACAGGCATCCAGCCCGAAGGCCGAGCCCCCCGAAAGCACGATCGCATCCACCCGGTCGACGGTCTTGTCGGCCGCCAGCAGATCGGTCTCACGCGTGCCGGGGGCGCCCCCCATCACATGAACCGAGGCCCGCAGGGGCTGATCTCCGGTCAGGACGGTGACACCTGATTTCAGGGCCGCGTCCTGTGCATTGCCCACGAGCAGACCGGGCACGTCGGTGATCAGGTTTCTGGGTCCGGGGGTCATGCGGTTTCGTCCTTTTCTGCGGAAAAGCGCGCTGGCGCGCGCTGCCTCCGGCGGGGATATTTCGGGCCAGATGAAGGGGTGTTCAGATACAGCGGCCCCCGTCCACCTCAAGCGCGGCACCGGTGATCATGCTGGCCTCGTCCGAGCATAGGAAACAGGCGGCGTTGCCCATGTCCTGCGGGGTCGAGAACCGGCCCAACGGGATGGTCGACAGGAATTTGGCGCGAATTTCGGGCGTGTCCTCGCCCATGAAGGATTTCAGCAGGGGCGTTTCCCCCGCTACCGGGCAGATCGCGTTCACGCGGACACCGGAGGGGGCCAGTTCGACCGCCATCGTCTTGGTCCCGGTGATCATCCAGCCCTTGGAGGCGTTGTACCAGTTCAGATTCGGGCGCGGCGACAATCCGGCGGTCGAGGCGACGTTCAGGATCGCCCCCGCCCCGCGCGATTTCATATGTGGCACCAGCGCCCGCGCAGTCAGAAAGACCGACTTCATGTTCACGCGATAGACGCGGTCGAAATCTTCTTCGCTGACCTGCTCCAGCGGCGTCGGCAGGTGGGTCACACCGGCATTGTTCACCAAAATGTCCAGATGGCCGTAAAGTCCCAGCGCCGCATCCGCCATCGCCTGGACCGAGTCGCCGTCGGAGACATCCACCTGGCAGTGGTTGGCCAAAGGGCCAAGCGTTGCCGCCATGTGACGCGCGGCATCCCCATTGATGTCGGCGATCGTCACCCGCGCGCCCTCGGTCAGGAATTTCTGCACGATCCCAGCCCCGAACCCGGATGCGCCGCCGGTCACGATTGCGGTTTTTCCCTCCAGCCTCATGGCCTTGCCTCCCTGCCGCCTGTTGCGGTCAGACTAGCAACGGCAGGGAAAGATGCCAGATCAATCTTCCGCCACCTTGCCGCGCAGCGCCTTGACGTCAGATCGGGCCTTTTTCGCCGCCAGCCGGCGCTTGACCGAGCCATAGGTGGGTTTCGTGGCGATCCGCCGCTTGGGTTTGACCAGCGCCTTGCCGATCAGCTCGGCCAGACGGGCGCGGGCGATCTCGCGGTTGCGGGCCTGGCTGCGGGTTTCGTCGCATTGGATGATGATCGCGCCATCCTTGGTCCAGCGCCGCCCGGCCAGCCGTTTCAGCCGCGCCTTGACCGGGTCGGGCAGCGAGGGCGAGCGCGCCGCCTCGAAGCGCAGCTCGACCGCGGTCGAGACCTTGTTCACGTTCTGCCCGCCGGGCCCCGAAGCGCGGATGAAGCTCTCGGTCATTTCCCAATCGTGCAGGGTGATATCTTCGGTGATGCGCAACATGGGCGCGACCTTACAGGCGCCACCCGGAAACAGAAAGGGCCGCCCCGGCGGGACGGCCCTTCGAAAGTTCAGGAGGTCGGGTCGGTTAGATCAATCGACCAGCCGGAGCGCGCGCTCCGCCAAGGGCTGCCCTAGCAGGCGGTCCCCCCGGTTGTTCCGACACCTCTCTCCAATCTCTTTCTCGACACTGGATCACCTCCTTTTCTATCTGTTGCGGTTGAAAGGGATGGTGACACAACTTGTGCCATTCTCAAAGCGTTTTTTACGCGGGCTGTGCGGTCAGGCGCGCGACGATCACCTTGAAGGGGATAAGCGCGACCAAAGCCAGCGACAGCTTCACCAGCCAGTCTGCAAATGCCAGCGTCACCCACAGAGGCGCCTCGGGGCCCGACAGCATGAAGGGCACAGGCTCCCACGCCCAGTTGATGGCCGCATCCGCATCGGCGCCGAAGAAGGTCACCGAGGCCGAGAAGGCGATGGTGAAGAAGATCGCGGTATCCAGCGCCGATCCGACCAGGGTGGATACCAGCGGCGCGCGCCACCAGCGGCCTTCACGCATGGCGTTGAACACGGTGACGTCGGTCAGCTGCGCGATCAGGAACGCCGTTCCCGAAGCCACGGCGATGCGCAGCGGCACGGCGACGTAGGTGAAGCCGTCGCCCTGCAGCATGATCTGGCTGCCGATCAGCGAGCAGATCACGCCGGTGACGAAGCCCGCGAAGACGACCTTGCGGGCCGGGCCCACGCCATAGACGCGGTTCATGATGTCGGTGACCAGAAAGGCCAGCGGGTAGGTGAAGGCACCCCAGGTCAACAGCCCATCAAAGATCAGGAACTGGACCAGGATGTTCGAGGCCACGACGATGGCGGCCATGGCAAGAATGCCGGGGATAAAGTTGCGTTGCATGTTCTGATGCCCGTTTTGACAAGGTAGCGGCGACTTGGCCAAGGGACCGTCCCAAGGCAAGCCGCGCTTCTAGACCCGGGATCGGCCCGTGTCAATCCGGCAGCAGATACTCGACCAGTTCGGTACGCTGCAGCGCCAGAAAGTTGTCGTCCGAGATCATCGTGGCCCGCAACCGCCCCTGCCCGTCGCGCCAGACCGACAGCCCCTCGAGATTGTCATGGGTTCCGGTTCCGGTCTGGAACAGGATTTCCTCGGCCGCAGGTGTATCACCCGCGATCCGCCACCGACGCAAACGCGACCGGAACCCGGTCAGCGAGACCGCGCGTTCCAGAACGTAGAACCGCCCGTCCGGACCGAAATCGGCCGCTACGGGCAGAAAACCGTCCCGCTGCGCCAGGACAAAGGGCGTGGACCAGGCGCGCCCGTTCCACCGATAGACCGGAATGTCGCCATTTGCCGTGCGGCTTTTCTCGGGCAACGTGTACAGGCGACCCTGGGCGTCGATGGCCAGCCCCTCGAACGAACCATTCTGGTCGAGCGCGTCAAAGGCCTTGGGGCGCGGCAGCACCTGAGCATGGGCACCGGGCGCGGCATAACGGGCCACGCGATGCACGCCTTCGAACGAGATGTAGAAGCTGCCATCCGGCGCCAGCGCCAGCCCCTCGGAGTCACCCGAGCTGCCGGGCATGATCCGTCCCCGGCTGGACAGAACCGGCCAGTGGCCAACAATACGGATGCCGACAATCTCATCGCCATCCCGGTCGATGCGGACCGATGCCAGGGTGGAGCGGTCGCTCAGCACCCATGCGCGCTGCCCGTCATCCGAGACATGGATGGCGGAAAACCCGCCGAACCAGTCATGGCCGGCGCGCCATGCAAAGCTGCCCAGATATTCGGCCGATTTGACTTCGACCGCCCAGGCGGAACCGGCCAGAAACAGGCTGGCGATCAGTTGGACTGCAAGACGGCGGCGCATTGCTGGGGCAGATCCGCCAGAACATACTCACGACGTTTCTTCGGAGGCGGCGCGTTGGGGTCGGGCGGCGGCGGGTTCAGGATGTTGCGCACCCACTGTTCGGCCTCGGCGCAGCCGTCACCCTTGGGCGGCGGATCCTGATTGACGCACCCGCGCGAGCCGCGCGGGCAGTTCAGCCGGACGTGGAAGTGATAATGATGCCCCCACCAGGGCCGGATCTTGCGTAGATAGGCACGGTTGCCCTTCTCTTCCTTGCACATCTGCACCTTGGCGCCCGGAAACACGAAGATGCGGGCCACGCGTTTGTCCTTGGCCGCCTCGCGCAGGATGGCGTGGTGCTGTTTCGTCCAGTTGCCGTTCACATAGGCGCCGTTCGAGCGCCGCAAGGAGATCGACGAGATGTTCTCGCGCGCCTTGCGCGACAGGCGCATGTTGTCACCGGGCAGCATCCAGATGTCGATGTCCAAGCCAAGCTGGTGGCTGCGGTGGCCCGAGGTCATAGGCCCGCCCCGCGGCTGGCTGATATCCCCGATGTAAAGCCCGTTCCACCCCGGTTGCTTTGCCGCAAAACGGCTGAGGTCCTGCACGAAGTCGATGGACTGCGGGTGGCCCCAGTTGCGGTTGCGCGACAGACGCATCGCCTGCCAGGTGGGTCCGGTCTCGGGCAGTTGCACCGATCCGGCGGCGCATCCGCGCGAATAACTGCCGAAAGCGGCCGGTTTTTGTTGCGAACTGTCCTTCTGAGCCCCGAACAACTGCTTGGCCAGCGGTTGGGCACCAGCCGCCCCGGCCAGCGCAATTCCTGCCAAAAATACCAAAAAACGTAATGAAATCATCTACTCTGATCCCCTTCCGGTTTGACCCAGCGCATTAGGAACAATCCCAGAATAAACAACCCGACGATCGGAGACACCCCCAACCGAGCGCTGCCGGTCGCGGTTGTTGCAATTCCGATCAGCAAAGGCGCCGCAAAAGCGGTGGCGCGGCCCGACAGACCATAGAGGCCAAAGCTCTCGACCGGGGCGGCCGGGTCGGTGTGGCGCACCATCAACGAACGGCTGGCCGATTGCAGAATGCCCCCCATCCCGCCGATCAGGATGCCGCAGCCAAAGAACACCATGTCCGGCAGGCCCGACCCTTGGGGCAGGGCGATGCCGAAGATCTGCGTCCGGTCCATCGACACGATGGTGGTGCAGACCAGGATCAGAACCCAGATCGCGGTCAGGATCACCGGCTTGGGGCCGAATTTCCGGTCCAGCTTTCCGCCGACCCAGGCGAAGACCGCCGAAGCCAGCACGCTGATGATGCCGAAGACGCCGATCTTGATCAGGTCCCATTCCAGCACCAGCCGCGCATAGACGCCGCCGAAACTGTACAGCCCGTTCAGCGCGTCCCGGTAGAACATCGATGACCCCAGATAGCTGGCAAGGCTGACCCGGTACCGCAAGGCGGCCACGGATTTGCCCAGCAGGCGTAGCGCCTCGGATACGCTGCCTTTCTTGTCGGCGGCAGGATCGTCGCGAACCCACAGGAAATACGGGACCATGAACAGGATGAACCACCCGGCGGTGAACGGCCCCACGAAACGCGTGCCTTCGCGCGTGCCGGCGTCCAGACCGAACAGCGGCTCCATCCCGATCAGCGTCTTGCCGTTGGGCTGCTCGACGAACAGCGCCAGCATGATCGCCAAGGAAATCAGCCCGCCGAAATAGCCGAAGGCAAAGCCCGAGCCCGAGATCTCGCCCACCTCATCGTCGCCCCCCAGATCGGGCAGTTGCGAGTTGATGAAGATCAGCGCGTATTCGGCCCCCACGAAGCCCAGACCGAAGGCCGACAGCATCAGCCACATGTTCGACCCGTCCGGCAGCGTGAACCACAGCGCAGCAGACCCCACGGCATACATCACCGAAAAGGCAAAGATCCACGGGATGCGCCGCCCCGAGACATCGGCCATGGCCCCCAGCAGCGGCGCGCCGAAAGCGATGATCAGACCGGTGATCGTCAGGCAGTTGGCCCAGACCGTCTGCGCCTGCGCGGCGGCAGCTTCGGCATCCATCCCGGCGGTTGCGTAATATTCAGCCGCAACACCGGCGAAATACGGGCCAAAGACAAAGGTCACCAACAGGGTGTGATACGGCTGGCTGGCCCAGTCGAAAAACCACCAGCCCCAGATGCGCCTGCGCTTGGAAATCTCTGCCATCTCTGCCCCTTGCCTGCTTTTGATTTCATAAGACGGGCCTTTGGGCCATTTCGCAAGCGTTCTGTGACTGCGGGCTTGCCTATTGCCGCTTGGGCACTTAGGTCTCAGGCCGTACGGAAAACGAGGTGCCCATGCTGTCGCTGATCCAAATCCTGCTGCTGATCCTGGACATCGTCTGGTTCATCATCCTGGCCCATGTGATCATGAGCTGGCTGATCAACTTCCAGGTCCTGAACCTGCATCAACAGCTGGTCGCCCAGATCTGGTACGGCCTGAACCGCCTGCTCGAGCCGATATACGGCCCGATCCGCCGCATTCTGCCCAACATGGGCGGTCTGGACCTGACGCCTCTGGTGGTGCTGATCGGGGTCTATGCGCTGCGGATCATCCTTATCAACAACGCGGTCTATTTCTACTGACCTCTTGTTCCCCGATTCCGACTGTGTGATTGTCCGTTCAAGAGCAGTCAAATCTTGAAACAGGGCACCCCCGCACATGTTCGACGCCGCGCCTCTGCTGCGAGATGTCTTTGGATTCGATGACTTCCGCCCCGGGCAGGAAGAGATCGTCGATGCCGTGACCGCCGGCGAGAACGTGCTGGCGATCATGCCCACCGGGGGCGGCAAATCCCTGTGTTTCCAACTGCCTGCCCTGCTGCGCGACGGCGTCACGGTGGTGATCTCGCCGCTGATCGCCCTGATGCGCGACCAGGTGCGGGGGCTGCAAGAGGCCGGGGTCGAAGCCGGTGCGCTGACCTCGGGCAACACGCCCGAGGAAACCGACGCCGTGTGGGAGGCGCTCGAGGCCGGGCGGCTGAAGCTGCTGTATATGGCGCCCGAACGGCTGGCGGCGGGCTCGGCGCTGGGCATGCTGCGGCGGATCAATGTCAGCCTGATCGCCGTGGACGAGGCGCATTGCGTCAGCCAGTGGGGCCATGATTTCCGCCCCGACTACCTGCGGATCGGAGAGCTGCGGCGCGCGCTGAACGTGCCCTTGGCCGCCTTCACCGCCACGGCGGATGCGGAAACGCAGGACGAGATCGTAGAAAAACTGTTCGACGGCACGCCCCCGCGCAAGTTCCTGCGCGGCTTTGATCGCCCGAACATCCACCTGGCCTTTGCCGCCAAGGACAGCCCGCGCAAGCAGATCCTGGATTTCGCCGACGCCCGCCGGGGCCAGTCGGGCATCGTCTATTGCGGCACCCGCAACAAGACCGAAGTGCTGGCGCAGGCCCTGCGCGAACAGGGCCACAGCGCCTGCCACTACCACGGCGGGATGGAGGCCGAGGACCGCCGCATCGTCGAAACCCGTTTCGCGCGCGAGGACGGGCTGATCGTGGTGGCCACCGTGGCCTTCGGCATGGGCATCGACAAGCCCGACATCCGCTGGGTCGCCCATGCGGACCTGCCGAAATCGATCGAGGCCTATTACCAGGAAATCGGCCGCGCCGGACGCGACGGTGGGCCGGCCGAGACCCTGACCCTGTTCGGCCCCGACGACATCCGCCTGCGCCGCAGCCAGATCGACGAGGGGCTCGCCCCGCCCGAACGCCGCGCCGCCGACCACGCCCGCCTGAACGCGCTGCTGGGGCTGGCCGAAGCGCTGCACTGCCGCCGCCAAACCCTGCTGGGCTATTTCGGGGAAGAGGCCGAGCCCTGCGGCAAATGCGATCTGTGCGACAGCCCGCCTGAGCTGTTCGACGGCACCACCCCAGTGCGCATGGCCCTGTCGGCCATCCTGCGCACCGAGGAATGGTTCGGCTCGGGCCACCTGATCGACATCCTTTTGGGCAACGAAACCGACAAGATCCGCGCGCGCCGGCATGACGCGCTGCCCACCTACGGCATCGGCAAGGACTGGTCGCGCCCGCAATGGCAGGCGATCTTCCGGCAGATGATGGGCCATGACCTGGTGCGCCCCGACCCCGAACGCCACGGCGCCCTGCGCATGACCGAGGCAGCCAAGCCGATCCTGAAGGGCGAGGCGCAGATCACCCTACGCAAGGACACGCTGCGCAAGGCCACCCGGCGGCCCGCGGTCAAGATGATGGTCTCGGAAGAGGACGCGCCCCTGCTGTCGGCCCTCAAGGCCAAGCGCCGCGCGCTGGCCGAGGCCGCTCGCGTGCCCGCCTATGTCATCTTTCCCGACCGCACGCTGATCGAGATGGCGGAAAAACGCCCCATGACCCTGGACGAGATGGCCCGGATCGGCGGCGTGGGCGCCAAAAAGCTGGACCGCTATGGCGACACCTTCCTTGAGGTGATCGCGGGCGAGGCGCAGGCCCTGCATCCGGCACGCCGCAAGCTGGCCGGGCGTGAACAGGGAAATATCTACGACCGTCTGCTCGAGGTGCAGGCGCAGCTGGCCCGAGGCCCGGACGGGATCGACAAACCATTGAGCTGCTCAGCCGCGCAACTGGCCAAGGTGGCGCAGATGCGCCCGAACGACGCGCGCACTCTGGAACAGGTGCTGGGCGACCGCCGCGCCGAACGTTTCGCGGCCGCCTTTCTGGACGTGCTGCGCGCAGCGGGCTAGGTATCGACGGGCAGGCACGAACAAGGGGGCAGACATGCTGGTGGTGATCTCTCCGGCCAAACGGCTGGACTGGGCAGAACGGGACGCGACACCTACCCGGCCCGATTTTCAGGACGATGCGATCCGGCTGGCGAAAACCGCGCGCAACCTGACGCTGGGGGATCTGAAAAAGCTGATGAGCCTCAGCGACGATCTGGCCCGGCTGAACCGCGACCGGTTCCGCGCCTTTGCCGACGCGCCGCCGCCCGAAGCCACCCGTCCGGCCGCGCTGGCCTTTGCCGGCGACACCTATCAGGGGCTCGAGGCCGCTTCGCTGGACGCCGACGAACTGGCCTGGGCGCAGGACCATCTGCGCATCCTGTCGGGGCTTTACGGCCTGCTGCGACCTCTGGACGCCATTCAGCCCTATCGGCTGGAAATGGGTAGCCGGTTGAAGACCCGGCGCGGCACGTCCTTGTATGACTATTGGCGCGACCAGCTGAGCAGGGCGCTGAATGCGCAGGCCGACGAGATCGGCACCGAGACGCTGGTGAACTGCGCCAGCCAGGAATATTTCGGCGCGGTGGCCCCCAAGGCGCTGAAACTGCGGGTCATCACCCCGGTCTTCATGGAGGACAAGGGCGGCGCACCCAAGATCGTCAGCTTTTTTGCCAAGAAGGCTCGCGGCTCGATGGCGCGGTACATCATCCAGCACAGGCTGACCGACCCTGCGGGCCTGCGGGATTTCGACACCGGCGGCTATGTGTATCGGTCTGATTTGTCGGAACCGGACAAACCGGTATTCGTGCGCCCCTATCAGGCCTGATCCAGCATCGAGGCATCATACGCTACCAGTTCGACCGTGTTGCCCTCAGGGTCCGTGGTAAACACGCCGCGCCAACCGATCCAGCCGAACCGTTCGACGCGATAGGGCTGGCCGATTTGATCATACCAGCGCATGACGGCCTCCTGTTCCGCAAAAGGAAGAGACAAGGCGATATGGTGCAACGACGATTGCGCCCCGGTCATGGGTTTGTCGGCACCGGTGGGGTGCAAACCCGGCCGCGGCGCTGCCCCATGGTGAAACAGCGCCAGAACTTGTGTGTGTCCTTCGAACCCTTCCGCAATCCGAAAGAATGTGATGGCGCTGTCATGACCGCCATGCAGGCGGGTCAGCCCGATGACGTTTTCATAGAAATCGACCATCGCTGCCATGTCGGCGCAGCGTATTGCTATTTCACCCAAAGCGCGGGGGCGAAAACCTCGTTCCTGTGACATAGCGACAGCCTAGACCGCACCGGCCGGCGCGACAATGACGGGTTGCACATCCGTCGGGCAGTTGGACTGGATCATCTCGCAAATCAGCTTCTTCTGAAGCGGTTTCGTCAGGTAGTGATCCAGCCCGGCCGCTAGGATGCTGTGCTCGTCACCCGCCAAGGCATGAGCGGTCAGCGCCACGATCGGCACATGCTGCCCTGTGCCGATTTCGCGTCTACGGATCTCACCCGTGGCCTGCTTTCCGTCCATCTTGGGCATCGAGATGTCCATGAGGATCAGGTCAGGGGCGAATTCCGCAAAGGCTTCGACAGCCTCAAGTCCGTTGGCCACCAGCTTGAGGTCTATGTTCAGATCCTTGGTCATCTTGCTCAGGATCAACTGGTTGGTGCGATTGTCCTCGGCGGCCAGAACCCGCATCTTGCGCAGCTTCGTGTCTCCGCCGGGCGATTGGGCCGGTTCCGCGCGGCAGGGCGGGGGAACAGGCGCAGGCAACACAGCCGCGTCCAGCGCCTGAAGCCGTGAGAACAGCTCGGCCCGTGGGATCGGCTTCTGAACCACCCCTTGTATCAGCCGATGGTTCGGATCGGTGTGCACGATGGCCGGGTTTGCGGACATCAGCACGATCGGAACGTCGGACCAGCCTCGCTTGCGCAGAGTTTCCGCCAAATCCAGCCCGTCCATGTCAGGCAGATCGTGATCGCAAAGGATCAGGTCGACCGACGCATCCACCGCCCTCAACGCTTCGGTGCCTGTGGCGCAAACCGTCACCTCGGCCCCCAAACGCCGCAGCTGCTTGTTCAGAATGGCCCGATTGACCGCCAGATCCTCGACCACGAGGACATGTTTCAACCTGTCCGCCAAGGCAGGCGGAGCCGGTTGAGGGCCTTCGGCGGTGGGCAGCGTGATGCGGAACCCAAAGCACGACCCCTTGCCGGCCTCGCTCTCGACCCAGATCGAGCCACCCATCAATGTAATCAGGCGTTTGGTGATGGCCAGACCAAGGCCAGTGCCGTCAAAGGCGCGGGTCTTTTCGTTTTCAACCTGATTGAACTCGCCAAATATGTGCTCGATCTTCTCCGCTTCGATGCCGATTCCGGTGTCTTCAATCGCAATATGGATGTCGCAGGTCTTCTGATCGGCATGCGGTACTCCGGTGACCCGGATCAGAACATGGCCTTGGGCGGTGAATTTGACCGCGTTGCCCACCAGATTGGTCAGCACCTGACGCACCCGGCCCGGATCACCCACGAACAGCGTCGGCAGGAACAGGTCATAGTCGACCAGCAAGGTCAGCCCCTTGTCGCGCACCGTGGGCTGCAGCAACATCGCAACTTCGAGGATGCAACGTTCAAGATCGAAATCCTCGGGATGCAGCACAAGCTTGTCCGCTTCGATCTTGGAATAGTCCAGAACGTCATTGATGATGACCAGCAGCGCGTCCCCCGAATTGCGGATCGTCTCGACATAAAGCCTCTGCTCCTCATTCAGAGGGGTTTCCGACAGCAGGTCGGTCATCCCGACGATGCCATTCATCGGGGTCCGGATCTCATGGCTCATATTGGCAAGGAAAGCCGACTTGGCCCGGTTGGCGGCCTCGGCCTTTTCGCGCGCGGCTTGCAGTTGCGCCTCATGCTGGACCGAGGCCGTGATGTTCAGGGCCAGACTGACCACATCGCCGCCCTGCCCGCGCTGGTCGATCAGCTTGATATATTGCCCATTCCACAGCTGGATCACTTCGGGCGGCGGGTTGATCCGGGTCCAGCGGCGCATCATGCGGGTTTTCCACGCCTCGGCCGGTTCCGACCCGATATCGATGATGCCCTCGGTGGCCAGCAGATCAAGAATGCGGGTATAGGAAATCCCGGGCGCGACCTCGTCCAATCCTTCGAACACGCTCAGATAGGCCGTATTTGCGCTGATCAACCGATCACTGCCGTCGAAGAAGGCGAAACCGTCCTGGATCGTCTGGATCGAGTGCCAGAGGCGGCGTTCGGCCACTTCGATCTTGGCATTTGCAACGGTCAGGTCCGATTTGACCTTTTCATTCTCGCCACGCACGGTTTCGACCTCGGCCTCGGTCTCGCCGATACGTTTGGTCAGGGCCATCGCATATTCGCCCAGCTTGCGATTGGCCTCGGACAGTTCACTTTGCTTAAGTGCAAGCATGCGTTCGGCGGCCAGACGCGCCCGCCGTTCCTGTGCCAGTTTTTCTGCAAGACTCATGGTCATCTTCCCGGTCGGTTCGGGATCAGCATTCCCGCAGACCGTGAAAATCTGTTTAAGACCAAAGGCCGGTCAGCGCCGTCCTTCGCGCAGCCAGCCCGCCAGCAGGAAGCCACCCGCCAGCAGCAGCACCAGCCAGGGAGGCAACAGTCCGGCCTGGGTCACGTCACGGGTTTCATGTGCCTCGCGCGGGGTCAGACCGATCCAGCCACGCCCGGCCGCAGGACGCCCGGCGCGCACGTTGCGGATTGCCGGCAGCCCGTCCTCGACCCGGATCACCCCGCCGCGCATCCCGGCCATGACCGGTTCAAGGATTTCGGCTGTTGCGATGGTGCGTTCGAATTCCCGCGGCGCCGCAGGGCCAAGGCCGATGACTGAGGACAGCTCACCTTCCTGCAGGCGATAAAGCCCAATTTCAGGGCCGAAATACTGCGCCTCGAACCGACCGGGGGACAATTCGCGCAAGGGCACTTCAAGCGTGTCGCCATTGGGTCGGGTGACCGTGACGGGGCCCACCTCTTCGTTCAGGGTCTGGCGGATGATGCGCATTGACTGCCCGTTGGCCTCTGCCCACAGCGCCTCTTCTTCAAGCTCGGGCTCTTTCATCATCCAGTGGGCAAGGCGGCGCAGCAGTTCCAACTGCGGGCCACCGCCCTCGTAGCCACGGCTCCACAGCCAGGCGTGGTCCGAGGCCAGCAACGCCACGCGCCCTTCCCCCACACGGTCCAGCACCAGCAGCGGACGGTCGTCGACGCCGGTCATCAGCAATTCACCCGAGCGCTGTTTCACGTCGATCTGCCGCAGCCATGCGCCCCAGTCGCCCGTCTCACCCAGATCGGCGGTCACCGGATGACGCTGGCCCAGGTCTGTCACCGTGGGCACGTAGCGTTCTTCGATGACCCGGGCCGAGGGTTGCGCCGGCAGGATCGCAGACAGGGGCGAGCGGAAGATGCTGTCGGCGGTGGCAAAGTCAGGCCCGGCCGCAATCAGCACCGCACCGCCGTCATTGATGTAGTTGGTCACGTTGTCCAGATAGATCGCGGGCAGGATGCCGCGCCGCTTGTAGCGGTCAAAGATGATCAGGTCGAAATCGTTGATCTTCTCCAGAAACAACTCGCGCGTGGGGAATGCGATCAGCGACAGTTCGTCCACCGGAACCCCGTCCTGTTTCTCGGGTGGGCGCAAGATGGTGAAATGCACCAGATCGACCGAGCTGTCGGATTTCAGCAGATTGCGCCAGGTTCGCCCGCCCGGATGCGGCTCGCCCGAGACCAACAGAACCCGAAGCCGGTCGCGCACGCCGTTCATCTGGATCAAGGCGGTGTTGTTGCGGTCGGTCAGTTCGCCGTCGGCCTGCGGAACCGTGAACTGGATGACGTTGCGCCCGCCATGGGGCAGGGTCACCGGCAGCTCGACATCCACACCGATCGGGATGCTGAACTGCTGCGGCTCGCCCCCGTCCACCGCAATCTCGAGCGGGGCGGACGCCGGACCGGCGGGCACCGCGCCACTGTCCTCGACCCGCAAGGTCAGAGTGACGGGCTCGTCGATGATGGCAAAGGCCGGCGCGTTGCGCACGATCAGGCGGCGGTCCCAGTCCTGCGCGCGACCGGTCTGCAACAGGTGCATCGGCGCGGGCAGGTCGGGGGCCTGATCGACGTCATGCACGAGGCCGTCCGACAGGACCAGAATTCCGGCGATCCGGGCGCGCGGTTCCTCGGCCAGCGCGGCATTCAGCGCCGCCATCACCTGGGTACCTTCGTCTCCGTCGCCGTCGCCCACGGTGATGCGGCGCAGTTCGGTGTTGTCGCGGGCCTCGATCTCGGCGGCCAGGGCCTCGGCGGTCTGCGCGGTCTGTTCGGCGCGGTCCGACAGGGTCTGGCTGGCGCTTTCATCCTCGATCATCAACACGATGTCGGTCAGCGGGGCGCGGTCCTCGATCTGGTAGACCGGGCCGGACAAGGCTGCCAACAGCACCAGCGCGGCCAGTCCGCGCAACGCCCAACCTGACAGCCCGCGCCACAGCGCCAGAACCGTCGCGGCCAAAGCGATCGAACCGATGACCACCAGCACAGGCCACGGGATCAGCGGGTCAAAGATGACGGAACCGGTCATTGGCCCAACCTGTCAAGCAGAGCAGGCACGTGCACCTGATCGGATTTGTAGTTCCCGGTCAGCACGTGCATGACCAGGTTGACGCCGAACCGGTTGGCCAGCTCGCGTTGGCGTTCTCCGGCATAGCCGCGCCCGACCGGCAGCAGCGCCTGCCCGTTCCGGTCGATTGCCCAGGCCCCGGCCCAGTCGTTGCCACCGATCACCACCGGGGTGACGTTGTCGTTGAGGTTGCGGAATGGCATGCCTTCGATCTGTTCGGCGTCCAGCGGCGCGGCCTCGACCCAGACCTCGGTTCCGGCAAAGCGGCCGGGGAAATCCTGCAACAGGTAGAACGCGCGGGTCAGGACGTGATCGCGCGGAACAGGCTCCAACGCAGGGATATTCAGCGGAGCAGCCAGTTGCTGCAGCTTGCGGCCATTGGGGCTCGAGGCGCCAAACCCAGCGATGTTGGCGTCCCGCGTGTCAAACAGGATCATCCCGCCCGACCGCAGATAGCCATTCAGCTTAGTATAAGCTTCGGCCGAAGGCTGGGGCTGATCCGGCGTGATCGGCCAGTAGAGCAACGGGAAGAAGGCCAGTTCATCACGTTCAAGGTCCACACCCATAGGCTCGGCCGGTTCGACGGACGTGCGATAAAACAGAGTTTGCGACAGGCCGCGCAGCCCGGCATGGGCGACGTCGTCAATCTGGGCATTGCCGGTCAGTACATGGGCCAGCACCAATTCCTTGGTCGCCTGCAGGGCGAATTCAGTCTCCTCGGGCGTCTGCGCATGCGCCTGCGGTGCGATCAGAACCGCACCCAGCGCGACCGCCGCCGCCCGCGCCAGCCCCAGACGCCCCGACAGCGCCAGCGAGGCCACGACGTCAACCGCCAGCAGGATCAGGGCCAGGCTCAGCAGCAGACCCCCGATCGGCGTCTCGGCACTGACCTCCTGCCCCTTGATCGGCACATCCGCAGGCCAACTTATCGGGCGCAGCGTGCTGTCCTCGGTGAGCACGTTCAGGGCCAGTTTCTGCTTGCCGCTTTCATACAGACCCGGGCGCAAGTCGGGGCCAAGGGCGCCGGATATCAGCGCAGGGCCATCGACACCGGCCAGATTGCCCGCATCAGACAGGGTTCCGAACCCGTCCATCACCTGAATCGGCTCCCACGTGGTGCCTTGCAGCTGTTCGACCTGCCGCGTCTTGGCGGCCGAGGCCACGGCCAGCCGGTCGAGCATTTCGACGAACAGGCCCGACAGCGGCAGCGTCGACCATTCGGCATCGGCGGTGACGTGGAACAGCACCACCTGACCCAGGCCCAGTGGCTTGCGCGTCACCAGCGGGGTGCCATCCGACAGCGCGGCGATCACCCGGTCGGCCAGGTTCGGGTCGGGCTGCGCCATCACCTGGGTGCTGACGGTCACGTCGTCTGGAATGCGCAACCCGTAAAAGGGCGAGCCTTCCTGGAAAGGCGCCAGCCCCTTGGCTTCGCCCCAGCTCATCGCGCCGCCGACCGAGCGGCCACCGCTGCGCAGCCGCACCGGCAGCAACGTGTCTTCGGCATCGCGGCCCAGATCGCTGCCTGCCATGTGCGGACCGGCAAAGCGCAGCAACAGCCCGCCCTGTTCGACCCATTCGACCAAACCGGCCTGTTCGCTGGGGGTCAGCTTGGCCACATCGGCCAGCACGATCACATCCGGGTTGGCGGGCAGAACCTCGGTCAGCCCGCCCTCGACGAAATCGGCGGTGGGGATCAGCACCTGCGTCAGATAGTGCAGTGGCGACAGCAGCTCCAGCCCCTCGCGATTGACGGTTCCGGCGATCAGAGCGACCTCGCGCCGGCGCAGGCTGTCATCGGTCAGCGACACCGCCCCGGCCGACCGCTGGCCCTGCAGCTCAAACCGCGTGATGCGGGCGCGCAGCTCGGACGGCAAGGCCAGATCGGCCTGTGCCTGGGGCGTGCCGCTGTCAAAGCTGACCTCGACCGATTGCAGCAGGCGCATCACGCCCGCAGGGTCGCGCCCCTGCGCATTGATGGTGACGGTCTGCGCCGGACCGGGTGTGGCGCGCACCGCGGTCAGCCGGATCGCCCCGTCCTGATAGGTCGCCGGCAGCAGCGCCAGGATCGGCGCCGCCGCGCGATAGACCGTGACCCCGCCCCGGGCCTGCAGCGCAGACAGCAGGGTTTCACGGCCCGGATAGTCCAGCTTGTCCGTGAACCAGTGCGTGTCGAACCCGCCCTCGACCGCCGACAGGTCGGCCAGCGCCTGTTCGATCTGCGCCGCGTCCGGCTGCCACGGCTGCGGAACCAGCCCGGGCAGGCGGTTGCGCCAGGCTTCGGCGGCCTGGAAAACCGGCGGTTCCGGCTCGGTCAGTCGCAGAATCGACACCGGGCGCCCGGCCCGCCCGGCTTCGGTCAGCTGCGCGTCGATCTGCTCCAGCGTGGCGGGCCAGCGCGTGGCCCCGGCCCAGCTGGCATCCAGCACCAGCAGCAGCGGCCCCGATCCGGTTTGGTCGCGCGACGGGTTCAGCACCGGGCCGGCCAGACCAATGATGATCGCCGCTGCCGCCAGCATCCGCAGCAGCAGCAGCCACCACGGGGTGCGGTCGGATACACTCTCGTCGTCCTTCAGGCCCAGCAAGAGGGTCACCGCCGGGAACAGCCGGCGGATCGGCGCGGGCGGCACGGCGCGCAGGATCAGCCACAGGATCGGCAGGGTCAGAAGACCCAGCAGCACCCATGGTGCGGTAAAGCCGATGCCCGCCAGAACCGTCATCGCGCCGCTCCGTCCAGCGCACGATAGAGCCACAGCAGGGCCGCCTGCGCGCTGTCGCCCGTATGGTGCAGGCCCAGCTGCCAGCCGGTCACCCGGCACAGGCGGGTCAGGTCATCCTTGCGCCGCGCCAGCCGCGCCAGATACCGCTCTCGCAGGTCGCCGGCCTTCAGTGTCTCGTGCCGGACCGTGCCGCCGACGCTTTCGAAGATGGTGCGCCCGCGATAGGGGAAGTTCTCCTCGCCCGGGTCCAAAACCTGCAGCAGCACACCGCGCACGCCGCGGTCGGCGGCCTTGGTCAGGGCCAGTTCGACCTCGTCCAGCGGGCCGAGGAAGTCAGAGATGAACACGGCACGGGCATGGGGAATCATGGCGCGATGCTCGGGCGGGGCATAATCGGCCTCGGCATCTTCGGACAGGGCCTGCGCCAGCCGGATGATCTGGGCATTGCCGCGCCGGGGCGGCAGGGTGGTTCCAGTCAGGCCCACACGCTCGCCCCCGCGCACCAGCAGGATCGCCGTGGCCAGCCCCAGCAAACGCGCCCGGTCGGCCTTCGTGGGCAGGGATTTATCGGACGCAAAGCGCATCGAGGCGCCCTGATCGACCCACAGCATGATCGACTGCGCGATCTGCCATTCGCGTTCGCGCACATATTGCTGATCGCCGCGGGCCGAGCGGCGATGGTCGATCATCCGCCGGCTGTCGCCGATCTGGGCCGGTCGATATTGCCAGAAATCATCGCCCAACCCCGAACGCCGCCGGCCGTGATCGCCTAGCAGCACGGTTCCGGCCAGGTGTTCGGCCCGCGCCAGCAGCGGCGGCAGCCGGGACGCCTCGGCCTCGGATCTTTCGCGAAGGGTGCGGGCCGCGTTCACGCCGCCGCCTCAGCCCGGACAAGCCCGGCCGCGGTGGTTTCGATCAGGTCGGGCAGGCTGTCACCGCGCGCCCGCGCGGCGAAATTCAGCGCCATCCGGTGGCTGAGCACAGGGCGCGCCATGTCCAGCACGTCTTCGGCATTGGGAGCCAGCCTGCCCTGCAGCATCGCCCGCGCCCGCACCGTCATCATCAGCGCCTGCGCCGCGCGCGGGCCGGGGCCCCAGGCGACGGTCTCGGACACGCGCTCGGACACGCCAGGTTCTTCGGGGCGGAACGCGCGCACCAGATCGAGGATCAGTTCAACAACCGACTCGCCCACCGGCATCCGGCGCAGAAGAACCTGCGCGGCCAGCAATTCTTCCTTGGTGAAGATCTGGTGCGCCTCTTCCTCGGCCACGCCGGTGGTGGCCAGCAGGATGTCACGCTCGGTCTGGCGGTCGGGATAGTTCACGTCGACCTGCACCAGGAAACGGTCCAGCTGGGCCTCGGGCAGCGGATAGGTGCCCTCCTGTTCAATCGGGTTCTGGGTGGCAAGCACGTGGAACGGCACGCCCAGCGCGCGATCCTCGCCCGCGACGGTCACCGTGCGTTCCTGCATCGCCTGCAGCAGCGCCGACTGGGTGCGCGGACTGGCGCGGTTGATCTCGTCCGCCATCAAGAGTTCACAGAAGATCGGGCCGGGAATGAATCGGAAATTGCGGCTGCCATCCTCGGCGGTGTCCAGAACCTCGGACCCCAGAATGTCGGCCGGCATCAGGTCGGGTGTGAACTGGATGCGGTTGCCATGCAGGCCCATGACGGTCGACAGGGTTTCCACCAGCCGCGTCTTGCCCAGGCCCGGCAGCCCGATCAGCAGGGCATGACCGCCACACAGCAGCGCCGTCAGCGTCAGGTCGACGACCCTCTCCTGCCCGATGAAGCGGCGGGTGATCGAGGATTTGGCCTGTTGCAGTTTCTCTTCCAGCGCTTCGATCTCGGAGACGAGGTCGGCAGGTTCGGTCATGACTTTCCCTTCCGTGGACTTATTATGGTTGAAGTGTATCGCGCTGAGAGGAAATGGCAAAAACAATGAGCGGACAAAATCCTGTGAAACCGTCCCCTGAGGGTCTGGCGGCCTCGGTCAAGGCGGCCAAACCGCGGGGTCTGCCCCCTGTCGACAGCTGGAATCCTCCGTTCTGCGGCGATCTGGACATGCGCATCGCGCGCGATGGCACCTGGTATTACCTAGGGTCGCCCATCACCCGGTTCGAGCTTGTGAAGCTTTTTTCCTCAATTCTTAAGAAAGAAGGGGACGCCTATTTTCTGGTCACCCCGGTCGAGAAGGTCGGCATCAGGGTCGAAGACGCGCCGTTTGTGGCGGTCGATTTCGACCGGACCGGCGCGGAAGAGGATCAGGTTCTGACCTTTACCACCCATGTCGGCGATACGGTGTCGGCGGGTCCGGATCACCCGATACGGGTGGCCATCGACCCGAAAACAAACGAGCCCAGACCCTATATATTGGTGCGATCGAACCTCGAGGCGCGGATCGACCGCAAGAGTTTTTACCGCCTTGTGGACATTGCGACGGAACGCGTCGGGCAGGTCGGGGTCTGGTCCGGCGGGCAGTTCTTTGTCTTGGGTCGCGCTGAAGACGCGCCTTAGGCAACCCGCCGTGCGGGACGGTCTTGCGCAAGGACAACCGCCAGCGCCACGACTCCGGCGCCCAGCGCCCGGGTCCAGTTCCACTCCGAACCCAGAACCACCATGATGAGCATCACGTAGAACGGGGCCACATTGATGTGGAATGACGCCAGAGCAACACCCAGCCGGCCGATCGAAGCGATGAACAGAACCTGGCTGAGGCCGAGAGAGATCACGGCGTAGATCGCCAGCATTCCTGCCTGCTGCGGGTCGATCGGCGACGATGGCCAGACTTCGAACCCGAGGACGCTCGACAGATAGAACAGCGCGCCGGCCATGAACGTGCCGCCGATCAGCGTGATCGTGGTACGTCCGGTCTGGCTGTGGTCCGGGAAGTCCCGCGCGGTCGCCATGCTGGCCCAGCAGAACAGCGCGGTCGAGGCGATGGCGCAAAGCGCGCCCAGTCCCAGCTGGGCCGGCGCCACCGCGCTGGTTGCGATCAGTCCACCGATGATCGAAACAGCAACACCCAGCGCGAAGTTCCACCGCAATCTGCGCGTTCCTGCAGCCAGCTCGAGCAGTGTCGCAATCAAAGGCGCGCAGGAGGCGATGATGGCAACGGTTACGGGATCGGTCAGTTTCTGCGCGAGGATGATCAGGAACATGCCCAATCCAAGGCCAAACCCGCCCACTCTCATCGCATGGGCCCAACGCGCCCGCAGCACCGCATCTGCGCCATCGATCCACAGCCAGATCGGGATCATCACGGCCACCGCCAGCATCAGCCGCGCAGCCAGCAAGGCAACTGGCGGCCAGGTCTGCAGCAGGATTTCGGCCGCCGGGAATCCGGCCGCCCAGGCCAGCATCGACGCCACCGCCAACCCGTTTCCGGACAAGGCGGATTGCCGCGCACCGGGCACAGCGAAACTTGGCCCGCGAACGGGGTCCGGACTCATCGCCATCGGTTTCAATCCTTTTGTTGGTGCAGCGCCACGAAAATGATTCGCTGCAATACCCCGACCCTTCACATTCGGCCCGCGACGGTCTGGCCGATTTTCGACATATTGTCGTTTTCAAACCCTTTCTCTGCGCGCCGCCCGCGACTAAGGTCAGCACGCCATCGGACCGAGAGGACAATGCCCCGATTTGCCGCCAATATCTCGCTGCTCTTTGCCGAGCTGCCCTATCTCGACCGATTCAAGGCGGCCGCGGATGCCGGGTTCAAGGCAGTCGAGATCCTGTTTCCCTATGACCTGGCGGCCAAGGAAACCCGTCGCGCATTGATGACCAACGGTCTGGACCTTGTGCTGATCAACGCGCCGCCGCCCAACTATACCGGCGGCCAGCCGGGCTATGCAGCCGTTCCGGGGGGCGAGGGGCGGTTCCAGTCCGACATCCGCCGCGTCCTGCGCTATGCCGAGGCGCTGAAGCCCGGTTTGATCCACGTGATGGCGGGCTATGCCTCGGGGGCGGACGCACTGGACTGTTTTGTGCGCAATCTGCAATGGGCTGCGGATTTTGCGCCGCATCAACGGTTCACGATCGAACCGCTGAACCCCGTCTCGCAACCGGGATACTTCCTGAATGACTATGATCTGGCCGCCGCGTGCCTGGACCGAATCGACCGTCCGAATGTGGGCCTGCAGTTCGACAGCTTTCATGCCCGGATGATCCATGGCGATGCACATGCCATCTGGGACAGATTCCGCGGCCGGATCGTACATATTCAGATCGGCTCGGCCCCCGACCGCTCAGAACCCGGCCGAGACGAGACCGATTTCTCCGCCCTGTTCGCAGCGATCGACGACAGCGGCTATGACGGCTGGGTCAGCGCCGAATACACGCCCTCGACGCGGCGCACCGACGCCTCTCTGCACTGGATGCGATAGGCCTGTGCACCTGCGCACTGGAAATCACATCTTGGATATCGCATACGAAGCGGCAATTCAGCAGAGGAACAGCCGCATGATCCCCGCCCGCTTTGCCCCCGTCCTGTTCGGATTGATCCTGTCTGGGTTGATGTCCTGCATCGTGACCTGCATCGCAACGGTCAAAGAGATCGGGCTGGGCCCCGAGACCTTTGCCAGCTGGATGGGCGCCTGGAGCGTCAGCTGGCCGGTGGCCTTCGCAGTGGTTTTGGTCATGGCACCGCTGACCCGTCGGCTGGTCGCGCTGTTGGTCAGGCCCGAGGCCTGACATGCCGCGAAGATGGCCCACAGGGCCTGATGAGCGGCACGGCGCTTGCCTAATGCGCCTCGGCCCAGTTGGCGCCTTTGCCCGCATCCACCGTCAGTTTCACGTCCAGCTTCACCGCCGGATCGGGCGCGTTTTCCATCACGTCTCGGGCAATCTCGATGGTCTGATCCACCGCGTCTTCGGCCACCTCGAACAGCAGTTCGTCGTGCACCTGCAGCAGCATCTTGGCCGGCAGCCCGTCGATCGCCTCGGGCATCCGCACCATCGCCCGGCGGATCACGTCCGCCGCTGTGCCCTGGATCGGCGCGTTGATCGCCGCCCGGCGGGCAAACCCCGCATGCGGCCCCTTGGCATTGATTTCTGTCGTGTCGATCTTGCGCCCGAACAGGGTCTGCACATAGCCATGCTCTTTGGCAAACGCGATGGTGTCATCCATGTAGCGCCGGATGCCCGGGAAGCGTTCGAAATAGCGGTCGATGAAGCCCTGCGCCTCGGCCCGCGGAATGCGCAGGTTGCGCGCCAGACCAAAGCCCGAAATGCCGTAGATCACGCCGAAATTGATCGCCTTGGCCTTGCGGCGGATCTCGGGCGTCATCTCGTCCAGCGGCACGTCAAACATTTCGGACGCGGTCATGGCGTGAATGTCCAGCCCGTCGGCAAAGGCCTGTTTCAAGGCCGGAATGTCGGCGATATGCGCCAGGATGCGCAGCTCGATCTGTGAATAATCGAGCGACACCAGCACATTGCCCGGCTCGGCGATGAAAGCCTCGCGAATGCGGCGGCCTTCTTCGGTGCGCACCGGGATGTTCTGCAGGTTGGGGTCGGTCGAAGCCAGACGCCCCGTGTTCGCCCCGGTGATGGCATAGGATGTATGCACCCGCCCCGTGTCGGGGTTGATATGGGTCTGCAGCGCGTCGGTATAGGTCGATTTCAGCTTGGACAGTTGCCGCCAGTCCAGAACACGGCGCGGCAGTTCATGCTCGGTCGCCAGATCTTCCAGCACGTCGGCACCGGTCGAATACTTGCCGGTCTTGCCCTTCTTGCCGCCTTCCAGACCCATCTTGTCGAACAGGATCTCGCCCAGCTGCGCGGGCGAGCCGACGTTGAAGGTTTCTCCGGCCAGCTCGTGAATTTCAGCCTCTAAACCAGCCATTTTCTGGGCAAACGCGTTCGACATACGGCTCAGCACGTCGCGGTCGACCTTGATGCCATGCATCTCCATCTCGGCCAGAACCGGCACAAGGGGGCGCTCGAGCGTTTCATAGACGGTGGTCACCTGAACCCGGTGCAGCTGCGGCTTGAACAGCTTCCACAGACGCAGGGTGATGTCGGCATCCTCGGCGGCATAGGCGGTGGCCTCGTCGATCGGCACCTTGTCGAAGGTAATCGCCGATTTGCCCGAGCCCAGCAGCGGTTTGATCGGGATCGGCGTATGGCCCAGATAGCGTTCGGACAGCGTGTCCATGCCGTGTCCATGCTCACCTGCATGCATGGCATAGGACATCAGCATCGTGTCGTCGATCGGGGCCACATCCACGCCATAGCGCGCAAATATCTTGGCGTCATATTTCATGTTCTGCCCGATCTTCAGAATCGACGGGTCCTCAAGCACCGGCTCGAGCATCTCCAGCGCCTCGTCCAGCGGCATCTGCCCCTCGGCCAGCGCGTCCGAGCCGAACAGGTCGTCGCTGGACCCATCGCGGTGGGTCAGCGGGATGTAACAGGCTTCGCCCGGCTCGATGCACAACGAGATGCCGACCAGATCGGCGATCATTTCGTTCAGGCCCGTGGTCTCGGTGTCCACGGCCAGCCAGCCGCGCTCATAGGCCTGATCGATCCATTTCCGCAGCGCGGCCGCATCGCGCACGCATTCGTATTTGCTGGCATCGAACGCAATGTCCTCGGCCTGCGGCTCATCTGCCGCCGGCGCCGGAGTATCCGCGATCACCGGCGGTTCGACCCCCAGCTTGTCGGCGATCCGCTTGGTCAGAGTGCGGAACTCCATCTCGGCCAGAAACTCCATCAGCTTTTCCGGATCGGGGTCGCGCAGCTCCAGATCTTCCAGCGTGAAGTCCAGCGGTGTTTCGCAATCCAGCTGCACCAGCCTCTTCGACAACTCGATCTGATCTCGTTTCTCGATCAGGGTTTCGCGGCGCTTGGGTTGCTTGATCTCCTCGGCGCGGTCCAGCAGCGTCTCTAGATCGCCGAACTCGTTGATCAGCAGCGCCGCCGTCTTGATCCCGATCCCCGGCGCGCCCGGTACATTGTCCACGCTGTCACCAGCCAGCGCCTGCACATCGACGACGCGCTCGGGGTAGACGCCGAATTTCTCGAACACCCCCTCGCGGTCGATGCGCTTGTTCTTCATGGCATCCAGCATCTCGACACCGTCGCCCACCAGCTGCATCAGGTCCTTGTCGGAACTGACGATGGTAACCCGCCCGCCGGCCTGGCGCGCCTGGCAGGCCAGCGTGGCGATGATGTCGTCGGCCTCGTACCCCTCCAGCTCTTTGCAGGCGATGTTGAAGGCCTCGGTCGCCTGCCGGGTCAGCGGGATCTGCGGGCGCAGGTCCTCGGGCATCGCCTCGCGGTTGGCCTTGTAGAGGTCGTACATGTCATTGCGGAAGGTGTGCGAGCCCTTGTCGAAGATCACTGCCAGATGGGTCGGCGCGTCAGGGCCGTGGTCGCCATCCACGTAACGCTGCAGCATGTTGCAAAAGCCCGAAACGGCGCCAATCGGCATCCCGTCCGATTTCCGCGTCAGCGGCGGAAGGGCGTGATAGGCGCGAAAGATGAAGGCCGATCCGTCGATCAGATGCAGATGGCAGCCTTTTCCGAATTTGCTCATGCGCGCTCTCCCTGTCGGTCAGGGACGGTTCTGCCACAGGGGCAGCCGGGTGACCAGTCAGGAACGCGCCCTAGCCGCCAAACAGACCGCTGAAAACATCCGAGAAACTGTTCAGCAGCGCCATGATGACCAGCGCACCGAGGAACGCGAAAAACGCCATCGCGAAGAACTGGAACAGGATCGCGCCCGTTCCGATGACCAAACCGGCGATGGCCGGGCGGCGTTTTTCGTGCCGCAGGATGCCGATGACCGAGACGACGATCGCCAACCCGCCCAGCATGGCGACGCCGATCTGCAGAAAGTCATCCAGATCGCGGGTGGGCGCGACCGGCGCAGGCTGCTCCATCCCCGCGGCGGCCCGCAGGGTCGATTTACCCAACTCGGCGGCCAATTCGCCCAGCGTCACGCCGGTGGATTGCTGCGGTGCGAACGGCCCCGCCCAGAACACGAACAGGGCTGCAAACAGGGCCAGTGCCGCAAGGCAAAAGCCAGCCCATCCAAAAACCGGATTGCCGGTAACGGCAGCAGTCATATCAGCCATCATTCGCACCCACGTTGGTCACACCAACGCACTAGGTGAAAATCGCGGCGAGATTTGGGCGGACCTCGGTTGGGCAGGCAATCAGTGTTGCCGTGCGTCCTTCAGAACATACTTGCAATCGCAATAGGGGCACTCGACCCAGCCCTGATCCTCGGGGATCTGCAACCAGACGCGCGGATGGCCCAGCGCGCCCTCACCGCCATCACAGGCGACACGGCTTGTCTCGACGATCTTGGTTTCCGGAGCTTCGATTGTCACGGCGTGCGATCCTTCACTGGTTGTCGGCCTCGCGGGCATGCATTAGTTGCGTTTATGAGGGATCAGGAAACCGGGGGCAAGAGCCAGCAATGACCGATGCAGCGATCAGCCTTCGCGGCCTGCGCAAAACCTATCGCGGCGGCAAGGGCCAGCCCGAGAAACATGCGCTGAAGGGCATCGATCTGGAGATCCCGCGCGGATCGGTCTTTGGCCTGCTGGGGCCGAACGGGGCCGGCAAATCGACCCTGATCAACATCCTGGCGGGGTTGGTGATCAAGACCGCGGGCCAGGTGACGATCTGGGGGTATGACCAGGATCGCAACCCGCGCCAGGCCCGCGCGGCCATCGGGGTGATGCCGCAGGAGCTGAACCTCGACCCGTTCTTTACTCCCCGCGGCGCGCTCGAGGTGCAGGCCGGGCTGTATGGCGTTCCCAAATCGCAGAGGCGCAGCGACGAGATCCTCGAACTGGTCGGCCTCAGCGACAAGGCCGAGGCCTATGCCCGCACGCTGTCAGGCGGGATGCGGCGGCGCCTGCTGCTGGCCAAGGCACTGGTGCACCACCCCAAAATCCTGGTTCTGGACGAACCCACCGCCGGCGTGGACATCGAACTGCGGCAGATGCTGTGGGCCAATGTGCGCAAGCTGAACCAGCAGGGCATGACCATCATCCTGACCACCCACTACCTGGAAGAGGCGCAGGAGATGTGCGACGAGATCGCCATCATCAACCACGGCGAGAAGGTGGCGCAGGACAGCACCGCCAACCTGCTGGGCCGCATGGACGGACGCACCATGGTCATCACCCCCGAGGCCCCGGTAACCGCCCTGCCCGCCGCCCCCGGCGTTCAGGCCAGCCTGCGCGACGACGGCAGCCTGGCGCTGCACTACCGCAGCCCGGAAACCAGCGCCGAGCAAGTGCTCGAGGCGGTCCGCCAGGCCGGCATCCGCATCCGCGACGTGCGCACCGAAGAGGCCGATCTCGAGGACGTGTTCCTTGCCCTCACCTCCTCGCGCGCCGACGATGCCCCGGCCGACGATCAGGACCAGCCGCGCCGGGGCCTGCACCGGGTCAAGCTGTGACCCGGTCGATCCGCGCCTGATAGCAGTTGTTCCGGGCCGAGCGTACATGGATATAGGCCACCTCGGGGCGGGCAAGTATTGCATCCACCGCCGCGCTGATCCGTCCGGTGGGTGTCACGACGCCGGTACCGTAGACAATCCGGTCATCGCGGCCATAGCCCTTGATCAGATAATCGGGCGATGAGGTCAGAACCTCTGGCAGATCAGTCCCTTCATACCGTTCACAAGGGCTTGCACACAGGAAGATCGGCCCCGTTTCGGCATAAGGATGTGTCTCTGCAAAAGGCCGATGGGCCAGAATCAGCATTTCTGCACCTTCGGGAATGTGCTGCAAGCAATGGCGGCACGGATTTCCGGTTCCGGTTGATACCGCGCGTTCAGGCGCGTGTCCGTAGGCATCGGGCGCGCCTGCCTGAAAGGCGCGTACTTCGTCGGTGGGCAGGGCGGTGATCTTGAACATCTCGAGTCTCCTTTTGTTGCCCTGACAATGCGCCTGCCACACGCGGGCAGACGACCCGTTTCCTGCGCAATGCAGACAGGGACTCGAAAAAGAACAAAACGTGAATATAATGTGGAATCGCCATGTATGCCGAGCTGTCGATCACGTCGAACTTCACCTTCCTCACCGGGGCCTCGCACCCCGAGGAGTACATGGAGCGCGCCGTCACCCTGGGCCTGCCCGCCATCGCCATCGCCGATGACAACTCGGTGGCCGGCATCGTCCGCGCCCATACCCAGGCGCGCGAGATCGCCCGCAAGGTGCGCGAGCGCCGCGCGTGGGAGGAGCAGAACACGCCCATCGGCCCGCCCCGCCCCGATCACATCCCGAAACCGCCCTCGTTCCCGGTGCATGCGGTGCCGCGCCTGATCCCGGCGGCGCGGCTGATCTTTACCGACGCCCCGCCCGTCACCGCCCTGCCCCTCAACCGGCAGGGCTGGGCCAGCCTGTGCCGCCTTCTGTCCACCGGACGGCTGCGCGCGGCCAAAGGCGACTGCATCCTGCACCTGTCCGACCTGCTGGAGTTTTCCGACGGCCTCCACCTGCTGCTCTGGCCACAGGCGGGCCGTCCGACCGGCGGCGCGAGCGGATGGCGGACACAGGCGCAACAGCTGACGCGCCGCTTTGCCGGGCGCATGCATTTGCTGATGCATCCGCGCTATGACGGGGCGGATTCGATGTTTTTCCATTTGTTAGAGACTGAATCGCGCCATCTGGGCCTGCTCACCATCGCCAGCGCCGCGCCGATGATGCATCACGGCTCGCGCCGCCGGCTGGCCGATGTGCTGACCGCGATCCGGCTGCGCCGCAAGGTGGACGATCTGGGCCGTCACGCGCTGGCCAATGGCGAACAGCGCCTGCGCTCGGAACCCGAGATGCTGCGCATCTTCAAGGGGCATGAAGGCGCTGTGGCCCGTGCGTATGCGCTCAGCCAGGACCTCACCTTCTCGCTGGACGAGCTGCGCTATGAATACCCCAGCGAGGTCAGCGGCACCGAAACCCCCGCCCAGCGCCTGCACCGTCTGGCGCATGAGGGGCTGGCCTGGCGCTATCCCGCCGGCGCGCCCGAAAAGGTCAAGGCGATGCTGGCGCATGAGCTGACCCTGATCGGCAAGCTGAAATACGAGCCCTATTTCCTGACCGTCCGCGACATCGTGCACTTCGCCCGCGGTCGCGGGATCCTGTGCCAGGGGCGCGGCTCGGCGGCCAATTCGGTGGTCTGCTACTGCCTGGGCGTCACCTCGGTCAGCCCCGAGATGGGCACCATGGTGTTCGAACGCTTCGTCTCCGAGGCGCGGGACGAGCCGCCCGACATCGACGTGGATTTCGAACATGAACGCCGCGAAGAGGTGATCCAGCACATCTATGAACGCTATGGCCGCCACCGCGCGGGGCTGTGCGCCACGGTGATCCACTATCGCGGCAAGCGCGCCATCCGCGAGGTGGGCCGCGCCATGGGCCTGACCGAGGACACGATTTCCGCCCTGTCCTCGCAGCTGTGGGGGTTCTTCTCGACCGCAGGGCTCGAGGCGGAACGGATGCGCGAAATCGGCCTCGACCCCGAGGACCGCCGCCTGAAACAGACTCTGACACTGGTGCATCAGATCAACGGCTTCCCCCGCCACCTGTCCCAGCATGTGGGCGGGTTCATCATCACCGAGGGCCGTCTGGACGAGCTGGTGCCCATCGAGAACGCCACGATGGAGGACCGCACGGTCATCTGCTGGGACAAGGACGACATCGACAGTCTGGGCATCCTCAAGGTCGATGTCCTGAGCCTTGGCATGCTGACCTGCATCCGCAAGGCCTTCGACCTGATCGCCCAGCACCATCAGACGAGTTACACGCTCGCCACCCTGCCGCCCGAGGACCCGGCGGTCTATGACATGCTGTGCCGCGCGGATTCGGTGGGCGTGTTCCAGGTGGAATCACGTGCTCAGATGAACTTCCTGCCCCGGATGCGGCCGCGCAATTTCTATGATCTGGTGATCGAGGTCGCCATCATTCGCCCCGGCCCCATCCAGGGCGACATGGTGCATCCCTATATCCGGCGTCGGAACGGCGAAGAGGAGGTCAGCTTCCCCTCGGACGCGCTGGGCGAGGTGCTAGGCAAGACGCTGGGCGTACCGCTGTTTCAGGAACAGGCGATGCAGATCGCCATCGTCGGCGCGGGCTTCACCCCCGAACAGGCCGACCGGCTGCGGCGGTCGCTGGCGACCTTCAAGAAGCACGGCAATGTCAGCGAATTCCGCACCCTGTTCCTGCGCGGGATGCAGCGCAACGGCTATGACGCCGAATTTGCCGAGCGCTGTTTCTCGCAGATCGAGGGGTTCGGCTCCTACGGCTTCCCCGAAAGCCATGCGGCCAGCTTTGCGCTGCTGGTCTATGCCAGCGCCTGGATCAAGTGCCACCATCCGGGCATCTTTGCCTGCGCGCTGCTGAATTCGCAGCCGATGGGGTTCTATGCTCCCGCCCAGATCGTGCGCGATGCGCGCGAGCATGGCGTGCAAGTGCGCCCGGTCTGCATCAATGCCAGCTTCTGGGACAACGTGATGGAGCCCGACGGCCATGGCGGGCTGGCCCTGCGGCTGGGCTTTCGCCAGATCAAGGGCCTCAGCGAAGAGGACGCCAGCTGGCTGACCGCCGCGCGCGGCAACGGCTATACCCAGGTCGAGGATGTCTGGCGCCGCGCGGGCCTTGGCCCCTCGGTGATCGAGCGTCTGGCCGAGGCCGATGCCTTTGCCGCCTGCGGCCTGACCCGGCGCGAGGCGCTGTGGCAGGCCAAGGCGATCGCCACCGCCAAACCCCTGCCCCTGTTCGCGCAGGATCTGGAAGGCGAGGCGCTGGACGAACCCGCCGCCCATCTGCCGCAGATGTCGCTGGGTGAGCAGGTGGTCGAGGATTACGTCGCCACCCGCCTGAGCCTGCGGGCACACCCGGTGGCCCTGTTGCGGCACCTGCTGACGCCGGGGCAGCGCGACAATTCCGCCCCTGCATCCGGGCCGAAAAACGCGGTATCTGCCCGGAACAGAGCCTGAATCGAAAGCCCCGATCATGACCCGGCCCGTACTGCCCCCGCGTTTTCCCGCCACGCCCGACCAGATCCAGGCGCAGGTCACCGCATTCTACGCCCGCGTCCGGCAGGACCCCCTGCTGGGCCCGATCTTCAACCGCCACGTCACCGACTGGCCCGCGCATGAGGACCGGATCGCCGCCTTCTGGCGCAACGCCATCCTGTACGAGCGCGGCTACAGCGGCAATCCGCAGCGTGTGCATATCGAGCGTCCGGACGTGAAACCCGAAATGTTTGCCCATTGGCTGGACCTGTTCGAAGAGGTCGCCCACGGCACCCTGCCCCCGGAAACGGCCACGCCCTGGGTGGCGCTGGCCCGACGCATCGGCGCGGGGATGCAGGCCGGTGTCGCGGCCGCCCGCCAACCGGCCGGGGCTCCGCCGATCCTGCGCTGAACGGCCGGCCCTGCAGGGATGTTAGCGGTAAAGTTTGGACTATCCGACTCTGCCGATTGGGTTTAATCAGGCCTCAGACACCTGCCACAGCATCCAATCGCCCGGGACCAGCCAGATGAGCACACAGAACTCGACCCTGCAGGGACTTGGCTTTGCCTTTCTCGGGTTTGCCGTCTTTGCCACCCATGACGCGCTGATCAAGACGCTGGGCGGCACCTATTCCGTGCTGCAGATCATCTTTTTTGCCACGCTGTTTTCCTTTGTGCCGATGGCGGTCACGATCCTCGCGGACCGGACCGCTGGCAATTTTCGGCCGCATCACCCGTGGCTGGTGATGCTACGCTCGGGGCTGATGGTCACGTCGATGTCCTGTGCCTTCTACGCCTTTTCGGTCCTGCCCCTGGCCGAGGTTTATTCGCTGCTGTTTTCCTTTCCGCTGATCGTCACCGTCCTGTCGATCCCGATACTGGGCGAGGTCGTGCGCGCCCAACGCTGGGCCGCAGTGGGCGTGGGCCTGATCGGAGTGCTGATCGTCCTGCGCCCCGGCGCGACCGAGATCACCCTCGGCCACCTTGCCGCCCTGACGGCCGCGTTCTGCAGCGCCTTCGCATCCGTGCTGGTGCGCAAGATCGGAAACGAGGAACGCTCGGCAGTGCTGATCCTGTATCCGATGCTGCTGGCGATCGCGGTCATGAGCCTTGCGCAACCGGCGGTCTATCAGCCGCCTTCGCTGATCCATTTGGCGATGATGGCCTTGGTCGGCGTGTTTTCGGTGATCGCCCAGCACCTGATCATCCTGGCCTATCGCGCGGCACCAGCAGGCGTGGTCGCCCCCAGCCAGTACAGCCAGATCATCTGGGCCACGATTTTCGGCGCGGTGTTCTTTGGGGAAAAGCCCGACAAATGGGTGGCCGTGGGGGCCGCGATCATCATCGCATCGGGCATCTTCGTCGTCTGGCGCGAAAGCCGCGCAAATGTATCGCCGAATAAGCCGGTTCTGCGCGTGCGTTCACCGCGCTCTGACACCGGCGCCTCAGCACGGCCGGGGTCATAACGCGGCGGCTACTGATCCTTCAGTCTGATCTTAAGGCCGCCGTTTTCGCCTGTTTCCTCGAACTTTCCGGTGGCTCGTACCAAGTCGCTCAGCCGCTTGAAGCCATAAGTTCGCGTGTCAAAATCCGAATAGTTCATACTGAGCTGACTACCTATCCAACCAAGGTCCGCCCAGCCGTCCGGTTCCTCGGACTTAAGCACGACATTCCGAATCAACTGGAACGCATGATTCAGTTCTTTTTTGGGCTGAACTGTCTTTACCTTCTCGCCGCCATTCGTCTCTTCCTTTTTGATGTTCTCAATAAGAATGAAGCGGTTGCAGGCTTTCTTGAAGGCGTTGGGCGTCTTTTCCTCGCCGATCCCAAACACGCTCAACCCTTGCTCGCGGATTCGGCTGGCCAACCGCGTAAAATCGCTGTCTGACGACACCAGCACAAAGCCGCCAAATCGGGCAGAATGCAGTATATCCATGGCATCAATTACTAGGGCGATATCCCCGGCGTTTTTACCGGTGGTATTGGCGAATTGCTGGTGCGGAACGATGGCGTATTCCGCCAGTTTCTCAGCGCTCCAACCCTGTAGCGTGCTGTTCGAAAAATCGCCATAAATCCGGCGCAGACCGGCCTCACCCAATGTGGCAACTTCTTCGAAAATCTCGGCAACATGCTTTGCCGGTACGTTTTCGGCGTCAATCAGAACGGCCAAACGTTCCGTTGTTTCAGTGGTCAATTTGATCTCTCTATTCAGATATTCATCAATGTTCTGATGATAGGCGACAAAAAGGGCGGGATAAACCCCGCCCTTGCAATTTCCGATTGTCAGTAAACCACCACCGACCGGATGCTTTCGCCCTTGTGCATCAGGTCGAAGCCGGTGTTGATGTCGTCCAGACCCATGGTGTGAGTGATCATCGGGTCGATCTCGATCTTCCCTTCCATGTACCAGTCGACGATCTTGGGTACGTCCGTGCGTCCACGCGCGCCGCCGAAGGCGGTGCCGCGCCACGATCGGCCGGTGACCAGCTGGAACGGACGGGTCGAGATCTCGGCCCCCGCGGGCGCCACGCCGATGATGATCGATTCGCCCCAGCCCTTGTGCGCCGATTCCAGCGCCGCGCGCATCACCTGCACGTTGCCGGTGGCGTCAAAGGTGTAATCCGCTCCGCCCTTTGTCAGGTTCACCAGATAGGGGACAAGATCGCCCTCGACCTCGGACGGGTTCACGAAATCGGTCATGCCGAACTTTTCGGCCATCTCGACCTTGGCGGGGTTCAGGTCGACGCCGACGATCTGATCGGCCCCGGCCAGACGCAGGCCCTGAATCACGTTCAGTCCGATGCCGCCCAGGCCGAACACGATGGCGCGGCTGCCGATTTCCACCTTGGCGGTGTTGATCACCGCGCCGATGCCGGTGGTCACGCCACAGCCGATATAGCAGATCTTGTCGAACGGCGCGTCCTCGCGCACCTTGGCCAGTGCAATCTCGGGCAGAACCGTGTGGTTCGAGAAAGTCGAGCATCCCATGTAATGCAGGATCGGATCCCCATCCAGCGTCGAGAAACGCGAGGTGCCGTCGGGCATCAAACCCTTGCCCTGCGTCTCGCGGATGGCCTGGCACAGGTTGGTCTTGGGGTGCAGGCAGTATTCGCACTCGCGACATTCGGGGGTGTAGAGCGGGATCACGTGATCGCCCGGCTTCAGGCTGGTCACGCCGGGGCCGACCTCGACCACGACGCCCGCGCCCTCGTGGCCCAGAATGGCCGGAAACAGGCCTTCGGGGTCGGCGCCCGACAGGGTGAATTCGTCGGTATGGCAGATGCCGGTGGCCTTGATCTCGACCAGAACCTCGCCCGCCTTGGGGCCTTCGAGGTTCACGTCCATCACTTCCAAGGGCTTGCCCGCCTGAACGGCGACGGCGGCACGGGTTCGCATGTTGCTTGTCTCCCTGTCTTGTTTGACCCGACCCTGCGTCAAATACAGGGTGTTTTCAACTGCGCTTTCATGGCAGTCTCTGTAAGCTTTTGATATTTCAGAAACGACATTGCCGAAAAGAGGAGCGCCAATGTACCGGTTCATCCCGATCCTGATCGTCCTGGCCGCCTGCGCCGAAACCGACCTGCCCGAACCGGGCTCTGCCGAGCTGGATGCCGCCCCGGTGGATCTGGCCTTCTGCAAGGGCGAACCCTTTGCCCAGTCCGTGGGGCAACCGGTCTCGACCATTCAGGCCAGCCTGCCGGAACGGAGCCGCGTTCTGGGCCCTGATGACATCGCCACGCAGGATTACCGCATCGACCGGCTGAACGTCTATGTGAACGGAGCCGGGGTCATTCAGCGGCTGACCTGCGGATAAGGGCGGACTCGACTCGGAGCATGATTCTCGGATAAGAACAAAATGAGAACATTTTGATGTCTGCCCGATGCCCAAACGCCGAATACTCTCGCTGTGGTTTCCCCGTCTGGGGGCCGAACGGCTGATCCGCGCCGCGCGGGGCCTGCATACAGGCCCGCTGGCGGTGGTGGCCGAACAGTCGAACATGCAGGTCATCACCTCGCTGAATGCCGAGGCACAAGCAGCCGGTCTGCGCGTGGGCCAGCCGGTGCGCGATGCCCATGCCATGTGCGCGGCCCTTGTCACCCGCCCCCGCAACGCCCCGGCCGAGGCCGCATTTCTGACCGCGCTGCGCCGCTGGGCGGGCAAGTTCAGCCCCTGGGTGGCCGAAGAGGCCCCCGATGGCCTGATCGTCGATCTGTCGGGCTGCGCCCATCTGTTCGGCGGGGAAGAGGCGCTGCTGGACGTGATCGAAACCGACTGCGCCGACATGGGGTTGAGCGTGCAGATGGGCATCGCCGACACGCTGGGCGCGGCCTGGGCGCTGGCGCGCTATGCCGGGCAAGAGGCCACGTCCGACCGCAATGGCGACGCCATTTCCCAAGAGGCCCGCGCCACCCGCGCCCGGGCTGGCAAGCGGCGGCACTGGACCAAGGGCGGCGCCGCGCCGCAGGTGGTGACCGTGGGCGGCGGAGCCAGGATCGCGCCGCCGGGGCAGGCCTATGGCGCGCTTGCCCCCCTGCCCATCGCCGCGCTGCGGCTGGACGACCAGACCGTGGCGCAGCTGAACCGGCTGGGCCTGCGGCGGATCGGCGACCTGCTGGGCCAGCCGCGCGCGTCCCTTGCCCGCCGGTTCGGGCGCGGGCTGGTTCTGCGGCTGGATCAGGCGATGGGCAGCGCACCCGAGCCGGTCTCGCCCGCGCGGCCCCCGCATCACTTTGCGGTGCGGATGACCCTGCCCAACCCGATCGGCCTGGCCGAGGACGTGATGGCCGCCATCGACCGGATGCTGCCGACCCTGTGCGCGCGGCTGGAAGAAAAGGCGCGCGGGGCGCGGACCCTGCGGCTCGAGGCGCACCGCACCGATCAGGCGGCCGAGATCATCGAGATCGGGCTGGCCCGGCCGAGCCACGACAAACACCGCATTCGCCCTTTGTTAGAGATAAAAATCGACCAGATCGACGCGGGCTATGGCATCGACATGCTGCGCCTTGCGGCGGTGCAGACCGAGCCGGTGCATGCCCGCACCCTGACCGGCCATGCCGAAGCCAGCCGCGCCGTCCGCAACCGATTGGAGGGGAACACCGCGCTGGACGATCTGATCGGAAAGCTGGGCGCGCGGGTGGGGCTCGAGGCGATCACGCGGCAGCACCCGGCGGCCTCGCACATCCCTGAGAAAACCGCACAGACGCTGGCGGCGGCCTGGTCGGAACCGGCGCGCGACTGGCCCGCCCCGCCGCGCCCGCGCCCCCTGCTGATGTGGCGGCCCGAGCCGGTGATGGCCCCCGACCGTCCCGATGTGCCCGCCAATTTCCGCTGGCGCGGGCGCGACTGGCACCTGGCGCAGGCCACCGGCCCGGAGCGGATCGCCCCGGAATGGTGGCTGGACGACCCCAACTGGCGCAGCGGCGTGCGCGATTACTGGGTGGTGGTGACTGAACAGGGCGAGCGGCTGTGGCTGTTCTACGGCCATGGCGGCACCATGTCGGCGGGCTGGTTCTGCCAAGGGCGCCTTGGTTAGAGTCTATTTTCCACGATAGACCAGAATATCCGGAAGGTAATCGATCAGCCGGATGACCCACGAGAACGGCGCCGGAAAGTCGGTCCGGAAGCGCCGGCGCGCCATTGCGCGCAGCACGCGCTGCGCGGCGTCTTCGGGTTCCATCAGCATCGGCATCTTGAAGCTGTTCTTGTCGGTCAGCCGGGTCTTGATGAACCCCGGATTGACGATGCGCACCGTCACCCCGGTTCCGGCCAGGTCATGCCGCATCGTTTCGGCCAGCGAGATCAGCGCCGCCTTGCTGGACCCGTACCCGATCGCCGCAGGCAGTCCGTGATAGCCCGCCAGCGACCCGATCAGGGTAATGTCGCCACGCCCCGCCTTCACCATGGCCGGCACGGTTTCCCCCAGAACCCGCAGCGCGCCTGAGTAGTTCACGTCGCTGATGGCCAGCGCGGCTTCGGTCTGCCAGTCCTGCGCGCGCATCGGCTCATAGGCCCCGGCGTTGTAGACCAGACCGTCAACTTGGCCGATCTCGGCCACGGCGCGGCGCACCTGCGCCAGATCGGTCACGTCCAGCGGTACCGCACGGGCATTGGGCAGCGCGGCGCAGATCTGCTCCAGCCGCTCGGCACTACGCGCGGACAGCACAAGGTGCGCGCCCTGACCGCCCAAGGCCTCGGCCAGCGCCCGGCCCAGCCCTTCGCTGGCGCCGATGATCCAATAGATTTTTCCGTCAAAACTACTCATACCGCGCGGTTCACATGTGCCGAAGCGTGAACAGCCGCGGTCTTGGGTTGGGTTGTCTCGATCATAACACCTTTCATTACGCGGAAGGGCATACCTCGGATCACCAGCAAACGCGATTGATGCAATCCTGACGCACAGCCCGCCGATCAGCGGGAAACAGGTAAAAACATGGCCCGGATTTGATCCGCTCCGGCCTACCCTGCGTATCTTATTGTAAAATGTCGCATAAAGAGGATGGCATGTTCGACGAAACCCGGGGCGTACGGAAAAAAATCGCAATTGTAGGCGCAGGCATCTCAGGATTATCAGCGGCTTATTACCTGTCGGAAAGTCACGACGTCACCCTGTATGAGGCCGAACCCCGTCTGGGCGGACATGCGCGCACAGTGATGGCCGGGCGCAACGGCGACCAACCTGTCGATACCGGGTTCATCGTTTTCAACTACGCCACCTATCCCTACCTGACCAAGCTGTTTGGCGAGTTGGACGTGCCGGTCATCAAAAGCGAGATGAGCTTTGGCGCCACCATCGACAATGGTCGCATCGAATATGGCCTGAACAATCTGCGCACCATCACCGCGCAGAAGCGCAACCTCGTGCGGCCCTCCTACTACAAGATGATCGCCGACATCCTGCGCTTTGGCAAAGAAGCGCCCGAGGCCGCCCGGGATGATGACACCACGATTGGTGAGCTGGTTGACCAGATGCGGCTGGGCCACTGGTTCCGCAACAATTACCTGATGCCGATGTGCGGCGCGATCTGGTCAACTCCGGTGGAGTTCGTCGATCAGTTTCCGGCGCGGTCGCTGGTGCAGTTCTTCCGCAACCACGCCTTGCTGTCCAGCAAACGCGGCGCCCAGCACCAGTGGTGGACGGTAAAGGGTGGCAGCATCGAATATGTCCGCCGGATCGAATCCGCGTTACGCGGCCGGGGTTGCGACATCCGCCTGGGCGCGCCGGTCTCTAACGTCGAACGCGATGCCTTGGGCGTGACCGTTCAGGCGCAGGGCCGCTCGGATCAGTATGACGAGATCATCCTGGCCACCCATTCCGACCAGTCGTTGGCCATTCTGGGCCAGAACGCCACCGCCGACGAGGCCGCGGCGCTGGGCGCGATCCGCTATCAGCCCAACCACGCGGTCTTGCACTGCGACCCCAGCCAGATGCCGCGCCGCCGCGCCTGCTGGTCCAGCTGGACCTACCGCTCGCAGGCGGGCAACGTGGGCGTGACCTATTGGATGAACCGGTTGCAGAACATCCCTGAAATCGACCCGTTGTTCGTCACCCTGAACCCGTCTTCCGACATCGCGCCAGACAAAATCTATGACGAGGTGGAATTCGCCCATCCGGTGTTCGACAAGGCCGCGCTGAAAGCGCAGGGCCAGATCCGCGAGATGCAGGGCCGCAACCGGACCTGGTTCGCCGGCGCCTACAACCGGCACGGGTTCCACGAAGACGGAATCGCCAGCGCGATGCACGTGGTCGGGCTGTTGACCGGCGATCCGCAAACCAACGGAGCTGAAAATGCGATATCTGATCCAAGCGTCGCTGTCCCGGTTACGGCCAGCCCGTAACGCAGCGATCCTGAGCCTGGTTCTGCTGGCCCCTGCCGGGCTTGCGGCCACCCCCGTCACCAACCTGCTGCCCGATGCCGAGCTGCGTGGCACTGCCACCTTCCGGTTCCTCGGTCTGCCGATCTACGACGCGCAGCTGTTCACCAAAGGCGGCGGCCCGCTCAGCTGGTCGCAGGATTTCGGGCTGAAGCTGACCTATCGGAAATCGCTGAAGCAGAAGGCGCTGATCGAATCCACGCTGGACGAGATGGCCCGGCAGGGCAACAGCGCCCCGATCGAGGCGCAGTTGAAAACCTGCTATCAGGCGGTCGGCGCCGGTGACAGCTATCTGGCCGTCACCAAAGGCCCCGACGCGATCGAGTTCTGGCGCAACGGGCGCAAGACCTGCACCCTCTCCTATCCGGGGATCAAGCGCAGCTTCATGTCGATCTTTCTGGGCAACAACACCCGGTCCGCTGCTTTCACGCGTCAGCTGCGGGGTCAGTGATGCTGTATCCGCGTGTCAGCCTCTATGCGCTGATGCTTGCTGCGGCGGGTATCCCGCTCTACATCCACTTGCCGCGCTTTGCGGCGGTGAACCTCGGGATCGGCCTGGGCGTGATCGGCACAGTTCTGTTGCTGATCCGGCTGGTGGATTTGGTACAAGACCCGCTGATCGGCTGGGCGATTGACCGCTGGCCCGGCGCGCAGATGGGTTTTGCCGTCTTGGCCGCCGGAGGCCTAGCGATCGGTTTTCCGCTGTTGTTCTCACTGCCGCAGGGGGCGAGCGTCGGCGCTCTTGTGGCGATCCTGATCCTGCTGTTTTCCGCCTACAGCCTGGGCACGATCCTGCTTTATGGCCGCAGCGCGACGCTGGCGAAACAGGCCACCCCGCGCGAGTTGATGACCCTCGCCGCCTTTCGTGAGGGCGGGCAACTGGCCGGCGTGGTTCTGGCCGCCAGCGCACCGGCGCTGTTCGTGGCGTTGGGCGCGGGCGCGCAGGGCTATCCGGCCTTCGGGCTGTTTCTGGGCGCGCTGGCGCTGGTCACCATGGCGCTGACATTGCCGATCTGGCGGCGCGCGCCCGTCACCGGGCAGGGCCTGTCCTTCGACGGGCTGGGTCAGGCCGGGGCCCTGCGTCTGCTGGCGCTGGCGCTGGTCAACAGCCTGCCGGTTGCGATCACCTCGACCCTGTTCCTGTTCTTCGTCGAGGACCGGCTGCAATTGCCGGGCAAGGCCGGGCCGCTGCTGATCCTGTTCTTCCTCAGCGCCGGGGCCACAGTGCCGCTCTGGGCGCGGCTCAGCAACCGGATCGGCCCGAAACAGACTCTGATCATCGCGATGCCGCTGGCCATTCTGGGCTTTGTCGGCGCGGCCATGCTGGCAGCCGGCAACCTGGCCGGGTTCGCGGTGATCTGCCTGGCGTCGGGGGCGGCGCTGGGGGCGGACATGGTGGTTCTGCCGGCCATGTTCTCGGTGGTGCTGACACGCGCGGGGCTGAATGCCTCGGCGGCCTTCGGAATCTGGTCTTTCGCCGGCAAACTGGGGCTGGCATTGGCCGCATTCTTCACCCTTCCGCTGCTGGAACGCAGCGGCTTCGTGCCCGGTCAGACGAATTCGGCGCAGGCGTTGGAAACGCTCAACCTGGCCTATGCCGTGCTGCCCTGCATCCTGAAACTCGGCGCGTTCGGAATGGTCCTGACGCTGCCTACAGAGGTACCCGCAAAATGACATTCCTTCTGATTGCCGCACTGGCCGTATTGGCCCTGATCGCGGTCAAAACCCGCCTTCTCAGCTTTCGGGCGCAATCGCCGTCGGACTATGCCGGAACCGGCCCCGATTTCTCGCTGAAGGACAATCTGAATGGAGAAATCCTGTCAGAAGGGCTGATCTATGGCCCGACCGGCAAGATGTCGAACAGCTTCGTGGCGCGGATGATCGGGGAATGGAACGGCAATTCCGGCACCCTGACCGAGTATTTCACCTATTCGAACGGCAAGCAGATGACCCGCAAATGGTACCTGACCATGGGCACAGGCAACAGCTTTACCGCAACCGCCGACGACATCGTCGGCGAAGGCCGCGGTGCGATCTCGGGCGCGACGGTCAAGCTGACCTATCGCATCGTTCTGCCCGAAGACGCCGGAGGCCACACCCTGGACGTCACCGACTGGATGTACCTGACCGAGAGCGGGGCGATCATGAACCGCTCGGAAATGCGCAAGTTCGGGCTGAAGGTGGCCGAGCTGGTCGCCACGATGCGCCCCGCCCCGCCGGAAAAGACCGCGCATGTGCCCGGCGCAAACGGCCATGACCGGACCGCCGACCCGAGGGCCCTGCAATGACCCGGCTCATGAAACGACTGGCCTTCACGTGCCTGCTACTGACGGCGGCCTGTGCCTTCAAACCGAAAGTTCCGACCACTTTTCTGTCGGACCGCCAGTTGAACCTCGAAGAGTTCTTTGAGGGCCACACCGTTGCCTATGGGCAGTTCCAGGACGTTCTGGGCAACATCCCGCGCCGGTTCACGGTCGACATCAACGGAACATGGGACGGCCAGATGCTGACTCTGGTCGAGGATTTCGTCTATGACGACGGCGCCACCGAACAGCGCATCTGGACCCTGACCAAAACCGGCGAGGATACCTGGACCGGCACCGCGCCCGGCGTTCTGGGCACGGCGTCGGGAACCGAGCGTGGTGACACGTTCAACTGGAAGTACCGCATCGACCTGCCAGTGAAGGACGGTACGATGCGTGTCGATTTCGACGACTGGATGTGGCTGCTGGACGATGACCGCCTGCTGAACCGCGCCTATGTCTCGCGCTTTGGCATCCGGCTGGGCGAAGTCGTGCTGTTCTTTGAAAAGAAGTGACCGCGCGGCGTCTCGATCAATCTTTGGAAAAAGTGGTGAGCCGTGCAGGATTCGAACCTGCGACCCACTGATTAAAAGTCAGTTGCTCTACCAACTGAGCTAACGGCCCACTCTTTTCATCGGATCGTTGCGATCCGTGGCGCTGTCTAAGGCATTTTCCCGACCGGGTACAAGCCCTTTTTCGCACCGCGTTCCGCCTGAAATCATTGTGTTCCCGGCGTCCCGATAGGCGGCCTAATTAGGGTTGAGGCGGCGGGGGGTCAACCCCTTTTTTCAGGAATCTTCGCGCCGGGCTGGATTCATGTCTGCGGCAAGGCTATATGCCCGCCATGCAGCAACGATCCGACACCGGTTTGCCCTTCATGAAGATGCACGGGCTTGGCAATGACTTCGTCATTGTGGACGCGCGCGCGCATCCGGTGCAGATCACGCCGGCGCTGGCGCGCGGGATCGGACACCGGCAGTTCGGGGTCGGATTCGACCAGCTGGCCGTCATCGAAAACGGCGAATCGGATGCGCATCTGGTGTTCTACAATGCTGATGGGTCGATCTCGGCCACCTGCGGCAACGCCACCCGCTGCATCGCCCGGTTCCTGATGCAGGAAAGCGGCAAATCCGAACTGACGCTGACCACCAGCCACGGCACGCTGCAGGCGCGGGACGCGGGCGACGGGCTGACTTCGGTCAACATGGGGCACCCACAGCTGGACTGGGCCGACATTCCATTGGCCGAAGAGGTGGATACGCTGGAACTGCCGATCGAAGGCGGACCAGTGGCAACCGGCATGGGCAACCCGCATTGCACCTTCTTCGTCGAAGACGCCGAGGCGATTCCGCTGGAGGAATTCGGCGCGCGCTATGAGCATCACCCGCTCTATCCGCAGCGCACCAATGTGCAGGTCGCCCAGATCATCGGCCCGGATCAAATCCGCATGCGGGTGTGGGAGCGCGGCGTGGGCATTACGCTGGCCTCGGGCTCGTCGTCCTGCGCCACGGCCGTGGCCGCGGCGCGGCGCGGCCTGACCGGACGCAAGGTGCAGATCGAACTGGACGGCGGCACCATCTGGATCGACTGGCGCGAGGACGGCGTCTGGATGACCGGCCCCACCTGCCATGTCTTCTCGGGCACGCTGAAGCCCGAGTTTCTGGAGTCGCTGGGATGATCCCGCCGAAATTCACCACGCTGGGCTGCCGGCTCAACGCCTATGAGACCGAGGCGATGAAGGAGCTGTCGCAGCAGGCCGGGCTGACGGACGCGGTGATCGTGAACACCTGCGCCGTCACCGCCGAAGCCGTCCGCAAGGCCCGGCAGGAGATCCGCAAGCTGCGCCGCGAGAACCCCAACGCCCGGCTGATCGTCACCGGCTGCGCGGCCCAGACCGAACCCCAGACCTTTGCCGAGATGGACGAGGTCGATGCGGTGATCGGCAACACCGAAAAGATGCGCCCCGAAACCTGGAAAGGCATGGCCGCCGATTTCATCGGCGAGACCGAGACGGTTCAGGTCGATGACATCATGTCGGTCACCGAAACCGCCGGCCACCTTATCGACGGATTCGGCACCCGCTCGCGCGCCTATGTGCAGGTCCAGAACGGCTGTGATCATCGCTGCACCTTCTGCATCATCCCCTATGGCCGCGGCAACTCGCGCAGCGTCCCGGCGGGCGTGGTGGTGGACCAGATCAAGCGGCTGGTGGACCGGGGCTACAACGAGGTCGTGCTGACCGGGGTCGACCTGACCTCATGGGGCGCCGACCTACCCGCAAGCCCCAAGCTGGGCGATCTGGTCATGCGCATCCTGAAACTGGTGCCCGACCTGCCGCGCCTGCGCATCAGCTCGATCGATTCGATCGAGGTGGACGAGAACCTGATGCAGGCCATCGCGACCGAGCCGCGCCTGATGCCGCATCTGCACCTGTCGCTGCAGCATGGTGACGACCTGATCCTGAAACGGATGAAGCGCCGCCACCTGCGCGACGACGCCATACGCTTCACCGAAGAGGCCCGCAGGCTGCGCCCCGAGATCACCTTTGGTGCCGACATCATCGCGGGCTTTCCGACGGAAACCGAGGCCCATTTCGAGAACTCGCTGAAACTGGTCACCGACTGCGACCTGACCTGGCTGCACGTCTTCCCCTATTCCAAGCGCGAAGGCACGCCGGCGGCGCGCATTCCGCAGCAGGTCAACGGCAAGGTGACAAAGCAACGTGCCGCCAGGCTACGTGAGGCGGGTGACGCGCAGGTAGCCAGACACCTGGAAGCCCAGCTGGGCAAGACCCATCACATACTGATGGAAAATCCCCACATGGGCCGGACCGAGCAGTTCACCGAGGTAACATTTGCGAACGCGCAACCCGAAGGGCAGATCGTGACTGCCACCATCACCGGGGTTCGCGATCAGCAGTTGGTGGCCTGACGTCTCTCAGGCCGGACCGTCGCTTGCCAGAAGCTCTTCCATGAAGACACTGATCAGTTGGGCGCGTCCGTCCACGCCGGCTTTTCCATAGATCGAAGCCGACTGCGCGCGTACGGTACCCACGGCACGGCCTCGGATCCGGGCGATATTCTCATTGTCGACGCCTTTGAGGATCAACAGGCCCACTTCGCGCTCGGCGCTGGTCAGGCCCCAGCGGGTAAAGAAAGTGTCGATCACGGTGCTCATTTCTCCCTGCGCCGCGCGCAGTCCTTGTTTTGCCTGGTCCATTCGCGCCAGCAATCGGCGCAGCTCGAGCATGAAGAACAGGACGCCAAGGCAAAGGACGGTCGCGACCAGGGATTCCAAAACGAGATGTGCCAGGGGCTCGCTGCCATCGAGGTCCAGAATGGCGTCGCCCATGTAGAATGCGGCGCATAGACCCTGAACCACGATCATCGCCGCCATCAGAACGGCCCGGCGTGCATCCGCATCGCCGGACCGCAGGTTTTCGGTGATCCATTTGATCATTTGGTCGACCAGCCATCAGGAATATTCTTGTCTCCTGATACCATGGCTTTGACCAGAGCGACACCGGTTCGACGTTGGTCCAAAAGCACGCCAAGCACGTGCAGAAGAACGCTGAGGATCAGCCAGTTGAACGCCAGCTCGTGCGCATCCTCGACCCAGCTCAGCCCGAAGAAGGCCGCGGTACCCATCATGATGCCTGTGGCGCAGATGAAGCCCAACGTCATCCAGATGTTGTAGACCATCAGCGCGCCCAGAGGATTGTGCGACAGGTGAACCGACCGGTCGCCCCGGACGGTGTCACGCACATGTCGGACCGCAGCATTCGGGCTGAACGGAAATGCCGAGAACCTGGCCGGTGCCGGCCCAAGGACGCCCCAGGCCAAGCGCAGCAGAACCAGCCCGAGCACGGCATAACCGACATATCCATGCAGCAGCCCCTCGGGGTCGGTCACAGCGGCGTTGAGCAGAATGCCCAGAACCACCGACCAGTGGATCAGGCGGACCAGCGGGTCCCAGACCCGGATGGTGCGGGCGCCCTCGCGCCCGCTCTCGTACTGGATTGACTCGGACATTGCCGGTCACTTGTCCTCGATATTTTGGATCTTGCCGGACGCGGGGTCCACATAGACCTCGGCCATCTGTCCGTCTTTCACGACATAGGCCTCGATTTCACCGTCCTCCATTTCGATCTTGCGCACGTCATAGCCAAGCTCGGTCAGAGCGGTGCGCACCTCGGTCTCTGTCTTGCCCAGTTCCGTATCCGGCACCAGGTCCAGAGCCAGAACCGGAGTGGCCACAAGCAACGCGGCTGCAAGTATGGGTAGTTTCATGTCGGGTCTCCTCGGTTTCGATCCTGCGTCAGACCGCCTGACGCTGTCGAAAACCTGAGCAGCCGACCCCGCCGGCGCCATGCGCATTCCGCTTAAAAGCTGTGAATAAGCCCGCGCTGATGCCCGGTTCGGCGAACTTCCGACCCCCAAAAAGAAAAAACCCCGCGCCATGCGCGGGGTTGTCTTGCTTTTGCAGGTGACCTTCAGGTCAGACCGACTTTTTGCCTTTGACCGGCGCCCACAGGCGCTTGTTCACCAGGTAGAGAAGCACCGACATGATGGTCAGGAACAGAACCCCGACAAAGCCCGAGGCCTTGCGATCCATCATTTTTGGTTCGGCGGCCCACATCAGGAACGCTGCGACGTCCTGGGACATGGCCTCGACGGTGTTTTCGTGTCCGTCGGCAAACTCGACCTGTTCGTCAGACAACGGCGGGCCCATCGAAATCCAGCCGCCCGGGAAGGCGGTGTTTTCGTACAGGATCGTGCCGGCCTCTTCTTTTTCCTTGCCGGTATAGCCGTCCAGCAGCGAGGCGATGTATTCAGCGCCACCCATGCCTTTGACCAGCTGGTTGATCCCCAGACCGTAGGGGCCGTGGAAGCCTGCACGTGCCTTGGCCATCAGGCTCAGGTCAGGTGCGCCCACGGCATCGTTGGCCGGGAAGTGATCGGTCGGCCTGGCCGGGCGGAAATCGTCCAGCTCGGGATCGAACACCTCGAACGAGCCGGCGGCATAGGCGATGACTTCTTCTTCCGAGTAGCCCAGCGCCGTGAGGTCGCGCAGCGGTACGTATTTCAGACCGTGGCAGGCCGCGCAAACCTCGGTATAGATCTGCAGGCCGCGCTGAAGCTGGTTCTGATCGTAAGCGCCAAAGGGCCCTTCGAACGAGAAGTCGAAGTCCTCGATATGCTGCTCGCCGCCTCCGGCTGCGGATACCGCAGCAGGAGCAAGGGCGATGGCAAACGCGGCACCGATTGCAAGTTTCTTGAACATGGTTTCCGGTCCCTCTTCTTACTCGGCCGGCGTGGCGTCGGCGTCAGCCTTGCCATAATGCGCGTTGAAGTCTTCTTCGATGGTTTCCGGCTGGGCATCGGGCTTTTCGATGACACCCAGGATCGGCAGGATCACGAAGAAATAGGCGAACCAGTAGGCGGACGCGATCAGCGAGAAGGTCGCATAGGGCTCTTCCGCCGGCATCGCACCCAGCCACATCAGGGCAAAGAAGTCGATGACCAGCAGGTAGAACCACCATTTGAACATCGGGCGGTACTTGCCCGAACGCACGGTCGAAGTGTCCAGCCACGGCGCCAGCGCCATTGCCAGGATTGCACCGAACATCGCCAGAACACCAAAGAATTTGGCGTCGATGATGCCACCGGTAATGAAGCTGGCGAACTGCACGACCCAGACTTCGCTAGTGAAGGCACGCAGGATCGCGTAGAACGGCAGGAAGTACCATTCGGGCACGATGTGCGCGGGCGTGACCAGCGGGTTGGCTTCGATGTAGTTGTCCGGGTGGCCCAGGTAGTTCGGCATGAAGCCGACGATTGCCCAGAACACGACCAGGATGACGGCCAGCGCGAACAGGTCCTTGATCACGAAATAGGGCCAGAATGGCAGCGTGTCTTTCTCGGCCTCGGCTTTCGACGTGCGGCGAACTTCAACACCCGTGGGGTTGTTGTTGCCGGTGGTGTGGAAGGCCCAGATATGCACGATGACCAGCCCTGCGATGATGAAGGGCAGCAGATAGTGCAGCGAGAAGAAGCGGTTCAGCGTCGCGTTGTCGACGGCCGGTCCGCCCAGCAGCCAGGTCTGGATCGCTTCGCCCACGAAGGGGATCGCGCCGAACAGGCCGGTGATCACGGTGGCGCCCCAGAAGGACATCTGACCCCAAGGCAGAACATAACCCATGAAGGCGGTGCCCATCATCATCAGGTAGATCAGCATGCCGATGATCCAGGTCACTTCGCGCGGCGCCTTGTACGAACCGTAGAACAGGCCGCGGAAGATGTGGATATAGACCGCCACGAAGAACAGCGACGCGCCGTTCATGTGCAGGTACCGCAGCATGTAGCCGCCGTTTACGTTGCGCATGATGTGCTCGACGCTGGCAAAGGCCAGATCGACATGCGGGGTATAGTGCATCACTAGAACGATGCCGGTGACGATCTGCAACGCCAGGCAGAAGGTCAGGACGATGCCCCAGATCCACATCCAGTTCAGGTTCTTCGGGGTGGGGATCATCAAAGTGTCGTATAGAAGGCCGACGATGGGCAGACGGCTGTTCAGCCACTTCTCGCCGTTGGTCTTCGGTTCATAGTGATCGTGCGGGATACCGGACATGAGCGCGTCTCCTTAACCCAGCTTGATGGTGGTTTCGTCGAGGAACTCGGCGACCGGGATATGCAGGTTTTCCGGAGCGGGACCTTTGCGGATACGGCCCGCCGTATCGTAGTGCGATCCGTGGCACGGGCAGAACCACCCGTGAAAATCACCAGCGCCGTCACCCAGAGGAACGCAGCCCAGATGGGTGCAGACGCCCATCATCACCAGCCATTCGCCGGCTTCGTCCAGCGTCCGGTTTTCATCGGTCGCGGGCAGGTTCGGCTTGTTTTCGTTCCGGTCGTTCTGATCCGGCAGATCCTCCAGCGGCACTTCGCGGCCCCAGTTGATCTCTTCTTCGGTACGGCGACGAATGAAGACGGGCTTGCCCAGCCACTTGACCGTGATCTGGGTGCCAATCTCGACGCCGCTGACGTCCACGCGGATCGAGGACAGCGCCTGAACGTCTGCCGAGGGGTTCATTTGGTTGACCAGGGGCCACACGGCGGCTCCCGTTGCAACGACACCTGCGCCGCCGGCGGCGTAGTAGAGGAAATCTCTGCGGGTGCCTTCGTGGTCTTCTGCGTGGGACACGAGGTTTTCTCCGATTCCAGCGCCCGGCTACGGGCAAACATGCATCAGCACCGCATCAAAGCGGCGTCTCATCGCGGGTATCTAGCTGGCGGAAATCGGTTCGTCCAGCGGTCATAGGCGCGCACTACGCCGCATCTGGGCATTCATGTCACAATGAAGGGGTCATTTTTCAAGAACTTCCTCGGATGTTGCGAAAATCGCCGTTCGAAGGCGCGAATCACTTCGCAGGTGATTCTCTAACCCTTCGCCACGGCTATCGGCCTTGACCCGGCCGAGCACCTGTTCACTCGGGTACCCGGCACGAGGCATATACGACAGCAACCTGACCGCGCGGTTCCGGAACCACGAAACCCATGTAAACATCTATTTTGAAATCATTTTTTTAGTTGCGTCGCGATAAATTTCCCGGTTGCGACCCCGGGGTTTTTCAAGCAAAGGCGGCGGGCGCGCGACCGACCTGAATGAGGACCCAAATGACTTTGTTTAAAAATTCCATTCTGCTGCTCGCGTTCACCGCCGCACACCACGCCGCCGCCGAAGGCGACGCCGCGCGCGGCGAGAAACTCTACAACCGCTGCTCGTCCTGTCACGCCATCATCAAGGATGGCGAGGTTCTGATCAAAGGCGGCATCACCGGCCCGAATCTCTATGGTGTGGTCGGCAGGGCCGCCGGAACCGAAAACGACTATCTGAACGGCAGCGAACGGCTGCCCATCGGCATGTTCACCGATGACATGATCCGCGCCGGTGAAAACGGCCTGGTCTGGACGCAAGAGAATATTGCCGCCTACGCCCGCGACCCGATCGGGTTCATCCAGGACTTCCTGAAGGACGAGACCGCCCGCCCGAACATGAGCGTCAAGCTGAAGACAGGTGCCGAGGATATCGCCGCCTATCTGGCCACGTTCACCGACTGAACCCAACCCGGCGCCGGTCAACTGTCCCGCATCAGGGCGGCCAGTTGACCAAGCTCGGTGCCGATCCCGGACTGCTCGACATTCTCGGCGGCGGCCAGCCGCGCCGCCTCGGGCTTGTTCTGGTTCAGTTTCCAGGTGCCGTCGATCTGGGTGATCTGCATGCGGCAGGGCACGATCATGCGCATCATCCGCTCCAGCGCCGCCGGGTCCATCTTGTCGGCGCGCCAGGGCGGTTTGGGTTGCAGCCGCTGCTCAAAAAAGGCCGATTGCCGATCCAGAAGATCGCGCAGCCGGTCCTGGGGCTGCAATTCCAGCCGGCCTGTCAGGTGGACCGCCACATAGTTCCATGTGGGCACCTGATCCGCGACCCCGTACCAATCGGGCGAGACATAGCCGTCGGGCCCCTGAACCGCGATCCGCGCCTCCTGCGGGTTGGCCAGCGCCCGCACGATCGGGTTCGAACGCACCAGATGCAGTTCGGCCACCGCGCCATCCTCGGACAGCAGAAAGGGCACATGGCTGATCAATGGCGGGCCGTCGACCGACAGCGCCAGTACGCCGAATCCCCGGCTGCGGGCAAACTCCACATGGCGCGCGCGGTCCTCGGCGCGAAAGGCTGGGTTGGGGTGCATGACCGTCCTCCTGCAGACAGGTCTTGCAGATCGCGCGCACGCTTGGCAAGGTCGCGCCGTTCTCAGGGCGGGGCGGAATTCCCCACCGGCGGTATGCGGGCCCAGACCCGCCAGCCCGCGAGCGGCTCTGTCATTCAACCGACAGAGTGTCAGCAGATCTGGTGAGAGGCCAGAGCCGACGGTTAAAGTCCGGATGAAAGAGAACGAGCAGCGCGCCTCGCCAAGGGCGCGTCTGTCCGTGATCGCCTTGGGTGACGTGTCATGCCGCGCTGGCCGCGAAACCCTTCGCACCCGCCAGCAGGCCACCAAGCTGAAAGGAGATCACGTTGACACACACCCGCTATGCTTTCGTCAAAGCCAACTGGCATGCCGATATCGTCGACCGCGCGCTGGACGGTTTTCTGGAGTTGATCCCCGCCGATCAGGTCGATGTGTTCGACGTGCCGGGCGCGTTTGAAATGCCCCTGCTGGCCCGCGACCTGGCCCGGACGGGCCGCTATGCCGCCGTGGCCTGCGCGGCTTTTGTCGTCGATGGCGGCATCTACCGGCACGATTTCGTGGCGCAGGCCGTGGTTGACGGGCTGATGCGCGCGGGGCTGGAAACCGGCGTGCCGGTCCTGTCGGTGTCGCTGACGCCGCACCAGTACCAGGAAACCGACCATCACAACGCCATCTACCGCGCGCATTTCGTGGAAAAGGGGCGCGAGGCAGCTCGTGCGGCGCTGAAAATCGTCGAAACCCGCGCCGCACTGACCCGTGCTGCCTAAGCACACTGGGTTGGGGCAGCGATGCCCCAACCGCAAATCCGCTTGAGGCGGCAGGCTCTCGCCGTTAATCACGACCCTCAAAGGAGCACGCCCCATGTCGATGAACAGCTTTGGACACCTTTTCCGCGTCACCACCTGGGGTGAAAGCCACGGCCCCGCGCTGGGCGCCACGGTGGATGGCTGCCCGCCCGGCGTCCCGATCGACGAGGGTATGATCCAGCACTGGCTGGACAAGCGCAAACCGGGCCAGAACAAGTTCACCACCCAGCGGCGCGAGCCCGATCAGGTGGAGATCCTGTCAGGCGTGTTCGAGGGCCAGACAACCGGCACCCCGGTCCAGCTGATGATCGAGAACACCGATCAACGCTCGAAGGACTACGGGGACATCATGGACAAGTTCCGCCCCGGCCATGCCGACATTACCTATTGGCAGAAATACGGCATCCGCGACTATCGCGGCGGCGGGCGCAGCTCGGCCCGGGAAACGGCGGCGCGGGTGGCCGCGGGCGGGCTGGCGCGCGAGGCGATCAAACAGATCGCGCCCAATGTCCAGATCACCGGCTACATGACCCAGATCGGCCCGCACCGGATCGACCGGGCCAACTTTGACTGGGCGCAGATCGAACAGAACCCGTTCTGGACCCCGGATGCACAAGCCGCCGAGGACTGGGCGGCCTATCTGGACGATCTGCGCAAATCCGGCAACTCGGTCGGCGCGGTGGTCGAAGTGGTGGCGCGCGGCGTTCCAGCGGGCCTCGGCGCGCCGGTCTATGGCAAGCTCGACACCGATCTGGCCGCGGCGATGATGTCGATCAACGCGGTCAAGGGCGTCGAGATCGGCGAAGGCATGGCCGCCGCCGAACTGACCGGCGAGGCCAATGCCGACGAGATTTTCATGGGCCAGAACGGCCCGCAATACAGCTCGAACCATGCAGGCGGCATTCTGGGCGGTATCTCGACCGGGCAGGACATCGTGGTGCGTTTTGCAGTCAAACCGACCTCATCGATCCTGACCACGCGCAAGACCATCACCAAATCGGGCGAAGAGACCGAGATCATCACCAAGGGCCGCCACGACCCCTGCGTCGGCATCCGCGCCGTGCCGGTGGGCGAGGCGATGATGGCCTGCGTGATCCTGGACCACCTGCTGCTGCATCGGGGCCAGATCGGTGAGAACCGTGGACGGATTGGCTGAGCTGCGCGACCGCCTACGCGCGGTCGTCGCGCAGCGGATGATCACCGACCCGGCCCATGACCTGGCCCATCTGGACCGTGTCTGGGTCAATGCCCGCGCCATCGCCGATGCGCAAACCGACAGGACCGTGCTGCTGGCGGCCTGCTATCTGCACGATCTGGTCAACCTGCCCAAGAACGACCCCGACCGACACCTGGCCTCGCGCCGGTCGGCCGAGGAGTCCGAGCCTGTTCTGCGAGAACTGGGCCTGAGCGATGCCCAGATCGCCGCCACCCGCCACGCGATCGAGGCGCACAGTTTTTCCGCCAACATCCCGCCCGAGACGCCCGAGGCGCGAATCCTGCGCGATGCCGACCGGTTGGATGCGCTGGGCGCCATCGGGATCGCGCGGAATTTCTCGGTGTCCGGCGCTTTGGGGCGGACGCTCTATGATCCGGCCGATCCGTTCGCATCGCACCGGCCGCTGGACGATCTGCACTATTCGATCGACCACTGGAAGGTGAAGCTGCTGGCCCTGCCCGACGACATGCTGACCGAAGCCGGACGGCAGATCGCTCAGCAACGGGTCCAGCGCATGATCCGGTTTCTGACCGAATTCGCAGAAGAGATCGGCAGCCCCCTGCCCGACAGCTGGACACGCCCCAATCCGACCCGTTGATCTTTGCCGCGCAAAGGCGCAGGGTCGCGCCGATGGCCCAATCCCTGACCTCTCATCGCCCCGTGCTGGCCGTGACGCTGAAACTCAGCGCGCTGTTCCTGTTCACGGCGATGTCGGCGCTGGTCAAGGCGCTGTCGGCGGATTTCCCGCCAGGCCAGATGGTGTTTTTCCGTTCACTTTTCGCGGTGCCGGTGATCGTGGCCTGGCTGATCTCGCGCGGGGAACTAGCACAAGGCTTTGTCGTCAGGAAACCCATGGGCCATTTCTGGCGCGGGGTGCTAGGCACCACCGCCATGGGCCTGACCTTCACCGGGCTCAGCCTTCTGCCGCTGCCCGAGGTTACGGCGATCGGCTATGCCACTCCGATCTTCACCCTGATCCTGGCCGCGCTGCTGCTGGGCGAGCGCATCCGCCTGATCCGCATCGGCGCAGTGGCGATCGGGCTCTTGGGCGTGCTGATCATGATCTGGCCCCGGCTGGGCTCGGCCGATCTGGGTACCGGCGCCACGATCGGCGCGCTGTGCGTGCTGGGCGCGACCGTGGCCCGTGGCTTCGTGCAGATCCACATCCGGCAACTGGTTCAGGTCGATCACCCCGCCGCAATCGTCTTCTATTTCTCGATGACCGCCACGCTGCTGTCAGCGCTGACCGTGTTCTGGGGCTGGACCATGCCGACCCTGAACCAGCTGCTGATCCTGATTACGATGGGGCTGATCGGCGGCGTCGCGCAGATTCTGGTGACCTCGTCCTACCGGTTCGGGCAGGCCTCGATGCTGGCGCCCTATGACTACACGTCGATGCTGTTTGCGATCTTCATCGGCTATGTCTGGTTCGACGAACTGCCGACCCTGGCGATCCTGCTGGGGGCGGCACTGGTGATCGCCGGCAATGCGGTGGTGATCTGGCGCGAACACCAGCTGGGTCTGGAACGCGGCAAGGCGCGGTCGCTGACCGATCACAAACCCTGACTTTACCTTTCGCGCCCATCGCCTAGGTTGGCGCGGACAATCAACGAGGTTTTGCCATGAGCGACGCACAGGACCACAAACAAAAGATGCAACAGGTGCAGGCCCAGCACCGCAAGAAAGTGTCCGAGGCCGTGGATCCCGGCCGCGGGCTGGTGCTGATCAACACCGGCAAGGGCAAGGGCAAATCCTCGGCCGCGTTCGGCGTGGTGATCCGCGCATTGGGCTGGGGCCAGAAGGTCGCCGTGGTGCAGTTCATCAAGGGCAAATGGAAGACTGGCGAGCGGCGGTTCTTCGAAGAGCGCGATCTGGTCACCTGGCACACGATGGGCGAAGGCTTCACCTGGGACACCCAGGACCGCGACCGCGACATCACCGCCGCCACCGCCGCCTTCGACAAGGCGCGCGACCTGATGGCCAGCGGCGACTATGACCTTGTGGTGCTGGACGAGATCAACATCGCCCTGCGCTATGAATACCTGTCGGTGGACGCAGTGATCGAGGGGCTGAAGGCCCGCTCGGACCGGACCAGCGTGTTCCTGACCGGGCGCGACGCGCCGCAGGCGCTGCGCGACTATGCCGATCTGGTCACCGAAATGACCGAGGAAAAGCACCCGTTTCAGGCCGGCATCAAGGCCCAGCGCGGCGTCGATTTCTGATCGGTCAACGCGGGACGGCACCACTTGCCGGTGCCGCCGGCGTGCTCTGCGGGACAGTGGCGATCCGGGCGTCCGCGACCCCGGCCGCCCGGTCACAGCGTCCGTCCTGGCATTTGCAGTCCAGGTAGGCCACCAGGTCGCCATCGGCGCAGCACCCGCTGCCAAGGGGCAGGTCTGAACTGGACAGAAGTTCAAGTATCGGGTCGCGCATCGCGTGGCCTTTCCGAAATCGTTTCCGAGACGGTGGCGCGCCCTCGCGGGTGTACGGCTTGGCGTGCAGGCCGTCTCGGAATCAAAGGCTTGATACCGGGGTATCTGGCGTTGGGCTAAAACTGACAATTTCTGTCGGACTTTTCAAGACCAAAATTCGCCCCGGCCAAATGGCCGGAGCAAGGGGTCAGGCGGTGGCTGTCTGGTCGGGCGCGCTGAGCGAGATTACAGCCACCACGGCGGCGCCACTCAGCCAGTAGTAGACCGCATCCAGACCGGTGAAGCCGAACAGGCTGGGCGCGAACAGGAAGGTGAGCCCCACCAGCAGATCGACGGCCAGGTGAAACCTGTAGGGCAGCACGCGCCAGACGCCCAGGTGATGATCCGTCAGCACCGTCAGCATGAAAGCCGCCACGCCGGTGGCCACCGAGAGCCACAGCGCAATCGGGTTCGACGCGCCCAGTCCCAAAAGAAATGGCAACCCCATCAGGGCCAGGGCAACCGGGTAGTCCAGATAGGCATGAATGGTGCGGGTAACGAAACGCAGAGACATGATGTTTCCTTTCCTTGATTGAGGACGGATCAAGGATATGTTCGCCATCCCGAACGTAGCAGCCCAGATCGTTTGGAATACCTTGCAGATCGTCCGCCAGTTTGCCGGATCAGTGCATCGCCCTGTAGGCGGCTGGAGACAGGCCGATCTGCTTCTTGAACACCCGCGAAAACGCCGCCTCGGAGGCATAGCCGACCTGAGCCGCCGCGTCGGCCACGTTCCAGCGGCTTTCGATCAGTCCGTGGCAGGCGATCTGCATACGCCAGTCGGTCAGGTATTGCATGGGCGTGGCGCCCATCTTCTGGGTGAACAGCTGTGCGAAGGTCGTGCGCGACATGCCGGCTTCACGCGCCAGCGATGCCACGCTCCACTCGCGGGCCGGGTCGCGGTGAAAGGCGCCCAGCGCGCGTGATATACGTGGATCGGCGAAGCCCGACAGGGCCGCATCGGTGGGGCTTTGATGTTCCAGATAGGCGCGGATCGCCTGGGCGAACAGAACCTCAGACAGTTTCAGCGCGATCAGGTCCCCGCCGATCCGGGCACCCGCAACCTCGGATTCGATCATCCGCAGCGTCGCCTCGATCCAGGCCCCGGCGGATTCGCCGTAATTCTCGATCAGGATATAGGGCGGCAGACGGTCGATCAGCATATGCCCTGTGCCGCGCCGCCCGGCCGGACCGGCAAACGAGAAATGCCCGCAGATCAGTTGGGTGTCACGGTCCTGCTCGGCTCCGCCATAGACCAGCACACCGTCACCTTTGTAGCCGGCCCGGTCCAGAACCTGCTCCAGCGGCAGAGCATCCACGGGCCGGACCTCGTTGCACAGCAGCGCATGTGCGGCCCCGTGCGGGATCAGGATCAGATCCCCCTGCCGCAACCGCAGGGTCTCGCCGGTGGTGGACACATGCACCTTCAGCTCTCCGCGCTGGACGAAGTGAAACCGGGCGACGTTTTCGAATGCAGGCACCTGCACGCCGAAGGGCGGCGTGAACGAGGTCCGGAAATACAGGGTGCCCCGCAAAGACAGGCGCGTCAGGATATCGCTGAGCAGGTCCAACATGCGCCAAGGATACGGATTCGCACCCGATCGTCCAGCGCAGCGGACGATCTGCAACAAACCCCGGACGGGCGGCAAGGCCGGTCGGCCACCGCCCGAGCGGATGTCGGATCAGCTGCGAACCAGCTGTTCGTAATCGTTGGCGATCTCACGGGTCAGGTCGCCGACCTCGAAGGTATACTCACCGATCTGGCCCACCGGCGTGACCTCGGCCGCGGTGCCGGTCAGCCAGCACTGTTCGAATTCGGCCATCTCCTCGGGCAGGATGTGGCGTTCGTGTACGGTGATGCCTTTGTCTTTCAGCATCTGGATCACCGTCTGGCGGGTAATCCCGTTCAGGAAGCAGTCGGCCAGCGGTGTATGCACTTCGCCATCCTTGACGAAGAATACGTTGGCACCGGTCGCCTCGGCCACATAGCCGCGGTAATCCATGAACAAGGCATCCGAACAGCCCTTGGCCTCGGCCTTGTGCTTGGAGATGGTGCAGATCATGTACAGCCCCGCCGCCTTGGCATGGACCGGGATGGTTTCCGGGCTGGGCCGCTTCCATTCAGCGATGTCCAGCTTGGCGCCCTGCATCTTGGCGTCGCCGTAATAGGCGCCCCAGGGCCAGACCGCGATGGCCATGCGCACCGGGTTGCGCGCCGAGGCCACGCCCATGTCCTCGCCCGAACCGCGCCAGACCAGCGCGCGCACATATGCGTCCTTGAGGCCGCTTTTCTCGAGCGTTTCGGCCTTGGCCGCCTCGATCTGATCGACCGTGTAGGGCATCGGCATGTCCAGCGCCTCGGCCGACTTGATCAACCGCTCGGAATGTTCGCGGCTTTTGAAAATCTTGCCGTTATAGGCACGCTCGCCCTCGAAGACCGAGCTGGCATAGTGCATCGCATGGGTCAGGACATGCACCTTGGCGTCGCGCCAGGGCACAAATTCGCCATCCATCCAGATGACACCGTTACGATCGTCATATCCCGCCATCCGAAACCTCCTGACTCGGGCCACATTTCCGATTGTTGCGCTACTTAGGTCCGACCCGGACACAAAATTGCGCAAAAACTGCGATCCGATACCTGTCCGCCCTTGGAATGTCAATAACGCTGACTTAAAGTCGGGGCGTGTAACGAATGAGGCCCGATATGTCCGAGATCCGCCCCGCCCCGGTCTTTGGCGGAGAAAGCCTGTTGTTTCTGACGGATGAACAGCTTCGCCAGGGGATCGAGGCGATGTTCTTCGCCTATCGCGGCTTTACCGCCGACCCCGACCGCATCTTAAGCGAAATGGCCTATGGCCGGGCGCATCACCGGGCGATCCATTTCATCAACCGTGCACCGGGCACCACGGTGAACAACCTGCTGGCGATTCTGGGGGTGACCAAGCAGTCGCTGAACCGGGTGCTGCGCACGCTGATCGACGACGGCCTCGTCGAGAGCCGGGTCGGCACCGTCGACAAGCGCGAACGCCACCTGTACCTGACCGAAAAGGGCAAAGCGCTCGAGTCGCAGCTGTCGGACGCCCAGCGCGCCCGGATGCGCGCGGCCTACAAGGATGCCGGCCCCGAGGCGGTTGCCGGGTTCCGCAAAGTTCTTGAAGCGATGATGGATGCTGATATGCGTCGGGCTTACACGAAACTGCGGGATTCAACTTCATGAGCGACGTGGACGCCCATCTTCTGATCGTCGATGACGATGAACGCATCCGCGATCTGCTCAAGAAATTCTTGATGCGCAGCGGGTTTCTGGTGACGGCGGCGCGTGATGCCGCCCATGCGCGGCGGGTCCTGTCAGGGCTGGATTTCGACCTGATCGTGATGGATGTGATGATGCCGGGCGAGGATGGCGTCAGCCTGACCCGGGCCCTGCGCGAAACGCATGACACGCCGATCCTGCTGCTGACCGCACGCGGCGAGACCGAGCACCGGATCGCCGGATTGGAAGCCGGGGCAGACGATTACCTAGCCAAGCCGTTCGAGCCCAAGGAACTGCTGCTGCGGATCAACGCGATCCTGCGGCGGATGCCGGAAACCACCGTGCAGGATACGGCTGCCAAGATCCTGCATCTGGGGCCGATCCGCTATGACATCGAACGCGGCGAGATGTGGCAGGGCGAAGAGCCGGTGCGGCTGACCGCCACGGAAAGCCAGTTGATGAAGATCTTCTCGGCTCAGCCGGGCGAGCCGATCAGCCGGTCGAAGCTGGTCGAGGATCTGGGGCGCGACAAGGGACAGGCGCAGGAACGCGCAGTGGACGTGCAGATCACGCGCCTGCGCCGCAAGATCGAGCAGGACCCGAAGCAGCCGCGCTATCTGCAGACGGTGCGGGGTGCGGGATATATGCTGGCGCCGGATTGATTTTGCCGCCGCCCGGCGGTTTCTTGCCTTCGGCGAGGATATTTTTGGCCAGATGAAGTTGGGGGATTTTCATGAAGACCGCTGTTTTGACGCATGCCGACTGTCTGGGTCATGTCACCCCCGAGGGGCACCCCGAACGGGTGGCCCGGCTGGAACATATCCTGCATGCGCTGGAGTCGTTGGACCTGCAGCGGGTGACCGCGCCGCTGGCGGCGGATGATGATCTGCTACGGATTCATCCCGAGAGTTACATCCGCGAAATCCGTGACAGCCGCCCGACCGAAGGGTTCCGCCAGATCGACGGGGATACGTTCATGTCACCCGGCTCGGTCGATGCGGCCTATCGGGCGGCGGGGGCCGTTGTGCGGGCGGTGGACATGGTGCTGGGCGGTGAGGCGCCAAATGCGTTCTGCGCCATTCGGCCGCCGGGCCATCACGCCGAACGTGAAACCGCCATGGGGTTCTGCCTGTTCGGAAATGCCGCTCTGGCGGCGAAACATGCGCTGGATCATCACGGACTGGATCGGGTCGCGGTGGTGGATTTCGACGTGCACCACGGCAATGGCACGCAGGATCTGCTTTGGGACGAGGCCCGGGCGTTGGTGATCACCAGCCAGCAGATGCCGCTGTGGCCGGGCTCGGGACGGCCGGATGAGACCGGTGAGCACGACACCATCGTGAACATCCCGCTGGCCCCCGGTACCGGCGGGGCCGAGATGCGCGCGGCCTACGAAGCGCAGGCCTTTCCTCGGCTGCGCGCGTTCAGGCCCGAGCTGATCGTCATCTCGGCCGGGTTCGACGCGCATCAGGACGATCCGCTGGCCAATCTGAACTGGTCCACCGACGACTTCGCCTGGATCACCGCGCAGCTGTGCCGGATCGCCGATGAGCTGTGTGGGGGCCGTATCGTCTCGACTCTGGAAGGCGGGTATGATCTGAACGCACTGGCCAAGGCCACACGCGTCCATGTTGAAGAACTGATGAAGGTAGCCCGATGACCGAGACCCCCGTTGAACAGATGACATTCGAACAGGCGATGAAAGAGCTGGAGGCCGTGGTCGGCCAACTGGAGCGCGGCGACGTGGCGCTGGACCAGTCGATCGCCCTGTACGAGCGCGGCGCCAAGCTGAAGAAACGCTGCGAGGACGAGTTGAAGCGCGCCGAGGAGAAAGTGGCCGCCATCACGCTGGATGCCGATGGGCAGCCCACCGGGACGACCCCTGTCGAAGGCCTGTAATGTTTTCCGAAAGGCTGGTGCAGGATGCGGCGCTGATCCAGGCGCAGTTCGATCTGGTTCTGGGCGCGCTGGACGATGTCGATGTGACCCGCGCGATGGCCTATGCCACGCAGGGCGGCAAGCGGCTGCGCGGGTTTCTGGTACTGGAAAGCGCCCGGCTGCACGGGATGGACGAGACCTGCGCGATCTGGCCCGCGACCGGGATCGAGGCGCTGCATGCCTACAGCCTGGTGCATGACGATCTGCCCTGCATGGACGATGATGACCTGCGGCGCGGTCGTCCGACCGTGCACAAGCAATGGAACGACGGCATCGCGGTTCTGGCTGGCGACGCTTTGCAGGCGCTGGCATTTGAACTTTGCACCCGGCCCGAGGTCGGATCTTCACACGTTCGGGCGGAACTGGCGCTGACCCTCGCCCGGGCCAGCGGTGCGCAAGGCATGGTTCTGGGTCAGGCGTTGGACATCGCTGCCGAATCTGCCGAACAGCCTTTGACCCTGCCGGAGATCACGCATCTTCAGGCCGGCAAGACCGGGGCACTGATCGAATGGTCGGCGTGCGCCGGTGCTGTTCTGTCGGAGGCTGATCCGACCCCATTGCGCCAATATGCCCGTGCGCTGGGTCTTGCCTTTCAGATCGCCGACGACATCCTTGATGTGGAAGGTGACAGCGAAAAGGCGGGCAAACGGTTGCAGAAGGATGCACAGGCGGGAAAGGCGACATTCGTGTCCCTGCTGGGCCTCGACGCCGCCAAGGCCCGCGCGATCGAGCTGATTGATCAGGCCTGCGCCGCGTTGGATGGGTACGGAGCACGGGCCGAAACCTTGAAGGACGCCGCCCGCTTCGTTATTGCGCGTGAAAGCTGAACCGTAAGGGATGCCATGTCAGACCGTCCGAACACCCCGCTTCTGGACCTTGTGAACCGCCCGGCGGATCTCAAGCAGTTTTCGGACGCGCAGCTGCATCAGCTGGCAAACGAGTTGCGGGCCGAGACGATCTCGGCCGTGTCGGTGACCGGCGGGCATCTGGGCGCGGGGCTGGGCGTGGTCGAACTAACCGTGGCCCTGCACGCTGTGTTCGACACGCCGCGCGACAAGATCATCTGGGATGTCGGGCACCAGTGCTATCCCCACAAGGTCCTGACCGAGCGGCGCGACCGAATCCGCACCCTGCGCCAGAAAGGCGGCCTCAGCGGGTTCACCAAACGCAGCGAAAGCCCCTATGACCCGTTCGGCGCGGCGCACAGTTCGACCTCGATCAGCGCGGCGCTGGGCTTTGCCGTGGCCCGCGACCTGGGCGGGGTCACGCCCGAAGGGCTGGGCGACGCGATCGCGGTGATCGGCGACGGGTCGATGTCGGCCGGGATGGCCTTCGAGGCGATGAACAACGCCGGCCACCTGAAAAAACGCCTGATCGTGATCCTGAACGACAACGAGATGAGCATCGCTCCACCCGTGGGTGCGCTGTCGAACTATCTCTCGCGCATCTATGCCGAAGAGCCGTTCCACGATCTGAAGGCCGCCGCCAAGGGGGCGGTGTCGCTGCTGCCCGAACCGTTCCGCGAAGGCGCCAAGCGCGCCAAGGAAATGCTCAAGGGCATGGCCGTGGGCGGCACGCTGTTCGAAGAGCTGGGATTCTCCTATGTCGGCCCGATCGACGGGCATGACCTGGACCAATTGCTGCCGGTGCTGCGCACGGTCAAAGCGCGGGCGACCGGGCCGATCCTGATCCACGCGCTGACCAAAAAGGGCAAGGGCTATGCCCCGGCCGAACAGGCCCGCGACAAGGGCCATGCCACCGCCAAATTCGACGTGGTGACCGGCAAGCAGCAGAAGGCGCCGTCGAACGCGCCATCCTACACCTCGGTCTTCGGCAAGACCCTGGTGGACGAGGCCAGCCGCGACGACAAGATCGTGGCGGTGACCGCGGCGATGCCCGACGGCACCGGGCTGAACCTGTTCGCCGAACGCTACCCATCGCGCTGTTTCGACGTGGCGATTGCCGAGCAGCACGGGGTCACTTTCTCGGCCGCGCTGGCTGCGGGCGGGCTGAAACCGTTCTGCGCGATGTATTCCACGTTTTTGCAGCGCGGCTATGACCAAGTGGTGCACGACGTGGCGATCCAACGCCTGCCGGTGCGCTTTGCCATCGACCGTGCGGGGCTGGTTGGTGCTGATGGCGCGACCCATGCCGGGTCGTTCGACATCGCCTACCTGTCCAACCTGCCGGGCATGGTGGTGATGGCCGCCGCCGACGAGGCCGAGCTGGTGCACATGGTCGCCACCGCCGCCGCCCATGACGACGGACCGATCGCGTTCCGCTATCCGAGGGGCGAAGGCGTGGGCGTCGATCTGCCCGAACGTGGACAGGTTCTGGAAATCGGCAAGGGCCGCCTGATCCAGTCGGGGGCGCGGGTGGCGATCCTGTCCTTCGGCACGCGCCTGGCCGAGGTGCAGAAGGCCGCCGAATCTTTGGCCGCGCGCGGCATCACCGCCACCATCGCCGACGCACGGTTCGCCAAGCCGCTGGACCGCGACCTGATCCTGGACCTGGCCGCCAACCACGAAGCGCTGATCACCATCGAAGAAGGCGCCATCGGCGGGTTCGGCAGCCACGTGGCACAACTGCTGGCGGATGAGGGCGTGTTCGATCGCGGCCTGAAATACCGCTCGATGGTTCTTCCGGACATTTTCATCGACCAGGCCAGCCCCGCCGACATGTACGCGGTCGCAGGCATGAACGCCGAACAGATCGAAGCCAAGGTGCTTGCCGTTCTGGGCATCGCATCAATCGGAGAAAAGCGCGCCTGAATCCGACCGGATCGTCGGTTGCCCTCAGCCAGAGCGGCATTCGGGTCGAACGACGGGTGAACAAGGCCATTCGCCCTCCAAGAAAACCTCACATCGGGGTCAACAACCGGTCTTGCCTACGCCCGTGGGACGGTTTAAACGATCCTTCGCACCGCATACCGCGCCCTAACGGGCACGGGTGCGCGTCGAAAAATGGGCCGCTGTAGCTCAGCTGGTAGAGCACGTCATTCGTAATGATGGGGTCGGGGGTTCGAGTCCCTTCAGCGGCACCATAGCTTCTCGGAACAAACTTCGGTGGCTTGCCGCCAGTTTTCCCGTCTGTTGCTTCGGTTCCTCAATTTATCTGCCGTGCACCCTTTCCGGAAATTTGGGTTGCTCATCCGCGTGGCGGCCCTAACTCGACGGAAATGACGCAGACAAACGAACGCTCCCCCAGCCGGCTGATCTTGGTGCTGGGCGACCAACTGAGCCAAAACTTGAGCGCCTTGAGTCAGGCGGAGAAGGCGCGCGACACGGTTTTGATGGCCGAAGTCGCGGACGAGGCGGGATATGTTCCGCATCACAAAAAGAAGATTGCGTTTGTCTTTTCGGCGATGCGCCATTTCGCAGATGAGCTCGGTGAGGCGGGGTGGCAGGTTCGCTATGTCAAACTGGATGACCCTGACAATACCGGCTCCATCACAGGCGAGATCGCGCGGTCCATCGCGGATCTGTCTATTGAGAGCGTTCAGGTGACCGAGCCCGGCGAGTACCGGCTGAAAACCGCCTTGCTGGAATGGGCGGACCAAAGCCAAGCCGATCTACATATGCTGGAAGATGACCGGTTTGTCGCCACGCATCAGGAGTTCCGCAATTGGGCGGACGGACGCAAGCAGTTGCGGATGGAGTATTTCTATCGTGAGATGCGGCGCAAAACGGGGCTGTTGATGAACGGCGACCAACCCGAAGGCGGGCGCTGGAACTTTGATGCGGAAAACCGCAAGCCCGCCACTGCCGATCTGTTCATGCCCCGACCGCCCCGATCCGACCCGGATGACATCACCACCGAGGTTCTGAGCCTTGTCGAAACCCGGTTTGGCGACAACTTCGGACAGCTGCGCCCGTTCTGGTTCGCGGTGACCCGCGCCGGCGCGCTTGAGGCGCTGGACCATTTCGTGGGACACGCTCTGCCTCTGTTCGGGGACCATCAGGACGCAATGCTACAGGCAGAACCGTTCCTCTATCACTCGGTCCTGTCGCATTACCTGAACGCGGGTCTGCTGGGGTCGATGGAGATCTGCCGACAGGTCGAGCGTGCCTATTATGAAGGCCGCGCGCCTTTGAATGCGGTCGAGGGCTTTATCCGTCAGATCATCGGCTGGCGAGAATATGTTCGGGGCCTCTATTGGCTGAACATGCCCGGGTACACGGAACGCAACCACTTCGGGGCAACCCGCCCGCTGCCGGATTTCTACTGGACGGCCAAAACGGAAATGGCCTGCATGGCGACCGCAATCGGGCAGACGCGCGACCACGCCTATGCCCACCATATCCAACGTCTGATGGTGACTGGCAACTTCGCGATGCTGGCCGGGGTCGATCCGCACGAAGTCCACGAGTGGTACCTGGCGGTTTACGCCGATGCGTATGAATGGGTCGAGGCCCCCAACGTGATCGGAATGAGCCAATTCGCCGATGGCGGATTGCTTGGGTCAAAACCCTACGCAGCAAGCGGAAACTACATCAACAAGATGTCGGATCACTGTTCGCATTGCTGCTATGACGTGAAACGCAAGTTCGGTGCGAATGCCTGCCCTTTCAATCCACTGTATTGGGATTTCCTCGCACGCAACGCCGACAAGCTGCGTGGCAATCCCAGGTTGGGCCATGCCTACCGAGCCTGGGACCGGATGGACCCCGAAAAACAGGCCCAATACCGCGACAGCGCGCGCGAGATACTCGACAGCCTCTAGCGTTGGCCGGTCGAAGATGATCGGGCTCGGCGGCAACGCTGCGAGCAGTGGCGGACCTCGTCCCAGACCCTGGCCCATTTTCGCCGCCAGGTGAAAGGACGCCCGCATGTGGCGCAGGGTTTCGTCGGAAGATCTGACTTTTTCCGCATCCGCATCTAGTCCCCCAGATCCAATGACAATTGCGCGGGGTTGCGGGTGGTCGCACGGCTGTTTCCTTTCCGCGAGCGCCCTTTGCTGCTGCCATGCCGGGCCAAGACCTTCGCAGCCTCGTCCCGGAAACCTTCCCCGCGCCGCACCGCCCAGATCCGATCCCGGGCGAATCGGGCCGCCGCGAAGTGATCAACGATGGGCATCGGGTAGCGTTTGCCCAGCACGGCACCTGCATTCTTGGCCTTCCACGGCTTTTGCAGATGGCGATCCGGGATATCCGCCAATTCCGGCAACCAACGGCGGGTAAAAGTCCCGGTCGGGTCCTGATCATGGCCCTGCTTTACCGGGTTGTAGATCCGCAGCGCGTTGATACCCGTGGTGCCGGCCTGCATCTGCACCTGGCTCCAGTGGATGCCCGGTTCGTAATCGGTGAACAAGCGGGCGAGAACCTCACCGGGCGCGCGCCAGTCAAGCCACAGGTGATAGCTGGCCGTCGCCATCACCATCGCGCGCATTCGAAAGTTGAGCCACCCCGTTGCCCGCAAGTACCGCATGCATGCGTCAACAAATGGCAGGCCGGTCTCACCGTTGGCCCAGGCCTCCAGCCGATGCGAATCCGGGGCCGAGGGGCGGATCCCGTCATAGGCGCGATGCACGTTCTGGAACTCGATCCGGGGGTCATCCTCCAGTTTCTGGATAAAATGGCAGTGCCAATGCAGCCGGCCTTCGAACGAGGACATCGCCCCCCGCCACTGTTTGTCAGGGGTGTGGCTCAGCGCTTTTTGCCGCGCCCATGTGGCCTGCATCACCTCGCGCATCGACAGCGTTCCCCATGCCAGATGCGGGGACAGGCGCGAACACGCGTGTTCCCCCAGCTGAGGTGAGGACATCGCGCTGCGATAGGTCCGGCCGCGCGTGCTCAGGAATGTGGTCAACCGGTCCGACGCCGCCGTGTGGCCGCCCGACTGGCGCCGTGGACATGGGTCCGGGCGCAATCCCAGTTCCCTGTTGGACGGGATCCCACCCGGGTCCATCGGGATGGGCCGCAATATGGGTGCGGGCGTGATCGGTTCGCTCATGAAGCGATCCCACTCTTTGGCCCAGCCATCGCGCGACGCCAGACGGCGGCGAACCCCGTGATTGCGCGGTTGGTGCCAGGGAATGCCCCGGGTTTGGCACCAGGACGCCACGCGTTTGTCCCGCTGAAAGGTCCAGTCGTTTCCCGTTTCTTCATGCGACCACAGGGCCGTGAGGTCGAAACTCTGTGCAAGATCGTCCAGGACCGACAGCATCTCGCCCGTCCGTACGATCAGGGGCTGGCCCAATTCCGCAAGCTGACTGCGCAGCTCGACCAGGGTTTCGCGGATGAACGCCCATTGGCGAGCGGACATGTCGGGTTGACGCCAAAGATCGGGTTCAACCACGTAAAGCGGCACCAGCGCCCCCCGCTGTGCCGCATGAGCCAGGGCACGATTGTCCTGCACCCTGAGATCCCGCTTGAACCAAACGATCTGCAAAACCGTTCTCCGAACCAAATCTGGGCAATAGCTAGTCTGGTCCGGCCAGCCCTCAACCGGGTTCAATGCGCCCCGGTAGGACCAGGACGCAAATAGCGCGCGGAACCGGTTCCGTCATGACCCGTTGCGACCGAAGCCTGTCGGGAAATGGGCAGGCCAGTTTACAAAGCGCTGCCTTGACGGGCGCTTTTTCGGTTGCAATGATCAAAACATGGGCGCTTTGAAAACTATTTTCGTTTCAGCACTATGCACTTTCTCATCCATCGGATTGCTTCATGCTGAAACCGACATGGTCAAATCGTTTGCCGGCTGCGCCGGGCGTTTTTCGGCCGAGATGGAGCATGCCTGGCTTCTGAACGACCCCAAGGCGCAGGACTATGAGTTGCTTCGCGGCGGTTTCGTGTCCTTGCTTGAGGCGACCGTAACGGCAGAGGAGGCCGAACTGGTCCTGAGCCACCGGGTGAACTCAAAACACGCTCATGCGCGCTTGCTGCATACGGCGACCTTTGGCTCGGACATCACGGCGGCCAGCGCCGCGCGGCAAACGGCCAGCGACCTTCTGGATCAGTGCAGCCTGCTGATACTGGGCGGCGTCTGAGACCACCCTTCGCTGCAGTGCCGCATTTTTGGGCGAACCATGCGGCACCGCCGCAAATTTGGGCAACACGCTGAATCAATCCAAAAACTCGCACCACCGGACTCTGAGCCTCGGCAAAAGCTGACCTAGCAATGTGGTGCGCCGAAAGACGGCTTGGAAAATGTGCGAAGGTGCCCGGCCTAGGAACCTGATGACGCCCTCGCACACCGCAATTAAGCGTGGGGGGTATATGGGATGTTTCGGCGTTCCGGACAAGCCTGCTGCGCATCGCACAAAAGGAAACGCTGATGCACTCCAAACTACTCAACACTACTGCTGCTGTATTGTTCGCAACCGCCCTGCCCGCACTGGCCGATTGCCCGATCAAAGTGGGCGTTCTGCACTCATTGTCCGGTACGATGGCCATCTCCGAGACCACGCTGAAAGACACGATGGAGATGCTGGTCGAACAGCAGAACGAAGCTGGTGGCCTGCTGGGCTGCGAGTTGGAAGCCGTAGTTGTCGACCCCGCCTCGGACTGGCCGCTGTTTGCCGAGAAAGCGCGCGAACTGCTGACCGTCCACGAAGTTGACGTGATCTTTGGCAACTGGACATCGGTCTCCCGCAAATCCGTGTTGCCGGTCATCGAAGAGCTCAACGGTTTGCTGTTCTATCCGGTTCAGTACGAAGGCGAAGAAAGCTCGAAGAACGTCTTCTACACCGGTGCCGCACCGAACCAGCAGGCGATCCCCGCAACGGACTACTTCCTTGAGGAACTGGGGGTCGAGAAATTCGCCCTTTTGGGCACCGACTACGTGTATCCGCGCACGACGAACAACATCCTCGAAAGCTATCTGAAGCAGAAAGGCATCGCCGAAGAGGACATCTTCGTGAACTACACCCCCTTTGGCCATTCCGACTGGTCCAAGATCGTGGCGGATGTCGTTGCGCTGGGCGCGGACGGCAAGAAAGTCGGCGTCATCTCGACCATCAACGGCGACGCGAATGTGGGCTTCTACAAGGAACTGGCCGCCGCAGGTATCTCGGCGGATGACATCCCAGTAGTTGCCTTCTCGGTCGGCGAGGAAGAATTGGCCGGTCTGGACACAACCAACCTTGTCGGGCATCTGGCGGCGTGGAACTACTTCCAATCGGCAGAGAGCGAAGCGAACGAGGCCTGGGTTGCCGCCTGGAAAGCCCGCATGGGCGAAGATCGGGTGACTAACGATCCGATGGAAGCGCATTACATCGGCTTCAACATGTGGGTTAACGCCGCGACCGAGGCGGGCTCGACGGATGTCGATGCCGTGCGCGCAGCCATGTACGGCCAGGAATTCCCGAACCTGACGGGCGGCACGGCCGTCATGCTGCCGAACCACCACCTCGCCAAGCCGGTTCTGATCGGCGAAATCCAGGAAGACGGTCAGTTCGACATCATCAGCCAGACCGAAGAGGTTCCGGGCGATGCCTGGACGGACTACCTGCCCGAATCCGCGGTTCTGATCTCGGATTGGAAAGAGCTGGGTTGCGGTATGTACAACACCGAAACGAAAAGCTGCGTACAGATCAAATCGAACTACTAAGATCTGAACCGGAATACCTCGGGGCGCATCACATGTGCCCCGGGGCCCAATGCCGAGGTCTCCCCAAATGACGCTTTCGATTTGCCGGGCTTTGCTTGCCCTGCTGCTGTTCGTGGCCCCTGGTCTTTTGCAAGCCCAATCCTCCGACGCGCCGGTCCAGAAGCTCTTGCAGGCCCATGCGGAGGTCATTCAAAAATCCTCTCGCAAGACGATCGGCCCGGCAATTGACGCCTTGGCGCAGAGCGGATTGCCCGAGGCACAAACCGTCCTGGAGCGGTGGCAGGCCAAGGACATGTGGTTCAACCGGGATACGGGCCTTTTCGTTTTTGCGTCCAAGGCCGATGGCGGTTTGCGGGTTTTCGATATCTCGGATGGGGCCGAGATCGGTGTCGTCGACAAAAAGGATTACAAACAACTCAAGCCGAACTCGGGCATTCGCGGGTTGATCGCTTCGGCGCTGGTGCAGTTTCAACTGAACGACCCCGACCCGCTGAACCGAAGCGCAGCGCTGACGGCAATCGAGCGGGACGCGGAACCCTCGCACCTATCCGCCTTGCGCGGCGCCATTGCCGGAGAGCAGGACGCGGATCTGCGGGCCCGCAAGGACCGGCTCGAGCGTCTGTTGACGATCCGGTTTGATGATGACGCGGTCGCAAGGCTGGCTGCAATCGACAGCTTCGCCGGCGATCTGGGCGTTGACGTGCGCGCAACGCTCAATCCCCTTGTTGCATCTGAAATCAAGGTGTCCGACACGGTTCCGGATGGCGCTGTGACCATCGAGGCCGGGTCGGACGAACTGACACAGAAACAGGCCTATGACCTGTTGGTCGAAAACGGGTTGGCACCGGCCCTGGTAGACAACGGCACCATCAAAGAGACCCTGATTTCGAATATCGACGGTGACAGGGTCGCAGGCGTACAGGTGGCAAGTCTGGACGAAGATGCGGCACGACAAGCGGCATACCAGCTGCTGGCCGATCAGGGGCTCGCCGCTCCGCTAGTGACGCAGGACGACATCGCAGAGGCTGTGCAACAGTACAAGTTCTACCGAGTCTACACCTCGGCACCGTTGCCGGTGGCGCTGGCCGCGCAGGCCGTGCTGGACAATATCGAGATGCAAGTCGCTCTCAACCAGACGGCGGATCTGGTTCTGGATGCGCTGTCTCTCGCCTCGATCTATTTCCTTGCCGCCATCGGCCTTGCCATCACTTTCGGCGTCATGGGCGTCATCAACATGGCGCATGGTGAGTTCATCATGATGGGCGCCTATACCGGATATGTGGTCCAACTGTTCATTCCGGACCTGACCCTGTCGATCATTGTCGCCATTCCCTGCGCATTCCTGGTGACCTTCGGCGCCGGTGTTCTGCTGGAACGTCTGGTCATTCGCTGGCTGTATCACCGTCCGCTGGAGACGCTGCTTGCGACCTTCGGGGTTTCCATCGCGCTACAGCAACTGGCCAAGAACATCTTTGGAACCCAGGCGCGTCCCCTGACCGCCCCGGCCTGGCTGGACGGTTCGATGGTGCTGAACGATATCGTCTCCATCAGTTACATCCGCATCGCGATCTTTGTTCTGGCGCTACTGTTCCTCGCGCTTTTCCTCATCGTCATGAACCGGACCCGGCTGGGGCTTGAGGTGCGCGCCGTGACGCAGAACCCGCGCATGGCGTCCTCGATGGGTATCAATCCCGACCGGATCAACATGCTGACCTTCGGCTTTGGCTCGGGCATCGCGGGCATTGCCGGCGTGGCAATCGGGCTTTACGCCAAGGTCACGTCCGAGATGGGATCCGACTATATCGTGCAAAGCTTCATGACAGTGGTCGTGGGCGGTGTGGGCAACATCTGGGGGACGCTGCTGGGGGCCACGATGGTCGGCACGCTGCAGAAGGGGATCGAATGGTTCAACCCGTCCAATACCCTGGCGGCGCAGACCTACATGATCCTGTTCATCATCCTGTTCATTCAATTCCGGCCGCGCGGCATCATCGCGCTCAAGGGTCGGGCGGCGGAAGCGTGATATGGTTGACATGACATCCACAGCCAGCCCGATGCGAAAGCCATTTGTGCTGCGCTATCCCTCGGTCGCGATCTTTCTGATCGTCCTGGCGCTGTTCACGGCGACCATAACAGTGCTGGGCGAAGGGTTCGGGATCGGCCTGATATCCACCAGCTTCGTCAAGACATTGGGCAAGACCCTCTGCCTGTGCCTTGCGGCCCTGGCGATGGACCTGGTGTGGGGCTACACGGGCATCCTGTCCCTAGGGCATATGGCCTTCTTCGGTATCGGCGGATACGCCATCGGCATGTGGCTGATGTATGCGCGAACCGAGATCATCGTGATCGAAAGCCTTGCGTCCTCGGCCTTGCCACCAACGGCCCAGGAAATCTCTGACGGCATCGCAACCCAGATCTTCGGCGTCGTCGGCGCATCCGAGTTCCCACCGATCTGGGCTGTTGCGCATTCGCTGCCCTTGCAACTGGCCGCGGTCGTACTGGTGCCCGGCTTGCTGGCCCTTGTGTTCGGGTGGCTGGCCTTCCGCAGTCGCGTGACCGGGGTCTACCTGTCGATCCTGACACAGGCGATGACGCTGGCGCTGTCTCTGTACCTGTTTCAGAACGACAGCGGGCTGCGCGGGAACAACGGCCTGTCGGGTCTGCAGAATCTGCCGGGTCTGGATTCGGTGCCGCAATCGACGGTTTCGATCCTGTTCTTCTGGGCGTCGGCCCTGGCGCTGGGGCTGGGCTATCTGGTCTGCGCCTGGATGGTGTCCGGCAAGTTCGGATCGGTCATTCGCGCCATCCGGGACGACGAAAGCCGGGTTCGGTTCCTTGGGTATTCGGTCGAAGCCTACAAGCTGTTCATCTTCACCTTCACCGCCGTGATCTGCGGCATCGCAGGTGCCCTGTATTACCCCCAAGCCGGCATCATCAATCCAGCCGAGATCGCGCCCATTGCATCAATCTACCTGGCTGTCTGGGTGGCGATCGGCGGACGGGGCCGTCTGTACGGAGCAGTGATCGGCGCGGCATTCGTTTCTCTGCTGTCCACCTGGTTCACGGGTGGTCAGGCCCCCGACATCTCGCTGGGGTTCTACACGATCCAATGGGTCGACTGGTGGACCATCCTGCTTGGGCTGTCATTTGTCGCGGTCACGCTGTTTGCGCCTCGGGGCATCGGCGGCCTGATCGACAAGTTTGCCGAGCGGCGCGCCCCGGACCGCCACGGCGCCGATCTGGGCCCGGACCTTGGGTCGTTGCGCGAAAAGGAGGCCGACGAATGAGTACGTTGCTTGAAGTCTCCGGCGTGTCCGTAACCTTCGACGGATTCAAAGCCATCAACAACCTGACATTTCAGATTGGCCCAACCGAAATGCGCGCGGTCATCGGCCCGAACGGGGCGGGCAAGACGACGTTCATGGACATCATTACCGGCAAGACCAAACCGGATGACGGCCATGTTCTGTGGGGCGACAAATCCGTGTCGCTCCTGTCGATGAGCGAAAGCCAGATTGCCCAGGCCGGCATCGGCCGAAAGTTCCAGCGCCCCACCGTCTTCGAGGACCAGAGCGTTCGCGAGAACCTGATGCTGGCCCTCAGGAACAAACGCGGCCCGCTGGCGGTCCTGCGGTTTCGGGCCGGACAGTCGGATCATCAGAAGGTCGCTGACCTGGCCGAGGAAATCGGACTGCAGAATGCCTTGAACCGCAAGGCGGGTGAGTTGAGCCACGGGCAGAAGCAGTGGCTTGAGATCGGCATGCTGCTGGCGCAGGATCCGCAGTTGCTGCTGGTTGATGAGCCGGCCGCCGGAATGACCCCCGCCGAGCGTGAGCACACAACCGACATTCTTGTCGCGGCCGCCAAAACCCGCGCCGTGGTGGTGGTTGAACATGACATGGAGTTCGTCCGCCGCTTGAACTGCAAGGTCACGGTGCTGCACGAAGGGTCAGTTCTGGCCGAAGGGTCGCTGGACCACGTCACCAATAATGACAAAGTGATTGAGGTGTATCTTGGCCGCTGAGCTTCTGGAAATCTCGGACCTGTCCCTGCACTACGGCGGCAGCCAGATCCTGAGCGGGATCGACATCACCGCACGTCAGGGTCAGGTCACCTGCGTGATGGGCACCAACGGCGTCGGCAAGACCAGCCTGTTGAAAGCCATCTCCGGAACGCACCCCCGCAGCGGCGGTGAATACCGGCTTGGCGGCGAGCAGATCGGCAAGGCCACATCCTATGATCTGGCTCGAAAAGGTGTGGCTTATGTTCCGCAAGGACGAGAAATCTTTCCGTTTCTGACGGTCCGCGAGAACCTGGAAACCGGTTTTGCCTGCCTGCCCCGCAGCGAACACAGGATACCTGATTACATCTTCGAACTGTTCCCGATTCTCAAAGAGTTCCTGTCGCGGCGCGGTGGTGATCTGTCAGGCGGTCAGCAGCAGCAGCTCGCAATTGCGCGGGCCTTGATCACGAAACCCAGGCTGCTTTTGCTGGATGAACCAACCGAGGGCATCCAGCCCAACATCATCAAGCAGATCGGCGAAGTCATCCGCCTGTTGCGCGATCAAGGTGAGATGGCGATTGTCCTGGTCGAGCAGTATTTTGATTTCGCGTATTCTCTGGGCGACAGTTTTCTGGTGCTGGAACGCGGGTCGCCATTCCTGAAAGGATCAAAATCCGAACTTGGTCAGCAGCAGCTCAGGGCGGCCGTTTCGGTTTGATCTTACCGGCCCAGTGCTTCGGGCAGGTGTTCCACCAAGGCCCGCTGCACGACGGCAAACCGCGGTGTGCGCGCAATCTCTTCAAGCGTGGCAACCCACAGAGGAACCTCGATTTTCGGATCGATGTCCGGCGCCCGCCGCAACCGCAGGTCCGCATCACCGATGAACGTCGGCAAAAATGCCTTGCCGACACCTGTCGCAGCCATCTGCTGGAGCACAAGGAAACTGTCCGCGCCGATGGTCGTGTCTTCATCCCGCACTTGTTCGGCCATCCATCTGGCCGGGACCGAACCGCTCAGCGCCCCGTCCAAACGCATCCATTTTCGGTTGGCGGACCCATCGTCGTAGACCCCGAAGGCCAACGCGCCAGCCCGCTCGCCCACCAAGTCTTCGCCCAGGCGTATTGATGGACGCACGGCAATGTCAGCGGTCAGCCGCGACAGGTCATGGTGATTGTTCCCGCTCAGCAGACTCAGTTCCAAACCCGGATAAAGCGCAGAAATGCGGTTCAGTATCCCGGGCAAAACAAGCTGGCAAAGGCTGTCGGTCGAGGCAATCCGCACCCGCCCGGTCGGCGAACGGTCCGCGCCCACGATTGCCCGTTCAACCGAAAGCACCGCATCCTCGACATTTTCCATGGCAGAAAGAATGGCCCGGGCCTCGGGCAGCGTGCTGTAGCCCGTCGGGTTCTTTTGAAAGATCACGCACCCATGGCGTCGTTCAAACGCGGCCACCCTGCGCAGCACCGTTGCATGGGTCACGCCCAGCGCTGTGGCCGCTGCATTCAACGAGCCGTGCCGGCTTACGGCGAGTGCGTATCGGATGTCATCCCAGTTTTGATTGTTCATAAGTTAACAAGAAACGCAGAGAAATAAACAATTACAAGAAATTTCGATCAAGTTACCATTCGACACATTCATGTGGGAGAGATACCATGATCAAGAAATTCTCAATCCTTGCGGCGAGTTTGTTTTCTGCGGCCGTTATTGGCACGGCCGTAGCCCAGGAAAGCGAAAACCCGGCCGTCAAGGCGCGGAAGGCCGTCATGCAGCTGTATGCGTTTAATCTGGGCACGCTTGGCGGCATGGCCAAGGGCGAGGTGGAATACAACGCCGAGGCCGCGACGCGCGCGGCAAACAACCTGGTTGCCGTGACGCAGATCGATCAGTCGGCCATGTGGCCAGCCGGGTCCGACAATGTCTCCGACCCATCTTCTCGTGCGCTTCCGGCGATCTGGGAGAACTTCCCGGATGTCAGCGCCAAGGGCAAGGCAATGGCTGAAGCCGCGGTTGCGATGCAGGCCGCCGCCGGGCAAGATGTCGAAGCGCTGAAAGCAGCGATGGGACCATTGGGTGGAGCCTGTTCGGCATGTCACAAGGCTTACAGAGCCCCAAAGAACTGACATGGCCCTGACGGTGCGGCGGCTTCTGTCGATTGCCGCGGGCGTCGCGGTCGTGGCCGGGCTGACCGGTCTGGTTCTGACCCGACCGCAACACGTCGATCCGGCCGAGTTGGACGGTATTGCCCCTGATCTTGTCAGGGGCGAGACCGTGTTCTTTGCGGCCGGATGCGCCTCGTGCCATTCAGCGCCGAACTCCGAGGGTGAGGAAAAGCTGGTGCTGGCGGGCGGACGCCGGTTCGAGACAGATTTCGGTACGTTCATAGCTCCGAACATATCCAGCGACCCAGAAGCCGGGATTGGGTCATGGTCGGCGCTGGAACTGGCGGATGCCCTGATCTACGGAACCGGGCCGGACGGGCAACACTATTACCCGGCCTTCCCTTACACGACCTATACGAACATGACGCCGGAGGATGTCGTGTCGCTGCGCGCATTCCTCGGCACCTTGCCGGCCGCCTCGCAGGAAAGCAGAGCGCACGAGGTCGGTTTCCCCTTCAACATCCGGCGAAGCTTGGGCGGCTGGAAGCTTCTCTACCTTGAACCAGGGTGGGTGGTGGACGGTGATCTTGATGTGCAGCAGCAGCGCGGACGCTACCTGGTCGAAGCCTTGGGCCATTGCGCCGAGTGCCACACGCCCAGAGATGGCCTTGGCGGCTTGAGCCGGGATCAATGGCTGACGGGTGCGCCAAATCCCAGCGGAAAAGGGCGCATCCCCGGCCTGACCACCAACCACCTGGATTGGTCCGAAGCCGACATCGCCGAATATCTGAAGTCCGGTTTCACTCCGGACTATGACAGCGCCGGCGGAGAGATGGCCGAGGTCATCGAGAACACTTCCCGTCTGTCCGATGAGGACCGGTTGGCGATTGCCGCATATCTCAAGGTTGTTCCGGTACCGGCCAACGACGCCACAACAGACTGAGCCGACGCCCACATCCCCCGGCAACCTACGAGCCTTGGCGGTTCGCCAGTCGACGTGATCTTGGCACCTTGTGCCTTTTCGCTTCCCCCTTCGGACGTTTGGTTGGAAATTCGTCAGACCTAAGCCCGATGTGGACGGATCCAACCCGCTTTAGCCTCCCTTCGACAACCAGACATTTGTCGAACAGCAAAGGAGGCTGAAATGATTGCGAACCGGAAACTGGGACAACTTCTCAGCACTGTGGCACTGGCGACGTTGATTTCGGCGGCGCCATACACTCCCAAGTTCAGCACCGAGGGCGGCTTACAGCTTGAGCCCGCTTACGCGTTTGCGAAAAGCGGCAAAGGCAAGAGTGGCAGCGGTCGGGACGACGATGATGACGATGACGATCGGGACGATGATGACGACGACCGGGATGACGACGACGATGATGATCGGGATGACGACGACGATGACGACGATCGGTCAAGTCGCAGCGGCAGCAAAAAGGGATCTTCGCAATCCGGAAGCACCGCGACCGGGTCGGCCGGCATAACCAAGGTCGAGACAACTGCGAACGGGATCGAAGTTCGCTATGCGGACGGAACAAAGGAAGAAATCGAAAACGGCAGATACGAGAGAAAGAATGCTCAGAATCGGACCGTTGAGGAACGGCCAGCCACAGGTGCCGATATCTCAAGGCTTCGTTCCCTGGCGAACGGCATTTCGATCAAGAATGTAAGCGCATCCGGGCAAGGTGGTACGGCCGGAAGCCGCCCCACAAAGATCGAACGTCAAGGCAACAACATCGAAGTCAACTACGCCAACGGCTGGAAAGAAGAGATCGAGTTCGGGCGCTACGAGCTGAAAGACCCCTTCAACCGGACCGTTGTGGAAAGAACAGCCACGGCCGCAGACATCCGGAGGCTGCAATCGGTCGCGAACTGACGAACAGCGCGAATTTCCCGGACGGTCTCTCGGTCGGAGAGGCCGTTTCGGCGTTCACAGGCTATGCGGGCTTGTTTTTCTTGCCCCACGCGTCGTGCGCGATAAGCGCGGCCTCGACCCGGTTCCGCGCGTGCAGCTTGGACAGGATCGCCGTCATATAGTGTTTCACCGTCTTTTCCTGAAGATCCAGTTCCACGGCGATCTCGCGATTGCTCAAACCCTTGGCCACGCGCCTGAGTATCTCCTCTTCGCGATGCGTGAGATCATCCAGGACATCGCTGCTGTTCGCAGGGCTTGCGTCGTTGTTGATCTGAAGCAGTACCCGCGAAGCCAGCCCCGGCGAAACGAACCCCTCCCCCGCGGCGATGCTGCGCAGGGAGGCGGTCAGTTCGCTCGCGGTTACGCCTTTGACAATATACCCAATCGCTCCGGCCTCTAGTGCATCGGCAACATCGCTGCTGTTCTCCGAAACCGTCAGAATCGCGATGCAGGGCGGTTTTTCCATTGCGGCGATCCGGCGTGTCGCGTTGATCCCCCCGCCGGGCATCGAGAGATCGAGAATTGCGATGTCGGGCTGGTGCTGAGCGACAAGCGCAACCGCTTCGTCGGCGCTGGATCCGGCCGCGAGAACTTCGAACCCTTCTGCCTCATCCAAGGTCCGCCGCAGCCCATCCCGGAAAATCGGATGATCATCTGCTATGACAAGTGTCTTGGTCATGGTGAGCTCGTTTTGTTGGGAAACAGGGTCATTTCGACGGTGGTGCCCTGACCGGGACTGGACGAGACCTGAAACCTGCCGCCGATGCTTTCGACCCGATCGCGCAGCCCCAGCAGCCCCTGGCCGCCATCATCGCGCAGAACAGTACCGTCCAAAGGATCAAAGCCGGGTCCATCGTCCTTGACTTGAATGACAATGCAATCGTCGCGAACATGGCAGGTGACGCTGCAGCGGGACTGCGGGGCATATCGCGCGGTATTCGAGAGTGTTTCCTGAAGAAAGCGGAAAACGCACAGTTTGTCAGACACCGACAAATTCGGCATGTCACTGCCATGAAACGAGATTTCAGGCCGCAACGGGCTGTGCTCCGCGTGGTCCTCGACCGCTCTTTTCACGACATCAATCAAGGTCAGGTTGTCGATATCGGGCGCAGACAGCCCCCGGGACAGCGCGCGGATTTCGGTCAAGGACTTCTGCAGCGATTGCTGGATTTCCTCGGCCTCCTTCGGTTTTGGGGATTTGTCCGAAAACGCGGCCTCCAACCGAAGGGCGGCAAGTGAAAGGTACTGCGCCGGGCCGTCATGAAGTTCGGCGCCGAGTTTCTTCAGAAACCGGTCCGTCTGCGCGGCATACCGCCCCGAGGCCTCGACCACCCGCGACCGCAGCATCGCATTCTGCGCCGCCATCCTTTCGCTTTCCGCCAGCCGTTTCTTCAATAGCCGCGCCTGCCGCCGGATGGTGTTGTCCCCGATCGCAACGATGCAAAAAAGGACAACCGTGCTTGCCAGAAAAGCGGAACCGACCACCAACCAGCTTGTGCGCCTGGCTTTTGCCAGATCCATCTCCAATTGATCGGCCCTTTCATAGAACTCGGCCACGGCAATGATTTCACCGGACCACAGTTCACGAATGGGGCTGTAGACCTCGAGCAGCGGTATCCCCAAGGCCGCTTCGGCAGCGCTTTCATCGTGATCCAGTTCCTCGAACGAGCCCGAGATTTCGCCGATCCAGGCGCGCTGAAGGTCACCCGTCGGCTCGAAACGGTTACCGATGATGCTTGTGTCCGAGGCGTGTACGACCACACCACCCTGCTTCCAGAACTTGTATGATACGATACGATCGCGCATCGGCTGGGTCATGAAAATCTCGTCCAGCGCCCGCCTCGCCTGCTCGGACAGGCGGTCACCCAACGCCAGTTCCTGGCTGAGAGGTGAGACGATGCTTTCCATATACAGCGCCGCCGAATTGGCCGAGTTCTGCACGACCGCATTCTGGATTCGATTTGAAACCCACACACCGACGATCGCGGTTGCAGATCCCATCACAAGGATGCTTGCCGCAAGAAAAACTCGCGACAACGACCAATTCCCAATCGTCAGCTCAGCAACTTTCGTCCTCATTGTGGTCCCGACTATGACCCACAATCGAAAGCCGCACCACAGACCTTGGTCTGACGTGATCCAGTTGTTCGCCCCAGCAAGCCCCGCCCGCAGCCCCAGAAGCACACCCCGACTTGCGATGCCTATTACGACTTGAAAAACGCCCCGCGCCCCGCAAGCATTGACGCAACCGTTACCCCTTTGGTTGAGCGTCGGTTGACCGGCGTTTCTGCGAAAATCTAATAGTTCAAAGGATTTTGATGCGCGCCGCCGTACTTTTCTTGTCGATCGTCTTTTTGGTTTTTTCCGGATCCGCTCAGGCTCAGAGCATCATTCCGCTTGCCCAGAAGGGCGGGCTGCACGCGGCATATGTGGTTCCAGTGGACACCTTCGACCGCGTGGATGTTCAGTTGATTGTTCTTTCGGGGTCGTATGACGACCCGGACCCGTCCGGCACAGCCCATCTGACCGAGCATCTCGCCGCGTTCTCGGCCGACGCCACCATTCTCAGAAAACCGCGTGAACGCGACATCTACGCCACCACGCACAATGTCGCGACCGTGTACACGAATTCCGGGCTGCCATCCGAGGCGGAGATGTTGTTGCGGCTTTCCCGGGCCGTTCTGGACACGCCATCCGTATCCAGGCAATTTGCGGAGAGCGAAGTCGCTATCGTCCAGCGGGAAACCTTGCTGCGTGAACGGCAATATCCGTTTCGCTGGCTCAGCCGAATGGCACTTCAAAACCTCTACGGCACCTTGCGCGGCCGGGCAGACAACACCGTCGAGGATCTGCCCAAGCTGAGCCTCGAGAAGGCCTATCAGTTTCACAAGGAACACTATGTGCCGTCCAACGTGACGTTGATTGTCTCCGGAAACATTGAACCAGCCCGGGCCGAAGAACTGGTGGCGCGGGTGTTTGGCGATACCGAACCATCTGACGCTCCGAAAAAACCGTGGTTGGATCAAAAGCCGGATCCCGAGAAACAGTCCGTCGTGCGCCTGCAGTCGGATCGGTTGCAACGTGACACCGTGCTGTTCGCAAAATTCGTGGAATTCGAAGACCGCTCCACGAGCATCGACATGCAAGGCGCGTTCTTCATCGCAAGCGGGATCCTGAACGAACGGATCGCCAAGGTTCTACGCCACGAGGACACGCGGATACTCAACCATGGCGTCAACTGGTATTTTGCGAAGAATGCCGATGTTGAACTGGTGATCGACCTGCAACTCATGCCCGGCTTCAGCGTGGATGAAGCCAAGGATCTGCTGACCGAAACCTTGGCTGGCTTGCTGGACGAGCCGATCAGCAAATACGAAATTCATCAGCTCCGTCAAAAGGAAGTGGTCTGGTCCCAGAACATGGCCCGCCGTCCTTCGGCCTTTCTGTGGTTTCTGCAGAACGTCGCCGCCGACGGATTCCCGCCCATCAGCCCGTCGGTCTTTGCCGAAACGCTGAGCAACACCACAGATCAGGAAGTTATCGATTTTGCGGAAAAAATCTTGCAGCCCTCGGCGACATCTTTCGTTCTTGCAGAGAAAGCCGACTGACATACGCGTTTTCAAGGGCCGGCTTCTCGCAGTTCTCTTTGCGGCGCTTACCTTGCTGCCGGGTGAGCGGGCACAGGCGGAACTGATTGCGACTGCAGGCGAAACGAAACTGGTCGAGCTCTCTCCGCTTGAGAACGGCACGTCCGCGCTGACCCTGGTTTGGACGATTGACCACCCGACGCTGGACCGCACTGCCGCCATGTCCGCCGCCATTGCGAGCGTGGTGACAGGTGGGACCTCGACCCGCTCATCCTACGAAGTCAGTTCGTTCCTGAAGCTGAAAGGTGTCGAACAGAAAATCGGCAGAAGCGGCAAGAACCTGACGCTCACCGTCTCGGCGCCAAGCGACGTCTTCCCGGAAGTCCTGGTGCACCTCGAGAACGTATTGCTCGAACCCCGATACACACCAAACTGGTACGCACGAGAGCTTGAGACGTCTCGCCCAGTTATCTCGACCAGAACCAGACAGCCGTCGGATGTGTTGAACGAGATTACCAATTATCTGGAATTCGACCCTGCCGCCACGGACGAAGAAACCCTTGAAACCGACTTTCAGTTCGGACGACCTGCTCAGGTCATCCTCAGATCAGAGGGAGAAGAGGTAACGCGCCGCACCGTCCGATTGATCAATTCGCTGCCGGGCGCGCGGTTCCGGCTGGGGCGCGCCCTGAGCAAATGGGCCGAAGGGTGGACGGGCGCGAACGGGGCGCCCTTTGCCCTGCCCAAAGGTATCGTGCATCTCGCCGATCCCGACGCATCCGAAATGTTGATCCTGCTTGCCAATGCAAAGGCGTTTTCGAACGCACAGGACCAGCTTGGCTCGAACCTTCTTGTTGACTACATCGGCGCCAACCAGGGCTCGGAGATGTTTCGGGTCATCCGCCAGTCCATGCGTGCATCTTACGATCCACGTTCGGACTTTGTTGTCGTGGGCAAAAACAAGGCCGTGATCGCGCTGAGCGCGACCGTCGAAGCCAACGCATGGCCCGAGGTCCACGGCAAGATCATGGAAATCTATCAGGGCGTCCGCGATGGAGGCGTTGTCCCGGAAAGTCTGGAAATCCAGAAGGATCGGTTGGACCGCACCTACTATCACAGATTCTTCACAGACCCTGACTGGGGCGCGCGCCAGTTTCTGGACGAACATCCCGATGGCGTAGAAGGCGAAATCACCCTTCCACTGTTTGAGGCATTCCGGACAGTCTCGACCGAAGAGACGATTGAGAACGCCGATACGCTGTTGCCCCCGATTGAGGAGTTCCTGGTGATCTTGATCGGAGGAGGTGTTTCCCCGCCGGCCGACATGCGGTCGGACGGGTACTGTGCCCTGCCCAAAGGCGCCCCGGTCAGCCATTGCCTTAACAAGCTGTCAAACGCGGAATACTGACTGTCCGCGGGCTGCTGCTGCGGTGCTTCAAAGAGCAGATGATCCCCGCGATACATCGTCTCGAAGGTACCGTGGGATTGACCCTTTGGGATTGTCTGTCGGTCACGTAAGCTTGGACTTGCCTGTCGCGCAGCAAGGAGAACGCTATGCGTGTTCTTGAGATACTATCTTTGGTTGGTCTGTGTTTGGTGTTGGTATCGCCACTTTCCGGAAGTGCGGCCCCAACGGCAGCAGAGTGCAATAGTGCGGGAGGAAAAACCGTCACGATCAAGGGAAAGACCGCTTGCGCGTTCGCGGGCGGAGCATGCCCAGAAGGGTGGCGCTCATACGATTCCTACCGAAAATGGCAGCCGAAAACCTGCGGTGGAGCGCAATGCACTGGGAATACCAAATGCACGACGAGCCGAGGCTGGTCCAAAACCGCACCAGAATGCAGATTTGAGAGAGGCAGAAACTCTCAGGGCGACTGCACCAAAAGAAGTGTATGCACGGCAAACAGGATCGCCAGGACTGCATGTACGAAGTAAGCGCGCCATCGCGGTTGAGCGGTGAAACCGAACCCGAAACCCGACTCGCGCTGAGTTGCTGGCGACCCCGGCAGGATTCGAACCTGCAACCTGCCCCTTAGGAGGGGGCTGCTCTATCCAGTTGAGCCACGGGGCCGCGCGGCGCCTTCTGTAGCCGGGTTTTTTCGGCTTGTCATGACCTTTGCACAACAGTTGAACAGATTGCCCTGTTCGCGCTAGCATCGGGGAAACAACAATGCAGGTATCCCCGGTGACAACAGAAACGAAACGCCCGCTTACCCTCCGTGATGTCTCAGAAGCGTCCGGTGTGTCGGAAATGACGGTCAGCCGGGTCCTGCGCAATCGGGGCGATGTGTCGGACGCGACCCGCACCCGGGTTCTGGCCGCCGCGAAAGAGCTGGGATACGTGCCCAACAAGATCGCCGGGGCACTGGCTTCGAGCCGGGTGAACCTGGTGGCTGTGATCATCCCGTCGCTGTCGAACATGGTCTTCCCCGAGGTGCTGACCGGCATCAACCAGGTGCTTGAGGATACCGAGCTGCAGCCCGTGGTCGGCGTCACCGACTATCTGCCGGAAAAAGAGGAAAAGGTCCTGTACGAGATGCTCTCGTGGCGTCCGTCGGGCGTTATCATCGCCGGGCTGGAACACACCGAGGCCGCGCGGGCCATGCTGGATTCGGCGGGCATTCCGGTGGTCGAGATAATGGATACGGACGGCAAGCCTGTGGACGCGATGGTGGGCATTTCGCACCGCCGGGCCGGGCGCGAGATGGCGCAAGCAATCCTGAAGGCCGGGTATCAGCATATCGGCTTCATGGGCACCAAGATGCCGCTGGACCACCGCGCGCGCAAACGGTTCGAGGGCTTCACCGAAGTTTTAGGCAAGCACGGGATCGAGATCGAGGACCGAGAGTTCTATTCCGGCGGTTCGGCCTTGGCCAAGGGGCGCGAGATGACCAAAGCCATGCTAGAACGCTCCCCAGAGTTGGATTTCCTGTATTATTCCAACGACATGATCGGCGCGGGCGGGCTGCTGTACCTGCTTGAGCAGGGTATCGACGTGCCCGGACAGATCGGCCTTGCGGGATTCAACAACGTCGAACTGCTGCAGGGTCTGCCGCGCAAGCTGGCCACCATGGACGCCTGCCGGCTTGAAATCGGTCGCAAGGCCGCGGAAGTCATCGCCGCCCAACTGGCCGACCCGAATACCGAGATCGAAACACGCATAACCTTGACCCCCAAGATCAGCTATGGCGACACGCTCAAGCGGCGCTGAACGGGGCAAGCTGCAACAACTCGACAATCGAACCGCCCGTGCGTTGTTCATGGACCGTCACGCGCTGGCGGAACAGCCCGCAGGTCCGGCCAAAGGGCCCGATCTGCTGCATCTGATCCACCGGCTGGGTTTCGTGCAGCTCGACAGCATCAACACCGTGGCGCGCGCCCATGACATGATCCTGTTCTCGCGCCGCCCATCCTATCGGCCGAACGACCTCAAGCGCCTGTACGAGCGCGACCGCAGCCTGTTCGAACACTGGACCCACGACGCCGCCGTGATCCCGATGGGGTTCTACCCGCATTGGCACCTGCGCTTCCAGCGCGACGCCGAGATGCTGCGGGCCCGCTGGCGCAACTGGCGACGCGACGGGTTCGAACAGCAGTTCGAAACCGTGCTGCGACACATCCGCGACCATGGCCCGGTGTGCTCGGCCGATCTGGGACAGGATGAGAAAAAGGGCTCGGGCGGCTGGTGGGATTGGCACCCCTCGAAAACGGCGTTGGAATACCTGTGGCGCTCGGGGGCGCTGACGGTGGTGGGGCGCCGAGGGTTTCAAAAACAATACGACCTGACCGAGCGCGTGATCGATACCCATCTGTGCCCCGGCGTGATGGAGTGTGACCACCAGGCGACGGTGGACTGGCTGTGCCACGCGGCGCTCGATCGGTTGGGCTTTGCCACCTCGGGCGAACTGGCCGCGTTTTGGGACACGGTCACCGCTGCCGAGGCGAAAGAGTGGTGCAAACAGGCTCTGACACGGGGGGATTTGCAGGAAATCGAAGTGGAATGCGCTGATGGTCGAATGCGCCGCGTGTTTGCGCGACCCGGCTTGGCGGACCAGGCTGCCGACCCTGCCCCCGCGCCGGGGCGTATCCGTGTGCTCAGCCCGTTCGACCCCATGCTGCGCGACCGAAACCGCGCCCAGCGCCTGTTCGGCTTCCACTATCGGATCGAGGTCTTCGTGCCCGAGGCCAAGCGCACCTATGGCTATTACGTCTTTCCGCTTCTCGAGAAAGACCTCCTGATCGGGCGGATCGACATGAAGGCCCATCGCGACGAAGGCACCTTGCGGGTCCGCGCCCTTTGGCCCGAGCGTGGGGTCCGGTGGTCGGACGCCCGCACCCGGCGGCTCGAAGCCGAGCTGGACCGGGTGCGCCGTTTTGCCGGGCTGGAACAGGTCGCCTTTGCCGCAGACTGGCTGCGCGCGCCTGTTTGATCGGCTGAAAGCCCTTTCATAGGGACTATTCCGCCGGCCCGAGAGCCAGGCGGATGGGGTCCAACCCGTCGATACCGCCGGTCAGCACGTCTCCGGCGACGACCGGGCCGACACCGGCAGGCGTTCCGGTCAGGATCAGATCGCCGGGCCGCAGGTGATAGAACCGGGACAGGTGCATGACGATCTCGTCGATCTTCCAGATCAGTTCGGACAGGGTGGCGTCCTGCCGGACCTCACCGTTCACGCTCAGATGGATGCGGATGTCATCGGTCGGCGCCCAATCGGCGGCGCGGGTCAGCGGCGCGAACACCGCGCCATTTTCCACATCCTTGCCCAGATCCCAGGGGCGCTGCTTGTTGCGCTCGCGGATCTGCAGGTCGCGCCGGGTCATGTCCAGCGCGCAGCAATATCCGAACACGGCATCCCAAGCCTGCTGCGACGTCGCCTGAAACACCGGGCGACCAATGGCCAGAGCCAGTTCCATTTCGTGATGATAATTCTCGGTGGCCGGCGGGTAAGGCACGGTTTGCCCGGTCAGAATGGCATTCTGCGGGGACTTGGTGAAATAGAACGGCGCCTCGCGGTCAACCTCGTTTCCCATCTCGGCCGCATGGGCGGCATAGTTCCGTCCCACGCAGAAGATGCGCCCCACCGGATAGGTGTTGGCCTCTCCAACTACTGGTATCTGCACCACATCCGGCAGGGAAAACAGAGATTTGGCCATGTTGCATCCTTTCCTTCATATTGCCGCGCAGACTAAAGGAGACACTCCGCTGTTCAACCCGGCAAACACGCCGATTATTGCCGGCCCGCCTGTACGTTTCGGCGCGAAGTTGCCAAGGCCGCGGACCTGGGCGCAAACCAGTTTCATCCGCGCAAACTATCCGTCTTTATTCTAGGGAAACTTGGGACCGCCCTGTTTAATAAACCGCACAGGCCGCGCATCATGAACGGAAATATCGGGCAGATATTCGAAGGCAGCGCAACAGGCCCACTGGCCGCGTCACCTTATTGCGACTTGGTTTCGCGGTCAGGTGCGCTAGATTTTCTTTCAGGCGGTCGGCGCGCCCAGCCAATCAAGCTTTGTTCATCAGCGTGCCACCGTCACGAATACCAAGGAAAAATTACGGTTTCGGAGAACCGCCGCTCTGGCCTCATCCCCCTGGGTGCTTGGGCTGCGCTGTCGGGGTGCAATTTGGGCACCTCACATTCTCCGATTCAGGGCCGGAGCCCTTCAACACAGGGATTCTTCGGCCCCGGGCCAGGCAAATAACTTCAGACACCGTCTGGCCACCCCGCCGGAGTCGGCCCCTAGTTTCTCCGGCGGGGTTCTCCGATCCGCACAGTCGGTGCGATTTTCTTTATTAGAGCCTGAGTTTGGCCCGAACGGCCGCCACGGTCCCACCTCACAGCGCCATCGTCGTCCGGAATTTGATTGACCTGCCCGCCTGCATCGCCATCACTTGCCCGCGAAAGATGCGAAGGCGGAAGGCAAGGCAGATGAGATGGGATGAATTCTCGGAATGGGGCAAACGCATTTCCGAGTGGACGCAGCATTATCACCAAACCGTCGGCCAGCACCCGGTGCGCGCCCGGACCGAGCCCGGCGAGGTGCTGAACGCGCTTCCCGCGACGGCGCCGGAGCATGGCGAACCGATAGAAGGGATTTTTCAAGACTTCGAGCGGATCGTGATGCCCGGCATCACCCATTGGCAGCACCCGCGCTTCTTCGCCTATTTCAACTCGAACGCCTCGGCGCCGTCGGTGCTGGCCGAGTTTCTGGCCAGCGCGATCGCGCCGCAATGCATGCTGTGGCAGACCTCGCCCGCGGCGACCGAGATGGAAACCCGGATGATGGACTGGCTGCGGCAGGCGCTGGACCTGCCCGAAGGCTTTGCAGGGGTGATCCAGGATTCAGCCTCGTCGGCCACGCTGGCCGCCGTTCTGACCATGCGGGAAAAGGCGCTGAACTGGCAGGGCAACCGTAAGGGTCTGTTCGGGCAGACACCCTTGCGCGTCTATTGCTCGTCCGAGGTGCACACATCAATCGACCGCGCCATCTGGGTGGCCGGGATCGGGCAGAACAACCTGGTGCGCGTCCCGATCAAGGGTGACTGGCGCGGGATGGACCCCGCCGCGCTCGAGGCCGCGATCCGGGCCGATCTGGACGCCGGACTTCACCCCGCGGGGGTGATCCTGTGCGTCGGCGGTACCGGGACCGGCGCGACCGATCCGGTGGATGAGTGTCTGAAGGTCGCGCAGAAATATGGGCTGTACACGCATGTGGATGCAGCCTGGGCCGGGTCGGCGATGATCTGCCCCGAATACCGCCACTATTGGCCGGGGATCGGCCAGGTCGACAGCATCGTTTTCAACCCGCACAAATGGCTGGGGGTTCAGTTCGACTGCTGCGCGCATTTCCTGAAAAACCCCGACGATCTGGTACAGACGCTGGCGATCAGCCCCGAATTCCTCAAAACCCACGGCAAGGACGGGATCGTCAACTACTCGGAATGGTCGGTGCCGCTGGGCCGTCGGTTCCGGGCGCTGAAACTGTGGTTCGTGATCCGCGCCTACGGGCTGGAAGGCTTGCGCGCGCGGCTGCGCAACCACGTCAACTGGTCGCGCGACCTGCATGATCGGCTGGCGGCCGAGCCGGATTTCCGGATCGCCACCCCGCCCATGTGGTCCCTGTGGACCTTCCGATATGAGCCACCCGGAGCCGCGGATCTGGACCACCTGAATCTGCGGCTGGTGAACGCCATCAACGATGACGGGCGCATCTATCTGACCCAGACCCGAGTCGATGGCGACATCGTCATCCGCTTTCAGGCTGGCCAGTTCGAAACCACCGAGGAGGACGTCCGGATGGCCTTTGACGTGATCACCGAAATCGCCCGCACCTTGCCCACACCCCCGCAGGAGGATCGCTGATGCCCGCCCCCAAAAACCTCTTCAAACAGGCTCTGATACAGGGCGAAATGCAGATCGGCTGCTGGATGAGCTTTGCCGAAGCCATCACCGCGGAAATCATGGGAACCGCCGGTTTCGACTGGCTGGTGATCGATGGCGAACATGCGCCGAATGACATCCGTTCGATCCGCGATCAGCTGATTGCGCTGGCCAACAGCCCCTCGCACCCGGTGGTGCGGCTGCCCATCGGCGAGACCTGGATGATCAAGACCGTGCTGGACGCCGGCGCCCAGACCATTCTGGTACCGATGGTCGAAAGCGCGGATCAGGCGCGCGAGCTGGTTCGGGCCTGCCAGTACCCGCCCAAAGGTGTGCGGGGTGTCGGGGCCGCCGCAACACGGGCGACAATGTACGGCACCATCCCCGATTACGTGGCAACGGCCGACCCCGAAATCTGTTTGCTGGTTCAGGTGGAAAACCTTGCGGGCATCGCCGCGCTGGACGACATCCTTCAGGTCGAGGGCGTGGATGGCGTTTTCATCGGCCCGGCCGATCTGTCCACCGACATGGGTTACAAAGGCGACAGCACGGTGCCGGAGGTGCGCACCGCCATCGCCGATGCTTTGAAGCGGATCCGGGCGGCAGGCAAGGCGCCGGGTATTCTGGGCACCAATGATGAAGCGGTTCAAGCGTATCGGGACATGGGCGCGCAGTTCCTGGCGGTCGGTATCGACGTCATGCTGCTGGCTCAGGCCGCCCGCGGGCTGGCCGCGAAATGGCGTTCCTGATGGCGGCTCACCCCTGCATTGCGGCGGCGGCCTGCGCATAACCGCCCGATGCACCATCGACGAAATGTACGTGATCGTCGCGCGTGGCGGCGGGCACGAAGCAGGTCATCATAGCCTCTTGCTGGGAATGGATGCCATATCTGATTTTGCCGCGTCCGCGCGCATCCTCAAGGGTCCGGGCGATGCGCGACAGGGTCTCGTCGTCGCAATCCAGCGTCATCTTCAACCCGTCATCAAATTTGCGGAAATCCGCATTTCGGCTGACCATGTTCTTGTAGTGGCCCGGCTCAAACTCGCCCAGTCGCTTGCCCGATTTGAACAGCAGCCAGATCAGCAAGTTCTGCACAAGCAACGCGGCCTTGCGCACGGCCAGATTGCGCCCAGCGCGCGAAACATGGGCATCCAGTGCAAGCCCCGGAGGTGGCCACTTGATCGGAGGGCCGCCGGCCGGCACGGGATGGCCCGCGCGCTCCAGAGCCTCGGATGCGGACAGAACTGATTGCGCCAGATCAGCAAAGTCGCGTTCTGTCGCCTGCGCAGTGGGCTGGATGACAAGTGAAACGATCTGCCCATGCCGCGCAGGGCTGTTGGACCAGCGGCAGGACAGTCCCGTCAGGTCGGGCTGCGCGTCGGACCCGGCGGGCGGAACCTCGTACCGGCCAGCCTTCATCTGCGCCTCGGCCCAGGCCAGTCCGCCACCGGTGAACATGGCGTAATCCACCCCCGAGGACGGCGCATAGCGCGCCACCCGCAAGTCGAGCCCCTCCGCGCGCAGGTCGGACACAGGAACTAAAGCCGCACGCAGCGCGATGCCGAACTCGGTTTCCGCCCAACTGCGCAGCGCAGCCAAGGTGTCGCGCGCCACGTCGGCATCCTCCTTCGGGATGGCAAATCCGGCGCCGTCGCCACCAAAAACATAGGGAAAAACCCGCCCGCTCAGCGCGTTGATCATGCCTGAGATCACCGCCGCGCCCACCATGTTCACCGTCTTGTAGCGACCACGCGCGATTTCGCCGGTCGAGTCCACGATATCCGCGACGCCCACGATCCAGTCATCCGGGACCGGGGTGAATTGTTCCGGATCCGACAGGGCAAGAAAGTCGCGTGTAATGGGTACGCGGTCGTAGAATCCGATATCGGCGGTCTTCATTGTCCCTCCCGTTTGCTTGCCGCAATGATAGCGTAGTGCGGGGGCGTTTCCCGATACTGCAACATATCACACGCGCTTGTGCATGGCATCGGGACGTGCCAAGCATCCCACCAAGACGGACGGCAAGGAGACCGACATGCAGGCAGGTTTGGTGATCTTGTGTCTGGCCTATGTCCTCAGCCAGTTCTTCCGCGCGTTCCTTGCGGTTCTGACTGCCGATCTGGCGCGAGACATCGGCGCCACGCCCGAAGATCTGGCCTGGGCCTCGGGTCTGTGGTTTCTGGTCTTTGCGGCGATGCAGATCCCGGTGGGCTGGGCGCTGGACCGGGTTGGCCCCCGGCAGACGGCGGCGGTTCTGCTACTGATCGGCGGCGCGGGTGGGGCCGCGGTGTTCGCGCTGGCCGCGACGCCCCTGCATGTGGCGGTGGCGATGGCGTTGATCGGGGTCGGGTGTTCGCCGGTTCTGATGGCCTCGTATTTCATCTTTGCCCGCGAATACCCGCCCGCGAAGTTCGCGACCCTGGCCGCTGTGATGCTGGGTGTGGGGTCAGTTGGCAACCTCGTGGCCTCGTACCCCACGGCGCTGGCGGTCGAGCTGATGGGCTGGCGCGCGACGCTGGCGGGGCTGGCCGCGATCTCAGGCGCCGTGGCAGTGGGCATCTGGGTCACTGTCAAAGACCCCGCGCGGGTGGTGTCCGAGCAGAAAGGGTCGGTTCTGGACCTGCTGCGTGAGCCTGCTTTGTGGGCCATTTTGCCCTTGATGCTGGTTGCCTATGCGCCCTCGGCCGCTCTGCGGGGGCTGTGGGCCGGCCCGTACCTGCTGGATGTTTTCGGGCTGAGCGCCACCCAGATCGGGCAGGCCACGCTGGTCATGGGCGCCGCGATGATCGCGGGCACCTTTGCCTATGGGCCGCTGGACCGGCTGCTGAACACCCGAAAATGGGTGATCTTCGGCGGCAACGCGCTGGCGGTGCTGGCGCTGGGGCTGCTGGGGCTGTGGGTCGCCGAGGCCGTCTGGCTGTCGGTTCTACTGATGGCGCTGATCGGGTTTCTGGGGGCATCCTTCCCGGTGATCATGGCGCATGGGCGCGCCTTCATCCCGGCGCATCTGGTGGGGCGCGGCGTGACCCTGCTGAACCTGTTTGGGATCGGCGGCGTGGGGCTGGCGCAATTCGCCACCGGCCGCATCCATGCGGCGACGGTGGACATGGGGCCAACCGCACCCTACACAGCGATATTCGCCTTCTTTGCCGTCACGCTGACGATCGGCTGCGTGATCTACCTGTTCAGCCGTGACAGCATGGAGTGAGACCCGCAGGAGCGCGCGCCGTGAACGACCCCGTTGTTATTGCCCCAAACCTCAAACGCCGCCTGTCCGGCGTGACCGCCACGATCGCGCGGCTGGTGCCGTTGCAGGCACAGTGGATCGACATCGCAGCCACCGGTCCGGGTCTGCCTTCGGACATCCCGCACATCCCGCTGGGCCGCCTGCCCTTTCTGTCGCGCAAGACGCTGCGGGTCTGGCACGCCCGCCGCAACACCGAGATGCTGCTGGGCCTGATCCTGCGCGACCTGCTGCGGCTGCGGCTGAAACTGCTGTTCACCAGCGCCTCGCAGCGGGCGCACACGGGCTATACCAAGTGGCTGATCGGCAAGATGGACGCGGTGGTGGCGACCTCGCGCAAGACGGCCGGATACCTCGAGCGCGACGCGCAGGTGATCATGCACGGCATCAACCTGCAGGATTTCACGCCACCCGCCGACAAGGCGGGGCTGCGGACGCAAATGGGCCTGCCCGACGGGCTGCTGCTGGGCTGCTATGGCCGCATCCGCCACCAGAAAGGCACCGACGCCTTCGTCGATGCGATGATCGACCTGTGCGGTCAGGTCCCCGACGTACATGGCATCGTCATGGGCCGCGCGACCGAGAAACACAGCGCTTTCCTGACCGAACTGAAGGAAAAGGTGGCCCAAGCCGGCCTGTCCGACCGCATCCTGTTCAAGCCCGAGGTCACCGTGGACAAGATTGCCCAATGGTACCAGGTGCTGGATCTGTTCATCGCCCCCCAACGCTGGGAGGGGTTCGGACTGACCCCCCTCGAAGCGATGGCCTGCGGTGTGCCGGTGGTGGCCACCGATGTGGGCGCATTCTCCGAGATCGTGACCGACCCGACGCTGGGTCGGGTGGTGCCTCCGGGCGACATTCCGGCGCTGGCCGCGGCCGCGGCCGAGATGCTGGCGGACCGTGATTCCCTGGCCCGCGCAGGCCGGGCCGCCCGCGCCCATGTGGAACGGAATTTCGACATCAACGGCGAGGCGCAGGCCCTTGTTGCGCTCTATCAGCAGCTGCTGAAGGCCTGAGTCGCCGCAAAACTGCGTCATTCGGTCAATTCCGCCGCGAAGGCCCTTTTTTATTTTCTGCAACGCGGCTATGAACGCGCGTCCTTAATTCAGGAGACTAGACATGGGCTATCGCGTCGTTGTCGTCGGCGCCACGGGTAACGTGGGCCGCGAAATGCTGAACATCCTGGCTGAACGCCAGTTCCCCGTGGACGAAATTGCCGTTCTGGCAAGCCGTCGTTCGCTGGGCACCGAAGTCAGCTTTGGCGACAAGACACTCAAGACCCAGGATCTGGACACTTTCGATTTCACCGGCTGGGACATGGCGCTGTTCGCCGTGGGGTCCGCCGCGACCAAGGATTACGCCCCCAAAGCGGCAGCGGCCGGCTGCGTGGTGATCGACAACTCGTCGCTCTATCGCTACGACCCCGAGATCCCGCTGATCGTGCCCGAGTGCAACCCGCAAGCGATCCACGACTACAAGAACAAAAACATCATCGCCAACCCCAACTGCTCGACCGCGCAGATGGTAGTGGCGCTGAAGCCGCTGCATGACCGCGCCAAGATCAAGCGCGTCGTGGTCTCGACCTATCAGTCGGTGTCGGGCGCCGGCAAGGAAGGCATGGACGAGCTGTGGGATCAGACCAAGGCCGTCTACAACCCGATCAACGAGGTCGCCCCGAAGAAATTCCAGAAGCAGATCGCCTTCAACGTCATTCCGCATATCGACGTCTTCATGGAAGACGGCTCGACCAAGGAAGAGTGGAAGATGGTCGTCGAGACCAAGAAGATCGTCGACCCGTCGATCAAGGTCACCGCGACCTGTGTGCGGGTGCCGGTTTTTGTCGGACATTCGGAATCGGTGAACATCGAGTTCGAGGAATTCCTGGACGAGGACGAGGCCCGTGACATCCTGCGCGAAGCTCCGGGCGTGATGGTGATCGACAAGCGCGAGGCCGGTGGCTATGTCACGCCGGTTGAATGCGTAGGCGATTTCGCCACCTTCATCAGCCGTATCCGTCAGGACTCGACCGTGGAAAACGGCCTGAACCTGTGGTGCGTCTCGGACAACCTGCGCAAAGGCGCGGCTCTGAACGCGGTTCAGATCGCCGAGCTGCTGGGCCGCGAGGTCCTGAAGAAGGGCTGATAGCCGGACCAGACTGAAATCTTAAAACCCCGCGGCATGGGCTGCGGGGTTTTCATTTTTTGGCAATGCGAGAAGGAAGGCGCGCCAGGCATCACCGCAGGTTCTGCCCAAGCAAAAGTAAATTCGCCAGGTGAATATCTACTATTCACATAATCAATTTTTCATATTTCACAGCTGCTGGTATTTTTCCGCCCATTGAAGGCGCCTTCGTTTCAATCTCAGCCGAGGGGAAACGAGCCATGATTGACCAAACAGAGCCTGACCTGTCGCAGGAACCGGGGTTCGACACCGCGCGATCCCACCAGCTCTGGAACCGCTGACTAGGCCGATGTTTTTCTGGCCTTCGGTGCTCGACGCCGCACTGCCAGACGGTTCGGGCCGGGTTGGGCAGCATGGTTCGGATGCCCGCGTCAGAACACACCTTTTCCGGCAAACCCAGTTTTCCACGCCCCGTACGGCTCATCGAATATTCAAAGGAGACCGTTATGACCAGATTGCCCATCTTTTTTCTGACCACCGCAGCAATATTTGCCGTTTTGGGCATGTTGTGGGGAATCCAGATGTCCGCCAGCCATGATCACACGCTGTCCCCGGCACATGGCCACCTGAACCTGATCGGGTTCGTTGCGCTGGCAGTGTTCGGATTCTACTACGCTCTGACCCCCGAGGCGGTGCGCAGCGGTCTGGCGAAACTCCACTATGGGCTGTCCGTGGCAACCGTGCTGGTGCTCGTTCCCGGAATCGTGCTGGCAATCACCGAAAGGGGCGAAACCCTTGCCCAGATCGGATCGCTTCTGGCTGTTCTGACCATGGTCCTGTTCGTGTTCATCCTGCTGCGTCACGGTTTCGGAGCGACAGACGCGGACAACCGCAGGCCGGTGGCCGGCAATCCCAACCCAGCCGAATGAACAAGACCGCCCCGCCTGCGCGAGGCGGGGCTTCGCTCAACGGAACGACCGTTTATCCCGGGATGTACCAGATTGGCGACGTATAGGCCCGTTCGGTCGTGATCATCGGAACATAGTCTGGCATCTCGATCCCGAACCGTTTGGCCTCGTAGGCGGTCCAGCGGGGGGTCGGGATCTCAATCACACGGGCATAGTAGAACGCAGACAGGTTGGGATCGAAATCTGGATCCTGCCACGTGGTGATCAACTCACTTGCTCCGATGGTGTTGGTCCACGTGGCGTTCTCGACATCGACGGTGTTGCCGACTTCGGGCAGCTTGCCGTTCTCGTCCAGCTGGCGATCGCCGGCCCAGACGACGTTGTAGACTTTCTCCTGCAAGGCCCCGTCAGCATCGACCCAGCCCTTGACGATCTGAATGCGATCCAGGTTGCCGGAAATCGGGTCCTTCAATGCAAAAACAAGAAAGTTCGGAGCCCGCCCATCGGGAGACGCCTGCAGGTTGCCCCCCATCGGTACGCCTTTTTTGTAGCCGGCATCCGCAGGAACACGGCTTGCGGCATCCTCATCGTTGAAGTCATAGCCGCCGAAAAACCGAACCCCCATACGCGACCCCGTGGTCGCGTAGGTCTCCCTACGTTGCATCGCGTCAAAGATCGCCTCGCGGGTGTTTTCCGTCGCCCAGACCGCACCCAGTCCACCAGCGGCCTGTTTCCAGCCATAGATCGACAGCTCTGGATCGGGTGCTTCGATTACCAGGTGTTCCCAACGGTTCGGGCCGGGCTCGACCCCGGAATGTTTGCCGAAAAAGTTGTCTTCCTGGGCCGTTGCCATACCGGTATGCGAATCCGTCGCGCCGACCATCCCGAACTTGAACGGGTTCACACCCAGCTCCTGTTCGATCTTGAGCCCGCGCTTCAACGCCTCTCGTGCATACTCACCGGCCAGCATCTCTGGTTGCTTCAACTCGGTTCCGTTCAGATTGGCCGCGTCCCATGTGTCGAAATCTGCGAACTCGTCATCGGGGCTGAGGAACGGATGCGCCTCACCGTCGCCCTTGATCTGCGTCGGTTCGTACAGCGGCTCGAACCGGGCGCGCAGGCTTGCGATCTCCTGGGTCAGTGCGGATCCATCATAGGCGTTCAGAGAGAACATCCGCCCGTTCGACAGGTTGCCGTTATGCGCGATGGCCAGGACCTCGCCGCCTGTCCGTTCCTCGTATTCGGCCAGAAAGGCCCACAGGTCCTCGGGGTTCTTGCTGTCATATTGCGAGAACGGGCGGGTCTGGTTGGCCCGGTCGCGCCCATCGCGGAACAGCACGTTCCGGTGCAGGTTGTTGGCGCCCTCGGTGGTGTATTCATAGCCGATGATGGCTGAAAAGACCCCCGGCTCGTTGAAGCTGTCGGCAAGGGCCGTGTACGCCTCCCACGCATGCTTGATGGCCTTCGGGTTGTCGATGGGCGGGACGTCATCCGACAACGAGGCGACGATCTCCATTGCCGTGTCAAACGCAAGCTGGCTGTCACCCGCCGTCAGCGCCTCGTACCAGGCCTTGCCCTGGGGTGTCGCCAGAACCTCGGCGTCTCCGGCCAGCAGTTGCGGCATCAGCCCATACATCTCGGCATGGTCCGAGACGACCAGCCAATCGAGCGGACGGGACAGCTTGGCCCGAAGGCCGTGGGTTGTCGTGACCTCTTCGCCGCGGGCAAAGCGAAACGCCTGTTCCTGGGTCAGCCGGGTCATCGTGCCGGCGTCAACCGAAACCGAAGTATGCAGATGCGAGTCTCCCCACAGCGGCCGTTGGGGAAAATTCCGCCCCGCATAGGGAGAGAAATCATCAGGCGCCAATACGACGTCCGTGCTGTCCTGCTCGGTCTGGAATTCCTGCGCGGACACGGATGTGGCGGTCAGCGCGGCCAGACAGGCCAATGTCCACAAGGGACGTTGTGAAACGATTGCGAAAGACTTGGTCATAAAATCACTCCCAGGTGTGGCATTTCCATTCGGTTGGTTCCGGAAACGACGGCAGCCTATCACGGAATTGGATATTCGAATAAAATTACCTGATGACGTAACCCGTGCCACGCGCTGCAGTACCGCGGCGCGCGGGCGGCAGACCAATGCAGGGCTGAGGACTCACTCCCCGGTCGGCGCGCTCTGGGCCAGGTCGGCGTTCTGTTGAAACTGGCTGCAGGGACGGTCATTAGCAGGACCCACAGCGCCAGTGTCGGCTGGCCCATTAGGTTCGTCCCCGAACAGGAACCATCCACCGGTGCGGCACCCAAGTTCGCGCGAACCTTCTTTCGAGAGATGGCGACCATCCCGATAGTATGCCGTCGTGCCGTCGCTGGCGCGGCACATGCCGTCAGCATCGCAGAGTATCCGATCCAGCCAGACGACTTTGTGGCGGCCCTCGAGCTGGTGCAGCATCTCAGCAACCTCAAGAAGCTCCGGCTGTATGTCCGCGAACGAATAGTCGCACAGATCCGGGTCAGCGCCTCGGAGTTCTGCATTCACCGCGCAATAGCCCAGGTTTTGGCCATTCGAGGGGGGCGGAGACACAACGATCGGGGTTTTACCGGCCGACACAAGCCGTTCGAGCGTTTTTTCCAAGTTCCGCAGAACCGTGCTCTGCGGGCCTTCGGGGTCCATTGCACCGTCAACGGCGGCGAGTCCGCCGGGCTCGAACAGGTAGTAGAACGGCGATGAGACGATGACATAGTCAATGCTGTCGGTCGAAGTGACATAATCCAGCACCTGGTCGCTGAAATCCAGACAGGCTTGCGGGGATTCTCCGGTCCGGCCGCGATCGGCAAAGGCGATACCGGCGATCGGCGCGCAGAGCGACTTGGTCAGCTGGACGACCCCAAGCTCGGGATAGGCCGCGGTCAGGCCGACCACCAGATGCATGGCGAAACTGTCCCCCCAAACCGCAACCTTGGGAGACTCGGAAGTCGCACAGCTGTCCGGCACCGGCATCCGACCGTTGCATTCATTGCTCAAACCGCGGTTCGGAGCCAGGCTTTCGGTCAGCCTTGGCAGATCGAGATCGCGCAGCGCCTTGCGATCGGGCGCGCCATCGGTTGCGAAGATCAACACCCCGACCGAGAACACCAAAGCCGATATCGCGGCGCTTCCGATGAAGATCCCCCGGCGGCTGAACAGACCTTCCCTGCGACGGCGAAAGGGTTGCTCGACGAAGCGCCATGTCAAGGCGGAGAGCACAAAGGCCAGCACAACAAGGCTGGCGATGGTCAGCGGCGTTGAGGCCGGAACACTCCGGATCTTGGCAAAGACCAACAAAGGGTAGTGCCACAGATAAAGGCTGTAGCTGATCAGGCCGATCCAGACCATTATCCGAGACGACAACAGCGCCCCCACCGGGTCCCGTTGGCTGGCGAAAAGGATGACCAGAACGGTTCCCAGAACGGGCACGGCCGTAAGGATTGACGGGTGCGGCGTGTACCGGTCGAACATCACGTAAGACACCAGCAGCCCGGCCATGCCCAGCAGGGGCAGCACAGTCGAGAAACGCCCCTTGTCCTGCCGCGGAACGAAGGCGCATATCGCGCCGGCCAAAAGCTCCCACGCGCGGGTATAGATGAGGTAGAACCCTGCCCTCGGTTCGTTTTCCGATGTCCACTGCGCCAGCAACAGACTAGCCAAAAGCAACACCGTTAGGCCAATGATGCAGGTCCGGGTCCCTCTTCGAAACAGAAACAGCAGCAGTAGCGGAAACAGCAGGTAGAACTGTTCTTCCACCGCAAGGCTCCAGGTGTGGAGGAGCGGATGCATGTCGAATTCATCCGCGAAATAGTCCTTGTTCCGGAAGAAGAAGACGTTCGACAGGAAAACCGCGACGGATGACAGGCTTCGCGAATAGACCCTGAGATCGGCCGGCAGCATCCAGATCCACGCCAGGCAGGTCGTCCCGGCCAGAACCACAAAAAGGGCCGGAAGAATCCGCCTGGCTCGCCTTTCGTAGAAATCAACGATGGACAACCGTCCGCGTTGAATATCCCCGATCAGAAGCGACGTGATCAAGTAGCCGCTGATGACGAAGAAGACATCAACACCCAGAAACCCACCGGACAGCCATGACAATCCGGCGTGGTAGAAGACCACTGGCAACACGGCAATTGCCCGAAGGCCGTCAATTTCCCTTCTGTAGGCGATGCTCAATACGGCCAACCTCAAGATGCTGGCTGAAATGCTAGCGCCCGTCCGGGTTGCCATCAACGATGTTTGTCAGTCAGCCCGCTCTGAAGGAAAATGTGTGGTTTTGCGAACAGGGGTTTGCCTGTTCGCTCCGCACATCGTGCATGGGTCCACGCCATGAATCCGGTAGTTAGGCGCGCATCCGATCCCAAGATCTCCGGGTCAGAAACGCTCGGCCCGCAGAACCTGGCAATCGGTGACGCTTACAACCCCGATATGGCGATCAAGTACGGGAAGGATCGCGCTCAGCAGCCCGTCCAAGCGGTCGGGGCGAATGATGCAGATGACCTGAACCATCCCGCTGGCGCGGCTGACCTGGCCAGAACGGCTCCATTCACCCGATCGTCCCGATCCGCCGAGCACCGGCAGGATCGTGAACCCGGTCACACCTTGATCGACCAGAGCATCCGTCAGACGGGATTTCACGATGGCTTCGATGGTGATCTCGACCCGTTTGGCATCATGTGTCTGCATCGTCTTATCCTCCGGTAACGGCCCGGGCGACCGAGACGTAGATCGGCAGGCCCAGCGCCAGGTTGAATGGGAACGTGACGCCCAAAGACAGGGTCAGATAGATGGACGGGTTCGCCTCGGGCACGGCCACGCGCATCGCCGCCGGAACCGCGATGTACGAGGCGGAGGCGCCCAACACCATCAGCAACACCGCTCCGCCGGTGGACAGACCCAACAGGAGCGCGGCCACCAACCCGGCACCGGCCCCGATCAGGGGCATCAGCACGCCGAAGCCAAGCAGACCCATCGTGATCAGCCCGCGCCCGGCACGCAATCCGCGCCCGGCGACGATACCCATGTCCAGCAGGAACAGGCACAGAACCCCCTTGAACGGTGCGACCACGAAGCTGCTGATCTCGGCCAGACCGTCCTCGCCCGTGATCCAGCCGATTGCAAACGACCCGACCAGCAGAACGATCGAACCATTGAGGGCAATCTCGCGCCAGAGATCCGAGTCCATCCGGCGGGCTCCGCCGCCGCGGGAGATCAGCCACAGAGCGGACAGGATCGCCGGCGCTTCCATCGCCGCCGCAACGGCCACCATGTAGCCCTCGTACATCAGGCCCTGACTTTCCAGAACCGACGTACCGGCCACGAATGTGACGATCGAGATTGAGCCGTAATGCGCTGCAACCGCGCCTGCGTTGACATGGTCAAGGTTGGTCAGCACGCGCAACAGGCCGAACGCCACCAGGGGCAGCAATGCGGACAGAATGACACCTGCAATGAGGGACAAGCCAAGCGTGGCGTCGATCCCGTGTGCGGCAACACTGACACCACCCTTGAAGCCGATCGCAAACAGCAGATAGATCGACATCGCCTTGGCGATGGCCTCGGGAATAGTCAGGTCAGATCGGGCCAATGCGGCTGTCAGACCAAGCACAAAACTGAGAATGATCGGCGAGACCAGATTGTCGGCCGCCAAAGACAACAGGTTTTCCATACAGTCACCGCACCCTAATTGAACTATCGTTCAATTAGGGTGCGTTTCTCCGATTTAAAGACTAAACCGGCAGGAATTTTTTTCCTGACGGATCATAATACTCCAGACCGCCTTCGCCGATGTCGGTCCACAAGCCGTGCAGCGATATCGAGTCGTTCTGTACGGCCTCGGCCACGAACGGGAAGGTCATCAGGTTTTCGAGCGACGCGACAACCGCCTGACGCTCGAACTGGCGCGCTTGTTCGGCGGGGTCCTCGACATCGGAGACCAGATCGAATTTCGGTTTGAGGATGTCCATCCAGCGTCCGACAAAGCTCTCTTTGGCTTCCAGTTGCGGCGCTTCGCCCTTGCACATGTCGATACAGCCCTGCACCCCACCGCATTGCGAATGTCCCAGTACGATCAGATGCGCCACTTTCAATGCCGTCACCGCATATTCGATGGTTGCACTGGTGCCGTGGCGCTCGCCATCCGGTTCGTAGGGCGGCACCAGGTTGGCAATATTGCGGTGGATAAAAAACTCGCCCTGGTCGGCCCCGAAAATCGAGGTGACATGGACCCGGCTGTCACAGCAGGAAATCACCATCGCACGCGGACGCTGCCCCTCGGTCGCCAGCCGGCGGTACCAGGCCTGGTTTTCGGAATAGGACGTGGCTTTCCAACCGTGGTACCGTTTGACCAGATAGCTCGGCAGAGGTTTGGCGTGGTGCATCGCGTTTTCCCAAATTTGCAGTTCGACCGCCGATCTAACGCAAGTTCGAACAAAATTCGAGACATTATCCCGATTGGCCGAAAGGAATTGCAAAGGTCTTTTGTGACAGGTTCGCAGATGCCGTGGGGGCAGAAAGATTGGGGTGAATGAGGTGGACAAGATCGTCACGCTTGAACAGAAGGAGTCCGTGCGGCTGGATCCGGACCGGCTGAACGGGCTGTATCGGCAATTGGGTGACACGAACGCGGTCGACGTTCTGTGCCGAACGGTCGAGGAGCTGGCAGTACGCCTGTCGAATTGTGAACGGCTCTGGCGTCAACGTGACTGGGCGGGGCTGCGCAAATGCGCCAAGTCTCTGGTCGCGATATCCGAACAGGTCGGCATGACGGCGCTGGCCCGGGTCGCCGGCGACGTGGCCCGGACGGTAGATGCCGGCGATGCGGTGGCGACCGGAGCCACGCTCAGCCGACTGATCCGGGTGGGCGAACGGTCGCTGACCGCAGTATGGGATCAACAGGATCTTTCGATATGACGGGTTGCGGGCGAACAACAGGCGGCTAGTGTAGGCGGCACCAGAACAGTCCGAGGCGCCCATGTCCCTGTCTTTTGCACCTTCCGATGCTCCTGCCATTGATCTGCATGTTCTTGCGCAGGACGGGCTCGAGCCCTGGCTGAAGTCTCAGCCCGATGAGACACAGGCCTGGGTGGTCGCGAACGGGTTCACCGGCGCAATCGGGCAGGTTCTGCTGGTTCCCGGACCGACGGGTGCGCCGCAATTCGCGCTGGCAGGCTATGGAACAGATACCCGGCGCGCTCGGGTACGCTTTCCGCTTGCCGCCGCCGCCGAGGTTCTGCCCGAAGGCACTTACCGGATTGCGTCCGGTTTGCCGGCAGACAGAGCCGAAATCGAAGCCTTGGGCTGGTTGCTGACCGGGTACAGTTTCGACCGATATGCCGAACAGTCCGGCGCGAAGGCCCGATTGGTCGCCCCGGACGGTGTGAATGCTCCGCGGATTGAGATCATGGCCAATGCCGAAGCTCTCACCCGTGACCTGGTCAACACTCCGACGGCCGACATGGGACCTCAGGCCCTGCAAGACGCCGTTGAAACGCTGGCACAGGAGTACGGGGCTCGTTGTGCCGTCACCATTGGCGACAGCTTGCTGGAACAGAACTTTCCCATGATCCACGCGGTGGGTCGGGCCGCCGAACAGGCTCCGCGCCTGATCGAGATGACCTGGGGCACAAGCGGTCCGAAGCTGACCTTGGTCGGCAAGGGCGTCTGCTTTGACACCGGCGGACTGAACCTGAAGCCCGGTGCCTCGATGGGGTTGATGAAAAAGGACATGGGCGGCGCGGCGAACGTGCTGGGACTGGCGCGCATGATCATGGCGCTGGATCTGCCGCTGCAGTTGCGCGTGCTGATCCCGGCGGTGGAAAACGCGGTGGCGGGCAACGCGTTCCGGCCGGGCGACATCCTGACCTCACGCAAGGGCCTGACGGTCGAGATCAACAACACCGATGCCGAGGGGCGGCTGGTTCTGGCCGACGCGCTGGCGCTGGCGGATGAGGGTGCGCCGGATCTGGTGGTCTCGATGGCGACGCTGACCGGCGCGGCGCGGGTGGCGGTGGGGGCGGATCTGGCCCCGTTCTACACCGATGACGATGCCGCCGCGCAGGCGTTGGCGCAGGCCGCCGTTCAGGCGGCTGACCCGGTCTGGCGGATGCCATTCCACACGCCCTATGAGACGTTGATCGAGCCGGGCATCGCCGATCTCGACAACGCGCCGGCGGGCGGGTTCGCGGGGTCGATCACCGCGGCGTTGTTCCTGCGGCGGTTCGTGGAAAACAGCCGGTACATGCATTTCGACATCTACTCCTGGCAAAAGGCCAAAGAGCCCGGCCGCAGCAAAGGCGGGTTGGGACAAGGGCCGCGCGCCCTGCTGACCGCCCTGCCCGGGATGCTGGGCCTGTGAACCGCGCGCGCGTCATCCGCCCCGTCGCGGACCTGCTGCGCAACCCCAAGGGCCCGCGCGACCGTCAGCTGCTGTATGGCGACGGCCTTGACGTCACCGAACAGTCCGGCGGCTGGTGCCGGGTGGTTTCCGACAAGGATGGGTATCAAGGCTGGCTGCGCGCAGACCAGTTGGGCCCTGACGCCCCGGCCACGCATTGGATCTGGGCCCCGGCGACCCATGCCTATTCGGAACCCGACATCAAAAGCCCCGACCGGGTCAGCCTGAGCTTTGGCAGCCGGATCGTGGTGCTGTCGCAGCAGGACCGCTTTGTCGAGACCGAGCTTGGGTTCATCCCCGCAGTGCATGTCAAATCGGTCGGAACCCTGCTGAACGACCCCGTCGCGGTGGCCGAACTGTTTCTGGGCACCCCCTACCTGTGGGGCGGCAACAGCCGGTGGGGGCTGGATTGCTCAGGCCTGATTCAGGCCGGGCTGCTGGCCTGTGGCGTTGCCTGCCCCGGCGACAGCGGCGACCAAGAGCGGGAGCTTGGCACGGCACTGCCCGATGGCACCCCGGCACAGCGTGGCGATCTGTTGTTCTGGAAAGGCCATGTGGCCTGGGTGTCCGGCGACAACATGCTGCTGCATGCCAATGCCCATCACATGGCGGTGGTATTTGAACCGATGGATCAGGCCATTGCCCGGATCGAAGCCCAAGGCGACGGGCCAGTCACGGCGCACAAGCGGCTCTAATCCGGGTCGACCGAGCGGATCAGCTTGCGCTCCAGCACCCGCAGGACGGCGCGCAGGTCGTGCCCGCGTTTCAGGATGCGCCCGTCCATACCCATCACCGAATACATCCCCTGCTTTGAACGCAGCCGGGGGTGTTTTTCAACACGATAGATCGGGTGCTCGGCGGTACGCCGGAAGATCGAGAATATGGCAACGTCGCGCAGATTTGATATTCCGTAGTCACGCCATTCTCCGGCGGCGACCATCCGTCCATAGACGGAGAGAATCTGTGACATCTCTTGCCGGTTGAAGGCCACCGGCATCTGGACCGGACTTGCAGGGTTCCGGCTGGGAGGCTGCATGTTCATGTCTTCAGCCTTGCCGGAAAATGCGATCAGATCAAGCCTGTCACGACATGGTGTGGTATTTTTGAACCGCCCGTCAGGGACGGCGCCCGACCTGGCGGCAGATCAGGATGACCGGCAGCAGCCCCACGGCCAGGATCACCAGCGACGGAACGGCCGCGCCCTCCAACCGTTCGTCCGAGGCCAGCCGATAAGCCTGAACCGCGAGCGTGTCAAAGTTGAAGGGCCGCATGATCAGCGTGGCCGGCAGTTCCTTCATCACGTCCACGAACACGATCAGCAGCGCCGTCAGCAGCGAGGGCGTGAGGATCGGCAGATGCACCCGCCGCAACGTGCCCAATGGCGTCTGCCCCAGCGAGCGGGCAGCGGCATCCATGTTGGCATGCACCGTGCTCTGCCCACTTTCATAGGCACTCAGCGCGGCGGCCAAAAAACGCACCATGTAGGCCGCCACCAACAGCCAGATCGAGCCCGTGACCAGCAACCCGGTCGACACGCCGAAGGTCTGCCGCATCCAGGCATCCAGCGCGTTGTCGAACCCGGCAAAGGGCACGATCAACCCCACCGCGATCACGCCGCCCGGCACGGCATAGCCCAACCGCGCCACATAAGCCGCCATGGCCGAACCGCGCCCGGGTCTCAGCCGTTGGAAGAAACCGACGCAGACCGCGGCGCAGACGGTGATCACCGCTGCTGTTCCTGCCAGCGTCAGAGAGTTCCGAATGAACCCGAGATAGCGGGCCGAAAGCAGGTTCTGCTCGGACTCCAATCCCATCTGCGTCAGCACGATCACCGGAAGCAGAAAGCCGAACAAAACCGGAATGGCGCACAAAACCCATGCCGCCACGGCCTGCCAGCCGCTCAGCTGTGCAGCGGGCAATGCCGCGTGGCGTTTGCCGGGTTGGTAGTATTTGGCCTTGCCACGCTGGGTGCGCTCGGTCACGGCCATGACCAGCGCAAAGGCCAGAAGGCACAGCGCCAGTTGCGCCGCCGCGGCGCGATCGGCCATGGAAAACCAGCTGGTGTAGATGCCGGTGGCAAAGGTCTGAACCCCGAAATAGGCGACCGTACCGAAATCAGCGATGGTCTCCATCACCGCCAGCAGCACGCCGCCGGCAATCGCGGGCCGCGCCATTGGCAGCGAGACCCGCCAAAAGGCTGACCATGGGCTGCTGCCCAGCGCCCGCGCCGCCAGAAAGGCGGTGGCGCTTTGCTGCAGAAAGGCCGCGCGCGCCAACAGATAGACATAGGGGTACAGCACCAGGATCAGCATCACCGCCGCGCCCTCGGTCGAGCGGATCTCGGGGAACCAATAGTCGCGCGGGCCCCAGCCGGTCACTTGGCGCAGCGTGGTCTGAACGATGCCGGGATGATCGAGGATGAAGGTATAGGCATAGGCCAGCACATAGGCTGGAAAGGCCAGCGGCAGCACCAATGCCACCTCGAACAGGCGTACGCCGGGAAAACGGGTCATGGTGACCAGCCACGCGGCTCCGACCCCGATGGCGAATGTTCCCACCGAAACCAATGAGACCAGGATCAGCGTGGTGGCCGCATAGCCGGGCAGGACCGTGTCCAGCAGATGCCGGATCGTGTCAGTGCCGCCGGTGACGGCCGCCAGCACCACGGCGACCATCGGTAACAGGCAGGCCGCCGCCACCAGATAGGCCAAGGCCCCGACGAACCGGGTACCCAAAGCCCCGCGGTTGCGCGATCCATGTTCTGAGAATTCGATCTGGGCCATGGCCTCGGGTCGGCAAAGGTTGCGGTTCCCCTTTAATCGACCAAAAAACTCGGAAACGCCAGTGGGCAGGCACAGGTTTCTGCGGCGCATTTGGCCGCAGAACCCCGGGCCGCATCAGTCGTAGACGCGCTGATCCTCGATCACCAGCCCGTCCTTGGGCAGCGAACCGGGCGGCACCACCTGAACCGTGCCCTTCAGCTTGAGCACCTCGACCACAGACTTGGCATAGGTGCCATCATCGCCGCCGGGGCTTTCGATCTGCACGGTCATCGTGTCCATCTCGCCCTGCCGGGCAGCGATGACGCGGGCCTTGACGATCTCGTCATGCTTGGCGACCAGCGCGGCCACCTGTTCGGGGCGCACGAACATGCCCTTGATCTTGGTGGTCTGGTCGGCGCGCCCCATCCAGCCCTTGATGCGCAGGTTGGTGCGGCCGCAGGGCGACTGCCCGGGCAGCACTGCAGAAAGATCACCGGTGGCAAAGCGGATCAGCGGATAGTCGGGGTTGAGGGAGGTCACCACGACCTCGCCGACCTCGCCTTCCGCCACCGGTGTTCCGGTGCCGGGGGTAACGATTTCCACGATGACATGCTCGTCGATGATCATGCCCTCCATTGCGGCGCTTTCATAGGCGATGTTGCCCAGATCGGCCGTGGCATAGCATTGCAGGCAGGAAATGCCGCGATCGGCATAGGCCTGGCGCAGGCTGGGGAACAATGCCCCGCCGCCGACGACCGCCTTCGAGAAGTTCAGAGCGACGCCCATCTCGTCGGCCTTGTCCAGGATCACCTTCAGGTAATCGGGCGTGCCGGCATAGGCGGTGCAGCCCACGTCGCGCGCGGCGGTCACCTGCAACTCGGTCTGGCCGGTGCCAGCGGGCAGCACGGCGGCACCCACGGCACGCGCACCGTTTTCAAAGATCATGCCCGCCGGTGTGAGGTGATAACCAAAGCAGTTCTGCACGATATCGCCCCGACCCACACCCGCCGCATGCAGGAACCGGCCCATGCGCCACCAGTCGTGATCGACTCCGCCGGGTTCATAGATCGGCCCGGGTGACTGGAACACATGGGCAAAGCCATGCGCGGGTTTGACCGTAAAGCCGCCAAAGGGCGGGTGCTGACCCTGCGCTTTGGTCAGGTCGGACTTGCGCAGAACCGGCAGCTTGGGCAGATCCGCGATGGTCTGGATCGCGTCCAGATCGACATCGGCGAAATGGGCCGCGAAACCGGGCGCGGATTTCGCCCGCGCCAGCTGTTCGCGCAGACCGGCCGATTGCTCGGCGGCGCGCTGATCGGCCGAACGGGTTTCCAGAGCGTCGTAGAATGTCATCGCCAGATCCTCCATCCGCTCACAGCCACCTTTTGCGGCGACGATATGACCGCACGTCGCGGAAGCTCTTGCGGCCTTCGTCGGACATGCCGAGGTAGAATTCCTTGACGTCCGGGTTCTCGCGTAGTTCGGCGGCAGGGCCGTCCATCACCACGCGCCCCGATTCCAGGATATATCCGTAATGGGCAAAGCGCAGCGCCACGTTGGTGTTCTGCTCGGCCAGCAGGAAGGACACGCCTTCCTGTTCGTTCAGGTCCTTCACGATGGTGAAGATCTCCTCGACCAGCTGCGGCGCAAGGCCCATCGAGGGCTCGTCCAGCAGGATCGTCTCGGGGCGGCTCATCAGCGCGCGGCCCATGGCGACCATCTGCTGCTCCCCACCCGAGGTATAGCCCGCCTGTGACCGACGCCGCTCTTTCAAGCGGGGGAAATAGTTGTAGACCAGTTCGAGGTCCTGCTGGATGGCGGCCTTGCCGTCCTTGCGGGTATAGGCCCCGGTCAGCAGGTTTTCCTCGACGGTCAGATGTTCGAAACAGTGGCGGCCTTCCATCACCTGGATGACGCCCTTCTGCACCAGATCGGCCGGATCGCTCTCGTGCACGTTCTGGCCGCGATACTTGATCGAGCCCTTGGTGACCTCGCCGCGTTCGGAATGCAGCAGGTTCGACACCGCCTTGAGCGTCGTCGTCTTGCCGGCCCCGTTGCCGCCCAGCAGCGCGGTGATCCCGCCCTTGGGCACGGTCAGGCTGACGCCTTTCAGCACGAGGATCACATGGTTGTAGATCACCTCGATATTGTTGACCTCAAGCAGGGTTTCCGCCTGCACGTCAGTGGTTTGTGCCGCATCCAGCATCAGCGCGTGTCCTCATGCCTGCCCCGTTCGGGGCTTGTCCGGTTCGGGACGGCGGTCAGCCGCCGTCCCGGTGTTCGTGCCGCTTAGTTGCAGCCCGGTTCGATGTTGTTTTCAGCCGCGTATGCGCTCGAGTCTTCCTCGATCAGCGGGCCGATCACGTCCGTATCGGTAGCCTTGAACTCCGAAATCAGAGTCCAGGTCTTGCTGTCTGCATCCCACTGGGTCACACCCACAAGGGCATCCCCGCCGTGGTTTTCACAGCTGACCGAGAAGGTCGGACCAAAGTTCGGCAGGCCCAGTTCGGCCATCTTCGCTTCGGTCATCTCAAGTGCTTCCATACCGTCGCGCATGTCGCCCGAGGTGATGTCAGCCTTGCCCGAGATTTCCTGTGCCTTCTTGGCGGCTTCGGCGGCCAGCATCGCAGCATAGAGACCACGGTTGTACAGGACCGTACCGACCTGATCGCCGGCGCCGGCGGCCTTGCCCGCGTCGATGACGTATTTCTGCAGGTCGTCATACAGCGGATAGTCCGAGCCGACGTTGTGGAAGGTCAGCGCCTTGTAGCCATTCGCGGCCGCACCGGCGGGCATCACGTCATGTTCAGCGCCCGACCACCAGATACCGATGAAGTTCTCCATCGGGAACCGGATGTTCGCGGCTTCCTGGATGGCCACCTGGTTCATCACGCCCCAGCCCCACATCAGGACATAATCGGGACGATCGCGGCGGATCTGCAGCCACTGCGATTTCTGCTCCTGGCCAGGGTGATCAACCGGCAGGGCCACCAGCTCGAAGCCATGCTTCTTGGACAGCTCTTCCAGCGTGCGGATCGGCTCCTTGCCATAGGCCGAGTTGTGATAGACCAGCGCGATCTTCTTGCCGCTCAGATCACCGCCGTTTTCCTCGAGCAGATAGTTGATCGCACCCGAGGCACCGTCCCAGTAGTTGGCCGGGTAGTTGAACGTGTGGCTGAACACCTTGCCGTTCTTGGCCGAGGTGCGGCCATATCCCATGGTGTGCATCGGGATGTCGTCAGCGGTGGTTTTCGGGATCAGCTGATAGGTGATGCCGGTCGACAGCGGCTGATACACCAGCGCACCTTCGCCTTTGGTCGATTCATAGCATTCCACACCCTTCTCGGTGTTGTAGCCGGTTTCGCACTCGATGACCTTGGCCGGAACACCACCGATGCCGCCGTCCCGCTCGTTGAGCAGAGTGAAATAGTCCGCGTAGCCATCCGCGAAGGGGATGCCGCCCGCGGCGTAAGGCCCGGTGCGGTAGCTGAGCGACGGGAACACGAGATCGGCCATTGCCGGACCTGCGGCCATCAGCGCACCCAGCGCCATTGTTGCCAGTTTCTTGTTCATCGGGTGTCTCCTCCCTTGGTTTGTCCGATGTTGGTTCGGGCTTTGCGCCCCTTTCTTGATTGGGCCGGTCCCTAGTGCGGGAAAGGCCAGAGTCTCAGTTTCTCCTTGGCGACGCGCCACAGCTGCGCCAGACCGTGCGGTTCGAGGATCAGGAACAGGATGATCAGCCCGCCCACGATCACCAGCTGCAGATGCGCGACGATGTCGGTGGGCCAGCCCAGCATGTCCGCGCCCACGACCTTGAGCACCACCGGCAGCAGGACCAGGAAGGCCGCGCCGGCAAAGGATCCGAAGATCGAGCCCAGCCCGCCGATGATGACCATGAACAGCACCAGGAAGGATTTCTGGATGCCGAAGGCCTCGCCCACCTCGACCGCGCCCAGGTAGATGGCGAAGAACAGCGCGCCCGACACGCCCACGAAGAACGAGCTGACGGCAAAGGCGCTGAGCTTGGCGCGCAGCGGGTTCACACCGATGATTTCCGCTGCGATATCCATGTCGCGGATCGCCATCCAGGTGCGCCCGGTGGTGCCGCGGGTCAGGTTGCGGGCGATGATCGCGCAGGCGGTCAGGAAGATCAGGCAGAACAGATAGGTCGCCCAGGCCGGCGCGTTGGGGCCTGTGATGATGATGCCGAACACGTCACGCTCGGGCGCGTTGATCTGCCCCGAGGCCGAATAGTTGTAGAACCACGGCACCCGGTTGAACAGCCACACCAGGAAGAACTGCGCCGCCAGCGTCGCCACCGCCAGGTAGAACCCCTTGATCCGCAGGCTGGGCAGGCCGAACAGCACGCCCACGATGGCGGTGATGCCGCCGGCCAGGATCACATGGATGAACATCGACACGTCGGGAAAGGCGGTCATCAGCTTGTAGCAGGCATAGGCGCCCACGGCCATGAATCCCCCGGTGCCCAAGGAAACCTGCCCGCAATAGCCCACAAGGATGTTCAGCCCGATCGCCGCGATCGCATAGATCAGGAAGGGCAGCAGCAGCGCGTTGGCCCAATAGTCGTTGATGATGAACGGGATGATCCCGAACGCCACCGCCAGCACCACATAGTACCGATACCGGTCGAACTTGATCGGGAAAGTCTGGTTGTCGTCCCTGTAGGAGGTCTTGAAGTCTCCGGCCTCACGATAGAACATGTCTTACTTTCCCCATTGTTCCTGCGCCCGGTTGCGGGCTTCGGCGTCCAGTTGGTTGGACCGTTTGGCATATCCGCTCGCCTCCGAGGCGCGCACCAGTTTCATGTAGGCCAGAACACCCATCACCAGCCCGGCAAAGGCCAAAAGCGCGGCCACGGTCAGCTGATTGGCGGTCAAATCGTTCGAGGTCAGGGCGATGTACCCAAAGGCCCAGAACCCCGCCCACGCGATCACGTTGATGATGGCGATCAGCTTGGTCATGGCCTACACCCTCTCGATGATCTTCTCGCCGAACAGGCCCTGCGGCCGGAACACCAGGAAGATCAGCGCCAGCACATAGGCGAACCAGTTCTCGGTCGCGCCGCCCACCAGCGGGCCCACGGCGAACTCGAACAGCTTCTCGCCCACGCCGATGATCAGCCCGCCGACGATGGCGCCGGGGATCGAGGTGAACCCGCCCAGCATCAGAACCGGCAACGCCTTGAGCGCGATCAGCGACAGCGAGAACTGAACGCCCGACTTGGTGCCCCACATGATGCCCGCGACCAGCGCCACGAACCCGGCCACCGACCACACCATGATCCAGATGAAGTTGAGCGAAATGCCCACCGACAGCGCGGCCTGGTGGTCGTCGGCCACGGCCCGCATGGCGCGGCCCTGCTTGGTGTACTGGCTGAACGCAACCAGTGCCGCCACCAGAAGCGCCGCGATGACCGTCGCCACGATGTCCAGGTTGTCGATGAAGAAGCCGTAGCCGAAGATGTTGTAGGTGGTCTCGTCGATCCACAGGTTGATGCCCTGCGGAAGACCCACGTCCAGCGTCTTGATCTCGGATCCCCACATCAGGTCGGCCACGCCTTCCAGGAAGTAGGCCAGACCGATGGTGGCCATGAACAGGATGATGGGCTCCTGCCCCACAAGGTGGCGCATGACAAAGCGCTGCACCGCCCAGGCAAGCAGGACCATCACGCCCATCGTCAGCAGAATGGCCAGCAGCGCCGGCACGTTCCAGCCGAAGTAATGAATATGCGTGCCGAAGATCGCGTTGATCAGATGGGAGAACGGCACTTGCCCGTTCATGATCCCCACCAGCGTCATCGCCGCAAACAGGGCCATAACCCCCTGGGCATAATTGAAGATCCCCGACGCCTTGTAGATCAGCACAAAGCCCAGCGCGACCAACGCATACAGCACCCCGGCCATGAGGCCGTTCAGAAAGACCTCCATCGCGAAAATCAACTGATCAGGCATCTGCGCCTCCCCTCAATTCTGTGCGGTGCTCAGTCATGGCTGACCCCCAGATAGGCGTCGATGACTTCCTGGTTGTTGCGCACCTCGTCGGGCGTGCCGTCCCCGATCTTCTTGCCGTAATCCATCACGACCACGCGGTCGCTCAGGTCCATCACCACGCCCATGTCATGCTCGATCAGGGCGATGGTCGTGCCGAATTCGTCGTTCACATCCAGGATAAAGCGGCTCATGTCCTCTTTTTCCTCGACATTCATGCCGGCCATCGGCTCGTCCAGCAGCAGCAGCTTGGGTTCGGCGGCCAGCGCGCGGGCCAGTTCGACGCGTTTCTTCAGGCCATAGGGCAGGCGCGCCACCGGCGTCTTGCGGATGTGCTGGATTTCCAGAAAGTCGATGATCTTTTCGACCGCCTCGCGGTTTTCCACCTCTTCCGCCTCGGCCTTGCCGCGCCAGATCGCCTGCTGCAGGATGTTGGTCTTCATGAAGTTCAGGCGGCCGGTCATCACGTTGTCCAGAACGCTCATGCCTTCGAACAGGGCGATGTTCTGAAAGGTCCGGGCGATACCCTGGCGAGCCACCTCATAGGGTTTCATCTGCGGGCGTTTCGCCCCGTGGAACCAGACCTCGCCCTCCTGCGGGATGTAGAAGCCGGAAATCACGTTCAGCATCGAGGACTTGCCCGCGCCGTTGGGCCCGATGATCGCGCGGATCTCGCCCTGGCGGATGTCGAACGAGATGTCCTTGATCGCCACCACGCCGCCGAACCGCAGGGTGATGTTCTTCATCTCCATCACCACGCCGCCGATCTTGCGGCCATCCTCGGTGACATATCCGTCGTCGGATGCATCCAGCATCGTCTACTCCTCAAACTGCGGGTGAACGGGACGGCGGGCGGGGCGATGGCCGCAGGCCGAGCGGCGCACCACCGGCCTCATTCCGCGGCCACCTTCTGATGCGACACCGGCACGACCGGCACGTCGACGATATCCAGCGTGGCGCTGATCGATCCCTTGCGCCCGTCCTCATAGGTCACCTCGGTCGTGGTCGATACCGTCTCGGACCCGTCATAGAGCGCGGCGATGATGTCGGCGTATTTGTCCTCGACGAACTTGCGGCGCACTTTTCGGGTGCGGGTGATCTCGCCATCGTCGGGGTCCAGTTCCTTGTGCAGCACTACGAACCGGTGCACCTGGCAACCCGACAGCATCTCGTCGGCGGCAACCGACTTGTTGACCTCTTCCACATGGCTGCGGATCGTCTCCAGTACCCGCGGATGGCCCGCGAGTTCCTGGTACGAGGCATAGGCGATGTTGTTGCGCTCGGCCCAGTTGCCCACCGCCGTTAGGTCGATGTTGATGAAGGCCACGCAGCGGTCGCGTCCATTGCCGAACAGCACCGCCTCCAGGATGTCGGGATAGAACTTCAGCTTGTTCTCGACATATTTCGGCGCGAACATAGAACCGTCGGCCATCTTGCCCACGTCCTTGGCGCGGTCGATGATCCGCAGATGGCCGCTGCTTTCCTCGATGAACCCCGCGTCGCCCGTGGCCACCCAACCTTCGGGGTCCTTGGTCGAGGCAGTGGATTCGGGGTTCTTGAAGTATTCAACGAACACTCCGGGCGAGCGATAGAAAATCTCGCCATTCTCGGCGATCTTCAGTTCGACATCGGGCGCAGGCACACCGACGGTGTCGGCGCGCACCTCGCCGTCGGGCTGGACGGTGATGAACACCGTTGCCTCGGTCTGACCATACAGCTGCTTCAGGTTGATCCCCAGCGAGCGGTAGAAATCGAAAATTTCGGGCCCGATCGCCTCGCCCGCGGTGTACCCGACACGGAACCGGCCGTAGCCCAGCGTGTCTTTGAGCGGCCCATAAACCAGCACATTTCCGATCGCGTATTTCAGGCGATCCACGAAGCCGACCGGGTGGCCGTCCAGGATGCGCCCGCCGACCTTTTTGGCGTGATCCATGAAATAGCGGAACATCCGCTGCTTCATCGGGCTGGCATCCTCCATCCGGATCATCACGTTGGTCAGCTGGGTCTCAAACACGCGCGGCGGCGCGAAGAAGTAGGTCGGGCCGATCTCGCGCAGGTCGGTCATCATCGTGTCGGCGCTTTCGGGACAGTTCACGCAGAACCCGCACCAATAGGCCTGACCGACCGAAAAGATGAAATCGCCCACCCAAGCCATCGGCAGATAGGACAGGATATCCTCGTTGCGGGTCAGGTGGTCGAACTCGGCCGAGTTCTTTGCGCTTTCGATCACGTTGCGGTTCGACAGAACCACGCCCTTGGGCTTGCCCGTTGTGCCCGAGGTATAGAGCATCACGCAGGTGTCGTCATAGGTGATCTCGGCGATGCGGCGGTCCAGCTCGGCATCGAACCGGTGATGCCCGGCGCGCCCCTCGGCCATGATGTCGCTCAGCGCGTTCATCTGGCTGTGGTCGTATTTCCGCATGCCGCGTTTGTCGGTGTACAGGATGTGCTTGACCTGGTGCATGTCCTGCTGGATCTCGATAACCTTGTCGACCTGCTCCTGGTCGCCGCAGACCACGTATTTCGCGCCGCAGTGTTCCAGCACATAGGCCATCTCTTCTGCGACCGAGTCCTGATACAGCGGCACCGGCACCGCGCCCACCATCTGGGCCGCGACCATCGACCAGTAATGCGCCGGACGGTTGCGCCCGATCACGGCGATATGGTCGCCCTTTTCAACGCCGAGCTCCAGGAATCCCAGTGCCAGCGCACGGATCTCGGCGGCCGTTTCCGCCCAGGTCCAGCACTGCCAGATCCCGAATTCCTTTTCGCGGTAGGCCGGGGCATCCCCGAACTGCGTCGCATTGCGGTGTAGCAGCGCCGGAAGGGAGTGCATCCCTTCGGCGCCCGACTGCGTCTGAGCCAATTCTATCTCTCCTCCCCATCCGGCCCCGGTTTGGGCCGGAACGACGTCGCCGGGTCAGACCCGCGCGCCGCTGCCCCGATTAAGGACAAGGAGGACGATCAGCGTCAACTTTTTCGTGATGTTTTCCGGAATCTTACGAATTGTAACAGGGATGCCGGGGTGATGTTCCGATTTGTACGTCTTGTACAAACTGCGAAATAGCACGCTTCAAAAAAGAGCGGCGTGGGTTTGCATTCTGCTTCTACGCCGAAACGCTAAAGAGAATATCATAACGGTTGTATATGCAGAGCGTGATAAATGGCAGCTTCGAGCCCAAAGCGGACCTCAGTTTTTGAAAGAACTCACAATTCTGCAGTGCTGCAATTGCATCGTTTTTGCGATGCGCGGTATCGCTCTACTGAAGTGCTTTTTGAAAAGTCGCTGTAAGCCTTTCGTTCAGCGCGTGATGCGGTTTGGCTGATGAGCCATAGTGAAGCTCGGCAAAGGCAGCAATATCATTGAAAATCACGACTGAGCCACCGTCATCGCCCGCGTAAACCAGCAACTTTTGGCAAAATGCATCAAGGCCGATTGCCGGGAACTCGGCCATCGCCACACCACCAGGCCCAGGTCCGCCGAATAGCAAAAGAACCGCTTCGGGCAGTTCAGCGTCCTGCGTTGCAGCTTCTGCCCTAAAGTCAATTTCACCGAACCAGACAGTATCGTCTTGCGCCACTACGATCTTGGTAATGTTTTCAACCGCCTCGGCAACACTTAGTTCGGAGGTCAACTCGATGATACCATAGTCTCTGCTGAGCCCATCTGTTGGTGCTGTATCGCCGTCGACCTCTCGCGTTACTTCTCCTAGTCTTTGAGAGAATGTGTCGAGTGCGGACTTGTCTCTGAGCCCATGGCGGACTTCCAGAAAATCCGAACCTGTGTGAATGACTTCAGCAGTACCATCCTGTGCGTAAGAAAGAACGCGGAATGGTAAGTCGAGCCCCGCTCGTATGTTTTCTTTCAGAATGGGTGTGTTGACTTCAGGGTCCGAGAATATCTGAACACGCGAGGGCGGCATCTCTACGCCTTCGGCAGCCGCGAGCCGAGCGTGGTCAATCGAGGCAATGGAAGCCAATCCAGCCTCCTCGATGGCGACCTCAATCAATGTAATATTTTCGTCCACCGCTTCTTGCACGGATGACGCGTGCGCCATCATCGCGGTAGCGAAAATTAGAGGCATTCCCGCGAGCGAGCGATGCTTGGTTCGAACTACAGTCATGACAACCTCAAGTGATTTCATCATTTCTTCGCAACGAAACAAAGGCCAACACGCCGAATACCAATTCGGCCACAAGATAGAACAAAAGAACGAACCCAGGCATGCCATCCAATATGATGCTCAGCGCGCGCCCGGTGGCTAGGCCCACCATAAACAGAAAAAGCACCCAGAGCGCGGGGCGCTGCAACTCCGGTTTTCCTGCTGCGATCAGCCAAAAAACGGCATTTGCCAGATAAAGCCCCATTATGGCTCGGAAAACATGCACTTGGTTCGTTCCTTCCACTGGGAAGCCAAGCAAATATGTTACTGTGACAGACGGTACGAGCCCGTAAGATAGTGCGATCGGCACGAGGCCAAGTGCTGCAAGGAGCAACAACAGACGATCTCTCATAATGTTCAGCCTTTAATTCAAGTGAGTAACAAATGGGTTCGAAAAACGCGCACTCGTCGCTGCTTCACTAGAGTTTGCTAGCAATTTCTTGTCTCTGAGCGCAACGCTCCAAAGGCGCGATTCAATGAACACAAGTATAAGTTTTGAACTTCCGAATTGTCCGCATACAAGACATCCAGACCTATCAACTCGAACGTCCCTGGCTTTGCGCCCTACAACCAATCCCTTAAAATCGGGATCAGTGGCACATCCGCCGCCGGCATCGGATAGTTGCGCAATTCGTTCGCCCGCACCCATTTCAGCGCCTGACCTTCTTTCGACTGCGGGATGCCCTGCCATTTGCGGCAGGCAAACAGCGGCATCAGCAGGTGGAAATCGTCATAGCTGTGGCTGGCAAAGGTCAGCGGCGCCAGGCACGAGGCCCAGGTGTCGATGCCCAGTTCCTCGTGCAATTCGCGGATCAGGGCGGCCTCGGGGGTTTCGCCCGGCTCGATCTTCCCGCCGGGAAATTCCCACAGCCCAGCCATGGCCTTGCCTTCCGGGCGCTGCGCCAGCAGCACCCGCCCATCCACGTCGATCAAGGCGACGGCAGAGACGAGAACCGTTTTCATGGTCGCAATCCCGGACGCAAAACCGGGCTCCACTTATGCTGGAATTGCTCAGATTTCACGACCGGTAATCCGCGTTGATCTCGATGTAGCCGTGGGTCAGATCGCAGGTCCAGACGGTGGCCTTGCCGTCGCCCAGCCCCAGATCGACCGCGATCACCAGTTCCTGGCCCTTCATGTAGGCGGCGGCGTCTTCCTCGCGATAGGTCGGGCTGACCCAGCCTTTTTCGGCCACGAGGATATCGCCGAAGGAAATGCTGAGCGTGTCGCGATCGGCCGCCGCGCCGGATTTGCCGATAGCCATGACGACCCGGCCCCAGTTCGGATCCTCGCCCGCGATGGCGGTCTTGACCAGCGGTGAATTGGCGATGGCTATGCCGTGGACTTTGGCATCGGCGTCCGAGGCGGCGCCGGTCACGCGGATCTCGACGAATTTGGTGGCGCCTTCGCCGTCCTTCACCACCTGATGCGCCAGATCCAGCATCACCGATTCCAGCGCCCGCGCGAAATCGGCATTGCCGGTGGCATCCGCGCCTGACGCGCCGGTCGCGCACAGCAGCAGGCTGTCCGAGGTCGAGGTGTCGCTGTCCACGGTGATGCAGTTGAAGGTCCGGTCGGTCTGCTCGGACAGCATCCGTTGCAGCGCTGATTGGTCAACCTTCGCATCGGTGAAGATATAGACCAGCATCGTCGCCATGTCGGGTGCGATCATGCCCGACCCTTTGGCAATCCCCGCAATAGAAACTGTTTTGCCGTCAATCTCAACCTGCGCACTGGCGCCTTTGGGGAAGGTGTCGGTGGTCATGATCGCCCGCGCGGCCTCTTCCAACGCGTCGGCGCGCAGGCCGGCGGTCAGTTCGTCCAGCCGGGCCACGATCCGGTCATGCGGCAGCGGCTCGCCGATCACCCCGGTGGACGAGGTGAACACGCGGTTCTGCGCCACGCCGGTGACCTGCGACACGGCAGCGGTAATCTGCTCGACCGAGGCCCGCCCGTACTGTCCGGTAAAGGCATTGGCATTGCCCGAGTTCACCAGGATCGCCGCCGGCCCGTCACTGGGCCCGCCGATCTTGTCCTGGCAATCCAGCACTGGCGCCGCACGTGTGGCCGAACGGGTGAACACACCGGCCACCGCGGTGCCCGGATCGAGCACCGCCAGCATCACGTCGGTGCGGCCCTGATACCGCACCCCGGCGGCGACGGTGGCGAACCGTACACCGTCGATGACCGGCAGATCAGGAAAGGCCGCGGGGGCCAGCGGAGACACCTTGGTGATCTTGGCCACGCCGGGTTACTCCTGAACCAAGTCCAGCTTGCGGACCACATCCGGGGTCAGGTCCTCGACCTCGGGGCGTTCGACGCTGCCCGCCTGGGTCAGCTCGTCGATCTTGGCCTGAATGGCCTCCTGACGAACGGACTGGGCCAGTTCATCCCGCACCGCCGCAAACTCGGGCGCTTCGGATTTGCGTTTGTCGTTCAGGACCACGACATGCCACCCGAACTGGGTCTGCACCGGGTCCGAGACCTGACCTTTTTCCAGCCCGATCACGGCCTGTTCGAATTCGGGCACCATCTGCCCCTTGCCGAACCAGCCCAGCGCGCCGCCATTGGGACCGGACGGGCCGGTGGATTTCTCCTTGGCCAGCTCGGCAAAATCGGCCCCGTCATCCAGTTGCGCCTTGATCTCCTTGGCCTCGTCCTCGGTCGCAACAAGGATGTGGCTGGCGTTGAACTCGTCCTCGCCTTGGAAGTCCGCGAACTGCGCGTCATAGGCGGCCTGGATCGCGTCGTCGGTCACCTGGGCATCGGTGATCTGGTTCACCGTCTGCACCGCCTTCAGCGAGCGCTCTTCGTTGGTCAGCATCAGCGCGTTCAGGCGGGTCAGCTCGTCCTGCTCCTGGCTGAGCAATTGTTGCTGGATCAGCTGCTCGACGATGAACTGGTACAGGACCTCGTCTTCCAACTGCTGATATTGCGGCGGCAGGCCAGCCGCGGTGGCAATCACGTGACCCAAAGTGATCTCGTCGCCGTTGACGCGCGCCACAACCGTATCGGCAGAGGGTTCGGTTTCAGCGGCGACAGGCAGGGCCATCATGGCCGCAAGAGCCAGCGATGGCAGAAAAGTGAGACCTTTGGGCATGAATTCATCCTATATTCTGGCCGCGACAGGGCGTGGCGTTGACACTCTGGAACCTGCCGCTTACATCGCTTGCAGCCTTTGACAGGACCATCTTTTCCTCCCAGCTATCTATGGGTTGCGCGCAAGGTGGGCAAGCCTGTCGCAACCAAGACAAGAAAAGATCCGCTGGAGTGAACATGCTGGGACTCGGTACGCTTGCCAAAAAGGTGTTCGGAACACCGAACGACCGCAAGATCAAGGCAACCCGCCCGCTGGTCGAAAAGATCAACGCGCTGGAGCCGGAGCTCGAAAAACTCTCGGATGACGATCTGAAAGCCAAGACCGAAGAGCTGCGCAAGCGGGCCAACGAGGGCGAGAGCCTAGATGACCTGCTGCCCGAGGCTTTCGCCAACGTTCGTGAGGGCGCCAAGCGCGCGCTGGGTCTGCGGGCCTTTGACGTGCAGCTCATGGGCGGCATCTTCCTGCATCAGGGCAATATCGCCGAGATGAAAACCGGCGAAGGCAAGACACTGGTCGCCACCTTTCCCGCCTATCTGAACGCACTGACCGGAAAGGGCGTGCATGTCGTCACGGTCAACGAATATCTGGCAAAGCGTGACGCCGAATGGATGAGCAACGTGTTCGGCGCGTTGGGTATGACCACCGGCGTGATCTGGTCGGGCCAGCCCGATGCCGAGAAAAAAGCGGCCTATGCCTGTGACATCACCTATGCCACCAACAACGAGCTGGGCTTCGACTATCTGCGCGACAACATGAAGGCGGATCTGAACGAGGTCTACCAGAAGCACCACAATTTCGCGATCGTGGACGAGGTCGACTCGATTCTGATCGACGAGGCGCGCACGCCGCTGATCATCTCGGGTCCATCTCAGGACCGGTCCGATCTGTACACGGCCATTGACGGTCTGATCCCGTCCCTGCAGGACGATCACTATACGATCGACGAGAAGTCCCGCAGCGTGACCTTCACCGATGAAGGCAACGAGTTCCTTGAAGAGCAGCTGCACGCCAGTGGCCTGCTGCCCGAGGGCCAGTCGCTGTACGACCCCGAAAGCACCACGGTGGTGCACCACGTCAACCAAGGCCTGCGTGCGCACAAGCTGTTCCAACGGGACAAGGACTACATCGTACGCGACGGAAACGTGGTTCTGATCGATGAATTCACGGGCCGGATGATGCCGGGCCGCCGCCTGTCCGAAGGCCTGCACCAAGCGATCGAAGCCAAGGAAGGCGCGCCGATCCAGCCCGAAAACGTGACTTTGGCCAGCGTGACTTTCCAGAACTATTTCCGCCTCTATGACAAGCTGGCCGGCATGACCGGTACCGCCCTGACCGAGGCCGAGGAATTCGCCGAAATCTATGGCCTGGGCGTGGTTGAAGTGCCGACCAACAAGCCGATCGCCCGTGTCGACGAGGATGATCAGGTCTATCGCACCGCGGCCGAGAAATACGCGGCCATGATCGAAGAGATCAAGAAGGCCAACGCCAAGGGCCAGCCGGTTCTGGTGGGCACGACCTCGATCGAGAAGTCCGAGATGCTCAGCGAGATGCTGACCCAGGAAGGCATCAAGCACAATGTCCTGAACGCCCGCCAGCACGAGCAGGAGGCCCAGATTGTGGCCGAGGCCGGACGTCTGGGCGCGGTAACCATCGCCACCAACATGGCCGGCCGCGGCACCGACATCCAGCTGGGCGGCAACGTCGAAATGAGCGTCATGCAGGCGCTGGCCGAGAACCCCGAGGCCGACCCAGCCGAACTGCGCGCCCGGGAAGAGGCGCGTCATGCCGAAGAAAAGCAAAAGGTGCTGGAGGCCGGCGGTCTGTTCGTTCTGGCCTCGGAACGCCACGAAAGCCGCCGCATCGACAACCAGCTGCGCGGCCGCTCGGGCCGTCAGGGCGACCCGGGCCGCACCGTGTTCTTCCTCAGCCTGGAAGACGACCTGATGCGCATCTTCGGCTCGGAACGGCTGGACAAGGTTCTGACCACCCTGGGCATGAAAGAAGGCGAAGCGATCGTCCACCCTTGGGTGAACAAATCGCTGGAGCGCGCGCAGGCCAAGGTCGAAGGCCGCAACTTCGACATGCGCAAGAACGTTCTCAAGTTCGACGACGTGATGAACGATCAGCGCAAGGTGATCTTCAACCAGCGACGCGAAATCATGTCGACCGACGATCTGTCCGAAATCGTTTCGGACATGCGCGAACAGGTCATCGACGATCTGATCGACCAGTACATGCCGCCCAAAACCTACGCCGACCAGTGGGACACCGACGGGCTGCACGCGACCCTCAAGGAAAAGCTGAACATTGATGTTCCGGTGCAGGAGTGGGCAGCCGAGGATGGGGTCGACGACGACGTGGTTCGCGAGCGCCTGATCAAGGCCACCGACGAGATGATGGCCCAGAAGGCCGCCGCCTTCGGCCCCGAGAACATGCGCAACATCGAAAAGCAGGTGCTGCTGCAGACCATCGACAGCAAGTGGCGCGAGCACTTGCTGACCCTGGAACATCTGCGCTCGGTCGTGGGCTTCCGCGGCTACGCCCAGCGCGATCCGCTGAACGAATACAAGACCGAAAGCTTCCAGCTGTTCGAGAACATGCTCGACAGCCTGCGCGAAACGGTTACCCAGCAACTGGCCCGCGTCCGCCCGCTGACTGAAGAAGAGCAGCGCGAGATGCTGGCGCAGATGCAGGCGCAGCAGGCCCAGATCAAGAAAGCCGCCGAACAGGCCGAAGCGGTGGCCGAGGCGCAGGCCTCGGGCGATGCGCGGCCCGGCTTTGTCGAGGATGACCCGTCAACCTGGGGTAATCCGTCGCGCAACGATCCCTGCCCCTGCGGGTCCGGCAAGAAGTTCAAGCACTGCCATGGTCGGCTTGCCTGATCCGGTCAGATTCCCGACATAATGAGTCCGCGTCGCGGCCACATATTGGCCGCGATTGTTAAGCAATCTCCGACTCGCTCCTTCAACTGGGGAGGGTGTCTTGTTTGTAATACGGAACTACGTGACCACAGGTGGCACGGTCGCATGCGCCTTGGCCATCGGCTACCTGATGCAGAACGGACCGGCCTCACAGCCGGACGTGCAGGAAACACGTCAAGCGATGATCCAGCCGTCTGGAGAAGGCACCGTGATTGCCGGGTTGGAAGGTATCGTTTTGACTTCGGCGACGCCGAATGCGTCCACGGCCCCCGAAACCTCGGCCAAGGTTCCGCCCCGGGCAGAGGCTGCCGCTCCTCAGGCGCAGGTCAACTGCGATCTCCGGGCCCGCGCAATGGCGGCCCCCAATGCGACAGCACGTTTGACCCTGAAGGCCCCCTGCAATCCCGATGAAACCGTCGAGCTGCACCACAGCGGCATGACGTTCAGCGCCCGAACCGACAAGGACGGCCGTCTGGACCTGTCCATTCCCGCCCTGTCGGAATATGCCATTTTCCTGATCTCGTTCAAAAACCAGCGCGGCACTGTCGCCACCACTCACATTCCTGATTATTCAGACTATGACCGGGTTGCGCTGCAATGGACGGGGGACACCGATTTGCAACTGCACGCGTTGGAGTTCGGTGCATCCTATGGCGAGGCCGGGCATGTCTGGTCGAACGCCAGCAACTCCGGCACCGGGCAGGTTGTCCACTTCGGCATGGCCGGCGAGCGCAATGTCGAGATCTATTCGATCCCCCGCAACGCAGCCGACGCAAATGGCACCGTCGCCCTGAGCGTCGAGGCCGAAGTGACTCCCCGGAATTGTGGGCAGGACCTGGATCTGCAAGCGCTCGAGTTGCTGGACGATCAAGGGCTGCGGTCGCGAGAGTTGTCGATCTCCCTGCCGGCCTGCGACAGCGGACAGGACTTTCTGGTGTTGAATAATCTGTTCCAAGACCTGACAATCGCCGCAAAGTAACGGCAGGCAGGTCTACAGGTCTTTATGAAGTATCTTCACGCGACGATGACGGTGTTGTCGTTGATGGCTGGCGCTTCAGGCGCCCTCGCTCAGGACATCACACTGACCTCGCATGACGGCAAGGTCGAGATCACCGGGAACCTGTTGGGGTTTGATGGTGAATTCTACCGTGTGGACACCCAGTTCGGCGAACTGACCGTGGATGGATCCGGCGTCACCTGCGACGGTCCGGCTTGCCCCAACCTGATCGACTTTGTGGCCGAAGTGCACTTCTCTGGCGCATCGGTGATGGCCGAATCCCTACTTCCGGCCCTGATCGAAGGCTTTGCGCAACGAGAAAACCTGAACGTGCTAAGCGAAGGCACGGACCCTGCGCAGCTTGTCTTTGCCCTGACGCAGCCGGATCGGACCGCTCCTTTGGCGCGGTTTTTCCTGCGCGTTTCGGACACCGACCGCGGTTTTGCCGATCTGACCGCCGATCAGGCAGACATCGCTTTGGCGATGCGCGAAATCCGCCCGCAGGAGGCCGCGGCGGCGCAGGAAAACGGTCTGGGCGACCTGTCCCGACCGCGCCGGTCGCGGGTGGTGGCGCTTGGCGCACTGGTGCCGGTGGTCTCATTGGACAATCCGATCCAGCAGATCTCGGTTTCGGACCTGGCGCGGGTCATAAATGGCGAGGTCGCCAACTGGGCACAGCTCGGTGGCCCGGATGCCCCCATCGCCGTTCATCTACCGGATGTGACAACAGGCGTTGGTCAGGCCGTGCAAGACCAGGTGATGCAGCCAGCCGGTGTGCAGGCGCATGAGGACGTGATCCGCCACACCCGCAGCGCGAAACTGGCAGCAGCGGTTGCGCGCGATCCGTTCGCACTCGGTATCGTCAGCCACGCTGACCCGCAAAACGTGCGCAGTCTGCCGCTGGCCGGCGGATGCGGTCACGCATTGCGCGCCACGCGCGCCGCCATCAAGACCGAGGACTATCCGCTGACCCTGCCGATGTTCCTGTATCTTCCACAGCGGCGCCTCCCGAAGATCGCCCGCCAGTTTCTGGCGTATGTCCAAAGCCCCGAGGCACAGATGGTCATCCGGCAAGCCGGTTTCGTCGACCAGTCCCACGAACTGGTACGTCTTGGGCTTCAGGGCGACCGGTTGGCCAACGCCATCACCTCGGGTGGGTCCGAGGTGGGTCTGGAAGAACTGCAACGGATGATCGAAACTCTGCGCCCGCTGTCGCGCCTGTCGGTGTCTTTCCGGTTCGAGCCGGGATCGTCGCGGCCAGACGCGCAGTCGCGATCGAACATCCTGCAAATGGCGCAGGCGCTTGAATCGGGCCAGTATGACGGGCGCAAACTGGTCTTCGTCGGTTTCAGTGACGGAGACGGTGCTGCGGAAACCAATGCCCGCATCGCCTTGCGGCGCGCACAGACAGTGCGGAACGCGATCCTTGCCGCGATCGAGACCGCAGTCCCCGAAACCGTCGCGATCGCAGTCGAAGGTTTCGGTGAAGCCATGCCCATGGCCTGCGACGACACGGAATGGGGCCGCAAGGCCAACCGTCGTGTCGAAGTCTGGGTGCGCTAGCGGTCAGAGATAACCTTCCGAGCGGAAGCTCAGCTCGGTCGATTTGCCGATGATCAGGTGGTCGTGCAAGGTCAGCCCCAGTGCGGCGCAGGCATCGTTGATGCGGTTGGTCATGTCGATATCCGACTGCGACGGAGTTGGATCACCCGACGGATGATTGTGCACCAGGATCAGCGCCGAGGCGTTCAGTTCCAGCGCGCGTTTGGCGACCTCGCGCGGGTAGACGGGTACGTGATCGACGGTGCCCTTGGCCTGCTCCTCATCCGCGATGAGCACGTTCTTGCGGTCCAGGAAGAACACGCGGAACTGCTCGATCTCGCGATGCGCCATGGTGGTGTGGCAATAATCCAGCAACGCGTCCCAGCTGGAAATCACATGCCGCTGCATCACCCGGGCGCGGGCCATGCGATGGGCGCAGGCCTCGAGGATCTTGAGGTCGGTGATGACCGTATCGCCCACGCCCTTGATCTGACGCAGGCGTTCCACAGGGGCGGTCAGCACCCGGTTGAAATCGCCGAATGTATCCAGCAGCAGCCGCGCCAGCGGTTTCACGTCCTGCCGGGGGATCGAGCGGAACAGGACCAGTTCCAGCAACTCGTAATCCGGCATCGCCCCGGCGCCGCCCGACATGAACCGTTCACGCAGGCGCTTGCGGTGGTCCTTGATATACGAGGGCAGCCGACCCGTGGGCAGCGGCGTCACCGGCGCTTCGTCAGTTTCGAACAGCGATGGGGCTTCGGCAAAAGCGTCCTTGGTCATGCGCCCATGATTGCCCCAGAATCGGTTTCCGAATGGTTAACGCGCCTCACCGGCCATGCGGGCCGTGGCGCGGCGCACTGCCAGATGCAGCAGGATCGAGAACACCCCCAGCGTCAGCATAGCGGCAAACATCAGGTCGGTCTTGGCGCGGCCATTGGCCAGCAGCATCAGGTATCCCAGCCCCTGCGACGAGCCGACCCATTCGCCGATCACCGCCCCGATCGGGGCATAGACCGCCGCCAGCCGCATCCCCGAGGCCAGCGAGGGCAGCGCCGCCGGGATGCGGATATGCCACAACACGCTGCGCGGGCTGGCCTGCATGGTGCGGGCCAGGTCCAGATAGCCGGGCGGCGTGCGCATCAGCCCGTCGAAAAACGACGAGGTGATGGGGAAATAGATGATCAGCACCGCCATCGCGACCTTGGACCACAGCCCATAGCCCAGCCACAGGGTCAGCAACGGTGCCAACGCAAAGACCGGCAGCGCCTGGGTAAACACCAGCATCGGCTGCACCAGCACCCGCGCGGCGCGGGAATTGGCCAGCTGCAGCGCGGTGACGACGCCCAGCACGGTGCCGCAGGCCAAACCGATCAGCACCTCGATTGCAGTGATCCAGGTGTGTTCGGCGATCAGCCAGCGGTTCTGCCACCAGGTCTCGGCCACCAATGCCGGGCCGGGCAGGATGAACTTCGGCAGGCCGGTCAGGGTGACGATCGCCTGCCAAATGGCCAGCGCAAACAACGTCGCGGCAAGGGCCGAGAGCGTCTTCATGCCACCTCCTCGCGCAGCAGTTTCAGCAGCGCCCCCTGCGTTTCCAGCGTTTCCAGATCGTCCACCTTCCGCGGCACCGGCGCGTGAGGCGGTTGGCATGGGGTCAGGCCGTGTCGCGTCATCACCATGATCGACTGGCCCAGACGCGCGGCCTCGGCCGGGTCATGGGTAACCAGCAGGACGGTCCGTCCCTGCAAAGCCTCGGCAGCCAGATCCTGCATGTCGGCGCGGGTGCGCGCATCCAGCGCCGAGAACGGCTCGTCCAGCAGGATGATCGGCTTGTCTTCCATCAGGGTCCGGGCCAATGCCACCCGCTGACGCTGCCCGCCCGACAGTTCCGAGGGCTTCTTGGCCATGTGATCCTGCAGCCGCATCCGTTCGATCAACCGGGCGCGGCGGTCCTGATCGACCCGTTCGCCGCGCAGGCGCGCGCCCAGCGCCACGTTCTGCGCGACCGTGGTCCAGGGCAGCAGCAGATCATCCTGCGCCATGTAGGCCACACGCTCGGCCACCGGCAGCCCGTCGCTGGCGCGGATCTCGCCGGTGAACTCTGCCCCCGTCGCCAACCCGGCGATCAGGCGCAGAACCGTGGTCTTGCCGACCCCCGATCCGCCCAGCAGACAGGTCCACTGCCCGGCCTTCAGCGACAGGGTCAGCGGCGCGAACAGAGGCGCGCCGTCGATGCTGGCCTGTCCGCTGATGGTCAGATCGGGGGGCGGGGTCATGGGGTCAGACCCATCTGCCAGAAATTCACCTCGAGCTCGGTCGCGGTGCGGAAGGTCTGGCACAGGCGATCCCAACGCGGTGTGGTACGGAAATCCGCCCCAAGTCGCCTTATTAGAGCCGAATCCAGCAGTTCACCCACAGCCTGACAGGCTTCCTGATATTCACTGCTGGAATAGGCGTCGATCCAATCGCGGTAGGTGTCCGAGGCGGCCTCGGCCGCCAGCCGTGTGCCGATTTCCCCGTATCCCATCACGCAGGGCGCCAGCGCCGCCAGCAGATCCAACAGATCACCGCTGTAGCCGGCCTCGAGCACATAGCGGGTATAGGCCAGGTTCTCGGCGCGTTCGGGCGTGGCGAACAGCTCGTCCTGGCTGATGCCCTCGGCCTCGCAAATGCCGATATGCAACTTCATTTCTTCGCTGATCAGACCGTTCACCGTGCGCGACGCGGCCAGCATCTCGGCATGGGTTTCCGATTTCACCACCGCCAGCGCCCAGGCGCGCGAAAAATGAATCAGGAACACGTAATCCTGCCGCAGGTAATGCAGAAACGCCGCACGCGGCAGGGAGCCGTCCTTCAGCCCCTCGACAAAGGCGTGGCGGGTATAGTCCCGCCACGGCCCCTGCGCCGCATCGCGCATAAGCGCGAAGGCTTTGCCATAGTCGCTCATTGCGCGGTCACGTCGATGGTGATGTCGCTGACCGGGTTGATGCTGTCGATCATGCCGGAGTCTTTCAGAAAGGCCTCGAACCGGGCATAGCGGCCGGCGTCAAAACCTGCAGGGCGCAGCGCGAAACGCGGCAGGGTATCGACCCAGGCGCGGGCGTTCAGCTCGTCCTGCAGCTCGGGCGAGGTGGCAGCGAAGATCTCCCAGCTTTTTTCCGGGTTGTTCACGATATACTGCGTGGCCTTCTCGGTTGCGGCCAGGAAGCGGGCAATCATGTCCTTGTCCATCGTTTCGGGGTTGGCGACGTAGATCAGCTCGTCATAGGGCGGCACGCCTTCTTCCTCAATGTAGAAGCAGCGGCCCGGAACGCCTTCGATATCCATCTGGTTCAGCTCGAAATTGCGGAAGGCGCCGATCACGGCATCCACCTGCCCCGTCATCAGCGACGGCGACAGCGAGAAGTTGACGTTGATCATCTCGATATCGTCCAGCGACACGCCATGCGCGTTCAGCATCGCGGTCAGGATCGCCTCTTCGACGCCGGCGACCGAAAAGCCGATCTTCTTGCCCTTGAGGTCGGCCAGCGATTTGATCGGGCCGTCCTCCAGCACCAGCAGGCAGTTCAGGGGCGTGGCGACCAGCGTCCCGACCCGTTTCAGCGGCAGGCCCTCGTGGATCTGCAGGTGCAGCTGCGGCTGGTACGACACGGCCAGATCGGCCTGACCGGCGGCCACAAGGCGCGGCGGGGCCGACGGATCGGCGGGCGGGACGATTTCGACCTCAAGCCCCTGTTCGGCGAAATAGCCGTTTTCCTGCGCCACGATGATCGGCCCGTGGTCGGGATTCACGAACCAGTCCAGCAGGACGGTCATCTTGTCCTGCGCCCAGGCGGGCGCGGCGGCCAGCAGGGCAAGGGCGGTGATCAGTTTCTTCATGGTCTGCGTTTCCTTTTGCTTCACGACGTTGCGGCGGCGACCAGAACGATCCGGCCGGGCCAATGGGGGTGGAGTTCCTCGGCCGCGCGCCAGGCGCGCAGCCCGGTGGCACAGCAGAGGGCCAGCGTTTTGCCTTTGTTAGACTCTTTTTTGAGCGCCTTGACCGTCAGGCGGCGGGCGTCGGGGTGTATCGGCTGGGGGGCCTCATCGACGCTGCGCAGATCGACGATCAGTTCGTCCGGAGTCAGCTGCGCGGGCGCGACAAAGGGAAAATGGCTGTCGGGTTCCGGCGCGGTGTCAAAGCGGAAACCGCTGCTGGTGCAACTTCGCCCGTCCACCTGCACCATCTGGCCCAGCGGCGAGGGATCGAGGCCCAGGATCACGCCCAGCGCCATCTGTGCCTGCATCGCGCCGATCATCGCCACGACCGGTCCCAGAACGCCTGCGGTGGCGCAACTGGCCCCGCTGTCGGGCGCGTCGGGGAACACCGCGCGCAGGGACGGCGCGCCGCCGCAGAACCCGCCGACATACCCCGACAGACCCAGGACCGAAGCGCTGATCAGCGGCTTGCCCTGCGCCAGGCAGGTATCCGACAACGTATAGCTGGCCGCATAGCTGTCAGCGCAGTCCAGAACCAGATCGGCCTTAGCCGCCAGATCAGCAGCATTGGCGGGCGTTAGAGTCTGTTTTTGCGCCTCAACGGTAATCTCACTGTTCAGCGCGCGGCAGCGTTCGGCGGCGGCTTCGGCCTTGGGGCGGCCGCAATCGGATTCGGTGAACAGCGTCTGGCGGTGCAGGTTCGACAGGTCCACCGTATCGGGATCGACGATGGTCAGACGCCCCACCCCGGCCCCGGCCAGCAGCGGCAACACGGGCGCGGCCAGCCCCCCGGCGCCGACCACCAGCACCCTTGCGCGGGCAAGGCGGTTCTGCCCTTCTGCCCCGACCTCGGGCAGGATCATCTGGCGGGCGTAACGGCTCATCGCGTGACCTCGATCCACTGGCGCACCCGCGCTTCGGGGCCGGGGTTCAGGGTGATGTCGGTCACGGCCGAGACGATGTCGGCCCCGGCCTGGAACACGCCCGGTGCGCGCTCGACGCTCATACCGCCGATGCCGACCAGGGGGATGTCACCCACGCGCCGTTTCCACTCGGTCACGCGCGGCAGGCCCTGTTGGTGCCATTTCATCTTTTTCAGGATGGTCGGGTAGACCGGCCCCAGCGCCACATAGTTCGGGTCCATCGCCAGCACGCGTTCAAGCTCGTCATCGTCGTGGGTGGACACGCCCAGCTTCAGCCCAGCCTTGCGGATGGCGGGCAGGTCGGCGTCGTCCAAATCCTCCTGCCCCAGGTGGATCCAGTCACATCCCGCGTCGATGGCGGCCTGCCAATAGTCGTTCACCACCAGCACCGCACCGTGGTCGCGGCACAGGGCCTGCGCGGCGGCGATTTCCATGCGCACCACCGTGTCGGGCTGGTCCTTGATGCGCAGCTGCACCAGCTTCACGCCCATCGGCAGCATCCGCCGCAGCCAATCGGTATGATCGAAGATCGGATAGAAGCGGTCTAGCGTCATGACAAAAAGGCCTTTCCGATCACCGGGGTCGAGGGTTCGGCCATGTCGCGCGGCTCGATCGGGTCGGCCTGATGCGCCAGTTGCCCGGCCTGCACCGCCAGCGCCATGGCCTGCGCCATCGCCACCGGATCGCCTGCACGGGCGACGGCGGTGTTCAGCAGAACCGCGTCATAGCCCAGCTCCATCGCGTGGGCGGCGTGGCTGGGCAGGCCGATGCCCGCATCCACCACCAGCGGCACGTCGGGAAACTCGGCCCGCATCGCGCGCAGGGCGTATTCGTTGTTCAACCCGCGCCCCGACCCGATCGGCGCACCCCAAGGCATCAGCACCTGGCACCCGGCGGCCAGCAGGCGCTCGGCCACGATCAGGTCTTCGGTGGTGTAGGGAAACACCTGGAACCCCTCGTCGGTCAGAACGCGCGCGGCCTCGACCAGTTGGAACACGTCGGGTTGCAGGCTGTCGGTGTGGCCGATCAGCTCCAGCTTGATCCACGGCGTGTCGAACACCTCGCGCGCCATGTGGGCGGTGGTGACGGCCTCTTTGACCGTGTGGCAGCCGGCGGTGTTGGGCAGGATCAGCACGCCCAGATCGCGGATCATCGACCAGAAGGCCTGACCCGCTCCGCCCGCGCCTTCGCGCCGCAGCGAGACAGTGGCGACACCCGCGACGCTGGCCCGGAACGCCTGTTCCAGGATCGCCGGGCTGGGATATTGCGCGGTGCCCAACATCAGCGGGTTGGGCAGTTCGGTGCCGTAAAACGTCTTCATCTTCATCCCCCCTGCATCGGTGCGACGACCTCGACCCGGTCGCCCTCGGCCAGTTTATGCGCGATGCGTAGGCTGGAGGGCACGAATTCCTCGTTCACCGCGGTGGCGACGCGGCCGGAAAAGCCACATTCCGCCAGCAGCTCGCCAAGGGTTTCGGCGCGCACCTCGCGCGGCGCGCCGTTAAGCACGATCTTCATCGACCATCTCCGAATGTGTGTTGTTCAGCGCCAGATCGGCCACGCCCCGGGCCAGCGCCGGGGCCAGCAGGTAGCCGTGGCGATACAACCCGTTGGCATAGATCGTCCGCCCCAGCCGGCGGATCCGCGGCAGGTTGTCGGGAAAGGCCGGGCGCAGATCGACGCCGATCTCCAGCACTTCGGCCTCGCCAAAGGCCGGGTTCAGCGCATAGGCCGCGCTGAGCAGTTCCAGCATCGAGCGCGCGGTGATCCGGCTGCTGTCCTCGGATTCGATCATCGTGGCGCCCAGCATGTAGATGCCCTCGCCCCGCGGTACGACATAGAGCGGCATCCGGGGATGCAACAGCCGCACGGGCCGGGTCAGGGTCACGTCGGGGCAGCGGATCACCAGCATTTCCCCCTTCACACCGCGCAAATCATGCAGGATGTCGCGCGCGTGCAGGCCCCGGCAGTCGATGGCGTTGTCCAGCCGCGACGGGGCCAGCTTGCGGTGGAATTCGACCCCCTTGTCCTGCAAACCGCGATAGAGGTCCTGCAGCGCGCGGCGAGGGTCCAGATGCGCCTCGTCGGTGAAGAACAGACCTTGGGAAAACCCGTGCAGATCAGGCTCTAATTCGAAGATTTTCGCTTGATCGACCTGCGTGAATCCCTCGGTCCGGCGGGCAAAGCGGCGCAGGTCGGGCAGGTCGCGCGTGTTGGCCACGACCAGCGTTCCCTGCCGCGCGACCGGGGTGCGGGCCGCCCACCAGTCGATCGCCTGCTGCCCCAGCCTCAGCACCGGTTCCTCGGCATTTTCATATTCGCACCACGGCGCCAGCATGCCGCCGGCCCACCAGGAACACCCATGCGCACCGGGCGGCCCGCCCGGATCGAACACCTGTACCTGCGCGCCCCGCGCCACCAGTTCCGAGGCCACGGCCAAGCCGGCGACGCCGGCACCTATGACCGACCAAATCGTCACGCCGGCCATACCCGGTGGAAGTGATGTACCGGCCCGTGGCCCGAGCCGACCTGCAACTCATCCGCGCGGGTGATCGCGCCTTGCAGGTAGTCATGCGCCTGCGCCACCGCATCGACCAGAGGCAGCCCCTTGGCCAGACCGGCCGCGACGGCCGAGGACAGGGTGCATCCGGTGCCGTGGGTGTTGCGCGTGTCCTGACGGGGCGCGGTAAATTCACCGATGACGCCGTTCTGATCGATCAGCAGATCATGGCAGGTATCGCCCTTGCCGTGTCCGCCTTTCATCAGGACGGCCCCAGCCCCCAGGGTGCACAGGTCATGGCCCTGCGCGACCATCTCCTCGGGCGTTTCGGCGACCAGCCGGTCCAGCAGACAGGCGGCCTCGGGCAGGTTCGGGGTCAGGACGGTGGCGCGGGGCAGCAGCACCTCGCGCAACGTTTGCACCGCCTCGCGCGCCAGCAGGGCATCGCCCGATTTGGCGATCATCACCGGGTCCAGCACGATGGGCCCGGCAAAGCCGGACAGGCCGTCGGCGACGGTTTGGATGATCTCGGGCGTGGCCAACATGCCGATCTTGACCGCGCGCACGTCCAGATCGGACAGAACCGCGTCGATCTGCGCGGCGATCACGTCCAGCGGGATACCATGCACAGCGGTGACCGCCTGCGTGTTCTGGGCGGTGACCGCGGTGATGACACTGGCACCGAACACACCCAGCGCCGACATCGCTTTGAGATCGGCCTGAATACCGGCCCCTCCGCCGCTGTCGGATCCTGCGATGGTCAAAGCGATATGCGCCATGTCGCTCCCTTCTTGCATGTGGGGCAACGCGGGCATGGAAAACGTCTGAGTGTTTTAGACCGTTCCCTCCGCCGGTATTGCCCGGATCAGGTTCGATGGGTTGGCTCGCGCCTCTCAGCCCCGGTTCCGGGGCACCCCAACGGTTGGCGCGGACATTCTCAAGGCTGAGGCCGAGAATCAAGGGCCAATTCCGCGCAGTTTCGGGCCAATCTGGACTTAGAAAACAAAAAAGCCGGCGATGATACGCCGGCCTTTCGGGGTCTGGAACGCTGGGATCAGCTTTGCATCCTTTCCCAGAAGGATTTAACGGACGAGAAAAAGCTTTTCGATTCCGGGTGGTTGTCCTCTCCCAGATCGTCGAACTCCTGCAGCAGCTCTTTTTGCCGCGCGGTCAGGTTGACCGGAGTCTCGACCGCAAGCTCGATGAACATGTCACCGATACCGCCGCCCCGCAGCGCAGGCATACCCTTGCCGCGCAGGCGCATCTGCCGGCCCGACTGGCTGCCGGCCGGAATCTGTACCCGGCCGCGGCCACCGTCGATGGTGGGCACTTCGATCGAGCCGCCCAGCGCCGCCTTCGCCATGCTGACAGGCACGCGGCAATACAGGTTCGGGCCGTCCCGCTCGAACAGTTTGTGCGGAGTCACCTCGACAAAGATGTAGAGATCGCCCGGAGGACCGCCGCGCATTCCGGCCTCGCCCTCGCCCGCCAAACGGATACGGGTGCCAGTTTCGACGCCCGCCGGAATGTTGACCGACAGCGCGCGTTCCTTCTCGACCCGGCCCGAGCCATGGCAGGATTTGCAGGGGTTCTTGATGATTTGTCCCAGACCAGCACAGGTCGGGCAGCTGCGCTCGACAGTGAAAAAGCCCTGTTGTGCGCGTACCTTGCCCATGCCGGAACAGGTCGGGCAGGTGGTTGGTTCAACTCCGCCCTCGGCGCCGGTGCCCTCGCAGGACGAACAGGCCACGGCTGTCGGGACGTTGATGGTTTTCTGCAGGCCGGAATAGGCCTCTTCCAGCGAAACCCTCAGGTTGTAACGAAGGTCCGAGCCGCGAGCGGCACGGCGACCGCCGCCGCCACGCTGTCCACCCATGAAATCGCCGAACAGGTCATCGAACACATCAGAAAACGCGCTGGAGAAATCGCCCGATCCAAAGCCGCCACCACGCTGGCCGCCGCCCATGCCATTCTCGAACGCAGCATGGCCGAACCGGTCATACGCGGCCTTTTTGTCAGCGTCGCGCAGAACGTCATAGGCCTCGTTGGCCTCTTTGAACAGGGCCTCGGCGTCCGGGTTGTCTTTATTGCGATCGGGGTGCAGCTCTTTCGCCTTCCGGCGAAAAGCTTTCTTGATCTCATCCGCCGAAGCACCCTTGGACACGCCGAGCACTTCGTAATAGTCGCGTTTTGACATCGGTATTTCCTTCTGCCTCAACGTAAACGGGCCGGCCCGGCATCCGGACCGGCCCGAATTGGCCCGGTTACCCGTTAGTTGCGCTTGTCATCGTCCAGGTCTTCGAACTCGGCATCGACGATGTCGTCATCGCCGGGACCCGCATCCGCGGCTGCCGGTTCGTCGCTGGCCTCTTCGGACTGCGCCTTGTAGATCGCCTCACCCAGTTTCATGGCCGCTTCGGTCACGTTCTGGATGCCAGCCTTGATCTTGTCGGCATTGTCCGACTCGACCTCGTCCTTGAGGGCCGCCAGCGCCAGTTCGATGGCCTCGATGGTCGACGGATCGACCTTGTCGCCATGCTCCTCGATCGATTTCTCGGTCGCGTGGATCAGGCTTTCGGCCTGGTTCTTGGCTTCGACCAGCTCCTTGCGCTTGCGGTCGGCTTCGGCGTTTTCCTCGGCGTCCTTGACCATCTTCTCGATGTCTTCTTCCGACAGTCCGCCCGAGGCCTGGATCGTGATCTTCTGTTCCTTGCCGGTGCCTTTGTCCTTGGCCGAAACCGAGACAATGCCGTTGGCGTCGATGTCGAAGGTCACCTCGATCTGAGGCATGCCGCGCGGGGCCGGCGGGATGTCTTCAAGGTTGAACTGGCCCAGGATCTTGTTGTCCGCAGCCATTTCACGCTCACCCTGGAACACCCGGATGGTCACGGCGTTCTGGTTGTCCTCGGCGGTCGAGAAGACCTGGGACTTCTTGGTCGGGATCGTGGTGTTGCGGTCGATCAGGCGGGTGAACACGCCGCCCAGAGTTTCGATGCCCAGCGACAGCGGGGTCACGTCCAGCAGAACCACGTCCTTGACGTCGCCTTGCAGAACACCGGCCTGGATCGCAGCACCCATGGCCACGACTTCGTCCGGGTTCACACCTTTGTGCGGCTCCTTGCCGAAGAACTTGGTCACCTCTTCGATGACTTTCGGCATCCGGGTCATACCACCGACCAGAACAACCTCATCCACATCGCTGGCCGAGATGCCGGCGTCTTTCAGAGCGGCCTGGCAGGGCTTCAGCGACTTCTTGATCAGGTCGCCGACCAGCGATTCCAGCTTGGCACGGGTCAGCTTCATGACCATGTGCAGCGGCTGACCGTTCGCGCCCATCGAGATGAACGGCTGGTTGATCTCGGTCTGGGTGGTCGAGCTGAGCTCGATCTTGGCCTTCTCTGCGGCTTCCTTCAGACGCTGCAGCGCCATCTTGTCCTGGCTCAGGTCGACGCCGTGTTCCTTTTTAAACTCGTCGGCCAGGTAGTTGACGATGCGCATGTCAAAGTCTTCACCACCCAGGAAGGTGTCACCATTGGTCGATTTGACCTCGAACAGGCCGTCGTCGATTTCCAGAATGGTCACGTCGAAGGTACCACCGCCAAGGTCATAGACCGCGATGGTCTGGCTGTCCTGCTTGTCCAGGCCATAGGCCAGCGCGGCGGCAGTCGGTTCGTTGATGATCCGCAGCACTTCCAGACCGGCGATCTTGCCTGCGTCCTTGGTGGCCTGACGCTGAGCGTCGTTGAAATAGGCCGGAACGGTGATCACGGCCTGCGTGACTTCTTCACCCAGATAGCTTTCAGCGGTTTCTTTCATCTTGCCGAGGATGAAGGCCGAGATCTGGCTTGGAGAGTATTTCTGCCCGCGGGCCTCGACCCAAGCGTCGCCGTTGCCGCCATCGACGATGGCGTAGGGCACCATTTTCTTGTCCTTCTGGACTTCTGCGTCATCCACACGACGCCCGATCAGGCGCTTGACGCCAAAAATCGTGTTGTCGGGGTTGGTGACCGCCTGGCGTTTCGCCGGCTGCCCGACCAGTCGCTCGTCTTCGGTGAAGGCGACGATCGAGGGCGTGGTCCGCGCCCCTTCCGCGTTTTCGATGACCTTCGGCTGCGCGCCGTCCATGATGGCTACGCACGAGTTGGTGGTCCCGAGGTCAATCCCGATTACTTTTCCCATTTTTCGATCCCTTTCTTTTCAAGGCGATGTCCCGAGGCCGGAACCCGTTACGGCATCCCTGCCCCGATCTGCTGGGCGCGACAGGTCTACACCATCGCGCGTCCCGGCGTATATAAGGGCGAGGCCTGAGGCCTGCAAGCGTTGTGAAATGCAGGTTTTCGGGAATCTTGGGCCTTTTTTGGCAAGGATTTCGAAAGGAATGAGGTTTCTGTCATGACGCGCCTGAATTTACGGGGGTTCGACATCCGAAAAGGCCATCTGGACGGCGCTGCTCAGCGGCAGATCATCGAGCTACTGCGGCCGATTCTGAAAGCCGCTCCGCTGTTTCATCCCAGCACCGCTTCGGGGCGCAAAATGTCGGTTCGCATGACGTCTGCCGGAACCCTGGGCTGGGTGTCGGACGGGGCTGGATACCGGTACCAAGACGCGCACCCCAAGGGCATGGCGTGGCCTGCCATTCCGGACCCGATCCTGTCGATCTGGCGCGACCTTGCCGGAACCGATCGAGATCCCGATTGCTGTCTGATCAACTACTACGGCGAAGGCGCAAAGATGGGAATGCACCAGGACAAGGACGAGGCCGATTTCTCGTGGCCGGTCCTGTCGGTTTCGTTGGGCGATGACGCCTTGTTCCGGATCGGCAACACGACCCGCGGCGGCAAAACCGAGTCCGTCTGGCTGAGTTCCGGCGACGTGGTCGTCATGGGCGGTCCCGCCCGGTTGGCCTATCACGGTATCGACCGGATCCGCTTCAGCTCTTCGCGCCTGCTGCCCAAAGGGGGCCGGATCAACCTGACGCTGCGCGTGGCAACCTAACGGCGCGCATCCCAGCTTTTCGAGATGTGCTTGCGGGTAAAGAACTCTCCCAGCAACCCGATCATCATCAGGGCGATACCGACCCAAAGCGCATATTCCCAGCTGGAATTGCGCGGAAAATAGTTGCGAAACACGAAACCGCGGCACTGATCGATCACGTGAAACAACGGGTTCCAGGCGAACATGGCCAGCATCCATCCGCCCAGCGCATTGCCCACGAACATCTTGCCCGAGAAGATCATGTTCATCCGGCGATAGACATTGCTGAGAATGGTGGAGGTCTGCGGCATCCACGGCTTGAGCGCCATGAAGACCAGACCGACCGCGCAGCCGGTGTACCAAGCAAGGATCAGCATCGCGAACGCGCCGCCCGGGTCCTGCATCTCGATCGGATTGACCGCGACGCTGTAGACGAACAGGATCACCAGGATTGAAACGACCTGCGTGTACAAGGTCCCGAAGGCGGCGGCCAAAAGCAGAACCATCATGTTCATCGGCGAATGCAGCATCATGGGGTTGTTGGTGCCTCCAAGCCCCGCGATCGCACCGACGGACTTGATGTGCGTCATGAACAGAAAGATGCCGGACAGGATGTACAGGATGAACTCACCCCGTATCTTGGCAACCCGTCCGCCCAGAAACGACATGATGAAATAGAACACCGTCGCCATCAAAACGACCTGGACGATGTTCATCATGATGGCGATTACGGCGTTGGAATGCTGCGAGCGGATGTTGCGGACCACGGCATGAAACACCAGTTCCGCAAGGTTGAATGCCCCACCCACAAGGCTGCTGCTTCGCTTGTAATAGAACACTCGAACGCTCTTTCCCGGTTTTGTTCCGCCAGCGTGGCACGAATTCCTTGCCGTTCCGTATCCGGCACAGCATAAGTTCGTCAGGTTTTCGGATCAACAAACCATGGAAACGGAGCATTTTTGTGACCTATGACGACCTCATCCCCGTGATCAGACGCCTGGCCCTGGAAGCGGGCGACAAGATCATGGAGATCTACGATGCCGATGATTTTGACGTGAAGGTCAAGTCCGATTCCAGCCCCGTGACCGAAGCCGACGAAGCTGCCGATGCCCTGATCTCGGCCGGGCTGCGCGCCGCCTTCCCCGACATCCTGCTGGTGACCGAGGAACAGGCCGCATCGCACAGCAAGCAGGGCGACACCTTTCTGATCGTCGATCCGCTGGACGGCACCAAGGAATTCATCAACCGACGTGGCGATTTCACCGTGAACATCGCGCTGGTCGAAAACGGCGTGCCCACCCGCGGCGTGGTCTATGCCCCGGCCCGCGGGCGCATGTTCTATACCCTGGCCGATGGCCGCTCGGCCGAGGAAACTGGCGCCCTGGACAAGGACAAACCGGGCGAAGTGACCCCGATTTCAGTCTCTGATCCTGACAATTCGGCGCTTTTGGTGGTGGCTTCGAAATCGCATCGCGACCAGGCTACGGATGACTACATCAACAAATACCAGGTCAAAGACAGCAAGTCGGCGGGCTCCTCGCTGAAATTCTGCCTTGTGGCCACGGGCGAGGCCGACCTCTACCCGCGTGTCGGCCGCACGATGGAGTGGGACACTGCCGCAGGCCACGCGGTTCTGGCCGGTGCCGGGGGCCATGTGGTGCGTTTCGACGACCACACGCCGCTGACCTACGGCAAGGAGGGCTATGCCAACCCGTTCTTCATCGCCTATGCCCCCGGCGTCGAACTCAAGGAGGCCTGATGTCGGTTCTGATCGCGATCCCCGCCCGCTATGCCTCGACCCGCTATCCGGGCAAACCGCTGGTGCCGCTGACCGGCGCAACGGGAAAGCCCATGACCCTGATCGAAAGGTCCTGGCGCGCGGCCATGTCGGTTTCGGACGTCGACCGGGTGGTGGTGGCCACCGATGACGACCGTATCCGCGCTGCAGCCGAGGGCTTTGGCGCCGAGGTGGTGATGACCTCGGAAAGCTGCGCCAACGGCACCGAACGCTGCGCCGAGGCGCATGACAGGTTGGGCGGCGGGTACGAGATCGTGGTCAACCTGCAGGGCGACGCCCCCCTGACCCCGCATTGGTTCATCGAGGATCTGGTCAATGGCCTGCGCGCCGCGCCCGAGGCCGGCGTGGCCACGCCGGTGCTGCGGTGCGACGGCGAGGCGCTGAACGGGCTGCTGAATGACCGCAGGCATGGCCGGGTGGGCGGCACCACCGCCGTCTTCGCGACCGATCACAGCGCGCTCTATTTCTCGAAGGAAGTGATCCCCTTCACCGCCGAAACCTATGCCGGGTCGGATCCGACGCCGGTGTTCCACCATGTGGGCGTCTACGCCTACCGGCCCGACGCGCTGGCCGCCTATCCGGGCTGGCCGGTCGGGCCGCTGGAACGGCTCGAGGGGCTGGAACAGCTGCGGTTCATGGAAAACGGGCGCAAGGTTCTGTGTGTCGAGGTCGAGGCAAAAGGCCGTCAGTTCTGGGAGTTGAACAATCCGCAGGACGTGGCCAGGATCGAAAGCATGATGGGCGCGATGGGGTTGGAATAGGCGCAAATTCCCCGTTCCGCGCGGGCGGCCGAGCAGCTAATCCATGACGGGCAGACATTCGGCAGGACCACGGATGAAAAACATACTCGTGACCGGCGGCGCCGGATATATCGGATCTCATGCCTGCAAGGCGCTGGCGCAGGCGGGCTATGTGCCCGTGACCTATGACAACCTTGTCACCGGCTGGCAGGATGCGGTGAAATTCGGCCCGTTCGAACAGGGCGATCTTCTGGACCGCGCGCGGCTAGACCAGGTCTTTGCCAAGTACCAACCGGCGGCGGTGATGCATTTCGCCGCGCTCAGCCAGGTCGGCGAAGCCATGAGCGAGCCGGGCCGGTACTGGCGCAACAACGTCACCGGATCGCTGAACCTGATTGAGGCGGCTGTGGCCGCCGGCTGCCTGGACTTCGTGTTCTCGTCCACCTGTGCAACCTATGGCGACCACGACAACGTGGTGCTGGACGAAACCACGCCGCAACACCCGCTGAACGCCTATGGCGCCTCCAAACGCACGATCGAGGACATCCTGCGCGATTTCGAACAGGCGCACGGGCTGAACCACGTGATCTTTCGCTATTTCAACGTGGCGGGTGCCGACCCTGACGGCGACGTGGGCGAGTTCCACCGCCCCGAGACGCATCTGATTCCGCTGCTGTTGGATGCGATCGACGGCAAGCGCGACGCGCTGACCGTCTATGGCACCGATTACGACACGCCCGACGGCACCTGCATCCGCGACTATGTCCATGTCTGCGACCTGGTGGATGCGCATGTGCTGGGCCTGCGCTGGCTGGAACAGGGCAAGGGCAGCCGGGTGTTCAACCTGGGCACCGGCACCGGGTTTTCAGTAAAAGAGGTGATCGCGCAGTCGCACAGCGTGACCAATCGCGAGGTGCCCTTCATCACCGGTCCGCGCCGGGCGGGCGACTGCACCAAGCTGGTGTCAGGCTCGACCCGGGCCGAGGCCGAACTGGGCTGGCGGCCCAAACGGTCGCGGCTGGAAGTGATGATCGCCGATGCCTGGCGCTGGCATCAGAATGGCCATTACGAAAAGTGATCGAGCCATGGGCGCCGCGCACCACCATGACGAAAACGCCCCGGGCTGGGTTCGCAGATACCGCCTGCGCCTGAAACGCAAGCGCCTGTTGTGGCGGTCCTTCCGCAGCCGCCACGCGTTGACGCCGGTTTCGGACAAGACCCGGCTGATCGCGCCCACCGACATCCTGGCCTTTACCACCCTGCGCAACGAGATCGAGCGCCTGCCCTGGTTCTTGCGCCACTATCGCAGGCTGGGGGTCGATCATTTCCTGATGGTCGACAACGGCAGCGATGACGGTTCGACCACCTATCTGCTGAACCAGCCGGACGTGTCGCTGTGGCAAACGCAGGCCAGCTATCACGAGGCTCGGTTCGGGCTGGACTGGCTGACTTGGTTGCAGATGCGGCATGGCCATGGTCATTGGACGCTGATGGTGGATGCGGACGAACTGCTGATCTATGCCCATCACAACGGCCGCGACCTGCACGATCTGACGGGATGGCTGGACCAAATCGGACAGCCGGCCTTTGGCGCGCTGATGCTTGATCTATACCCGAAAGGCCCGTTGGGCGCGGTGCCCTATGATCCCGAGACCGACCCGACCGAAACTTTGAACTGGTTCGATTCCGGCCCTTACAGGGCCCGCCGGCAAGAGCCGCTGGGAAACCTGTGGGTGCAAGGCGGCGTTCGCGAACGCGCCTTCTTTGCCGATTGCCCGGACCGGTCTCCGACCCTGAACAAGATTCCGTTGGTGAAGTGGGACCGTCGCTATGCCTTCGTGAACTCCTGTCACTCGGCCCTGCCCCGACACCTGAATTTTGCCTATGGCGGGCCTTCCGGGCAAACCCCCTCGGGCGTCCTGTTGCACACGAAATTCCTGCCGCAAGTCGTCGAGAAGTCGCGCATCGAAAAACAAAGGCGCCAGCATTTTCATGATCCCGACCAATTCGGGCCATACTATGATGGCATCATTGCCGGGCCCGACCTTTGGACTCCACAATCAGAACGGTATTCAGGCTGGGCGCATCTGCAGAGCCTTGGACTGCTGTCAGCGGGCGGGTGGACGTGAACGGGGAATCCTGTGCCCCAAAAACCCATGCTTGGCTAACGGCTTTTAAATACATTGCTTCGCAAGGTGCGAAAATGTCATAAAACGTTAGTGTCCGGCTCCCGTCTGACCAAATGCGGACCCCGGGCATGCTCGCGTATTACAAGAAGGTTGGGCAGCGCGTGAGCCTTTTGGATTCTTACCGGATGAGACTGCGGCGCAAGCGCCGTCTTGTGCGCTGCATCCGCCGAAGACGCGATCTGCGCACCGTCCGCAACAACACCCGGCAGATCCGGTCCGGTGATGTTCTGCTGATGAGCGTCGTGCGCAACGAAAAGATCCGCCTGCCCTATTTTCTGGACTATTACCGCAAGCTGGGCGTCCGGCATTTCCTGTTCGTCGACAATGACAGCACGGATGGCACGCTGGACTATCTCAAGGCGCAGCCCGATGTCTCGGTCTGGTATACGAATGCCAGCTATCGCCGTTCGACATTCGGGATCGACTGGTCCAACTACTTGCTGCGGAAATACGCCCATGGACACTGGGTCCTGACCGTAGATCCGGACGAGTTCCTGATTTATCCGTTCTGCGACACACGTCCCATCGACGCGCTGACCGACTGGCTGGACGGCACCGGGGTGCGCAGCTTCGGGACGATGCTGCTGGACATGTATCCCGAGGGGCCGATACAGGAGGCCACCTATCACGAGGGGCAGGACCCGTTCGAGATTGCCGCATGGTTCGACTCGGGCAACTACATGATCACCAAGAACCCGGCCTATGGAAACCTGTGGATTCAGGGCGGGCCACGGGCAAGGGTTTTCTTTCAGGACAAGCCCGCGAAAGCGCCCGCGCTGAACAAGATCCCTCTGGTCAAATGGGATCGGCGCTATGTCTATGTCAGCTCGACCCATGCGCTGCTGCCGCGCGGCCTGAACCAGGTCTACGACGAGTGGGGCGGCGAGAAAACCAGCGGCGCATTGCTGCATGCCAAGCTGATCAACACGCTGGGTGACAAAGCCCGCGAAGAACTGCAGCGCGGTGAACACTACCGCGCGTCCGGCGAATACAGGGCCTATGTCGACCAGTTGGAGAGCAAACCGGTTTTCTGGTGCAAATGGTCCGAGAAATACATCAACTGGCGCCAACTTGAGATTCTGGGTCTGATGTCCAAAGGGAACTGGGCATGAGCGGGACCCTGGGCATCGTGATGCTGGTCCACACTGCGCTGGACCGGGCTGAGCAGGTTGCCCGGCACTGGACCGCGGCAGGTTGTCCGGTGGTCATCCACGTCGACCGCAAGGTCGACCCGGCCGTGTTCAAAGACTTTGTCGCAGCCTGCGGGGATGATCCGCTGATCCTGTTCTGCGACCGCCAGGTCTGCGAGTGGGGCGGCTGGGGCATCGTTGCGGCTTCGCAATCGGCCGCGACACTGATCCTGGAGCGCTTTCCCGACATACGCCATGTCTTTCTGTCATCCGGCTCTTGCCTGCCATTGCGCCCGGTTCAGGACCTGATCGATTACCTGAGCGACCGGCCCCGCGTGGATTTCATTGAAAGCGCCACCACCGCCGATGTCAGCTGGACCGTGGGCGGGCTGGACCTCGAACGCTTTACTCTGAGGTTTCCCTTCTCGTGGCGCAAACACCGCAAGCTGTTTGACCGCTTCGTCAAGCTTCAGCGCGCGGTCGGATATCGGCGGACAATCCCCAACGGGCTGATCCCGCATATGGGCAGCCAGTGGTGGTGCCTGACGCGGCAGACCCTGACCGCGATCCTGCAGGACCCCAAGCGAGGTGTCTATGATCGATATTTCCGGCATGTCTGGATCCCCGACGAAAGCTATTTCCAGACGCTGGCGCGGCTCTATTCCACCCAGATCGAAAGCCGATCGCTGACCCTGTCGAAATTCGACTATCAGGGCCGCCCGCACATCTTCTATGACGATCACCTGCAGTTGCTGCGCCGATCCGATTGTTTCGTCGCCCGCAAGATCTGGCCGCGCGCCGACCGGCTGTATCAGGCGTTTCTGAACGATCAGTCCCTCGCCGGAAAACCCGCCGAGCCCAATCCCGGCAAGATTGACCGCGTATTTTCCAAAGCGGTCGAGCGTCGTACCCGCGGCCGCGACGGCCTGTACATGCAAAGCCGTTTTCCCCGCCATGGCAGCGAAAACGGCCTGACCGCGTTTCCTTACTCCGTGTTTCAGGGTTTTTCCGAGTTGTTTGAGGGCTTTGAAAGCTGGCTGGGCAATGCGTCAGGCGCCCGCGTCCATGGGCATCTTTTCAACCCCAAGCGCGCCGAATTCGCCGAAGGAGAGACTATCCTGAACGGGTCCCTCAGCGACAACGCCATTTTGCGCGACTACAATCCGACGGCGTTTCTGTCGAACCTGATCTGGAACACCCGGGGCGAACGCCAGTGTTTTCAATTCGGCCCCGCTGACACCCAGAAGATCAATTGGTTTCTGGCGAGAGACAAGAACGCACAGGTCTGCGTGGTCACCGGTGCCTGGGCTGTTCCCCTGTTTCGGTCGAACATGAATTTCGCCGACATCCGCGCCGAAGCGGCCCGCCTGCAAAAGATTGAGACCGAACAGCTTGAGGTGCTGGATTCCGTGTGGACCAAAGCGCGCGTGCATGTTTGGTCAATGGCCGAGTTCGTTGAATCCCCGATGGAACACCTGCAAACCGTTCTTGAAGGGATGGGCGCGACGCAGCCCAGCCATCTGATCGAGGCGCCGACGATGGTTGATCTGGCCGGGTTTGGAAAGTTCCTGCAAAACCTCAAGAACCAGGGAATGCACCCTCACCTGATGGGCGACTTTCCTGCCGACGATGTATTCGGCAATCAGACCCGCCCGTATCGCAAGCCCTACCTGGTGCAATGACCCCGCATGCCGACCGACTTTGACTATTTCATCATTCTTGCCGAAATGCGCACCGGGTCGAACCTGCTGGAGGCAAACCTGAATGCGTTGGACGGCGTGCAGTGTCATGGCGAGGCGTTCAATCCGCACTTCATCGGATACCCGAAAGCAACCGAAGTGCTGGGACTTTCACTGGAAGACAGGGATGCTGCGCCGGACCGACTGATCGAAGCAATGCGTTCCGCGCCGGAGGGTCTGCACGGGTTCCGGTTTTTTCACTCGCACGACCCGCGGGCCCTGGCGATGGCGCTGAACGATCCGCGCTGCGCAAAGATCATTCTCAACCGCAACCCGTTGGACAGCTACATCTCGCTCAAGATTGCGCGGGAGACCCAGCAGTGGATGCTGACCAACGTCAAACGCAGGCGCGCCACCAAGGTTGCGTTTGATGCGGACGAGTTCCGGGACTACGTGGAGGAGCAGCAGGCGTTTCAACTGAGTTTGGTCAACCAGCTGCAAAAAACGGGCCAGACCGCATTTTACATCGGTTACGAGGATCTGACCCAACTGGATGTTCTGAACGGACTGGCGGCATGGCTGGGGGTTGAGGCGCGTCTGGATCAACTGGCTCCGGATCTCAAACCTCAGAACCCGGAACCGGCCTTATCCAAGGTGACCAATCCCGAAGCCATGGATGCGGCCCTTGCGGCGCTGGACCGGTTCAACCTGCACCGAACGCCGAACTTTGAACCACGACGGGGCCCGGCCGTTTCGCGTCATATCGCGGCCGCGGAAACGCCGTTGATGTATCTGCCGATCCGTGGTGGACCGGAACAGATCGTGGTTCAATGGATGTCCGAACTTGATGGCGGCGAGCTAATCACCGACCGAAACCAGAAACAGGTGCGCCGCTGGATGAAGGCGCATCCGGGTCACCGGAAATTCACGGTCCTGCGACACCCGTTGGCGCGGGCGCATTCGGTGTTTTGCGAACGGATCCTCGACACCGGGCCCGGCGCATATGCCGGAATCCGAAACCGGCTGCGCAACGGGTTCAAGTTGCCGATCCCGGGCCAGGTGCGCGATGGAAACTATTCGCTCGAGCAGCACTATCAGGCGTTTTCGGCGTTTCTTGAGTTTCTGCAGCTGAATCTCTCTGGCCAGACCCCGATCCGGGTCGACGGGCTGTGGTGCACGCAGGCCCGCATGCTGGAGGGGATTGCGGGCTTTGCCCTGCCCGACCTCATACTGCGCGAGGAAGAGATGGCCACCGCGCTACCGGATCTGGCCCGCGGCCTGGGGCACAATGCCCCGCCGAAGCCCGGCGTGCCCGCGCCGGACCAGCCCTATTCGTTGGATCAGATCTACGATGGCAAACTCGAGGCGCTGGCCGAGGAAACCTATCAGCGCGATTATCTGCAGTTCGGATTCGGGAAATGGCGGCCTATCAGGGACGCACGGTGATCAACGTACCTTCGTTCACCATCGCATAGATCTCTTCGATCTCTTCGTTCTTGACGGCGATGCAGCCAGCGGTCCAATCCGGCGTCTTCTTCGCGCGCTTGAACTCCTTGCGCAGGTTCGGTTGGCCGTGAATGAAAATGTCTCCACCCGGGTCAAAGCCCATCGCCTTTGCCTTGGCGATATCCTGGCTGTTGGGATAGGAAATCCCCAGCGACAGGTGATATCGGCTGCGAGGGTTGCGGCGGTCGATCAGGTAGGTGCCCTCGGGTGTGCGACCGTCTCCGCGCTTGACCTTTGTGCCGCTTGGAGCGAACCCAAGCTCGACATCATACTCGCGCAAGATCTGCTCGTGATGCAGCAGGTACATCTTGCGCGCGCCCTTGTTCACCACGATGGATGTCACCTCGGGTCCGTTGTAGGTCAAAAACCGGGGGCCCGCACTTCCACAAGCCGAAAGGCTCAGTGTTGCCAGTGCACCCAATCCAAATGCTCGACGATCCATGATTTCACTGCCTGCTCGTTTTTTCGCATAATGCCAAAATCCGGCAGAAACGGAAATCACTTTTTGCTGTTCATATGCTCGGTCAGGCGGCGTTCGATCGACTCCAGCCGGTCCAGCACCTCGTCCCGATAGGCATCCGTCTTGACTTCATCCTCGGCGTGGTGGGCATCCTGCATCGAATTCACGATCAGACCGACCAGCAGGTTCACGACCGCAAAGGTGGTGACCATGATGAAGGGCACGAAGAACAGCCAGGCGTAGGGATACACCTCCATCACCGGGCGGACGATGCCCATCGACCAGCTTTCCAACGTCATGATCTGGAACAGGGTGTAGGCCGACAGACCCAGATCACCGAACCACTCCGGAAAGCTGTCCGAGAACAGTTTGGTCGAGATCACAGCACCGATATAGAACAGGATCGCCATCAACAGGAACACGCTTGCCATGCCCGGCAAGGCCGAAATGAAGCCCTCGACCACCCGGCGCAGACGTGGCGCAACCGATATCACCCGCAGCACCCGCAGGATCCGCAGCGCACGCAACACCGAAAGACCCGCACCGCCGGGCACCAAGGCGATGCCGACGATCACGAAATCGAAGATGTTCCAGCCATTGAGGAAGAAACGGCGCCCGTTGGCCACCAGTTTCATTGCGATCTCGGCCACGAAGATGGTCAGGCAGATGGTGTCGAGCAGCACGATCACCGGCCCGAATTTCGCCATCAGGCCGTCCGAGGTTTCCATGCCCAGCAGAACCGCGTTCACCAAGATGACGCCGGTGATGAATTGCGAAAACCGCGGGTTTTCGACAAAGGCCTGCAGGCGCTGCCGGATCGTCATGCGGAGGGTCTCCTGTCGGGTCATGGGGTCTCTGCCAGTTTGAAGCTGCCCACCAGTTCGCTGTGGGATGACCATCGAAATTGGTCAACCACTTGGACCCATTCAAGGGCATAGCCCGCCTGAACCAGAATTTTTGCATCACGCGCGAAGGTCACAGGGTTGCAGGACACATAGGCGATGACCGGACGGCGGGCCTGAGCCAGCTCGGCCACCTGGGCCTCGGCGCCGGCGCGCGGAGGGTCCAGAACCACGGCGTCGAAGCGGCGCAGCTCGTCCGGCATCAAGGGGCGGCGGAACAGGTCGCGCGCCTCGGTCGTGACCTGTTTCAATCCCGTGGACTTGCGCCAGCCCTGATCCAGCGCACGGGTCATGTCGGCCGCGCCTTCTACGGCATGAACCTCGGCCCGTTGCGCCAGCGGCAACGAGAACGTGCCGCAGCCCGCGAACAGATCAACCACCCGCTTGACCGGGCCGACAATCTCGAAAACAGCCTGTGTCAGAGCCTGTTCTCCGTCTTTCGTGGCCTGAAGGAAGGCCCCCGGCGGCGGGACCACCTGCGCGGTGCCGAAACGCTGTGCGGGTGGGTTGCGCATGGCGATCACCTCGCCATCCCAGGCCAGCCGCGCCAGACTGTGCTGCTCGGTCGCCTGCGCCAACGCCAGTTCCAGCGGGCCATCCAGCGGCTTGCCGCCCTGCACCGCCACGTCCAGTCCGGCTTCGGACAGGGTCAGGGTGACAGACAACACGCCCTTGCGGCTGCCGCCCAGTTCGGCCAGCGCCTTGGCCACGGGGATGGCAGCGGTCAGCGCCGGGTCCAGCAGCTGACAATCGGGAATCTCGGTGATCACGTCCGAGGCGCGCCCGTGGAACCCCGCCAGCGCGCCCTTCTTGGTGCGGCGCACCGCGATGGTGGCGCGGCGACGCGACTGCGGTGGCGACGTCAAGATCGGGCGCATCTGGGCCTGCAGCCCCTGAGCGGCCAAGGCGGTACGCACCACCTCGACCTTCCAATCGGCCACGAAGGTGTCCGAGGCGTGCTGCAACTGGCAACCGCCGCAGCTTTTGTAGTGGCGGCAGGGCGGCTTGACCCGATCGTCCGACGGCGTAAGCACCTTGATATCGGTCAGCACCGAGCCGTCCAACGCGCCGCTGACCCGCTCTCCGGGCAGCGTTCGGGGGGCATAGACCGGGCCCTCGGCGATGCCGTCGCCCTGATGCCCGAGGCGGAGAATGGTGTATTCCTGCGTCATGGCCTGCCTGATAGCCGGGCTGATGCGCCAACAAAACCCTTATTCGGCGGCCTCGGTCTGGATGAACCCGCCCGACTGGCGGTGCCAGAACCGCGCATACAACCCGCCCTGCGCCAGCAGAGTGTCATGCGGCCCGCTTTCCACGATGCGCCCGTGATCCAGAACGATGATCCTGTCCATCTCGCTGAGGGTGGACAGGCGGTGGGCGATGGCCAGAACGGTCTTGCCTTCCATCACCCGGTGCAGCGCGGTCTGGATCGCGGCCTCGACCTCGGAATCCAGCGCCGAGGTCGCCTCGTCCAGCACGAGGATCGGCGCGTCCTTCAGGATCGCGCGGGCCAAAGCAATGCGCTGACGCTGGCCGCCGCTCAGCTTGACGCCGCGCTCGCCCAGATGCGCGTCATAGCCCTTGCGCCCCTGCCCGTCCTGCAGATCGAGGATGAAATCATGCGCCTCGGCTTTTTTGGCGGCGGCGATCATCTGGTCTTCGCTGGCATCGGGCCGACCGTACAGGATGTTGTCGCGGGCCGAACGGTTGAACATCGCGGTTTCCTGCGTGACCATGCCGATCTGGCGGCGCAGGCTGTCCTGCGTGACGCGGGCGATGTCCTGCCCGTCGATCAGAATCTGCCCATTTTCCCTGTCATAGAGCCTGAGCAGCAGCGAAACCAGGGTGGACTTCCCCGCCCCCGAGGCACCGACGATGCCCAGTTTCTCGCCCGGCTGCACCGTCAGCGTCAGGTCCGAGACTCCGCCCACGTCGCGACCATAGGCAAAGCTGACATCGCGGAACTCGATCCGGCCCTCGGGCACCGTCAGCTCGGTGGCGTCCGGCGCATCCTCGACCCGGTCGGGCCGCGCCAGGGTTTTCATGCCGTTCTCGATCTCGCCCACATGGGCGTAGATACCCATCAGGGTAAAGCTGACCCAGCCCGTCATCTGCGCGATGCGGATCGAAATGGCGCCCGCCGCCACGATATCCCCGGTGGTCGCCGACCCGGCCTGCCACAGCCACAGCGTCGCGCCCAACAGCAGAACCGGCAGAAGCCCCGCCAGTGTCATCAAAATGAACCGGAAACTGGCCGACAGTTTGCCAAAGGCCAGAGACTTGTCGCGCAGCGCAACCATCGAGTCGCGCGCGGCCTGATCCTCGAACTCGGAATGGGCAAACAGCTTGACGGTCTTGATGTTGGTGATCGTGTCCACCACCTGTCCCGACACCATCGCCCGCGCTCCGGCCCGCGCGGCCGAGCGTGTACGGATGCGCGGCAGGTACCAGCGCACCAGCAGGAAATACACAGCCAGCCAAGCCACGAAGGGCAGCATGACGAGGGGATGAATAGACCCTAACAAAAGCAAAGATCCCACGAGCGAGGCCAAGGCAAAGACGATGGCGCTGATGGTTTCCGATACGACCGAGGTCAGGGCATTGGCCGTCTGCATCTGTTTCTGGGCGATGCGGCCGGCAAAATCGTCGTCGAAATAGGTGACCGACTGCCCCAACGTCCAGCGGTTCAGCTTGGCCAGGACCAGCGGCGGGATGTTGGGCATGACGATATAATTGTTCGACACCGAGGACAGCCCGAACAGCAGCGGCCGGATCAGCATGAAGAACGCCACGGCGCCCAGGATCATCCACAGGTTTCGCGGTGTCAGAAAGTTCTCGGGGCCGCTGGCGGTCGCGATGTCGATCACCCAGCCCAGAATCCAGGCGGTTCCGGCCTCCATCGCGCCTGCCAGGGCCGAAAACAGCGCAGCGGCGAACAACATGGGCCAGGCCCCTGTCAGGCACCAGCGAATGAACGCCCCCAGCCTTTGCGGCGGGGGCGTCTGGGTGGGTTCAAACGGTTTGATCAGGTCTGCGACCGTCATTCTGCTGCCTCGTCCGCGGCCTCGGGGTTCATGAAGCCGCCAGATTGGCGCGCCCAGAACTGGGCGTAAAGACCGCCCTGCTCCAAAAGATCGGCATGGGTGCCTTCCTCGACGATCCGGCCTCCGTCCATCACCAGGATGCGGTCCATCTGGGCGATGGTGCTGAGCCGGTGCGCGATGGCGATCACGGTCTTGCCCTGCATCATACCGTATAGCGTCTCCTGGATAGCGGCTTCGACCTCGGAATCTAGGGCGGATGTGGCCTCGTCCAACAACAAGATCGGCGCGTCCTTCAGGATCACCCGCGCCAGCGTCACCCGCTGCCGCTGCCCGCCGCTCAGCTTGACGCCGCGCTCGCCCACATGGGCATCATAGCCGGTGCGGCCCTGCGGGTCCTGCAGGTCGAGGATGAAGTCATGCGCCTCGGCCTGTTTGGCGGCGGCGATCATCTGGTCTTCGGTGGCATCGGGGCGGCCATACAGGATGTTGTCGCGCACCGAGCGGTGCAGCAGCGCGCTGTCCTGCTGAACCATGCCGATATTGCGGCGCAGGCTGTCCTGGGTGACGGTGCGGATGTCCTGCCCGTCGATCAGGATCGCACCGCTTTCCACGTCGTAGAACCGCAAAAGCAGCTTGACCAAGGTCGACTTCCCGGCCCCCGAGCGCCCGATCAGCCCGACCTTCTCGCCCGGCTGGATGGTCAGATTGACGTGATCCAGCCCGCCGGTCTCGCGGCCATAATGGTGCGACAGGTCGCGGATCTCGATCCGGCCGTCGGTCAGTTGCAATGGTTTGGCGCCCGGCGCATCCAGCAGGTCGACGGGCTGGGCGATGGTCTCCATCCCCTCGGCCACAACGCCCAGCTGGCGGAAGAAGCTGGTCAGAGCCCACATGATCCAGCCGGTCATGGCATTCAGCCGCAGCGTCAGCGCGGTGGCCGCCGCCACCACCCCGACCGAGGCACTGCCCTGCATCCACAGGTAAATGGCCCAGCCGACCACACCGATGATCAGCACGCCGTTCAGCGCGACCAGAACGGCATCCATGATGGTGAAGATGCGCATTTCGGTCTGGAAGGTGCGCCGGGTCTCTTCGATTGCTTCGCGCGCATAGTCGAGCTCCTGCTGGGCATGGGCGAACATCTTCACCGAGTGGATGTTGGTATAGCTGTCGACCACCCGGCCCGTCACCGTGGACCGCGCATCGGACGCGGCCTGCGACGCCGGCCCGACCCTCTGTACCGTCCAGCGCACCAGCAGCGCATAGAGCGCGAACCAGATCAGCAGCGGCAGCAGCAGGCGCGGATCGGCAGCCATCAGCAGGATCGCCGCGCCGATCAGATAGGCCAGCGAGAACGAGATCGCATCGAACACCTGGAACACCACCTCGCCCGCGGCGGGCGGGGTCTGCATGATGCGGTTGGCGATTCGCCCGGCAAAATCATTCTCGAACCAACCGACCGACTGGCGCAGAACGTGCTTGTGCGCCCGCCAGCGGATCAGCGTTCCGAAATTGGGCAGGATCGCGTTGTTCAGCAACAGCACGTCCAGCACATGCAGGATCGGGCGCAGGAACAGGATGAACAGCGCCACCAGAACCAGCTCGGTCCCCTGGGCCTGCCAGACTTCGGACGGCGATCCGCCCAGCAGGTCGACGACCCGGCCCATATAATAGATCAGCCCGATCTCGACCGCGGCCACGATGATCGACATCAGCGCGGCCCAGAAGAAGACGCGCCGAAAAGGGCGGGAATAATCCAGCATGAAAGGCCACAGCCGCGTCGGCGGCGTGTCCACCTCTTCATATGCAACAAAAGGGTCTACGAGGTTTTCGAAATAGCGAAACATGGAGGTGCTCCGATTGAGCAGGAAAATTGAAAATGCGAAAGCAGATGGCGCCAAAACACCACCCGTACGGGTCAGGTGTTCTGGCTTTAGCCGAACCAGATCCCGTAATACATTCGCAGTCCTCCATCCATGTGACAGGCGCAACCTAGCCGAACACCTGCGGGCTTGTCATCCCCTTTTGAGACTTCCCGTCAATATTGCAGCAGCGCGTCCCGGTCCAGCGTGAAATCCGAGGCGATCCAGCGGCTTTCCAGTTCGGCCAGTTTTGCGCCCAGCGCAGGGCCGGAGTAACGCCCGAGCAGATCGGCGGCCCTGACCGGGAATGTCTCTGCGGCCCCTTTTTCAACGGCCGCGCCCGTCTCAGCCGTCCAGGGCTGTTCCAGAAAGGCGCAGCGCAGAAGGGCCGCGTCCTGTCCGTCTGGCTGGCCCAGCCGATACCCCAATTCGGCCGCCCCGGCACCGCCCTGCGCCCCGTCTCGGATTCGGATCAAGCGAGCCAACTGCGCCTTGCTGAGGCGCAGGGTCCCGGCAACCTCGGGCGCAGCGATGGCTGCCAGACGGCGCAGCGCGTCGGGGGCAAGCCCGGCCTGCGTTTCAAGATGGATCAGGATCGGCAGCGCTCGATCGTCGGCGCCGGGCAGCAGATGCGCCAGAACGCCGATGCTGCGCATGGCGGCGACCGATGGGGCCGGGTCGGGCGCGGCCAGCAGTTTCAACATCTCGGCCCCGACCCGTTCGCGCGACAGCCGGTCGAGCCCATCCAGATCGGCCGCAATCGCCGCCAGAGCATCCGGGTCCATCCCGGCCTGCGCATCGCCATACCAGGCGTGGAACCGGAAATACCGCAACGAGCGCAGATAGTCCTCGCGGATGCGATCTTGGGCCGTGCCGATGAACCGCACGCGCCGCGCCTGCAGGTCAGGCAGGCCGCCCAGCGGGTCAAGAATGGTGCCGTCGGGGCGGGCGTAAAGCGCGTTCATCGTAAAATCGCGGCGGGCGGCGTCCTCTTCCACCTGGTCCGAAAAGGCCACGACCGCGCGCCGCCCATCGGTTTCGACGTCGCGGCGAAAGGTCGTGATTTCATGCGGTATGCCGTCGCTGACCACGGTCACGGTGCCATGATCAATCCCCGTCGGAACCGCCTTCAGCCCGGCCTTTTCGGCCAGGTCCATCACCTGTTGCGGGCGGGCATCGGTGGCGATGTCGAGATCCGAGACCGGCGCCCCCAACAGCGCATTGCGGACGCAACCCCCAACGAACAGCGCCAGCGCGCCGCCCTCGGTCAGCGCCGCACACACGTTCTGCGTGACCGGGTTCGTGATCCAGTCTTCGGTGATCCGCATCATTCGTTCATCCGTGCCGCCAACCCGCGCAACATGCGGGCCGTGGCGCCCCAGATGTAGTAGGGGCCAAAGGGCACCGCGAAGTAATACCGCCGTGTTCCGCGCCAGATGCGCGATTCAACCACATAATTCGCAGGGTTCAGCACATGCGCAAGAGGAACCGAAAATACTTCGTCAACCTCGCCCGGTTCGGCCACCGGGTCAAAGCCGCGCTCCAGAACCGCCACCACCGGTGTCACGGCGAATGACGTGACGGTTTCATGTACCGGCAAGGTACCCAGAATGCGTGGCAGGTCCGGCGGCAGGCCGATCTCCTCCTGCGCCTCGCGCAGGGCGGTTGCGGTCACATCCGCATCGGTGTCATCCTGCTTGCCACCCGGAAAGGCGATCTGCCCCGGATGGTGTTTCAGGGCCGAGGACCGCTTGGTCAGGATCAGGCGCGGATCGCCACGGGCCAGGTCCACGGCAACCAGAACACCCGCGGGGCGCAGCTTGCGCCCCGCGGGCAGAACCGTGCCGGGATTGAGGTCGAAGTCGCTGGACCCGTCACCCGGACGGGCCAACGCCGCGCTCAGACGCGGGATCAGGTCAGGCGCCATCCGGATCTTCGGCCTCGAACCCGACCGATTTCGGATCCAGCACGTAATGCGCGCCGCAGAACTGGCAGTCGGCGGTTACGGTACCTTCATCCGTGGTCATCTTCTCGATGTCCTGGGCCGAGTAGATCGACAGGCTTTGACGCACGCGGTCCTCGGAGCAGGTGCAGCCGAACTGCACCGACTGGGCCTCGTACACGCGGGGCTGTTCCTCGTGGAACAGGCGCACCAGCAGATCGGTCGGCGCCACGGATGGTCCGATCATTTCCAGATCCTCGACCGTGTCCAGCAGTATGTTGACCCGGCCCCAGTTCTCTTCTTCCTGACCATCGACCAGATCGGCGGCTGTCAGAACTTCGCCCGTACCCTCGCCGCTGGCGACAAACGGAGACGCCTTTGGCATGTGCTGCAGCATGATGCCGCCGGCGCGCCAGCGTTCGCCCACACCCGGCTCGGTCGACCGGCCAAAGCTGAGCGAGAAGCGGGTCGGCAGCTGTTCGGACTGCGCGAAATACGCCTCGGCGCAGGCACTGAGCGATCCTCCGGCCAGCGGAGTGATCCCCTGATAGGGTTGCGTTCCCTTGCCCTGGTCGATCAGGATCGCAAAATATCCCTCGCCCACCTGATCAAAGGGCGCACCTTCGGTCAGACGGTCACGGTCAAAGCTGGCATAGGCCCTGATCTGCGCGGGCTGGCCCTCTTCGCGCGGGGCGTAATAGTCGGTGGCGATCATTCGCACGGGCCCCTTGGACTGAACCTGCAGCGACAGCTTCCAGCGCAGCGCGACGGTCTGGCCGATCAGCGCGGTCAGCAAGGCCATCTCGGCCACCAGCGCCTCGACCTGCGCGGGGTAGTTATGCTGCTTCAGGATGCCGTCCAGCACCCCGTCCAGCCGGGCCACGCGGCCACGCATATCCGATACATCAAGTTGAAAGGGCAGGACGGTATCGTCCCACGCGATTTTCGTTCCAAGAGACATGGGGTTTCCTTAAGCGCCGCAAGTTGGCATATCGCCACCATATAGGTCGTACATTCGGGGTTGAAAGGGTCCTTACATGATCAGACGGTTCGGCGAAACCCCGGAACCGGGACGGAAATACACGCGCCGGGTCGGCGTCTATGCGCTGCTGCCGCGCGGGGCCAGCCTGCTGCTGACCTGCCAGACCGAACCCGGACCCGACTTGCAGCTGCCCGGTGGCGGGATCGACCCCGGCGAGTCGCCAGTAGTCGCCCTGCATCGCGAAGTGTTCGAAGAAACCGGATGGTCGATCGCGGACCCGCGGCGGGTTGGTGCGTTCCGGCGATTCACCTACATGCCCGAATATGATTTGTGGGCCGAGAAGGTCTGTCTGATCTACCGGGCCCGCCCGGTGCAGCGCAAAAGACCACCGACCGAACCCTTTCACGAAGCGGTTTGGATGAACACCGGCGATGCGGTTCACATGTTGGGCAATGCAGGCGACCGGCACTTCGCGCGGCTGCAACTATCCGGGCTTTAGTTTCCGTTGTACTCGAAAAACACAGCTGAAACGTCATCCTCCATCCCCGTTCCCGGCGGCATGCCCTGAGTCAATCGCCAGAACATGTCGTCCAGAAACTCCGGCCCGCTGTTCGCCCCTAGGCATTCCAGCGCCATCCGTTGCAGCCCATCCTCATCCAGAAGATCACCGTTTTTGACACGGCATTCGGTGAAGCCGTCCGAGTACAACAGCAGCTTGTCACCGCGCTGCAGATAGGTTTCGGTCTGCTGGAACGCCACATCGGGCAGCAATCCGATGGGAAGGCCGCCATCCCCAAGGAACTCTGCCCGGCCGGTCCGGCGCAACAGCAGTGGATGGGGGTGCCCAGCCTGAACCATTCTAAGGTGGCCGTTGCGCAGATCCACGATGGCGTAGACCATGGTGAAATATTCCTCGATCCCCGTGTCGGCCATCAGGCGGGCATTCAGGATAGCGGCTACCTGCTCGGGTGGCAGCAAGGCGTAGAACTTGTTGAACCGCTTCTCCATTGCGACGTTCTGATCGAAATGCTGGCTGGTCAGATACCCGCCCAACCGCGCCGTCATCATTGCTGACGTGATACCGTGGCCGGAGACATCGATGCTGTAGAACCCGATCCGGTTCGCGCCCGGCGAAAACATCCCCACCAGGTCACCCCCGATGTGGCCGCAGGGTTTGAGCAGCAGGCTGACCCGGGACCTGCCAAATTCCCGATAGAGTTCCGGCACCAGTGATTCCTGTATCTTGCGCGCCTGGATCAGATCCTTGTCGATGGCGTCATGCGCAAGGCGCAGTTCGGACAATGCGGTTTCGATCAACCGGTTCTTGTCCGAAAGCTCGCGCTGCATATCAAGAATGCGGGCCCCTGCCGAAATGCGGGCCCGCAACTCGTCTGCTTCAAGCGGTTTGATCAGGAAATCATCCGCACCGGCATCCAGGCCGCGCGCGACTTCCTGCTTTTCACTTTTTGAGGTCAGAAGGATGAAATAAGTATACTGGTCGTTCTCCAGCGCGCGAAACGCGCGGCAGAATTCCAGCCCGCCCATGCCCGGCATCACCCAGTCACTGAGCACCAGATCGGGCAGGCCCTTTTTGCAGATCTCGATCGCTTCTTCACCGCTGTCGGCCTCGACAACCGTGAATCCCCATTTCTTCAGCGATGCCACCAGAATACGGCGTTGCAGGCGGCTGTCATCGACCACCAGCACAGTCCGGATGGCTCCAAAATCCAGGTCAGCCTTGGCCTCAATTTGGCTGGACACTCGCACGCGAAACCTCTGCGTATTTTCCAACTGGGGTGGGGCAAAGCTACGGCGCTCGGCTTAACAACCGATGAAAGCTGTTCACCGCAGTGGCTTAACCCGGATTTTACCCCGGACCGGTATTCAGAGACGGTTTCGGTCAAGGTGGAGGACGGTGATGATACACTGGCCAAGGGTGCGCCAGCTGCGTGATGAAGTCGGGTCCGAGGAGTTCGACGAGGTCGTCCGGATTTTTCTGGATGAAGTCGGTGAGGTCATGAGCCGCTTGACGTCGGACACCGACCGATCCGCGCTTGAGCAGAACCTGCATTTCCTCAAGGGCAGTGCATTGAGCCTTGGTTTTGAGAGCCTGTCCAAACTCTGTCAGGATGGCGAACGGCGCGCTGCTGCGGGCCATGGGGCGGAAGTCGATCTGGACGCGGTCATCGCGGCTTTTGACCGCTCGCGCGCGGAATTCATGTCCGGCTTAAAGGACAACCTGTAATCGGTCAGATCACAAACTGCGCCAGCGTCTCGTCCTCGGTGATGTCGGTATAGACGAACCCGGCATCGTCGAGATGCGCAAACAGGCGCAGGAAATTGTCCGGCTTGCTGGTCTCGATCCCGATCAGGACTGAACCGAAATTGCGCGCTGATTTCTTCATGTATTCAAACCGGGCGATGTCATCTTCGGGGCCGAGGATGTTCAGAAATTCCTTCAGCGCACCGGGTCGCTGCGGCAGGCGCAGAATGAAGTATTTTTTGACGCCCGAGTAGCGCTGCGCCCGCTCTTTGACCTCGGGAAGACGCTCGAAATCGAAATTCCCGCCCGAGGTGACGCAGACGACCGTCTTGCCGCGCACAAAGCTCTGGACGTCGCCCACCGCCTCGATCGCCAGGGCCCCGGCGGGTTCCAGCACGATGCCTTCCACGTTCAACATCTCGATCATGGTGGTGCAGATGCGGTCTTCGGGCAGGACGATCACGTCCGACAGATGCCGGTCGCGCAACAGCTGGAACGGCTTGTCACCGATCCGGCCCACCGCCGCGCCGTCGACGAAATTGTCCACCTTGTCCAGCGACACCGGATGGCCCGCCGCCAGCGCCGCGCGCAGACAGGCCCCGCCCGCGGGTTCGACGAACAGGCAATGGGTGCGGTCGCCGAACCACGTCGCCACGCCCGAGGACATGCCGCCCCCGCCCACCGGCAGCACCACGTGATCGGGCAGGCGGCCCAGCTGTTCCTCGATCTCCACGGCCAGTGAGGCCTGCCCTTCGATCACGTCGTCATCGTCGAAGGGCGACAGGAAAAACCCGCCCTGCTGCGCGCACCAGTCCTGAGCCGCGGCAAGCGTGTGGTCGAAATAGTCGCCGGTCAGGTGGATCTGGATGTTGTCGCCACCAAAGATTCGGGTCTTCTGGATCTTTTGCTGAGGTGTCGTCACCGGCATGAAGATCACGCCTTTGACCCCCATGTGCTTGCACATAAAGGCCACGCCCTGCGCGTGGTTGCCAGCGCTGGCGCAGACGAACAGGTCCTGTCCCTGCTGCTTGCGCATGGCGTTGAACGCACCGCGGATCTTGTAGGACCGCACCGGGCTGAGGTCTTCGCGTTTCAGCCAGATGTCGGCATCGTATTTCTCGGACAGATGGGCATTGCGCTGCAACGGCGTTGCAGGAAACACGGTGCGCATCGCCTGTTCGGCGGCGCGGGCGCGGGTCATGAAATCACTCATGCCGCATTCCCTGCCCCATCAGGCCGACAAGGGCAAGGAATACATCGGTGTACGGGCGATCAGCCCAGTTCGCGCTTTTCGATGAACACGCCGTACATCGTGGTCAGGATGCTGACGTTGATCATCGGCAGGATCAGAATCCCGAAAAACAGGGCGATCAATACACCCAGTACCGGAATGATCGACAAAACTCCGATCGCCAGCTGAACCAGAAACTGAAACAGGAACGAGACCACGATAAGAACGACGATTGTACCTCCGGTACCCAGAGTGTTGTTCCAAGCCTCGGCCAACGTGATCGGCTGGCCGATTGCCGCAGCCGGCAGGATGATGGACAGCCGATAGAAGCAAATAGCCAGGAAAACCAGGTAGCCGATGGTCAAGATGATCGAAACGGCGATCAGTCCTTCGCCCAGCATGCCTGTCAGGATCCCCATCGGCAGGAATGCAATTGCCATCAGGATCCCGAGCATCAGTCCGCGTCCGAAATAGGCCAGAATGCGATCGAACCGAAAGGTAGGCAGCACGCCGGAAGGATACTCTTCCAGAAGAATGTATCTGTGCCAGGCCACCGCGATCCAGCCCATGATGAGGACCATCACGACGAACAGGAGAAACGCGAACAGAACAATGGCCCCCGGGTTCACTCCCGGCGGCAGCCCGTTCGGATTGTCATCGAATGCCTCAAGTGGAATTCCGGACACCATGAACAGGCCGATGATTGCAACCGTTCCGATTACGGCCGGTCCGATAACGATTTGCGCCACCTGCTTGAGATTGCCAAAAACCATCCGAAGCGAGTGGGCAAAAATATTCCATCCGAGCATTCCGAAATTTCCTTGATCAATCCATGGTTGATACCGTTTGACTGCAATTCCGCCGCCCGGTCAATCCACAGCTTCTTGCCCCCACGTCGAAAACCCGCTAGGGGCCAATCGTCTTACGCATAAGGGGAAGTCAGATGTCCGCGCCCAAGAAAGTTGTTCTGGCCTATTCCGGTGGCCTTGATACCTCGATCATCCTGAAATGGCTGCAGACCGAGTATGGCTGCGAGGTGGTGACCTTCACCGCCGATCTGGGTCAGGGCGAAGAGCTTGAGCCCGCCCGCCAGAAGGCCGAGCTGCTGGGGATCAAGCCCGAGAACATCTATATCGAGGACATCCGCGAGGAGTTCGTCCGCGATTTCGTCTTCCCCATGTTCCGCGCCAATGCGCAGTACGAAGGGCTGTACTTGCTGGGCACCTCGATCGCGCGTCCGCTGATCTCGAAGCGCCTGATCGAGATCGCCAAGGAAACCAGCGCTGACGCAGTGGCGCATGGCGCCACCGGCAAGGGCAATGACCAGGTGCGGTTCGAACTGGCGGCCTATGCGCTGAATCCTGACATCAAGGTGATCGCGCCCTGGCGCGAGTGGGACCTGAGCAGCCGCACCAAGCTGCTGGAATTTGCCGAGGCGCACCAGATCCCGATCGCCAAAGACAAGCGGGGCGAGGCACCCTTCTCGGTGGATGCGAACCTCCTGCATACCTCGTCCGAGGGCAAGGTTCTGGAAGACCCCGCTGTACAGGCGCCCGACTATGTCTATCAGCGTACCGTCCACCCCGAGGACGCCCCGAACGAGCCCGAATATATCGAGATCGGCTTTGAAAAAGGCGACCCGGTCAGCATCAATGGCGAGGCGATGAGCCCCGCCACCCTGCTGACCAAGCTGAACGAATACGGCGGCAAGCATGGCATCGGTCGTCTGGATCTGGTCGAGGGCCGGTTCGTGGGCATGAAGTCGCGCGGCATCTACGAAACACCGGGCGGCACCATCCTGCTGGAGGCGCATCGCGGGATCGAATCCATCACCATGGACCGCGGCGCGATGCACCTGAAGGACCAGCTGATGCCGCAATATGCCGAGCTGATCTACAACGGCTTCTGGTACAGCCCCGAGCGCGAGATGCTTCAGGCCGCCATCGACAAGAGCCAGGAACATGTCACCGGCACCGTCCGCGTGAAGCTGTACAAGGGTCTGGCCTCGACGGTCGGCCGCTGGTCGGATCATTCGCTGTATTCCGAGGCGCATGTGACTTTCGAGGAAGACGCCGGTGCCTATGACCAGAAAGACGCTGCGGGCTTCATCCAGTTGAACGCGCTGCGGCTCAAGCTGCTGGCGGCGCGCGACAAGCGGTTGTCCAAGTGACCGAGGATGACGGCCTGGACGACGAACTGGAAATGTTCATCGAAGCGCAGGACACGGTCTGGTCCGATGTCCTGCGCGAACTGGAACAGGGGCAGAAGACGAGCCATTGGATGTGGTTCGTCTTTCCGCAACTGGCCGAGCTGGGCCAGTCGCACATGGCGCAGCTCTACGGGATCGAGGATCTGGACGAGGCTGCCGCCTATCTGGCCCACCCCGAACTGCGCCGCCGCCTGACCGAGGTGGCCCGGCTGATGCTGACCCACGCAGGCAAGGACCCGGCCGAGATTCTGGGCAAGGTGGATGCCAAGAAGCTGCGGTCGTCCATGACCCTGTTCGCCACCGTGCCCGATGCGCCTCCCGAATTCCAGGCGGTTCTGGATGCGTTCTACGACGGTCAGCCCTGCCCGCGCACGCAGCAGGCCCTGGGCTGAGCGGTTTCCCGTAAGGTCACGCTTGCCCCGGCCCCTGCCCTCTGTCACCCCAAACGCAAGTGCGAAAAAGGGAGGCAGGGATGCTGCAGGAGATCGCCGAGGGAATCCAGAAAGGGCTGGCCGATAAACGCTTTGACGGCTCGTTGAAATTCGATTGCGGCGCCGATGGCGTGATCGTTCTGGCCGACAACACGGCCACCACCCAGGACCGCGAGACCGATTGCACCATCCGCATCTCGCGCGACAATCTGGGCAAACTGCTGACCGGCAAGCTGAACCCGATGACCGGGGTGATGATGGGCAAGCTCAAGATCTCGGGCGACATGGGCGTCGCGATGAAGCTGGGGCAGCTGCTGGGCTAGGCGATAAACTCGACTCACCACCGCGTGACAAACGGTTTCAGCCGATTGTCAGCCGCCCCGTTGCGCGGCAGCCTTAGGCGGAAAGGAGATCCGCCATGACCCGTTGCCTCGACCAGATCAAGCTGACCCTTCTGTTTGCGCTGATTGCGCTGGCGTTGATCCTGCGCGCTCAGCCTTCCCCGGCGGCCGGAACCGAGACGCTGACCGTGGCGGGCGGCTGTTTCTGGTGCGTCGAGGCCGATTTCGAATCCGTGCCCGGCGTGATCGAGGCGGTTTCGGGTTACACCGGCGGCACGACTCCGAACCCCACCTACAGCCAGGTCACGAGCGGCGGCACCGGCCATTACGAGGCGGTGCAGATCACCTTCGACCCGACCCGCGTTTCCCGTGAAACCCTGCTGAACCTGTTTTTCCGCTCGGTCGATCCCACCGATGCGGGCGGGCAGTTCTGTGACCGGGGTGAGAGCTATCGCACAGCGATTTTTGTCTCTGACACGGGCGAAAAAGCTTTGGCCGAACGCAGCAAGGCCGATGCGCAGCGTGTGCTGGGTCAGGCCATCGTGACTCCGGTCATGCCGCTTGGGGCGTTCTATCCGGCCGAGGCCTATCATCAGGATTACTACAAGGGCAAAAAGCTGGTGTTCACCCGGTTCGGGCCGAAACGCCAGCTGAACGCCTACAAGGCCTATCGCAAGGCCTGCGGCCGCGATGCGCGGGTCCGGCAGCTGTGGGGCAGCACCGCGCCGTTTGCCGGATCTTAATCCAGTGCGGCCTCGCGCACCTCTTTCAGATCGGGAATGACGTCTGCCGTGCCGGGTCGCATCACCATCAGCGCAGCGGCCCGGTTGGCCTGGGTGATGGCCTGCGCCATCGGCATCCCGCGGTCCATTCCGGCCAGGACATATCCGGTAAAGGTGTCCCCTGCCCCGGTCGTGTCCACGGCCTTGACCTTGTGGGCGGGAAACTCTGCCGCCGCCTCGCCGCGTTGATGATAGCGGGCGCCTTTTGACCCCAGCGTGACGATCACATGTTCGACCGGCAGATCGGCCGGGGCCAGCCCGGTGGCCTGATGCAGTTGGGCGGCTTCGACCTCGTTCAGGATCAGGAATTCCAGATAGGGCAGCACCGCCTGAACCGCCGCCGCGCTGAAGGGGGCTGCGGCATAGCACACGGTCAGACCCCGCTCGCGGCCCAGCTTCGCGGCCTCAACCTGTGCGGTGGTCTCGTTCTGGAACACCAGAAGATCGCCCGTGTCAGAGTCTGCCAGCGCAGCGGAAACCTGATCGGCGCCGATCGCGTGGTTGGCGCCGGGGTACAGGATGATCAGGTTTTCGCCCTGCGCATCCACCGCGATGATCGCATGGCCCGTGGGCTGATCGACCTGCGCGATGTGCCGTGTGTCGACCCCATATTCCGTCAACCGGTCGCGTGCCCACAGCCCGTCGGACCCCACGGCGCCGATGTGGCGCACATGCGCCCCGGCCCGCGCCGCCGCAACTGACATGTTCGCGCCCTTGCCGCCCAGAAACCGCTGCAAACCGCTGGCCGCAAGGGTTTCACCCGGCGCCGGCAGGTGCGGCAGCGCGTAGACCATGTCGGCGTTGATCGAGCCCAGGTTCCAGATTGCCATCGGATCACGCCATGTCGCACGAGGCCAGGATGGCCATGTTCAGGATGTCATTCGCGGTCGAGCCGGTCGAACAGATCTGGATCGGCTTGTCGATGCCGGTCAGGATCGGGCCGATCACCGTGGCTCCGGCCATCTCCTGCATCAGCTTGGTGGAAATCGAGGCCGAGTGCCGCGCGGGCACGATCAGGATGTTGGCCGGCCCGGTCAGGCGGCAGAAGGGATAGGCCTCTTGCTGGTGGGCGTTCAGCGCCACGTCGACGGTCATTTCGCCTTCGTATTCGAAATCGACGCCGCGCGCCTCCAGCACTTGCGGGGCTTTGTACAGCTTTTCGGTCCGCTCGGAGACCGGATAGCCGAAGGTCGAGAAGCTGACGAAGGCCACCCGAGGCTCCAGCCCCATGTGGCGGGCAACCGTGGCGGCGCGTTCGGCAATCGTCGCCAGATCGTTCTCGTCGGGCCATTCATGCACCAGCGTGTCGCCGATCAGCACGATCCGGCCCTTGTGCAGCAGCGCGGTGATCCCGGCGGCGCCATGGGCGGCGTCGGCGTCGAACACATGGCTGATGCGGTCCAGCACATGCGCCGATTTGCGGGTGGCCCCGGTCACCAGACCGTCGCCATGCCCATGCGCCAGCATCAGGGCCGAGAACACATGCCGGTCGCGCGCGGCCAGGCGGTGGATGTCCTTGCGGTCAAAGCCTTTGCGCTGCAACCGCTGGTACAGAAAGTCCTTGTAGGCATCGAGATGCGTGGTGTTGGCGGCGTTGACCACCTCCAATTCGCGCACCGCGTCGCCCAGACCGGCGGCTTCCAGCTTGGTCTTCACGTCGTCGGGCCGGCCCACGACCAGCGCCTTGCCGAAGCCCGACCGCTGATACGTCACCGCCGCGCGCAAAACCCGCGGATCGTCGCCCTCGGCAAAGATCATCCGGCTTTGCGCCGCGCGGGCCCGGGCGTTCAGGCCGCGCAGAATGCTGGCGGTCGGGTCCATGCGCGACTTGAGGCTCAACTCATAGGCCTCCATGTCGATGATCGGCCGCCGGGCCGCGCCGGTGTCCATCCCCGCCTTCGCCACGGCCGGCGGAATGCGATAGATCAGGCGCGGATCAAATGGCGTGGGAATGATGTAGTCGCGCCCGAAGGTCAGCGATTTGCCATAAGCCAGCGCCACCTCGTCGGGCACATCCTCGCGCGCCAGACGGGCCAGCGCGTGGGCGCAGGCGATCTTCATCTCGTCATTGATGGCGCGGGCGTGAATGTCCAGCGCCCCGCGGAACAGGTAGGGAAAGCCCAGAACGTTGTTGACCTGGTTGGGGTAGTCGCTGCGCCCGGTGGCCACGATCGCGTCAACGCGCACCTCGTGCGCCTCTTCCGGGGTGATTTCCGGATCGGGGTTGGCCATGGCGAAGATCACCGGATTGTCGGCCATGCTGGCGACCATCTCCTGCGTGACCGCGCCCTTGACGGATACGCCCAGAAACACGTCAGCGCCCTTCATGGCCTCTTCCAGCGTACGCAGCTCGGTCGAAATCGCATGCGCCGATTTCCACTGATTCATCCCCTCGGTCCGGCCCTGGTAGATCACGCCCTTGGTGTCGCAGACGATGCAGTTTTCATGGCGGGCGCCCATCGACTTGAGCAGTTCGATACAGGCAATCCCCGCCGCCCCGGCCCCGTTGAGGACGATCTTCACGTCCTCGATCTTTTTGCCCGAGATGTGCAGCGCGTTGATCAGCCCCGCCGCGCAGATCACCGCCGTGCCGTGCTGGTCGTCGTGAAAGACGGGGATGTCCATCTCTTCCTTCAGGCGCTGTTCGATGATGAAGCACTCGGGCGCCTTGATGTCTTCCAGGTTGATGCCGCCGAAGGTCGGCCCCATCAGCTTGACCGCGCGACAGAATTCGTCCGGGTCCTCGGTGTCCAGTTCGATATCGATCGAGTTCACGTCGGCGAAGCGCTTGAACAGGACCGATTTGCCCTCCATCACCGGCTTGGACCCCAGAGCGCCCAGGTTGCCCAGCCCCAGAACCGCCGTCCCGTTCGAGATCACGGCCACAAGGTTGCCCTTGTTGGTATAGTCATAGGCGGTCTCGGGGTTTTCGGCGATGGCTTCACACGGAACCGCCACGCCGGGGCTGTAGGCCAGCGACAGATCGCGCTGCGTGGTCATGGGAACGGTGGCCTGCACCTCCCACTTGCCGGGGGTGGGTTCCAGGTGAAAGGCCAGCGCCTCTTCTTTGGTGATCTTCGCTTTGGGCATTTTGACGGTCGGTTCCATGACTTCGGGGCTTTTCGCCTCATACCGCAGGCGCGGGCGCGCCTCAACGACTATGCGATTTCACCTTTCGTCGCGGTTGGGGGATTTGTAAGGTCGCGCCGGAATACGCCAGAGGGGAGCAGCCTTGTCCAACGTCACGCCGATGATGGCGCAATACCTGGAAATCAAAGAGGCCCACAAAGACGCCCTGCTGTTCTACCGCATGGGCGATTTCTACGAGATGTTCTTTGAAGACGCCGTGAACGCCGCCGAGGCGCTGGACATCGCCCTGACCAAGCGCGGCAAGCACAATGGCGACGACATCCCCATGTGCGGCGTGCCGGTGCATTCGGCCGAGGGCTATCTGCTGACGCTGATCCGCAAGGGCTTTCGCGTCGCGGTCTGCGAACAGATGGAAAGCCCGGCCGAGGCCAAAAAAAGAGGCTCTAAATCGGTGGTAAAGCGCGATGTCGTGCGCCTTGTCACCCCCGGCACCCTGACCGAAGACGCCCTGCTGGAGGCACGTCGCCACAACTTTCTGGCCGCCTATGCCGAGGTGCGCGACGAGGCCGCGCTGGCCTGGGCCGACATTTCGACCGGGGCGTTTCACGTGATGCCGCTGACCTCGGTGCGCCTCAGCCCCGAGCTGGCCCGGCTGGCCCCGTCCGAGCTGATCGTGGCCGATGGATCCGAGGCCAATCTGCGCGACACGGTCGGTGACCTTGGCATCGCACTCACCCCCATCGGGCGGGCCAGTTTCGACAGCACTGCGGCGGAAAAACGCATCTGCGGGTTGTTTCACGTGGGCACGCTGGACGCGTTCGGCAGCTTTGGCCGGGCCGAGATCTCGGCCATGGGCGCGCTGATCGACTATCTGGAGATCACGCAGAAGGGCAAACTGCCGCTGCTGCAGACGCCGATGAAGGAATCCGAGGATCGCGTCGTGCAGATCGACGCGGCCACCCGCCGCAACCTGGAATTGACACGGTCCTTGTCGGGCGGACGGGCCGGGTCGCTGCTGTCGGTGGTGGACCGCACGGTGACCCCGGGCGGCGCGCGCCTGTTGGAACAACGCCTGTCCAGCCCCTCGCGCAATCTAGATGTGATCCATGCCCGACTGGACGCGGTCGATTTTGCCGCGCAGGACAGCCTGATCGCCGCCGATCTGCGCGAGGCGCTGCGCAAGACGCCCGATCTAGACCGCGCCCTGTCGCGCCTGTCGCTGGAGCGCGGCGGCCCGCGCGATCTGGCCGCCATCCGCAACGGGCTGGCACAGGCGCAGGCGATTGCCGAGATCTGCGCCGGTCAGGACCTGCCGGTGCTGCTGGCGACCGCGGTGCAGAACCTTGTGGGCTTCGACGACCTGCTCGACCTGCTGGATCAGGCGCTGGTCGCCGACCCGCCGCTGCTGGCGCGCGATGGCGGCTTCATCGCCCCCGGTTTCGACGCCGAACTGGACGAGGCCCGCACCCTGCGCGACGAGGGGCGCTCGGTCATTGCCGGGTTTCAGCAGAAATACGCGGAACATACCGGCATCGCCTCGTTGAAGATCAAGCACAACAACGTGCTGGGCTATTTCATCGAAACCACGGCCACCCATGCCGAAAAGATGCTGAACCCGCCGTTCAGCGAGACCTATATCCATCGCCAGACCACCGCTAACCAGGTGCGGTTCACCACGGTCGAACTCAGCGAGATCGAAACCCGCATCCTGAACGCCGGAAACCTGGCGCTTGAGATCGAAAAGCGGCTCTATAAAAGGCTTTCTGACGAGATTCTAGCCCAAGCTGCCCGCGTCAATCAGGCCGCGCGAGGGCTGGCCGAGTTGGACCTGACCACCGCGCTGGCCGATCTGGCGCGGGGCGAGAACTGGTGCCGCCCTCAGGTGGACGGCTCGCGCGCCTTCGACATCGTCGCGGGCCGCCACCCGGTGGTGGAACACGCGCTGCGCCAGCAATCCGGTGATGCTTTCATCGCCAATGACTGCGACCTCAGCGCAGAGGACGGAGCGGCCATCTGGTTGCTGACCGGTCCGAACATGGCGGGTAAATCGACCTTCCTGCGCCAGAACGCGCTGATCGCGCTGCTGGCGCAAATGGGCAGTTTCGTTCCAGCCGAACGCGCGCATATCGGACTGGTCAGCCAGTTGTTCAGCCGCGTGGGCGCCTCCGACGATCTGGCGCGGGGCCGGTCGACCTTCATGGTCGAGATGGTGGAAACCGCGGCCATCCTCAACCAGGCCGATGACCGGGCGTTGGTGATCCTCGATGAAATCGGGCGCGGCACCGCCACCTATGACGGCCTGTCCATCGCCTGGGCCACGCTGGAACATCTGCACGCCGCCAACCGCTGCCGCGCCCTGTTCGCCACCCATTACCACGAACTGACCGCGCTGGCCGGCAAGCTGGAGGGCGTCGAAAACGCCACCGTCGCGGTCAAGGAATGGGAGGGCGAGGTGATCTTCCTGCACGAGGTCCACAAGGGCGCGGCCGACCGGTCCTATGGCGTGCAGGTCGCGCAACTGGCGGGCTTGCCGGCTTCGGTCGTCGAGCGCGCACGGGTGGTTCTGGACCAGTTGGAGAAGACCGAGCGCGAGGGCGGCAAGCAAAAAGCGCTGATCGATGATCTGCCGCTGTTTTCCGCAGCACCGCCCCCGCCGCCACCGGTTGCGAAGGCCTCGCCAATCACCGACATGCTGGACCAGATCCTGCCGGACGAGTTGACCCCGCGCGAAGCGCTGGACCTGATCTACAAACTGAAAGAGGCGGCCAAATCCTGACCGCCCCATTCAATTGTCAGTGAAGCACTGGCCCGTCAGCTGGCCGGGGTCGAGCTGACCCCCACCTGCGCCGGACGCAGCAGGCGGTCATGCAGCATGAACCCTTCGGCCGAGACCTGGATGATCTCGCCCGCTTTGGTGCCCGGCACAGGGGCTTCGAACATGGCTTCGTGCAGATTCGGGTCGAACTTGTCGCCAACCTCGGGTGTGATCACCTCGATCCCGTGTTTCTGGAATACGTCCTTCAACACGCGCATGGTCAGCTCGACACCTTCGATCAGGCCGGCTGCGACCTCTTTCTGCTCGTCCGTAGCCGCCTCGAGCGCTCGTTTCATGTTGTCGTAGACCGGCAGCATGTCGCGCGCCAATTTGGACCCACCATACTGTTCGGCCTCACGGCGGGCCCTGTCGCCACGCTTGCGTGCGTTTTCCGCATCCGCCAGGGCGCGCATGAACTTGTCGCGCAACTCGTCGCGCTCGGCCTTCAGGGCATCCAGTTCCAGCGCTTCTTCGCTGATCTCGGCCATCTCCTCGGCCAGTTCTTCCGCCTCGGCAGTTGCAATGTCGTCCAGAAAGTCTTCGTTCTTCGGCTCTGCCATCTTTTACCCTCTAGCTCCGATCGGAAATCAGTTTCCCAACCAGTTGCGCCGTATAGTCCACGATCGGCACGATCCGCCCATAGTTCAAACGGGTCGGCCCGATCACGCCAACGGCGCCGATTATCTTTCGATCAGCGTTCATATAAGGAGACACCACCAAAGAGGAACCCGAAAGTGAGAAAAGTTTGTTCTCCGAGCCGATAAAAATGCGCACGCCTTCGCCTTCCTCGGTCAATTCGAGGAATTCGGCTATGTCACGCTTGCGTTCCAGATCGTCAAACAGGACCCGGATTCGCTCCAGCTCCTCTTCCTGACCGGTGTCGCCCAGCAGATTCGCCCGACCACGCACGATCAGACGCGCCGAGTCCGACGCCTCGCCCTCCCAGGCCGCAAGGCCGCTTTCCACAAGCTCGCGGGCCAGCACGTCGATCTCTTGCCTGCGCGCCGCAATCTCGGTCTGGATCATCCGGCGCACATCGGACAGTTTCCGGCCCTCGATCAGGGCGTTCAGGAAATTGGCCGCCTCACGCATCGAACTGGGCGTCTGACCCGGTGGTGGCGTGAACAGCCGGTTCTCCACATGGCCATCTGCGAAAACCAATACCACCAGGGCCCGGTCATGGCCCAGGGAAACGAACTCGATATGCTTGATTTCGGATTCGTGCTTGGGTGTCAGCACCAGCGACGCGCCATGCGTGACGTTCGACAAGGCGGCCCCGACGCGATCCAGCATACCGCTGACATCACCGGAATTGCTGCCCAGCGTCTCATCCAGCTTCTTGCGGTCGTCCTCGCCCAGGTCGCCAACTTCCAGCAGGCCGTCGACGAACATGCGCAGCCCAACCTGTGTGGGCACCCGGCCGGCGCTGACATGCGGACTGCCCAAAAGGCCCAGAAACTCGAGATCCTGCATGACATTGCGAACCGTTGCCGCGCTGACTTTTTCACTGAGCGACCGGCTGAGGGTGCGGCTGCCGACAGGCTCGCCGCTTTCCAGATAGCTTTCGACGATCAGGCGAAACACTTCCCGCGACCGGTCGTTCAACTCGTCCAGAATTTTGCTCGCTTCACTCATCGGTGGTTCCCTTGCTGGGTGGTCATTAAATAGCTGCCAACAGAAAGGTCAATCGGGGTTGCATCGCTGCCATGCCGGGCGTTATCCCCAAGCCAGCAGACAAAGGATATCTCATGCGACCCTCTGGACGAGATTTAAGCGAAATGCGCACGGTTTCAATCGAGACCGGGTTTACCAAACATGCCGAAGGTTCCTGCCTGATCAAGATCGGCGACACCCATGTTCTGTGTACCGCCACGATCGAGGATCGCGTGCCGCCTTTTATCAAGGGGTCGGGCCTGGGCTGGGTCACCGCCGAATACGGCATGCTGCCCCGCGCGACAAACACCCGGATGCGGCGTGAGGCCGCCAGTGGCAAACAGGGTGGCCGGACCGTCGAGATCCAGCGCCTGATCGGCCGCGCCCTGCGCGCCGGGGTCGACCGCGTCGCCTTGGGCGAACGCCAGATCACCGTGGATTGTGACGTGCTGCAGGCCGATGGCGGCACCCGTTGCGCCTCGATCACCGGCGGCTGGGTCGCGCTGCGGCTGGCGGTGAACAAGCTGATGAAGGCCGGTGACGTGATCTCGGACCCGCTGGTCGATCCGGTCGCCGCCGTATCCTGCGGCATCTATGCCGGCCAGCCGGTTCTGGACCTGGACTATCCCGAAGACAGCGAGGCCGGCGTTGACGGCAACTTCATCATGACCGGCTCGGGCAAGCTGATCGAGGTGCAGATGAGCGCCGAAGGTTCCGTCTTCAGCCGCGCGCAGATGGATCAGCTGATGGAACTGGCCGAAAAAGGCGTGTCCGAGCTGGTGGCCGCGCAAAAGGCCGTCACCGCATGACCCGCCGGTTCGAAGGTGATCGGCTGTTGGTGGCCACGCACAACAAAGGCAAGCTCGAGGAGATGGCCCATCTGCTCGAGCCCTTTGGCGTGACCGTCGTGGGCGCGGCCGAGATGAACCTGCCCGAACCCGAAGAGACCGAGGACACGTTCGTCGGCAACGCGCGCATCAAGGCCCACGCCGCCGCACAGGCCACCGGCCTGCCCGCCCTGTCCGACGATTCCGGCATCACCATCGATGCGCTGGACGGCGCGCCGGGCGTGTACACCGCCGACTGGGCCGAAACCGGAAATGGCCGCGATTTCCTGATGGCCATGACCCGCGCCCACACCGAGCTTGAGGCGCGCAACGCCCCGCATCCTCGCACCGCCCAGTTCCGCTGCACGCTGGTACTGGCTTGGCCCGACGGCCATGACGAGGTGTTCGAGGGCGTCGCACCCGGTCATCTGGTCTGGCCGATCCGCGGCAAGGACGGGTTCGGCTATGATCCGATGTTCGTCCCTGAAGGATTCGACATTACCTTTGCCGAGATGGATCGCTGGGAAAAGAACAAGATCAGCCATCGTGGTCGCGCGGTCGAGCTGTTCGTGAAAGGCTGCTTTGGCGGATGATTGGCGCAACGGGGGCTTTGGCCTGTACGTGCATTGGCCCTTTTGCGAGGCCAAGTGCCCCTATTGCGATTTCAACAGCCATGTTTCCAGAAATATTGATCAAAAACAATGGCTTGACGCCTATCTATCTGAACTGAAGCGCGCGGCCGCCGAAACCCCCGACCGGGTTCTGAACACGATCTTCTTTGGAGGCGGCACCCCATCGCTTATGGCGCCCGAAACCGTCGCCGCCGTGATCGACACCGCCCGCAGCCTTTGGCGGCCCGCCAATGACATGGAAATCACGCTCGAGGCCAATCCCGGCTCGGTCGACGCCGGACGGTTCGCCGCCTATCGCGATGCGGGCGTGAACCGGATCTCGATGGGCATTCAGGCGATGAATGACGAAGATCTGCGGCGGCTGGGCCGCATCCACAGCGTGGCCGAGGCACGCGCGGCCTTCGACATCGCTCGCACCTGTTTCGACCGGGTCAGCTTTGACCTGATCTATGCCCGCCAGTACCAGACGCTTGAAGCCTGGCGCGCCGAGCTGACCGAGGCGCTGTCGATGACGATCGACCATCTGTCGCTGTACCAGCTGACCATCGAGGCCGGCACCGCATTCGGCGACCGCTACTCTGTCGGCAAGCTGCGTGGCCTGCCCGAGGACGACAACGCAGCCGATATGTATCTGGCCACGCAAGAGATCTGCGAAGCCCACGGCATGCCCGCCTACGAGGTGTCGAACCACGCTGTTCCCGGGGCCGAGTCTCGGCACAACCTGATCTATTGGCGCTATGGCGATTATGTCGGCATCGGACCGGGCGCACATGGAAGGGTCACGGTGAACGGCCAACGGATCGCAACCGAAACCCATTTGGCTCCGACCGCGTGGCTGAATGCTGCCACGCAAGGAAATGGCGAAAAGCTGCGGACCCCGCTGACCGCCGAAGAACAAGCGAATGAATACCTCATGATGTGCCTTCGCTTGACTGGGGGTCTAGATATGGACCGTTTCAATTGCCTGTCCGGGCACCCTTTGCCGCAACGCAAACTGGGCTACCTGCAGGACATCGGAATGATCGCCCAAGACGGCCCCCGCGTTTCCGCCACTGCTGACGGCCGCGCGGTTCTCAATGCGGTGATCCGTGAGTTGCTGGATTAGTCATGCACTATTTGTGGGCCACATTTGGATTGCTCTGCGTCGCCTTGGCCATGATCGGCGTTGCCCTGCCCCTGCTGCCCACCGTTCCGTTCCTACTGTTGGCCGCCTTCTGTTTCGCGCGCTCTTCTTCCCGTCTGCACAACTGGCTGATGTCTCACCGAACCTTCGGTCCGTTAATCCTTGATTGGCAAACCTCGGGCGCGATCCGGCCAGCCGCAAAAAAGGCGGCGACCCTGTCGGTTGCCGCCGTCTTTGGTTTGTCGGTTCTGGTCTCTGTGCCCAGCCATGTCCTGATTATTCAGGCCGTGACCTTGGGCGCGGTGATGATCTTTATCTGGTCACGCCCTAACGGCTGAGCTTTGCGCAGAGATCATCCAGTTGATCCAGGTTTTCATAGGTCAGCACGACCTGCCCGGTCTCGGTTCCGGGCTTGTGGTTGATGACCACCTTCATCGCCAGAATCGCGGAAAGGTCTTTTTCCAAAGCCCGCGTATCTGCGTCCTTGCCTGCATTGAGGTCACGCGACCGCGGTGCGGGACGATCTTTGTCGCCCTGTTGCTGCTTCTTGACCAGCGCTTCGGTCGCGCGGACTGACAAGCCGTCTTTCACGACAGTTTTCGCCAGTTCGGACGGATTATCCGCAGTGATAAGGGCGCGCGCGTGTCCGGCCGAGATTTTACCTTCAATAACAAGGGCTTGAACGTCACCCGGCAGTGACAACAGCCTCAGAAGGTTGGCAATATGGCTGCGGCTTTTACCCAGGGCTTCGGCCAACTTTTCCTGGGTGTGGCCGAACCGATCCATCAACTGCTTGTAGCCAGCGGCCTCCTCCACGGCGTTCAGATCAGCGCGCTGGATGTTTTCGATGATGGCGACTTCAAGTACTTCGGTGTCGTCAAATTCGCGCACGATGACCGGAATGTCGTGCAACTGCGCCATCTGCGCGGCGCGCCAGCGGCGCTCACCCGCGACGATTTCATATTCGCCGCCGCCGACCGGGCGAACGATCAGGGGCTGGATAATCCCTTTCTCTTTGACCGAGGCAGCAAGCTCGTCCAGTTGATCCTGCGAGAATGTGCGGCGCGGCTGATTCGGGTTGGCCCGCAGCTTCTCGATCGGAACCTTCATGTCCGGCCGACGTGGTTCAGCCGTGACCCGGCCTTCAGGATCCTGTGATACATCCGCCATCAAGGCGGACAAGCCGCGCCCCAATCCGCGAGGTTTTCCTTTTCTGGCGCTCACTTCGCCCTCCTGACAGCCGCTCAGGCAGCCACTTTTTTGTTCTTTTGCATGATTTCGCGTGCCAGATGCCGGTACGCCATCGCCCCCAGAGACCCCGAGTCATATTGAAGGACCGGAAGTGCAAATGACGGCGCTTCGCTGACCCGGACATTTCTGGGTATCTTGGTTTTAAATACCATCTCTCCCAGATTGTCACGCGCATCCTTTTCGACCTGCCGGGACAAGTTGTTGCGGTTGTCATACATGGTCAACACAATACCTTCGATTCTGAGGTCTGGATTCGCGGACTGTCGAACCTCTCGAATCGTCAGCATCAGTTGCGACAGGCCTTCCAGCGCAAAGAACTCGCTTTGCAACGGAACCAACACCGAATGCGCCGCCACCATCGCGTTGACTGTCAGCAGATTGAGGGACGGCGGGCAGTCGATCAGAACAAAATCAAAACCGAATTTGTCGATCGCCGGTTGCCTGAGCGCGTCGTGCAGCAAGTAGCTGCGTTTTTCATTCGAGATCAGCTCAATATCTGCCGAGCTGAGGTCAACCGTGGCCGGAACGATACTGAGGTTTTCGATTTCGGTTTCCTGCACGACGGCCTCCAAGGGCGCCTCGTCCAGGATCAAATCATACGTGGTCCAATCACGATCCTCGACCCCAAGCCCGGTGGACGCATTTCCCTGCGGGTCCAGATCCACGACCAGAACCTTGCATCCTGCCTCGGCCAAACCCGCCGCCAGATTGATCGCTGTCGTGGTCTTGCCAACCCCACCCTTCTGATTGGCAACCGCCATGATACGAGGTCCTGCAGGGCGCGACAGATCAACCACATGAGACTCCTTTGATCTTCAGGATGACAGCCTGGGGGTCAGTTAAACTATTAGCTGTCTCCGTGAAAAAATTCCATTCCCGTTGGGCCGCGTCGATTTCTTTTTTCCAGGTGGCGCCTTTGGGAAACACGGCCACTCCATCTTCCTTTAAATGCCTGTCACAGAATGACAATAAAGTCGCCAGGTCCGCGAGCGCCCTTGCGGACAGGACGTCAGCGCCCAAGGGATCAACTGCCTCGATCCGCTTTGAAATCACCGAGCAGTTGGCCTGGGTTTCACGGATGACGGTCCGCAAAAACGCCGATTTTCTTTGATCGCTCTCAACCAGGGAAAATTCCGTCTCGGGCGATGCTTCAGCGGCCAGTATCGCGCAGACCAGCCCTGGAAATCCCCCACCGCTTCCCAGGTCGACCCAGTGGTTTTTTGGCTCAACCAAATTAAAGACCTGGATCGAGTCCTTTACGTGCCGCGACCAAACTTCAGGCAGAGTGCTGCGCGAAACCAAGTTAATCTTTGGATTCCACTTCCGCAGAAGATCGACAAAGATTGACAGCTTTTCGAATGTTTCACGTGAAACACTCAAGCCATCGGGCGAAGCGCACGAGTCGCCGTTCATGCCTTTTTTGCTCTCTGACTGCTTCTGAGTTTTGCCAGTACCAAGGTCAAAGCAGCAGGCGTAACACCCTCCACGCGGCTCGCCTGGGCAATGTTTGCCGGTCGCGCGGCTGACAGCTTTTGCTTCAACTCATTCGAAAGGCCTGTAAGCGAGGAGTAGTCAAAATCCGCGGGTATGGCATGGGTTTCGTCGCGCTTCATGGCTTCGACGTCTCGTTGTTGCCGAGCTATGTAGTTTGCATACAGCGCGTCCCTTTCGATCTGTCGGCGGGTGTCTTGGTCGACATCCTCCAGCTGCTGGATCAGCGGCACAAGATCCTCGAAGCACACGTTCGGAAATGCCAAGATTGCCATTCCGTCCCTGCGGTTACCATCCTGATTCACTTCGATCCCAGCTGCGCGAATCTCCTTGGGAGTATAGGTCCGTTCGGTCAGTACTGACTTCACAGCACTCAGCTTTTCCATTTTTGTTTCAAAAACCAGGCGACGATGATCCGATATACACCCAATCTCCAAGCCTTGCGGCGTAAGGCGTTGATCCGCATTGTCCGCGCGCAAGGACAGACGGAATTCGGCGCGCGAGGTGAACATCCGATACGGTTCCGCTACACCCCGTGTGGTCAGATCGTCAATCATCACACCAATATAGCTATTGGCTCGGGTAAAATGAATTGCATCTCGCCCCTGAACTTCCAGCGCGGCATTCAGGCCTGCGACTAAGCCCTGAGCGGCCGCCTCCTCATATCCTGTGGTTCCATTGATCTGCCCCGCAAGATATAGTCCTGGGATATCCGGCAAGGCCAAGGACGCGTTCAACACACGCGGGTCCACATAGTCGTATTCAATGGCGTAGCCCGGCTGTAAGATCTCTGCAGACTCAAGGCCTTTGATGGATCGGACATACTCGACTTGGACATCCTGCGGCAGCGAGGTCGAAATCCCGTTTGGATACACCGTGTGGTCATTGACCCCCTCAGGCTCCAGGAAAATCTGATGAGAGTCCTTATCCGCAAACCGAACGATCTTGTCTTCGATCGAAGGGCAATATCGCGGCCCCACTCCCTCGATATGCCCCCCATACATCGCAGAGCGACTCAGGTTCTTCTCGATAATTTCATGGGTTTGCGCGTTCGTGTGAGTGATACCGCAAGATATCTGCGGCGCCACCGGTGTTTTGGACAAGAATGAGAACATGGTCGGGTCATCATCACCGTCCTGCCGTTCCAATCCGTCCCAGTCGATCGTGCGCCCATCTAGGCGCGGAGGTGTCCCGGTTTTCAGCCGCGCCATCGGCAGGTCATAGCTATCCAACCGCTCAGCCAGTCGTACAGACGGCCTGTCGCCCATACGGCCTCCGGGCCTGTGAATATCGCCGATATGGATCACGCCCCGCAGAAACGTGCCCGAGGTCAGAATAACCGTTTTCGCAGGGATTTCAGATCCATCGGACAGAACCACCCCGACAACGCGATGACCGTCCATTCGGAAATCTATGACTTCTCCGGTAATGACTTCGAGGTTCTTGCGCGCCTTTGTTTCCTGTTGCATTGCAGCCCGGTACAGCGCGCGGTCGGCCTGCGCGCGGGGCCCTTGAACGGCAGGCCCTTTACGGCGATTCAGAAGGCGGAACTGGATTCCCGCCCGGTCTGCAACCCGCCCCATAACGCCGTCCATCGCGTCGATCTCTCGAACCAGGTGGCCTTTTCCAAGTCCGCCGATCGCCGGATTGCATGACATGACGCCGATGTCGGATTCCGAAAGTGTTACCAAAGCTGTCTGCGCACCCATCCGGGCCGCGGCATGGGCCGCCTCGGCCCCCGCATGCCCCGCTCCGATAACGACGACGTCAAACTCCGAATGTTTCACGTGAAACACTCCTCATTTACCCAAACAAAAGCTGGCGAAAATTTCGTCCAGCAGATTTTCCACATCTACTCGACCGACCAAAGACTCCAACGCGCGGATGGCGGTTCGCAGCTCTTCTGCTGCAATATCGTACAGGTCCGGGCCGGAATCCAGAACGCTGAGCGATTCGGACAGAGCGGCCGAGGATTTCAGCATTGCAACACGATGACGTTCTCGGGTGGCAATACCAGAACTTGCGGTTCGTTCTCTCAAGACTACCGATATGTTGTGGATCAGGCGGTCGATTCCCTGACCTGTCTTCCCCGATACACCCTCGGTCCCGTCTGAACGAAGGTCGGACTTCGGCAAAACCTGGATGTCGCCGGATTGCATACCGATTCCCAACGCTTCCGGGTCCTCGGTCAGAAATACGCGAAGGTCGGCATTTTCCGCCCGCTTTCTGGCCAGAGCGATCCCAAGACCCTCTACGTGGTCCTCGGTTTCGCGCAACCCGGCCGTATCCAGCAACGTGACCGGCAAGCCTGCCAGGTCCATCCGCACCTCGATAATATCGCGGGTGGTGCCTGCATATTCCGAAGTAATTGCCGCCTCTCGGCCCGCAAGCGCATTCAGCAAGGTCGACTTGCCCGCGTTCGGTGGGCCGACGATAGCCACTTCAAAGCCGGTGCGAATCCGCTCGGCAATCCTCACGCCCTTCGCCTCCCGCTCCAGATCCGCCATGACAGCAGTTACAAGCGATCGGACTTCGGGTGACACATCCGTTGGCACGTCTTCATCGGCAAAATCGATGACAGCCTCCAGCAATGAGGCCGCCCGGATCAAATCCCGCCGCCACCGTTCCGCCAGGTCGCCCAACTCGCCAGCCAAAATGGTCTGAGCCTGCTTGCGTTGGGCCTCGGTCTCTGCGTCGATCAGATCGGCCAAGCCTTCGACCTGGGCAAGGTCCATCTTCCCGTTTTCAAGAGCACGCCGGGTGAACTCGCCCGGCTCAGCCAGTCGCAGATCCGGCATTTCGGAAAAGACGCGCAGAACCGCGTTGACCGAAGCCGTGCTGCCATGGATCTGCAGCTCGGCCACATCTTCGCCGGTAAAGCTGGACGGGCCGTGGAAGGTCAGAACCAGCCCGTCATCCAGGCGCGACCCGTCAGGTGCTCGCAACTCACGCAGGCACATGCCACGCAACGGCAAATCTCCACCCGACAGAACCTTGGCCGCGTGGTGCGACTGCGGTCCTGACAGGCGGATCACAGCAACCCCTGCCTTGCCTTGCGCGCTGGCCAAGGCGAATATCGTATCCATTCGAAGGCCTCGCGTCGGTTACAAGACCGTATCAGGTATTCATCGAGTCGAAGAACTCGGAATTGGTCTTGGTCTGTTTCAACTTGGACAACAGGAACTCGATCGCGTCGGTTGTGCCCATCGGGTTGAGGATACGGCGCAGAACGAAGGTTTTGGCCAGATCGCCCTTGTCGACCAGCAGGTCCTCTTTCCGGGTGCCGGACTTGAGGATGTCGATGGCCGGGAACACCCGCTTGTCTGCGATCTTGCGATCCAGAACGATCTCCGAGTTACCTGTGCCCTTGAATTCTTCAAAGATCACTTCGTCCATCCGGCTGCCAGTGTCGATCAGCGCGGTGGCGATGATGGTCAGCGAACCGCCCTCTTCGATGTTGCGCGCCGCACCGAAGAACCGCTTGGGCCGCTGCAGCGCGTTGGCGTCCACACCACCGGTCAGAACCTTGCCCGACGACGGCACCACGGTGTTGAACGCTCTACCAAGTCTTGTGATCGAGTCGAGAAGAATAACAACATCTCGTTTGTGCTCGACCAGGCGCTTGGCTTTTTCGATCACCATCTCCGACACGGCCACATGGCGGGTCGCCGGTTCATCAAAGGTCGAGGATACCACCTCGCCCTTCACCGAACGCTGCATGTCCGTCACCTCTTCAGGGCGTTCGTCGATCAGCAGGACGATCAGGTAGCACTCCGGGTGGTTCCGCTCGATCGAGTGCGCGATGTTCTGCAGGATCACCGTTTTACCGGTCCGCGGCGGCGCCACGATCAGCGACCGCTGGCCCTTGCCGATCGGGGCGACCAGGTCGATCACACGGGCGGATTTGTCCTTGATGGTCGGATCCTCGATCTCCATCTTCAACCGCTCATCCGGATAGAGCGGCGTCAGGTTGTCGAACAGGATCTTGTGCTTGGCCTTTTCCGGGTCTTCGAAGTTGATCTTGGTCACCTTCGTCAGCGCAAAATAGCGCTCATTCTCGTCCGGAGCCTTTATCTCACCCTCGACCGTGTCGCCAGTGCGCAGCGAATGCTGGCGGATCATGTCGGGCGAGACATAGATGTCGTCCGGGCCGGGCAGATAGTTCGCCTCGGGCGAGCGCAGAAAGCCGAAGCCGTCCTGCAGCACCTCAAGCACGCCGTCGCCGCCCACGGTCCAGCCCTCGTCTGCGCGTTCGCGCAGGATCTGGAACATCATCTCGCCCTTGCGCATGGTCGAGGCGTTTTCGATCTCGAGCTCTTCGGCCATGGCCAGAAGGTCTTTGGGGCTTTTCGCCTTCAGATCGGACAGGTTCAGGGATTCGATTGTCATGATGATACGGACCTTGGCCGCAGAGGTGCGGCACAGCGTTGAATTTCAAACAGGAAGATGCGCCATCCGGACGGATGGGTTGATCTCTACATAAGGCGGGTCGCCGTCCGAGTCAAACCGGTGCGGAAATAGCCCTCAGAACTTCAGAATGACCGCCAGAACGATAATGACCATCAAAACGGTCGGAACCTCGTTCATCATGCGGTACTGGCGCCCTGTGAGCGTATTGCGGCCTTCGACGAAATCCTTGCGCCGGGCCATCAGCCAGTGATGAAACCAGGTCATGCCGATTACCGCTGCGCCCTTGACCCAGGGCCAGGCCCAGTCCCACCCGACGATGCCGGGAGTGAACACCATGATGAGGCCACAGACCCAGGCCACGATCATCGCCGGTCGCATGATCACGCGCAGCAGCTTTTCTTCCATTTCAAAGAAGATCTCAGGCGCGCCGTCGACGGTTTGTGCCTTTTCGACGTGATAGACGAACAGGCGTGGCAGATAGAACAGCCCTGCCATCCACGAGATAACCGCCATGATGTGCAGTGATTTCACCCAAGGGTACAGCGTGAAGAGAAGATCGGTCATCGGGTTTCCCGGCACTGGTCGGACCCTCCCTAATAAAAAAAATAGAAAAGAGAAAGGATGATGGTTTTGTAGGGTGGGCAAAATCCGTGGATTATTGTTTTGTCCGCCAGTTTTCCCCAGGTGGATGAATAAATTCCAAAACTGGGTGATTCTGGTGATTTCAGTTTTTACGTAATAAAAACAATAAGTTAAGTTACACACCGCGGATCTGACTTGGGGATAACTCAAGGGACATCTTTTGATGAACAGGAAATCCCAAGATCCCGAGTTATCCTTGTCCCGACCGGACAGTCTTTGAGCGACTCGGGGAAGTTTCAGGCCGAAATCGCGGGCTTGCGTGTCAACTGGAAAACCATACAAACCGTTCAAAACCAATGATCAACTTGCCCACGGGGTTTTCCACATGACTGTCCCCATCGTTCTTGCCTCGGGGTCCGAGATCCGCGCGCAGCTACTGCGGAACGCCCGAGTGCCGTTTTCCGTCCAGGTCGCCCGCGTGGACGAGGATACCGCCAAACGCGCGCTTCTGGCTGAGGGCGCGCCGCCCCGCGACATCGCCGACGCTCTGGCCGAGCTCAAGGCGCGCAAGATCAGTGACAAGACGCCCGGCGCGATGGTTCTGGGCTGTGACCAGGTTCTGGATTTCGACGGACGCCTGCTGTCCAAGCCCGAAACGCCCGAAGAGGCGCTGGCGCAGTTGAAGGCGATGCGCGGCAAGCGTCACATGCTGCTGTCGGCGGCGGTGATCTATCAGAACGGCGAACCGGTCTGGCGCCATGTCGGTCAGGTGCGGTTGCGGATGCGCGCCAGTTCGGATGCCTATCTGAAGGGCTATGTCGCGCGCAACTGGGACAGCATTCGCCATGCGGTCGGGGCCTACAAGCTGGAAGAAGAGGGTGTGCGTCTGTTCAGCAGCATTGACGGCGACTATTTTAACGTCTTGGGTATGCCCCTGCTGGAGCTGCTCAATTTTCTAGCGGTCCGAGGGGTGATCGAACAATGACCGACAAACGCATTCCACTGGCCGGAGTCATCGGACACCCGATTGCCCATTCCCGATCGCCTGCCCTGCATGGCTATTGGCTGAAGACCTATGGTTTGCCGGGCCATTATGTGCCGATGGATGTTGCGCCTGCCGATCTTGAAACGGTCCTGCGCTGCTTGCCCAAGGCCGGGTTCGTGGGGGCCAATGTTACTGTTCCGCACAAAGAGGCCGCGTTGCGCCTGGCCGATCATGTGTCGGACCGCGCCTCGGTGGTCGGGGCGGCGAACACGCTGGTGTTCCGGTCCGATGGCTCGATTCACGCAGACAATACCGACGGGTACGGGTTCATGCAGAACCTGCGCGCGGGCGCGCCGGATTGGGTGCCGCAGGATGGCCCGGCGGTGGTGTTCGGCGCGGGCGGGGCCGCGCGGGCGGTGCTGCAGGCGCTGGCCGAGGCCGGCGTGCCCGAGATCCTGCTGACCAACCGCACGCGGTCGCGCGCCGATCACCTTAAAGAGGAATTTGGCCAGCGCATCACCGTGGTCGATTGGGTCCAGGCCGGAAACGTGATCGAAAACGCCGAACTGGTGGTGAACACCACGTCGCTGGGTATGCAGGGTCAGCCCGAGCTGCGCGTCCCGCTGGACGGGTTGCAGCCGGGAACGGTGGTGACTGATCTGGTCTACACGCCGTTGAAGACCCGCCTTCTGGAACAGGCCGAGGCTGCGGGCTGTACCGTCGTCGATGGGCTGGGCATGTTGCTGCATCAGGCGGTGCCCGGGTTCGAGCGGTGGTTCGGCTTGCGCCCCGAGGTTACGGAAGAAACCCGCGCAGCGGTTCTGGGATGAGCTTTGCGCTGGGTCTGACCGGGTCGATCGGCATGGGCAAAAGCACCACCGCCGACCTGTTCGCGCAGGAAGGTTGCGCCGTGTGGGATGCCGACGCCGCGGTGCATCGGATGTATGCGGCAGGCGGCGCGGCGGTCGCACCGATCCGCGCGGCCTTCCCCGAGGCCATCGAGAATGGCGCTGTCAGCCGTGATGTCCTGAAACGGATCATCGGTGCCGATCCGACCGCGTTGAAACGGATCGAAGTCATCGTGCACCCGCTGGTGGCCCAGGATCGCGAGGCGTTTCGACAGGCGGCCAAGTCGGACATCCTTGTCTTTGACATCCCATTGCTTTTCGAAACCGGCGGCGACGCGCAGATGGATGCGGTGGCCTGCGTTTCGATCCCCCCGGACGAGCAGAAACGCCGCGTCATGGCGCGGGGCACGATGACCGAGGCGCAGTTCGAGCAGATCCGCGCCAAGCAGATGCCGAATGACGAAAAATGCGCGCGGGCGGATTTCGTGATCGTCACCGACACTCTGGACCATGCCCGCGCACAGGTGCAGGATGTGGTCAGGCAGATCAGGGCAGGACTGACAGATGCGTGAAATCGTACTGGATACGGAAACCACCGGATTCGATCCCGAAAGCGGCGACCGGATCGTCGAGATCGGGGCTATCGAGCTGTGGAACCACGTCGCCACGGGCGAGACCTATCACGTCTACATCAACCCCGAACGCTCGATGCCGGCCGAGGCCTTCGGCGTGCACGGCATCGGCCCTGACCTGCTGGAGCCGCCGCAACCTGCCGAACCGGGCCAGATCACCCTGAAGGACAAACCTGTCTTTGCGAAGGTCGGGCAGGCCTTCCGCGATTTCGTGGGGGATGCACGGCTGGTGATCCACAACGCTTCATTCGACATGAAGTTCCTCAATGCCGAGTTGGGATGGATGGGCCTGCCCCCGATTCCGATGGAGCAGGCGCTGGACACGCTGGCGATCTCGCGCAAGCGGTTTCCCGGCTCGCCCGCCTCGCTGGATGCGCTGTGCCGGCGGTTCAACATCGACAATTCGAACCGGGTTCTGCACGGTGCGTTGCTCGACTCGGAAATCCTGGCAGAAGTCTATCTGGAGCTGATCGGCGGACGCCAACCAGATTTTGGCCTGTCTTCGGCGTCTGCCGAAAGCTCAACCGGTGGCGACATTTGGCGCCCCGGTCCACGGCCCAACCCACTGCAGCCCCGGATTACCGAGGATGAGCGCGCTGCGCATGATGCATTTGTCGAAAAGCTGGGCGAAAACGCCCTGTGGTCCCGCACCTGATCTGGGTCAGATGCGGGTTGCCTGATCACGCCTCGGTCTTGTCGGACGCCTCGGCCTGACGGCGCATCAACTCGTTGCGGTACAGACCGACGAAATCGATGTTGTCCAGGTTGACCGGCGGGTAGCCACCGTCGCGGGTGATGTCGCTGACGATGCGGCGCAGGTAAGGGAACAGCATCCGCGGGCATTCAATCATCAGGAACGGGTGCAACTGATCATTTGGCACGCCTTCCACGTGGAACAGGCCGCAATAATCGATCTCGCACAGGAACAGGATGTCCTCCAGACCCTTGGCCTTGGACTTGAGGTTCAGCTTGATCGACACCTCGTATTGGTGGTCGGCCGAGCGCTTTTTCGCATCCAGGTTCACCTGGACTGAGATCTCGGGCTGCACGTCGCCCGAGACGCCTTTTTGCGCCATCACGTTTTCAAAGGACATGTCCCGGATGAACTGTCCCAGAATGCGCATCTGGATTTGGGGGGCTGCCTGGGGCTCGGTTGTGCCGGCGGCGGTTTCTTCGGTCATGGATCCGCTCCAAAATTTAAATTCGCCACTGCTTATCAAGTTGGGCCGGGCACCTCAATGCTGGTGCGGCCCTTCCACCCATTTCGACGGTTGTGCGGGTTTTGTGCGCACTTCCGAATACTCTCCGTCTATGATGTCATCCCCACCGAACGGATCGCGCGCCGCCCCGTATTGCGGGCCGGGGCCCATCTGGAACTGGGTAATCGTGACCCGTGATTTGAGATACCGAAAAACCGCGGCCCGCACCCCGGGAACCAGCAGCGCAAAGCCGATTGCGTCGGTGAAGAACCCGGGCGTCATCAGCAGAACGCCCGACAGCAGGATCATTGCACCATTGGCCAGCGGTTCGGTCGGGTCGTCCAGTTCGGAAAAGGCGCGCTGCAGCTGACCCATCGCCATGCGACCTTGTGTCCGCACCATTGCGGTACCCAGAACGGCGGTCAAAACCACGATTGCCAGCGTCGGCCACAGGCCGATCAGACCGCCGACCTGGATAAAAAGGGCGATTTCGATGATCGGCACCAATAAAAATGCCAAGAACAGATACATATGCGCTATCCTTTCCCATAGGCCGGGCTGTGGACTTGCCACCAACTGTCACCTACATAGTGGCACGAGGCCGCGTGTACAAAGTCTCGGTGCTGAAAAGAGGACGAAATGAATTCACCCCTGATCCAGCTTCTGGTGCTGGCTGGCATAGCCATCTTCCTGATCCTGCGTCTCAGAAGCGTGCTGGGCACGCGCGAAGGCTTTGAAAAACCACCGGTGCCGCAGCAACCCGACACCGGGAAGTCGCGTCGTGATTTCGAAGTGATCGACGGCGGTCCGGATCGTGACATTACCGACCATGTGCCCGAAGACAGCGAATTGGCGCAGACGCTGGCCGCAATGAAGCGAGTCGAGCCCAGCTTTTCGGTCAGCGAGTTTCTGCAGGGCGCCCGTGGCGCCTATGAGCTGATCGTCATGGGGTTCGAGCGGGGCAATCTGGATGAAATCCAGCCCTTCCTGTCCGAGGAAGTTTTCGAAACCTTCGTGTCGGTTGTCGCCGATCGCGAGGACAAGGGCCTGACGATCGAGGCCGAGTTCATCGGTGTGCGTGAGATGGGCCTGGTGGATGCACAATTCGACAAGGATTCAAACCGCGCCGAGATCACTGTGCGGTTCGTCGGCGAGCTGACGTCGGTCGTGCGTGACCGGGGCGGTGACATCATCGAAGGCAGCCCCAACACGATCAAGCGCCAAAAGGACAGCTGGACTTTTGCTCGCGTCATGGGCGCGGATGATCCGAACTGGCTGCTTGTCGCCACGGACGCATGATCGGAACGCTCCGGTCGCTGATGCTGGTGGCGGTTCTGACCGCCGCCAATGCCGCCGGAGCTGAGGCGACGCGATCCATCCTGTCATTTGCTGACCTTGATGGCTGGGCCGAGGATGACCACGGCGCGGCTTTGTCCGTTTTTCTGGACACTTGCGGGGATCTGGACGATCCGGACTGGCGTTCGTTGTGTGCAGCCGCACGGACATACGAGCCCGATGCCGCGCGCGCCTTTTTCGAACTGTTCTTCCGGCCCATCCTGATCGAGGATGAAAAGGCCCCGCTGTTCACCGGATATTTTGAACCGGAATTGAACGGCTCGCGGACGCGGACTGAAACCTACAGATACCCGGTCTACAAGATGCCGCCCGAGGCGCGGGCGGCTGGGCAATGGCTCAGTCGGCGCGAGTTGCTGACCAGTGACGTGATGAAGGGCCGCGGCTTGGAAATCGCCTGGGTCGATGACCCGGTCGAGTTGTTTTTTCTGCAGATTCAAGGCTCGGGGCGCATCCGTTTGCCGGATGGCAGTTCGGTGCGTGTTGGATATGGCGGGGCCAACGGCCACCCCTATCGGTCGGTCGGGGTTGAGCTGGTCCGGCGCGGTCTTCTGGGTGCGCATGACGTGAGCGCCCGGATGATCCAGTCCTGGGTGCGCAAGAACCCCGAGATTGGGGCCGAGCTGTTGATGCACAACCCGTCCTACGTCTTTTTCCGCGAGGTTTCGCGGGTAGCTGCAGACCGCGGGCCTTTGGGCGCAATGAACCGGTCCATCACCGCAATGCGCAGCATCGCCGTGGACCCGGCCTATACCCCGTTGGGTGCGCCGGTCTGGGTTGAAAAAGACGGCAAGACTCCGCTGCGGCGCTTGATGATCGCACAGGACACCGGCTCGGCAATCAAGGGCGCACAACGGGCCGACATCTTTTTCGGAACCGGGGACGCCGCAGGACAGGCAGCAGGCCGGCTCAAGGATCCCGGTCGCATGATCGTTCTGCTGCCGATCCAACGCGCCTATGCCATGCTGCCGGATGAGTTCTGATGACCCGCCGCAAACTGACTGAAGACGAGATTGAATTGTGGCACAAGGTGACCCGGCAGACCGAGCGGCTGCACCCGGAGATTCCCCAATCCGTTCACCCATCGACATTGCCGAAGCCCAAGCCGCGAAAAACCCCCAAAGCGCGGATAGACACCTTTGAACTGGGTCAGAATGCACCGACAAATGGGCGCGGCCATAGCTTGAAGCCCGCAATCGGCGACAGCCTGCGCGCCGCACCCGTACAGATGGACAGCAAGGCCTTTGCGCGGATGAAACGCGGCAAGCTGAAACCCGAAGGCAAGCTGGATCTGCACGGAATGCGGGTCGACACAGCCCATCCTGCTTTGATCCGGTTCATCCTGTCGGCGCAGGCATCGGGAAAACGACTGGTTCTGGTGGTCACCGGCAAAGGCAAGGACAGGGACGAACCCGGCCCGATCCCGACGCCCCGCGGCGTGCTGCGCAACCAGGTGCCTCAGTGGTTGAATTTGCCGCCCCTCGCCCAAGCGGTTCTTCAGGTCAGCCCTGCCCATATCAGCCATGGCGGTGATGGGGCTTACTATGTGTATCTGAGGCGGATCCGCTAAAGCAGCCGCCGGGCCCTGTGAATACCGATCCAGACTATGCCGCACGTCGCCACGAAGAACCAGGCGATCCACAGGAACTGCGTGCTGAGCGGCACGCCCAGATCGATCAGCCCGCCAGTCAGGCCTGGCCCGACAGCAGATCCCAGCACCATGACGGCGGCAGCCATCGCCTTGATCGCGCCGATGTGACGGGTGCCGTAGAACTCGGCCCAGAACGCGGCGGGCAGCGTGCTGTTGGCGCCGACCGAAATGGCAAGACAGGACAAACCGATTACGGCGCCGGGGATTGTCTGGACAAACGCAAACAGCGCAAACCCGGCGGCCATCGGAAGCTGATAGAACGGCATCATCCGCGCCGTGCCCCATCTGTCCAACGCCCAGCCCGAGGCGAACATCGCCAGGATCGACACCCCGGTATAGATCGGAAACAACGCGACCAGTTGGATATGGGCCCATCCTTTGGTCTGCGCCAGATGGACCTGGTGAAAGAAGAACGCGGTAATGAATGCCGAAGGCCCCATGAGCGCCGGCATCATGAACCAGAAAAGCGAGTTGAATAGCGTTTCGCGCCGGGTCCAGTGCCGCCCAAGCATCCCGGTCGCGCTGGCTTCCCGAGCCAGGCTTTGTGGTGTCCGTTCCTGACGCAGCATCCGCATCAACGCCGGTATTCCCAACAACGCGATGGCGGCGGAGAGCGCCCAAAGAAAATGCCAGTCGACAAAGGCCATGGCGGCGACGAACAGCACGGGCAGCAGGGCCTCACCGACGGCAAATCCCAGCGTTGCGATGGAGAGTGCCCTGCCCCGCGTGGCCGTGAACCACCGGGCCATCGCAACCATGGCAATGTGGCTGCACATGCCCTGGCCGAACAGACGCAGCAGAAAGATCACCACGGGCAACAGGATCACCCAATGATTGACCGCCATCGCGAGCGCAGCACACGCAAGCCCAAGCAGGACGGCCGGACCCAGCACGCGGACACGATAAATATCGGTCAGCCCTCCGGCCCAGATCATGACGATCGCGGAAACAGTCGTGCCCAAGGAATAAAGACCGCCCCATGCGCCGTGGCTGAGGCCGAACTCGGCCCGGATCTGCCCGGCGAAGATCGAAATGAAAAAGGTCTGCCCGAAACTGGACATGAAGGTCAGCAAGACCCCCGCGCCCAACCACGGAGCATTGTCCGCAAGGAAAAGGCGGACACCTCGCCCTATCACGGAGTGCTGACCCGCACCTGCCCGGTTTCGGTCAGAACAACTTCGGTCGCGCCGGCATCGTTTCGCACGGCCGGCGGCACCAGAAGATCAATGCCACCCTGGTCCCGGCCAAAGGTCCTGCTGACCCGGCCCGCCGCGTTGAGAATCGACAGAAGTGCCGGAGATGTGGCGGCCACGAAATGCGAGGACTCCGCATCCTTGTTGAAGGCCGTGGTGTCGATGATGCTGACCGGGTACTGCGCCAGCTTCTCGGTCGAGCTGATGTTGCCCAGTCGCTCGCCTTTGGCAGTTCCGCGCAGGCGTCCGGACACGTTCAAGATCTTGTCTTTGCGCGAGACCATGATCACGAATGGCTCGGGCGGAGATTTGATCACCGCCATCTGCGACCGGAACACGTCAACGTCGAGATCGGGCGAGATCAGCAATACACCTTCCAGATTGCGCCGCGACCAGCCTGGCTCGCGCAGCTCGGCCTGGCGCATCATCTCCATGGTCAGCGCGCCTCCCATCGAGTGCGCAACGATCAGCACGCGCGGGACGCCCAGGGATTTCAGCGTAGATATGGTTTGTTGCAGCCCGTCGCGGGCAAACAGCATACTGTCCAGATCATAGGCATAGCCCGACCCGGCCCCTCGGCTGGGCCAGGAATAGACCAACGTCTTGCCGGGCAGGCCGATGTCGTGAGCCAACTGAGCCGCGCGAAAAACGGTTTCGGTCTGGGTGGCGTTGTAGCCATGAACAAATATCGTGACTTCCTTGGCGCCGTTCAGCCGTGCTTTCAGATCCTGCTCGGACGGAAATTCGCGCACACCGGCCAAAACGAACTGCCGGCTCGGGTTAGGGTCCGAATAGGAAAACTCAAGCGTCCCGGGGCGGTGGTTCGGCGGGATCGAGACGGTGGTTTCGAGGAATTGCAGGCGGTCAGCGCGACGATACCCGTACGAGCCGTCGGCCTCGCGTGCGCGGGTGGTGGCCGCGAACACGGTCTGCGCCGTGCCGACGTCCAACGCCTCGGGCAAGGTGACCGAGATGGATCGGTCAACGCAGCCTCCCAAAACGGAAACGGTGACGAAAACGATCAGATAGCGCAGCACGGAACGATCCCAGACCAACAGTACGTGCTACGCATAGCGTAACCTGCCGACGCGTCCAGATAATTGCGCAGGATCAACCGGCGAAAACCGGCTGATCATGTTACAGAACGTAACGGCTCAGGTCCGTGGATTTGGTCAGCTCACCAAGGTTTTCATCCACAAAGGCCGCGTTGACCACGATTTCCGCGCCGGCACGGTCCGGCGCGACAAAGGACAGATCTTCGAAAACGCGCTCCATCACGGTGTACAGGCGCCGGGCGCCGATATTCTCGACGCTCTGGTTCACTTCGGCGGCGATCCGGGCTAGCGCGGCGATCCCGTCCTCGGTAAAGCTGACGGTAACGTTTTCGGTGCCCATCAAAGCCGTATACTGGCGGGTCAGCGCGTTGTCCGTCTCGGTCAGGATGCGAACGAAATCCTCTTCGGTCAGCGCACGCAGCTCGACCCGGATCGGCAGACGCCCCTGCAGTTCCGGCAACAGGTCCGAAGGCTTGGCGATATGGAACGCGCCGCTGGCGATGAACAGAATGTGGTCGGTCTTGACCGGGCCGTGTTTGGTGGACACGGTCGTGCCTTCGATCAGCGGCAGCAGGTCGCGCTGCACGCCTTCGCGGCTGACATCCCCGCCGCGGGTTTCTGTCCGGGCGCAGACCTTGTCGATCTCGTCCAGAAATACGATGCCATTCTGCTCGACCGATTCCAGCGCCGCGCGGGTGACGGCCTCGTCATCCAGCAACTTGTCGGCCTCTTCCCCGATCAGGATGTCATAGCTTTCGGCAACGGTCATGCGACGCTTGACGGTGCGCCCGCCGAAAGCTTTGCCGAAAATGTCGCCCAGGTTCATCATGCCCATCTGACCGCCCGGCTGGCCGGGAATGTCGAACATCGGCATCGGGTTGGACGTATCGGCCAATTCAAGCTCGATCACCGTGTCGTCCAGCTCGCCGGATTTCAGCTTCTTGCGGAACATCTCGCGGGTGCTCTCGCGGGCGTCCGAGCCGGCGATGGCCTCGATCACGCGGTCCTCGGCAGCCTGATGCGCCTTGGCCTTGACCTCTTCGCGCATGTATTCACGGGTCTGGATGATCGCAGCATCGGCCAGATCGCGGATGATCTGCTCGACATCGCGGCCGACATAGCCGACTTCGGTGAATTTGGTCGCTTCGACCTTGATGAAAGGCGCGCGGGCCAGCTTGGCCAAGCGGCGGCTGATCTCGGTTTTGCCCACGCCGGTGGGCCCGATCATCAGGATATTCTTGGGATAGACCTCGTCGCGGATGTCGTCCGGCAACTGCTTGCGCCGCCAGCGGTTGCGCAGGGCCACGGCGACAGCGCGCTTGGCATCCTTCTGCCCGATGATGAAACGATCCAGTTCCGAGACGATCTCGCGCGGGGTCAGGTCGGTCACAGGGCAGTCCTTTCGATGGTCGGCAGTCAGCTGCGGCTTAGGTAAGCACGGGGTCGGCAAAAACAACCGAGACCGCACATTTGGCCGCGTTGGTTAACAATGACCCGGCGCCAATGCAATTCTTTCCTGACCTCCGTGTTGGGAGATTTCGGTGTCCTCTGATAGGGTTGGCGGAATGTGCGCGGGACCCGGAGCGTGAAATGACAAAGATTGCCAAGATTACCCTGCTGTTCGTGGTGTTCGTGGACCTGATCGGCCAAGGGCTGGTTTTTCCGATCATCAACTCGCTGATCATGGAGACGAAATCGGGCTTTCTGCCGGCAAGCACGTCCATGGGCAGCCGTCACTTCTACTACGGTCTGGTGATCGGGTGTTTCTTCCTGTCCTGGTTTCTGGGCGTCGTCTATGTCTCGAAAGTTTCGGACTCCATCGGGCGCAAGAATGCACTTCTGGTCTGCCTGGGCGGCGCGCTGGCCGGCTATGCGATCACCATTGCGGCGCTGTATCTCAACAGCCTGATCCTGTTGATCGTGGGCCGGTCGATCACCGGGTTCACGGCAGGAAACCAACCCATTGCGCAGGCGGCCATGATCGACGGCAGCACGGATGCGGCCGATCGTGACCGGAACATGGGTTATATCGTGACAGGGGTCAGCTTTGGCCTGGTCGGCGGCCCGATCATCGGAGCGGTCCTGTCGGATGCGGCGCTGTTGGGCAGCGTTGCCACGCTCAAGACCCCATTCTACGGCGCGTTTGTCCTGGTGCTTATCGCGATCCTGCTGGTGCTGTTCTTTTTCAAGGATACCCGAACCGAACGCGAACCCTTCGTCTTTCGCCCCCGCGATGTGACCGACAGCCTGGTCGCCGTACGTGGCCACCCCATGGTTCTGAAGATCCTGCCCGTCTACGCGTTCTTCATGATCGCGAACGTCACCTTCTACGTGTTTGTGGACAATTTCTTGACCAGCGCTTTTGGTTACGGCGTGATCGGCGGCAGCATGGCCATGGTCGTCATTGGTGTGGCGCTGGCCTTCTCCAGTACGTTTCTCGTGAAACCCGCGCAGGAACGGTTCAGCAAGCACAACATCATATATGTTTCGCTGATCGTCATGGTGATCTGCGGCTTTGCCTTTGCCTTCAGCCCCAGCGGCGTGCTCAGCTACGTGCCGGTTTTCCTGTTCTATTTCCTGTTCGGCGTGGCCTACCCGACCCTTCTGGGCCTGTTCTCCTCGTCGGTCAGCGAGGCGGATCAGGGCTGGGTCATGGGCGTAACCACGGCCGTGTTCTGCCTGGCGGGTGGAATCATGTCGCTGATCGGCGGCGGGTTGATGAGCATCGATATCCGCCTGCCCTATTACATCGTGATCGCCTCGGCCATTCTGGGGCTGATCGGGATGCACCGCCGGTGGAAGGGCAAGGAGATTTCGGCCCTGCTGGCCTGACCCCTAGCCCGAAATGCTCTCAACCGTCAGGTTGCCGTTGGTGTAGACGCAGATGTCGGCGGCAATTGCCATGGCCTCGCGGGCAACCTCCTCGGCCGACTTGTCGCTGTCCATCATCGCGCGCGCGGCTGCCAGGGCAAAGTTGCCACCCGACCCGATCGCCGCCACGTCATGTTCCGGTTCGAGCACGTCCCCGGCCCCGGTGATCACGAACAGGTCACGGCCGTCGGTGACGATCAGCATCGCCTCAAGCTTCTGCAGGTACTTGTCGGTGCGCCAGTCCTTGGCCAGTTCGACCGAGGCGCGAGCCAGTTGACCGGGCGTGGCCTCCAGCTTGGCTTCCAGCCGTTCCAGCAGTGTGAAGGCATCGGCGGTCGATCCGGCGAACCCGGCGACGATCTCGAACCCGCCGGGCGACAGGCGCCGCACCTTGCGGGCGGTGCCCTTGATCACGGTCTGGCCCAGGCTGACCTGCCCGTCACCCGCGATGACGATCTGGCCGCCTTTCTTGACGCCGATGATCGTGGTGCCGTGCCAACCGGGAAAGTCGTTCTCCGCCATTCAAGCCTCCGTATCCGTTGATGCCCTATATGGGCCGGAGGCGCGATCCGCGCAACCCGTTCTCAAACTGCCCAAAAGATATGCAATCCGTGCATCACGGGGTTGTTGGACCAGCAATTGTGAGTCGCCTGTCGCAAGACTAGATGAGGCTTACAACCGACACAGGGTCGGCTGTTTCAAAAAAGGAATGCGCAAATGGCAACCACCGCAAACATCCATGCGCCGCTCGGAGCAGCTACCATCCTGCGTGTAGTGGACGGCATCTCGCACGCTTTCGAAGCTGCCGCCGAATGGAACACCTCCCGCAAGACCCGCAAGCTGCTGTCGCAACTGAGCGATGCCCAGCTGGAAGATATCGGTCTGGTCCGCGAAGATATCGCCAAGATCTGAATTCAGACCGAATTCGACTAAAGACGAATGGCCGCTTGGATTTCCGGGCGGCTTTTTCTTTTTGCGCAGACCATGCACAAAAAAAGGCGCCCGATGAGGAGCGCCTTTTTTGTTGAGTTCCGTTCGGTATTAGATGGATTCGTCGATCCAGCTTTGCAGGGCGGCCTTCGGGGCAGCGCCTGCGCGGTTCGAAACCACCTGACCGTCCTTGAAGATGAACAGCGCGGGAATACCGCGTACGCCCATGGCTGCGGCCGAGTTGGGGTTGCTGTCCACGTCGACCTTGGCGATCTTGACCTTGCCGCCATATTCGGCCGCCAGCTCTTCCAGAGCGGGGCCGATCTGCTTGCAGGGTCCGCACCACTCGGCCCAGAAATCCACCACGACGGGGACGTCCGAGTTCTTGACTTCGGCGTCAAAGGTTTCGTCGGTTACGGCTACGGTCGACATATTCTGTCTCCTGAATGACATGCGGTTGGGAGTCGAACGTAGGTGCGCCAATTGGGGAGGTCAAGATATCTGGGCCCGCACCAGCGCATCTGTCACAAGATCGTGTGGCAGCCACATCAGGCGCGCCGTCCGCGTCCACAAAATCGCGGTGCGGATCTCGCGGCCGGGATAGATCTGCGACAGCGCGGCGGCATAGGCGCCCATCTGGCGCAACAGGCCCTCGGGGCAGGTCTCGGCCCGATCGGGAACCGTGGCGTTTGATTTGAAATCAATGACTTGCACCACGTCATCTGTCACGATCAACCGGTCGATCACCCCGTGGATCCGGCGACCGTCCAGAGTGGCCGAGACCGGCACCTCGGCCAGCGCGTCCGGGGCAAAGACGGGGGTCAGGTCCGGTGCGGTCAGCACGCCCGCCGCCTCGGCCAGAAGGTCGCGGCGGTCACCGTCCTGCATATCGGGCAGAAGCCGGGCGCAGAGCTGATCCCACCGGTCGCGCGGCGCCTGGGCCAAATGTTCGAGCAGCAGGTGCAGGCGGGTGCCGCGCAGCTTGGCGGCCTCTTCCTCAAGTCCGGTCTCGCCCGGCAGGGCCTTGGCCCCGCCCAGATCGGACGGGCTGAGCGTCTCGGCATCGGGCATCGGCTCGGGCGCGGGCCGGTGGAACAGGTCCGGCAGGGTATCCTGCACCGGTTCCGGGGTCGGGCGATGGTCCAGCGGCAGACCCTCCCAATCGCCATGCGCCAGACGGCGGATGCCGGTGCCGGGGGTCTCGGTGGCCCCTGCCCGGCCCATCGCTTCCTCGACCAGTTGGTACCAGCTGGACCCGTCCCGGCCCAGATCGCCGGCCGCCGCCACGATCAGCCATTTCTCGGCCCGGGTCAGCGCGACGTACAGCAAACGCAGCCGCTCGTTCTCCTCGCGTTGGCGCGCGTCTTCGCGGGCGCGGGCGACAAGGCTGGGCGACAGGTCGGTGGGCACCTTCCACAGCGGCATTCCGTCGGCGACCATGATCTCGGCATCGCGAGGCGGCTGCCGCTTGCCGGTGTCCGGCAGGATCACGATCGGCGCCTCCAGCCCTTTTGAGCCATGCACCGTCATCACCCGGATCATGTTGCCCACGCCGGTCATCTGGCGCTTGATCTCAAGGTCGTCGGTCTGCATCCAGACCAGGAAACCGGTCAGGCTGGGAATGTCCGACCGCTCATAGGCCAGCGCCTGTGACAGCAACGCGTTGATGCCGTCCTCGGCCTCGGCGCCCAGGCGGCCCAACAATTTGCGACGGCCGTCATGGCGGGTCAGCACCCGTTCGATCAGGTCGTAGGGGCGCAGAAAGTCCACCTGCCCGCGCAGATCGTTCAAGACAGCCAGCGTTTCGGGAAAATCCCCGGCTCGTTGGCGCAGCGCCGCCCACAGGTACTTTTCCTGCCGGCGATGAGCGAGGTCGAACAGCATCTGCTCGGACCAACCGAACAGCGGCGATTTCAGCACCGTGGCCAGCGACAGGTCATCCTCGGGCGTGGCGAGAAAGCTCAGCAGCGCGGCCAGATCCTTGACCGCCAGTTCCGCGCCCACCTTCAGCCTGTCGGCCCCTGCGATCGGCAAACCTTGGGCCTTGCAGGCGCGGATGATCTCGGCGAACAGGTCCGAGCGGCGCTGCACCAGGATCAGGAAATCCCCCGGCCGCACCTTGCGGCGCACGAACGTGCCGCGCGTGGGGCCGTCTTCGGGGATGGTTTCGCCGGCGTCGATCATGGCCTTGATGCGCGCGGCGATCTGGTTGGCCAGGATCACCGTGTGATGTTGCGCCGCGGGCCGATCGACCGGATCGGTCCAGTCGCCCTCGTCCGCGTCCTCGACCTTTTCCACCACAGGCCACAGATCGACCCGGCCCGGCAGATCGGCCTTGAAGGCGCGGTGCTGAGATTCTTTCTGAAACCCCGCCTCGGCGCGGTTTTCGAACAGGATATCGACCAGCGACAGGATGGCGCTGGAGGAGCGGAACGAATATTCCAGCGTCCAATCCCACAGTTTAGAGCCTGATTCCTGCAGTTTCCGCCCGAATTCGGCCTGCATCCGGTCAAAGGCCTGCGGGTCGGCCCCCTGGAAGGAATAGATCGACTGTTTCTTGTCGCCGACCACGAAGATCGTCCGCTCGACCCCGGACCGGGCGCCCTCGCCGCTGGTGAATTCCTGCGCCAGTTTCTCGACCACATCCCATTGATCGGGGCTGGTGTCCTGCGCCTCGTCCACCAGGATGTGGTCGATGCCGCCATCCAGCCGGTACAGAACCCAAGCGGCCACCGCCGGATCGTTCAGCAGCAGGCGCGCGCGCAGGATCAGGTCGTCGAAATCCAGCCAGCCGTGCAATTGCTTGCGGCGCTCATATTCCGGCAGGAATGCCGCCGCGAAGCGGTGCAGAACCATGGACTTGCGCGCAGCTGCCAGCGCCAGTCGTCCTTCCCGCGCGGCCTCGACCCGCCGCATCAGCGCCTCGAGCGGATCCATCTGCCCCGCCAGAACCCCCTCGCGCAGCGCCTTGGTGGGAAAGTTGCCGATCTTGGCGGTAAAGGGCTCTTTGGCGGATTTTCCGGTCAGAAACACGTCTTCCAGCACCGGCAACTGACCCAAGGCGGGTTCGGTGAAGCCCGACAGTTTCTCGGCCGCCTTGGCGTCGGTCTTGCCGCCGCCCGCCAGCGCCGGAAGGATCGACCGGATCAGCTCGACCTCGCCGCCCAGAAACACCTGCGCCAGCAGCGCGTCCTCGTCGAAACCCTCGGGCAGGCCAAAACGGGCCAGCACTTCGGGCCATTGCAGCGCGGGCGTGAACAGGGTGCGCTTCTGGGCGATTGCGGCGGTCAGCTTGTCAAAGCCGGTATCGGTGATGTGGCGGGCCACGTCTTCGATCAGGCGGGCCTGCGGGCCTTCGGCGAAATCCTCGACGATTTCCTCGCGCAGCAGGGCCGCGGCACGGTCTTCCATCTCGGAAAACTGCGGGCTGACCCCGGCCTCGAGCGGGAACCGCCGCAGCAGCGAGGCGCAGAACGAGTGGATCGTCTGGATCTTCAGCCCGCCCGGCGTTTCGATGGCGCGCGCGAACAGGGTGCGGGCACGGGCCAAGCGGTCGGGGTCGATCACCCCCTCGACGCCTAGTTCGGTCAGTTGCCGCAGCAACGCCGCGTCGTCCAGCATCGCCCACTCGCCCAGCCGCTTGAACAGGCGGTTCTGCATCTCGCTGGCGGCGGCCTTGGTGTAGGTCAGGCACAGGATGTGCTGCGGCTGAACACCGTCCAGCAGCAGCCGCGCCACGCGGTCGGTCAGAACCCGCGTCTTGCCCGAGCCCGCATTGGCCGCCAGCCAGGTCGACGCATCGGGCCGCGCCGCCTGAACCTGCCGTTCGGTCGCTTCGTCGCGCGGGGTCATGTCAGATCCTCGGGCTTGGTTTCGGCGGTGCGGTCCCATTCGCCGAACCGCGCCAGGTGGTCATAGTCGCCCACGTCGCTGTCCTTGTGCATCATCCGGCGCGACGAAAACCCCTGATCAGGCTCTAAATAAGTGGAAATCAGCTCCTTCAGCTCGGCCAGAACCCTGTCGGGCGGCTCTTTGTCCAAGGGTGCCGGGACCTCTTTGTAGGTGCCGCCCATACCGATGAACACGGCGTTGGCCACGGCCATCGGGTCAAATCCTTCGATCCCGCCCTGCTCGGCCATCGCGGCCTCTATCAGCAATTGCTTGTCGAACTTGGCCTGCTGCGACTCCGAGGGTGGCGTGCCGGTCTTGTAGTCGATGATGGTCAGCGCGCCGCGGCTGTTGCGGTCGATCCGGTCGGCGCGGCCATTCAGGGCGAACCCAAGCGGTTCCAGCGTCAGGCGCATCTTGGCCTCGAAGGCGATCGGACCGCCGTCGCTGCGGCGGCTGATCTCGGCGCGCAGAAAGTCATCGGCGATCCGCTCGAGCCGCGCCAGCCACAGTTTCCGGGCGGTGGGCCAGGCGACATGCTGATCCAGCAGCGCCTCGGCCCGTTTCAGGAAGTTGTCGCGGGTCAGCAGCGCACCGTCCAGCACGCTGTCCTTGACGAAATGTTCCAGGATCTCGTGGATCACGATGCCGCGCAGCAGGGCGTCGGGCGCCTGTACCAGTGGGTCCAGCGGTTTCAGGCGCAGGACGTGCTTGGCATAGATCGCATAAGGGTCGCGGATCAGCCGCTTGATCTCGGTCACCGAAAGGCGGCGCGGGCGCGCGGCCACCGGCGGGCGCGGTGAAGGACGCGGTGCGGCGGCGATCCGGGGCGCCTGTTCCAGCATCTCGGACCAGCGCAGCCATGTCTTGCCCCGGTCGCGCATCTGTTCCAGCGCCGCGCGGCCGCCCTGATCCGGCAGGCCCTGCAACAGGTTGGTCAACCGGTTCAGCCAGCGTGACGGCACGGTTTCGGCATCATCCGAGCGGACCGCGCGGGTCAGCCAGACCTCGGTCGCGCCGATGGCCTGCTGGAAATCATGCGCCGACAGGCCGATTCGCCGTTCCGGCAGCAACAGGCCGGCACGGTCGCGCATCTGGCGGTTCAGCCAGGGGTCTGGCGCGGGAGCCTCGGGCCAGCTGCCTTCGTTCAACCCGCCCAGGATCAGCAGGTCGGCACCCTGAACGCGCGCTTCGAGCGTGCCCCAGATCATGATCCGCGGGTGGGGGGCGTCGCGGTCGCGGACCTCTTGCCCGGCCAGCAGCGCGCCCAGCAGATCGGCGAAATCCAGCGCCGTCATCTCGCCGCCGTGCTCGGCCTCGTCTCCAAGTCCCGAGATCACCGCCAGCGCCGATTGACCTGCGTTCTTGTCCCACAACTCGCCCGCGCCGTCGGTTCCGGCGCTAGCAATCGCCTCGGCCAGATCGCGCAGGCGCTGCACCCAGTCGGTCAGGGGCAGGGTGCCGCTGATCTGCTGGTTGCAGAAATTGCGGATCAGCCACAGGGCCCACGCATCCGGCACGTCTTTTTCGACGGCAAAACCTGTCAGGCTGGCGCTGTCGGGGAAGGGCGGGCCGTTGCGGCGCAGGTGCAGTTCCAGATCGCGGCTGTGCAACAGATGCGCGCCGCGGTCGCCGGCGCTGTGACACAAAGGGTGTTTCAGCAGGGTCAGCAGTGCCTCGGCATCCAGACGGCGCGCGAACAGCCCGGCCACATGGCGCAGGAACCGGCCCGGTGGCGACAGTTGCAGCGGTAGGCCGGCGCTGTCATCGGGCAGGATGTTCCAGCGGTCCAGCGCGGCGCTGACCTGGCGGGTCAGCATCCGATCGGGGGTGATCAGGGCGGCGGTCTGGCCGGTCTCGGCCGCCTGCCGCAGGCGCAGGGCGATGGCCAGCGCCTCGGCCCGGGGTGATTGCGCCTCGACCAAGGTGATGTCGCGAGTCGCGGCATCGAGATCGCGCAGCTGCGGGCCTTCGCTCATCCAGGCATCGGTGATCGGGGCAGGGCGCAATGCCAATGAAACCAAACGGTTGCGCGCGGGCGAGGGGGGCTGGTCCGGGGTCCAGGATGCGATCTGATCCGGCCCTATCCCCAGTTCGGTCATCAGCTTGCGGAACCGGTATTGCGGGTGATCCTCCGAGGTCATTGCCGAATCCAACCGTTCCCAGACATGAGCGGGTTGGTCGAAATCGTACCCCGGCAGGATCAGCGCCCCCTGCGGCAGCCGCGCCACCGCCTGCATCAGCATCAGCGTGGTCCCGCGCGAGCCGGTGGACCCGGCCAGGATCACGGGGTGTTGCGGCGGCGCGTCCTGCCAGCGGGCGATCAGGTTCTCGACCACGCGGCGTTGGCGGGCCTGCACGTCCAGACTGCCATTCTCGGTCTTCAGGAACTGGTCGGCGATGCCGATGAAGGCCTGCGTCCGTGCCCAATGGCCCGACAGGTCAGTCACGTCCAGTTGCCGGATCGCCTCGGGCGGGACGCCTTCGCCCTGCATCTCTTCGATCAGGGCAGCGAGGCTGTCGGAAAGGTCAAACAGCGACGACCGCGCGGCCAGGTCCGGTTGCTGGTCCAGCAGTCGCGCCACCAGCTGCGTCAGTTCCAGCCGGCGACGCAAGGGCGGTACGGCGGGCGGTACACGATCAAGATCGACGCTTTCGCCCAGATCGGTGACCAGCGAAATGCGGGGCAAGAGGCAGGGCGGACCCTTATCGAACAGCTCGCGCACGCGGCGGGCCATGCGGCGGGTGTTCAGCACCAGTTGCACGCGGGCCAGCGCCTCGGGCGGGTGGCCGTCGCAGCGCACCCGCAGCCCGCGCACCAGCGCCTGCGGAAAATCCGCGCCGGGCGGCACCGCAAAGACCCGGGGGGTGGCGCTGGGGTCAAACATCGGCCAGCATCTCCTCGGCCAGGGCTATGCCTTCGGGGCGGCCCACATCGCACCAGCGCCCGGGATACTGCAGACCGTACAGCCGGCCATCGCGGTGCATCCGGTCCCACAACACATTGAGCGAGAATGCTTTTTCAGGAATGTCCGCCAGACCGTCGGTCTTCAGGATCTGAATGCCGCCATAGACGTGACCCGGCCCGCGTTCAAGCCGGCCTTGGGGGTCGATCCTGAAATCTCCGAGGCCTGCATGTCCGATCGTCTGTGCGATCGGCACGCAGATCAACAGAGCGTCCATCCGCGCCGGATCCCAAGCCGCCTTCAGCAACTCCAAAGGGTTGGGCCCGGACCAGATCGCATCGGTGTTCATCGTGAAAACCGGCCCCGGACCCAGCAGCGGCAGGGCCGCGCGCAATCCGCCGCCGGTTTCCAGGATGTCCGGCTGTTCGTGTGAAAGCAGGACACCACGTGGCGCCAAATGATCTGTCAGCTGATCAGCCAGGTAATGCAGGTTCGCGACCACCCGGCGCGGCCTTAGCGCATCCGTCAGGTCCAGCGCATGGTCGATCAGCGGCCGTCCGGCCACTGGGATCAGCGGCTTGGGTCGGGTGCGGGTCAACGCGCCCATGCGGGTGCCGAAACCGGCGGCAAACAGCATGATGGCCTCGGGTGTATCGGTCATCCGGCCCTCAGCCTTGCAAGGTTTTCGGGCGTTGGGGATGGCAGCGCCTGCCGAACCAGATCCGCGACCGAGACCAGCGCCGGATGCTCGAGATCGCGCATCAGATGAGCCCAGGCCGCCGGGATAAGATCCACGTAGTGCGGTTTGCCATAGTCGGTGGCAAGGCGGGCAAATCCCCCCAGTATCCGCAGGTTGCGTTGGGCGCCGAGGACACTGTACGCCGTGCGGAAATCGTGGTCATCCACACCTGTTGCCGTGATGTAGCGGTTGACCATGCTCATTTCGATTGCGGCGGGCACAGTGCGGCGGACATCCTGCAGCAACGACATCAGGTCATAGGCGGGATGGCACAGCATTGCGCTTTGAAAATCCAGCAGACCGACCCGGCAGACCCCGTCGCGCTCAGGCAGCCAGATCAGGTTCTCGGCATGGTAGTCCCTTAGGGTCACCACCCGCGTGCCCGAGGTTTCCTGCAGCAATATGTCGGCGAACCGATGCTGAAAACGATCATGGGCGTCTTGGTCATAGGCGCCTTGTATCCCTTGGGCATATTTGGTGAAGGCAAGAGCCGACAATTCCGCCATGAGGGACGGGTCATAGCTGTCCAATGAGGGCAGGGGCCCAGAGTGCAGATGGATCAGCACGTCGGTTGCGGCCTCGTACAATTCACGCTCGACCTCCGGCTGCTTCTCGATCAGGCGGGCAAACAGGTCGTCGCCGAAATCCTCCAGCAGGAGGAACCCGTTCTCGGCGTCCTCGGCAAGAATCTCGGGCGCGCTCAGACCGACGGACCGCAGGTATTCTGCCACCCTGACAAACGGTTCCACGTCTTCCCCCTTGTCCGGGGGCGCGTCCATCAAAACGGCGGTCCGCCCGGTATCCGGGTCGGTCAGGCGTTCATACCGGCGGTTCGAGGCGTCTCCAGCCAGCGGCGCGCGAGAGGCTTTGGCCCAAGGGGTCCGTGCGACCAGCGCCTCGGCCAGAACTGCGCGGTTGGTCATGCGATCCTCTTCAGTTTTTCGGTCCACTTGGGGTCGGACCACGTCAGTGTCAGGTGTCGGGTTTCTTCGGCAGCGGGGTCGGTATGAAACTGCACCAACAGGGCCGAGGCCGGTTGTAGCGGACCCAGCTTGTCAGGCCATTCCACAAGGCAGATCGCCGTATCAAAGGCCCCGGTCAGGCCCAATTCCTCGATCTCATCCACCGAGGTAAGCCGGTACAGATCGGAGTGCCAGATTTCGCCGGCTTCAACATCGTAAACCTGAACCAGCGTGAATGTGGGCGATGGCACATCTTCGGGCACAGGCAGTGCCGATTGGATCAGATTGCGTGCAAAATGGGTTTTGCCACTGCCGATTGGGCCGTCCAGCAAAATAACGTCGCCGGGCGCCAAATGGGCGGACAGGCGGCTGGCCAGATCGGCGGTTTCTTCCGGTGATGTCAGAGTGATCGAAGCGGGCGAATTCATGGCGCCACAATGAACGGGGGCCGAACCCTCTGCAACCCGGTTCAGGCGGTGATCTGCAACATATCCGGCGTTTCTCCACGCGCGTGTTCGATCGTGAACCGTACGATGGTTGCGCCATTCTGGATAGGGCTGACCGTACACAAGAGCCGGGTGCCGTCGCGCTTGTACAGATCAGAGCTCCACTCGGCCCGGTTGTTGCGCATTTCCACGAAGTCCCGAATGTCACCCAGAATTGGATTGGCCTGGCATTGCGACTGCCACTGGCGCGTGACGTCCAGAACCGTGACTGGTTCAAAGCCGACCTCGTCCGAGTCTCCCCACAGCAGCTGGTAGGCGTAGTTGGTGAAGGCCAGTGTCCCGTCATCGGCAAAAACTGCGACGGCGTCCGCAAGCTTGTCGAGGATTGACTGCATAAGGTCCATCTCGGACCGGAACCGGCGGGTCAGGGTGATCTCGGCCGTGATGTCCTCGAACAGAAAGGCGACGGCGCCGTCGGGATGGGGGCGACCGCTGACCGAATAGACTGAGCCCGACGGCAGTGACCAGGTTTCCTGATAATTTCCGTCCTCAGCCGCTTCCAGAAGATCGTTCATCTGCCGGCGCCAGCTGCGGTAGTTCTTGGGTTCGGGCATCATGTGCTGATCCCGAAGGCGGTCAAAGAAGCTTGAGATATTCGGCCGGCAACTCAGGAAGTCGGGCGGCAAAGCGGTCAGGTCGATCAGGGCGGGGTTGAACAGCGCCAACTGGCGGTTTCGATCAAAGATTGCCAGGCCGATCGACAGCTGCGCAAAGGTTTTCGTCATCGTCTGGACGAATTTGCGCTGGGCGGTCTCGGCCTCGACAATGGCGTTTACGTCGACCGCGTAATGCAGGTGACCTTCGTCCAGCGCCACACGCGTCAGATCAAACCACAGCTTGCTGCTGCTGTCCTTCACCGGAATTGACACGCGGGTCTTCTTGCCGGGCCGCGCGTCTTCGGTCAGTTCAGGGAACATGGGTTGGGTCAGATCCGTGTCCTGCCCGCGCGCCTTGCGGGCCAGCGCGACATAGGCGGCGTTGCACCATCTAACCTTGTTGGCATGATCCAGAAGCCACACGGGGTAGGGCGCGCGATCCATGGCGAGGCGGATCGGATCGTTCGGATCCCTCCTTGTCGGTTCGGTGATGCCGGTCAGATCACGCAACTGCACCCGGACGATGCCGTCGATCCATTCACACCGAACCTCGCGCTCGACCGTACAATCTATGGCCGAAACCACGATATTGCCTTGCTGGCTGACGGTTTCGTAAGTCTCGGGGAAGGCCGGAAAGTCGCGCTGCAGCAGGCGCCTGAGATCATCCCAGTCATTCACCGCTTCGAACCCGGACAAGGCGATGTCGGAATGGCTGATCAGGCGGCTTCCGTTGAACAAAAACACCGCATCCAACAACGAAGCCGGCGCAGACAAACCAAAATTGTCACCGCGCCGCGGACGGCGCGGCATGAGCCACTGCAGGGCAAAGCCCGACGAAACCAGGCTGATCGCCGCAAGTATGATCCAGTCGGCCACAGTGCCGCCTACCCCAAAAACAAACCGGACCCGATTTTGCGCTTAAATAGTTAACGGTGTCTTAACTCAGACCTGGAACCGTTCGTTCACGCCCGACGGAACCGGGTTGTCGCCCGTCTGCGCATCGATCAGCTTGCGCGGCCATGTCACCAGCACGATTGCGCCGCGTCGCTCGGCCTGGTCCGTCACCGCCTGGTAAGGGTCTGACCCATTTGCAAATTTCAGTTCGGCGCCGCTGCGCTCCAAGAGCGTCTTTGCGATGAATAGGCCCAACCCCATACCCTCGTATTCGGGGCGTGTGCGCAGATCGCTTTCGGCGCGTCTGCGGCGCATGAACGGGTCACCGATACGGCCGATGATGTGTGACGGATAACCGCGCCCGTCATCCATGATGCTGACGGTGATCCGGTCCGGCGTCCATTCGGCCTCGACCCAGACTTGTGCGCGGGCAAAGTCCACGGCGTTCTGGATCAGGTTTCGCAGGCCATGAATGATCTCGGGCTTGCGCAGGATCGAGGGCTGCTGGACATCCCCGTCAGGCCCCGGGCCTTCGTCAAAATGTACCTGTTTGCCCCTGTGTATATGGGGCTCGGCCGCCTCGTGGATCACGGCGGACAAAGGTGCCTGGCGCAGGTGCAGGTCATCTTTGCCGGCCCGACCCATGTCGCGCAGGATGTCGCGGCATCGGTCGGCCTGTTCGCGGATCAGGGCGGCGTCTTCTTTCAGGTCCGGGCGGTCGTCCAATTCTTCGATCAGTTCCGAGCTGGTCAGCTTGATCGTGGCCAGTGGGGTCCCCAACTCGTGCGCGGCGGCGGCGACAACGCCGCCGAGGTCGGTCAGCTTCTGCTCGCGCGCCAGGGCCATATGGGTGGCGGCCAGCGCCTCGGACATCGACTGAACTTCGGCGCTGATGCGGTGCGAATAGGCGCCGATGAATACGATCGCGATCACGATGGCGGCCCAGTTGCCGAACAGCAGGATGTCGGGGATGTCCAGAACAAGGCCGAGATCGGTGCGCAGCGGCAGGTGAAACTGGGCCAGAAGCGTCGCCAGCACGATTGCGGCGCCCCCGATGATCAGGGTCGACCGGGTGCTCATGACGTTGGCCGCAATCGTCACGGGGCCCAGCAACAGCAGGGCAAACGGGTTGTTCAGACCGCCTGTGAGATACAGCAGGAAAGCCAGCTGCAGCAGGTCGAACATCACCATGAGGAAGTTTTCGAATTCCGACAGGCGCTTGTTCTGCGGGAACAGCAGGATGGCGGTCAGGTTGCCCATGACCGAAACACCGATGGCAAGGTAGCACAGCCCAAGCTCCAGCTGGACGTGATAGGTCTGCTGGGCAACGGTGATGGCCGTGATCTGGCCGATGATTGCCACCCACCGCAGCAGGATCAACGTGCGCAGCCGGATCCAGCTGCTGCGTTCCTGTCCGCGCCAGAGGCTGGTGTTGGAATCCGTCATCGGGCGATTATGTCCTGTTGCGTCCGCTGGTCAACTTGATAGGTGTCCCGGCCGAACCGATCAACAACCCCATGTGTCAGGAATTTCGCCATGACCCGCCTTTATGCCATTCTTGCAACCGTCGTGCTGGCCGTGGGCCTGGGCGCTATGTGGCTGATGACGCGCGGCGGCGGTTCGGACGACAAGTTTGCGCAGTGCCGGTCCAGCCAGATTGCAGGCGGCACCGCAACCATCGGCGGCCCGTTCGAGTTGATCAACTCCAAGGGTGAAACCGTGACCGACAAGGACGTGATCACCGAGCCCTCGCTGATCTATTTCGGCTATACCTTCTGCCCCGATGTCTGTCCGCTGGACACCACCCGCAATGCCGAGGCCGTCGACCTGCTGACCGAGCGCGGTTATTCGGTCACTCCGATTTTCATCTCGGTGGACCCGGACCGGGACACCCCCGACGTCGTGGGGGATTTTGCCTACAACCTGCATGAAAAGATGATTGGCCTCACCGGTACGCCGGAACAGGTCAAGGCCGCGAGCCAGGCCTACAAGACCTATTACAAGGCCCAGGACAAGAGCGACGAGTACTACCTCGTCGACCATTCGACATTTACCTACCTCGTCACGCCGCAGGATGGGTTCCTTGAGTTTTTCAAACGCGACGCGACGGCCGAGCAGATGGCCGACACCGTTGCCTGCTTTGTGGACCAGGCGGCAGAGTAACCGTCGGTTTGACCTTTGGTGTGGCGCTGCTATTACTCATCTCAAAGCCTATCGGCATGAAATAGCAGAAAGACCACACCATGGCAGACATTGCTCAGCTTGACATCGGCCCCGACAAATCCCTGCTTCTGGTGGATGATGACGAGCCGTTTCTGAGACGTCTCGCCAGAGCGATGGAAAAGCGCGGGTTCGAGGTGGAAACCGCCGGATCCGTCGCCGCCGGCCGCGCGATCGCCACCGCCCGCCCGCCCGCCTTTGCCGTGGTGGACCTGCGGCTCGAGGACGGCAACGGGCTGGACGTGGTTGAGGTGCTGCGGGAAAAGCGCCCCGACAGCCGGGTGGTGGTTCTGACCGGATACGGTGCGATCGCGACCGCTGTGGCGGCGGTGAAAATCGGCGCCACCGACTATCTGTCGAAACCTGCCGACGCCACCGACATCACCAACGCGCTGCTGGCCAAGGGCGACGAACTGCCCCCGCCGCCGGAAAACCCCATGAGCGCCGACCGGGTGCGGTGGGAGCACATCCAGCGGGTTTACGAGCTGTGTGACCGAAACGTCTCGGAAACCGCGCGGCGCCTGAACATGCACCGCCGGACCTTGCAGCGGATTCTGGCGAAACGCAGCCCGCGGTAGCGTTTTGCCGATCGGCACTGTTCTGGCAACAGGCTTGGGAAATCAAGAAATTAAGGTTCGCCTACAACTTCCACTGAACCTTCGCCAATAAGGTCCTGAAGTTCTGTAGTGGAACGCCTACCGGTCCGTCTGCTCGTGCGGATTGCTTCACCAGCAATTCGAACCACCTCAGGGGACGAAGCAAATTTCGAGTGACTTGTGCTTTGAGAGTCCTGGACTTGGCTGAGATCAATAACGGTGACTCCTGACCTTGCGAGTTCGGCGGCATCGGCCGCGCCAACACGGTCGACTCCGCCAGAAATGAACTTCGAAAAACTCAAGGCTCCGTCGTCCGAGGATACGAGAACAAAGATTTTCTGATTGTCGTGGGTGATAGTTGAGAGCTGGCTTTCGAATACCGCCAAATCGATATCGGGTGCTGCCAGAATTATGTTTCGGATTTTCTTGTTGGGATTGAACTCGCCAGCAATTTCGGCTTGCGAGATAGCTTCCATCGTAAGGAACGCTCCCATCGAAAACGCGAGTATGTCAAATTGTTGAGCCTGTGATCGCGAAATGATCTCACCGGCTTTCAAAAAGTCTGATCTGGCAGCGAGGGCGCTGTTGATATCGTAGACGTATTTCAGAGTCTCTGCAGCAGACGCCCATGACATCAATACGGGGATCCCGTCATACTCGGTATCCTCGACAAACTGTGCCAATCTAAGGATGGCATCGCTCAGGGTCGTGTTATAGCCGTGCACAAAGACCAGAACGTTTCTGTCGGAAACGCTGAGGTTCAGTAACTGATTGTCAATTTCAGAAACAAAGGCGGCTTCCGAAACATAGACTTTTGGTTCAACTATGGTGAAGTGCTTTGAGGCAATAGGTGGCAGAGAGCTGGCTCTTTCAATTTTCCCTGCTTTGTGAATTGGCGGGATGGTGACGACTACTGAAGCCAAGCCCAAACCCTCACCGCGGTCACCGGAAAAGAAGACCCCTTCTGCACCGGACGCTTGACGCGTCGTGGCAATGAAGACTGTTTGGCGCTTGGCCTCTTTTACCTCAGATGCAGGAAGTCTTGGATTATCGATCCCTACCAATTCCGGCGGGCGGCCGCATGAAGCCGCTCCCAGCAACATCATCGTGGATAAACACAGAAGCCGGAATGCGCGCGGTAGATCCGAAGTTCCAATTCTGAGGCGTTTCATACAACAACGATCACTCGGCTCGGTTGCGCCTCATTAGACTGACGGTGTCGTTCTTCTGTCAACCGGCGAACGCTGGAGCCGCTCTTTTTGGCTCAAACAGTGTCTTCTCTGCGGAACGATATTGAGTAAATGAGGCCGTTCTTCGGAGTTTAGTCACACGGACTGCGTGGGCGCCGCAAAGGCAAATATGCGGCTGGGGGCAAGCAAGATTCCGTTACCATTCGAGTTTCATAGCTCCGCCAACAGCTCCGCGTGCCGCGCCGTATATGCCTGCCGAACCTCAACCGGTGGCCTGAGTGTGATCTGCAACCTCTCCATCACCGCCGCGTCCGGTCGGCCGAAGAACTTGGTTGCCTCGGCCTCGGAAAACCCCGCGATCTGGGTGGCCTCCATCCACGCGCTGATCCGGTCGGCTTTCTTGATCTGACGTTTCACCGTTTTCGGCACCGCGGCGGGCAGGCCAAAGCGGATGTGGATTGCAGCCGCCAGCCGGTCGTCCAGCGCGCCATAGCCCGGGCCAACCGCGGCCTTCACCGGCGAGATCATGTCGCCGATCACATATTCCGGCGCATCGTGCAGCAGCGCCGCCAGCCGCCATTTCACTGGCGCCTTGGGGGCGATCCGGCCGAACAGCTCTTCGACCAGCAGGGAATGCTCGGCCACGGAATAGGCGAAATCACCCGCCGTCTGGCCGTTCCAGCGCGCCACGAAAGCCAGACCATGGGCGATATCCTCGATCTCGACATCCACCGGTGTCGGGTCCAGCAGGTCCAGCCTGCGGCCCGACAGCATCCGTTGCCATGCCCTGGGTTGTGTTGCCATTCTGCCATGCCCCATCTTGTCCACCGTGCCCGAGACCCGGTTTTATGCTATGCTTAAGCCATCCTGATCACTGGCTGCCAACAATTTCTTGAGCAATCGTGCTTTGAACCGGCACCTTGTGATCACGACATGAAGACTGAGGGGGGCATACGCTCCTCCCAGTGTGCCCCTCTCGGATTGAAACCCAACCGAAAGGAGCCTGTCATGTTCAAGCGTGTATTCGGACTGGCACTTGTCTTTGGAATGGCTGCGGCAGCGCCGCCTGCATTGGCACAGAACTGTGCCTTGCGCGGAGATGTGATCGCCAAACTGCAGCAATCCTATTCAGAGGAGCTTGCCTTTGGCGGCTTGCAGAACTCGCGAGGCGGACAAACGGTCATGGAGGTATGGGCCTCACGCGAAAGCGGGACCTATACCGTTCTGGTGACCCACGCCAACGGCATCAGCTGCATTGTCGCCGCCGGCACCGATTTCTTTGAAGCGATCCCAAAGATTCAAGCCGAGGGGACGCCCAGTTGAACTGAGCGCCGCTCGCGGTCCACTGCCACCCACATTGCCACTTTTCCCCAACGGTGTTAGGGGCTGCCCAAACCGTTGTTGATCGGAATGGAGCATCTGATGGCTGGCGACTACATCGTCAAAGACATTTCACTGGCCGGGTTCGGCCGCAAGGAATTGGATATCGCGGAAACCGAAATGCCGGGCCTTATGGCTCTGCGTGCGGAATACGGCGACAACAAGCCGCTGAAAGGGGCGCGCATCGTCGGGTCGTTGCACATGACGATCCAGACTGCCGTGCTGATCGAAACGCTGGTCGCGCTGGGCGCGGATGTGCGCTGGGCGTCGTGCAACATCTTCTCGACCCAGGACCATGCGGCAGCGGCCATCGCCGAGGCGGGCATTCCTGTCTTTGCCATCAAGGGCCAGACTCTGGAAGAGCATTGGGACTATCTCGACAAGTCGTTCCTGTTCGAAGACGGCCCGAACATGATCCTGGATGATGGTGGCGACGCCACGCTGTACATCCTGCTGGGCGCGCGCGCCGAAGCGGGCGAGGACATCATCCCCGTCCCGTCCTCGGAAGAGGAAGAAGTCATCAAGGCGCAGATCAAGAAGCGAATGGCCGCCAGCCCGGGCTGGTTCACCAAGGTACGCGATCAGATCAAGGGCGTGTCCGAGGAAACCACCACCGGCGTCAACCGCCTGTATCAGCTGGTCAAGGACGGCCAACTGCCGTTCCCGGCGATCAACGTGAATGACAGCGTCACCAAGTCGAAGTTCGACAACAAGTACGGCTGCAAGGAATCGCTGGTCGACGGTATCCGCCGCGCCACCGACACGATGATGGCCGGCAAGGTTGCCGTGGTCTGCGGTTATGGCGACGTGGGCAAGGGCTCGGCCGCCTCGCTGCGCGGCGCGGGCGCCCGCGTGAAGGTGACCGAGGTCGACCCGATCTGCGCCCTGCAGGCCGCCATGGACGGGTTCGAGGTGGTTCTGCTGGAAGACGTGGTTTCGACCGCCGACATCTTCATCACCACCACCGGCAACAAGGACGTGATCCGCATCGAGCACATGCGCGAGATGAAGGACATGGCCATCGTCGGAAATATCGGCCATTTCGACAACGAGATTCAGGTGGCCAGCCTGAAAAACCACAAATGGACCAACATCAAGGACCAGGTGGACATGATCGAGATGCCCTCGGGCAACCGCATCATCCTGCTGTCCGAAGGCCGTCTGTTGAACCTGGGCAATGCCACCGGACACCCGTCCTTCGTGATGTCGGCCTCGTTCACCAATCAGGTTCTGGCCCAGATCGAACTGTTCACCAAAGGCGACCAGTACGAGAACAAGGTCTATATCCTGCCCAAGCACCTGGACGAGAAGGTCGCACGCCTGCATCTGGACCGGATCGGCGTCAAGCTGACCAAGCTGGACAAGGAACAGGCGGATTACATCGGCGTTACGCCCGAAGGCCCGTTCAAGCCCGAGCATTACCGGTATTGATCCGTCAGAAATACGCGGAGAAGGCGGCCATTTGGGCCGCCTTTTTTGTTGCGCTCAGCGGAGCGGCGGCACGAAATCGCCGCGCCCCTGCGGCGTCAGGTCCAGAATGTTCCATAGGGGCCAGGCTGCATCGACATGGCGTGGATGCCAGTCGCTGGGCTGAAAGAACAGCTCGGAGCTCCAGAAATGGTGGATTCCCTGCGCATCGCGTTGAAATACGTTCAGAATCGGCAACTGGTTTCCGTCCTCGGTCTCGGCCAGATAGTCTTGCTGGTACAATGTATCCAACGCGGAATAGAGCGGCAGATCCTGCCAGCCCATGCGCCGGCTCAGCGCAGCCAGGGCATCCGGTGTATTCTGCGCCACGACCGCAAAGGCGGTTTTTCGGGTCAGATGTGCGACCTGCCCGGTCAGCCCGTCCAGAAAGGCCGAGCACATGGGGCAGGGGTCCTGCGCCTTGGGACCAAACATCAGCGAATACACGACCAGAGTGTCATGATCACCGAACAGGCTTGAAATCGGGGCAATTTTGCCCCCGAGGTCCCGAAAAGCGTAATCCTGCGGGATTTGGCCGCCCTTGGGCAAGGTCCGGCGCAGCGCGGCCACTTCCTCGACCCGCGCACGCAGATCGGCTTCGGCGGCCAACAGAGCATTTCGGGCGGTTCGGTATTCGGCGCTTTCGTTCGGTAGGGCGATGGTCATGGCAGTCTCCTCGACTCAATGATTAACTAAAATGTTAAATAAAACTGAAACAATGATCAACCCGAAGGTGCGCGTATCCCTGCCTTGGGGGGAAACCGTCGGATTTTTCCCTTTGTTGAAAAGCTGTCAGCCGTTACCGTTCAGCCAGCGCCGCAAAGGCCGGAACCCAACCCACACAGGAGAGGACAATGGGAAAACGTGACGAGTTGATCGCCAAATACGCGGATGATCTGAAGAACAAATGCGGTATGACGCCGGACATTGACCTGCTGACCAAGGTTACCATTGGATGCGGCCCGGCCATCTATGACGCGGATGCCGCGACCGTCGCCGCCAGCCAGGAAGGTGAGCTGGAGACCGTCAAAAACAACTTTCTGATCAAGAAACTGGGCCTGTCGGATGGCCCCGAGCTGATGGCAGCGATCAACAAGGTCATGGAGACCTATGGCATGTCTGAGCGCAACAAATACCGCGCAGTGGTCTATTACATACTGACCAAGCATTTCGGCAAAGAGTCGGTCTACGGCTGATTCCGCCGCGACATTCGGAAACGCCCGCCCGACTGGTTCGGCGGGCGTTTTGCATTTGAATCATAATCTATTGATTTCACGTTTGAAAAACAGCCGCGCGTTAGGCTACATTCGCCTCGTGACCAGGACGGTCAGAACCAGAGATTTCTTTGCGTGTGGTGAGTAGGGAGCACGCGGGGTAGGGAAGGTTCTGCATCGTCAGGGCCTTCCCTTTTTCTCAATCCGTCTGGGTCTCGCCCAGTTCGCAGATCACCGCCCATTCAGCATCCGAGACGGGCTGCACAGACAGGCGCGAGTTCTTGACCAGCACCATATCGGCCAGCCGTGGATCGGCCTTGATCTGGTCCAGCGTGACCGGTTTTGCGAAGGGGCGCACCGCCTTGATGTCCACGCAGTCCCACCGGTCGTCGTCGGTGGTGCTGTCGGGGTGGGCCTCGGCGCAGACCTCGACGATGCCGACGATCGCCTTGTCCTTCTGCGAATGATAGAAAAACCCCCGGTCGCCCAGCTTCATCTGCCGCATGAAATTGCGGGCCTGATAGTTGCGCACCCCGTCCCATTCCTCGCCAGTGTCGCCCTTGGCGACCTGCTGGTCCCAGCTCCAGGTAGAGGGTTCGGATTTGAACAGCCAATACGCCATCAGCCGATGACCTTTTTCCACGGGATCAGTTCGACCGATTTGAACAGACCGGCCTTGGCATAGGGGTCGTTGTCGGCCCAGGCCTGTGCGGCGGCCAGGTCCGCGACATCCAGGATGACCAGCGACCCGATCATGGCATCGCCGTTCAGCAACGGCCCGGCCTGTGCGACCACGCCGGTTTCTTCGATATAGGCCAGGTGCGCGGCGCGGTTGTCCAGACGGGTCTGCAGGGCGCCGTCCTTGTCCCGGGCGATCAGGGCGATAAGCATGTCATTCCTCCTTGAGTGGGCGATTGAGCAGGGATTGCAAAGCCTCTGCAACACTGTAGGCGCCACGGCTGAGCTGCGCCACCGTCTGGCATATGGGCATGTCCAGCGCCTCGGTCGCGGCGATGGCGGCCATGGCATTTGCCGTGGCCACGCCTTCGACGGTGGTCGCGGCGTCAAAGGTCTCGTTGCGGCCCAGCGACAGGCCGAACCGGAAGTTGCGCGACAGGTCGGACGAGCAGGTCAGGACCAGATCGCCCAGACCCGACAGGCCCATCAGGGTCTCGGGCCGGGCGCCGCGCATCGCGGCAAAGCGCTGCATCTCGGCAAAGCCGCGGGTCATCAGGGCCGCGCGGGCGCTGTCCCCCAGACCCGCGCCAATGCAGGCACCGCAGGCGATGGCCATCACGTTCTTCAAGGCCCCGCCCAGCTCGGCCCCGGTCACGTCGGTGGTCCGGTAGAGCCGCAGGTTGGCGGTGGTCAGGGCCTGTTGCAGCCGGGTGCCCAAATCCACGTCGGCGCAGGCCAGTGTCAGCGCCGTCGGCAACCCGCGGGCAATGTCATCGGCAAAGCTGGGCCCGGTCAGCAGGGCGGTGCAGGCGCTGGGCAGCACCTGTTCGATCACGGCAATCGGACCCAGGCCGGTGGACAGTTCGATACCCTTGCAGCAGGCCACAAGGGTGCGACCCTGCAGGTCCGCCGCATGGTCCGACAGGACATCGCGCAGTTTTTGCATGGGCGCCGCCAACAACAACACGTCGCTTTGACAGGCCAGCGTGATTTCAGCGGTCACCGTGATGGCGTCGGGCAGGGTGACACCCGGCAGACGGGTGTCATTGCGGCGGGTCGCCTGCATCGTCTGCGCCTGTTCGTCCGACCGGGCCCACAAGGTGACCGGACCCTTGCCCGCCAGTGAGATCGCCAGCGCGGTTCCGAAGGCGCCCGACCCAAGGACCGAGACGCTCATGCCTTGGCCCCCTTGCGCCCGCCGCCCAGCATGGCCGGGCTAGTCTGGTCCAGCGGCCAGCGGGGACGGGCGGTCAGGTCCAGCCCGTCACGCGCGCCCAGCCGGAATCGTTCCAATCCCGCATAGGCGATCATCGCCGCATTGTCGGTGCACAGGTGCAGCGGAGGGGCGGTAAACCGCGCGCCGACATCCGCGGAAACAGACTCTAACGCAGACCGAATGGCTGTGTTGGCCGCAACGCCCCCGGCCACGGTGATGACCGGCTCGGCCGGGTTGGTTTCAAGATACAGGGCGATGGCGCGGCGGGTCTTTTCGGCCAGCGTATCCACAACCGCCTGCTGGAACCCGGCGCACAGATCGGCGCGGTCCTGACGCGTCAGTCCGCCTTTTTCGGCCACGATCTGGTCGCGCATCCGCATCAAGGCGGTCTTGAGACCGGAAAAGGACAGATCGCATCCGGGCCGGTCCAGCAGCGGCCGCGGGAAGCGAAAGCGTTTGGGGTCGCCCTCGCGCGCCTCGGCCTCGACCGAGGGGCCACCGGGCTGGGGCAGGCCCAGCAGGCGCGCGGTCTTGTCGAATGCTTCACCCGGGGCGTCGTCGATGGTGCCGCCCAGCCGGGTGAACCGCTCGGGACCGTGGGCGATCAGGTATTGGCAGTGCCCGCCGGACACCAGCAGCATCAGGTAGGGAAAGGCGATCCCGTCCGTCAGGCGGGGGGTCAGCGCATGGCCGGCCAGGTGGTTGACGCCGATCAGCGGCAGACCGGTGGCCGCGCTGATCCCCTTGGCGCACATCACGCCGGACATGACCCCGCCGATCAGCCCTGGCCCGGCGGTTACGGCCACAGCGTCCATGTCCTGCAGGGTCAGGCCCGCCTGCTCCAAAGCCTGCTGCACGCAGACATCCAGCTTTTCGGCATGCGCGCGGGCCGCGATCTCGGGCACTACGCCGCCAAAGGCACTGTGCAGGTCCGTCTGGCCATGCACGACCGAAGACAGAACCTGCACCGGTTCGCCCTCGGTCTGCCGCACCACGGCCGCCGCCGTGTCGTCGCAGCTGCTTTCCAATCCCAGAACGGTAAGTGTTTGCACCATCGGCCTGAACCATTGCATCATGATCTGGTCGCGGGGTATCACCCCGCGCCGCAGCAAACAATCCTCAAGGCCCGAACGCCCGCCCGTGTACCTGTTGATGACCCGCCCCCGCGCCGCCTCGGAAAGGTTCGTGGCGCAGCTGCCCGAACGTTTGCGGTCGCGGGTTCAGGTGGTCTATTCCCCGCTGCTGGATATCCGACCGATGGAACAGGCGGTGGACACGACTGGAATTCGGGGCCTGATCTTCACCTCGGCCAATGGCGTGGCGGCCGCCGCGGCGCAGGATGTGCGCCGCGATCTACCCGCCTATTGCGTGGGGCCGGCCACCACCGAAACGGCCCGCCAGGCCGGGTGGGAGGCCCGAATGGCCGGCGAAACCGCCGAGGAACTGGTCGCCAAACTGCTCAAAGAGCGCCCGGACAGCCCGCTGTTGCATCTGCGCGGCGAACACAGTCGCGGAAATATCGCGGCCCGGCTGACCGAACTGGGGCTGACCGTGCGGGAACAGCCGGTCTATCGCCAGCATTTGCTGCCTTTGACGCCCGAGGCCCAGGCGGCTGCGGCTGGTTCGGCCCCGGTGATAGCGCCCTTGTTCTCGCCGCGGACCGCGCGACAATTTGCCGACCTTTGGCCCGGACCGGCACCGCTTTTGGTCGCCGCGATGAGCGGACCGACCGCCGAGCCCCTTGAAAACTTGGCGATTGCCCGTTTGCGGATTGCCAAACGCCCGACCCCCAAGAAAATGCGGAAAGCCGTGAAAAAACTCGTTAAATACGCGATCCGGCTTGAGGGTGCGATGGGCGCGGATTAACTTGGACGCGTCTGCGCGTCAGGTTTTATGGGAATCGACAGGGGGAAGTGACGGTGGCTGCCAAGAAAGACACAGACCAGAAACCGGCCGACGACCCCAAGGTCGAGGAGGTGCCCGAAGCGGTCGACGCCAAGACTGACGCCTACTCGCTTGACCCGGAAGATCGGGTTGAACAAAGCCCTTCCGAAGCCGAAGCCGAAGCCGAAGCCGAAGCCGAAGCCGAAGCCGAAGCCGATCGGGCTACGGCAACCGATCAGCAACCTGAGGCCAAGCGAAGGGGGTTCATGCCGGCGCTAATTGGTGGCGTCATCGCAGCGGCGTTGGGGTTCGCCGCCGGACGCAGCGATCTGCTTTGGCCGGCAGGGTCCGATCCGTCCGAGGCGATTGCAGCGCTTGAGACCAAGGTGACCGACCAGGCTCAGCAACTGGCTGACCTGAGCAAGCAATTGTCTGAAGTTCCCGACCCGTCGGCTGAAATCGCGGCGCTGAGTGCCAACCTGACGCCGATCGAAAGCGATCTTGGCGCGCTCAAATCCAATGTCGACGATCTGTCGGGCAAGCTCGACCCCTTGGCGCAACGCGTCGCACAGCTTGAGGCACGTCCGTTGACCGACGCCGCCTCGCCCGAAACCGTTGCGGCCGTCGAGGCCGAGCTGAAGAAGCTGCAGGAGTCGCTGGCCGCCCAGCGTGCCGAAGTCGAAAAGATGGTCGCCGAAGCGCAAACCCTGGACGCGCAGGCCCAAGCCCGGGCACAGGCGGCAGAGAACCTGGCCGTGCTGTCCAAGGTTCAGGGTCAATTGGATGCCGGCGCACCCTATGCCGATCTGGTGGCCCAGTTGCAGACCGGCGGCGTGCAGGTGCCGGAAGCCCTGTCCGCTCCGGCCGGCGAAGGTGTGCCGACACTGACGGATCTGCGCGAGAGTTTTGCGCCTGCCGCCCGAACTGCGCTGGCAGATGCGCGTGAAGCTGACAAGGGAACGGGCCTTGTCGCCTTTCTTCAGCGGCAGACCGGCGCCCGGTCCGTTTCGCCAAAAGATGGCAATGATCCCGACGCCATTCTGTCACGAGCGGAGGCCGCGTTGGGCAAAGGTGACATCAGCACGGCCTTGGCCGAGTTGGGCGCGCTTCCGGAAGCGGCGCAGCCAGCAATGGCCGAATGGATCGCGGCCGCCAAAACCCGCCAATCCGCGGTCGAAGCCGCCAATGCGCTTGTGACAAGCGTGAACTCGAACTGAGGGGCCTGCCATGCTCTGGTCATTGTTGAAGATCCTGGTTTTTGTCGCGATCGTCGGCCTTCTGGCCATGGGGGCAGGCGTTCTGATGGAAACCAGCGGTGGCATCCAGATCACCGCGATGGGAACCGAGGTCACGCTCAGCCCGCTGCAGTCGGTGATCGCGCTGGGCCTGCTGGTTCTGGCGGTTTGGCTGTTCTTCAAGCTGCTCAGCCTGCTGATTGCGACCCTGAAATTCCTCAACGGTGATGAAACTGCCCTTTCGCGCTATTTCGACCGCAGCCGCGAGAAACGGGGCTATCAGGCGCTGGCTGACGGGTTGATGGCGCTGGCCTCAGGAGAAGGGCGGACGGCCATGACGATGGCGCACAAGGCCGAACGGTTGCTGAACAAGCCGGAACTGACCAACCTGCTGGTGGCCCAGGCGGCCGAAATGGTCGGTGACACCAAGAAGGCATCGGAAACCTACAAGAAACTGGTGACGGATCAGGCCACACGTTTCGTCGGCGTGCGCGGAATCATGAAGCAGAAGTTGGCCGAGGGCGACGATGAAACCGCGCGCAAACTCGCCGAAAAAGCACTGGCGCTGAAGCCGCGGCATCAGGAAACGCAGGATGTGCTTCTGAAACTGCAGACCAAGGCGCAGGACTGGGCCGGCGCACGGTCGACCCTGACCGCCAAGTTGAAGTCCGGCGCGCTGCCGCGTGATGTGTACAAGCGACGCGACGCTGTTCTGGCCCTGTCCGAGGCCAAGGGAATTCTGGACGAAACCGCCAGTGTCGAACAGCAGGAGCGCGCGATCGAGGCGAACCGCCTCTCACCCGACCTGGTGCCGGCGGCAGCCATGGCCGCACGGGCCTACATCGCCAAGGGTAAGCCGCGCGCCGCGACAAAGATTCTCAAAAAGGCATGGGAGGCGCAGCCGCATCCGGATCTGGCCCATGCCTTTGCCGAGATCGTGCCCGACGAAACCGCCGAGGAACGGGTCAAGCGCTTTACGGCATTGACGCGCATCCATCCCGAGCATCTGGAAACCCGCCTGATTTTGGCCGAGCTGAACATCGTCGCCGAAGACTTTCCCGAGGCCCGCCGGGCGCTTGGCGATGTGGTCGAGAAAGGTGCCGATGCCCGAGCCTATACCCTGATGGCCGCCATCGAGCGCGGCGAAGGGGCCTCGGACGCGGTGGTTCAGGGCTGGCTGGCCAAAGCGTTGAATGCGCCGCGCGGGCCGCAATGGGTTTGCGGCAACTGCCATGACATCCAAGCTGAATGGGCGCCGGTCTGCCCCAACTGTCACAGCTTTGACACGCTCAGCTGGCAGACCCCCAAAACCCCTGAGATCGCCACGGCGACGGGTGTTCACATGCTGCCTCTGATCGTGGGGGCGTTGGAAGACCGCTCGGATATGGCCGAGGACGCCGAGATCGCGGATATCCCGGAGCCTGAGATTTTCGATGCCAGCATGGCAGACCAGGCCCCCGAAGAACCTGAGACCGAAGACGCCGGACCGAAACCAGCCTAGCGGGCGGTTTCGACGTCGAACGCGTCGTTCCACAGTTTGAACAACTCTGCCCGGCGGTTCGGGTCGCTGGCCACCAGAAGGGCGGGCGACAAAGGGATGAACCGTCGTGCGCTGGGCGTCAGTCCGGTCTCGGCCGAGTCCATCCGGGACACAAGCCCCGAGGTTGCGAGCAAGTCCTGCGCCTGTGCAGAGAGCAGGAAATCCAGCAAACGTGCTGCGGCAGCGCTGTTGCCTGCATTCTTCGGGATCAGAAAGGCGCGGGACAGGACGAGGGTGTAATCCTCGGGCAGGATAACCCCAACTGCGGGGTCCTGTGCATTCGCGACATATGAGCCAAGCACGTTGTAGGCGATCAGGAACCGGCCCTCGGCAACGTCGCGAATGATCTCGGCGGAACAACAGGTGGCGATGGCATCTATGCGCGCGAAACCTTCGATCAGTGACCCGAAGGTGGTCGCCTCGAGACTGTCTCCATAGGCAAACAGATATCCCAGCCCTGAGGCTGCGATGTCATAGGTCGCCACCCGGCCGCGCAGCAGGTCGGGGCGGGTGCGCATCGCGTCCAGAAGGGCAAAGCGGCTGCGCGGAACCTCCAGATCGTCCAGACGGTCCTTGTTGTAGACGATGACCGCGGGTTCGGTGGTGATCCCCCACAGCTCGTCCCGCCAGCGCCGGGCCGGGGGCAGCGCCTGCGTCTGGGCCGAGCTGTAGCGGTGGGCGCAGGCGGCATTGACCAACCAGACCATCTGCTGAACGGCCGAGGAAAACACCGCATCGGCCGGGCTGTGGCCGGTCTTGCAGGCCGTCTTGCTGTGCTGGAACAGCGCGTTCGAGCCCCATTGTTCATAGGTGATGGTCAGGTCTGGGTTCTGCGCCGCGAACTGTTCCATCACCGGGCGGATAATGCCGATATCCGTGGTCGAGCGCACAAGCAGGGGGGTGGGCCCGGTGCCGAATTCGGTAACTGCTTCCTGCGCAGCAGTGCGGGAAGCGGGCATCAGCAGACACAGGGCCAGCGGGATCAGAAACCGTATCATGCGCCTGGTCCTTCGGTGGCGGCCGGAAAGTTCAGCGATACGCGAAACCCGTCATCGGTGCGGGTCATCTCGACGGTGCCGTCAAAGGCTTCGGCGGTGGATTTGACGATCGACAGCCCCAGCCCGCTGCTGTCCTCGCCCGAGCCTGCGTTGCGGTTGAACCGGTCGCCCAGCCGGGCAGAGACCGACGTTTCCGGCCCCGGGCCGCTGTCGCGCACCCACAGAACGGCGCGGCCACCCTCCAGGCTGGCGCCGATGCTGACCGGGGCCTTGCCGTGGCGCAGCGCGTTGCCCAGCAGGTTCTTGGTGGCCTCGCCCAGCGAAAACGCATCGCCCCGCACCCAGACCGGGTTTTCCCCGATTTTCAGATGCACCTCGACGCCGGGGGCGATCACCTCGTGGTCGCTCTGCTCCAGCGCCTCGAGCGCCACTTCGCGCAGATCGACCGGCCGGCGCGGGGCGCTGTCGATGCGGTGGATGACCATCGCGCGCGACAAAAGCTGATCCAGAAGTGTCCCGAGCGACCGCGTCCGGTTCAGCAGCCGGTCCAACGCGCGGTGGCGAGCTGGGGCATCCGGATCCGCCTGCGCGATTTCGGCCTGCACCCGGATCGCCGCGACCGGGGTGCGCAACTGATGGGCGGTGTCGGCGATCAGGTTGCGCATCGACAGTACCTGCCGGTCCAGCCGCCCCATGAACCGGTTCATCGCCGCGATCATGACCTGCAATTCGCGTGGCAGCCCGTCGCTGGCCACGGGCGTCAGGTCATAGGGGTCACGGCGGATCAGGTCGTCCGACATCGCCTCGAGCGGGCGCAGCGCGGAACGGGTGACGAACCAGGACATGATCAGCAGCAACGCGCCGGCAGCCGCCATCGGCAGCAGGGCATCCAGCATCAGCCCGGCGGTCATCGCGCGTCGTGCCAGCAAGGTCTGCCCGACAACGATTTCGACTTCGCCGGAAAAGTCGCGCTCGGCGAACAGGCGGGGCAAACGGACGAACCGGGCCGGCTCCCCATTCAGGTCTGCCGCGAAATACTGGGCCGACTGGCTGAAGGGTTGCGGGGGCGCGATCACCGTGTCCGGGTCCAGCCCGGTGATGAAGCGCCCGTCGGGCCCGCGCACCGCGTAGTAGATCCGGTCATCCGGGGCCTGGGCCAGCAGCTCAAAGGCCGAAACCGGCAGGTCGACGATGGGCTGGCCGTCCTGGATGCGCACGGATTCGGCGATGTCGCTGGCCGCGCCCAGCAGCAGCCGGTCATAGGCCTGACGGGCCGCCAACCGGCCGTTGGCCCAGATCGACAGGCCGACCAGCACGCCGCCCAGAACAAGGATCAGCATCACCGCGCTCAGCACCCGGGCGGTCAGGCTGTGGGGCAGGGGCGGCCTAACCATGCAGGCCGATCCGGTACCCGACCCCGCGCTGGGTTGTGATGGTCACACCGCTGCCCGAGAATTTCTTGCGCAGCCGGGCGATATACAGCTCGATTGCGTTCACGCCCACATCGGCATCCTCGAACCCGTAAAGCGAGTCGTACAACCGCGCCTTGGACAGGAACTGCCCTTCGTGCCGGATCAGGGCGTCCAGCACGGCAGCCTCGCGCGCGGTCAGGTTCAGGCGTTTGCCGCCCAGCGTGGCGCTGCGGTCCTTGGGGGCATAGACCAGCGGGCCCAGCGTGATCTGCTCGCTCTTGCGGTCGGCATCTCGGCGCACCAGCGCGCGCAGCCGCGCCTCGAGCTCGCGCTGGTCGAAGGGTTTGCCCAGATAATCGTCGGCTCCTTTGTCCAGCGCGGCTACCCGGTCCTCGACCGCAGTCAGCGCGGTCAGCATCAAGACCGGAATGCGGTCACCCCCGCCACGGATTTCGTCCAGAAAGCCCAGGCCCGACCCGTCGGGCAAGTTGATGTCCAGCAGGATCGCGTCATAGCCCTGGACCGCGCGGAAATCGCGCGCGGCCTCGACCGAGGTCGCCAGATCGCAGACGACACCGGACCGGCCCAGATGGGCCACGACGCCCTCGGCCAGATCCTCGGCATCTTCGATCATCAATACACGCATTGTCCCCCCGAACGCCCGTCGCAACATGACAGGTTCGTGACAGCATTATTCGTTAAAGAAAATCAACCTGCAAGGAAGGGCTGCGCGCCCGGCTCCCTGCAGGGACCGGTTTCGTCTGCGTAACAGCAGGCCAAGAAGACCCTAGGAGGAGAACCAAATGAAACTGTTTGGAACCGGCGGCGTCGTAGCCGCTGCCGTATTCGCCCTGACCGGCTTTGCCGCCAGCGCTCAGGAATGTATTGCACCGGCAAACCCCGGTGGTGGTTGGGATTTCACCTGCCGTCAGGTGGGCAAGTCGCTGCAGGATCTGGGCCTGATCGACCAGACCATGCAGGTCGTGAACCTGGCCGGTGGCGGCGGTGGCGTGGCCTTTGCCGAGGTGGTGAACAAGCGCAATGACGACAACAACCTGATTGTCGCCGCAAGTGCCGCAACCGCAACCCGTCTGGCCCAGGGCGCCTATCCGGGCAACACCATGGATCAGGTCCGCTGGCTGGCCGCGATCGGCGCCGACTATGGCGTGATCGCCGTGGCTGCCGATAGCCCCGTCAACACCCTGCCCGAGCTGCTGGACCAGATCAAAGCCGACCCGGCTTCGGTTTCGGTTGCTGGCGGTTCGGCCGTGGGCGGCTGGGACCACCTGAAGGTACTGATCGCGGCCAACGCCTATGGCATCGACGATGTCCGCTCGGTCAAGTACATCGCCTTTGACGGCGGTGGCGAGGCGGTGACCCAGCTGCTGGCCGGCTCGGTCCAGGCCTTTACCGGTGACATTTCCGAAGCCAAGGGTTTCGTGGATTCCGGCGACATCAAAGTGATCGCGGTTCTGGCGCCCGAGCGTCTGCCCGGTGAATTCGCTGACTTCCCGACCGCCAAGGAACAGGGTGTGGATGCCATCGGCGCCAACTGGCGCGGTTTCTACGCTCCGGGCGGCATGTCGGACGAGGCCTACAACGACTGGGTCGCAAAAATCGGTGACCTGTATGCGTCGGACGAGTGGAAAGAAGTGATGGCCGCCAACGGTCTGGCTCCGCTGGACCTGCAGGGCGAGGACTTCCAGAACTTCGTTGCCGAGTCCGTCGGTCAGATCCAGACCATCTCGAAAGAGATCGGGATCATCAAGTAACCGCACCACTCACGTGCAGGCGGGTGCCGCGACAGCGTGGCGCCCGCACTCTTTTTTCCCGAACAACAGGAGACACCGATGAGTGACCGCATCTTCGGGGTTGTCGGACTTCTTCTTGCCATTGGTTTCGCGATATCCGCGCTGGCGATCGAAGAAAGCTTTCTGTCCGATGCCGTTGGGCCCAAGGCCTTTCCTTTGATCATCGCCGCCATTCTGGGCGTGTCCAGCGCGGTGATCGCCCTGCGCCCGGACGCCGAGCCGGAGTGGCCGGCCCTTGGCCGTCTGGTCGAGATCGCCGCCGCGGTGGTGGTCATGATCCTGTATGCCGAATTGCTGCCCGAGCTGGGCTTCGTCATCGCAACGGCCTTTGCCGCGGCCTACCTGGCCTGGCGATTGGGGTCAGGTCCGATCGAAAGCGTTCTGGTCGGCGTGGGCACCTCGGTTGGGATCTACGTCATTTTCCACCTGGTTCTGGGCCTGTCGCTGGCCAAAGGGCCGCTGGGTTTCTAGGGGGCGATCATGGAAACTTTTGCATCCTTGGCCGATGGGTTCGCCATCGCGCTGACTTGGCAGAACCTGATGCTGGCCCTGTTGGGCTGCTTTCTGGGTACGGTCATGGGCGCGCTGCCGGGCCTGGGCCCGTCGAACGGCGTGGCCATCCTAATCCCACTGGCCTTCACGCTGGGGCTGGGCGCGACGCCGTCGCTGATCCTGCTGACCAGTGTCTATTACGGGGCGATGTACGGGGGGCGGATCTCGTCGATCCTGCTGAATATCCCCGGTGACGAGCCTGCGATGATGACCTGTCTGGATGGGCATCCCATGGCCAAAAAAGGCCTGGCGGGTGAGGCTCTTTCGCTGTCGGGTATCGCCTCGTTTGTCGGCGCGTTCCTGGCGACCTGGGGCCTGATCCTGCTGGCGCCTCAGCTGGTCAAAGTGGCATTGCTGTTCGGCCCAGCCGAATATTTTGCCCTTTTTGCGCTGGCGTTCATGACGCTGGGCGGTGTGTCGTCGACCAACCAGGCCAAATCGGCTTTTGCCGCCGCGCTGGGGCTTGGGCTGGCGACCATCGGCGTCGATACCCAAACGGGCGTGCCGCGCTTTACCTATGGCGAAGTGCATCTGTACGACGGGATCGATTTCCTGGTGGCCATCGTCGGCCTGTTCGCCCTGTCCGAGGTGTTCATTTTCCTCGAACACCGGCATGGCGGGTCTGACGCCGAGGGCAGCAAGCTGAAAATCGGCAAGCTCTACCCTCCGATGTCGATGATCAAGAGCTGCACGCCGACGATGCTGCGCACCTCGTTCCTGGGCTTCATCGCCGGGGTTCTTCCCGGGGCCGGGGCATCACTGGGGTCGTTCATTTCGTACTCGATGGAAAAGCGGCTGGTGGACAAGAAAAATACCTTTGGCACCGGTGATCCGCGCGGCGTGGCCGCGCCCGAGGCTGGCAACAACGCCGCCGCCGGAGGCGCATTGGTACCGATGCTGGCGCTGGGCGTTCCGGGGTCGGGTACCACGGCGGTACTGCTGGCGGTGCTGCTGGCGCTGAACATCACGCCCGGCCCGCTGCTGTTCACCCAGAATCCGGATGTGGTTTGGGGCCTGATCGCGGCGCTGTTCATCGCCAACTTCATGCTGCTGGCCATGAACATCCCCATGGTGGGCCTGTTCACCCGCGTGCTGATGATCCCGTCGCGCATCCTGATGCCGATCGTGGCCATGGTCAGTTTTGTCGGCATCTACGGCATTTCCGGGTCCAGCTTTGACCTGCTGGTGATGATCGGGTTCGGCGTGATGGGCTGGGTCCTGCGCAAGCTGGACGTGCCACTGGTGCCGATCATTTTGGGTACCCTGCTGGGCAACGCGATGGAGAACAACCTGCGTCGCGCCGTGACCATCGACAATGGCAACTGGTGGACCCTGATCGACAGCCCGCTGTCCATCGGGTTGTGGGCGATCGCGATCATCGGCTTTGTCCTGCCCCTGATCGTGGGCGCCCGGGTCAAGGCCAAGATGCACCAGCGTCGTGACGAAGAAGGCGCGATCAGCGATTGATCTGCCTGTCCGCCGCCCGCCGAAATGGTCGGGCGGCGGATCGTTTGCCGGCCCGTGACCTGCAGGGTCCGCCTGCCGATTGTCCCAGACACTTCGCTTTGCTAACGTCACTCTCGCGTCGGGGAGGGCGTGCAAACCGAAATGCTGGATTACTCGCATAACGCTTGGCTCGTAGCGGCCTCGTTGGCCGTCGCACTCATGGCCGGTTTCACCGGCCTGTATCTGACGCATGGTGCTTCAAAGCTGGATGACCAGAGGCGGAAGTTCGTCGTCGCACTGGCTGCGGTCATTCTGGGCGGCGGCATTTGGTCGATGCATTTCGTGGCCATGCTGGGCCTGCAACTGCCGATCCTGTTTTACTATGACGCGTTGATCACTCTGATCTCGGCCCTGGTTGCCATTCTGATGGTCGGGCTGGCGCTGCTGCTGTTGCATTTTCGCGCGCGTAGCCCGGGCACGATTGTCGGCGCGGGTGTGATCGTGGGTCTTGGTATCGTGGTGATGCACTATATCGGCATGGCCGGGATGGAGCTGTGCCGCCCCGTCTACACCGCATCGGACGTTGCGATCGCGACCGTGGCTTCGGTGTTGCTGTCAGTGCTGGCGATCTGGGTTGCCTACGACAATCGCACCCAGCGCAATATCCTGCTGGGCACCGTCTGTTTCGGCCTGGCCGTGTTCACCATGCACTTCGTCGCCACGGGCCTGACCGATTTTACCGCCAGTGACAACGCAGGTGGCGCGGGCCCGGCTTTGAACAATCAGGTTCTTGCGATGGGGGTGACCGTTGCGGTATTCCTGATTTGCGGGGCATTTCTGCTGACCGGGATCACCTTTATCGGGCCCGAGCCGGCGGCCGAAGCGCCGCAGCCAGAACCGGCTCTGCGCGCCGGCGTCCCGTTCGAGCGCGAGGGCCAGACCTTTTTCACCGAACCAGCGCGCATCGCCGCCATTCGGGCCGAGGGGCACTACACCGTTTTGTACATGGGCGCCGAGAAACTGTTCTGCCCATGGTCGATCACCGAGGCCGAAACCCGTCTGAAACCCGACGGCTTTTTGCGGGCCCACCGAAGTTACCTCGTGAACCCCAGACACGTTTCCCGGTTTGAGCGGCACAAGGACAACGGCACCTGTTATTTCGACCAGGTCGATGCGCTCAGCAAGGTGCCGGTCAGCCGATCCCGCCTGACGGACATCCGCGAGGCGCTGGGCCTCTGATCGCAACTCGTGCAGCCCATTCGCATTTCGTGAAACAACCCGCGCCCCCCGTTCCTGCGCGATAGCCTGCGCACGCCCTCAGGACTTTCCTTATTCCCAAGGCCCCGACGTGAACGGGCCAAGGGAGGAAAACATGATACCAGCCGGTTTCGAGTATCACCGGCCAGGCGACGTCGCCTCGGCCATCGGCATTCTGCAGGAACACGGGGACGAAGCGCGCGTGATCGCAGGCGGGCACAGTCTGATCCCGATGATGAAGCTGCGCATGGCCGAGATGGGCCATCTGGTCGACCTGCAGGCCATCGAGGAACTCAAAGGCATCGAGGTCGGGTCAAATACCGTGACCCTGGGCGCGATGGTCACGCAGCACGAGTTGATCACTCACGACGATCTGGCCGACGCGATCCCGCTGATCCGCGAAGCGGCGCTGCAGATCGCGGATCCGCAGGTGCGATACATGGGTACGGTCGGCGGGAACGTGGCCAACGGGGATCCGGGCAATGACATGCCGGGTCTGATGCAGTGCCTGAACGCGTCGTTCGAACTGTCCGGCCCAGACGGCACCCGCAACGTCCCGGCCCGCGATTTCTACGAGGCGGCCTATTTTACCGCCCGCGAGGACGAGGAGATCCTGACACGGATTTCCATCCCTGTTCCCGGCCCCGGTGTCGGGCAGGCCTATGAAAAGCAGAAACGCAAGATCGGCGACTACGCAACCGCGGCTGCCGCAGTGATGGTTGGCAACGGTCAGGCATCGGTGGCGATGACCAACCTGTCCGACACGCCCGTCTGGTCTGACGCGGCCAGCGCGGCACTGGCTTCGGGCGATGTCGACGGCTGCGTGGCCGCGATGCTCGAGGCGATCGACCCGGTGGCCGACAACCGCGGCCCCGTCGAATTCAAGAAACACGTGGCCGCCGTGATGCTGCGCCGCGCCATCGACCGTGCGCAGAGCCGCGCGGGCTGAGGGGAGGAACACAGATGTCGAAGATGCATGTCAAACTCACCGTGAACGGCAAGCAGGTCGAGGGCCTGGCCGAGCCGCGCACGTTGCTGATCCACTTCCTGCGGGAGGATCTGAAAATCACCGGCCCGCATATCGGTTGCGAAACCAGCCACTGCGGAGCCTGCACCGTGGATATTGATGGCAAATCCGTCAAATCCTGCACGACCTTCGTGGCGCAGGTGAACGGGGCCGATATCACGACCGTCGAAGGGCTGACCAATGACGACGGCAGCCTTGGTGTGTTGCAGGAAATGTTCCGCGAGCATCACGGGCTGCAGTGCGGTTTCTGCACGCCGGGTATGATCACCCGCGCGCATCGCCTGCTGCAGGAAAATCCCAACCCGACCGAAGAAGAAATCCGCTTTGGCATGGCCGGCAATCTCTGCCGCTGCACCGGGTACCAGAACATCGTCAAGGCGATCTCGGCCTCGGCTGACATGCTGAACGCGCAGAAGGAGGCCGCGGAATGAACGACCAGACCATGACCCCCGAAGAACGCGCCGCCAACCTCAAGGGGATGGGAAGCTCGCGCAAACGCGTCGAGGACGTGCGCTTTACCCAAGGCAAGGGCAACTACGTCGATGACATCAAGCTGGACGGAATGCTGTTCGGCGCCTTTGTCCGTTCACCCTATGCCCATGCCCGCGTTGTCAGCGTCAACAAAGAGGCCGCTCTGGCCGTGCCCGGTGTCGTGGCCGTTCTGACGGCCGAGGACTTGGCGCCGCTGGGTCTGCACTGGATGCCCACGCTTGCCGGCGACAAGCAGATGGTGCTGGCCGACGGCAAGGTCCTGTTTCAGGGCCAGGAGGTGGCCTATGTGGTTGCTGAAGACCGCTATGTCGCCGCAGATGCCGTCGAACTGGTCGAAGTCGAATACGAGGAACTGCCGGTTCTGACTGACCCGTTCGAGGCGCTGAAATCTGACGTGGTGCTGCGTGAAGATCTGGAAGGTCAGACCGAAGGCGCCCACGGGCCGCGCAAGCATCACAACCACATCTTCACCTGGGAACAGGGCGACAAGGACGCGACCGAAGCCGTTCTGGCCGAAGCCGATGTGGTGGCCGAGGAGATGGTCTATTACCACCGGACACACCCCTGCCCGCTTGAGACCTGCGGCTGCGTGGCCAGCATGGACAAGGTGACCGGCAAGCTGACGCTGTACGGCACCTTCCAGGCGCCGCATGCGATCCGCACCGTCGTGTCCCTGATTTCGGGCCTGGCCGAGCACAATATCCGGGTGATCAGCCCCGATATCGGCGGCGGTTTCGGCAACAAGGTGGGCGCTTATGCGGGTTATGTCTGTTCGGTCGTGGCCTCGATCGTCACCGGTCAGCCGGTGAAATGGGTCGAGAACCGGATGGAAAACCTGATGTCCACCGCCTTTGCCCGCGACTACTGGATGCAGGGCAAGATCGCCGCCACCAAAGACGGCAAGATCACGGGCCTGTGGTGTCATACAACCGCGGACCACGGTGGGTTCGACGCCTGCGCCGACCCGACCAAGTTCCCGGCCGGGTTCATGAACATCTGCACCGGGTCCTACGACATCCCGACCGCCTATCTGGCCGTGGACGGCGTCTACACCAATAAGGCTCCGGGGGGTGTGGCCTATCGCTGTTCCTTCCGCGTGACCGAGGCCGCCTATTTCATCGAGCGGATGATCGAGGTTCTGGCCATCAAGTTGAACATGGACGCGGCCGAGCTGCGCCGGATCAATTTCATCAAGGCCGACCAGTTCCCCTATCAGTCCGCGCTGGGATGGGAATATGACTCGGGCGATTACCACACCGCCTGGGACAAGGCGCTGGCTGCGGTTGGATACGAGGATCTGCGTGCCGAACAGGCACAGCGGGTCGAGGACTTCAAGGCCGGCAAGACGCGCAAGCTTCTGGGGATTGGTCTGACGCATTTTACCGAAATCGTCGGGGCAGGGCCTGTGAAGAACTGCGATATTCTGGGCTTGGGGATGTTCGACAGCTGCGAAATCCGCATCCACCCGACCGGGTCAGCCATCGCGCGGCTGGGGACGATCTCACAGGGCCAGGGTCACGCCACGACCTTTGCCCAGATCATCGCCAGCGAGATCGGTCTTCCAGCCGACGACATCACGCTGGAGGAAGGAGACACCGACACCGCGCCCTATGGTTTGGGCACGTATGGTTCTCGGTCCACGCCGGTTGCGGGGGCTGCAACGGCCATGGCTGCACGCAAGATCCGCGCCAAGGCGCAGATGATCGCGGCCTACCTGCTTGAGGTTCACGACGACGATGTCGAATGGGACGTGGACCGGTTCGCGGTCAAAGGCGCGCCCGAGCGGTTCAAGACGATGAAAGAGATCGCCTTTGCCGCCTACAACCAGGCCATCCCGGGGTTGGAGCCGGGTCTGGAGGCCGTCAGCTACTATGACCCGCCCAACATGACCTATCCGTTCGGCGCCTATATCTGTGTCATGGAGATCGATGTCGATACCGGCGAATGGGAAGTCCGGCAGTTCTATGCGCTGGACGATTGCGGAACCCGGATCAACCCCATGATCATCGAAGGTCAGGTTCACGGCGGTGTGACCGAGGCGCTGGCCATCGCGATGGGTCAAGAGATTGCCTATGATGAGATGGGCAACGTCAAGACCGGCACGCTGATGGACTTCTTCCTGCCAACCGCGTGGGAAACGCCCAACTACACGACCGATCACACGGTGACCCCCTCGCCGCATCATCCGATCGGCGCGAAGGGTGTCGGCGAAAGCCCGAATGTGGGTGGTGTGCCGGCGTTCTCGAATGCGGTGCATGATGCGTTCCGACCGTTTGGCCTGGTTCAGAGCCACATGCCGCATGACCATTGGCGGATCTGGAAGATCGCCAACGGTTTGGGGATGCACGGGTAGTCGGTTTCGGACCGGCGAGGCCCGGTCCGACCGAACGGAGGGGGCGCTGACCCCCTCCAACCCCCTCGGGATATTTTGGTCAAACGAAGATTGGACCCTGGTGTGACACTGAGTGACGTTCAGAACGGTTTGGCCCAGCAGGGCTATGTTGCCGACGACCGGTTGGCGATGGCTTTGCATTTGGCCCAGACTCTGGTACGACCGCTGCTGCTGGAGGGTCCGGCCGGTGTCGGTAAGACCGAAGTGGCCAAGGCGTTGGCGGCGTGGCGCGACACCCGTTTGATCCGCTTGCAGTGTTACGAAGGATTGGACGCCAGTCACGCGATCTATGAGTGGAACTACCAGCGGCAGCTGCTGGCCATCCGTGCCTCCGAGGCGCGCGGCGGAACCAGCGAGGCCCAGCTGTTTTCCGACGACTATCTGCTGAAGCGGCCGTTGCTGGAGGCGATCAGCGCCGATGATCCGCCCGTTCTGCTGATCGATGAGATTGACCGGGCCGATGAAGAATTTGAGGCCTACCTGCTTGAAATCCTGTCGGACTTTCAGATCACGATCCCGGAACTGGGGACGATTTCCGCCAAAACGCGACCCATCGTCATTCTGACCGCGAACGGTACGCGCGATCTCTCGGATGCGCTGCGGCGGCGGTGTCTGTACAGCTTTTTGAACTATCCGTCCGGCGAGACCGAAATGGCCATCCTGCGGGCACGGATGCCCGAAGTCGAAGGGCTGTTGGCGCGCCAGATCATCGGAGTGGTTCAGAACCTGCGCAAGGAAGATCTGGAAAAGACACCCGGCATTGCCGAAATGCTCGACTGGGCCGCGGCCCTCTCGGGTCTTGGCGTCAACGATCTGTCCCAATCACCCGAGGCCGTACAGGCCACTCTGGTCTGTCTGCTGAAGACCGCTGCGGACTATGATGCCGTTCCACCCGAGGTGATGGATCGCCTGATCGGAAAGGTCGCGTGATGCAGGTAACACGGTTTCCATCGCGAGCGCACGGATTGGCCGACCGTATGGCGGGATTCGTGGCGCATCTGCGCGGGAACGGTTTGCGGGTCGGACCGCGTGAGACCGGAGATGCGCTGGCCGCACTGGCCTCGGTCGAGGCCACCGATGTCGGACAGGCGCGGGATGCCTTGTGTGCCCTGATGTCCGGGGATGCCGAGGATTGGCGGCGCTTTGACGATTTGTTCGATGCCTATTGGTTCAACGCGGGCAAGCAGCGGAACGGTGTCGCACAGAACACCCATGTCAAGGTCCAGTCGGCCAAGCCGATGATCTGGCAGACCGAAGATCGCGGAGATTCCGCTGACGATTCCCCCGATGCGCAGGATGCCAGCACCCCGGATTCCGGGGATGGACAGGCCGAAGGAACGGACGGGAAGCTGATCGCAACCCGGACCGACAACCTGTCACGCCGCGATCTGCGCGAGTTGATGGATGAGCAATCCCTGCGCCGGGCCGAAGCCGCGGCGCTTGCCCTGGCGCGGGCGATCCGGGATCGACGTTCGCGCAGGCGCAAACAGGCGCGGCGGGGTCCGGCGCTGGACATGCGTCGCATCCAGCGGGCGAGCCTTGCGCGCGGAGGCGAGCCTTTGGAGCTGTTTCGCCGTGCCCGACCGCCACGCCCGATGCGGATCGTCGCGCTGTGCGATGTCAGCGGGTCCATGACCGTCTATTCGCGTGTATTTCTGGCCTTTCTCAAGGGCCTTGTGGCCAGCGGAACGGATGCGGATGCCTATCTGTTTCACACGCGGTTGATGCGGGTCACCGATGCATTGCGGGACCACGACAGCTTGCGCGCCGCTGGGCGGTTGTCGCTGATGGCCGAAGGTTTTGGCGGCGGCACGGACATCTCCGGCAGTCTCGAAAGGTTTCTGGATGGATATGGTGCGCGGGCGCTGAATGGGCGCACCATCGTGCTGATCCTTTCGGATGGCTATTGCAGTTCTGACCCGCAGGCGCTGGGCGCGGCTTTGGCGAGGATCCGGCGCAAGGCGCGCCGGATCGTCTGGCTGAACCCCCTGAAAGGTTGGGAGAATTATCAGCCCGTTGCCGCCGCCATGCAGGCCGCCTTGCCCCATCTTGATGCGCACCTTCCGGCAAACACGCTCGACGCGCTGGCCGCGTTGGAGCCCGAGTTTCAAAAGTTGTGAGAGGAACCGATCATGCCTGGTTTCGACATTTTCGACACGATTGACCAGTTGCGCAGCAGCGGTGAGGCGTTCTGCGTCGCAACGGTGGTGCGGACGGCAGATGCGACCTCGGCCAAGGCGGGCGCCAAGGCGGCGATCACCCGGGACGGGCGCATCCTCGGCCATCTGGGCGGAGCCTGTGTCCAGCGTGCGGTGCGCGCCTCGGCACAGGAAGCGCTGGCCAGCGGTGCGTCGCGGATGATCCGCGTGAAACCCTCGGACAAGGTGGTGGCAATGACCGATCCGGATGGCGTTCAGACCTTCAAGAGTGGCTGCCCATCCGGCGGTACGGTCGACCTGCTTGTCGAACCCTATCAACACGCGCCGCGCCTGGTGATCTTTGGCGATACCCCGATTGCCCATGCGTTGGCGGCTCATGCGGCCTTGGCCGGGTTGCGCGTGTTCGTTTCGTTTGAGATCAGCGACGAGGTTGCGCAATCATGTTTCGACCCAGACGACGTGGATGCGTTGGGGGTTGAGCCCCGCGATTTTGTGGTCGTCGCCTCGCAAGGCCAGAACGACAGGGCCGCGTTGGCCTCGGCGCTGGGTATGCCGGCAAGGCGGGTGTCGATGGTGGCCAGCCAGCGCAAGGCGAAGGTTCTGACGGACAGGTTGGTATCGCAGGGCATGGACACCGAGAAGGTTGCGCGCCTGAAGTCGCCTGCCGGGCTGGATATCGGGGCCATTGATCCGCATGAAATCGCCTTGTCGATCCTGGCCGAGATCGTGCGCTGGCGAAATGCGGACACCGCCGAGGAGACAACTCATGATGAAAAACTTGCGTAGCTGGGTGGCGCGGCTATGGCCGCCCCGACCCGCTCAAACCCCCGAGGATGCCGCGGAACAGGCGCTGCGCGTCTTTCCCAGATGTTGCTGAGCAGAGGAATACCCAATGGAACTGACTGACGAAATTCGCATCGCGGCCCCCCGGGACGCGGTTTATCGCGCGCTGAACGATCCCAAGGTTCTGCGTGAATGCATCCCCGGCTGCGAAGAGCTGACCCAGACCGCCCCCAACGAGCTTGAGGCCAAGGTGGTTCTGAAAATCGGTCCGGTGAAGGCGCGGTTCGCTGGCGAGGTGACGCTGGACCAGACCAACGCCCCCGACGGGTTTTCGCTGGTGGGCGAGGGCAAGGGCGGAGCCGCGGGCTTTGCCAAGGGTGGTGCGGACGTGACGCTGACCGAGGATGGTGATGAGACCGTTCTGACCTATACCGCCAAAGTTGATGTCGGGGGCAAGATTGCCCAGTTGGGCAGTCGTCTGATTGCCGGAACGGCCAAGAAGCTCTCGGGCAAGTTCTTCACCCGGTTCGGCGAGGTCGTATCCGCGCAAACCGCTGCCTGAGGCAGGCGCCCGGCGCCGTTCCGGTTGACGAATTGCGTGAGGGGGGTATGCACCTGCATAGCGTTTGGCGCTGATGCAGCAGGAGACAGTGGTGCCCCCCACCTCGAAAATTGCCGAACTTGAGAATTGGCTGGTGATGAAGCCCGCTGACCTCAAGTCGATTCGTCAGCTGGTCACACGGCTGGAACATGCGCCCAAGGCTCCGGGTTCGGCCGGGCGTTTTTCTGCGGCACAAGCGGACATCGTTACCTCGCTGGGCGCCGATTGGCAGGCGGATCTATTTGAGCCCGAGCACATGGTCAAACAGTACCGCGCATGGTTGGCTGCATTGCGAAGCCGCGGAGTTTCGCAAGCGGTGCCGATCGGGCAGGTCTTTTCCGGGCGCGTCCTCAAGGTACGCGGGCAGAACGCGTATTGCGGCGTTTTTCTGGACTTCTTCAAAGAGACCGGCGCTATCCCGGCTCTTTGCAATGACTGCTACAAGGTACAGATTTTGCCGCATGACCTGCGTGCGATGTTCCAGACCTATGCCCTGTTGCTTAAGCTGGATCTACCCAATGACAACGCCCGCAAATGCATGATCGAGCTGCGCGACGGGATCAAATTTCCGTACAAAGCCTATATCTATTGCGACACCGTTGATGACGTGCGCGCCTGCCTGCAGGCGTTCCGCGATCTTCAGGCCAAGCATGGCATTGAAGGAATCAGCAGCAAGATCTCGCACGGATGTTCGGAATACGGGCAGAAGTATCAAGCATTCAAATTTCCGGAAACCGATGACGCGCCCGAGTTCGTTCCCGATCCGCAATGGCCCGCTATCGAAAAGGCCTATTTTAGGTCGATCAAGCTTCCGGCACAGGCCCGGGACAGCAATACCCGTGAGCATGTGAGCCTGCGCGATGTCTTCGCCTTCTGCACATGGGTCAAATACGCCGACCTGATCGGCGACCCGACCAGCGAGGCCTACGCGGCGCTGCGCGGACCGGACCTTCCCCAGCAATTCATCAAGCGGGTGCGGTCTCAGGCAAAGATCCGTCGCCGCGAGATGGAGGAATTGCAGAAGACGGAATGAGAGCCAACCACCCGTTCGAGGGTGGTTTACGCGGTCGTCAAATCTTTTCGGGGATATGGTGCCCAGGAGAGGACTCGAACCTCCACGTCCATACGGACACTAGCACCTGAAGCTAGCGCGTCTACCAATTCCGCCACCTGGGCAGGTGTCGTGGAGGGGCGTTTAAGCCTACTCGCCGAGGGCGTCAACAGGATTCGAACGGATTATCGAAAGTTTTTTTTCGGTCACCTTCTCGCGGCGCGATCCCGTCGGTTCCGGCAGTGTTTTTTGCCTTATGCGCGGCGTTATTGCGCCTTGTTTGCCGGGCTTTGGAGCGGTAGATCGGAACAAGACCTACACAGCAGGAGCCCAACCATGTCCAAACTGGTCACGATTTACGGTGGATCGGGATTCGTCGGCCGCTATATCGCGCGACGCATGGCGAACGAAGGGTGGCGTGTACGGGTGGCGGTCCGCCGTCCGAACGAGGCAATCTTCGTCAAGACCTATGGCGTCGTGGGCCAGGTCGAGCCCATTCTGTGCAATATCCGCGACGATGCCTCGGTGGCCAGTGCGATGCATGGCGCCGATGCGGTCGTCAACTGCGTGGGCGTTCTGAACGAACTGGGCAAGAATGGATTTGGCGCCGTGCAAGCCGAAGGCGCGGGCCGCATCGCCCGTCTGGCGGCCGAGCAAGGCATTTCCCGTATGGTCCACATTTCGGCCATCGGTGCTGACGCGAATTCCGACAGCGAATACGCCTGCACCAAGGCCGCAGGTGAGGCTGCTGTGCTGACCCATATGCCCGGTGCCGTGATCCTGAGGCCCTCGGTGATCTTCGGGACCGAAGATCAGTTCTTCAACCGTTTCGCCGGCATGACCCGCATCTCGCCCTTCCTTCCGATCTTTGGTGCCGACACCCGGTTCCAGCCGGTGTTTGTGGATGATGTGGCGCAGGCCGCAGTCAAGGGCGTGTTGGGTCAGGCCGCACCGGGCGTCTACGAATTGGGTGGGCCCGAGGCCAAGACCTTCCGCGAGCTGATGCAGCAGATGCTCGAGGTGATCCACCGCCGCCGCATCATCATCGGTCTGCCGTTCTGGGTTGGGCGGATCATGGCCGGGGTTCTGGACATGCTGAAATTCATCAGCTTCCAGCTGTTTCCGAACAACATTCTGACCCGCGACCAGTTGAAGAACCTGCGCCGTGACAATGTGGTGTCCGAAGGAGCGAAGGGTTTTGCCGATCTGGGGATCGAGCCTGCTTCGCTGGAATCGGTTCTGCCGGAATACCTGTGGAAATTCCGCCCGTCGGGTCAGTACGACGACATCCAGAACTCGGCCCGGAACCTGCGCATCTGATCAGCTGTAGGCGACAATCAGCAGGATCGTACCCAGGATCACGCGATAGATCACATATGGCGTGAAGCTGACGCTACGCAGCAGACGCATCATCAGGTTCAGCGCCAACAGGGCCGAAACAAAGGCGAACACGGCTGCAATGGCGCTGTCCTTGGCCAGCTGAGCGTTGGCCTGCCCGATCACGTCCAGCGACAGCAGCGCGCCCGAGGCGATGATTGTAGGGATCGACATCAGCATCGCGATGCGCGCGCCGTCCTCGCGGGTATACCCCAAGTACCGCGCGCCGGTGATGCAGATCCCCGACCGCGAGGTGCCGGGAATCAGCGCCAGGGCCTGCCACAGACCCAAAATAACCGCGTCACGCAGCCCCCAGTCGCCGGCCTCTTTGGTCTGGGGGCCTTTTTGGTCCATCCAATACAGCAGCAGTCCGAAGCCCAACATCGTCCACCCGATCACCGCCACGGACCGCATCGCACTGCTGAGGCCGGTCAGGTGCAGGATGGCACCAACGATAACGGTCGGGATGGTGGCTACGATCAAGGCCAGGGCCAGTCGGGACTGTGGGGTGTCGATGCGCCCGCGCAAAGCACGTGGCAGGCCCGCAAGGGCCAGTTTCACGTCGCTCCAGAAATACAGAACCACCGCGCCCAATGTGCCCACATGCACCGCGACGTCGATGGCCAGGCCCTGGTCTTCCATTCCGGTGAGGCTTGGCAGCAGGATCAGGTGGCCTGATGACGAAATCGGCAGAAACTCTGTGATCCCCTGGATGATCGCCACCAGAATCAGCTGAAAAAGACTCATCTGCCCGCCCGTGTTTGCGCCCGTGTTCTTTGCATTCAAGGCGTATAAGCGCGATCAGCAAAAGGAAAGTCAGGATTTAGGTCCGAAGTGGTCCTAAAAATGAACAGAAAGTCGCCCAAAGAGATCGATCTTTCCGATTTTTTCCAATTTAGGTCAGCACAATTGACTTTTCATCCGAATTGGCTTCGCATAAAGAAATCCGACCAAGCCAATTCATGGAGTCTGACCGTGGCCAAGCAACCGATGCTGAAATTTGTGCAGATCGATCGTGACATGCCTGAAAAGCGCGCCGCAACCGATCGCAGAGCGGACTTTCATGAAATCTATGCCGAATACGCCGCCGAAAAAGCCGCCGAGCAGGCCAGCCGTTGCAGCCAATGCGGTGTGCCGTATTGTCAGTCGCACTGCCCGCTGCACAACAACATCCCGGACTGGCTGCGCCTGACCGCCACCGGACGGCTTGAAGAAGCCTATCAGACCAGCCAGGCCACCAATACCTTCCCCGAGATCTGCGGACGTATATGCCCGCAGGACCGACTGTGCGAAGGCAACTGCGTGATCGAGCAGTCGGGCCATGGCACTGTCACCATCGGTGCGGTCGAGAAATACATCACCGACACCGCGTGGGAGGAAGGCTGGGTCAAACCTGTCGCTCCAACCGCCGAACGCCCCGAAAGCGTCGGCATCATCGGGGGCGGACCCGGTGGTCTGGCGGCGGCGGACATGCTGCGCCGGGCCGGGATCCAGGTCACGGTCTATGACCGCTATGACCGCGCGGGCGGCCTGCTGATGTACGGCATTCCGGGCTTCAAGCTGGAAAAGGACGTGGTTCAACGCCGCAACGACCTGCTAGCCGAGGGCGGCGTCACTTTTGAACTGAACTGTGACGTCGACGCTGCCAAGTTCGCCGATATCCGCGCCAAACATGACGCCGTGATCATTGCGACGGGCGTCTACAAGTCGCGGGATCTGTCCATGCCCGGCAGTGGCCTGCCCGGTATCGAAAAGGCGATCGATTTCCTGACTGCCTCGAACCGCAAAAGCTTTGGTGACGCGGTTCCCGAGTTCGACGATGGCCGCCTGAACGCCAAGGACAAGAAGGTGGTCGTGATCGGTGGCGGTGATACTGCGATGGATTGCGTCCGAACCTCGATCCGCCATGGCGCTACCTCGGTCAAATGCCTGTATCGCCGCGACCGGGCGAACATGCCTGGCTCGCAGCGCGAAACCCAGAACGCCGAAGAAGAGGGCGTGATCTTCGAATGGCTCAGCGCGCCCAAGGGGTTTGTTGGCGACGAGCGGGTCACCGGCGTGATGGTGCAGAAGATGCGCCTGGGCCAACCCGACGCCACCGGCCGCCAGGCCCCCGAAGTGATCGAAGGCGCGGATTACGTCGAAGAAGCCGATCTGGTCATCAAGGCGCTGGGCTTCGAGCCCGAGGACCTGCCCACCCTGTTCGGCCAGCCCGACCTGCCGGTGACCCGCTGGGGCACCATCAAGGCCGCGTTCGAAACCGGCGAGACCGAGATGGACGGCGTCTATGCCATCGGTGACATCGTGCGCGGCGCCTCGCTGGTGGTCTGGGCGATCCGCGACGGCCGCGACTGCGCGCAAGCCATCATCGACCGGTTCAACGGCAAGGCTGCGCTTGCCGCAGAATAACCTACAGCCCAGCGACAGGAGGGACAGGATGCCCGAATTGCAAGGCCAATGCATGTGCGGTGCGGTCACCGTGACCGCGACCCCCGCCCGCGACGCGCTGGGCGCCTGCCATTGCGACATGTGCCGCCGCTGGACCAGCAGCGCGCTGGTCACCTTTCCGGCGCAGCCGGGCTATGCGGCGCTGGGGCCGGTCAAGACCTTCACCTCTTCGGACTGGGCCGAACGCGCCTTCTGCGAAGAATGCGGATCGGTCCTGTGGTACCGGATCACCCTGCCGGGCGAGATGCACGGCCAGACACAGATCGCGGCCGGCCTGTTCGACAACGCGGCTGGCAACACGCTGAAACTTGAACTCTACATCGACAAAAAGCCCGAGGGTTACGCGTTCGCAGGTGAACGCCGCCAGATGACCGAAGCCGAGGTCATGGCCATGTACGCCCCGTCGGAAGAAGGAGACAACCAATGACGAAATATGATGCCGATTGGGTCCGGGCCGAGGAAGCCAAGCGCAAGTGGATGGCCGAAAATGGCCTGTATTCCGAGCAGGAAGAGCATTCCTCGTGCGGGGTCGGCCTGGTGGTTTCGGTTGACGGCAAGAAAAGCCGCAAGGTGGTCGAGGCCGGGATCAATGCGCTCAAGGCGATCTGGCACCGCGGCGCGGTGGATGCCGACGGCAAGACCGGCGACGGCGCGGGCATCCATGTGCAGATCCCGGCCCCCTTTTTCTATGACCAGATCCGCCGCACCGGGCACGAGCCCAAGATGGACGAGCTGATCGCCGTGGGGCAGGTGTTCCTGCCGCGCACCGATTTCGGCGCGCAAGAGCGCTGCCGGACCATCGTGGAAACCGAAGTTCTGCGGATGGGTTACTACATCTATGGCTGGCGACACGTGCCGGTGGATGTCACCTGCTTGGGTGAAAAGGCCAACGCGACCCGGCCCGAGATCGAGCAGATCCTGATCTCGAATTCCAAGGGCGTTGACGAGGACACGTTCGAGCGCGAGCTGTACGTCATCCGCCGCCGGATCGAGAAAGCCGCCGCCGCCGCGGGGATTTCGGGTCTGTACCTGGCCTCGCTCAGCTGCCGGTCGATCATCTACAAGGGCATGATGCTGGCCGAGCAGGTCGCCGTGTTCTACCCCGATCTGATGGACGAGCGTTTCGAGTCGGCCTTTGCGATCTATCACCAGCGCTATTCCACCAACACCTTCCCGCAATGGTGGCTGGCGCAGCCGTTCCGCATGCTGGCCCACAACGGCGAGATCAACACGCTGAAGGGCAACATCAACTGGATGAAAAGCCACGAGATCCGCATGGCCTCGGCGACCTTTGGCGACTATGCCGAAGACATCAAGCCGATCATTGCGGGCGGATCGTCGGATTCGGCGGCGCTGGATTCGGTGTTCGAGGTTCTGGTGCGCGCGGGCCGCTCGGCCCCGATGGCCAAGACGATGCTGGTGCCGGAAAGCTGGTCGAAACAGGCGGTGGAACTGCCGCAGTCCTGGCGCGACATGTATTCCTACTGCAACTCGGTGATGGAGCCGTGGGACGGCCCCGCCGCGCTGGCCATGACCGATGGCCGCTGGGTCTGCGCCGGGCTGGATCGCAACGGCCTGCGCCCGATGCGCTATGTCGTCACCGGCGACGGTCTGGTGATCGCCGGGTCCGAGGCGGGTATGGTCCCGATCAACGAGGCCAGCGTTAAGGAAAAAGGTGCGCTGGGTCCGGGCCAGATGCTGGCCGTCGACATGAAGAAGGGCAAGCTGTACCGCGACAAGCAGATCAAGGACAAGCTGGCCGCGGCCCTGCCGTTCGGCGAATGGGTCAGCAAGATCAACGATCTGGACGAAAAGCTGGCGGAGGTCGCCGAAAAGCCGCTGTTCACCGGTGAGGAACTGCGCAAGCGCCAGATCGCGGCGGGCTACACGGTCGAGGAACTGGAGCAGATCCTCGCACCGATGGCCGAGGATGGCAAAGAGGCGATCGCCTCGATGGGCGACGACACGCCCTCGGCGGTTCTGTCCAAACAGTACCGGCCGCTCAGCCATTTCTTCCGCCAGAACTTCAGCCAGGTGACCAACCCGCCGATCGACAGCCTGCGCGAATACCGCGTGATGTCGCTGAAGACGCGGTTCGGCAACCTCAAGAACGTGCTGGATGAAGACAGCAGCCAGACCGAGATCGTGGTGCTGGAAAGCCCCTTTGTCGGCAACGCCCAGTGGGAAGAACTGGTGGCGAATTTCGATGCGCCGCTGGCCGAGATCGACTGCACCTTCGAACCCGGCAACGGCGCGCTGAGCGCCGCGCTGGCGCGCATCCGCGCCGAGGCGGAGGAGGCCGTGCGTTCGGGCGCGGGTCACCTGGTGCTGACCGACCAGTATTCCGGCCCCGGCAAAGTGGCGATGCCGATGATCCTGGCCACCAGCGCGGTGCATTCGCACTTGATCCGTCAGGGCCTGCGGACCTTCTGCTCGCTCAACGTGCGCTCGGCGGAATGCATCGACCCGCATTATTTCGCGGTGCTGATCGGCTGTGGCGCGACCGTGGTGAACGCCTATCTGGCCGAGGATTCGTTGGCCGACCGGATCGAACGCGGGTTGCTGGAAGGCAGCCTGACTGAAAACGTCGCGCGTTACCGCGAGGCGATCGACCAGGGCCTGCTGAAGATCATGGCCAAGATGGGCATCTCGGTGATCTCGTCCTATCGCGGCGGCCTGAATTTCGAAGCCGTGGGCCTGAGCCGCGCCATGGTGGCCGAATATTTCCCCGGCATGACCAGCCGGATTTCCGGCATCGGCGTCACCGGCATTCAGTCCAAGGCTGAAGGAATCCACGCCAAAGGCTGGGAGAGTGGCCTGGATGTTCTGCCTATCGGTGGCTTCTACAAGGCCCGCAAATCGGGTGAGACCCATGCGTGGGAAGCGACCTCGATGCACATGATGCAGATGGCCTGCAACCGCGCCTCGTACGAGCTGTGGAAGCAGTACTCGGCCAAGATGCAGGCCAACCCGCCGATCCATCTGCGCGATCTGATGGATTTCAAACCGCTGGGCAAGCCGATCCCGATCGAGGAGGTCGAGTCGATCACTTCGATCCGCAAGCGCTTTGTCACCCCGGGCATGTCGCTGGGTGCGCTCAGCCCCGAGGCGCACAAGACGCTGAACGTGGCGATGAACCGGATCGGTGCGAAATCCGACTCGGGTGAAGGTGGGGAAGATCCCGCTCACTTCGTGCCTGAGCCGAATGGCGACAACCCCTCGGCCAAGATCAAGCAGGTGGCCTCGGGCCGGTTCGGCGTGACCGCCGAATACCTCAACCAGTGCGAAGAGCTGGAAATCAAGGTGGCCCAGGGTGCCAAGCCCGGCGAGGGCGGCCAGCTGCCCGGCATGAAGGTCACCGATCTGATCGCGCGCCTGCGTCACTCGACCAAGGGCGTGACGCTGATCTCGCCGCCTCCGCACCACGACATCTACTCGATCGAGGATCTGGCGCAGCTGATCTATGACCTCAAGCAGATCAACCCGCGCGCCAAGGTGACGGTGAAACTGGTGGCGTCCTCGGGCGTGGGCACGATCGCCGCCGGGGTGGCCAAGGCCAAGGCCGACATCATCCTGATCTCGGGCCACAATGGCGGCACCGGGGCATCCCCCGCGACCAGCATCAAATATGCCGGCCTGCCGTGGGAAATGGGCCTGACCGAGGCGCATCAGGTTCTGGCGATGAACAACCTGCGCGACCGGGTAACCCTGCGGACCGATGGCGGCTTGCGCACCGGGCGCGACATCGTCATGGCGGCGATGATGGGGGCCGAGGAGTACGGCATCGGCACCGCCGCCCTGATCGCGATGGGTTGCATCATGGTGCGCCAGTGCCAGTCAAACACCTGCCCGGTGGGCGTATGTACGCAGGATGAATCCCTGCGCGCCAAGTTCACCGGCAATGCCGACAAGGTGGTGAACCTGATCACCTTCTACGCACAGGAAGTGCGCGAGATCCTGGCCAGCCTCGGCGCACGGTCGGTCGACGAAATCATCGGCCGGGCCGATCTGCTGGCGCAGGTCAGCCGCGGGTCGGCGCATCTGGACGATCTGGACCTGAATCCGCTGCTGATCACCGTCGATGGCGCGCAAAACATCGTCTATGACCGTGACAAGCCCCGCAACGCGGTGCCTGATACGCTGGACTCTGAAATCGTGCGCGACGCTGCGCGGTTCCTGAAGGATGGCGAGAAGATGCAGCTGTCTTATGCCGTGCAGAACACGCACCGGACGGTGGGCACCCGCGTGTCCAGCCACATCGTGCAGAACTTTGGCATGCGCAACACGTTCCAGCCGGACCACCTGCATGTGAAACTGCAAGGCTCGGCCGGCCAGTCGTTGGGCGCCTTCGCCGCGCCGGGGCTCAAACTGGAAGTGTCGGGTGACGCCAACGACTATGTCGGCAAGGGCCTGTCGGGCGGCACCATCGTCGTGCGCCCGCCGCAGGTCAGCCCGTTGCAGGCCGACCGGAATACGATCATCGGCAACACGGTCCTTTACGGCGCGACCGACGGGTACCTGTTCGCGGCTGGCCGTGCTGGGGAACGCTTTGCCGTGCGGAACTCGGGTGCCACCGTGGTGGTCGAGGGCTGCGGCTCGAACGGGTGTGAGTACATGACCGGCGGCGTTGCGGTGATTCTGGGTGACATCGGCGCGAACTTTGGCGCGGGGATGACGGGCGGCATGGCCTATCTGTACGACCCCGAAGGCAAGGCGCAGCTGCTGATGAACATGGAAACCCTGGTGACCTGCCCCGTAACGGTCGAGCATTGGGAGACCCAGCTGAAGTCGCTGATCGAGCGTCACGCCGCAGAAACCGGCAGCCGCAAGGCTGCCGACATCCTGCAGCACTGGGATGTCGAGCTGGCGAACTTCCTGCAGGTCTGTCCGAAAGAAATGCTGAACAAACTAAGCTACCCGCTGAGCCACGAGGCAGCGGCGGTTCCGGCCGAGTAAGACCGCCTGTGAAGCCCGCCCCGCGTGTTTGAAAAGACACGCGGGGTTTTCGTTTTGTGCCCTCCCGTTTCCGGATTTCTTGAAAAAACATTGCGTGTCGCTAGGCCTGTACACGGAAAGTTTGGAAATTTCGCCAATGCTTCCGCTTGCCGCCAATTTCGCCAGGGAGTCGTCGCATGCCCACGACCTATCTTGACCAGTTCTTTGCCATGGATCCGGCCAGCCCGCCGGCAACGGGGACCCTTCTGACGGTTGAGAAGTACAATCTGGTCGACCAGAACGACGATGGCGACATCGACAGTTCCGACAATGACTCGGTCAACGGCATTGATGTCACCCGATCCTGGCCGGGCGACACGGTGACGATCAACGTGTCCGGTGTGGGAAACGTCACCTACACGGGAATCACCTTCTATCTGGCTGATGGCAGCCGCGTGTTCACCCCGACGGACGGTCAGGTGCTGCAAGAGGGGACGCTAGTCTCGACGACTTTCGTCAATACCGAAGGTCCCTTGGTGGTTCCGGGTGAGCTTGGGCCGCCGTGTTTTACTGCCGGAACAATGATAAAGACACCCGATGGATTGCGCCGCGTCGAGGATCTGCAGGCCGGTGACCTTGTCACGACGGTCGACAATGGTGCGCGGGCCCTGATCTGGGTCGGCAGAACCACCGTCGCGGCCGAGGGCAACGCCGCACCGATCCGCTTTGCCGAAGGGGTTTTGGGACTGGACCGTGACACTCTGTTCTCGCCCCAGCACCGGATGCTGATCGACGATTGGCGCGCGGCTTATTTCTACGGCCACCCCGAGGTTTTTGTTGCCGCACATTCCCTGGTCAACGGCACGACGGTGACGCGGGTCGAAGGTGGAGAGATCGAGTATTTCCACCTGTTGTTCGACCAACACGAGATCGTCATCGCCAACGGCGCCAAAAGCGAAAGCTACTATCCCGGGCACGCCGTTACGCGGTCTGACCGGGAAACCCAGGCCGAGCTGTTGCGACTGTTCCCGCAGTTGGCAGCGGTGGAAGATGGTGGTCCGAAAACCGCCCGTCCGGTGGTGCGCCCGCGCGAAGGGCGGCTGATCGCGTCATAATTCCGTTCCAAATACCAGTGCTGCGGCGTATAGCAGGAACATGGCGAAGAAAGCAGCGCGCAAATCCCGCGGTAAGTCCAAAAAGGCAACCCGGTCTCGGAAAACGGAAACGCTCATCGTTCGGATTCGGCGGTGGGTACTGCGTGTCATTGGGGCCCTGGCCGCGGCGTTCGTGGCGCTTGTTTTGCTTTACACCGTGGTCAACCCGCCGATCACCCATACGATCTGGTCCGAGTGGCGCCGCCTGGGCAAGGTGGACCGGGAATGGGTCGCGATCGAGGATATGTCTTCGGTCATGGCCCGGTCGGTCGTTGCGGCCGAGGATGCGAATTTCTGCCTGCATTGGGGCTTTGACGTAAACGCGATCCGCGATGCGCTTGAAGATGGTGGCAACCGCGGGGCGTCGACCATTTCTCAGCAGGTGGTCAAGAATGTCTTTCTGTGGCAGGGGCGCAGTTGGGTGCGCAAGGCGCTTGAGACCTCCATGACCCCTGTCGTCGAAATCTTCTGGAGCAAGAAGCGCATACTCGAGGTGTATCTGAACGTGGCAGAGACCGGTGAGGGCCTGTTCGGAATCGAGGCGGCCGCCCGCAAGAATTTTGGAGTCAGTTCCGCCCAACTCAGCCCGGTGCAGGCGGCGCGGCTGGCGGCAATCCTTCCGTCACCGCGAAACCGTTCGGTCACGGACCCGTCGGTTTACACCCGCAGACGAGCCGCCGCGATCCGCGATGGAGCGGCCACCATCCGCGCAGATGGTCGCGCAGATTGCTTCGAGGATTGAAACTTCTGCCCGTCAGCGGCTATTGCTGAGCGGTACTCAATTGGTTCGAATGGATCCACATGGCGCGTTTGTTTCACGTTCCCCTGTCCCCCTTTTGTCGAAAAGTCCGCCTGTCCCTGGCGGAAAAGAAGATCGAAGTCGAATTGGTCGAGGAAAAGTACTGGGAAAAATCCCCGGACTTCTTGCGCAGAAACCCTGCGGCCAAGGTCCCGGTTCTGCGGCTGGATGGCCGGGTGATGTCAGAAAGCGCGGCGATCTGCGAATACATCGAAGAGACACGGCCGGAACCCGCATTGATGCCGAAAACTCCGGAAGCACGGTTCGAGGTGCGCCGTCTGGTCAGTTGGTTTGATGACAAATTCCACCATGAGGTGACATCCAAGCTGCTGTACGAGCGGGTGAACAAAAAAGTGACCGGTCAGGGCTATCCCGACAGCAAGAACGTCAAGGAAGGCGCGCGGGCAATCAAGTTCCACTTGGATTACATGGCCTGGCTGCTGGATCAGCGGCGCTGGCTGGCGGGGGATCAGATGACATTGGCCGATTTTGCGGCTGCCGCGCATCTGTCGGCGTTGGACTATATTTCGGACGTGGACTGGAATCGCAGCCATGTGGTCAAGGACTGGTACGCCAAGATCAAGTCTCGCCCGGCCTTCCGGTCGATTCTGGCGGATCAGGTGCCGGGCTTCCGCCCGCCCGCCCATTACGCCGACCTGGATTTCTGATAGGTTGGGGCAGGGGGCGGTCTGCCCCCTCTTGGCCCATTGGGCCAATTCACCCCCGAGGATATTTTGGGCCAGATGAACAGCGCGACGGCATTGAAGGACAGGTTGGTGTCGCAGGCCCGGGCCGAGGGGTTCGTGTCGTGCCGGATCTGCCGACCCTGGGACGTGCCGGAAGTGCCTGCGCGGTTGGCCGCCTTTCTGGCGGCCGGTTATCACGGGCAGATGGGCTGGATGGCCGAGCGCGCCCATTGGCGGGGGGATCCGGCGGAGCTGTGGCCTGAGGCGCGCTCGGTCATCATGCTGGCCGAGAGTTACACGCCGGATCATGATCCGACCGAGGTTCTGGGCCGACCCGATCGCGGGGCGATCTCGGTCTATGCGCAGAACAAAGACTACCATGATCTGGTCAAAAAGCGGCTGAAGCGGCTGGCCCGGTGGCTGATTGCCGAAGCCGGGGGCGAGGTGAAGGTGTTCGTCGACACCGCGCCGGTGCCCGAGAAAGCACTGGGCCATGCGGCCGGGTTGGGCTGGCAGGGCAAACACACCAATCTGGTCAGCCGGGAGTGGGGCAATTGGGCCTTTTTAGGGTCTGTTTTCACCACTCTGGACCTGCCGACGGACCCGCCGGAAGTGGATCATTGCGGGTCGTGTCGGGCCTGTCTGGATGCCTGTCCGACGGATGCCTTTCCGGCGCCCTATCAACTGGATGCGCGGCGCTGCATTTCCTATCTGACCATCGAGCACAAGGGGCCGGTGGATCAGGAGTTGCGCGGCAAGCTGGGCAACCGGATCTATGGCTGTGATGATTGCCTGGCCGCCTGTCCGTGGAACAAGTTCGCGGTGGCGGCCAGTGACATCCGATATGCCGCGCGCCAAGACCTGATGGCGCCGCCGTTGGCGGAACTGGCCGGGTTGGACGATGCGGCGTTCCGGGCCAGATTCTCGGGTTCTCCGATCAAGCGGATCGGGCGCGACCGGTTCGTGCGAAACGTTCTGTATGCCATCGGCAATTCCGGGTCGTCGGAGTTGATTCCGGTCGCGCAGGCGTTGATCGAGGATGCCGACCCCACGGTGGCCGACGCGGCGCGCTGGGCGGTCGAACAACTGTCGTGAATGCCGCAAACAGGCTGGACGCGTCGGTTCAAACCGCTACACCCGTGACTGCGAACAGGATGGAGATCCCGATGGCGTTGGCTTTGGGCGTGGATACCGGTGGAACCTACACCGATGCGGTGCTGATCCGGGACGAGGAAGAGGTGATCGCCTCGGCCAAGTCCCTGACCACACGCGAGGATCTGGCGATCGGCGTCGGGCGGGCGATCCGGGCGGTGCTGGACCAGGCGCAGGTCGCGCCCGTTCAGATCTCGATGGCGTCGCTGTCGACGACGCTGGCCACGAACGCGCTGGTCGAGGGGCAAGGCGGGCGCGTCGCGCTGATCTATGTCGGATTTCGGGACGGCGATCTGGACAGGCATGGGCTGCGCGATGCGCTGAAGGGTGACCCGGCGCTGGTGATCTCGGGCGGGCACAGCCATGCCGGGGCTGAGGCCGCGCCTTTGGATACAGGGGCGTTGACCGAATTTCTGGACCAGCAGTCCGGGATTTCCGGGTTCGCGGTTGCGGCCCAGTTTGCCACGCGCAATCCCGCGCATGAGCTTGAGGTCGCGCGGATCATCACTGAGAAAACCGGCGCGCCAGTGACCTGCTCGCATCAGTTGTCGGCCAAGCTGAATGGGCCGAAACGTGCGGTGACGGCGGTGCTGAATGCACGTCTGATCGGAATGATCGACCGTCTGATCGGCCGGGCGCAGGATGTTCTGCTCGAGCTGGGCATCGACGCGCCGATGATGGTAGTGCGTGGCGATGGCGCCTTGATGAGCGCCGAGCAGGCGCGGGAGCGGCCGATCGAAACGATTCTCAGCGGTCCGGCGGCCTCGATAGTCGGGGCGCGCTGGCTGACCGGAGTGCATGATGCGCTGGTGTCGGATATCGGAGGGACGACGACCGATGTGGCTCTGATCCGCGACGGAAAGCCGGCGATCGACCCGGCGGGCGCACGGGTCGGCGGGTTCCGCACCATGGTCGAGGCGGTGGCGATGCGCACGCATGGTCTGGGCGGTGACAGCCAGGTGCATGTGGTGACCGAAGGCCTGCGCGGCGGCGTTTTCCTGGGTCCGCGCCGGGTGCTGCCGGTGTCGCTGATCGCGTCTGAGGCGCCCGAAGTGGTCCATGCCGCGCTGGACGAGCAGTTGCGCGCGACCACGGTGGGCGAGCACGACACCCGTTTCGCCCGCCGCGTGCCCGGCATCCACGCCGAGGGTCTGGGACCGCGCGAGGTGGGGCTGCTGGAGCGGCTGGGGGACAGGGTTCTGCCCCTGAGCGCCCTGCTGCGCACGCGGATGGAAAACGGCGCTCTGACCCGGTTGGTGGATCGCGGGATCGTTCAGGTCTCGGGGGTGACGCCGTCGGATGCCAGCCACGTTCTGGGGCGCCTGTCCGATTGGGATAAGGGTGCCGCGCGCAAGGCGCTGGAGTTGATTGCGCGCCGGCGTGTGGGGTCGGGCGACCGGCTGGCGGGCTCGGCCGATGAACTGGCCGGGATGATCGTGGATCAGTTGACCGAACAGACCGTTTTGACCCTATTAGAGACTGCTTTTGCGGAAGAGGCCGAGGCGTTCGGCCTGCCGCCCGAGGATCTGGCGCGCCATGTGCTGACCCGGCGGGGCTTGCACGGGCATCGCGGTCTGCTGGCGTTGGACACGAGGCTGAACGTGGATGTGGTCGGGCTGGGGGCCTCGGCGCCGAGCTATTACCCGGCGGTCGGCGAGCGGCTGCGCTGCACCATGGTGCTGCCCGACCATGCCGGGGTGGCCAACGCGATCGGGGCCGTCGTGGGGCGGCTGACCATGCGGCGGGCGGGCACGGTGACCGCCCCGTCCGAAGGCCGGTACCGCGTGCATCTGAACGACGGGCCGCAGGATTTCCCCGAACCCGAACCCGCGTTGGACCTGCTGGAGGCCGAACTGCGGCGCGAGACCGAAAGCGCCGTGCGCGAAGCCGGGGCCGAGGATATCCGCGTGATCGTCAACCGTGACATCCGCACCGCCCGGATCGAAGGCAAGGATGTCTTCGTCGAGGCGATGCTGACCGTCGAAGCCAGCGGCCGCCCGCGGGTGGCCGTCGGCTGACCTTTATTCGGCGGCGCTGCTGCGTTTGGGCAGAACCCAGTCCGGGCGCGAGAAGTGGCAGGTATAGCCGTTGGGGATACGCTGAAGGTAGTCCTGATGCTCGGGCTCGGCCTCCCAGAAATCGCCCGCGGGTTCGACCTCGGTCACGACCTTGCCGGGCCACAACCCGCTGGCATCCACATCGGCGATCGTGTCCAGCGCGATCTGTTTCTGCGTTTCGTCGCAGTAGTAGATGGCCGAGCGATAGCTCATCCCAATGTCATTGCCCTGGCGGTTCACGGTGGTCGGGTCGTGGATCTGGAAGAAGAACTCGAGCAGATCGCGATATGTGATCTGCGCGGGGTCGAACCAGATCTCGATTCCTTCGGCATGGGTGCCGTGGTTGCGATAGGTCGCGTTGGGCACGTCGCCGCCGGTATATCCGACGCGGGTGCGCAGAACGCCGGGCAGCTTGCGGATCAGGTCCTGCATGCCCCAGAAGCAGCCTCCGGCCAGAACGGCGCGGTGTTCGGTCATTTCGGGTCCTCCACTTGATCGAGGTATTCGCCATAGCCCTCGGCCTCCATGTCGTCACGATGGATGAACCTCAGCGCGGCGGAGTTGATGCAATAGCGTAGCCCACCCTGATCCAGCGGACCATCGGGAAACACATGGCCCAGGTGGCTGTCGCCGTGTTTCGAGCGGACCTCGGTCCGGATCATGCCCAGCGAGCGGTCCTCCAGCTCGGTGACGTGGTCATGCACGATGGGTTTGGTGAAGCTGGGCCAGCCGCAGCCCGATTCGTATTTGTGGGTCGAGGCGAATAGCGGCTCGCCCGATACGATATCCACGTAGATGCCGGGTTCCTTGTTGTTCAGGTGTTTTCCGGTGCCGGGGCGTTCGGTCCCGTTGCGCTGGGTGACGTGGAATTCCTCGGGCGACAGGGCCGCTACAACCGATGGATCTTTGGTATATTCGGGCATGGGTCCTCCGGCGTTTCATACGTTGCCGAGATATTTGGGGTGTGCCGCGACAAAAGCAAAGCCCTGTTTCACCCGGCTCGCGCGATCGTGCGGGTGATCTGCCGCCGTAGTTCGAGCGTATCAATATCAAAGAGGAGGTCACGCCATGTTCAGAATGTTGCTGTTGTCTGCCTTGTTGTTGATCGGTCGAACGGTGCAGGCCGCGCCCGTATCCGGAGAGTTCCCATCGATCGATGGCGGCACGCTGTCGCTGTCGGACTGGCGCGGCCAGCCGGTTCTGGTGGTCAACACGGCCTCGCAATGCGGGTTTACCGGGCAATATGCCGGGCTGCAAAAGCTGCAGGACACCTATGGGCCCAAGGGTTTGGTGGTTTTGTCGGTCCCATCGGATTCCTTCAACCAGGAACTGGAAACCGCCAGCGAGGTCAAGGAGTTCTGCGAGTTGAACTATGACCTGACCCTGCCCATGACCGACATCACCCCCGTGACCGGTCCGCAGGCCCACCCGTTCTACAAGGCGGTCGCGGCCGAAACCGGGTTTGTGCCGGGCTGGAATTTCAACAAGATTCTTCTGAGCCCCGAAGGCGAGGTCGTCGCGACCTTTGGGTCGACGACGCGGCCGGACTCCCGCAAGCTGCGCCGTCAGGTCGAGGCCCTGCTGCGCTGAACCGGCTGGCGTGACAACTGCACAGCCAGAATGCCCAGCGTGGTGACCGCAACGCCGACGGCATCCATTGCGCCCAACCGCTCACCCAGCAGAATCGCGGCGATCGTGACCCCGAACACCGGGTTGAGGAAATGGAAGGTCGCCGCGCGGGTCGGTCCGATCCGGTTGAGCAGAAGGAACCAGATCAGCGTGGCCAGCAGGCCGGGGAACAGGGTCGTGTAGGTGAAGGCCAGCGCCAGCGGCCAGGTCGGGCGGATATGGATCGTCTCGAACAACGGGGCGGCGACAAACAGAACCGCCGAGCCGACGAACATCTGCAAACCGACGACCATCATGAAATTCCCGCCCGAGGTCGCCCCGCGCACGGCCAGCGTGGCGAAGGTCAGCGCCAGCGCGCCCAGCCCGCAGAGGGCAACGCCAAACAGGTCGATCCCGGCGCTGATCCGGCTGCTCATGATCAGGGCCACGCCAGCGAACCCGGCCAGCAGACCCAGAACACCCAGCGGACGCAACCGTTCCCCGAACAGCAGCCAACCGGCCAGCGCCACCAAGAGTGGCATGGTCGAGGCGATGATCGCCGCTACCGAGGCTTCGACCGTTTGCATCGCATAGAAATTTAGACCCAAATAAAGGGCATTCTGGCAGATTCCGAACAGGATGGTCGCATGCCATTGCGACCGCGTCAGGTGCCAGCTCTGGCCCATGGCCCGGGCGATTGCGACACCCAGGATGCCGGAAATCAGGAAGCGAACCGCCAGTGAAAACAGCGGCGAGGCATCCGCGACGATGATCCGCGCCGATGTAAAGGCCGACGACCAGATGAAGGCAAAGGCCAGCCCCATGGCGATGGCGCGCAGATCCATGACCGCTCCTGTTTGAATGTGCGGCGACTGTTTCCGATTTTCTCTCGGGCCACAAGCGCCCGAGCGTCAAAAAAGACACATGGAGCGCGCAAGTTTTCCGTGGGTGCCGGTTTTATTGATTGACTAGCCAATTAAAGATATCCGCTCGGTGATCTGACATCTAAAGGGAGGTTTGTCGGTGCTATTGGAATACATCCTGTCATTCGGGGTCCTGCTTGCTCTTGGGCTGGTAGCGTTCTTCGTCGTGAAATGGTGGAACCTGCGGTGCGTGGGCGTGACACCTGTACATCTGTTCACTTTCATCGCGATCCTGTTCACATCCGGCCTGGATGTCGGGCTGATCATGTTCCCGCTCACCGAATTCGGAGGCTATGCCGAAGATCCGGCCTATGCGTTCGCAAACCCGCTGGCGGTCGAGTTCGGGTTCTGGGGTTTCCTGATCTGGGCCTTCTATTTCCTGACGGCCTTCTATTTCTGCGTCATCGAGCCCCGAGTGCAGTTCTTTGAGATCCCGGTGGTCAAGCTGATCAACAATGTGGTGATCATCGGGACCTGCGCTTTCACCGCCAGCCTGTTCCTGATCTACCTGCCCGGATACCTGCCCGAAGTTGGTGATGGCGAGTCCGTGGTGACCACGTTTTACATCATCGTATTTGTCGTCATTCTGGCCGCGGCCTATTCCTCGACTGACCTGAAATACGTGCGGATTCTTTCTGTCGGCTCGACGTTTCTGTTTCTGGCGCTGATCCTTGGCATGTGGGCCGCGGCCGGTATGGGCGTTGCGGGTTTCGTGGAAACCAGCAGCAATATCGGGGCGTATTTCGCCAATATCCACAAGTTCATACTGCCTCTGACCGACTATCACGCCTTCTACCTGTTCTGGTGGTTTGCCTGGTCGATCATGATCGGTCAGTTCACCTCGCGCTTTGTCGGAGGGCTGACCACCTGGCAATTGCTGGCGGCGCTGCTGATCTTTCCGTCGATCCCCTTGGCGATCTGGTTCAGCGTGCTTTACTACTATCACCTGAACGGCATCAGCACCGCAGGCATCACCAACATCGCGATGGTGATCGTCGGCGTGACCTTCGTGATTAACTCACTGGACTCGCTGATCAGGCTCTATACCGACAACCTGAACATGACGGTCGAACGCTTCGGTAAGACGGCCTATGTTGCCGGCAATGTGGTGCTTCTGTTTGTGCTGACGCTTCTGTTCCAGAGCCAGTGGCTGCAGATTCAGTGGATCGGCGCCGTGGTGGTTGGCCTCTACCTCGCCTGCGTGGTCTATGTCCTGATCGTCAAGCGCACAGAGGTGATGAGCATCGACTCGATGCCCGAAGATCGGGATCTGGATTTCCACAAGGTCGAGACTGTTCACTGACCTCGGCCCGCCGGACCCGGTAAACAAATACCAAAGAAAAAGGGCCGCGAAATCGCGGCCCTTGATCGTTTTCCCTAAGGCGCGGATCAGCTGTTGACGCTGTCCTTCAGGGCCTTGGCGATGGTCATCTTCACAACCTTGTCGGCTTCTTTGGTGAAGGTCTCACCAGTGGCCGGGTTGCGAACCTGACGCTCGGGGCGCTCGCGGCAGTAGATCTTGCCGACGCCCGGCAGGGTCACAGCGCCTCCGGCCGAAACTTCGCGGGTGATCAGGCCAGTGATCGCCTCCAGCGCCGCGTTCGCGGATTTCTTGTCGGTTCCCATTTCCTCAGCGAGAGCAGCAACCAGCTGAGTCTTCGTCATAGGCTTTGCCATTTCTTGGTCTCCTTAACGTGCCCGATCTATTGGGCCTCACCGCGTAACTGTAACGGGATATTGTGGGCGAACACAACGAATAGTAGCACCGAAACCCCAAAAAATATGGGGATTTCGTTGCTTTTTTGCGTCAGAGGAAGGCCGTTTCGTCGAACGAGCGCAATTTCCGGCTGTGCAAACGTTCCAGTGGCATGCCTCGCAGGTGTTCCATCGCCCGGATTCCGATCGCCAGATGGCGGCTGACCTGAGTTGTATAGAACTCGGACGCCATGCCGGGCAACTTCAATTCGCCATGCAACGGTTTGTCGGATACGCACAGCAAGGTGCCGTAGGGCACACGGAACCGATAGCCGTTTGCGGCGATCGTGGCGCTTTCCATATCCAGCGCGATGGCGCGCGACTGGCTCAGCCGTTGCACCGGGCCGGATTGGTCGCGCAGTTCCCAGTTGCGGTTGTCGACCGAAGCCACCGTGCCGGTGCGCATGATCCGCTTCAGCTCATAGCCTTCCAGCTCGGTCACTTCGGCCACGGCGCGTTCCAGCGCGACCTGAACTTCGGCCAGCGGCGGGATCGGCACCCAGACGGGCAGATCGTCGTCCAGCACCTTGTCTTCGCGCAGATAGGCATGGGCCAGCACGAAGTCCCCCAGAGCCTGCGTGTTGCGCAGCCCCGCACAGTGGCCGACCATCAGCCAGGCATGCGGGCGCAGGACCGCGATGTGGTCGGTGGCGGTCTTGGCGTTGGATGGGCCGACGCCGATATTGACCAGCGTGATTCCCGACCCGTCGGCGCGTTTCAGGTGATAGGTCGGCATCTGCGGCAGTTTCAGCGGCTGTTCCAGCGGCGCGTCGGGGTCGGTGATCTCGACATTCCCGGTCGAGACGAAACTGGTATAGCCGCTGTCGGGGTCGGCCAGTTGCGCGCGGGCGTAGTTTTCGAATTCCGAGACGTAGAACTGGTAGTTGGTGAACAGAACGTGGTTCTGGAAATGGTCCGGATCGGTGGCGGTGTAATGGGCCAGCCGGGCCAGCGAATAGTCGATGCGCTGGGCGGTGAACAAGGCCAGCGGGCCGACGCCATCCTGCGGTTCGTGCACACCGTTGACGATGTCGTCATTGGTGGTGGTCAGGTCGGGCACGTCGAACACGTCTCGCAGGGTGAACCCGGCCGCTCCCTGATGCGGCACCACCAGATCGGGGTTGCCGGCCACGGCGAAATGCACCGGCATCGGCGTGGTCGAGGGGCCGATGGTCACCGGCTGATTGTGGTTCTTGATCAGCAGCGCGATCTGCTGCGTGAGGTAGGACCGGAACAGATCCGGCCGGGTCACCGTGGTGGCATGAACCCCCGGCTCGGACACGTGACCAAAGCTCAGGCGGCTGTCCACATGCGCGTAGGACGCCGTACGGATACGAATTTCCGGGTAATAGGCTCTGTAACGGACCTTGGGCGTGCCGCTTTCCATGGCCTCGGCAAAGCTGTCGCACAGAAAGGCGGTGGCCTCGTTGTACAGCTCTTCCAGCCGGGCAACGGCCGCGGCGGCATCGGTGAAAATCTCGGGGTCCCGTGGGTCGGGCGTTGTTATTTTTGTCATGCGAGGGGTTCCAGAAGGTCAATTTTTTCGAATGTGCGGACATCCACCAGTCCCAGATCGGATATCCGCAGTTCGGGGATGACGACAAGGGCCAGCAGCGAGTGCTGCATATAGGCGTTGTTCAACTGGCAGCCGCAGGCCTGCATCGCCTCGACCATCTTCTGCGCCTTGGCCGCGACGTCCGCGGCAGGGCTGTCGGACATCAGGCCCGCAATGGGCAGTTCGACCAGCGCCAGCTCTTCGCCATCACGGAAGATGGTGATGCCGCCGCCTACTTCGGCCAGGCGATTGGCGGCCAGCGCCATCTGATCGCGGTCGGTGCCGACCACGATCATGTGGTGGCTGTCATGCGCCACGGTCGAAGCCATGGCCATCCGGCCCTGATAGCCAAAGCCCGACACGAAGGCGTTGTTGACGCCGCCCGTGGCCCGGTGCCGTTCGACCAGCGCGATCTGGCAGACATCGCCTTCGCCCTCGACCAGCCCGCCGATAATGGGCAACTCGGCCTTCAGCGCCTGGGTGGGGGCCTGGTTCTCGACCACGCCGATCACGTTTGCACGCACGCGATTGGCGCCTTCGGGCGCGGAGATCTCGAAATCGGCGGCGGTCAGGGCATGGCCCAGATGCACCGTGTTGCGTGCCCGGCCAGGCCAGTCGAAATGCGGGCAATCCACCGTGATCGCGCCGTTCTCGGCCACCACCTGTCCGCGGGCGATGGCCATCTCGATCGGCAGTTCAGTCAGGTTCGAACTGAGGATCACGTCCGCCCGGCGGCCCGGCGTGATCGAGCCGATCTCGCGCTCAAGCCCGAAATGGGTGGCGGTGTTGATCGTGGCCATCTGCAACGCGATCAACGGGTCGCAGCCACAGGCGATGGCATGGCGCACGACGCGGTTCATGTGACCCTCGTTCACCAGCGTGCCCGAGTGGCAGTCATCGGTGCACAGGATGAAGTTGCGCGGGTCCAGCCCCTTTTCGGTGACGGCGGTGATCTGGCTTTCCACGTCATACCAGGCCGAGCCCAGCCGCATCATCGACCGCATCCCTTGCCGCACGCGGGCAATGGCGTCGGCCTCGCAGGTGCCTTCGTGGTCATCCGCCGGGCCGCCGGCGACATAGGCTGCAAAATCAGGCCCTAAATCAGGGGATGCATAGTGTCCGCCCACCGTCTTTCCCGCGCGCTGGGTGGCGGCGATTTCGGCCAGCATCTTGGGATCGGAGTTGATCACACCGGGAAAGTTCATCATCTCGCCCAGCCCGATGATGCCGGGCCAGGTCATCGCCTCGGCCACGTCTTCGGCGGTGATCTCGTAGCCCGTGGTTTCCAGCCCGGGCGCCGAGGGCGCGCAGGACGGCATCTGGGTGAAGATGTTGACCGGCTGCATCAGCGCCTCGTCATGCATCATCCGCACGCCGTCCAACCCCAGGACATTGGCGATTTCATGCGGGTCGGTGAACATCGACGTGGTGCCATGCGGGATCACCGCGCGGGCGAACTCGGCCGGGGTCAGCATGCCGGATTCGATGTGCATATGCGCGTCGCACAGGCCGGGGATCATGTAGCGGCCCTTGGCCTCGATGATCTGTGTGTCGGGCCCGATGCAGTGGCTGGCGTCGGGGCCGACATAGGCCACGCGTCCGGCGGCGATGGCGATGGAGTGATCGGGCAGCGCCTCGCGGCTGTGCACGTTGATCCAGATCCCGCCGCGAATGACCATGTCGGCGGCTTCGCGGCCAGCGGCAACGGCGATCAGGCGGGGGGCGACGTCGGGCCAAGAGGGGAAGGGTGCGTATTCCATGGCACAACTTTCCCGAATGCATCGGAAGGTGCAACCCCTGCTTTGCCACCTTCATGAAACCGTCATCCGACCGGGCGCGGGGCAGCAAATGCTTGATCCGCGCCGCGATGCGGGGTCTGGTAGGGACATGGATTACGAAACCATCGATGCCGACAGTTTCGGCCGCAGCCTGCGGGGGATCGGGCTGAACCTGCTGGTGCGCGACGTTCCAGCGGAATGCGCTTTCTTAGAGACTGTTTTTGGCTTGAAGTCCCATCAGGTGACGGCGGATTTTGCCATCGTCACTTATGGCGATCAGGTGTTTCAGTTGCATTCGGACGGCACCTATCATTCCAACCCGCTGCTGGGGCTGGTTCCCGAAACGCCCCCACGCGGTGGCGGGATCGAGATTCACCTGTACGACACCGAGCCGGACGAGGCGGCGGAGCGCGCCAGGTCCGCAGGCGCGGTCGTGCTGCAGGAGCCGACCGACAAGCCCCATGGCCTGCGCGAGACCTATATCCTGTGCGAGAACGGCTATGCCTGGGTCGCCAGCCGCCCCAAAGACGGCTGAAGTCAGGCGCGGTGTTGCTCGGCCGCGATTTCCGCCCTGATCCATTCGGCAAAGGCCACGGCACCCGGGGTCTCCTCGGCTTGGGGCGACAGCAGCAGGTAATAGGCTTCTGGCATCGGCGCGCGATGCTCGAACGGCGCGATCAGACGGCCTTCGTCCAGCAGGCGTTTTGCGATCGTGTCATGGGCCAGACACAGCCCGCCGCCGGCCATCGCAACGGACAGGCCGACCATATAGGTCGTGGCATAGGTAATCGGCGAATTTTCCCAGTTTAGGCCCTGATCTTCGGCCCAGCTGGCCCAGTTCGACAGAAGATTCGAACAGTCGTACAGCGGTTGCTGCTGAAGGTTTTCCAGCGTGACCGGATAGTCGGGGGCACAGACGGGGTAGTAGTGATCGCTGCGCAAAAGCTCGGTGCGGACCGTGTCGGCCGGGCGCAGGGAATAGCGGATCTCGACCGCCGCGCCTTCGGCCATCTCGCGCGGCTCCCACAACTCGGTGAAGATGTTCAGGTGGACATCGGGGTGCAGCGCGCGGAAGGCGGGCAGGCGAGGGGCCAGCCAGTTCACCGAAAAGGTGATGTTGCACTGCACCTGTACGGTATTTTCCTGCTGCCCGGTTACGGCCTGGGTGCCGCGCACCAGCGTCCGGAACGCTTCGCGTACCACGGGCAGATAGGTGATTCCGGCCTCGGTCAGTTCCAATGCGCGGGGGCGCCGGTGAAACAGGGGCTGGCCCAGATAGCCCTCGAGCGATTTGATCTGCTGGCTGACGGCGCTTTGCGTCATGTTCAAATCGCGCGCCGCGCCGGTGAATGACAGGTGGCGGGCGGCGGCCTCGAAGGTGCGCAGCCAGCCAAGCGGGGGAAGGGGAGTCCGGGGTTTCATAATCCAATCATAAGTTCAGCTAATGCCAAAACGCCAATTTTTTCGTTGGTCAATTGCGCCCCGGCCCGGCACGGTTTTCACCAGCCACCTGTCCAAGCCGAATGGAGCCCCCCGGATGAGCGTTACCAGTCTGAAACCGAATATCGACCACTGGCAGGAGCGCGTGGACATGGCCGCCGCTTTCCGCTGGATCGAGCGGTTGAACATGCATGAAGGGGTGGCCAACCATTTCAGCCTTGCCGTGAACGAGGATGGCACGCAGTTCCTGATGAACCCGAACCAGATGCATTTCGCGCGCATCCGCGCCTCGGACCTTCTGCTGCTGGATGCCAACGATCCCGACACGATGAACAAGCCCGGAGCACCGGACCCGACCGCATGGGGTCTGCATGGATCGATTCACCGGAGATGCCCGCATGCGCGTTGCGTGATGCATGTGCATTCGATTTTTGCCACCGTCCTGGCCTCCTTGGCCGACAGCAACCTGCCGCCGATCGACCAGAACACCGCAACCTTTTTCAACCGCTATGTCATTGATGACGAATTCGGCGGTTTGGCCTTTGAAAGCGAGGGTGAGCGTTGCGCGACAATGCTGCAAGACCCGAAAAAGAAGGTCATGATCATGGGCAACCACGGTGTGCTGGTGATTGGCAACAATGCAGCGGATGCCTTTAACAGACTCTATTATTTCGAGCGCGCCGCCGAGACCTATGTACGCGCCCTTCAGACGGGCCGGCCGTTGCGGGTGCTTTCGGACGAGATCGCCGAAAAGACCGCGCAGGAGCTGGATGACTACCCGGGGCAGGCCGAGGCGCATCTGCGTGAAATAAAGGCCGTCCTGGATGCGGAAGGCTCGGACTACGCCACCTAGAGGGTTTTATCATGACCGATGCCCCGCATGATCCCGAAGCCGCCCGCTGGCACTATCGGCCGTCTGACCCTGTTGCGTTGAACCCTTTGTTCAGTTGGCCACCGCGCCCGATCGCCGTTTTGAAATGGTATTCCGGGGCGTGGCTGCCGATCACAGCGCTGACCCTGTGCATGGGGCTGGCCGTGATTGCTTATGTGCTGTTCCTGCCGCCGCTCGAGGCGATGCAAAGCTTTGCGCCCGGCTGGATGTTCCGCGTCTGGCTGCTGAACATGGTGCCTCAGATTCTTGTTGCGGGTGGGCTGCACTGGTGGCTCTACATGCGCAAGGGGCAGGGTATGTACAAAAAGTTCGATCGCCGCGACCTGACCCGCGACAACGGAACCTTCACCTTCCGCAATCAGGTCTGGGACAACATCTGGTGGACCCTGGGCAGCGCCATGACGGTGGCGACCGTCTATCAATGGGGTATCTACTGGGCGATGGCCAACGGGTATGCGCCAACGGTCACTTGGGCCAGCGCGCCGGTCTGGTGCGTGGTCTGGATGCTGTTCATTCCGATGTGGTCGGGTCTGCATTTCTATTGGGTGCACCGGCTGGAGCATCACCCGAAACTGTACAAGCATGTGCACGCCGTTCATCACCGCAACGTCAATGTTGGGCCGTGGTCGGGCATCTCGAACCACTGGTACGAGAATCTGCTGTATTTCACGACCTATTTCATCCACCTGATCGTGCCCTCAAACCCGTTGCATCTGCTGTTTCATGTCTACTTCCAGCAGATCAGCCCGGTCCTGTCCCATTCGGGGTTCGAAAAGCTGAAAGCAGGGGACACGGATGCCGCGCGGGCAGGCGATTTCTTTCACCAGCTGCACCACCGGTATTTCGAGTGCAACTACGGCACGTCCGAGATCCCGTTCGACAAGTGGTTCGGCACCTACCACGACGGGTCGGCCGAGGCGACGACGCGGACGCGGGCCTACAAGAAACAGATGTACACCTAGCCGGACCGGCTGCGCAGGGCTCGTGGACTGAGACCGAACTCGGCCCGAAAGGCGCGGGTCAGTGCGCTGGGGTCTTCATAGCCCGCGCGCAGAGCGATTTCGGCGATACTCAGGTCGGTTTCCGCGGCCAGCTTGCGCGCAAGGTTCAGACGCATCCGACGATAGACCTTAGCCGGCCCGGCCCCCAAGTCCGCCCGCATCCGGGATTCCAGTGCTTTTTGCGACCGTCCCACGCGCCGGGCGATCTCGGGGATCGGCAGAGGGGTCTCGAGATTTTCCTGCATCAGTGCCAGCGCCTTGTTGACATGCGAACTGGCCGAGCCTGCGCCGCCGGAATGTGACCGGGCGGAGTCGCGCGTCATGAACAGCTGCGCGACTTCCAGTGCCAGCGCCTGACCGTGATCCTGCCCGATCAGGTGCATCACCAGATCAAAGGCGGCCATGGCGCCCGAGCAGGTGATGCGGTCACCGTCGATGACATAGCGCTCGCGGCAGGTCTCGACTTCGGGGAATCGCTCGGTGAACGCGGTCAGTTCCTCCCAATGGATCGTGGCGCGGTGGCCGTTCAGCAATCCGGCCTGGGCCAGCAGCCAACTGCCGGTGTCCAGCCCGGCGAGGGTGCGAAAGCGCCGCGTCGCCGCACGCAACCCCGCCTGGGTGCGCCAACCACCGTGTGCTTGAAACCCGTAGGAGGGCATCACCAGCAGCATATCCCCATTCGCATCCGTAAGCGCCGCATGGGGCGCCACCTGCAACCCTGAGGACGACGTGACCGGCCTCGGATCCAGTGACAGGAATTGCCAGTCATACAGTCGCTGCCCCGACAGCGTGTTGGCCGCGCGCAGCGGCTCGACCGCATTGGCCAAGCAATGGTTCGAGAACCCGTCGAACAGAAGTACCCCGAATCGCTGCGGTGCGGCGGGTGATTTGGTCCATTTCTGCATGATTGAAGTCTAGTTCTGCATTATTGCGACCTCAAGCCGCGTCAGGATTATCGCACGCCCAGAAACCGGAGACCCGCGATGCAATATGGCCTGACCGACGAGCAGGAGATGATCGTCTCGACTGTCCGCAGCTTTGTGGAGAATGAGATCTATCCCCACGAAGAGCTGGTCGAACGCTCCGGCGATGTACCGAAAGAGATCGCCGACGAGATCAAGCGCAAGACGATCGAACTCGGCTTCTACGCCTGCAACTTTCCCGAAAGCGTCGGCTGCGCGGGGCTGAACCATCTGGAATTCGCGCTGGTCGAACGCGAGTTGGGGCGCGGGTCGATGGCGTTGAACCATTTCTTCGGGCGGCCGCAGAACATCCTGATGGCCTGTCAGGGTGATCAGGTCGAACGCTATCTGATGCCTGCCGTGCGCGGCGAGAAAATGGATGCGTTGGCGATGACCGAACCGGGCGCGGGTTCGGACGTGCGGGGCATGAAATGCTCGGCCGTGCGTGACGGCGGCGACTGGGTGGTGAATGGCACCAAGCATTTCATCTCGGGCGCGGAACATGCCGATTTCATCATCGTCTTCATCGCCACGGGCGAGGATCAGACGCCGAAAGGCCCCAAGAAGCGCATCACCGCCTTTCTGGTCGATCGCGGCACGCCGGGCTTCACCATCCGCGACGGCTACAAATCGGTCAGTCATCGCGGTTACAAGAACATGGTGCTGGATTTCGACGACTGCCGCCTGCCCGACGCGCAGGTGCTGGGCGAGGTCGATGGCGGGTTCGAGGTGATGAACACCTGGCTGTATGCCACTCGAATCACCGTGGCGGCCATGTGCGTGGGCCGCGCCCGCCGGGCCTTCGACTATGCGCTGGACTATGCCGCCACCCGCGAACAGTTTGGCCAGAAGATCGGCAAGTTTCAGGGCGTCAGCTTTCAGATCGCCGACATGATCACCGAGATCGACGCCGCCGACCTGCTGACCCTGGCCGCCGCCGACCGGCTGGACAAGGGCCTGCCCGCCAATCGCGAGATCGCCTCGGCCAAGCTCTATGCCTCGGAAATGCTGGCGCGGGTGACCGATGCGGCGATCCAGGTGCATGGCGGAATGGGTCTGATGGATGACTATCCGCTGGAACGCTTCTGGCGCGATGCCCGGGTCGAGCGAATCTGGGACGGCACCAGCGAGATCCAGCGCCACATCATCAGCCGCGACCTGCTGCGCGCGTTGGGGGCGTGAACATGACGCCGGGCCTCAGCGGCGCGGCGGGTGCGCTCGCGCAGGGAAAGCTCGCCGCGCTGAGGCGGATGCTGGGGTTCCGCTCGCTGGCGGTGATTGGCGGGGGCGCATGGTGCGCCGAGGTCATCCGCCAGGTGCGAAAACTAGGGTTCACCGGCCCTGTCTGGCCGGTGCATCCCAAGGCCGACGAGGTGGCGGGCGAGCGCGTCTTTGCCAGGGTCGAAGACCTGCCCCAAGCGCCCGACGCGGCCTTTGTCGGCATCAATCGCCGCGCCACCATCGAGGCGGTCGAGGTTCTGTCCCGCATCGGCGCGGGCGGGGCGGTGTGTTTCGCCTCGGGCTTTACCGAAGCGCTGGCCGAGGACGCCGACGGGGCCGATCTGCAGGCGCAACTGGTCGCTGCGGCGGGGGACATGCCGATCCTCGGTCCCAACTGTTACGGCTTCGTCAACGGGTTGGACCGGGTGGCGATCTGGCCCGACCAGCACGGGATGCGCCCGGTGGAAAGGGGCGTCGCGATTCTGACGCAAAGCTCGAACATTGCCATCAACATGACCATGCAGCGCCGGGCGCTGCCGCTGGCCTTCATGCTGACCTGCGGGAATCAAGCGCAAACCCATCAGGCCGAAATCGCCATGGCGCTGCTGGAGGATGACCGGATCACCGCCATCGGCCTGCATGTCGAGGGCTTCGGCGACCTACGCAAATGGGAAGCGCTGGCGGCCAAGGCGCGTGACCGGGGCGTACCGATCGTGGCCCTCAAGGTGGGGCGGTCAGCACAGGCGCAGGCGGCGACCATTTCGCACACTGCGTCGCTGGCGGGGGGTGATGCCGGGGCGCAGGCGTTTCTGGACCGGCTGGGAATCGCGCGGCTGGGGGACGTGCCCGAGTTTCTGGAAACACTGAAACTGTTGCATGTCACCGGGCCGCTGGACGGGACAGGAGTGGCGACGATCAGCTGTTCCGGTGGCGAGGCCAGCTTGGCCGCCGACATGGCCGAAGGAACCGGCCTGCACTTTCCGCCGCTCACCGTAGATCAGGTTTCGGGCCTGCGCGCGGCGCTGGGGCCGATGGTGGCGCTGGCCAATCCACTGGACTACCACACCTATATCTGGCGCGACGCTGACGCGATGGCACGGGCGTGGTCGGCGATGACGGGGCCGCATGTGGCGATGACGATCTCGATCGTTGACTACCCTCACACCGATGCCGCCGATTGGGACTGCGCCACCCGTGCGGCGTTGACCTGCGCAAGCGAAACCGGTCGCCCCTTTGCCGTGGCCGCGACCTTGCCGGAACTGATGCCCGAGGACGTGGCCGAGCGGTTGATGGCGGGCGGTGTTGTGCCTTTTGCCGGGCTGCGTGAGGCGCTGGCGGCGACACGCGCTGCAGCACGCCCGCATCCCGAACCGCAGGAGCCGGTTTTGCTGCCCGCCGCCAATGCGGCCACAACCGCTCTGACCGAGGCCCAGGCCAAGGCCGAACTGGCCGCTTGCGGCGTGCCGGTTCCCCGCTCGGTCGTCGCGCGGACGGATCGGGCGGAAATGGCGGTGGACGGTCTGAGCGGACCCTTTGCGGTGAAAGGCGTTGGCCTGGCGCACAAATCCGAACATGGCGCGGTGCGGCTGGGCGTTTCTGGACAAGATCTGCCCGAGGTCGCGAGATCAATCGGCACCGATGAGGTTCTGATCGAGGAAATGGCCCCGGCCGGGATTGTCGAGCTATTGATCGGCGTCACCCGCGACCCGGCGCATGGCTATGTGCTGACCCTTGGGGCGGGCGGGGTTCTGACCGAGATCCTGCGCGACTCGACCTCGATCCTGATCCCGTCCACGCCGTCTGCGGTCCGCGACGCGCTGGGCAAGCTGGCCTGTGCGCCCGTGTTGAGCGGATATCGGGGCAAGCCCGGCGTGGATATCGATGCGGTCGTGCGGGTGGCCATGGCGGTGCAGAACTACGTCATTGCCAACGCGGCGGTCGTGGACGAAGTTGAAATCAACCCTCTCATCTGCGCGGCCGACAGTGTGGTCGCCGTTGATGCCCTGATCCGAAAGGCATGACCATGAACCCGATCAAAACCTACCGCGATGGTGCAATCCTTCAGGTCACGTTGGACCGGCCCAAGGCGAACGCGATCGACTTGGCGACCAGCCGTGTCATGGGCGAAGTGTTCCGCGACTTTCGCGATGATCCTGACCTGCGCGTGGCGATCCTGACGGGGGGCGGCGAAAAATTCTTCTGCCCCGGCTGGGACCTGAAGGCCGCGGCCGAGGGCGATGCGGTGGACGGCGATTACGGCGTCGGCGGTTTCGGTGGCTTGCAGGAGTTGCGCGACATGAACAAGCCGGTGATTGCCGCCGTGAACGGCATCGCCTGTGGCGGCGGGCTGGAGCTGGCCCTGAGCGCCGACATGATCCTGGCCGCCGATCACGCCACCTTTGCCCTGCCGGAAATCCGTTCGGGCACAGTGGCGGATGCGGCCAGTGTCAAGCTGCCCAAGCGCATCCCCTATCACATTGCGATGGAACTGCTGCTGACCGGCCGTTGGTTCGACGCCGAAGAGGCGCACCGCTGGGGCTTGGTGAATGAGATAGTCCCGGCGGACCAGTTGATGGACCGGGCGTGGGAGCTGGCGCGCCTGCTGGCGAGCGGCCCGCCGTTGGTCTATGCCGCGATCAAGGAGATCGTGCGCGAGGCCGAAGATTCCAAGTTCCAGGACATCATGAACCGCATCACTAAACGCCAGCTGCGCACGGTCGATGTGCTCTATGGCTCCGAGGACAATCTGGAAGGCGCCCGCGCCTTCGCCGAGAAGCGTGACCCGGTTTGGAAGGGCAGGTAGCGCCTTCTATGCGCCGTCAAACCTGGCTACGACCTCTTCGACCGTTTCCTGAACCTGTTGGATAATGGTGGGACCGTCTTTAACGAGGAGCGTCAGAACCGATTTTGCATTCGGATGGTGTAACGTCGGCAATGCTTCAGTCACATCAATCAGACGGTCCTTTGCAATCCAAACCAAAAGGCCGGTCGGGGCCGTCAAGCTCATCAGCGAGATGGCTGTGTCGAATTGCTCGCAAATCTCAGCAAGTTTCGAGCTGGCATGAAACTTGCTTTTGTCCGTTCGGATTGTAATCGCACCATCGGGTTCACTTTCGCCATAAGACCGTCGGGCCCGTATGAAACTGTCGGCGTTGAAAGCGGCGGGTGAACCGGACAAATCTTTGTAATGGATCAACGGCATAAAATCCTCTCACATTTTCAATGAAATATTCGAACGATAGCAGAGGCTAGTAATGTGTTCTGCAAATAATGAGTGTAGCACAGCTAGAGTGCAGTTTCACTCCTTGTGCCAGATGTTTGCGCATTCCGTCGCGCGAAGTCAGGCCTTTTCAAACAGCGCGATATAGGCGGTTTCGTCCTTGTTGGGGCCGGCGGCCAGATCGCCATAGATGCGGACCGGGGTCAGGGTCAGATGTTCGATCCGGCCCTCGGCCTGCAGATTGTCGAAGGCGGTTGCGAATCCCAGCGCCTCGAAGTGTTTGGCGTTGATCGACAGGGCGAATTGCGCCCCGGGCCGGGCCACCCGCAGCAGGGCGGGCAGCACCTCGGGGCCAAGATGGCCGTGGGTGAAGGTGCCCGACGACACGATGCCCGAATAGCTTTCGCGCGGAACCGGGATGCCCTCGTTCAGGTCGGCCTCGATCGCGTCGCGGTAGATGTCCTTGCGCATCGCCTTGTCCAGCATCTCGGCGCTGATGTCGGTGGCATCGATCGGCCCCACGCCCAGATCGGCCAGAACCGCGCCGCACAGGCCGGTTCCCGCGCCCACATCCAGCACCGGACCCTGTCCCCCTGCGCCGACAAAAGCGCGGGCGGTGTGAATATGCAGCTGGTAATCCTCGCGCGCGGCGAATCCGCGATCGTAATCTCCGGCCCATTCGGCATAGAGCCGTTTGTTGTCTGCCGGAGTTTTCAGCGCATAGGCCGCGTGCAGGCTGGGTTTGTCATCACTCATGCCACCATGAAGGCGCAGGCGGGGATTCGAATCAAGTGCGGCCATCCGGCGCTTGCATCCCGCCCGCGGCGCGATCATCAAGGGGCCATGACTGGAACGCTTTTCTCATTCGGGCACGGCTATACCGCCCGCGCCCTGTCGCGCCGGCTGGCCCCCAAGGGTTGGCGCATCGTCGGAACCACCCGCGATGCCGCCGAGAAGGACGCCATCCGCGCCGCCGGGGCCGAACCGCTGGTGTGGCCGGGCGAGGCCCCCGATCTGGACGGGGTCACGCATCTGCTGATTTCGACCGCGCCCACGGCCAAGGGTGATCCGGTTCTGGCCGCCCTGCGGGATGAGATTGCCGCCCGCGCCGGCCAGTTCGACTGGGTCGGGTACCTGTCGACCACCGCCGTCTATGGCGACCACAAGGGGGGCTGGGTCGATGAAACCACGCCGGCGACCCCGACGGCCGAGCGCGGGCGCTGGCGGTTGCAGGTCGAGCAGGACTGGGCCGCGATCCCGGGCCTGCCGCTGCACATCTTTCGCCTTGCGGGCATCTACGGGCCGGGCCGGGGGCCGTTTTCCAAGCTTAAAAAAGGCGGGCTGCGGCGGATCATCAAGCCGGGGCAGGTGTTTTCGCGCATTCATGTCGAGGACATCGCGCAGGTGCTCGAGGCGTCGATGCGACGTCCCGATCCGGGCGCGATCTACAATGTCTGCGACGACGAACCGGTGCCGCCGCAGGACGTGATCGGCTATGCCGCGCAGCTTCAAGGCCTGCCGCTGCCGCCTGCGGTGGATTTCGACACGGCCGACCTGACGCCGATGGCCCGCAGTTTCTACAACGAGAACAAGCGCGTTCGGAACGACCGGATCAAGACCGATCTGGGCGTGACGTTGAAATACCCCAACTACCGCGTGGGCCTTGAGGCGCTGCACGCGGATCAGGCGTTGAAGGGCAGTTGATCAGACCACATCCGCCAGGATCATGTCGGCAGCCTTTTCCGCGATCATGATCGTGGGCGCGTTGGTGTTGCCCGAGACCAGCGTCGGCATGACCGAAGCATCGACCACCCGCAGCCCCTGCAACCCACGCACGCGCAGCCGCGGATCGACCACCGCCATGTCGTCCACCCCCATCTTGCAGGTGCCCACGGGGTGGTAAATCGTATCGGCCCGCGCGCGGATGTGGCCTTCCCAATCCGCGTCGGTCCGGGCGGTGTCGGTGCCGAACATTTCCTTGTGGCGGTATTTGGCGAGGGCCGGAGCCTCGAGAATTTCGCGCGTCATCCGCGCGCCCTTGATCATCGTGTCCAGATCGCGCGGGTCGGACAGAAAGGCCGGGTCGATCGCCGGGGCGGCAAAGGGGTCTGCGCTGTGCAGCGAGACGGTGCCGCGGCTTTCGGGGCGCAGTTTGCAGATATGGCAGCTGAACCCGTAGCCCAGGTGCAGTTTGCGCGCGTGGTCGTCCACAAGCGCGATGGTGAAATGCAGCTGGATGTCGGGGCGGTCCAGATCGGGAGAGGTCTTCAGAAAGGCCGCGCCTTCCGCAAAGGGGGTGGCCGCCATCGACACCCCGGTCTTGCGCCACCGCATGAGGTGTTTGATCAGCCCCACCGTAACGGCAGCGCCGATGCCGAAATTGTCGGTGTCCTTTGTCTTGTAGGCCAGGATGAAATCCAGGTGATCCTGCAGGTTCTTGCCCACGCCCGGCAGCGCGTGGCGGACGGCGATTCCATGCGGGCTCAGGTCCTCGGGGTCGCCGATGCCCGACAGCTGCAGCAGTTGCGGCGATTTCAGCGCGCCGGAGCAGACCAGAACCTCGCGCGCGGCGGTGACAGTAAGGTCGGCGCCCTTGCCACCTTGGCGATAGATCACGCCAGTGGCGCGGTGGCCGTCAAAGGCGATCTCGCGCGCCTGCGCCCCGGTGATGACCGTCAGGTTCGGCCGGTCCATAACGTCAAACAGATAGGCCGCGGCGGCCGAGCAACGCTCGCCGTTTTTGGCAGGGTCATGGAACTGGGTGACCTGGTACAGCCCCGCGCCTTCGTTGTCGCCGCGATTGAAATCGTCGGTCACCTTGTGCTGCAACTGGGCAGCGGCCTCGACGAAAGCGCGCGTGATCGGGCGTTCTTCTTTCTGGTCTGACACCTGAAGCGGGCCGTCGGCGCCATGCAGGTCATCCGCGCCGCGTTCGTTGTTCTCGGACCGTTTGAAATAGGGCAGAACGCTGTCCCAGTCCCAGCCCTCGCAGCCCAGATCGGCCCAGCCGTCATAATCCTGCCGCTGCCCGCGTACATAGAGCATTGCGTTGATCGCGCTGGACCCGCCCAAGGCCCGGCCGCGCGGCTGATAGCCCTTGCGCCCGTTCAACCCCGGTTGCGGCACCGTTTCAAAGGCCCAGTTGTTGATCTTGGGTCGCCCCGGCAGCATGGCAACCACAGCGGCAGGCATCCGCACCAGAATGCTGTTCCCGCCCCCGCCCGCCTCGAGCAGGCAGACCCGCGTGCCCGGATTGGCGCTCAGACGGTTGGCCAGCACGCATCCCGCGGACCCTCCGCCGACGATGACGTAGTCGAATTGCATGGCGATCCTCCCCTGTGGCCCGCGCGGTGTCGCGCGTCACGGCCCGCAGTTTGAAGCACCGGCGGCAAAACGCAATCGGGGCGGCGGGGAACGCCGCGTCATGTGAATGGGGATCGGTTTGAAAGATCATGACAGAGCCATAATCAATAGCTATCAAATCAATCCGAAAACAAAATTTTTTCTCATGGCTGGGATTTGCTATGACTCGGCGTATTCAAGCGGACTGCGGTCCGCCCCTTTTTGACGTGCCATACGCACGGTTGCCTCGCAAACAGACTGACACCAGCCAGGATCGGAGATTGAGATGGACGGAAGCGACAACCCCAACACGGGCAAATGCCCCATCATGCACGGCGCCGGAACCCGATCGAACCGGGACTGGTGGCCCAACCAGCTGAACCTGGCGATCCTGCACCAGCACCAGCCGGCCGGGAATCCGCTGGGGGCCGATTTCAACTATGCCGACGCGTTCAAGAAGATCGACTATGACGCGTTGAAACAGGACTTGTATGACCTGATGACGGATTCGCAGGATTGGTGGCCGGCGGATTACGGCCATTATGGCGGTCTGTTCATCCGCATGGCCTGGCACAGCGCCGGCACCTACCGGACGGCTGACGGGCGGGGCGGCGCCTCGACCGGGAACCAGCGGTTCGCGCCGCTCAACAGCTGGCCGGACAACGGCAACCTCGACAAGGCCCGTCGTCTGCTGTGGCCGATCAAGCAGAAATACGGCAACCAGATTTCGTGGGCCGACCTGATGATTCTGGCCGGCAACTGCGCCATTGAATCGATGGGCGGCAAGACCTTCGGCTTTGCCGGCGGCCGGGAAGATATCTGGGCGCCCGAGGAGGACATCTATTGGGGTGCCGAGACCGAATGGCTGGCCCCGACCGAAAACCCGCACAGCCGCTACTCGGGCGAGCGCGATCTGGAAGATCCGCTGGCCGCCGTGCAGATGGGCCTGATCTATGTGAACCCCGAAGGCCCGGACGGAGAGCCGGACGTGCTGGCCTCGGGCCGTGACATTCGCGACACCTTTGCCCGGATGGCAATGAACGATGAAGAGACCGTCGCACTGGTTGCCGGTGGCCACACATTCGGCAAGGCGCATGGTGCCGGGGACCCGGCGCTGGTCGGCCCCGAACCCGAGGCCGCGCCGATCGAAGAGATGGGCTTTGGCTGGATCAACAAATTCGGCACAGGCAAGGGTGACGACACCACGACCAGCGGAATCGAGGGCGCCTGGACCGCGAACCCGATCAAGTGGGACAATGGCTATTTCGACCTTCTGTTCGGTTATGACTGGAACCTGACCAAAAGCCCTGCCGGAGCGTGGATCTGGGAGCCGGTCGGCGTCAAGGAAGAGGACATGGCACCAGCTGCGCATGATCCGTCGAAAAAGGTCAAGACGATGATGACCACCGCCGACATGGCGATGCGCATGGATCCGATCTATGGGCCGATCTCGAAGCGGTTCCACGAAAACCCCGACGAGTTCGCCGACGCCTTCGCTCGCGCTTGGTTCAAGCTGACCCATCGCGATATGGGGCCAAAGGCGCGCTACATCGGTCCCGAGGCGCCAGCAGAAGAGCTCATCTGGCAGGACAACGTGCCGGCGGTGGACCATGATCTGATTGATGCCGCGGACGTGGCCGACCTGAAAGCCCGGCTGCTGGATTGTGGCCTGTCGGTGTCGGAATTGGTCGCGACGGCATGGGCCTCAGCTTCGACCTTCCGCGGCTCGGACAAGCGCGGTGGCGCCAACGGTGCCCGCATCCGGCTAGCGCCCCAGAAAGATTGGGACGTCAACGAGCCCGAGAAACTGTCCAAGGCGCTGGATGCTCTGGCGGCGGTGCAAGCCGAGTTCAATGCCGCGCAGTCCGGCAACAAGAAGGTCTCACTTGCGGATGTAATCGTGCTGGGCGGCGTTGCGGCGATCGAAAAAGCCGCCAAGGCTGCCGGGCATGACATCGATGTTCCCTTTGTGCCCGGCCGTACGGATGCCACACAGGACCAGACCGATGCCGAGTCCTTCGCCCCGCTTGAACCAATCGCGGATGGGTTCCGGAATTACCAGCGCAAGGAGTACAGCGTGTCTCCTGAAGAGTTGCTGGTGGACAAGGCGCAACTGTTGACCCTGTCGGCACCCGAGATGACCGTCCTGGTCGGCGGTATGCGCGTTCTCGGTGCGAATTTCAGTGGTACGGCGCATGGCGTCCTGACAGACCGGGTCGGGGTTCTGAGCAATGACTTCTTTTTCAATCTGCTGGACATGGGCACCGAATGGAAGCCGGCGGCAGACGCCAAAGGAGTCTATGAAGGCCGGGATCGGGCTTCGGGTGAAGTGAAGTGGACCGGAACCCGGGTGGACCTGGTATTCGGTTCCAACTCACAACTCCGGGCTCTGGCCGAGGTTTACGGCCAGAAAGATGCCGACGCCAAATTTGTCGGTGACTTCGTATCGGCGTGGACCAAGGTGATGAACGCGGACCGCTTCGACCTGACTTGAGGGCGGAACAGCTCCCATGATCAGCGCCGCCAGGGGAAACCGTGGCGGCGTTTGTCGTGTCCGAGTCCTGGTCTTGCCAAGACGCGCGGCGACGATTCCATCCGCACCGCGTAGAGGGACCCTGAAAAATGGACGGCGCATACCGCAAAAATGGGGAATACCGTGGGATTTATTAAGCTAACCTATTGTTTTTATTAACACCGCAAAGATTCCGCCGAGAATTGCGAAGTTTTTTCAAAATGGGGGTTGCAGGTCCCGGACCTAATCCGTAAATACCCCTTCACCGGCGCTGCTGAGGCGGTGTTGGTTGGTCGGAAGGACGGCCTGACGGACTGGAAAGACGGTTGAGACGCCTGGGAGAGACCGGGGGCATCTTGAGTTGGGGTTTAGGCGGGCGCGCTGATTTATTGGCGCAACGGTCTGGTTTTTGGCTCT
>NZ_JBQFTL010000002.1:0-624902 GCF_056538625.1 Ruegeria sp. BF8 | reverse complement strand
TGATCGCCCCGATCGCCATGGAAAACGGTCTGCGCTTCGCCATCCGCGAGGGCGGCCGCACCGTCGGCGCCGGCGTCGTGTCCAAAATCATCGAGTAAGGCGCATCAGCGCATACTGATGGAAAGGGCGTCCCTTGGGGCGCCCTTTTTCTTGTTGGGAAGCAGATCAGGTGGTTCCAAGTCTGCCATTGTTTTCGATTTGATGGTGCCCCCGACCCTCGGCTTGAGAAATCTTAACCTTCCGCCCATCTGCTCCAGAAGCTGAATGTCTACCTGATGTGCAACGCCGAAAGCGACCTGTGCACGCTCGGCAGAATGCCCGAACAGCAGGAGGACGCGATGTTTGGCTTTGAGTTTCTGAATTACGGGGCGCAAATCCTTCACAACAAGGACCTGGAAGACATGCGCGACGCCATTCTCAGCGATGATGATCACGAAGTCGACTGCACCGTCAGCGATTTTTTTCGGGAACGCAGAAGGCTTGGGGGCAAGCAAACCGGTGCCCTTCGCTGTGACTTTGGCGGAAAGCAGGCGGGCTGATCAGAGCTTTGGTTCCCACGGGGCGCGACCGACCATACGATCCGCCTCGGCGGTGATGTCATTCATGTGCTTCTCGAGGCTTTGACGCAGTTGCTCGATCTGCTCTTCCGACGCCTTGCGGGGTACGGACTCAGTCCATTCGCGGCAAAGGAAGACGCCTTCGTTGCGCCAGGGGCGCGGCAGCAGCAGTCGGTCCCAGGTGCCCGCCTCACGGCCATGGCGGGCCGAATAGGTGATGCCAAAAACGCGTTTTCCCGAGCTGCGCGCCCAGACCAGCGGGACGGTCGAGCACACCCGTTCCGGGCCGCGTGGACCGTCGGCAGCTATGCCGATCGAGATCCCCTGTTTCATCTTGCCCAGCACTTCACGCGACAGGGCCACGTGACGCTTGTGGCTGGACATGGCGATGGTGTCCATGCCGAAGAGCTTCTGCACCCGGCCCACCATGCTGCCGGCGCGCGCGGCTGATGTGATCGAGCAAATGCGCCCCTTTTCCAGCGGAAAGAAATAGGGCGACTGGGCCAGCCGCTGGTGCCAAAGCACGACGATGACCGGCTCGCCCTGTTCCGCGAGCTTGTCCAACTCATCATAGCCGATCCGCTGCCATTTGGTGTTGCGATGGACCATCCTGATATAGCTGGCGATGCGGCGCGCGGCCCAGTTCAGGGTTGTCTCGCTGTCAGCAATCTTCTTGCGAAGGCTCAAGGGTTATTTCCTCTCGGTGGGCCGAACCTTGTCTTATAGAACTGCACGACGCACGCAACTTCTTTGTCGATTGCATATGTGCCCGAGAAACTGAAAAAGCCTCTTGAGTCCGTCGCGCCTCTGGCATATCTGATGGCGCACCACAGGGGTATAGCTCAGTTGGTAGAGCGACGGTCTCCAAAACCGTAGGTCGCGGGTTCGAACCCTGCTGCCCCTGCCATTCTCCAAGCAATTCAACAATTCTGCCTCCAAGGTCAACCGTGCTGTGCCAGTTTGGTTCGCCAAACCTCTTGACGTGCGGGTAAAGAACGAAAAGGCTGTTCAGTCAGTTGGATAATGAACAGGCCACGGTTTGCGACGCGCGATCTGCGCAGGGTGGACCGAGCCAAAACAAACCGGCGTTGGACAGGCCGTTGGGGGAGAAATGACGGATATCGCCGCTTTTCTGGAGAAGTTGGGGCTGTCCAAATACGCCCCCGCCTTCGCTGCGGCAGAAGTGGCCTTGTCCGACCTCGTTCATCTGTCCGAGCATGATCTGATCGATCTCGGGCTACCGCTGGGTCCGCGACGTCGCCTGCTTGCCGCAACCGCGCGTTTTGCCCAGGACACGGCCGGTGACGCCGTGCACACCCGCCGACAGGGGAAAATCGTGGCCGAGCGCCGGCAATTGACGGTCATGTTCGTCGACCTCGTCGGCTCAACGGCAATGTCCGAGCGCCTGGATCCGGAAGACCTGGGCGAGCTGGTGCGGCGATTCAAAGAGACTTGCACAACCGCCGTTTCGAAATTCGGTGGTCACATCGCCTGTTTCATGGGGGATGGTGCGATGATCTATTTCGGCTATCCGCACGCGCAGGAGGATGCGGCCTCGCGCGCGATCGAGGCCGGGTTGCAGATTTTGGACGAACTGCCCGCGATCGACCGAAAGGAAGAGCTGCAGGCGCGGATCGGAATCGCCACGGGACTTGTGGTGGTCGGCACCATCTATGGGGACGGGTTGCGGGAAAACGACGTGGTCATGGGGCGGACGCCGAATCTGGCCGCCCGCCTGCAGGGGCTGGCCGAACCAAATTCGCTGATCATCAGCCCCTCGACGCGCCGCCTGATCGGGGGCGCTTTTCGACTGAAGGATGCCGGAAGGCATGTTCTGAAGGGGTTTGCGGACGAGATTCAGGCCTGGACCGTGGAGGGTGCCGCACGGATCGAACGGCGGTTCGAGATCAATCCCGAAGCGGGTTCCGGCCGCCTGATCGGGCGCGGCTCCGAGTTTCGCAAGCTGTGTGACAAGTGGAACGAAGCCAGTCACGGGGCGGGTCAATCCGTTCTGATCTCGGGTGAGGCGGGGATCGGTAAGTCCCGGCTGATCGAAGGGTTGGCGCACGAGTTGCAGGGTCAGGACATTCTGCGTCTGAATTTTCAATGCTCGCCGCTGCACTCAAGCAGTGCTCTGTATCCGATCGTGCAGCAACTGGAACGTTCAGCCGGGTTCGCGCCGGCGGATACGGACGCCCAAAAGCTGGACAAGCTTCTGCCGCTGCTGCGGTACCTGACGTCCGAACAGCAGCGCCTGATTGCGGATTTGTTGAGCATCGATGCCGATGATGCACTAGGACCCTTGGACTTGCCGCCGCAGGTCAAGCTTGAAAAGACGCTGGAAGCTGTCACGCAGCAATTGGTGTCGATGGCGCGAAGCAAACCCGTTCTGTTGCTGTTCGAAGATGCGCATTGGGTGGACCCGACCACGCTTTCGCTGACGGATAGGGTGATCGAGCGGATTCGTGACCTGCCGGTTCTGATCGTAGTTACGGCCCGGCAGGGATTCGACCCTAGCTGGGGGCACCACCACAACACGTTGCACATCCCCCTGACCCGATTGTCGAATGCCGAGGTGGCGGAAATCGTCACTGATGTTGCGGGGGGCAAATCTTTGCCGGGACCGGTCTGCGACCTGATTGCCGCCAAGACCGACGGGATCCCGCTCTTTGTACAGGAGGTGACGCGCGGCCTTCTGGAATCCGGCCAGTTGCGGCTGACCGAGGATGGCTATGTCCTGCGCGGTCCGCTGCCGTCGCTGTCGGTGCCTAGCACGCTCAAGGATTCGCTGATGGAGCGTCTCGACCGCCTGGGTATGGCAAAGGACGTGGCGCAGACCGGTGCGGTGTTCGGGCGACGCTTTTCGGTGGCTCTGGTTGCGGCGGTCTCAATGCTGCCGGCAGCCTCGATGCAGGCCAGCCTGGAACAATTGGCCATGGCGGGCATCATCCAGCGGCCACCGGACGGGGCCGAGGACGAATACCTGTTTCGCCATGCTCTGATCCGGGACATGGCCTATGACAGCCTTCTGCGGTCCGAGCGGCAGGTCTTGCACGACCAGGCCGCAGGTGTATTGCTGGACCAGCAACCCTATCTTGCACAGACCCAGCCCGAAGTTCTGGCCCAGCACTATACGCTGGCAAACCGACCCGAAGAGGCCGTTACCCATTGGCAAAACGCCGGTCAGAGAGCGATCGAGCGGTCGGCTCTGTCCGAAGCACTGACCCATTTGTCCAAAGCGCTTGGTCTTGTGTCAGAGCTGCCGAAAAGCCACGACCGCGACTTGCGCGAGATTGATCTGCAAGTGCTTCGGGCGGGTGTACTGCGCTCGACTGACGGGATTGCGGGCGAAGCGACAGGCGAAGCTTATGGCCGGCTGCGCGAGCTGTGCCGTCGGGCCCGCGAGACGGAACGCCTGTTCCCGGTTCTCAATGGGCTTTATGCGTTTCACCTTGTGCGGGCCGAGTACCGCCTGGCCGGTGAGGTGGCGGACCAGATCCTGGACCTGGCCGAAGTCAGCGGCCGGACCGAGCACCGGATGGTAGGGCACCGCGCCATGGGGGCCGTGCAACTGCACATCGGCAATCTGACCGATGCCAGAGCGCACCTTGAGCAGGCCTGGACCCTTTACGATTTCAAAACACACGGGAAGCTGGCCTATGTCTATGGCACTGACCATGCGGCCATCACAGCCGGTTTTCTGGGGGTCTGTTACAGCCTGATGGGTGAGCCTGCCCGTGCGCAGAAGGTTCAGGCGCAGGCTCTGGACTGGGCCAATGAGTTGCAACACGCGCACAGCGTGGCCCAGGTCCTGACCTATACGTGCATGGTCCATCTGTTGCACCGCGATATCGATGCCCTGATCGCGACCGTCGCACCGCTGGAGGAGATTTCTCGCGAGCACAGGTTGGCCTTCATGTCGATCACGGCCCGCATGTGGCTCAGTTGGGCGCGGGCGCACCGGACCCCGGACGCCGAGCACATCGCGGCCCTACGGCAGGCGTCGGATGACTGGTGGTCCAGTGGCGCCGGAAACTACAAAAGCTTCTTTCTGTCGCTGATCGCGGAACTTCTGGTGCGTGCCGGGGGGCTCAAGGCCGCCAAGCAGGCGCTGACGCAGGCCGAACTTTGGCGCAAAGACACCGACGAAGGCTGGGCCGATGCCGAGGTTTTCAGGGTCCGCTCGTTGCTTGACGATCATGAGCGGAAAGATCCCGAACCGATGCTCAAACAGGCGGTGTCCGAGGCGCGCAAATGCGGGGCCAGCCTGTTCGAATTGCGCGCGGCCGTTGAGCTGACGCGCTGCGTATCCAAAACCGGGGGGCGGCCGGGGCCATTGCTGTCCGATGCCCTGGATCGTTTCGACCCAAAGGCCGACATCCCTGAATTGCTCGAAGCCCGGGCATTGCTTGAAACGATCTCTTGACCGGCACGGAAGCTTTCTGCCAGCTTGGGACGGGCAGAAATGGGTTGATGGAAAGACCGTAATACGTGCGCGCAGTGTTTTTTCCCTGCGCGTTCTGAATGTTATGCCAAGGGAGCGTCCATCATGCGCAAGATAAGCAAGACCATTCTGGCCAAGGATCGGGTCGCCTCCAGCCGAACGGACCTGTCGCTGCAGCGCTATCATCCGATTACGCCCGAGCAGATACGGGAGTTTGAAAAAGGCCTCGTTGGATCGGTCGTTTTGCCGACGGATCCGAACTACAACACGGATCGTCAGCTTTGGAACCCGGCCTTTCAGGACTACCCGGAAATCATTGTCTATTGCGAAACCATTCAGGACGTGCGGGCCAGTCTGGCCTTCGCGCGGGCCCATGATCTGTGGGTGGTCAGCCGATCGGGCCGGCACAGTACGGCCGGGTACTCGGTCAACAATGCGATGGTGCTGGATACCAGCAGGATGTGTTACGTGACGGTCGATCCAGATACCCCGATGGCCTATGTCGGCCCCGGTACCCCGTTCAAGGTCCTGAACTCGGTGCTGGATTCCTATCATCTGCACGTGCCGGGTGGCGCGTGTCAGGATGTCTGCGTGGCCGGATTCATGATGGGCGGAGGATACGGGTTCACGTCGCGCCTGTTCGGAATGGCCTGCGATAATGTCCTGGGCGTGACGGTGATGCTGTGGGATGGCAGTATCGTAATCGCGGATGACACGACCAACGCCGATCTTTTCTGGGCGATCCGGGGAGGCACCGGCAACAACTTAGGGGTGCTTCTGGAAATCCGGTTCAAGCTGCACAACCTGTACGAAGTTTGGGGCGTTCATATCAAATGGCCGCTGGACAGGGCTGCCAAGGCTTTGGAGTTTCTGCAGGCCAACTACATGAAGGACGGTCTCTCGGACAAATTTGGGGCCTACATCTTTCTGGCTTATCAAGGAGACCAGAAGGTTCTCTTGGTCTCGGCCCTATATCACGGGCCCGAAGACGAAGGGCGCCGGGTCATTCAGCCGCTGTTGGACGAACCCATTGGCGGCCACATGGAAAACAGCAAGACAGGGACCTACCAGCAGATCAATTCCTGGCTGTATGACGAGAAATACGACATCCCGGTGGTCCCGGATCAAGCCCGCGAAGACAAGCAGGGCGGGTACATCGCCCGCCAACTGTCGCAAGATGAATGGCAAAGGGTCGTCGATTATCTGGACAGCACGCCAAACGACTACGGGGCCGTGGCGATCGAGCCGTATGGCGGGGCGATCAACCGAATGCCGGTTGGCAAACAGGGAAACGCCTTCATTCACCGCGACGTGTCGATGAATTTCTACGTTGACGTGTTCTGGTTGTCCGAGGATGAGAAAGACGTCGTGGTCCCATGGCTGGATGGGTTCATGCAGATGATGACGGACGAGGGCTTCTTCATCGATCGCTGTTATCAGAATTATCCGCGGCGCACTCAGTTGAACTATCGTTGGCTCTATTGGGGCAACAACTTCAACTCACTTCTGTTCGTGAAGCGGAAATTCGACCCACAGAACTTCTTTCACTACCAGCAGAGTATTTCTCCGGTTCCGGACGACGCTCCGCCGAACATCATTCGGGACAAGTCGACTCCGTTCTTCTCGGACCCGACGATTACCTATCAAAGCTATTCGTACCCCTGAAAACGGGTTGCGGACCGGCATGGCCAAACTGGAGAGCGCCCGGCATGGACACGATACAGGAAATCTTCTTTCTGCCGCCGATGGCCGTTGCCAGGCTTGGCCCGGGCGAGACCCCGCTGGAAAGCTACGAATGGCAGCAGGATCTGGACGCGCATGGCAACAACAAGACGGTCATACGCTCGAACGTGACTTTGCGGGAAAACGAGGATGGGAGTGTCTCGGCCTACCTGCCGGACCCGCGGAAGATTCGATTTCGGGATGAAGGCACCGGCGCCCTGCGCCCGGTCGCGCCGTTCTTTGAGCTGTGGGCGCGAATGTTCGATGCTGAAACCGGCGAGGCCTATGAAACTCCTGTGACTCTGAACCTTCTTGAAGGGCAGGGGCTGTCGCTGAAGAACATCCGCTACACGGTCGCTGTAGGTAATCAGAAAGCCGCCCGCCGCACCGGAGATGCAGCCTGCGGGTTTCGTACACGGGTCGAGATCGCGGCCGAGGATTTTACTCCCAAACCCTTGCTGGCCTTCAGTCCGCACACGTCGGAACAGCAACCGCTGGTCTATGAACACAACCCGATCCCGCTGGGCTCGGTGCGGGTTGTCCGCCCGGTCCAAGGGACGGACGAGCCGGTGCCCGGCGAGATGGTGGACCGCAGTCTTCTACGTTTGCGGTTCACTCCGCCCAAGGGCGAGGTATACGGCCCGCCCGACGCCGCCTTCGGTCCCGCAACCCTTGCTGTTCCGGGATACAAGAATGACCCGCCCAAATCGGAATATGGCCGGATTCATGAGATCGTGCCGGCCCAGAACCGCATCCTGAACCCGGACACGCCGTGGTCGAAGTGGATCATGATGTCGGGGTTGTCTGACGATCCCGAACCGCATGACAGTTATGATGGTGCACGGGTCGGCAACGATCAGTCCTGGGGGGTGGTTGACGACACGTGTGATGGAACGATCGAGGCCACGCTGGCTGTTCGCGGTCAGCGTTTGGTCGCCCGGGCGCGCATCTTCACCGGACCGCCGGATTTCGCACCGGATTGCCGGCCTTTCTACAGCCTCGAAGACGATCTGGCGGATCGCGACATGTCGTTGATCTCGGTCACCGCCGAGAACTACCTTGAGGCAAAAACCGAAGTGGTCGACATCTTCCGAAGGGCGTTCGAGACCAACAGCCTGATCAATCTGGATGACATCCGGGCACAGGGCCTCAAGGACAATGCCTCTCTTCAGGCGCAGACCAATATCGCACCTACACCGGGCCTGCCGTCCACCGATGCTGCATCGATGACGGAAAAGGACGCGGTGCCGCCCGACAAGATCGACGAGTTGATCCGCCCACAGCCGATTTCGGTCTTTTCGAACTCGGTCCCGAATGAACAGCTGCCCTATACGGTCGCCACCAAGTTTGTGCACGAGCAGTTGATCGATGAGGAAAACCTTTTGGATTTTCTGCGCCGCAGGCCTGATTTCGTTCGGCGATTGATGCGCCCGCCCTTTGGCGTTCTGGCCGAGTTCGAAGAGGACCCGAACCCTGACCAGACACCCGATCCCGCCTTCCGCGACCCGCGGATCGTGCGCGACATGATGCACGACGCCCGCATGCCGCCCTACATGCGGGATTCAAACTATTTTCCGCTCTCGTTGTCACGGCGGCAGTACCATCTGGTGATGTCTTTCATCGATTACCTCGAGGCGCACCCGCCCGCGCCCGAAACCGAACCGGTAGGAGAGCCTCGGGATGTCTGACAAACCAGCGCCGATCCGCATCAAACCCCGCAACCTGACGGCCCGTGCGGCCTACAAGGTGCCCGGAAACCCTGACAACACCCGGCTGGACGGGTCGGTCGGAAATTGTTTCCCGGGGCTGGAAATGGACGTACGCGACCTTGATCGCCGGTTCTTTCCGGGATTGGTTTTCAATGCCGTACGTGTCCCGCTGAACCCGGTTCCGGAAGCACCCGAAAACGCGCAAGGGTTTCATCTGGTCTATGTCGACTATTTCTATGACCCGATGTTGCCCGATGACAGTTCGACACCTTGGGTGCAGGATTTGCTGGACGCCTATCGTGGCGAAATCGGCGCCGAGCTGTCCAGCGGCCGGTGGTTTCTGGCCTGGGTCGAACAAGGCGGTCGACGTATCTCGTTCCGCGACGACAAGGGCAAACCCTACGACGGCATGCTGGTCTGGCGGTTCATCCGCAGCCTTGAATGCGGCGACGACCATCCGGTGACCATCGCACTGGAGCGGCGCAATCACGACGGTGTCGTCGACGCACCGCCGGTCGTCCTGCATGGATACCGCCGGCAGTACCGCACCGAAGCCGGCGTGTTCGATACGGCCTACGACCCCGGAGAGCTGACCCAAAGCCTGTGCAATCCCTGGTCGCATGACTTTCGGGATTGCGGCTGCCACTACTGGCCATCAAACCACCCGGATGTGGTCACTGCCGAAGTACCGCATGACACCCGCCTGCCGACTGGTGCGCCCGACGATCCGGTTGTGGCCGAAACCTATCTGGATTGGCTGCGTTCGGACAAATCGCCCTCGGGCAATGTGGCGGCGTTGAATACCGTCGAACAGAACCGCCCGTTTCAGATCGACCATTACGAGGTCAACCAGATGTGGAGCGACCTGCCGATCGTCATCGAGGGACGCGAGACCGGCGAAGTCTACGAGGCCGACACGGACCTGCCCGGTGTCGAACCGTATGAAAGCGTTGCTGCGATGGTCAAAGACCTGCAGACCCGTCTGGCGCCGATGGAGATGACGCTCAGCCTGCAGTACCTCTATGCCTATTTCTCGCTGGCCAATCCCGAAACCGTCGATTCCGAGCGCTGGCCAACGCTGAAGGATGATCTGATCTTTGCTCGGCGCGCCCTGCTTGAAGTTGCGATCGGCGAGATGACCCACATGCGCTGGGCAAACCAGTTGCTGTGGTCGTTGCAGGGCAAGGATTACGAACCGGTGCTGACGCCCGCGCTTGCCCTGCCCATCGGACCCAAGCGGATCATCCCACGGTCGTTGCGCCCTTTGACGCCTGAGGCCATCGACGACTTCATCGAGATCGAACGCCCCGACGGGTTCATCGACCGTGCTTATGCCCAGTGCGTGGCGACACTGGAACACAAGGCGTTTACCGATCGGCGTCTGTATGCTTTGGCCGTGCGGATCGACACCGACGGCGACGAGCATTTTCTGCGGTTCCGCCAGATGAAGGACGTTCTGGCCAAATACCAAACGGGCCGCGGCACACCTGCCTATCTGCGCCCGATCCAAGTGGGCTCGGAAACGCAGGCGAAAGAGGCACTGGATCTGTTCCGCCGCATCACCGATGGGCTCGAACAGGCCTATCAAAACGAGGCTCAGAACCGATTTACCGAAGCGCAGAAGTATATCCAGCAGGTGCGCGACACGATGAAAAGCTTCCGGGTCGCCGGTGAAGCCTTGGCGGAAAAGGGTATCGGTATCCCGTTCTGGCCCGAGGTCGAGACATGACCGACCCATCTGCCGAGGTGCATTTTTTCGAAACGACATTGGGCGAGCACATGCTGGCCGTAGATGGCTCGCGCGTGTTCGATGTGCCCGAAGGAACGGCGGATCACTTCGCCCGTATGGCCGCCGAAAGTCAGCGAGAGTTTCTGACGCAGATGGGTCTTGATGGTGTGCCGTTCATTGACGACGCGCCGCCGCGCCGCATACCGGTCAGGTCTTTGTCGCTGGCGGTCGCACAGAAATGCAACTTGGCATGCACCTATTGCTATGCCTCGCAGGGCAGCTTTGGTGGTCCTGCCCGCAGTATGGAATGGGAGGTCGCGAAAGCCTCGGTCGATCGGCTGATCATGGACGCGGAACCCGGCACCCGGATCAATCTGGCCTTTCTTGGAGGCGAGCCGTTGATCAATCGCGACCTGATCCGAAAAACGACGGTTTATGCTGCTGAACACGCGCAACGCAACAAAGTGGATGTGGGATTTTCGATCACGACGAATGGCACGTTGCTGCGCCCGGAAGACGCTGAGTTTTTCGAAGACCACGCCTTTGCCGTCACCATCAGTCTGGATGGCGTTGGCAAGGCACATGACCGGTTGCGCCCCAACCAGGGTGGGCGCGGCAGCTACGACACCATTCTGCGCAAGGTGCTGCCGTTGCTGGACAAACAGCACCGCATGCAGGTGGGCGCTCGAGTCACTGTGACACCGCGCAACATCGAGCTGCCTGAGACCCTGAGCCATTTCATAGGCTTGGGTTTCCACTCGGTCGGGTTCTCACCCATGCTGGCTTCGCCAACCGGGCGCGAAGAAATGAGCAGCAAGGACATGGCCGAAATGCTTTCGCAGATGATCCGCTGCGGACGCGTTTTCGAAGACGCAGTGCTGCGGGGCCGCCGCTTTCCCTTCTCGAACATGGCCGCCGCAATGCACGAGATCCACCGTGGCACGCACCGGCCCTACGCTTGCGGAGCCGGTGGCGGATATTTCGGGGTTTCGGCGGATGGCGATCTGTTCGCCTGCCACCGCTTCGTCGAGGATGACTTGGCCGCGATGGGCAACGTCCATGACGGCCCGGATGCGCGGCGAGAAGCCTGGCTGGCCGAGCGCCACGTGCACAACCAATCGCCGTGCAACATCTGTTGGGCACGGTACATGTGCGGTGGCGGTTGCCATCACGAGGTCATTCATCGTGGCCGCCCGGCGTGTGATTATATCCGCGGTTGGCTGGATTATTGCCTGCAGGCCTATGTCCGGCTGTCGGCTGCCCGCCCGGATTTCTTCGGCGACGCTGCCCGCCGTTCGGCCTGAGGGCGCAGCGGATGGCGGCCGAGATTGAAGCCGAGATATGCGTGATCGGCGGTGGTCCGGCCGGAGCCGTGACGGCGATGCGGCTGGCACAGCTGGGGCGACGAGTCTGTCTGCTGGAACGCGCCATCTTCCCACGCCAACACATCGGAGAGTCACTGCCTGCCTCCATCTGGCCCATTCTGCGGTTTCTGGGTGTGGGCGATGCTATGAAAGCTGCGGGATTCCTGCAATCGTCGGGTTCCGTCCTTATGTGGGGCGGGGCGTTTGAAAGGCGGGGTGAGCCAGTTGACGATCCGGGCCTTCTGGTGGATCGCAGCCGGTTCGATGCCATCCTGCTGGACGCTGCACGCCAGTCGGGTGTTCGTGTGTTGCAACCCGCACGCGCCTATCGACCACGGCGCACTGGCGCCGGTTGGGAGGTTCCGATCCTGACTGCGCAGGGAAAAGGCCGGCTGCGCCCCGACCTTTTGGTGGATGCGGCAGGCAAGCATGCGGGACTGGGTCGGAGGTTCCGCCCGGCCTCAGCGCCATTGACGGCGCTCTATGCCTATTGGCAAGCCCCACCGGGTTTTGGCACGCAGGCCCGCGTGGAGGCTGGTGATGCCCATTGGTATTGGGGCGCAGCACAGCCGGACGGTACGGTCAACGCTTGCGTTTTTGTCGACCCGTCGGATTGCACTGGTTTGTTGCCGGCAGCCCGGCGTGATCTGTATCTGAACCTTCTGGCACGATCGACTCTATTGGCCGGTTGTCTGGAGCAGGCGCGGATGGGCCCGGTGCGCCGGTGCGATGCCAGCAGCCAATGTGAATTGACCCCGCCCGCCAATGATTTGCTGCGTGTGGGCGAAGCGAGTTTCTCGGTCGATGCGCTGTCATCGCAAGGGGTGCATCTGGCTATGGCGCAGGCCATGCAGGCCGCAGTGGTTGCAAACACGATTCTGACCCGGCCCGGCGACACCAACATTGCGCTGGGATTCTATTCGGAACGACAGCGCGAACGCGTCGAAACTCACGCCGAATTGGCGGCGGCATTCTATGCACGTCACCACGAGGTCACCTCTGGGCCGTTCTGGAGCCAGCGCGCACAGCCGCTGGACTGGCTTCGCCGCCCGCCTGCGGACCTGCAGAATGCCGAGCTGTCCACCGGCGAGGTGCTTCGCCGGTCGCCGGAGGCGAAGCTGGTACAGGGCGGTGTGCAAGGCGACGCATATGTTCTGCAGTCTGAGATTCTGACCCACCCCAATTTGCCGCGCCCGGTCCACTCGCTGGCAGGGGCCGAACTGGCGCCGTTGATATCCGATCTGCGCGACCCACTCTCTTTGCCCGATATACTGCAGCGATGGTCGAGCCGCATCGGACCCACCTCGGCGGCACAGGTCCTGCGGTGGCTGTGGCACACCAAAATCCTTGTGCCGGCCGGTGAGTTGGGGCGCAATCGCGGTTCCCCTTGACTGGCGAATGGCCTAATGTCCCGCCAGGATAAAACAGCCGAAAGAGGTCACATGTCGCGCTTTGATGGGTATTTCCTGCGGCAGCTATTGGTTCTTTTCGGCTTTTTCACGCTTGTTCTGGTGGGCGTGTTCTGGATCACCCGCTCGGTCAGCCTGTTCGAACACGTCATCAGTGGCGGCCAGTCGGCTATGGTTTTTCTGGAGTTCACGGCGCTGACCCTGCCAACACTTGTCCGAACGGTCATGCCGATGGCGGTCTTTGCCGCCGCAGTCTATGCCACCAACCGGCTGAGCCGGGAAAGCGAACTGACCGTGATGCTGGCCACCGGGTCCAGCCCATGGCGGCTGGGCCGGGCGGTGTTGCTGTTTGGTCTGGTGGCGGGGCTGATGATGGCGATCGTCAGCGTCATTCTGCGGCCCGCATCCGTAGAACAGCTGGAATTGCGCCAGGCCGAGGTGGCAGGTGACATCACCGCGCAGTTGCTCAACGAGGGGGAGTTCATGCACCCGGCTCGGGGCGTGACCGTCTATATCGGTCGGATTGATCTGGATGGCACATTGCACGAGGTGTTCGTGTCCGACCGTCGCGATCAGGAAAACCCCGCCACATACTCCAGCACGTCCGCCTATCTGGTGAACAACGGATCCGGCGTTCATCTGGTGATGGTGGATGGGGTTGCACTGCGGCTGAACAAGGAAGGCAAGACGCTGTCGTCGACCCTTTTCGACGATGCATCATACGACATTTCGGAGCTGTCCCGAAACACCGACAATGGACGCCGCAGTCTTGAGGCGATTCCGACGATCGAGTTGTTGGGCGATCTTGACGCCGTCGCTGCGGCGGATGGCTACCCGTTGGGGGAATTGGTGGAAGAGCTGCACCAGCGGTTTTCCTGGATCGCGATCTGCATCACCGTGGCGCTGGTGGGGTATTCGACTCTGATGCTGGGCAGTTTTTCCCGGTTCGGCCTTTGGCCTCAGATATTCGCGGCATTCACGATTCTTGTCTTGTTGGAAGGCGTGCGTGGGTTCGTATCTCCGGTGGTGATCAAGGATGCGAAGCTATGGCCGCTGCTCTATGGTCCAGCCGTTGTCGGGTTCGCAATATCGGCCGTATTCCTGGCTTTCGCCGGAAGACCGATCATCCGCCGGCGGGTGAGAACTGCCGCACCCGCGCCATCCCCGGCCTGAGGTCAGTCCCGCAGCTCTGACAGGCACTGGTGTAATTCACCCAACAGTTTTTGGTGGTCGTCCTCTGCGCGCGAGACCAAGTGGACCGGTAGAATTAGCGGTGCGGCTTCCTCGACCATGCGCAGCGCGCCATTCTCAAGGTGCGGGGCTACAACGCTGTGCGGGAAAAAACCGCGCCCGCCGCGTTGCAGGATATAGCGCAGTGCCATCATGCAATTGCCCAGAAACACGGTTTGCCCAGCAGACAGCCGGGCAAGACCGCGTACATGCTCCTGATAGCCTTCACCAAGTTCGAGATTGATGAAAACAGGATCGGTACCGGACTCAGCCAGATGGGGCGTCTCGACAAGGATCAAGTGCTCGGGCGGCAATTCCTGGCACGAAATCCCGGACCGCGATGGCCTCTCATGTGTCAAAGCCACGTCCAGAACGTGCGAAGCAACGGCCTCGGCCATGTTCAGCGTGTGGTCATAGTTGAGCGTCAACAGAAGTTTGCCAAACCTCTGCTCGAACCGGACGGCCAGATCGACCAGAAGCGGGTCCCAGATGCTGAGCTGAGCGCCCAAGCGAAGGGCCACACGACCCTGACTTTGGGCCGGCAGGTCCTGCGAGGCGAAGGACCAAAGCGACAGCATCTGTTCGGCATAGGGTTTGAACTGTGCCCCGAAGTCGGTGAGGCTGGTACCGCCGGCACCACGTGAAAACAGCGTTTTGCCCGTGGCGGCCTCAAGCTGGCGAATCCGTGCACTGACAGCCGTCTGTGTCACATTCATCCGCCGTGCCGCAGCATGAAAACCACCGGTTTCCGCCACGCACAAAAACGTTTCGAGCTCACGCATCTGCATGTGGCACTATTTTTTGATCGCTGTGATAAAATCAATTCATTTTTTCTATTGGTTGGTCGCGACTAGTCTGGCTGTGACCCGCAGACAAAGGACCCGCCATGCTGGACAAAAGCCACAAACCCACCTGGACCAGTTTCGAAGAGGCCACCAAGGCCGATTGGGACGCCGTCATGGAATATGAAGAGGCGTACAACGCGGCTTTGCCCGACCGGATTCTGGACGCGATCCGGTCCTTGGACGAGGAATGGACACCCTATCCGGTCAACCGGTATCAGCACAGCCTGCAGGCCGCGACGCGGGCCTACGAGGATGGCGCGGATGAGGAACTGGTCGTGGCTGCTCTGATCCATGACACCGGGGACATCCTGTCACCCTACAACCACGGCGAGCTGTCAGCGGCGATGATGAAGCCCTATGTCAGCGAACGCACCCATTGGATTTTGAAACATCACTGTGTGTTCCAGGGCTATTACTACAATCACCATCTGGGCGGAGACCGCAATGCGCGCGACAAGTATCGCGACAGCCCTTACTGGGAGGACTGCCGCTATTTCTGCCACGAATACGATCAGAAGGCGTTCGACCCGGACTATCCGACCAGGCCACTGGAGTTCTTCGAGCCCATGCTGCGCCGCGTGTTGAACAAGGGCGAGGGGCACATGGAACTCGACGAAACCGCCGAGGACTAGCAGGACGCCATCAGGCGATAAACGATCTGTGCCGTGGTGAAATCCCACGCCGCGTTGCCGTCCGGGGCCAGTTCGACCACGTCGAAGCCCACGCAGCGGCGGCCTCTCAAGGCGTGTTCGACCAGATGCAGCGCCTGATAGTATCCCAGCCCGCCCGGAACCGGCGTGCCGGTTGCGGGCATCAATGACGGGTCCAGCCCGTCGACGTCAAAGCTGACATAGACCAGTTCGGGAAAGTCCTCGGGCAGGTCGACGGCATGAATGTTGCCGGTGACCAGCTCTTCGGCATCCACATGGAAGACACGGTTCCTCAGACGGCTTTTGGCTTCTTCGGTCGAGAAGGCGCGTACGCCGAATTGCGCCAGACGGACGCCTTCCTCGGCCAGCAGATGCATGACCGAGGCGTGGCTGTGTTTCTCGCCCTGATAGGCGTTGCGCAGGTCGGCATGGGCGTCGATTTGCACGATGCCGAGGGGCTGACCCAATGCGCGGGCCACGCCCATCACCGCGCCATAGCTCAGCGAGTGTTCACCGCCCAGCGTGACCGGCACCTTGCCGGCGTGGATCGCAGCCTCGGTGCGCTGGGCCAGACGCTCCATGACGTCCGGCAGCGGGCCGGTGCAATCCAGCGAAGGTTCGGTGAAGATGCCATCAACACAGGGTTCGGAATGGCCAGTGATGCGTTCGAGTTCATTGCTGGCTGCGATGATCGCGGCGGGACCGCCTGCCGTGCCCGAACCGTAGGAGACCGTGCGCTCCAGCGGTACCGGGATTACACGGAACCGGGCATCTTCGCTGCGTTCGGCCTCGGTCAGTTCGCTGTCGAGAAAAATGCTCATGAAAGCCTCTCTTTGAAGTCGTCGTAGCCGAATTCCCTGATGATTTTCAGTTCATCGGTTTCGCTGTTCCACAATGCGATGGTGGGCAGGGGCACGCCGTTGAACGTGTTGGTCTTGACCATCGAGTAATGCGCCTGATCGAGGAAGGCAAAACGCTGCCCGATCCGCAGCGGCTCGGCCCAGGTGTAGTCGCCGATTACATCCCCCGCCAGGCACGAGGGGCCGCCCAGGCGATAGGTGTGGCCGGTTTCGGCCTCGTCCATCAGGGCCGGGCGATAGGGGGCCTCGATCACGTCGGGCATGTGGCAGGTGGCCGAGATGTCGGTGATTGCCAGATCCATGCCGTTGTGCGGCAGGTCGAGGATTTCGCCCACCAGGATGCCCGCATCCAGCGCCACCGCCTCGCCGGGTTCCAGATAGACCTCGACGCCGTATTTGGCGCGGATGTGCTTTATGAAGTCCACCAGCCCGTCGCGGTCATAGTCGCTGCGGGTGATGTGGTGGCCGCCGCCGAAATTCAGCCATTTCAGGCCGTTCAGGAAGGGGGCGAGGTGCGGTTCAACCGCCGCCCAGGTGCGCGCCAGCGGCTCGAACCCCTGTTCGCAGAGCGTGTGCATGTGCAGGCCATCCACGCCCTCCAGCGCCTTGGCGTCTAGTTGGCTGACCGGGGTGCCGAGGCGCGAGCACGGGGCGCAGGGGTCGTATTTCGCGACCTCGCCTTCGGAATGCTCGGGGTTGATCCGTAGCCCGACTTGCCGCCCCTCAGCTTGTGCCTTGGCACGAAAACGGTCTTTCTGCGCGGGGCTGTTGAAGATGATGTGATCTGAGAGCGCAAGGATTTCGTCGATGTCGGTTTCCTTGTAGCCCGCGCAGAAGGTCGCGACCTCGCCGCCATATTCCTCGCGGCCCAGCCGGGCCTCGTAGATGCCGCTGGCGCAGGTGCCGCCGATATACTGGCGCACCAGCGGGGCCAGAGCGAACATGGAGAAGGCCTTGAGCGCGGACAGAATATGTGCGCCGGACCGCTCGCCGATATCGGCCAGAACCGCAAGGTTTCGCTCCACTGCCTTTTCGTCGACGACGAAGCAAGGCGTAGGAACGCGATTGAGGTCGAAGGTGCGGAAGGCACCGGCGTCTCCGGCCTGTGTCTGCATCAGTTGGGTCATGTCCGGCGTCTCCGATTGGTGGATAAGCCGGGGGTGCGACTTGTCGCCATTGTCGCTCGGACCAATGGCGACCCCCCGGGATATTTTGGGCCAGATGAAGCAGGGCGGTCGCGCGGACCGCCCCGAGGGTTCAGAACTCGACCGGGCCGTCGAGTTCGTGGACCTGCCAAGGCAGGCCATGCTTGTTCAGCATGTCCATGAAATCATCCGGGTCGAGCTGCTCCATGTTCCAAACGCCCGGCTCGCGCCAGTTGCCCTTCAGCACTTGCGCCGCGCCGATCATGGCGGGGACGCCGGTGGTGTAGCTGACGGCCTGGCTGCCGACCTCGCGGTAGCATTCCTCGTGGTCGCAGATGTTGTAGATGTAGTAGGTCTTTTCGCCCGAGCCGTCCTTGGCCTGGCCGGTGGCGATGTCGCCGATGCAGGCCTTGCCCTTGGTTTCGGCGCCCAGATCGCCGGGATCGGGCAGCAGGGTCTTCAGGAACTGGATCGGAATGATCTCGACCCCGTTGTGCACCACCGGGTCGATCCGGGTCATGCCGACATTCTGCAGCACCTTGGCATGGGTGATGTAGGCATCGCCGAAGGTCATCCAGAAACGGGCGCGCTCGATCTCGGGGAAGTGGGTCGAGAGTGACTCCAGTTCCTCGTGATACATGAGGTACATGTTCTTCGGCCCGATGCCGGGGAAGTCGAACTCGACCTTGTGGGTCATGGCCGGCGTCACTTTCCACTCGCCGCCTTCCCAGTGGCGGGCGTCGGCCAGTACTTCGCGCAGGTTGATCTCGGGGTTGAAGTTGGTGGCGAATTCCTGATCGTTCTGGCCGCCATTGGCGTCCAGAACGTCGATCTGGCGGATCGAGTCCAGCTTGTGTTTCTTGAGCCACTTGGCAAAGACGCTGGTCACGCCGGGATCGAAGCCCGAGCCGAGGATCGCGGTCAGGCCGGCCTGCTTGAACTTGTCCTGATAGGCCCACTGCCAGTGGTATTCGAACTTGGCCTCGTCCTCGGGCTCATAGTTGGCGGTGTCGAGATAGTGGCACCCGGCCTCGAGGCAGGCATCCATCAGCACAAGGTCCTGATAGGGCAAGGCCAGGTTCACCAGAAGCTCGGCCCCGGTGTCCTTGATCAGCTTGACGGTGTCGGCGACCTTGTAGGCGTCAAGCTCGGCAGTTTTGATGTCGACGCCGGTGCGTTCCTTGACCGATTTGGCGATGGCATCGCATTTCGCCTTGGTGCGGCTGGCCAGCGTGATCTCGGTGAAGATGTCGGAATTCATCGCCATCTTGTGCACGGCGGCGTGGCTGACGCCACCCGCGCCAACAACCAGTGTCTTGCCCATGGGAAATTCTCCTTTCGCCGGGGTTATTCGTAGTAGGTATAGCCGTTGATGCTGTCGCGATAGGCAGTCATCAGAGTTTTGCGTTCATTCGCCTTGAGCGTGCCTGTCGAGATCGCCTCGTCGACCATCTTGCGGAAGGCAGCGATGCAGTCGCTTGGGTCGAACTCGACATAGGACAGGACTTCGCTGATCGTGTCACCCTCCTGTTCATGCAGCAGGTCGAACCCGCCATCGGCGCGCAGGTCGATGGTGACCACGTTGGTGTCGCCGAACAGGTTGTGCAGGTCGCCTAGGGTTTCCTGATAGGCGCCGACGAAGAACACGCCCATGTAATAGTCGCGATCTTCGGGCAGGGAATGCACCGGCAGGCTGGGCGAGACACCGTCGGCCAGAATGAACCGGTCGATCTTGCCGTCGCTGTCGCAGGTGATGTCGGACAGTACCGCGCGGCGGTCGGGGGCCTGGTCCAGCATCTGCAGCGGCACGATCGGGTGCAGCTGGTCGATCGCCCACACGTCGGGCAGCGACTGGAACAGCGAGAAGTTGCAGTGGTAGATGTCGGCCAGCTTTTCCAACTGGTCGTCCACATCGGTTTCGACCTCGTCCGAGGCCGCCAGCGCCTTGATCCGCGCCATCAGCGACAGGTAGATGCGCTCGGCCCGGGCCATCTGACGCAGGTCCACGTAACCGCGGCGGAACAGGGCGCGCAACTCGTTGCGGTAGAAGGTGGCGTCGTTCCAGCATTCCTGCAGCCGGTCGTGGCTGAGGTACCCGTTCACCGCCGCCAGATCGGACACCATGTGGTGGTCGTTGGGTTCCACCTCGGGGCCATTTGGCGCATCATAGAGCGTGCTTTCCAGCACGTTGAACACCAGCATCGACGAGGTCGCCACCACCGCGCGGCCACTCTCGGTCACCAGCGTGGGGTGGTCCACTTCGGCCTCGTCCATGGCATAGGCCACGGTTTCCACCACATTGGCGCAGTATTCCTCGACCGTGTAGTTGATCGAGTTCTCGGTCGCCTTCTTCTCGCCCGTGTAATCGACGCCCATGCCGCCGCCCAGATCCAGGTGCGTCAGCGGCACGCCCTCGCGGGTCAGTTCGGTGTAATAACGGCAGGCCTCGCCCACGGCGCGGCGCACGTCGTTCACGTCGGGCACCTGGCTGCCCAGATGCGAATGCTGCAGCTTCAGGCAATGCAGCAGGCCGGCATCGCGCAGCTTGTCGACGACCGCGACCAGCTGATCGGTGTTCATGCCGAAGGTCGACCGATCCCCCGAGCTTTCCTGCCATTTGCCGCTGATCTGGTTGGTCAGTTTCACCCGCACGCCCAGCAGTGGTTCGATGCCCAGCCGTTCGTAGACCTCGATGACCGTGTCGGCCTCTTTCGGGCTTTCCAGAACGATGACCGTGTTGAACCCGATCTTGCGGCTGAGGATGGCCAGTTCGATGAATTCCGCGTCCTTGACGCCGTTGCACACGATCAGCGCCTCGGGGGCAAGACGGTGCGCCAGAGCGATCACCAGTTCGGGTTTTGAACCGGCCTCGAGCCCGTAATTGTATTGCTTGCCGAATTCGACGATCCGGTCGACGACCTGCGCCTGCTGGTTCACCTTGATCGGGAAAACGCCGCGATAGGACCCCTTGTAGCCGGTGCGCGAAATCGCATCGCGGAAGCTTTCGTTGATATGCGCGATCTCGCGTTCCAGATACGAGCTGATGCGCAGGATCATCGGCGCCTTGATTCCGCGCTGATCAAGGTCGTGCAGAATGCCGGGCAGGCTGATTGCCGCCGCATCGGGTGCCATGGGATTGCGCAGACCGATCTCGCCGTCCTCCGTCACCTCGATGAGACCCTTGCCCCATTTTTCAACCCCGTAGATGGAATGCGGTGCGACGGGTGTCTGTTTCAATCCAGTCAGTCCTTGCGTTGCAGGCGTGAAAATTTCGCCCGCCAATACGGCAGCCGTTCGATTCTTCCAAGTGTATTCTGTATCGGAGGTTAGCCCAATTCAGAACGCAGGGCGAATGGGTATCAGATGGTTGTCCCATCGGATCCCCGGATGGGGCGATATCGCCGGGTTTGGCCTGGTCAGATGCCCCACATCGCCATGCCCCGTGGTAAAGACAAAGCCGGATGGCCCGGGGCCCAACCCGCACACGTCGCTGAGCGAATAGGCGCGGTCAAAACGAGCTGCCTCGGCATCAAAGACGTGCAGCGCGTTGCCGCGTGGGCAGGTGATGGCGATCTGCCGCCCCTCGGCGGAAAAGGCGACACTGCCTGCATAGCCGGCCAGCGTCGCCTGAATGTCATCCGTCGCGGACAGAAGGTGGTAACGGCCACCCCGCCGATGCAGCCCCAGCAGGGCCGGCTTGTGGGACAGGTTGCCCTGCCACTGCATCGCAAAGGCCAGCAGGCCATCCAAGCGAACGGCCAGGTGCCGGATCGAGTTTTTGTGCAGCGCCGCGGGCAGCTCGACCTGTTCCAGAACCGATCCGTCGAGGCTGACATAGGTCAGGTTCGGGCGCATGGTCGGCAGGTTCAGCTTGGTGCGTCCTGTGTCCGGATGGGTTTCGATGCCGCCGTTGGCGATGGCCAGCGATTTGCCGTCGGGCATCAACACCACGTCATGGGGGCCGACCCCCGCCGAAGAAAACTCGCCCAGCCGGGCATAGCTGTTGGCCGCGTCCCAGACGCCGATGACCCCGGTGCCGGCCTCATAGTCGTTTTCGGTGGTGAACAACCGGCGGCCGTCGGGCGAAAACGCGCCGTGGCCATAAAAATGACGCCCGTCCGGCGCGTCGAGCCGGGCCAGCTGGTCCCCGGTCGCGCAATCGATCACCAGCGCAAACCGCCCCGGACGGCGCGCGAATGCAACGGCCCGCGCCAGATGAGGATGGGCGGCGGCGGCATGCCCGCGGCCGGGCAGGGGGACCGAGAACCGAAACTCTCCTGAACCGGTCAGCCCGACCAGGCGGTACGACCCATCGTCGAACAGCGCAGCCGACAGGAAATCGGGCGAACCGACCTCAGCCCAGCCCGGCAGGGGGGCAAGAGTGGCCGCTGCCAAACCGGCCAGGAACCCTCGGCGGTTGGTCATCGGTCAGTCTCCGTCCAATGAATTGAACCCGGCGCTTATGCCCAGGGTCGGACCCAACTGCGCGGCGGCCAAGCTGCGGATGTCGTTGATCGACTGCTGCAGCGCCTCGATCCGCAGCCGCCCCTGGGGCTCGGCCACGCCGGCCAGTGCGGGATCGTCCAGCGCCTGCGCCCGGGCGATGCTGCGGGCAAAGGCGTCGTCCAGCGCGGCGGCAATCTGTGGGTGATCGGCCGCCAGCCGCGCCGCCAGGTCGCGCAGCGCTGTCAGCGACAATTCCACATGCCGCAGCGACCGCAGCGACCGGCGGGCCTCGGCCCGGTTGGGGCGGGGGCGGTCGAAACTGCCCATCGGGCGGCCCAGGCGCGTATCGGCCGTAAACTCGAGCCCGGTGGTCAGGGCCTTGTAGAGCTCCTGCAGGGCTTCGTCGGAGGACCGATAGGGGCTGTCCGGCCCGGGTTGGGTCATGATGCGGGCATGGCCGTACCAGTCCCGGTCGATGGCCCGGGCGGTGCGATGGATGTCGGCGGCGATGGCGCGGATCAACCCGCAGCGATAGGCCGCATCGCCCTGATCGGCAAAGGCGGGGTCGTACAGCATCCTCTCGAGCGCGAGGAAACCGCGCCCGGCGATCGAGGTTTCTGCAAAGGCATCGGGGTCGGCAATGGCCGGGTCTTCGGCCGCGATCATCGCCGACAGCGCCTTGGGCGTGAACCCTTTGCTGTCGGGCCAAAAGGCCAGGGCAAAGGCACGGTCTCCGACCTCGGTCGGGCCGAACCGCAGGTGGCTGGCGGATATCCAGGCGTCGAAGGCGGCGTGATAGGCCGCGCGCAGATCGGCGGACCCCGGCGCGCAGTCGGCTCGTGCGGTAGCATCCAGCGCAGCCGTCGCTTCGACAAGGTGATCGAAACGCGGCAGGATATGGGCTTGGGTCACGTCGGTCAGGATCGCATCGCGGCTTTGTGCCACCGCGCAGAGCGGCATCAATGCGGAAAGGATCACGGCAATCAGGCGCATCGGTCAAAGGCTTTCAAGAAATTCGATCAGGGCGTCCCGATCCGGTTTTGGCATGGAAACGACTGCATCGCGCGCGGCCTGGGCCTCGCCGCCGTGCCACAGGACCGCTTCGAGAAGCGAGCGCGCCCGGCCATCATGCAGGAACTGGGTATGCCCCGAGACCCGTTCGGTCAGGCCGATGCCCCACAGTGGCGCGGTACGCCATTCGCGGCCCGTGGCGCGGGCCTCGGGGCGGTTGTCGGCCAGTCCCTCGCCCATGTCGTGCAGCAGCAGGTCCGTGTAGGGCCAGATCAGCTGGAAACTGTGCTCGGGCCGGTCGGGCAGACGGTGGGTGACGAAAGCAGGCGTGTGACAGGACGCGCAGCCAATGGTGTGGAAAACCTCTTTCCCGCGCAGAACTTGCGGGTCATCCACATCGCGGCGGGCGGGAACGCCCAGGTTGCGGCTGTAGAAGGCCACCAGATCCATGCCCTGCTGGTCGATCTCGAAGCCGCGTTCGTCGCCGTCACCATGCGGGGCGGTCTGGCAATCGGCCTGGGCCGGGGTGCAGTCGCCAAATGGCGCGGGGTAGAGCGGGCTGGAAATGCCGATATCGCCGGCGAAGGCCGCGGCCGACTGCTCCATGATCGTCGGCATGCCCGCCTTCAGCCCGAACCGGCCCAGCATGGGTTCGCCGAATTCCGTCGACCACACGATGTTGGGCCGCCCCGAGATCCCGTCCCCATCGGCGTCGTCGGGGTCGGCCTTGGCCAGGATGTCCTCGGCCGGGATCGCCTCGAGCAGGCCCAGACCGATCATCTGCGGCGCCACGCGTGGGCTGAGCATCGCGTCCGGGTGCAACGGCCCATAGCCCAGATCGGCCGCTCTGTAGGTGGGCTTGCGCAGCGACACGGCTTCGCCGTCGGACAGTTCCACCGGGATTTCCTCGTAGGTGATGTCCAGCCGGTATTCGGCCTGGTGGCCGGGCAGGGCGAAATCCTGCATCTGGCCGCCATAGGTGGGTTCGGGCAGGGTGGCGAGATACCCCGCGATCTCTTCCGGCGCGTCCGCGGGCGTTCCGGGGATGGAAACGCGCAGGAACATCGAAATGGCGTTGTCTTCGGGTCCGGCCGGGGTGTGGCCACGCCCGTCCTTGATGTGACAGCGTTGGCACGACCGGGCGTTGAACAGCGGCCCTAGCCCATCCGAGGCCAGAGTCGAGGACGGAGACGACACCCAGACCTTCTTGAACAGCCCGTTGCCGACCTTGAAATCCAGCTCCTGCTCAAAGCTCAGGTTGGCCGAGGGTTGCGAGAACGCATCCGCATCGGTCCGGGCGCGCACCGTCGCGGCGCCTGCCGGCAGGTCCTCATAGCGCTGGGGCTGCGTGAAATCCGACGGCGCTGCGGTGACTGTGGCGATCCGTGCCCGTTCAGCGTCGGTTCGGGGGAGGGGGTTCAAATGACTGTCCCGCAGATCCTGAGACAGGGAGGGGGTGGCCGCAAAAACGGCCACCACGAAGAGGCCCGTCTTATTCGGCCTCGTCCATTTTCGATGCATTGAGTTGCGCATAATTTGCTTCGCCGAGTCTTTCGTACAGATCGAGCTGGGTTTCGAGGAAATCGATATGGCCTTCTTCATCGGCCATCAGTTGTTCGAACAGCGCCATCGACACGAAGTCGCCGGCCTGTTGGCAGTATTCGCGCGCTTCCTTGTACAGGGCCCGGGCGTCGATCTCGGCCGCCAGGTCGCATTCCAGGGTTTCCTTGGGCGTCTGGCCGATGCGCAGCGGGTCGAGCTTTTGCAGGTTGGGGTGGCCGCCGAGGAAGATGATCCGCTCGATCAGCTTGTCCGCGTGCTGCATCTCTTCGATGCTTTCTTCGCGGCTTTTCTTGGCCATGTGGCCCAGGCCCCAGTCCTCCTGCAGGCGGTAATGCAGCCAGTACTGGCTGACTGCGGTCAATTCATGCCGCAGGGATTTGTTTAAGTATTCGATGACTTTGGGGTCGCCCTTCATCTGCACTCTCCTGTGTATCATCCACGCGCAGGGCGCGGAGTTGCATGGGTACTTCGAGGTTATCGGTTGCGCGCATCGTGTCCAGAAACAGCGGCATACACCCGCCACAATCCGCCGATTTTCCCAAAGCATGGTAAATCTTGCCCGGCGTGATGATGGTTTGAGGATCTGCCGCGCGCATCCAGTCGATTGCCGCGCGGATGTCGTGATCCGTGATGTTGGTGCAGTGGCAGACGATCATGGCGACTCGGCCTTTCGTAATTCCTAGTCAAATAGTAGGGTATTTGCTTCGGGTCCAGACACAGCTTGTCGCAGGGTCGGGCGCAAGCGGTCGCTGCGCCCGGCTGCTTTGGTTCATCAGTGGAAAACGGCGTCGGGGTTGTCGAGGCTGTCGGACCCTTCGAATGCGACATTGCCCAAGCCCAGCACGGACACGATACGTTCGATCGTCTTGGTCTGATCGATCAGACCTTCGACACCGCCCATGATCAGCGTTTCGCCACCGACGTTCCCGCGCTCGAGCATCTGATCGTAGGCTAATCCGGCCTCGGCTGCGGTTTTGATCTGGCCTAGCGCGTACATTGTGTTGGCCAGCTTTGTCTTCATCTCGGTGTCCAAAGCCGGGTCCGAGGCCGCAACCAAATCCGACAGGGACGGACCCGAAACCGGAGTGCCGTCAATCCGGACATACCGACCCAGATAGACGTTCTGAATCCCCAACCCGTCATAGTAGTGGCTGTTGTGCGTGTTGTCCGAGAAACAGTCATGCTCTTCTTCCGGGTCGTTCAGCATCAGTCCAAGGCGCATGCGCTCACCGGCCTGTTCGCCATAGGACAGGGATCCGATGCCCGTCAGAATTGCACTGATGCCCGAGTCGGCGTCGTCGGTCAGGGCCGCCCGCGCGGCACCGTCGTCCTGCCATTGCGCGGCCATCCACTCCAGATCCGAGACCAGCAGGTCGGTCGCCGCCACCAGATACTGGGCCCGGCGATCGCAGTTGCCGCCGGTGCAGGACTCGTCCTGCGCATAGTCGGTCCACGGACGGTTGCCGGTGCCCTCGCCGTGACCGTTCAGATCCTGGCCCCACAGCAGGAACTCGATGGCGTGATAACCCGTTGCCACATTGGCCTCGATCCCGTCGGCCTCGTGCAGGGTCTCAGACAGCAGCTCGGGCGTGATCTCGGTGGCGTCGACCGGCTGGCCAGACAGCTCAAAGCTAGGCGAGGCAATCACGTTCAGAACCGCAAGCTCGTTTTCGTCCGTCGCGCCGCCATAGGCCGCATCCACATAGTCGATCAGACCCTCGTCCAGAGGCCACGCGTTCACCTTGCCTTCCCATTCGTCGACGATGGGATTGCCGAAGCGATAGACCTCGGTCTGTTGATACGGAACGCGCGCGGCAACCCAGGCCTGGCGTGCGGCGGTCAGGTTTTCAGCAGAAGGCTGGTCAACCAGCGCGGCAACGGCGGCCTGCAAGTTGCGGGCAGCACGCAGGCTGTCGTCATATTTTGCTTCGGCAATGTCAGCATAGGTGTCCAGAATGTCGACCTTGGCGGGGGCGTCGCCGGCGGCTGCAGCCGTTGCCATCAGCAAGGCTGCCAGGCTGGTCGTCGAAAATACGCGGGTCATCAAGTTCAGGCCTTCCTGTCGAAATGAATGGGCAAGAGCACCCAGTGCGGGTGCAGAGATGAATATTTACTGAGTGAAATTGTAAGTTATGTCAACCCGAGTCTTTAAGTCGGGAATTAATTTTGAAACACGCCGCTGTTTTGGCCAAATACGGTTTGGCTGGATGGGTTCTCTGGATCTGTCTAGCCATTTCCGGCGGGGTCAGACGGCGTTGCGCGCCGTTGCCTGCGGATGGCGCGAAGATACAATGATGGTGTGATTCTTGAGTTGGTGGTGGTTGCGTGATGAGATCCTTGGCGTTTGCCCTTTGCGTGTTTCCCCTTGCGTTGGACGCGCAGCAGGAAGTGGCGCCAAAACCCGCAGCACTGAAGATCGCCTTTTTGGATTCGGGGTACACGCTGTCCCTGTCTGTTCCTGCGTCAGAAATCGTTGGCTTTGAACTTCCCGCTTCGAGCGCAGAGGAAAAGGCGAAGGTCGCGGTCGCCATTTCGGACCTGTCACAGCCCATGACCCTGTTCGCGGTCACGGCCGAGGCGGGTTGTGCCACGGCCACGGCGAACGTGGCGCTGGTCGGCGGCGAAGCCGGTTCGGCCTTGGGGCCTGACGATCACCGGCCCGAATTTCAGGCCGAATACACGATCAGGTGCAGCAACCTTCAGGCGCTTGGTGAAATGAGATTTGATTACTTCGACCGGTTTTCGCAGGCTGAACGTGTGGACGTGCGGGTTCAGTCACCGGGTGGTAGTCACGCCGTCGCGGTTACACGAGAGACCCCGTTGGTTGATCTCTCCGAGTTTATGTGACCGGGGTTTCTTTCATTCCTTGTGGTGAAAGATGAAGCCGATGAAGTTCAGCAACAGCTGCGCGGCAAGGATCTGCGTGCTTTCGGTCGGGTCATAGGCCGGGGCAACTTCGACAAGGTCGATGCCAGCGACCTGCCCTTTCCGGGCAAGGCCCTGCAGGATTTCCAGAACGTCGTAGTACAAAAAACCGCCGTGGCTTGGTGTTCCGGTGCCCGGTGCAATGGATGGGCAAAACGCGTCAATGTCGATGGTCACGTAGTATCGGACGCCCGAGGGGATGCGGTCCAACACTCCTTCGGTCCCCAGCTTGCGGACCTGCCGTACCGACAAGATGTCGGAGCCGCGCGCGCGTGCATCCTCGTAACCTTCTTTCGCCGTCGATGAGACGTTTCGGATGCCCAGCTGGGTCATACCCGAGACATAGTCCTTCTCGATCGCCCGCCGCATCGGGTTTCCATGGCCCGCCGTAACGCCATGACGCTCGTCCACGAAATCCAGATGTGCGTCGATCTGGACCACGTGAATGGGACCGTTTCGGGCGCAGTCCTGATCAAAGGCGTTGATGCAGGGAATGTTGATGGAATGGTCACCACCGATCGTCACGGGCAGAGCGCCGGCCTGAAGGATCTTGCGCACCCCGTATTCGATATTCGCGTGGCTGGCTTCGGTTTTGGTGTGGATGATGTCGGCATCCCCCAGATCGACGATGCGCACCTCTTCGCCCAAATAGGTGGCATCGTCCTCGTGATCATAAGCACCTGCATGACCAAAGCTGAACAGAGTGGATGCCTCGCGCACCGCACGCGGGCCGAACCGGGCTCCGGACCGGTATTGGCAGCCGAAGTCGAACGGGGCGCCCAGGATGGCGACATCGGCATCGATCTGGTCCCAGTCCTGCACATATGGCTTCTTGCCGAATGTGGCGATGCCGACGAACGGCAGATTCAGGCGGCCGGATTCATATCCATGTTTTGACATTGGGGGCTCCGTTGCTTTGAACCGGCCGCGGGTCTGGCGGGTTGCTTGCACGTTGGCGTCTATCACCCGATCAATCAAGGCCGCTCTGCCCCAGCGGTGCATCAGATTGCGAAGCTGGGTAAACCCCACAATCCCAGTGATTTTTCTGCCAATCTGTACTAAGAATGCAGGTATCGCTCGTATTGCCTGCGCAAATTGAGGGGTGGAGCCAGCATTGAATGGCGCCACGCGTCGGGCGGTCTGCCGTTTGTCCGGCGGGGGAGACTACAAAGTACAAATGCTGATTTCAGGAAAGTGACCACGAAATACGAAACCATTGCGCCACTGACTTTTTGGGGGAGGAACTGGCCGTGTCCACACAGACGATTTCCAATTCAAAACCGATTGAAGCCACATCTGCCGATTGGGAGAAGATATTCGCCGTCCTGCCCGGCGAAAAGGTGCGGCAGAGCGCCGAGCGGCTCAGGCAGCATTTCGATCTGTTCGAAGTTCTTGAGGACACGGTTCTGCCTCCGCGCGGGATGTATGTGGTTCTGGACGGCATCGTGAAGCTGCGCCAGAACGACGTTGATCTGGCGACCGCCGATACCGGGGACTATTTCTACGAAGAGCATCTGGAGATCCGCGACATACCGGTCAGCCTGCAGGCCGTGGCCTTGCCCGGCACTCGGCTGGCCTTTCTGGCCAGTAACGAGTGGCTGGATATTCCCGCGGAAATTCGACGCGAATGCTACGCCACGCTGTTCGGCGATCTGGTCAGCGTGCATCTTCAGAATTTCCAGCAGCCGATCAACTGCTGCAGCGTGACCGCGGCCGCGCTGAGCATGTCGGCACTGGGCTTCAGCTGCGAGGTGAACGACATCTTCCGCGTCTGCGAACTGCCCACCAGCTTTGTCGTCAATGACGGCATCTCGCTGGGTGAACTGTTCGACGTGGCGTGCACCTATATCCATTCGCAGGGTCTGCGCGACCTTGTGCAGGTCCAGGCCTACTTCATGGACGAGGCCACGACCTCGGTGCCGCTGCTGCTTGAGGCGATTGACGAATCCAATCGACTGGGCGGAGACAACGATATTCTGGTGGCGAATTTTCAGGTTGGGGTCGCGCATGGCAAGCCCACCATGCCCGGCGGCCATTTCGCGGTGATCGCCAAGTGCAACCCCAGCACCGGGTTGGTGCACATGATGGATGTGCATCCCGAAAAATACGGCAAGCTGTGGGTCACCACGATCGACCGCCTGTACGCGGCCATGTCCGACCGCGACGGCACTTCGATGCGCGCGCGCGGGCTGCTGCGGTTCTCCGCGCGGGAAGCGGTCAAGACCACGCTGCAGACCTTCCGGCAGGACTGCAACTATGTGGACAGCACCAGGTATCTGGCCCGCGATCCCAAGAAGCGCCGCAACCTGTTCCGGCGGGCCAGCCCGAACATGAACAGCCTGGGCGTTCTGGCCGAAAGCCTGCAGATTTTGGGCGATGTCCAGGTCACCGAAGACAAGCTGCTGATCGCGACCCAGACCTCGTACACCGAGGCGCTGAGCCGCGTTTCGACCGCCAAGAAGATGAGCGAGATGGCCCAGCGGTATCTGGCCGGCACCTCCGAGGTGCATATCGGCAGCACTTTCCGCAGCTATGCGGAACGACCCGGCAAGGACAAAAGGTCGCCGCAAGACTGGTTCCGGGATCAGCTGCGCAGTCTGAACGAACATGAGGGGCGCCACCTTATGATCAATATCGACTTCAACCGCGTGTTGGGGTTCGAGGTGATCCGGCCGCCCGAAAACGTGTTCCGCGAGACGGCGCTGCTGGAAGAGTTCTGGTGCCTGTGCGTGGCCTATGACGAGAAGGCCGACCTTGTCACCGTCGTAGATATGAGCCCTGCGACTTCGCAGGTCTGGCAGGCGCCGCGCGGGCAAATCTTTCGCGGGCTACGCGACCTGAAAAGCCCGGCCATGCTGGTGATCGAGGAGACCCAGCCCCCGGAAGACCCCAGCGACGTGGCTCGGATCGTCCGGGAAAACCCGCTGGTTCTGTTCTACGAGGATGAGGACCCGTGGTCGAACATGCTGAAGAACATTCTGGCCAATATCGGCGCGACCGGTCTGAAGTTGGTCGATGTCGCCGGACACGGGGCCAACGCCATGAAAATGCGCCGGCAACTGGTGGCGGAAAGCGGCAAGGAAAAGGTGCCTTATCTCTTCTTCCATGGGAAATGCCTGGGCAAGCGCAGCGATATCGTTGACATGATCCTGGATGGCGGCCTGCAGGAAGACATGAAGAAAGCCGGTCTGCCTGTCTTGCTGCGCCACGAGTCGCCGAGCCTCGACAAAAACATCTTCGGGTATCCCAAGGGCGGGTTGACAGCCCCGCCAAACGGTCGCCGGAACGTTCTGCTGTGCGCCTGCGGCTCGTCGGCTGCGGACAAGGTGCCTCAGTTGGTCGCCCGGATCACCGAGGCTGGTCACAACGTGAAACTGATCCCTTCGGTTTCGGCCGAAAAGTTCTTTCGCGATATCGGGACCGACAAGGCCAGCGAGGCCCGCAAGGCAAAAAAGACCGGGAAGAAAACCAAGACAGTCGACGACTACATCACCCACAATGACTACTACCGCGACGATGACGAGTGGAACTTTCGCTATACCGAGTTCGGGATGCCCTTGCGCGCGTCGCATCTTGCGCTATGCGACTGGGCCGATTGCGTGATTGTCGCGCCGGTCACCTGCAACACGATGGGCAAGATCGCCAACGGCATTGCCGACAACCTGCTGACTTCGGTTTTTGTGGCCTGGCAGTACCGCAACAAGCCGGCGATCCTCTGTCCGGCTTGCAACACCAACATGTGGAACAACGTCACCACCCAGAACAATGTCGAAAAGCTGCGCGATCTGGGGATTGATCTTGTGGGTCCCCGCAAAGGGCGCCTTTCGAACGGAATGATGGGCATCGGCATGATGGCCACACCCGACCAGATCATGGAGGTGTTGGAAGAAGCCTTCGAAGAGCTGGAAAACCACGAACACAATATCTGCAAATGGGCGCAGGATGCTGCGGCCTCGGATGACTTCGCCCAATGGGAGCCCGTGTTTCAGGCCATAGATGATGGGGTCGCCGGTATCGACATTGTCGATGACCATAATGGCGACACGCTGCTGCACTATGCGGCCGGGGGCGAGGGCGAGCTGACCGAGGACGGGCAAGATCTGGGAAAACCGGACATTGAGGCTGCCAAAGCCCTCATCGCAAGAGGTATCAACGTGAACGCGGTCAATGATCACGGATTTACCAGCCTGCATGTCGCCGCGATGAACAACTCGGCCGAGATGGTCGAAACCCTGCTGGCGGCGGAGAGCATAGATGCAAGCCCTCTGATCCACTTCCTGCAGGATCCGGTGCGGTCCAGGGGCATCAGGGTGTCGGACGAGATCCGCGCGATGCTGGATGAATGGGCCAACACGCACGCACTGTCAGAACCAGAAGAGGTGGAAGACGAAGATGACCTGATCGATGATCGCGAAAAGACCTATCTGTATTTCACCTACGGATCGCTCAAAAAAGGATTTCCCAACCACGACGCTCATGCGGACGTTCTGGATGATTTCGTTGGACAGGCGGTCACTCGGCAGCCTATGCCCCTGATCGTTCCGAAAGAGCCGTTTTGCGACAACCCGAACTGTGCCTATCTGCACCGCATGGCCACACTGGTGGATCGCAAGGGCACTGGCCGTCCAATCAAGGGCGAGGTCTACCGGGTCACCTCGGACGGGTTGAAGGAACTCGACAAGCTCGAGGGCTTTCACGGACCGGGCGCGGCTGACAATGTCTATGTCCGCAAGCGGATCAATGTCCTGATGGATGGCGTGAAAAAACCGGCCTATGTCTACGTCATCGCCAATCCGGAAAAATACCTTGCCGAACTGGAAAGCGGTGCGTCCGAGTTGGTCGACGAATACTCGATCGACATGGCCACCGGGACGCTCAAGCCCGGGTATGAGGCGGCCGCTAGCCGTCCTGATGCGTGATGGCCTCGGGGGCATCCGTTGACGGAGGTGACTTGAGGCTGAGGTTGTAGGCGGTGATCGCGATCATGCAGCTCAGGACAAATGGCCAGAACGCGGCCTTTGGAATCAGGTTGTCACGATAGTGGATCAAGCGCAGCGACGGTGCGGACTCGGAGACGAACAGATAGGTGTTCACCGAGACAACAAGCAGCATGAAGTACATCAGGAAAAAGAAGGACTCCATGTAGATTACCGGTGACCCGGCAAAACCCTCGCGCAATTGCACATGGGCCAGCAGGATCACGAAGAACAGGACCGAGCAGGTTCCGATCACGCTTGAGGTGCTGAAATCGTGCCGTTCGACCAGGTTCGGCTTCCGCGTCACCGTCATTACGGCGCCGAACAGAAGCATCGTGACTACGATCAATGGGATCATATGCACCACGAAGGCGTTCGCAAAGTTGCGTTTGATGACAAAGTTGTAGTGCAGTTCGGGCAGTCTGGTCTGAAACTCGTTCTGGTTGATGCCCAGCGTCGTGTCCAAATCGGACAGCTTGTAGTCAAAATAGGTGTTTTCGCGCTCCCAAGTGCCCATGACGATGCGGTTGTCGATCCCGAAAATGTCCTTTGGCCCAGTCGCGGGATAAGCGTCGAAGTCGGGAACCAAGACGACGTTCACGTCAAACCGGCCCGGCCAGAACCGCACCCAGACGGTTTTGTGGTCGAAAGGATAGCTGGTGTAGTCGAAGGACTGGCGCAGGGTCTGCTCAAAGTACCAGCCGATCACTTCGCCACCGGGTTCTGGCATCCGGTAGGCTTCTTCGATAAGGCCGCTCCCTACATCCACGGACTCGGGCAGAAGGAACCCGGCCTGACCGGGTTCGGGCTTGATCGCGTCATGGACGCCGGTTTTATAGTGTTGCCAGACATAGCCAGTGACGTGGACATCGCTTGCGTCGACGAAGCTGAAGGATTTGAGGAATATTCCCGTCCTGACCCGATAATCCGGCGCGTTCTCCAGCGACTCCAGATAGGTATCGACCGAGGCTTGATCCGGCAATTGGGTCGGGTCCTGCTCGAAATGGTTCAGCGATGCCCACAGGTAGAACAATACGGCCGTCAGTATCAGCGACACGAGGCCTGACAGGCCCCAGACCTTTTTCTCGACCGTCATTCCGCGCCCTGTTTCTTCCTGTTGTTCCATCGTCATGCGGTTCATGCCGTCGGTTGACCGGCCATCCTGGCCACCGGAAAATCCAGATGCCCCATCAGCGACCGCACCACGCCCAGATCGTCGAACTGTGATCGAAGTTCCGGAAACTCGGCGTGGTCAGACAGGGCGAGGCCCTGTTGCCCGGTCGCAGCAAGAAGACGGGTGTGACGGATGGACAGATCGGCCATCGGCAGCGGCTCCGAGGCGGTGAACTCGGACAAGGCGTCGGCAAAGCGGATCGCGCGGTCCCAATTCTGGCGGGCCAACATCACGGCGCAGGCATCTGCGTAGAAATGCAGGTGGCTATGCCCAACGCAGCCTTCGCCCAGTATCCGGACGCCCTGATCCAACAGATCATCCTGGGCATCCGGATCGTCCAGAGCCAAGGCCAATGCCGACAGCGCTTTGGGGCCGACAAAGTTGCGGCCATGTTCCAACGCGATTTCCACGGCGCGCCGCCCCACCTGTTCAGCCTCGTGCCTTTGCCCGGCATAAACCTGCGCCCGCGCCAAGTGTTCCAGCGCCTGAGCCTCGAGTCGCTTGGCACCGACGCGCTGGGCGATATCGGCGGATTGGATGAAGGCCTGCAGCGCACCGTCCAAGTCATCCTGAAAGGTGCACGCGACGCCCAGGCAGGTCTGCGCGACACATTCCGGCACGAAGGCAAAGTATTTCTGCGAGATTTCGATGGCTTCCTGCGCATCGGCCCGACCTTGCTCCACGTCACCCGAGTAACTGCGGGCAACACTGAGATTGTGAAGGTTGGCGGCCAAGTCCCGGACCAGTCCTTTGTCCCGCGCTCTTTCGACGGCCTGAGTGTAGAACCCTGCGGCGGTACGCATTGCGGCGTTCATGAAATTCGCATCGCCAAAGCCGCTGAGGGCGCCGACCTCCAGCCGGACGGATTCCAGTTTGCGGGCCAGCGTCAGCGCTTTTTCGTTGCTTTGCAGAGCATCCGCGACCCGTCCCAGCGGGAAATAGATGTTTCCGCGAACATAGCTGATCTGGGCCAGATCCCGTTCCGATCCATTGCGGTCAGCGGCGGCCTCGGCGATGTCGAGGCTGTGCAGCGCATCCTGGTACAGGCTGGCCTGGCGTGCGGCTTGTGCCAGACCGATATGAACGCGGCAACTCTGCGCGTCAGTCTCGGCCAAGGCAGCGGCTTCGTTGAATTCGCTCAGGGCCTCGTCCGACAGGCCCTGAAGTCGATGGGTTTCCGCGCGGGCACACATCAGGTCAAACCGGATACCCGGCGGCGCCGAAAGCTCGAGCGCGCGTTCGATCAGCGGGCTGGCCTCGTCAAACTGGAAGGCATGAATCAGGTTTTCGGCGGCCTCCAGATAAGCTTCGGCTGCGTTGGAGGCGTCGGCACGGTCCAGGTGTTGGGCGCGCAAGGTGGCGTCCTTGCCTTCGTACCAGCTTGCTGCCTTCCGGTGCAGTCGGGCGCGCTCGGACTTGACCAGCGTAGCATAGGATCCGTCGCGGATCAGAGCATGCGCAAACATCAGATCTGCCCCGGCCTCGCGGATCAGGGCCGAGCGGATCAGGTCGGACGTGTCCAGATGGCCTTCACTCAGCAGGTAGTTCAGAACTTCGGGCGAGAACCGCTGCCCCAGAACCGATGCTGCCTGAATCGCCGTTCTGCTTCGACGATCCAACCCGTCCAGACGGGATTGCACGATGCCTTGGATGCTGCCGGGGACGGTGTCGCGGGTCAGGCCGTCGATATTGCGCAGCAGTTGCTCGAGAAACAGCGGATTGCCTCCGGCGCGTTGCACGCAGGTTTCCAACAGCTCGGGGTCGATGGCGGTGAATTCCTCCACCAGTTTCCGCGCCTGTTCGTCGCCCATCGGCGACAGCTCAAGCTTGGACACCAGTGCACCATCCGTTCCCATCTGCCATTCCCGATCGATCGGGTCGCCTTCGACCCGGCTGGTCATCATCAGAACGCAAGGCAGGTCCCGCGTCGCAGCAGCCATGTACGAACACATGGTCAGAATGTCCGGTGGCGCCCAATGTATGTCCTCGACCTGGAGCAGAAGGGGGGCCTCTCGGCTGCGGGCCTGCAGCAGTTCGTCGATGACCTGTCGCCGACCCCGCATGCGTGCGGCGTTGTCCATCACGGCATAGACTTCGGCCAGCCCTGGATCCTGTTCAAGTTCGAGCAAAGCGCTCAGATGGGCTGAACTGGCAGGGTTGATCCACCCCCGGCTGATCGCGTCACGAGCGGCCGCGGTGCTGGCATCGGAGTCGTCGGTCGCGTCGAGCCCCAGAAGGCTGCGGGCGATGGACTGGATGGCCGAATGTCCCTCGCGTGTGCCGAAATCCATCACCACGCCCCCGTGGATCGAATAGGAGCGGTTTGCGGCCAGCTCGGCCACCTGTTCCGAAAAGTGGGTCTTGCCGATACCCGGTTCGCCAAGAATGATGTGAACCTCACCCTTTCCATGGCGCTGGCAACGGTCGAATGTCGCCGAGAACAACGACATCTCGCGTTCCCGCCCGATGAATTTGTGGCGCCGCGTGCGGATGTTCCGGGCCAGGCGGTCCAGACGCCAGATTTCGACATCCTTATTCAGGCCTTTAATCGCTTTGGTGCCGATCGCCTCGCCCACGAACAGAGGGCCAAGCGCGCGCTGAATATCATCCGACACCAACGTTTGACCCGGCGCAGATATGTCGGTCAGGCGGGACGCAAGATTCACGCCGTCCCCGGTCACGGTGTATTCGGTATGGGCCTCGCTTCCGGTGGTGCTGGCGATGACCTGCCCTGAGGCGATGCCGATATGGCAGGACAGGGGCGGGTCAAGTGTGGGCAGCGCGGCGTGAATCTCCAACGCAGCCCGGGCCGCCCGTTCGGTGTCGTTGGTGTGCGAGATCGGCGCCCCGAACACCGCCATGACAGCGTCTCCGATATGCTTGTCGATCCGGCCTCCAAATTTCTCGACGGCGCGGTCGACCTTGCCAAAGAACGCATTCAGCAGCGCGTGCATGTCTTCGGCGTCGTGTTCGCTGGACAATTTGGTAAAGCCGGTCAGGTCCGCGAACAGAACCGTGACCTGCCGTTTTGCCGGCTCCAGTTCGACCTCGGGTTCAAATGCGCCGACGTTGTCCGGGACGTCCAGCTCGGATATCGCGCGCAGCAACCGGCGACGGTCGCCGACGGCGGTCACTCCGATCTCGCGCAAATCCTCGCCCGTAAGTTCCGGAAGAATTGCAAAGTCGATTTTGTTTTCCGCGAACGCTTGGGTGTAATCGGACAACCCAAGGGCGCTCAGCCATTCCCGTAGGTCGCCAGACATTGGTGCCCTCAGAAGTATCCACCCGCAGGCAGCCTAGTACAGACCACCGGGTCGAGTCTGCATTTTTTATAGTAATATTCGATTATGACTGCGCAATCCGCCGTTTCCGGGTTTTCGGATCAGCTTTGTGTCGCGCCTTTCCAGAGTTGTGTTTCAGGAAGGATTCGTTTGCTCAATCCATGAACAAATCTGATCAAGATCAAGTCAGAGTTGACTCGTATCCGCTATCCACGCAGCATGAACGGAGTACCACAAATGTTTCTAGAACAGGTGGGCGGCACATGTCTGCAGTAGCCAGCAGGCGCGCGTTCCTGACGGGACGCCTGCCTCGCGAAGACGACAGCGTGAAGCGGCCGCCAGGAGCGGCGCGCGAAAACTTCCACGATCTCTGCACTCGATGCGGCGACTGTGTCTCGGTTTGTCCCGAGGAAGTTCTGGCTATGGACGACGCGGGCTTGCCGGTGTTTCAGCCGCAGCAGGGTGGCTGCACCTTTTGCGGAGACTGCGCCGACGCGTGCAAGACCGACGCATTGAGCCTGGACCGGTTCGCCGAGTGGCCGTGGCGCGCGAAAGTGTCCGACACCTGCCTTTCGGCAAATGGTGTCAGTTGCCGGGTGTGCCAGGACAGCTGCGATCAAGGGGCCATCCGATTCCGCCTGAAAACCGGAGGCCGTGCCGAAGTGAACCTGGACCTGGCATCATGTGTCGGTTGCGGAGCCTGTTCGGCCGCATGCCCGACCGGTGCCGTTTCCCTTGAGAGATACCAGCCCGCCACAGTGGAGGTGCGTGAATGAATATCTGTGGATGCCTCGTGCATGTCGCGCCGGACCAGACCTCGGCAGCACGGTCGGCGATGACTGCGTTTGACGGGGTCGAGGTCCATGCCGAATCCGACGACAGCCGGTTCGTTGTCGTTGTCGAGGACACGCCGACACGGTTGGCGTCCGAGATCATCATGGACCTGCACCAGATCCCCGGGGTCGTCTCGCTGACCCTGACCTATCACCATTTCGAAGATCTCGCGGAGACCCGTCCGCGTCCTGAAACTCCCAGCCAAGATTCCAGCCGGAGGCCCTTGTCATGACCATTTCCGAATCTCGCCGTACGTTTCTGAAAGCAACCGCCGCCGCCGCGACCGCGTCCGCGGCCGGTATCCCGCTGGCGACGGGCCAAGCTGCCGCCCAAGTCGCCAATGCCGACATCCGCTGGGACAAGGCACCTTGCCGGTTCTGCGGCACGGGCTGCTCGGTTCTTGTGGGCACCAAGGACGACCGCGTGGTTGCCACGCAAGGCGATCCGGACGCTCCGGTGAACCGGGGGCTGAACTGCATCAAGGGCTATTTCCTTTCGAAGATCATGTACGGCAAGGACCGTCTGACCACCCCGCTGCTGCGCAAATCGAACGGCGTCTATGACAAGAATGGTGACTTCGAACCCGTCAGCTGGGACGAAGCCTTCGACGTGATGGCCGAGAAGTGGAAAGAGGCGCTGGCCAAGAAAGGCCCGACCAGCGTGGGCATGTTCGGATCCGGACAGTGGACCGTGTGGGAGGGCTATGCCGCGGCCAAGTTGATGAAGGCCGGGTTCCGCACGAACAACATTGACCCGAACGCGCGGCACTGCATGGCCTCGGCCGTGGTGGGCTTCATGCGCACCTTCGGCATCGACGAGCCGATGGGCTGCTATGACGACCTCGAACATGCGGACACGTTCGTGCTGTGGGGCTCGAACATGGCCGAGATGCACCCGATCCTGTGGTCGCGCCTGACCGATACGCGCCTGACCAAAGCGGGCGCGCAGGTACATGTGCTGTCGACCTTCGAGCACCGCTCGTTCGAGCTGGCCGACAATGGGATCATCTTCAAGCCGCAGACCGACCTGGCGATCCTGAACTACATCGCGAACCACATCATCCAGACCGGTGCGGTGAACGAGGAGTTCGTCAAGAACCACGTCAACATCACCAAGACCGCCACCGACATCGGCTATGGCCTGCGCGAGACCAACCCGCTGCAACAGGCCGCTGCGAACCCGGACTCGGGCAAGCTGGAGCCGATCTCGTTCGAGGAATACGCCGCTTCGGTCGCCGATTACACGCTGGAGTACGTGTCTGAGCTGTCGGGCGTACCGGCGAACCAGCTTGAGCAGCTGGCCAAGGAATATGCCGACCCGAACCGCAAGGTCATGAGCCTGTGGACCATGGGCTTCAACCAGCACACCCGCGGGTCCTGGGTGAACTCGTTGATGTACAACGTGCACTTGCTGGTGGGCAAAATCTCCGAGCCCGGCAACTCACCGTTCTCGCTGACCGGTCAGCCTTCGGCCTGTGGCACCGCGCGCGAGGTTGGCACTTTTGCCCACCGCCTGCCCGCCGACATGGTGGTGACCAATGATGAACACCGCAAGATCACCGAGACCAAGTGGAACATTCCCGAAGGCACCATTCCGCCCAAGCCGGGCTTCCACGCGGTTCTGCAGAACCGCAAGCTGAAGGATGGTGACCTGAACGTCTATTGGGTGCAGTGCAACAACAACATGCAGGCCGCCCCCAATATCAACGAAGAAGGCTATCCCGGCTATCGCAACCCCGAAAACTTCATCGTCGTATCGGATCCGTACCCAACGGTGACTGCCGTTGCGGCCGACCTGATCCTGCCGACCGCCATGTGGGTCGAGAAAGAAGGGGCCTATGGCAACGCCGAACGCCGCACCCAGTTCTGGCGCCAGCAGGTAAAGGCCCCGGGCGAGGCCAAGTCGGACCTGTGGCAGCTGATGGAGTTCTCGAAACGCTTCACCGTCGAGGAGGTTTGGGACGAAGAGTTGCTGGCCAAGATGCCCGAGCATCGCGGCAAGACCCTGTTCGACGTACTGTATGCCAACGGCAAGATCGACCAGTATCCGCTGTCGGAAACCGCCGAAGGGTTCCACAACGACGAATCCGAGCATTTCGGTTTCTACGTTCAAAAGGGCCTGTTCGAGGAATATGCCAGCTTTGGCCGCGGCAAGGCGCATGACCTTGCACCCTTCGAAACCTACCATCAGGCGCGCGGGCTGCGCTGGCCGGTCGTGGACGGGAAAGAAACGCTCTATCGCTTCCGCGAAGGCTATGACCCGTATGTGCCCGAAGGCTCAGAGGTCAAATTCTATGGCCACAAGGACGGGAAGGCCAAGATCATCTTTGCGCCTTACGAGCCGGCAGCAGAGGAGCCGGACGAAGAGTTTGATCTCTGGCTGTGCACCGGCCGGGTGCTGGAGCACTGGCATTCCGGGTCGATGACCCGCCGCGTGCCCGAGCTGCACCGCGCCTTCCCCGCCGCCGTTGTGTTCATGCACCCCGAGGACGCAAAGGAACGCGGCGTGCGCCGCGGGCAGGAGATCGTGCTGTCCACCCGCCGCGGCGAGGTGATCAGCCGTGTCGAGACCCGTGGTCGCAACAAGGTGCCGCGTGGCCTCGTGTTCATGCCGTGGTTCGACGAAGGCCAGCTGACCAACAAGCTGACGCTGGATGCGACCTGTCCGCTGTCCAAGGAGACGGACTTCAAGAAATGCGCCTGCAAGGTCGAGCGGGCGTAAGGGCAGGGGTCGCGAAGGTCGCGTGTGATGTCTCTGGTCGGCAAACTTCTTTCGCCGCAACGGCGCCGGTTCCTGCAGGACTCGGCGCGCGCGGCGGGTGGCTGTCTGGTCGCCGGGTCGGTGCTGGCCTATCTGGCCCGTGACGCCCGCGCCCTGCCAGCCGAGGCCTTGCGCCCGCCGGGGGCATTGCCCGAAGATGGCTTTCTGGGGGCCTGCATCCGCTGCGGACTCTGCGTCCGTGATTGCCCCTATGACACGCTGAAGCTGGCCGAGCTGGGCGTCGATGCGGTGGCGACCGGTACGCCGTATTTCATCGCCCGCGACGTGCCCTGCGAGATGTGTGAAGACATCCCCTGTGTTGCAGCCTGCCCGACCGGAGCGCTGGACAAGGGGTTGCAGGACATTGACGACGCCAAGATGGGTGTGGCGGTTCTGGTTGATCAGGAGAACTGCCTGAACTTCCTCGGTCTGCGCTGCGACGTGTGCTATCGCGTCTGCCCCGTCATCGACGAGGCGATCACGCTGGAACTGTCGCACAATGACCGGTCCGGCCACCACGCGATCTTTGCGCCGACGGTTCATGCCGACCGCTGCACCGGCTGTGGCGTCTGCGAGAAAAGCTGCGTTCTGCCCGAGGCGGCGATCAAGGTTTTGCCCGCACGGCTGGCGCGCGGCAGTTCGGCCGAGCATTACCGCAAGGGATGGGAAGAAAAGGCCGAAAAGGGCGGGCCGCTGGTCGAAGGCATCATCGACCTGCCCGATCGGCTGCCCGGACCGGGCGCGGACAACCTTGCTGCGCCGGGCGGGTACGAACCGGGCTACAACCTTCCGGGGGCAGGCCAATGACGGCGCGGACACATATGCCCGTCGGGCACGAGGCCCGCGAGGTCAAGGGATGGGTCGGCGCCCATCGGTTCCTGCTGCTGCGGCGGTTCAGTCAGGTGTTCTTTCTGGCGCTGTTCCTGTTGGGACCGTGGTTCGGCATCTGGATGGTCAAGGGCACGCTGGCCGGATCGTTGACGCTGGACGTGCTGCCGCTGACCGATCCGTTCATCCTGCTGCAGGGGCTGGTGGCCGGCCACTGGCCGGAAATGACCGCGCTGATCGGCGGGCTGATCGTTCTGGTGGCCTATGCGCTGATCGGAGGGCGGGTCTATTGCTCGTGGGTGTGCCCGATCAACCCGGTCACGGATGCCGCGCATTGGCTGCACCGTCGGCTGGACCTGTCCAAAGGCTGGCAGCCCAAACGCAGCACCCGATTGTGGATATTGGCGACCGTTCTGATCGTGTCCGCCCTGACCGGCGTGATTGCGTGGGAACTGGTGAATCCGATCACGATGCTGCACCGCGGGCTGGTCTTTGGCATGGGTTTTGTCTGGGCGATGGTCGTAGCGATCTTTGTCTTTGACCTGTTCGTGGCCCGGCACGGATGGTGCGGCCATATCTGCCCGGTCGGGGCCTTCTACGGCTTGATCGGCGCCAAAAGCCTGCTGCGGGTCAGCGCGACCAATCGCGCCGCCTGTGACGACTGCATGGATTGCTATGCGGTTTGTCCGGAAAACCAGGTGATCTCGCCCGCACTGAAGGGCAAGCCGGGATCCAGCCCGCTGATCCTGTCGCCCGATTGCACAACATGCGGCCGTTGCATCGATGTGTGCTCGGTCGATGTCTTCAAACTTACCCACCGGTTCGATGACGCCGTCGTCGCGCCACCCGATCCAGCCGCCGCGCCAGAACCGCGCGCCGCCAGACCTGCTTAAGGGAGTGCCAAGATGAAAAAATCAATAGCGACAGGCGCAATAGCCCTGATCCCTGTTCTTCTTGTGACCGGGCTTGCCTTTGCGCAATCCGCGTCCGTGACCACGTTGCGAGGCGTGGATATCGATGATCCGGCCATCCTAGATGATGTGCACCGCAACATCGAAGGGCGCATGCAGCGCAACTATCGCCAGCAGCCGCCGCTGATTCCGCACAAGATCGACCAGTACCAGATCGACATCCGCACCAATCAGTGCCTGTCCTGCCACGACTGGACCAAGGCCGGTGAGCGCAACGCGCCGACCCTGTCGATGACCCACTATCTGGATCGCGAAGGCAACGAGCTCGATCAGATCGCGGGCACCCGGTATTTCTGCAACCAGTGCCATGTGCCGCAGGCGGATGCGCCGGCCCTGGTCGACAACCTGTTCCAGCCCTCGGCCGGAAACTGATCCAGCTTTGGACTGAAAGGAGCACCAAATATGGCAGACTCTCCTGAAAAGCGCGGCTTGATCGGCCGCATCTGGGCGTGGATCTGGACTCCGGCCGCCGCGTTCAGCGCAGGCTTTCTGGTTCTGGCGGGCTTTCTGGCCGGCATCCTGTTCTGGGGTGGGTTCCACTGGACCCTTGAGATGACGAATACCGAAGAATTCTGCGTCTCGTGCCACACGATGGAAACCAACCTTGGCGAATACCGGGAAACGATCCACTACAACAACCATTCCGGCGTACGGGCCATCTGTTCCGATTGCCACGTGCCCAAGGAATGGAGCTTCAAGATCGAAGCCAAGATCATGGCGGTGAAAGACGTCTATCACGAGCTGGTCGGCACCATCAGCACGCCCGAGAAATACGAGGATCACCGCCTGCAGATGGCCTCGGCCGTGTGGAAAAAGATGAAGGCCTCGGACAGCCGCGAATGCCGCAACTGTCACAATTTCGAATATATGGACTTCACCATTCAGGAAACGCGCGCCGCCAACGAACACCAGCGTGCGATCGACGAGAACATGACCTGCATCGACTGCCACCAGGGCATCGCGCACAGCCTGCCGCCGGGCTATCTGGAGGAGTATCAGAAAGTGGTCGCCTCGCTGGATCCGGTGACCGGCACCGAAATTGCGCAGAGTACCGGCGCGGCCGAGATCCGATCATTCCTGAACAGCGCATCCGACTAGGAGTGGCACGACATGCTTGAGATTCTTGGAACAATCGGCGGCAACATCCTGAGCCTGCCCGGCATTCTGGGCCTTGCGGTGGGCATGATGACCCGCCAACTGTGGTTGGCCGCGACGATGGGCGCGGTGATCGGCATACTGGAAACCCTGGCTTTCGCGCATTGGACCTTTGCCAAGGTCGAGCCCATGGAGCTGATCATCGGCGTTCTGGTCGGTGTTTGCGCCAGCAGCATTGGTTGTCTGATCCGCCAGAAAGGGGCGACCGTCTAGGCGACAGTCGCCGCTTACTCTTTGCGGTTCTTCAGGTGTTTCAGAACGGCGCTTGCGATCATGGTCACCAACCCGGGGGCAAGCGTTCCCAGAGGGTCGCGTGAGACGGTTCTAAGGTCGCGGACCGTCTCGCGAGCCTCTGACATCATGTCCTGAACCTCGGCCTCGATATCGCCGATCGCCATGTCGCGCAGTTCTGCTACTGGCGCAGTGTCGGCCTCGGCGCTGACCGAGTTGGCGATAGCCGCGAGTATCAGCGCCACGATCAGGTTGATCAGGGCGATGACCAGTGCAGCCAACGGCTTGGACATCACTGACGCCAGAGCAAGATAGCCCGCGACATTCAGCATGATGATGGCCAACCCGCCCGCCAATCCGGCTGCGGCGAAAAAGCCCGCGCGTTTGGCCAAGACGGTCATGTTCCGCTGAGCGATCAGCCGTTCGGTACGCAGGATGATGGAAATGTTTCGGGAAATGCGGCTCATCTGACTGTCTCCTACCTGGACCGACCGATCACGTAGCCCAGAGCGAAAACGCCCAGGGCGAACAGGATGGCTTTCTTGTGTGGCATGGCATCCAGCTCGGCCAGCGCGGTTTCGATCTCACCGGACCAGTCTTCGAACTCGGCCGACAACTTATCGGGAATGTCCTGGACGGCCTCTTTCACCTTTTCGCCCGCCTTGCGCGCGCCCGACTTTTTGTCCTCGGCCTGCTCTTCAAGCTGTCGCTTCAACTCAGCAACCTGCTGTTCAAGTTCCGCTTTGGTAACCATCGGCTTTGTCCTTTCGTGAAGCGGCCAGTCGCGCGGGCGATGGGCCGATAATCCGGTTTGGCGGCATCGAGATCAGTCTTTGGGACCCACACGGCCATCGCCCGACATCAGTATGGCGATGGGGCGCGTGGCCGGAATGTGGGTCAGAATGATCATGATGCAGACAGTGATCGGCACGCTCATCAGCGCACCGGGAATGCCCCAGATCGCGGTCCAGAATGTCAGGGCCAGTATGACCATGAGAGGGGACAAGTTCAGGCTTTTGCCCAGCAAGGTCGGCTCAAGAATGTTTCCGACCGAGAATTGCACGGCCCCGCACCCCAACAGCACCATCAGGAACGGGCTCAGTTCCTCGAACTGGACAAGAGCGACCAGAGAGGGCAGGGCGACACCGATGATCGAGCCGACCGTGGGGATGAAATTCAACAGAAAGGCCAGAACCGCCCAGGTTTCGGCGAAATCCAACCCGACCGCCCACATGACAAGAAAGCTGCCGAACCCGGTTAGCGCGCTGACGAAAGTCTTGATCCCGACATAGCGCTGGATGCTGGCGGACGTGCTGTGCAGCACGTTGCGAACTTTGTTGGCAAGCGTTGGATCCGAGATCGCGAGGTCAATCTTGGTTTGCATCGGCACGCGTTCAACCAGCATGAACGGCACATAGAGCAGTACAAGGAAGAAGGCGCTGAGAAAGGCGCCGGCGGACCCGATGATGCTGCCGGCAAAACCCGACAGGTTGATCTGGCTTAGCGCCTTCTGGGCCGCGGCATAGTTCTCGTTGCCGACGAGGGCGACAAGTTTTGCCAGAATACCGGACAGGCGCTCTTCGTATTTAGGGAAAGCCTCGGACACCAGACCGGCCTGGCTGGACAGGATCGACAGGATGATCAGCAATCCAAACAGGATCAGGCACAATGCCCCAAGATGCGCCATCCATTTTGGTACGGAATGGCCCAGAATGACGATCCGGTGGATCCGGTCAGATGTTGCAGTGAGCAGCACAAACAACAGTATGGCGAAGGCAAGCGGTATCAGAACCGAGGACGCCAGCACCAATGACGCGATGGTCAGAAACAGCAGAACAACCAGCTGATACCAGAAGGTCAGCCCAGGCTTGCCCACGCGTTGGTTGTCGGCCTTGGGTTGAGTTGCCATGCACGTCTCCTGCGGGCTCAGCACCATTGCGGCCCGCCACCGTTGGTCGGTTCCGCCATTAGGCACAGATATTCGGCTGTTCTCAAACAAAATTCTCGAAAGAGTTGATTTCTGGACAGGTTGCAAGCGGGTCTCTACGCTCGGCGTTGGATCAAATCCAAGGACCAAAGCCCATGCGCCGCACATCGACCAACTCGCTGCTTGTTATCGCGCTTGCGATCAGCGCAGGCATCGCGATTTGGGGTCTTGTCGACCCGGCGGGGCTGGGCCGGTTGGCGTCTGCCGCGGTTGCGACGCAGTTCGAAAGCCGGGGCTGGTTCATCATGCTCGAAGCCAGCGGCCTGTTGTTCGTTGCGCTGTTTCTGGCCTTTTCGCGCTTTGGGCGCATCCGGTTGGGGCCGGATGGTGCCGAGCCCGAGTTTTCGACTCCCGCATGGATCGCCATGCTGTTTGCGGCCGGGATGGGGGTTGGGCTGCTGTTTTATGGTGCAGCCGAGCCGCTGACCCATTTCGAAGAGCTCAGAAAATACGAGCCAGATCCGAGGGCCGCCGGAAACGCTCTGTTCGTAACCTACCTGAACTGGGGCTTTCATGCCTGGGCAATCTACGGGGTGGTCGGTCTGATCATTGCCTATTTCGCCTTCCGCCGTGGGGGCACTCTGTTGCTGAGCGCGCCGTTGAACGACGCTCTGGGGTCGGCCCCGTGGGTTCGGACGATGGGCTGGGGCTTTGACCTTCTGTCAATCGTTGCCATTGCCGTGGGTTTGGCTGGCTCGCTGGCCATGGGGGTGTTTCAGGTGCAAACCGGGTTGGCCGGATTGCTTGGCGTGGCGGATTCGGCGGCTCTGACGCTTCCGGTCTTTTTCGCCATGTGTGTGGCCTTTGTCATCCCTCTGCGCCGGGATCTGGGGGACGGCATGGCCAAGCTGTCCAATGCTGCGATGCTGATTGCCGTGGCAATGATGATCTATCTGTTGATCCTTGGTCCCACCTCATACCTGATGAACGGTATCGTGAGCGGCTTCGGACGATACGTGTTCCACGTTCTGCCCGCAGGGTTTGCCACGGCCGAGTTCTTTGGTGACGACCTCGTCAACTGGTTCCAGGATTGGACTCTGAACTACATGATCTGGTGGCTGGCCTGGTCGCCGTTCGTCGGTATCTTCATCGCCCGGATTTCCCGGGGCCGAACGATCCGGGCGTTTCTTCTGGGTGTGATCGTCGCGCCAACCTTGTTCTCGATCCTTTGGTTTGGCGTGTTTGGCGGGCTTGGGTTTTTCGACGCGCTGCGGCAGCAAGGTTCCTTGTCCGTGGTCAATCAGCAGAATCTTGACGCGACCACATTCGCGTTGCTTCAGCGGTTTCCACTGTCCGGACTGACGCAGACAGCGACCATCGTCGCCGCGTTTCTGTTTGTGGTCACCAGCGTTGTCAGCGCCGGATTTACCCTCGCGATGATCGGAACCGGTGGTGATGAAAACCCGTCTCCCCGGATCCGCACGGTGTGGGGGGCAATTCTGGGTGCGCTTGGGCTTGCCATGGTCTTTGTCGGGGATATCGGGCTGGTGCGATCTGTGATCGCAATTTCGGCGATCGCCTTTGTTTTCATAGTTCCGGTTCTGGTGGTCTGTCTGTTCCGGGTGCTGGCGCGGGAGGAAGGGCCATGACAGGCGAGTTTCTGGATACCGTTCTGAACGTTACCGTCTTTCTTTACCTGGGCTTTCTGATCTGGCTGTGCCTGCGCCCGGATCCCTGAGGCCCGTTCGCCGAGAAATGGGAAGTCGCCATCCGTCAAACCTGATGGGCGCAACCCAAAGAACGCGCGCGCTTTCCTTGCAGGTTGAATTTCAGCCATGCCCCATGTTGCGGTCGTCATGCAATGAGACTCCCGCCTTGATCTCGGAGATATAGGGCAGCATGCGCAAGAGTTGGCAAACTACAGCGAACTACGTCTTCAGCGCGCAAACAGCCTATTGGCAGAGTACTGGCTGATCCGCTGCCGATCAAAGAAGCCTGGTGGGGCCGAACGTTCCGCCCTATTTGTCTCGTATGAATTTGCGCGGCGGATTCCGGTGTTGACATTTTCTGATCTCGGTTAATAATTTTACCAACTAAAATAATATGGGTGAGGGCGCGTCTCGTGTATCTGGGTTTGGATCTGGGAACTTCGGGTCTCAGGGGAATTCTTGTGGACGAAGCCGGGCAGGTTCTGGCCGAGGCTGAGGCTGAGATCGCCACGTCGAACCCGCAACCGGGATGGTCCGAACAAGCCCCGCAGGACTGGATCGACGCCTGCGCGACCGTCATGGGCCGGCTGCGTGAGACGAACGGCGATGCACTGGCGCAACTGCGGGCGATCGGACTGAGTGGCCACATGCACGGCGCAACGCTGTTGGATCGGGACGGCACCGTCCTGCGGCCGTGCATTCTGTGGAATGACACCAGATCGGCGCAAGAGGCCAAAGAGTTGGACCAGACCCCCGGGATGCGCGAGATCACGGGCAATATCGTGTTCCCCGGGTTCACCGCGCCCAAGCTGGAATGGGTCCGTGCCCATGAACCCGACCTGTTCGCCCGAACGGCCATGGTGTTGTTGCCGAAGGATTATCTGCGGTTCTGGCTGACCGGGGAATATGTCAGTGACATGTCCGACAGCGCGGGAACGTCCTGGCTGGATGTCGGCGCGCGAGACTGGTCGGACAGGGCGCTGGAGTTGGGTCACATGAGGCCCGATCAGATGCCGCGACTGGTCGAGGGCACTGACCATGGTGGCGAACTGCGGGATGAACTGCTTCGGGAATGGGGGCTGTCCGGCCCGGTTGTGGTCGCTGGCAGTGCTGGCGACAACGCCGCGGCCGCTTGCGGTATCGGCAGCATCGACGAGGGGTCCGGGTTTCTGTCTCTTGGCACCTCGGGTGTGCTGCTGATGGCTCGGAACAGCTATGTACCGGCACCCGAGACGGCGGTTCATTGCTTTTGCCACGCGGTGCCTCGGCGATGGATTCAGATGGGCGTCATCCTGTCGGCGACCAACAGCCTGAACTGGCTGTCACGCAATCTGGGCCAACCGGTCGAGGCGCTGGCCGGGGCGCTGCCCGACCAGCCAAACGGGCCGTCGTCGTTGACCTTTCTGCCCTACCTGTCCGGCGAGCGGACGCCGCATAATGACAGCACCATCCGAGGAGCTTTTCTGGGCCTAGACATCGCTTCGGAGCCGACGGATCTGGTGCAGGCAGTGATGGAGGGTGTCGGTTTTGCAATGCGCGATTGCCTTGAGGCCCTGAGGAGCACCGGTACCGAACCGGCGCAGTTGATTGCCGTAGGTGGCGGTGCGCGGTCCCGCTACTGGCTTCAGACCATCGCCACCACGCTGAATGTGCCGCTGGCCCTGCCCAAGGGAAGCGCGTTCGGGGCTGCGACTGGTGCCGCGCGGCTGGCCATGTGCGCAGCCGGAGACGCAACACCCGAACAGATCATGACCCCGCCAGAGATCGACGCCATCATCGAACCGCAGAGTGATTTGACCGAAGCCTATGACAGCGCCTACAGACGATACAGAGCGTATTACAAGGCGCTGGCGCCATTGGCTGGATGATGAACAAAAGTCGCACTGATTGCACTGATATCCCGGTTATCGTCCTGCAAGACGGGGACATGCGGGTGTCATTGCTGGGCTATGGAGCGATCACGCAAGGGTGGTGGTACAAGGGCCAACCGCTGATCCTTGGCTATGACGACCCGACCGAATACCTGAACGACCCGTTCTATCTGGGCGCGCTCGTCGGGCGGGTTGCCAACCGGATCGGCGGCGCAGGGTTCGATTTGGACGGCACTTATCATGCGCTGATTGCGAACGAAGGGTCGAATACGCTGCATGGGGGAGCAGAAGGGCTCTCGCGCCAGTTCTGGCAGGTCGAGCAGCTTTCGCCGTGCGAGGCGGTGCTGGTCCATGTCTCGCCCCACGGCGCGGGCGGATTTCCGGGGGCTGTGCGCTTCGAGGTCAGGGTCCGGTTGGATTTCCCTCGCCTGACATATTCGATCTCTGCCTGGCCGGACAGGCCGACCCCGATCAGCATCGCGCAACACAACTACTACACGTTGGGGTCCGCTCGAGGCATCTCCGAGCACCGATTGCAGTTGGCGTCAGATCGTCACTTGGAACTGGACGATCAGGGGATACCGTCTGGCGGGATCGTCGACTCTGCATCGGTCGGGCTGGATTTCGCGGCCCCCGAACCGATCGGACAGGCCGCCACGGACCTCGATCACTTCTTCCTGTTCGGCACCGGCGGCAAGGTGGCCCAACCGGTTGCCACCCTTGCGGCGCCGTCGGGATTGACGATGACGGTCCATTCCGATCAGCCCGGGGCGCAGGTCTACTCTGCCGCCCATTTGTCCGCGCCATTTGCGCCGCATGCCGGGCTCTGTATCGAGCCATCGGGCTATCCGAATGCGCCGAACGTCCCCGCGTTCCCCTCGATCATATGTACGTCCGAGAAACCGTATCACCAGACGCTGATGCTTGAGATATCCGAGGCAGGGGCATGAGCGTGATCCGTTCCTTATCGGCCTTGGCTGTTTTCGCCAGCTTTGCCACCGGGACAGCGGCCCAGAACCTTGGCCCGGCTCCCGAGTTCATCGAGCCCGACCTTGCGATCGTGGAACTGGGGCAAATGCTGTTCTACGACCCGATCCTGTCGGGAAACGAAAACATCAGTTGCGCCACCTGCCATCACCCACGGTTCGGGACCTCGGACGGGATGTCGCTGGGCATCGGAGAAGGCGGGATTGGGCTGGGCAGCGCCCGCGGGCTTGGGTCCGACAACCTGCCCGAACAGCGCATCCCGCGCAACTCTCCGGCCCTCTGGAACCTTGGCGCGACCGAGTTCACGACGTTCTTTCACGACGGCAGGCTCGAGGATGATCCTGAGCAACCTTTCGGCATCAGAACACCGTTGGGGCAGCATATGCGGCCGGGGTTCCGCTCGGCGTTGGCGGCCCAGGCCATGTTCCCGGTTCTGTCGCCCGATGAGATGGCCGGACATTATTCGGAAAACCCGATCAGCAAGGCGGTGCGGCTGGGCCTTCTGACGCAACAGGGTGGTGCATGGGACCTGATCGCCGGGCGGGTGGCTTTGGTTCCGGAATATCAAAGGATGTTCCGCGACGTGACCCCCGAAAAGGAGGTCTCGTTCGTAGCCATCGCCAATGTGATTGCCGATTTCATCGCCTTTGAATGGCGTGCCGACAACAGCCCCTTTGATCGCGCGATGCGCGGAGGGGAACCTCTGCCGCCCGACGCGGCGCGCGGCATGCAGCTGTTTTACGGCAAGGCCGGTTGCGGATCGTGCCATTCGGGGTGGTTTCAGACTGACCACGGGTTTCATGCGATCGCGATGCCGCAGATCGGTCCGGGAAAGGCTGCTCGTTTTGAAAACCACGTCCGGGATGATGGTCGACTGCGCGTAACCGGTGCAGCCGAAGATGCGTTTGCGTTCCGGACACCGTCGCTGCGCAATGTGACGCTGACTGCGCCCTATGGTCACGATGGTGCCTATGCTCGGCTCGAGGACGTGGTTAGGCACCACCTTGACCCCGAAGGCGCGTTGCGGCGCTACTCGATCGAAATGGCAGAGCTGCCTGTCTTTCCCGGAGCCGATGATCAACGGCCGCTACAGGATCCGGCCTTGGTCGATGCCATCGCCGCGGCCAACGAACTGCAACCGATTGCCCTGTCAGATGCAGAGATTGACGACATCCTGAGTTTTCTGGCCGCGCTGGAGGATCCTGCCGAACGGCTGGGTGTACCAGAGCGAGTGCCCAGTGGGCTGCCAGTCGACAAGTGATCAGCGCCGCAGTCGGATGATCCGGTTGGTGTCGTATGTCTCCCAGTCCGAGGGGGCTCCGCCGGGCCAGACGACACGAATGTCCACGGTCCTGGCGTCGCCCAGACCGAAATGATGCGGCCCTGCCATCCCGCTGGCATGGCCTCCGCCGATCGTGATCTCGCGGGTCTGAATTCCGGCAGCGGTCCGGACTTCGACAAAGGCGCCGATGGCCTGCGAATTGATGTCATGCTGGCCCATATCCATCATGACCCAGTTCCCTGTTGCGGGCTGGTTCTGATAGATTTCGGCGGGTGATCCGCGATTGACCACAACCAGGTCCAACCAGCCGTCATTGTTCAGATCATGCAGCGCGGCGCCGCGAGATTTGGCCATCGACGCCACACCGGCCTCAGCCGCGGATTCGAAAAACTGACCGGATTCCAGCTGCAGCAACAGGCTGTTGGGATCGTCCTGAGCCGCATCCGGCATCTGCTCGACATTGCCCTTCGCGACGAAAATGTCGTCACGCCCATCGTTGTTCACATCCGCGAATTGCGCGTGCCAACCGGTCGATGGTCGCCCGTCCGCGCCGATGTGCGGCCGATGTGCGGTCGTGCCCTTGTCATAGGTCGCATCACGCCATGTGGGACCGCCGGCTTCGGGGTCGAAAATCTGGAATTTCTGATCTCCCATCGAGGTCAGGTAGACATCGGGATAGCCATCCCCCGTCAGATCGCGCGACGCGATGCCCATGCCCCAGATCGAGTAGGGCAACCAACCTTCTGCCTGATCATACAGGCGCGGAGTTTCTTCCATCGCCCACATCTGTTCCTGTCCGCCACGGACATAGTAGTGCCGATCGTTGCTGATCCGCAGATCCGCGCGCCCGGCCCGGCCCCAATCCGAGAACAAAGCCGACAGCGCACAGTACCCAGGTTCCAGCCGAACGGGCGGGCCATAGGTTTCACCAAGGGGGCGGTACAGCAGAGTGGGGCCGCAGGCCTCGAATGGGCCATTCGGATTGTCGCGGTCCACATAGGTTCCGAAGGCGAGAGTGGGCAGTGTCTGTCCGGGTTCCCACGTGGCCGTGAAGGCCGTGGTCCAGTGGTCATCGGGCACAAACCCAAGCCCTGCGAATGGGCTGAACTGGCAATCGGGCCCACCTTTGAGCAACAGATCCGCCCCAACGCGCAGAACCACAAGGTCCAGGATGGCGTCGCCGTCGATGTCCATCGGGTAGGCGCCGGTCACACCTGTCAGGGACAGCGGCTCTGGCGTGCTTGCCTGAAAGGAGATTTGCGCCTGAGAGGTGTTTCGGAACAGCTGCGATGGGTTCGCCCCACCAGCAAGGAAGAGTTCCGGCAAGCCGTCCCCGCTGCAGTCGAAAACCGCGACGCCACCACCCACGAAATGCTCCCAGCCGCCGTCGTAGACATGAGAGGGAATGTCGATCGGTTGATACCGGGGGATGGCAGGATCGGCACTGGCGGTCGTGGCGAGGGCCGCCACCAGGGCGAGTTCAGCTCGCATGGGCTGCGATCTCCTGCACCTTCAGGATGGACACTTGCTCGATCCCGTAGGCCGCCGCGCCCTTGGCCCACATGAGGTCGCCCCAATGATGCACCTTGATCTCGGGCAGGGCGGTGTCGACATTCACCACTCCGTTTCGAATGCGCGCCATCACGTCGTCCGAACACAGGTGCTCAAAGCTGACCTGGGCTCCGGACAGAATGATGCAATCGGGGGCAAAAAGATTGATGAGGTTTGACAGGCCCAAGCCGAACATCTGGCCCGCGCGAGCCAGAACGGAAATCGCCCGTTGGTCTCCGGCGTGCGCGCGGTCGTGAATGTCGGATACGGTTTCCAACGCGCTGCTTTGCCCGGCGACCGTCATTTCTCGGATCAATGCATAGTCGCCGACATAGGCCTCGAGGCATCCCCGTTGCCCGCATTGGCACAGCGCCCCGTCCAACTGGACCTTGGCATGCCCGAATTCGGCTCCGCAGCCATGGTTGCCCCGGAACAGCTTGCCGTCCAGAACGATGCCCAGTCCGACACCGTGTTCGATCGTGACGACAAGAAAGTTCGACAGGCCCCTGCCCAGCCCGAACAGCTGTTCGGCCTTGGCCACCAGGTTTGCGTCGTTTTCGATAAAGGCCGGGCAGGGCAGACCTTCATCGAGAAACGCGGCGAAGTTCACATTGCGCTCGGTGATCGAAGATGACCAGTGCACGAAATTCCTCTCGGCATCGACCAAACCGGCGATGCCAATGGAAACACCTGAAAGCCCGTCGATCGTGCGGTCGATCTTTGCGCAGGTCTCCTCAAGCGCAAGGCGCACGGTGCGGACGAAATCGCGCGGTGACATCCTGGCATCTTGCAGGGCGTACATGTGCGAGGTGACTTCGTTGCCTTCGAAATCGACCAGGATGACCGAGATGACCTGGCGCGCGACCTTGAGGCCCGCCACAAGATAGGAGGGCCCGTCCAGTTGCAGAAGAACCGGCGGCCGCCCGCGTTTGGCCGATTTGGAGTGGGCCTCGCCTTCGGTCTCTCGGACCAGGCCGGCGGAAATCAGGTCAGCGGTTGCGGCGGTTACGGTGGCCGGGCTGGTCTGCAGGGCCGATGCGATGTCGATCCGCGAAATCGACCCCTTGGTCCGGATATGTTCCAACACCCGCAGGCGCGTGGCATTCCGTTGGTCCAGCGAGTTTTGAGAAGCCTTGCTTTTCAGCATCTTGTCTCCGCGAATCTTCTTTAGGCCTCAATCTATTGGGATTTGGGACCCACGAACAGAGTAAATATTTTACCCGCTGAAATAAATATGATACGCAGAAATACGAGGGCCGCGAATCATGACGCGATGGCCCCATCAACGGGAGGAAATCATGAAACGAATTCTCAGCTTTTCAGCTGCTGTTGCCATGGTTGGCTCGGCTGTCTTTGCCGAGCCGGTTGTCGGCGTAAGCTGGTCCAACTTTCAGGAAGAGCGCTGGAAGACGGACGAAGCGGCAATCAAGTCTGCGCTTGAGGCTGGTGGCGCCGAATATATCTCGGCGGACGCCCAGTCGTCCTCGGCCAAGCAGCTGTCCGACATCGAAAGCCTGATCGCACAGGGTGTGGACGCTCTGATCATTCTGGCGCAGGACGCGCAGGCCATCGGTCCGGCCGTACAGGCCGCCGCGGATGAGGGTATTCCCGTCATCGCCTACGACCGCCTGATCGAGGACGACCGCGCCTTCTACCTGACCTTCGACAATGTCGAAGTGGGACGCATGCAGGCGCGCGCCGTGTACGAGGCAATGCCGAAGGGCAACTACGTCATGATCAAGGGTTCGCCTACGGATCCGAACGCGGACTTCCTGCGCGGTGGTCAGCAGGAAGTCCTTCAGGCGGCGCTGGACAGCGGTGACATCGTGATCGTCGGTGAAGCCTATACCGATGGCTGGTTGCCCGCCAATGCGCAGCGGAACATGGAACAGATCCTGACCGCCAATGAAAACAAGGTCGATGCGGTTGTCGCCTCGAATGACGGGACCGCAGGTGGTGTTGTCGCGGCGCTGACCGCGCAGGGCATGGAAGGTATCCCAGTGTCGGGTCAGGATGGCGATCACGCCGCGCTGAACCGCGTGGCCTTGGGTACGCAGACCGTTTCCGTCTGGAAGGACGCCCGCGAACTGGGCAAGGCAGCCGGCGAGATTGCCGTTGCACTCAGCAGTGGCACCGACCCGTCGGAAATCGACGGAGTGGTCAGCTGGACCTCCCCGGGTGGAACGACGATGAATTCCGTCTTCCTCGCTCCGGTTCCGATTACCAAGGACAATCTGTCGGTTGTTGTGGATGCCGGATGGATCGCGCTGGAAGATCTGTGCCAAGGCGTCGAGAACGGCCCCGCACCCTGCAACTAAACTTCAAAGTCCCCGGCCTGCATGGGCGGGCCGGGGACGATTGCTGAATTTGAAAGATCGGAAATGACCGAAACTTCGTCTCAGCCGATACCTCAGAAAACCAAGCCAAGCCTGTTCCAACAGCTGGAACTGGACATGCGGCTTTTGGGTATGATCGGCGCATTCGTGATCCTGTGCATCGGGTTCAATATCGTCACTGACGGACGGTTCCTGACGCCCCGCAACCTCTTCAACCTGTCGATCCAATCGGTTTCGGTGGCGATCATGGCCTGCGGTATGGTGTTCATCATCGTAACCCGTCACATCGACCTGTCCGTTGGCGCTTTGCTGGCGACCACGTCGGCGGTGATGGCCATGACGCAGACCGAGTTGTTGCCGCGCGTGTTGGGGATGGGTCTGGACCATCCCGCCACCTGGATCATCACCATTCTGGTCGGTCTTGCCATCGGAACGCTGATCGGAGCGTTTCATGGCTGGATGGTCGGCTACCTGACCATTCCGGCGTTCATCGTGACTTTGGGTGGCTTTCTGGTCTGGCGCAACGTCGCTTGGTATCTGACAAGCGGGCAGACAATCGGGCCGCTGGACAGCAATTTCCTGATGTTCGGGGGAACGAACGGAACCTTGGGAACAACGGCAAGCTGGCTGTTCGGGTTGTTTGCGGCGGCCATTGCGATCTGGGCGCTGTGGGGCAGCCGCCGGGCCAAGGCGGCGCATGGCTTCCCGGTCAAACCCGTCTGGGCCGAGGCAACGCTCGCCGGGATCATTGCCGCAAGCATTCTGGGATATGTGTACATCCTGAACAGCTATGCCATTCCGACGCGCCGGTTGCAGCGTATGTTCGAAGCCCGCGGCGAGACGATGCCCGAGGGCCTGATCGTCGGATACGGCATCCCGATCTCGGTCCTGATCCTGATCATTGTCGCCGTGACCCTGACGGTCGTGGCCCGCAAAACCCGTTTTGGGCGCTATATCTTCGCGACCGGCGGCAACCCGGATGCCGCGGAGCTGTCGGGTATCAATACCCGCCTGCTGACCGTCAAGATCTTTGCGCTGATGGGTTTCCTGTGCGCGGTTTCGGCAGTGGTCGCCTCGGCGCGGCTGGCCAACCATTCCAATGACATCGGAACACTGGACGAACTGCGAGTGATTGCGGCTGCGGTCATTGGCGGAACCGCCCTGTCTGGCGGCATCGGCACCATCTATGGCGCGATTCTTGGTGCGTTGATCATGCAGGCGCTGCAGTCGGGCATGGCCATGGTCGGCGTGGATGCGCCGTTCCAGAACATCGTCGTCGGCAGCGTGCTGGTTCTGGCCGTCTATATCGACATCGTCTATCGCAAGCGATTGGGTGGAAAATGACGCAAGCGCAGGAAACTCAGAAAACGCCGCCGGCATCCGGTCGCGGTTCCGGGCAACCACCTCTGGTCGAGATGCGAGACATTTCGATCTCGTTCGGCGGGATCAAGGCCGTCGACCAGGTCTCGGTCGATCTGTATCCCGGCGAGGTGGTGGGATTGCTGGGGCACAACGGGGCTGGCAAATCGACGCTGATCAAGGTCCTGTCCGGAGCCTATCAGATGGACCACGGGCAGATCCTGATCGATGGCAAGCCGGTCGAGATCAACAATCCGCGCGACGCGCGGGCCAACAATATCGAGACAATCTACCAGACCTTGGCCCTGGCCGACAATCTGGACGCCACCTCGAACCTGTTCCTGGGACGCGAAATGACTACGCCTTTCGGTCTGGTCAACGACGCGGCGATGGAGGCCGAATGCCGTAAGATCATGGCGCAGCTGAACCCCAATTTTCAAAAGTTCAACGATCCGGTTTCGGCTCTGTCCGGTGGCCAGAGACAGTCGGTGGCCATCGCGCGGGCTGTCTATTTCAACGCCCGCATCCTGATCATGGACGAACCGACGGCCGCCTTGGGCCCGCAAGAGACGCAGATGGTTGCCGATCTGATTCACCAGCTCAAGGCGCAGGGGATCGGAATTTTCCTGATCGACCATGATGTCCATGCGGTCATGGATTTGTGTGATCGGGCCTCGGTCATGAAGAACGGCAAGCTGGTCGGCACGGTCGATATCGCGGACGTGACCGACGACGATCTGCTGTCGATGATCATTCTGGGCAAGCAGCCCGGGCAAAACTCGGAATAGGGGGCAGGTATGACAAGCGGTTTCTTCGAGGGTATCGAAAAGGTCCGGTACGAAGGCGTAGACAGTCGGAACCCGCTGGCGTTCCGTCACTATGACCCGGACGAAGTGGTGTTGGGCAAGCGCATGGAGGACCATCTGCGCTTTGCCGTCGCCTGGTGGCACTCTTTCGCATGGGAGGGCGGAGACCCGTTCGGTGGTCCGACCCTTGTCCGCCCGTGGCACCCGCAAGACGACATGGGACGCGCCCGGATGAAGGCCGATGTCGCCTTTGAGATGTTTGAAATACTGGGACAGCCCTATTTCTGCTGGCACGACGCGGATATTCGCCCCGAACAGGGCAGCTTTGCCGAAAACCTGCGCACGCTCGAGGAAATCACCGACTATATCGGTGAAAAGATGCAGGCGTCGGGAACCAAGCTGCTTTGGGGGACCGCCAACATGTTCAGCCATCGCCGCTGGATGGGGGGTGCCAGCACGAACCCTGATCCGGACGTCTTTGCCTTTGCCGCAGCAACCGTGAAATCCTGTATGGATGCGACCCACAAGCTGGGCGGCGAGAACTATGTGTTGTGGGGCGGGCGCGAAGGCTACGAGACGTTGCTGAACACCGATCTGGGGCTGGAACTGGACCATTTGGGACGGTTCCTGAACATGGTGGTCGACTACAAGCACAAGATCGGGTTCAAGGGCACCATCCTGGTCGAGCCGAAGCCACAGGAACCCTCCAAGCACCAGTACGACTACGACGCCGCAACCTGCATCGGGTTTCTCAGGAAATACGGGCTGGAAGACGAAGTGAAGCTGAACCTGGAACAGGGCCACGCGATCCTGGCTGGCCACAGCTTTGAACATGAGATCGCCGTGGCGGCGACCGAGGGTATGCTGGGTTCGATCGACATGAACCGGAACGATTATCAATCCGGATGGGACACCGACCAGTTTCCCAACAACGTGCCCGAAGTCGCGTTGGCCTACTACTACATCCTCAAGGCCGGAGGGTTTTCGACCGGGGGCACGAATTTCGACGCCAAGATCCGCCGCCAGTCGATCGACCCCGAGGACCTTGTCGCGGCGCATGTGGGCGGCATGGACGTCTGTGCCCGCGGGTTGAAGGCCGCGGCCGCGATGATCGAGGATGGCGGGCTTGATGCCGCGTTGACCGACAGATATTCCGGATGGGACAGCCCGGAGGCGCAATCCATGCTTGCCTCATCGCTGGATGAAATCGCGGCCCGAGTGTTGGCCGAAGGTATCAATCCCGAGCCTCGATCCGGAAGGCAGGAGCGCTTGGAGAACTACGTCAACAGGTTTGTCTGACGGCTAAAGGTTCAACGGTTCCGCGCCCGGAAGCCGAAGACTGGTTCGGTTTAATCAGCCGGTATTCATGACTTAAGACCGACTGTGCACCACCGGGCCATATTCGAATGCGTGTTGTGGGCGCCGGTCCTCCGCGGCGGGTGCCCCCGATCGACCCGCGTGCCTTCTGGCTTCAATCAGATGCCGGGACTACCAGCCCAAGTTCTTTGTCCGATGCCGTCCCGGCATATTTGTCCCGCGGTGGCATTGGCCTCGACTTCCAATGTGGCTCGAACGCAAAGCTCGACACTTTGCGGCCGCCCACCAACGCTCCGTTTCCGGCACCCAATGCATAGTCGTAGTAGAGTTTCACGATTTCGTCTTGTGTCACCTGCCCCGTGGCCTCATGGGCCATGCAGGCGGCTTTCCAGTTTCGGACTCTGTCGTACTCGCCGTTTGGCGGGAGTTCAAAGTCTTCGTAGTATTCCAGAAACCAGAAGCGCTGGAACATCGGTGTGAATACCGCCTCGGCCAACCCGAACTGATCGAACAGAAAAACACCGTTCGGGTTGTGGGTCAGAAGAAAGTCATTGAGGTCACGATAAAGCGCGAGCAGTTTTTCGTTGTGGGCATCTTTCTGCGCGGGGTCCTGGTTCATCACATAGACGTAGCCGGTCATCGTGAAGGCGCCCTCTTTGGCAATCAGCATCGACTCGACCGCATGCTCGGCCGGGTCGCTGCGCCGCAGCTTTGGCCCTTCGAGCATTTCATCGAGATAGCGCAGGATCACGAGGCTTTCCTTGATGATCTGCCCGTCCGGAGTCTCGAGAACCGGCAGAGCGGTCGTTCCGCGCGTTTTCTTCAGCAGCTCTGGATCGCGGGGTTTGGTGATGTCCACGACGCGGAACTCCACCCGGTCCCTCATCCCCCGCAACGCCAGCAGAATTTCAAGCCGCTGTGAAAAGGGACACACAGGAATATGATAGACGATGTGCTGGGTCATGACGTTCAATCCAATGGAGGGCCAGTAAATGACAGGTTGTACTTGGCGGCTACGGCCTCGATGTCCGGCATGTCTTCCGGAATTTTGTACTGGGCCGTTGCCATGGCGTGGAAAAAGCCCTCGAAACCTCCCGGTGTGAGAATGACAAGGTGACGGCTGGGCTCATCACCGATGACCTTGAACGTGTGTTCTTTTCCGCGGGGTATGAAGATGCTTTCGCCCGGGCCGACACGCGTTTCGACACCTTCGACCCAGACTTTGCAGACACCGGTCAAAATCACGAAGACTTCGTCTTCTGCCTGATGGATGTGCCGTGGCGGACCGCTTCCGACCGGCGAAAGGCTGTCTACAATCGACATGGCGCCCCCGGTTTCAGCGGGGTCCAGAATTGTTTTGTAACGAACGCCCTGCCATTCGAGCGTGGCGTCATCAACCAGATGATCATGCATCGCTTCTGTCCTTTGATCCGACATGAAACGAAAGCGCTTTCGGTACCTTACTTGTAGGCGCAAAAAACGGTATCAATCTAACGAAAGTTCATAATACACGGTATTACCAACATGAATTTCGCAACGCTTGATCTGAACCTGCTCCGTGTTCTTGATGCGATTCTGACGGCGGGGTCCACCACCAAGGCAGGGGAAAGACTTGGGGTCTCGCAATCCGCAGTGTCGAATGCGTTGAACCGCCTGCGGCACGCCTTGGGTGACGATCTGTTTGTGCGGCGGGGAAATCAGCTTGTCCCAACGGATTTTGCGGTTTCGATCAAGGACGGGCTGCGTGAGGAACTCAATCGACTGGAAAGTTTGCTGAGCCACAATGACGATTTCGACCCCTGGCAGGCATCCGAAACTTTCAAGATCGCGGCCAGCGACTTTTTCGCCGAGCTGCTGATGCCTGGTCTTGGGGGTGTTCTGAACCGCAAGGCTCCGAAGATGGTCGCGCAATTGGTGGATCTTGTTCCCGAGAACTATGTCGAGAGTATTGAGCGCTACAATGCTGATCTCGCGTTGATCCCGGACACAGATGCACCGGATTGGATCAGCAGAGAGGTGCTGTTCCGGTCGTCCTTCATGGTCGTCGGCCGCGTTAACAACCCATTCCTTGCACAGATCGAAGACGGCACCGAACTTCCGATGGAAACGTTCTGCGCCTTGTCGCATGTGCTGTTTTCACCCGAGGGTAAACTGGCGGCGATGGGTGATGCGGCTCTGGCGAAAGTTGGTCGGAAAAGGCACGTCGCGATGACCCTTCCGGTGTTTTCAGGGGTGTGCCGAGTGGTCAGTGCAAGCGATCTTGTGGCCTTGGTGCCTTCCCAGCTGGCCAGGAAGTTGGCGCCGGAGTTCGGCCTGAAGGTACTTGCCCCGCCGTTCGAAATCGAACCCGTCAACATCATAGCTATCTGGCACAGACGATCGGATGCAAATCCGATGGCAAAATGGATGCGGCAACAAGTGTTCGATCTGTTGAAGCCGCTGGACACCAGGTAGCCGGACAAGCGCGGGTTGAGTTTCTATTTGCTGACGATTTCCACGGTATAGGCGCGCCGGGCCGAGGCCGGCGGCGGCGGGAAGGGCGCGGCGGCCCGGACCTGCGCCAGTGCGACCTGATCCAGCCGGGCCGAACCCGAGCTGCGGGCGACGCTGACCGACGCCAGCGCACCGTTGTCGGCGATACGAAGGGCCACCAGAACCGAGCCTTGGATATTCACGCTTTTTCGACGGGCGCGCAAAATCTTGCGCTTGACCAGACCGGCATAGGTGCTGGCCTCGGCATTTCCCTGGTCCTGCGCGGCGCGGTTCGTCCATTTCGCCGAGGCCGCCCCGGTCGCCGCCTTGCCGGTGGCGCTGCCCTTTTTGCGGCTGTCCGCGGCATTCCCGGTCGGGGTGGGTGGTTTTGGAGGCCGGGCCTGCTGCGGCTGGGGTTTTTGCAAGGTCGGTGTATGGGCGTTCTGCCGCTGGGCCGGGGCCTGCGCCCGCACCCTAGTGGCCGGCTGCGCGCGCGCACGGTCGGCCGGGGCCTCTGGCGCGGTCTGTGCTGCGGAAACGGGTGACTGCTGCGCGGCCGCCGGGGGCGGGGCCACGGTTCCGGCCGCATGATCCCGGAACGAGGACCCCAGCGCCGCAGGGGCAACCGCGCCACCGCCTTCGACGAAAACCGCCTCGTCCGTGTCGAATTTGAACAGGGCGGCGGCGTGGGCCGCGGCGGCCAGCACGACCAGCGCGGCGGCCATGATGCGAGATTGCGGAATCATGGCAGGCCCCGCTCGGTCACGACAAAGACCCGGTTGGCGCCCAGGGCCCGCAGGGCGTCGCTGATCTGTTTCAGCCGCACCGCCGGCAAGGCCCGGTCGGGCACCAGCCGCACGGCGTCCAATGGCAGGTCGATCGAGGCGCGCTCGACATAGGCCGCTACATCCGTCAGCTCGGCCCCGCGATATTCCAGCACGCCGTCGGCGCGGATGACCAGCGCATCCGGCGGCTCGCGCCCTTCAAGATCCGCCGTCCGCACCAGTTGCACCGCCTGGCCCAGAGGCGGCGCCAGCGTGCCTGCGATCATGAAGAAGACCAGCATCAGAAAGACCACGTTGATCAGGGCGATCGTCGGCTCGCGGCCGGGTTTCGTTTTGGGGGTCAGGCGGATCATCCGATGACCTGCGTGCTGAGCCGGGACACGGGCGCAAGGGCGGTCAGCAAGTCGATCAACTGCTGCGAGGTCGCCCCGCCGCCCAGGCTGATAAAGGCCAGCTCGTCGGTCCGGCCGTCGAACCGGGCGGCGACCGCTTCGGGCGCGACTTCGGTGCCGTCGATCAGGATGCGGTCGCGCTCCAGCTTGATGAACCGGATGGGCCGCTGGGCCTGCGCCCCGCCCGCCGCGGCGGTGGTCAGCTCGATCTCGGCGTATTTCGAAAAGGTCGAGGTGAGCATGAAGAACAGCAGCAGCAGAAAGATGACATCGATCAGGGACGTCATCGAAAGGTGCCGGCGCCGCCTTTTGCGGGTTTCAAGCGCCATGGGCCAGCACCTCGGAGGACGGGATGGCCGGGCGTGACGCGGCGGCGTGGCCGGGGGCAAACACCGTGCGCAGGGCGCGGTTGGCAAAGACCCGTTCGCGGGTCATCCGCGCTTCGAACCAAGTCAGGACCAGCGAGGTGGGCATGGCCACGGCCAGCCCCGCGGCGGTCGTCATCAACGCAACCCAGATGCCGCCGGCCAGCAGCGCCGGATCCACCGCGTTGCCGGCCGCCTGAAGAGTGCGGAAGGCCTCGATCATGCCCAGCACGGTGCCGAACAGCCCCAGCAGCGGCGCAAGCTGCGAGACCATGTCCAGCACGTTCAGCCCGCGTTCCAGCCCGGCAAAACGCGCCTCGGCCTCGGCATCGGCGCGGTCCATCAGTTCCGGGCCGTGCCCGTCCAGCGCCATGGCGACCACCGGCGCCAGATAGCTGCGGCTTCGGTCCAGATGCGCGCGCGCGGTTGCCCGGTCGTTGCGGTCCCAGGCTTCGATGGCCTGCGACAGCTCGACATGCCGCCCGACCCCGGCGGCCTTGTACTGCCACAGCTTGTAGAGGATCAGCGCCATGGTCGCGACCGAGGTTGCGATCAGCACGGCCACGACCGGGCCGCCCAGGTCCAGAATTGCGGTCAGTCTTTGCAGAAACGCATCCATCGGGTCATCCAATCAATTCGGTCTCGAGGCGGCTGCGCAGCGTCAGGCCGGATAGGCAGGCATCGGTCAGATCGCCGGGATAGGCGCAGTCCTGCACCCCGTTGATCAGGATCCGGCTGATCTGATTGCAGGCCAGGCCGGCGAATTTGAACTGGCGTACGCGGGGCCGCCCGGCGGGCAGGTCCTGGAAATCCAGCAGCGTCAGCAGGGCCACTTCGCCTTGCGCGCCGAACAGCACCGTTTCATAGACGGCGCCGCCGATATCGGCGGGATGGGCGTTTTCGACCACGAAGCTCAGCAGGCAGCCCTGATCCTGGTCCACGGCCGAGCTGAGCTCGATCGTGACGCCGCCCGCGCCCTGCGTGTCTTCGGCACTGGCCAACCCCGCCCCCGCGATGGGGGGCAGGGTCAGCAGGACCGCCCGAACAAGGTGATGCACGGCTTTTGTCATGACGGGTCCTTTCCCTTGTGGGTTTAGAAGGTCTTGGCCACGGTCAGCTTGAAATTCCGGCCCGGCGAAATGCGGGTCGACAGGTTCGGCTGATAGGCCTTGTCAAAGATGTTCTCGATCCCGGCGCGCAGTTCGAAGCCTGCCAGCGCGCCCTCTTGCGGCAGATAGGTCGCGCGCAGGGTGTTCACCCCGTAGCCGCCCACCGGACCGCCCGAGGAATCGAGCCCCGACCTGGCGCCGAAGATCTCCCAGCTGACATCCAGGGTTTCGCCGAACCGCTTGCCCAGGGTGATCCGCGCCGAGTCCGTGGGTTCGTTGCGCCACGGCGATCCGATGCCCGCCGCGCTGAATTCGGTGGCGCTGACGATGTTGGCGTTGAAATCGACGTAGAAGCCCGTGGCATGGGCATAGGACGCCTCGATCTCGACGCCCTCGGTTTCGACCTTGGACAGGGGCAGGGACGGGGTGCCCGACACGTACGAGGTGATGTCCCACAGATCGGTGCTGTAGAAATTGACCTTGGCGCGCAGGGCGTCGCCGGCGGCGAAGATGTCGCCGCGGTCATAGGAAAAGCCGGCCTCCCAGGTGCGGGATTTCTCGGGCTGGGTCATGTAGAGCGGTGTGCCCAGATCGTCGATGATCGGCAGGCTTTCGGTATAGGCCCCGCCCGCGAACACCGCGAAGCCGCTGGCGAATTCGTAACGGGCCGACAGGCCGCCCATCAGCGCGTCGTTGTCATAGCTGGCGTTGAAGGGCGCGGCCGCGTCGCCGTTGCCCTTGATGTCCTGCGTTTCATACCGCAGCGCGGGCGTGACGGTCAGCTGGTCGCCGAGCTGGATGTCGTCGACGGCAAACAGCGCGACGCGGCGGTCGGTGCCGCCCGGCGCCGATGGGGCGTCCAGCCGCTCGCGCTCGATGAATTCCAACCCGAACCGCAGATCATGCGACGCGGCCCCGGTCTGGAAATACGCGTTGTTCTTGATCGTCAGCTTGGTGGTTTCGTAATTGTGCGTAGCATCGGCCAGCGCCCGGATGCCGGGGAAGAAGGGCGTTCCCTCCAGACTGGACGAACCGGGCACATAGCTGCTGTCGATGGATTGTTCGGAATAGCTGAGATTGACGTCCAGATCGACCAGATCGTTGCCCGCCGGCCGGTACTGGTAACGCAGAACGGCGATCCGGGTTTCGATGTCGCGGTCCACGTTGCCGAAGGCGTCCGCCGTCGTACCGAAGGAATCATAGGGCACGTCGCGCTCTTCCGAGGTGGACTGGTTCCAGGACGCGGTGATCGAATGTTCAAGGTTGTCGCCAAAGCTGTATTTCCCCTTGGCCAGCAGCGACGGCAGGGTAAAGGCGCTGTTGCCGATCGTGTCGCCGTTCCCGTCCTTCTGATCGCTTTGGTCGCGATAGGTGTAGTTGAACAGGAATTCGGTCTGCCGGTTGGGTTGCCACGCAAGGATCGACGACGAGGCAAAGCCGCTGCCGTTGGAATACCCCTCGAGCGTCTGGCGGAAGCGGAACCCCGGCTCGCCGCCGGTGAAGTCCGACGCGTCCTTGGTTTCCAGCTGAACCACGCCGCCGACGACGCCCGAGCCGTATTCGAAGGACCCGACCGTGCCGCGGATGACCGAGACGCTTTTGTACAGCTGCGGATCGGTGAACAGCTGGTTGCCGATCCGGTACAGCTCTTCCGCGCCGGTGGTGGCGCCGTCGACCAGGATCAGAACCTTCTGGTCGGTGCCGAAGGTGCCGTTGGCCCCGTATCCGCGGATGTTGATGCCCGATCCTTGCGGGGTCGAGCCGTTCACCAAGGTGACGCCGGGAACCGAATCGATCAGCTCGGCCACCGTGTTGGCCTGACGGTCGTTGATCTCTTCCTGGTCGATATTCGTGACCGGAACCGCGGTGCCGGTCTGGATCTCGCGTTTGCTTTCGCCCAGTTCCAGGGTCCCGAGGAACCCGTCATCCTGTTCCTGCGCCCAAACCATGGACGCCATCAAACCAAGGCAAGAGGCAGTCCCAAGCAGGCCTGCAATATGAGTACGCGCACGCATTTCTGTCCCTTCGAAACAAGTGTGAGGACCGGAGATGCTTGCAGTTCGCTGGCGCTGGTCAGTTTTTTTCTGTTTTTTGGAATCGCCTGTTCGCGGCGACTTGTGCTCGTTAATAAAGGTGACTAAAACAGTCAACATAATTTCGTGCCTGTAATTTCGGCACTGCCAGCAGGGCGCTGTTTGCGATCAGCACCTGGGCCAGCACCCCCTTGGAACCACGAAGAAGACGGGAAACCCGCTATGGAACAGGTGCTTATGGCTCCTCAGGATATTCGTGCTGCCTATGCGCAGAAGACAGGCCAGCGAGACCGCGATTTCGCGGAAACGCTGGGGTTGAGCGAGGGCCAGCTGGTCGCGGCCTTTGCCGGGCAGAGCGTAACGCGGCTGAACCCCGGCCTTGACGGGCTGTTCGGCCAGTTGGCTGGTTTGGGCGAGGTCATGGCGCTGACGCGTAACCCGTCCTGCGTGATCGAAAAGATCGGGCGATACGACAATTACCACAGCGGCCAGCATGCCGCGATGGTGCTGACCGAAGAGATCGACCTGCGCATGTTCCCCGCGCAATGGCACCATGTCATTGCCGTCGAGCGGGAAACCGAGGCCGGTCTGCGCCGCTCGATCCAGGTGTTCGATGCGGCCGGGGACGCGGTTCACAAGATCATCCTGCGCGATGGCTCGGACCTGGGCCACTGGGACAGCTTGGTCCGGACACTGGCTGCCGAGGATCAAGGCCAGACGATGGCGGTCGCGCCGCGCAAACCGGCCGAAGCGCCCAAGGCCAATGCCGACAAGGCCGACGCCCTGCGCCGCGAATGGGCAAAGATGACGGACACGCACCAGTTCCTGCACCTGACCTCCAAGCTCAAGATGAACCGGCTGGGCGCCTATCGCATCGCGGGCGAACCGCTGGCCCGCGCGGTTGATCCCGCGGCGGTCACAGGCCTGTTCGAACAGGTGCGGGACCTGCAGATCGAGGTGATGATCTTCGTCGGCAACCGCGGCTGCATCGAGATCCACGGCGGCCCGGTGCAAAATCTTCAGCAGATGGGGCCGTGGTTCAACGTGCTGGATCCGGGCTTCAACCTGCATCTGCGCAGCGATCACCTCGCCGAGGTCTGGGCCGTCGACAAGCCGACCCAGCGCGGCCCGGCGATCTCGGTCGAGGCCTTCGACGCGGACGGTGCCCTGATCCTGCAGATCTTCGGGCGCCGCACCGGCGAAGCCGATCATCGCCCTGCCTGGGACGCGCTGGTGGCCGCGCTGCCCGGCCCGGCCGATACCGGAGCGGCATGATGCGGGGCCTGGTGACACTCTGCGCCGCCCTGCTGGTTTCGGCGGCGGCCGCGCAGGCCGAGAGCAACCGCGTGATCGCCATCGGCAGTTCGCTGACTGAGATCGTCCATGCCCTAGGCCAGCAGCACCGACTGGTCGGCCGTGACCGCAGCTCGACCTGGCCGCCCGAGGCGGCGGATCTGCCCGATGTCGGGTATCGCCGGGCCCTGTCGCCCGAGGGCGTGCTGTCGGTTGCCCCCGACCTGATCCTTGCGCTCGAAGGGTCGGGCCCGCCCGAGACCATCGCGGTGCTGCAGGAGGCCGGTGTGGATTACGTCACCATTGCCGACGAGTTCTCGCGCGATGGCGTCATCGACAAGATCCGCGCCGTCGGGGCCGCGCTGGGGGTCGAGGCCGAGGCCGAAGCCCTGGCGGCCGAAACCGCGCGCCGGCTGGACCGGGCGCTGGCCCAGGCGTCCGCCGCGCAGGACACGCCGGTGAACGTGCTGTTCCTGCTTTCGGCTCGGGGCGGCGAATTTGTCGTCGGCGGGGCCGAGACCCAGGCCGATACCATCATCCGCATGGCCGGAGGCAAAAACGCAGCCGCCGATGTGACGGGTTTCAAGACGATGACGCCCGAAGCCATGGCCGCCACCGCGCCGGACGTGATCCTGATGATGGAGCGTCAGGGCGGGCCGATCCTCTCGGAGGAAGAGCTGTTCGCGCTGCCCGCGGTCCGGCTGACCCCGGCGGGGCGGAACCGGGCGCTGATCCGGATGCCCGGCGCCTATCTGCTGGGCTTCGGCCCGCGCACCGCCGACGCGGTCATGGATCTGTCGGCCGCATTGCGGGGCGTCCGGGGCTCATGACGCTGGCACTGGACAACGGCGCGCCCCCGACCGCCGCGGCCCGCAGGTCGCGGGCGGCATGGGTCACCCTGGCCCTGGTCGGCCTTCTGGCCGTGACCAGCGTGGCCAGCATCTCGGTCGGCGCGTCCGAGGCCTCGTTGAAGATGGCCGTGTCGGATCTGCTGCATGGCCGAGGCCTGTCGGATCTGAACCGGATCGTGCTGTGGGACATCCGTCTGCCGCGACTGGCGATGGGCATCCTGGTCGGGGCGGCGCTGGCGGTGTCGGGCGTGGTGATGCAGGGGCTGTTCCGCAACCCGCTGGCGGATCCGGGCATCGTCGGCGTCAGCGCCGGGGCTGGGCTGGGCGCGATCACCGCCATCGTCTTCGGCAACCTTCTGCCCGCCGCCGTTCTGGCCTGGGTCGGCAGTGGCCTGGTCGCGGTTGCCGCCTTTCTGGGCGGCTGGGCTTCGGTGCTGATCCTCTATCGCGTTTCGACGCGCCAGGGGCAGACCTCGGTGGCGACGATGCTGCTGGCCGGCATCGCCTTGGCGGCCCTGTCGGGCGCGGTGTCGGGGGTCATGGTGTACATCGCCGACGATCAGCAGCTGCGCGATCTGACCTTCTGGGGTATGGGGTCGCTGGCCGGCGCGACCTGGACCAAGGTCGCCACCGCCGCGCCCTTGATCCTGGCGTCGATCCTGTGCGCGCAGCGTCTGGCCCGCGCCCTGAACGGCCTGGCCATGGGCGAAGCGGTGGCGCATCACATCGGCATTCCGGTGAAGCGCAGCAAGAACATCGCGATCCTTACAGTGGCCGCCGCCACCGGCGCGGCCGTGGCCGTGTCGGGCGGGATCGGGTTCATCGGCATCGTCGTGCCGCATCTGCTGCGGCTGGGCACCGGCCCCGATCACCATCGGCTGCTGATGAATTCCGCCTTGCTGGGCGCCGCCCTGTTGCTAGCCGCCGACATGATCAGCCGGGTGATCGTGGCCCCGGCCGAACTGCCGATAGGCATCGTCACGGCCATTCTGGGCGCGCCGGTGTTCTTCTGGATCCTGCTGCGCCGCCACGGATCGATGGGAATGTGAATGATGAAAGCTGAAAATGTCAGCGTCCGCATCGGGCGCAAGCAGATCCTGCGCGATGTGGATTTCCTGGCCGAACCCGGAGAGGTCACTGCGATCATCGGGCCCAACGGATCGGGCAAATCCACCTTGCTCGGGGCGCTGTCGGGCGACATCCCGCACACCGGCCGGATCACCTTGAACGGCCAGGACATCGCGGCCTTGCAGCCCTGGGAACTGGCGGCGATGCGGGGCGTTCTTCCGCAATCCTCGGCGGTCGCCTTTCCCTTTACCGCGCTGGAAGTCGTACGGCTGGGCCTGCCCGGTGGCCTGGCCGACGGCGACGACGCCTTGCCGTCGCGCGCGCTGGCGCATGTCGATCTTGCGGGGTTCGAGCCGCGCTCGTACCAGAACCTGTCCGGCGGCGAGCAGCAACGCGTGCAGCTTGCGCGCGTTCTGGCCCAGGTCTGGAGCGCGGTGCGGCGCGACCGGCCGCGCTGGCTGTTGCTGGACGAACCCGTCGCCAGCCTGGACATCGCGCATCAGTTCACGGTTCTGCGCATCGCGCGCGAATTCGCCGATCAGGGCGGGGGCGTCGTGGTCGTGATGCATGACCTGAACTTGACCGCGTTGTTCGCCGACAAGGTCTGCGTTCTGTCGAACGGAGAGGTCTGGCGCACCGGGGCTGTTTCGGACGTCATGACCAACGCGGTGATGCGGCAGGTCTATGGCATCGATCTGCCGGTCAGCACGCTGCCGGCAACTGACGTTCCGTTTGTCTTGCCGCAGGCGCTGGTTTGAGGCCCAATCCCCACTGAACCAAACTGCATGGCAGCCAGATTTCATGCAGCAGGCATACCAATCCAACGCACGGTCTAACGGGCTTCACCCCGACGCGTGGGACCGTTATTCGGAATTTAGCGAAACCATTTTGCGAGAATTTCGAAACCGTGACCCCGGTTCGAAGTTGCGCTTGATGGGTCAAACGGCAGGTGCTTCACTTTTTTAAGTGCGGGGCGTGTTCACATGCGAAACGCGCTCAATACACCCGAGACGCTGACCCGATCTCGACGATCAGGCCCGTCCGCCTGATCGCTTTCGATCAACGAGAATCAGCGCCGAAGACGACCAACATGGAGAGATGCAACATGAACAAACTTGCTACGTTACTGGGGGGCGCATCGATGGCGGTCGCTGCCCCGGTTTTTGCTGCCGATATCGTGATCGGTGTGCCGAACTGGGCGTCGGTGAACGCCACCGCGCACATTCTTGAAGTCGTTATCGAAGAAAACCTTGGCCTTGATGTCGAATTGCAGAACGGCACCAACCCCATCGTCTTTGAAGCGATGGATTCCGGCGCGATGCACGTCCATCCGGAAGTCTGGATGCCGAACCAGCAGAACCTGCACGACACCTATGTCAAGCAGAACGGCACAGTCGTGATGAACGAGAACCCGGTTCAGGCCGAGCAGGGTATGTGCGTTCCGACCTACATTGCCGAGGAATATGACATCAAATCCATCGACGACCTGAGCGATCCGGACAAGATGGCCATCTTCGACACTGACGGAAACGGTACCCCCGAGGTTTGGATCGGCGCACCCGGCTGGGCTTCGACCGTGGTCGAGAAGATCCGCGCCAAGTCCTATGGCTATGACCAGATCTTCGAGCTGACCGAGTACGAAGAAACCATCGCCTATGCCAACCTGGCAAACGCGACGAAGGCCGGCGATCCGTGGATCGGGTTCTGCTACAGCCCGCACTACATCTTCGTGACCCAGGATCTGACCGTGCTGGAAGAGCCGCCGCATGATCCGGCCACCTGGACAATCGTGCAGCCCACCGATGACCCGGACTGGCTGGACAAGTCCGAGGCCTCGACCGCGTGGAACGGCGCAACTCTGCACCTGCACTACGCCAAAGAGCTTGAGGAAAACCACCCCGAGGTCGCGGCCCTGTTCCGCAACTACCAGATGCAGGGTGATGATCTGAGCGCGATGGGCAAGGCGCTGGCCGTGGACAACATGGAAGCAGCCGATTTCGCCCGCCAGTGGGTGGCTGAAAACGAAGACACCGTTATCGGCTGGCTGACGAACTAAATCACAAACGCTTGGGGCCGCCGCGACTGATCGCGGCGGCCCTTTGCCTGTTTGCCGGGATGCAACCCCGTAGATGAGGGGCAAATGGACGAACCTGTCGTAAAACTAGAAAATGTCTGGAAAATTTTCGGCGCACGGGCCGAAGAAGCCATGGCTGCGGTCCGGAATGAAGGTATTGGAAAACCTGAAGTTCTTGAAAGATTCAATTGCGTGGTCGGCGTTCAAGGCGCCACGTTCGAAGTGCCGCGTGGCGAGATTTTTTGCATCATGGGCCTGTCGGGTTCAGGCAAGTCGACTCTTGTGCGCCATGTCAATCGCCTGATCGAGCCCACGGCCGGAAAGATCGAGATCATGGGGCAGGACGTGTCCAAGATCTCCGAGTCCGAACTGCGCCGCATCCGCGCCCAGCAGATCGGGATGGTGTTCCAGCACATGGCGCTGATGCCGCACCGTTCGGTGCGCGACAACGTGGCCTATCCGCTTGAGATCCGCAAAGTCTCGAAATCCAAGCGCTGGGCGGTCTCCGATCATGCGCTGGGCCTGGTGGACCTGACCGGTTACGAGGACCGGCTGCCCAAGGAACTGTCGGGCGGGATGCAGCAGCGCGTGGGCATTGCGCGCGCGCTGGCTTCGGACCCGGAAATCCTGTTGATGGATGAACCATTCTCGGCACTGGACCCGCTGATCCGGCTGCAATTGCAGGATCAGTTCAAGGCGCTGGTGGCGCAGCTGAAGAAGACCACGCTGTTCATCACCCATGACCTGGACGAGGCCATTCGCATCGGCCACCGCATCGCCATCATGAAGGACGGTGTGATCGTCCAGATCGGCACGCCCGAGGACATTGTGATGAACCCGGCCGACGACTACGTGCGCGAGTTCGTGCAGGGCATATCCAAGCTTAAACTGGTCAAGGCACATTCGATCATGGAGCCGTTGGAGAGTTATTCCGGCCCGCTGGATGGCGCGCCGCGCGCCGATGAGGGCGCAGACCTCGACCAGCTGATCGACCTGGCCGTGAACACTGAGCTTCCGGTGGTGATTACCGATGGCGGTCAGAATGTCGGTGTCGTGACCAAACCACGCCTGTTGCGCGGAATTCAGGGGGGCAAAAATGACTGATGCAACCACGGAATTGAAAGTCACGGCCGCCTCCGACATCGAGGTGGACCGCGAGGCGCTGGATCGGTCGATCCAAGAATTCGCAGGCCCCAATGGTGACTACTACGTCAACGCCTTTCACAAGATCCACGATGCGACCAGTCCGATCCCGAACACGTTCAACCTGTGGGCGGCGGTGCTGGGGCCGTTCTGGTCCGCCTCGCGGGCGATCTGGGGAATGTTCTGGACCTTCCTGATCCTTGAGATCATCGCCTGGGTGCAGATCGGTCGCGGTGCCTGGGGTAACCCGGGGGCCGATCTGGCCGAACGCGCGGCCCGTCAGCAGGAACGCGCAAATGAGCTGCTGGCCCGCGCGGCGGATGCAACCGAGAAGGCAGACATAGACCGGTTCAACAAACTGGCCGCGAATATCCAGAAAGCGGCTGACAGCAGCCTTGAGAAAGCGCAGCTGGCACAGTCCGAAGCCCTGGGGATCATGGTCACCGGGCTTCTGATGCTGCTGGTTTTCAAGCTGGTTCAGGGGTTCTACGCTGACCGGGTGTACGAAAAACAGTACTCGAACTGGCGGATCAACCCCGACAACACCGAAAGCGGCCGCTCGACTCGGAACACGGTTCTGGGGGCAGTTCTGATCGCTGCGATCGGACCGCTGATCGTTTACAAATTCACGGTGAATGCCTCGCTTCCGCTGCTGGATGCCTTCCCCGAGAAACAAGTCTCCGAGATGATACTCGGGCCTGATCAGGGAACACTGTTCTCGGTCGTGGCCAGTTGGATGGAGGCCCGGATCGACGCCGCAGCCGCCGCGGGCGGAGACATTTTCGACGGGATCGTTGCCGGTGTGCGCTCGGTTCTGGACGGGCTGACCGTGGCCCTGATCGGGTCGCCCTGGCCGGTGGTCATGCTGGTGATCTGCGTGACCGCGTGGCGCGCGGCGGGTCCGCGCGTGGCGATCTTCACCGCCGCGTCGTTGGCCTATATCGCGCTGCTGGGCTATTGGGACGTGGCGATGGAGACGGTGGCTTTGGTGGGCGCGGCCGTGCTGCTGTGCGTCACCTTCGGCATTCCGCTGGGCATCTGGTTCGGCAAATCCAAACGCGCCTATCGCGCGGCCGAGCCTGTGCTGGACCTGATGCAAACCCTGCCGGCCTTCGTCTACCTGATCCCGATCATCGCCTTCTTTGGCACCGGCAACCCGCCGGGCATCCTTGCTACGATCATCTTCGGCATGCCGCCGGTGATCCGCCTGACGGCGCTGGGCATGCGCGGGGTGCCGGAAAGCATCAAAGAGGCCGCCGTGGCCTTTGGCGCCTCGAAATGGCAGTTGCTGAAGGACGTGGAAATCCCGCTGGCGCTGCCGTCGATCATGACCGGCGTGAACCAGACCATCCTGATGTGTCTGTCGATGGTCGTGATCATCTCGCTGATCGGCGGCGGGGGTCTGGGCAAGGAAATCCTTGAGGCGCTGCAATACGCGGCCAAGGGGCCGGGCCTGCTGGGTGGCTTTGCGATCCTGTTCCTGGCCATGGTCATGGATCGCATCGTTCAGGGCGCCTTCCGACGCGAAGACGAAAAGATCTGACGCGACAGCCGCCCCCCGGGTCACCCGTGGGGGCGGTTTCATTTAAGGGCGGGGAGACATGATGGCGGACCGCTACGAACAATCCATGATGGACAACCTGTACTGGTGGGGCGTGCCGACCCTGTTCCGGTGCCCCCATGTGGGGCCGCAGGACCAGGATATCGCCCTTGTGGGCGTGCCGCATTCCGCCGGCAACGGCACCACCGAGCGCGACCAGCATCTGGGCCCGCGTGCGCTGCGTCATGTCTCCGCCGTGCAGCGCCGGGTGCATTCGCTGTTCCAGATCGATCCGTGGTCGAGCGCGCGCATTGCCGATGTTGGCGACGTGCCGTTCCCGCGCGCCAACGACAACGAGGATTGCATCGAGCGTATAACCGCCTTCTACCGTGACATCGACGCCGCCGGTGCGCGGCCCGTTTCGGTGGGCGGCGATCACTCGATCACGGGCGGGATCGTGCAGGCGCTGGGCCGAGGCGAACTGGCGGGCGGGCAACCGGTCAGCTTTCTGCATCTGGATGCGCATACGGATGTGTTCACCAAGGTCGATCATTTCCTGGGGGCCAAGAAGTCCGCCGCGCATTGGGGGGCTTACTTGGCCGATCAGGGGCAGGTGGACCCGACCCGGTCGATGCAGATCGGGTTGCGGGGGCATCCGCGCAGCCTGGACTGGCTGCAGCCTTCATATGACTATGGCTACAACATCGTCACTATGCGCGAGTTCCGCCAGCGTGGCTTGGCCGATGTGGTGGCCCAAACGCGCGATGTTCTGGGCGACCGGCCGGTCTACATCACCTTCGATCTCGACTGCCTTGATCCGACCATCGCGCCGGGCGTGTCGAACCTGGAACCCGGCGAGAAGGGTTTTGACATCGACGAAGCCGTAGGCATTCTGCATGCCGCGCGGGGGCTCAACATCGTCGGCGGCGATGTGGTCTGCATGATGCCGACCAAGGACAGCCCCAACAACATCACCGCGCTGACGGCGGCGGCGGTGATGTTCGAGATGATCTCGATGATCGCCGAGAACGTCGCGCGGGCCTAGCGCCGCGCGTCGATCGCCTGGGCCAGCACGCACAGCAGTTCGAACATCAGCGAAATGCCCAGCCACGCGGTGCCGCCCGCCGGGTCAAAGGGCGGCGAGACCTCGACCAGATCCGCGCCCACAAGGTTCAGACCTTCCAGCTTGCGAATGACCTGCTGGGCCTGAAAGCTGTTGGGGCCGCCAATCTCGGGCGTTCCGGTGCCGGGGGCATGGGTGGGGTCCACGAAATCGATGTCATAGGTGCAATAGCAGGGCGCGTCGCCGACGATCGCGCGGACCTCGGTCATGACATCGTCGATGCCGCGATCGAACAACTCTTCGATGCAAATGATGCGGATGCCTTGCGCCTCGCCCCATGCGATATCCTCGGTGTTGTAGGCGGTGCCGCGAATGCCCACCTGCACGAAGCGTTCGGGATCGACCAATCCTTCCTCGACCGCGCGGCGGAACGGGGTGCCATGGGTGTATTTGTGCCCGCCGAAATAGCTGTCGAACAGGTCGGTATGGCTGTCGAACTGGATCAGCCCCAGCGGGCCGTCGCTGGCCAGCGCCCGCAGGACGGGCAGGGTGGTCAGGTGATCGCCGCCCGCCGTCAGGGGCACTATGCCGCGCAGCGTCAGGTCGGTGTAGAAGCGGGTGACGCGGTCCAGCGTATCCTCGATATCCACCGGGTTGGGCGGCACGTCACCCAGGTCGGCACAGTTGACCAGCTCGAACGGGGCAACCCCGGTCACCGGGTTCATGGCGCGGATCATGGTGGACTGGTCGCGCAACTGCCGCGGCCCGTGCCGCGCGCCGGGCCGGTTGGTGGTGCCCCCGTCCCAGGGGATGCCGACCAGCCCAAGCTCGACCAGATCGATCCGGTCGTCGTCCGCGGTCAGGGCCGGCAGACGCATGAAGGTGGGGACACCGGCAAAGCGGGCCAGCTCCATCGCCGAGACGGGTTGAAAGAACGCATTTGCCATGGGGCCCCCTGTGTCGTGGTTTGCCCGAGCCTAGCGCCAAGCCCGCGTCAAAAACACCCGGTCCGCGACACAGCAACGTCGGATCAGGACAGAATCCGGAAATTGGCGCGGATCTCGGCCTCCTGTTCGGGGCTGAGGTATTGCGGGTGATGCGTGCGCAGGATTTCACGCGCGCGGTCGCGGGCGGTGGACCAGGCATCGCGGGCGCCGCTGTCCTGCCAGCTGCGCGGCTCGGCCCGGTCGGCAAGGGCGGGGTAGAAATAGTCGCGCTCCATCGCTGCATGGGTGTGGGCGCTGCCCAAGAAATGGCCCTCGCCCAGAACCGACTGGCAGATCGCGTCAAAGCCCAGGTTTTCTTCGGTCACCTCGATCCCGCGCAGGGCGCGATAGGTGTGCGAATGCATCTCGTCATCCAGAACGAACCCCTCGAAACTGACCCCCAGCAGCGAGGCCGTCATGCCCGAGCTTTCGTAGATCAGGTTGCCCCCGGCCAGCGCGGCGGCCAGCGAGGTGATGCCCTTTTCGGCGCCGTATTGCGCGTCGATGGCCTTGGCATCGGTCATCGAACAGGCCACGCCCGAGGGCAGCCCCAACCAGTTGGTAATCTGGGCCGAGGCCGCGTTCAGCACGGCGGTTTCGCCACTGCCGCCCGAAAACGCGCCGGTGCGCAGATCGATGATGAAGGGCCAGTTGGAAAACACCATGGGAAAGCCCGGCCGGATCGCGTTGACCATGACCAGGCTGGCCAGGGTTTCGGCCAGCGACTGGGCCAGAAACCCGGCCATGGTTGCGGGCGCGGTCGCCCCGGCCTGCGCTGCGGTGATGCAGGACATCGGGATGTTGTGCGCGATGCATTCATAGACCACGTCGACCGCATCTTCGCCGTATCGCAAGGGCGAGATCACCGGGCTGATATGCGCCTTCAGAAACGGGCGTTCCGCAAAGGCGCCCTGGCCTCCGGCGGCGATATCCAGCATCCGCACGATGGGCGCGACATGTTCAGCCAGCGTGAACGAGGTTGCCACCGGTTTGGTGGTATTCCGGATCAGCGCATACGCTGTATTCACGTCCAGATCGAAATTGTCCGGCACGTCGGTGGCGACGCAGCATCGGGTGAACCAGCTGACATTGGCCAGCGTGTCCTGAAGGCGGGTGAAGTCATGCAGGTCAGCCAGGGTCGACGGGCGATAGAGCCCGCTGTCCAGGTCCAGCGTCTGGACCGCCGCTCCGCCGGTGCCTAAATGCACGCGGTCGCCGCCCACCTCGATCGACCGGGCCGGGTCGCGCCCGTGCAGGGTAAACCGTTTGGCGGCCTGCCGGACCGCGCCTTCGACCATCGTGCGGGGAAAGACCAGCCGTCCCGGCGGACCGGGCCGCGCGCCGGCGGCGATCAGGTCTTGTGCCAGACGGTCGGGCACTTCGCCCATGCCCAGCGTTTCCAGCAGGCGCAGGGCGGTGTCGTGGATCGCCGCGATCTCGGGCTGGGTCAGGGGTTTGTACTGGCCGCCGATCTGGCCGGGCGGGCAGGGGTCAAAGGCAGGTTTGGCCGCCCGTTGCGCCAGCCTGGCGCGCCGCCCGCCGCGTTTGCCCTTTTCTGGCATCTCCGAAGGCTCCTGATCCGATCCTGCCCCGCAGGGTACGCGGCAACGCGGGGTGCGGCCAAAGCGGAAATGCCGTTTTGAGAAATCTCAATCCCCGTTTCGATTTTTCGGGACCGGTGACTGCGCCATTGCCCGCCCGCTGCGCCGTTCGGCAGGGTTCGGGGAACGTCAGAAGGAGCACACCCATGAAATCGCGTACCAAGGTCGTGGTGATCGGCGGCGGAATCGCCGGCTGTTCAACCCTGTATCACCTGACGCAGGAAGGCTGGAGCGACGTGGTTCTGGTGGAGCGCAACGAGCTGACATCCGGCACCACATGGCATTCTGCCGCGCAGGTGACGAATTTCGGAATGAACCAGACGATGGTGGGGCTCAAGTCGCATTCGATCCGCCTGTACAAGGAACTGGCCGAGGACCCGGACTATCCGATCAACTACCATCATGGCGACGGTGGCATCCGGTTGGCCAATACCGAAGCGCAGATGCAGGGCTATCGCCATTTCGCGTCGATGGCGCGGGGGATGGACGTGCATTTCGAGGTGATCGACGCCCAGGAATGCGCCCGTCGCCACCCGCTGATCTCCACCGACAATCTGTTGGGCGGGTTGTGGGATCCGCTGGACGGTGACATCGACCCCGCCCAGCTGTGCCAGGCGCTGGCGCGGCGGGCGCGCAAGGCCGGGGCCGAAGTCTATCGCAACACGCCGGTCACGGCCCTGACCCAGCACAAGGACGACACCTGGACCGTTCAAACCGAGCACGGCGACATCGACTGTGACATCGTGGTGAACGCTTGCGGTTACCGTGTGAACGAGGTGGGCGCGATGATGGGCGTGCACCATCCCGTGGCCTCAATGGAGCACCAGTATTTCCTGACCGAGGAAATCCCCGCGATCCGCGATGCCGGCCACCGCATGCCGCTGCTGCGCTGCCCGATCAGCGACTATTATTGCCGGCAGGAAAAGAACGGGCTGCTGTTGGGCTTCTACGAACAGGACTGCAAGACCTGGGGCATGGACGGGATCGACCCGAATTTCGTCAACGCGCTGTGCCCGGACGATCTGGACCGGGTGACCGATGTTCTGGAAGGCGCGTTTGCCCGAATGCCCGCCCTGATGGAGGCCGGGATCCACACGGTCGTCAACGGCCCGATCACCTATACGATCGACGGCGCGCCTCTGGTCGGGCCGATCCCCGGCAAACGCAACGCATTCTGCATCATCGGGCTGCGGGCCGGGCTGGGCGAGGGGGGCGGCCACGGCTGGCTTCTGGCCCAGCAGATCGTGCATGGCGAGGCCTGTTATGACACCTGGTGCCTCGACCCGCGCCGGTTCGCCGGGCATGCCAATGTCGAACTGACCGCGCTGAAGGCGATCGAGGACTACCAGAACGAGTTCCGCTTTCACTTTCCGCACGAACACCGCCCCGCCGGGCGGCCCGCCAAGACAACACCTCTAACCCCGGTTCTGGCCGCCGAGGGCGCGGAATTTACCGTGGTGAACGGTTGGGAACGGGTCGAGTACATCAAGCCCGCGCCCGATTTCACGCCGACACTCAGTTTCGATTTTGACGAAACATTCGACGTGATCGCCGCCGAGGTTGCCAATGTGCAGCAGAATGCCGGGCTGGCCGAGGTGAACGGGTTCAACCGGATCGAGATCACCGGTACCGACCGGCATGCGTTCCTCGACAGGATGGTCTGCGGCGCGCTGCCCCGTCGCCCGGGTCGGGTGGGGTTGGCCTATCTTCTGAACCACAAGGGCATGGTCAAGGCCGAGGCGACCATTGCCAATCTGCCCGCCAGTGACCGGGGGCCGGATCGGGTTTGGTACGGCTCGGCCGCAGAGGCCGAACTGCATGACATGGATTGGCTGTCCCGGCACATCGCCCCCGACGAGGACGTGCACCTGCGCAGCCTGACCAACGACCAGACCATCCTGGTTCTGGCCGGACCACGGGCGCGTGACGTGCTGTCGGCCTGTTCGCGCGGGGATTGGTCGCGGGACGCCTTCCCGTGGCTCAGCGTACGCGAGTGCTTTGTCGGGATTGCGCCCGCCACCGTGATGGGCGTCAGTTTCTCGGGCGAGTTGGCCTATGAGATCCATGTGCCCAATGCCTCGCTCTATGCGGCCTACCTTGCGCTGCGACAGGCTGGACAGGCCTTTGGCCTGCAACTGTTCGGCGCGCGGGCGGTCGAGTCGATGCGGATGGAGAAGACTTTCCTGCATTGGAAGGCCGATCTGATCACCGAATATGACCCGTTCGAAACCGGGCTGGACCGCTTTGTCCAGCTGGACAAAGCGGAGTTCATCGGGCGCGCGGCGCTGATCGAACGGCAGGCCAAAGGGCCGTCGCGCAAGCTGGTTGCCCTGCAAGTGCAGGCCGCGCACGCGCCTGCGCATCCGGGTGCGTCGCTGATGGCCGAGGATCGGTTGGTGGGAACGGTGACTTCGGGCGACTGGGGGCATCGCACCGGGCTGAACCTGGCGCATGCCTTTGTCGAGCCGCAACTGTCAGCTGAGGGCAGCGAGATGATGCTGGACCTGTGCGGCGACAGGGTTCCGGCGCGGGTGATCCCTGCCTGCCCCTACGATCCCGAGTTCACCCGCATGCGCAGCTAATGGGTGTGACCAACATTCACCATTGCCCGAAAGCAAAAACTCTGTTTCGCTAGTTTCGATGAAATCGAAATTGCGGGAGGGTTTTGCCCCGTGTCCAAAACACTGAGCCTGCGCTGGTTGGAAGTGTTCCGCCTGATCGCCAAGTCCGGTTCGATTCAGCAGGTGGCCTCGGAAACGGGTTTGTCGATCAGCACCGTTTCCAACCATCTTCGCAGCCTGGAAGACGCCCTTGGCATCGCACTTGTGGATCACGGCCGTCGTCCGATGAGCCTGACACCGGCTGGCGAGGTATTTTCGCGCTATGTACGCGATGGCCTGACCGTGTTGAAGCGGGGCGAGGCCGAGATCCGGTCTGGCAACTGGCGCCACGCCACCGATCTGCGGCTGGCCCTGGTGGATGATTTCGACAACCAGATCGCGCCTGAACTGATCCGGTTTCTGGCCCATGCGCTGCCGCGCTGCAATTTCCGGCATTTCACACGGCCCAGCCACGAGATCATCGAGAAATTGCAGGAGCACAAGCTGGACGCGGGCGTGGCGACCCGACCGCCGGGCGGCACACAGGGGCTGATCGAGTATCCTTTGATGCGAGATCCGTTCATCGTGATCGTGCCCGAAAAGTTCAAAGGCGAGGTGCAGGATCTGTTCTCGCCCCATTCCGACCTGCCGCTGCTGCGGTATTCGCGAGACTACACGATCGGCAAGCAGATCGAGATCCAGCTGACGCGCAACAAGTACAACCTGCCCAACCGGTTCGAGCTGGAATGCAACCAGTCGATCATGGGGCTGGTCGCCGAAGGCAGCGGATGGGCGATCACCACGGCCGGGTGTTTCCACCGGGCGCATCGCTATCATGACTCGGTTCGGGCAACGCCTTTTCCGGGTCGGAACTTTGTCAGGATCGTTTCTCTGTTCACGACCGAGGTCTATCCGGACACCACTTCTAAACTGATCCACAAGGCCCTCAGCAGCTTGATCCGGCAGTATTTTACCGAACCGATGTGCAAGCGGCATTTGTGGCTGAAGGGTGATTTCCGGACGATGGAAGATCAGGCCGCCTGACCTGGGCACACGGATCACGCCGAGTTGGCCGGACCCAGGGACTGTCGTTCAACGATGTGCGTGAACAAGTGTTCACCGGCCGCCGGGGCCCTTTTTTCAACCATTTCGATCAATGCCTTGGCGGCTTTTCCGCCCATTTCCCGATGCGGCACGTGCACGGTCGTCAGCGCCGGGCGCAGGATCCGGGCCAGTTCGATGTCATCGAACCCGGTGATCGAGACATCCTGCGGCACTTTCAGCCCCATGTCCTGAGCGCTGAGCAAAGCGCCGGCGGCCAACACATCGTTGCCGCACATGACAGCCGTCGGCGGCGCGTCCTGCGACATGAGACGCGCGAAGGCTTCTGCGCCGTTTTCGATCTCGTACGGAGTCTCGATGACCTGAAGCATCTGCGGGTCAAGCCCGTGCTGCCGAACAGCGTCGCGCACCCCGTCCAATCGAAGGCGCGCGCGGTCGTTGCCGTGGGTGATGCCCGATATCACCGCAAGCCGTCTGTGCCCGAGGTCGATGACCCTTTTCGCCAACTCGTACATGGCCGCCCGGTTGTCGAAACCGATGGAGGGCAAACGCCCGTCCGGGGAAAATGACCACGCGACCAGCGCCGGAATTTCCCGGTGTTCAAGAAATTCGTAGATGCGCGACGCCCGGTCGTGTCCGATCAGCAGCAGGCCATCGGCGCCGCGGGCGACCAGAGTCCGGATCTGCTCTTCTTCGGTTGCCGGTTTGTAGGCCGAACTGGACACCAGTAGCGTATAGCCATGTTGGTGCAGCTCTTCCTGAAAGGCCTGCAAGCCGCGCGCAAAGATGGCGTTCTCCATCGTCGGGATGATCGCGCCGATGGTAAACGTGCGTTTGGCCGCCATGACCCGAGCCGCGAAATTTGGTGTATAGCCCAAGGCTTCGATCGCCGACTGCACGCGTTCGCGGGTCGCTTCTACAACCCGATCCGGCGTATTGATGCAGCGCGAGACCGTAGCCGTGGAAACGCCCGCCTTTCTGGCAACGTCATCCAGTGTCGGGGCGGGCTTCAGCTTCGACATTTCCAAACCTAATCTTTGCTCTGTCCAATTCTAACCGGATCGGGTTGGCAATGAAAGTTGAAATGTAAGCGCTTGCATTTTCCATGTAAGCGCTTACAAATGGCAGCAGTGCCGATTCTACCCGGAGTCCCGAACATGTTTCTTGCCGCATCCGCCATCGTCTTCGTCGTCTATTTCGCGAACGTGGCGCTGGGTGCGTTCGCAGGCCGCGCGTTTCTTGGGGACGTGGGCGAGATGCTGGTTCTGTTCGCGGCGTCGATCCTGTTCGTTGTCGCAATTCTGAAAAAAGAGGCCGAACGCGAGGAGAACGGCGGCTGAATTTTTCCAATGGGAGGGCAATCAATGAACAAAGATCAAATGGAACTGGCGTCAGCTGAACGCCGCAATTTCCTGAAACTCAGCGCCAGTGGCGCGTTCACGGCCGCACTGGTGGCGGGCGCAAGCGGCGTGTTGTGGTCATCCGAGGCCGCGGCGCAGACCGCGAAGGAGGAAAAGGAACGCGAACAAGCTGCCGAGCATGTGATGACGGTCGCTACGGCCTATGTGCTGGGCGCCTCGCGCAGCTATCCGATCATGCAGCTGGACCTGAAGGAAAACATCCAGAACGCAACCAACGGCAAGGTCTATGTCAAGCTGGCCCCGGGCGGGCAGCTGGGCGCGGGCGGCGCATTGGTGCAGAAGGTGCAGGGTGGAACCATCCAGGCCGCGCAGCATTCGCTGTCGAACTTCGCACCCTTCGCTTCGACCGTGGACCTGATCAACATGCCGTATCTGTGCGGCTCGAACCAACGGTTCACCAATCTGGTGCATTCCGACACCTGGAAGAACGAAGTGCACCCCAAGGTCGAGGCCGCTGGCTTCAAGGCGCTGTTCTATGTCGTGATCGACCCGCGCGTCGTGGCCGTGCGCCAAGGAGGAAATGCCATCATCACCCCCTCGGACATGAGCGGCGTGAAATTCCGCGTCCCCGGGTCCAAGATGCTGCAGCAATACTACCGCATGGTCGGTGCCAACCCGACGCCCGTTGCCTGGGGTGAGACCCCCTCGGCCATCAAGCAGGGCGTGGCGGATGCGCTCGACCCGTCGGTCGGCGCGCTCTATGTGTTTGGCTTCAAGGACATTCTGTCTCACGTCACCTTCACCCAGGCGGTGCCGGACAGCCAGGTCTATTCCTGCAACCTGGAATGGTTCAACTCGATGCCGGCCGACGTGCAAGAGGGCATCATGTGGGGCTCGGAGATGACCAGCCACCAGAACCTGGCCAAGGTCCCCTCGGCCCGCGCCCATGCCATGGCCGAGTTGAACAAGGCCGGAGTCGAGTTCCACTCGCTGACCGACGACCAACTGGCCGAGTGGCAGGAGACCGGCGGTTATCAGCGCTCGGAGTGGGACCCCTTCAAGACCGAGTTGGCCGGGTCGATGGACGCCTTCGAAAAGCTGGTCGAAGCGGCCGGAACCCAAGGCAAATACTACGTCCACGACGCCTGATACGGACCGGGCGGGCGTCGGAAGCGCGCCCGCCCTTTCCAGACCTGCGCGGCCTGATCCTTCAGGCCCATCCCCCCAGCCTTGCCGAGGGAAGCGATGTCCTTATTCAAAACCATAGACCGCAACGCCGAACGCTGGCTGCTGCTGGTGTTCTACGTGATGCTGGTCATCACGATGGCAATCGAGGTGCTGCGGCGCGAGATCTTCGCCTATTCCTCGATCTGGGGCGAAGAGATCGTCCGCTATTCCTTCATCTATCTGGCCTGGATCGGCGCGGCTGCGGCGGTCAAGGAACGCGCCCATATCCGGATCGACGTCATCATGCATTACCTCGGCCCCCGGCCCAAGGCGGTGCTGTATATCTTCGGTGATCTGGTGATGTTCGCGGTGGCGGTGATCGCGCTCTACTGGTCCTACGAGGCGGTGCATGTCTCGGCCAAGTTCGGGTCGGTCACTGACGGGCTGCGGGTGTCGAAGGTGTGGTTCCTGATGGCGGTGCCTTCGGGCTTTGCCCTGATGATCTGGCGCCTGATCCAATCGTTGATGAACGATATCAAAAGTCTTCGTGACGGCACGCCCGTTTTCGAAGGCGACAAGCTGTTTGACTGAGGAGAAACCGGATGCTGTGGAGTTCTCTCAATCAAACGGTCGAACTGGGCTGGGATTTCTACCTGCCCGTGATCCTGTTCGTCGGCCTGATCGCGCTGGCGGTTCCGGTCTGGGCCGCGATCGGCTCGGCCGCGATCGTGATGCTGATCATGTCGGGCGACCTGCCGCTGAGCCTTGTGGGCGAAAGCCTGTTCACCGGCATCGACGCCTTTGCCCTGACCGCGGTGCCGCTGTTCATCCTGACCGGTGACGTGCTGGTGCGAACCGGGCTGTCGCGCAAGTTTCTGGACGTGGCCGAGGCGCTGACCTGTTTCGCAAAAGGCGGGTTCGGCTCGGCCACGGTTCTGGTCTGCGGCATGTTCGCGGCCATCTCAGGCTCTGACGCGGCGGGGGCGGCGGCGGTGGGTCGGATGACGATCAACCGACTGGTCGAAAGCGGCTATCCGCGCCCCTATGCCTGTGCGCTGGTGGCGGCGGGGGCCTGTACCGGGATCCTGATCCCGCCCTCGATCGCCTATATCATCATCGGTCTTGTGCTGGGCATCTCGGCCTCGACCCTGTTTCTGGCTGCTCTGATCCCGGGGCTGGCGATCCTGATCTCGATCCTCGTGACCAATATCATCATGAACCGTCTCTACGCCTATGAGGGCGGCGGGATGATGACCATGGGCGAATGGCTGGCCAACCTGGGCAAGGCGCTGAAGTCGGGCTGGTACGCCTTCATCGTGCCGGGCATCATCTTCTATGGCATCTTTTCGGGTCGCCTGACCCCGACCGAGGCCGGCGCGACCGCCGTCGTCGTCACCATCATCATGGGGTTCATCCTGCGCACGCTGACGCTGGCGGACTTCCCGTCGATGCTGGTCAGCTCGGCCAAGGTGAACGGGGTTATCCTGCCGATCATCGCCTTCTCGGCCCCGCTGGCCGAGGCGCTGGCGATCATGGGCGTGCCGCAGGGCTTCGTGGCCTCGGTGACCTCGCTGACCGAGGATCCGTTCCTGCTGATCCTGCTGATGATCGGCATTCTGATCGCGGCCGGTTGCGTCATGGAGACGACACCGAATATCGTCATCCTAGCCCCGATCCTGAAACCGCTGGCGGACAATATCGGCATGAACGAGATCCAGTTCTGCATCATGATGATCACCGCCTTGGGGGTGGGCTTCATTACGCCGCCACTGGGGCTGAACCTGTTCGTGGTGTCGGGGATCACGGGTGAATCCATCCTCAAGATCGCGGCCCGCGCCGTGCCCTTCGTGCTGACCATGCTGATCGTCGTCATCCTGATCGCCTACGTTCCGGCGCTGTCGACCACTTTGCTTCCTGAAATCTACCAATAGGATCTTCTGAATATGTCGCGTGAATACCTCAAGAAGGCCACCCTGACCGCACAATCCCACGCGTCCGAGGTGCATGACACGGTCAAGACCATTCTGGCCGACATCGAGGCCGGCGGCGACGCCAAGGCGATGGAATACGCGGCCAAGTTCGACAAGTTCGAGGGCAACGTACTGATGACCCCCGCGGAAATCGACGCCGCCTGCGCCCGGGTGCCGGAAAAGCTCAAGGCCGACATCCGCTTTGCCCAGGACAACGTGCGCCGCTTTGCCGAGGCGCAGAAGGCCACCGTGTCGGATGTGCAGCTGGAAATCGTGCCGGGCTTCATCGCGGGGCAGAAGGCCATCCCGGTCGATGCGGCGGGCTGCTATGTGCCCGGCGGACGGTACAGCCACGTCGCCAGCGCCATCATGACCGTGACCACCGCCAAAGTGGCGGGGTGCCGTCACATCACCGCCTGTTCACCGCCCCGCCCGGGCGAGGGCGTCGCCCCGGCGATCGTCTACGCCGCCCATATCAGCGGCGCTGACAGCATCCTGGCTATGGGGGGCGTGCAAGGCGTGGCCGCCATGACCTATGGCTTGTTCGGGCTGCCGCGCGCCAACATCCTTGTGGGGCCGGGCAACCAGTTCGTGGCCGAGGCCAAGCGCATTCTGTACGGCAAGGTCGGCATCGACATGATCGCGGGTCCGACCGATAGCCTGATCCTGGCGGATGCCACGGCCGACCCCTTCGTCGTGGCCACCGACCTGGTGAGTCAGGCCGAGCATGGCTACAACTCGCCCGTCTGGCTGGTGACCGATGACCGCGATTTGGCGACCCGGGTGATGGAGATGGTTCCGACCCTGATCGCCGATCTGCCTGAGCTGAACCGCGACAACGCCGCCGCCGCCTGGCGCGACTATGCCGAGGTGATCCTATGCGCGGACCGCGAAGAGATGGCCGCGTGTTCCGACGACTACGCCCCCGAGCATCTGACCGTGCAGGCCGCGGATCTGGATTGGTGGCTGGATCGGCTGACCTGCTATGGCTCGTTGTTCCTGGGCGAAGAAACGACCGTGTCCTATGGCGACAAGGCCACCGGTACGAACCACGTCCTGCCCACGTCAGGCGCGGCCAGCTATACCGGCGGGCTGAGCGTGCACAAATACATGAAAATCGTCACCTGGCAGCGGGCCACGCGCGAGGGTTCGAAACCCATCGCCGAGGCGACCGCGCGGATTTCGCGTCTGGAAGGGATGGAGGGCCACGCCCGCGCAGCAGATGTGCGTCTGGCCAAGTATTTCCCGGACGAAACCTTTGACCTGACCGCCGATGAATGACCCCCGCGACCTGTTCGATCTTACCGGCCGGGTGGCCTGCGTCACGGGCGCCAGTTCGGGGCTGGGCCGGCGCGTTGCGCAGGTGCTGGCGACCGCGGGCGCGCGGGTGGTGGGCGTTGCCCGCCGGGCCGAGGCACTGGCCGAGTTGCAGGCCGAGATCGGTGCAGGCTCTGCGGTGGTCGCAGGTGACGTGGCCGACCGGGACGGCCTGCCATCGCTGGTCGAACAAATCTCGGCCCCTTTCGGCGCGCCGGATATCGTGGTTCATGCCGCCGGGGTGAACTCGCGACAGGTCGCCGATGACGTCACGCCCGAAGGCTGGGACGCGACACTGGGCCTGAACCTCGGTGCGCCGTTCTTCCTCAGCCAGGCCATGGTACCTGTGATGAAGGCGCGTGGTTGGGGCCGGATCGTAAATTTTGCTTCGCTGCAGACGACGCGGGCCTTTCCCGGCGGGATCGCCTATGGCGCCAGCAAGGGCGGGATCGCACAGCTGACCCGCGCCATGGCTGAGGCCTGGTCGTCCCACGGGATCACCGCCAACGCCATCGGCCCGGGCTTCTTTCCGACCGAGCTGACACAGGCGGTGTTCGATGACCCCGCCCGCGCGGCCCGCAACGCGGCGCAGACATGCATCGGTCGCAATGGCCGTATGGAAGACATCGACGGGCCGATCCTTTTTCTGTGCTCGCAGGCATCCGACTATGTCACCGGGCAGATCCTGATGGTTGACGGGGGGTTCACGGCGAAATGAAAGCTTTGGTTTATGAAGGTGTCGAACAGCTGGTCTATCGCGACGTACCGGACGCCGCGCCGCAACCGGGCGAGCACCTGATCCGGGTCGAGGCCGCTGGGATCTGCGGGTCCGACATGCATGCCTACTTGGGCCATGATGCGCGCCGCCCGGCGCCCTTGATCCTGGGGCACGAGGCGGCGGGCACAGTGATCGGCGGCCCCAAAGACGGAACGCGGGTCACGATCAATCCGCTTGTAAATTGCGGGCAGTGCCCGGCCTGCCAAGCGGGGCGGGAAAACCTGTGCCCCGACCGTCAGATCATCTCGATGCCCCCGCGTGAAGGCGCCTTTGCTCAATATGTTTCGATGCCCTGGGATAATCTGGTCGAGGTGCCGGATCACGTGCCCTTCGCCAAAGCCGCCTTGGCCGAGCCGCTGGCCGTCAGCTGGCATGCCGCGCGCCTTGCGCTCGAGGCGCTGCACCCGGCGATGGAGCGTCGTGCGCTGGTGATCGGGGGTGGGGCGATTGGCCTTGCGGCGGCGCTGGCGCTGCGGGCGATGGATGTCGTGGATGTGACCATCGTCGAACCCAACGACCTACGGCGTAAGTTCCTGCAAAGGCTGGATTGCGCCAAGGTCGCACCCGAAGCGCAAGGCGAATTTCCGATCGTGGTCGACGCCGTGGGTTTTGCCGCCACCCGTGCGGTTGCCTCGGAACGGGCCCAACCCGGCGGAGTGATCGCGCATGTGGGCCTGGGCGAGGACGCCGGCGGGCTGGACGTGCGACGCATGACCCTGCAAGAGATCACCTTCATCGGAACCTACACCTATACCGCGCAGGATTTCCGTCAGACCGCGCAGGCCATCTTTGACGGCGCTCTGGGCCTTCTGGACTGGATCGAAGAACGCGATCTGGCCGATGGCGCCCGGGCCTTTGCCCAGTTACGCTCGGGTGAGGTCGCGGTTCCGAAAATCGTGCTGTCCCCGTGGGCCTGACTGCCCGGAACTGGAGGTAACCATGTATAAGAAAATTCTTGTCCCCATGGCGCTTGACCACGGCATTTCGCCACAAACGCTCGAGATTGCCCGCGCCTTGGGCGGCGGATCCGCCGAGATCGTGGCGCTGCATGTCTATGAGATGCCGCAGGGCTCGGTCAGCGTCTATCTGGACAAAGATGCCGTGGCCGATGGCTTTGCCCGCGCCCGCGAAGTCCTGATGAACAAGCTGGAAGGCATTACGGGCGTAAAGCCCGAACTGGTCAAAGGCCACACCGCGCGCACGATCATCGACTATGCCAACGACCACGGGTTCGATTGCGTCGTCATTGGCTCGCACCGTCCCGGACTGACTGATTATTTCCTTGGCTCCACCGCGTCGCGCGTGGTGCGGCATGCAAAATGTGCCGTCCACGTCCACCGCAGGGCCTGACCCGTCCATCGCGCCCTCGGCGCCCCAACCCAGGAACAGAAGTTTCGACATGAACATAGACAAGAAGATCACCGAAGATCTGGTGGCCAACGACATCTCGTTCGTCACCACGGTGCCGTGCAAGCAACTGGCCGGCGTCATCGCCGAGATCGACGCCCACGACTCCATCTACCACATCCCCTCGAACAAAGAGGACGAGGGCATGGGCCTGTGCGCCGGGGCCTGGATGGGCGGCAAGCGACCCGCGATCATCATGCAGAACACCGCGATCGGGGTCACGATCAACACGCTGGCGACATTGATCCAGTATTATCGGATGCCGCTGCCGATGCTGATCTCGTACCGGGGCGAACTGCGCGAGCCCATCGCCTGCCAGGTCGAGATGGCCGTTCACACCAAGGCCCTGCTGGCGCAGCTGCACATCCCGACCTACCATTTCCACCATCAGGAAGACGTGGGCGAACTGGACGCGATCCTGAAATACACCTTCATGTGCAACAAGCCCGTCGCGATCCTGACCGACGCCAATTTCTGGGGAGGCTATGGCGACCAATGATCCGTTCTGAAATCCTGAAGGAAATCGCCCCGATCCTGCGTGACCAACTGGTCGTGTGCAATATCGGAATCCCCAGCCAGGAACTGCATGCCATCGACGATCAGCCCACCAATTTCTACATGCTGGGCACGATGGGCCTGGCCTCGAGCATCGGTCTGGGTCTGGCGCTGTCCCAGCCGAAACCGGTGATCGTCATCGACGGCGACGGGTCGATCCTGACCAATCTGGGGACGCTGCCGACCATCGCCAACAACGTGGCCGACAATTACATCCTGCTGATCATCGACAACGGATCCTACGGCTCGACCGGCGATCAGCCGACCTATGCGGGGCAGAAGACCTCGCTGGCCAAGATGGCCGAGGCGGCGGGCTGCGAGCGCGTGATCGAATGCCAGGCCGAAGAGACCGGCCGCGTGCTGCAAGAGGCGCTGGACGCTCGCCAGATGACCATCATCGTCAGCAAATGTGAAAGCGGAAACGCCAAGATGCCGCCGATCACGATGGACCCGGTCGTCATCCGCGACCGCTTCATGAAGGCCGTTCAGGCCTGATGGGCGCAAGCGCCATCCACAGCGCCGAAGATGCCCGTCGGCTGGCCCGGCGGCGTCTGCCGTGGATGGTGTTCGACTATATCGACGGGGCCGCCGGGTCCGAGGCTGGGGCCCGGCGCACCCGCGCGGCGCTGGACGCCATGACCCTGCAGCCCCGGATCCTGCGCGATGTCAGTAGCCGGTCACTGGCAGCCCGCGTATTCGGGAAACCAGCCGACAGGCCCTTCGGTATCGCGCCCATGGGCATGTGCAACCTGTCCGCTCCGGGCGCCGACCTGATGCTGGCGCGGCTGGCGGCGCAATACGGGGTGCCGCTGGGCGTTTCCACGGTGGCCTCGACACCGATGGAGGCGCTGATCGAAGAGGCCCGGGGCCATGCCTGGTTTCAGCTGTATTTCAGCGGCGATGGCAACGGCACGTTCAAGCTGGTCGATCGGGCAAGGGCCGCGGGCTACAAGACTCTGATCCTGACGGTTGACGTGCCCGAAGTCGGCCGCCGCCCGCGCGAACTGCGCCACGGCTTCCGTATGCCGTTCCGGGTCGGGCCGTGGCAGTTTCTGGATTTCGCGCTGCACCCGCGCTGGTCGATCTCGACCTTGCTGAAGGGCAAACCGCAGATGGCGAATTTCCTGATGGAGGGGTTCGCGTTCGACCGCACCGAAAGCCGTGCAATGGCCGATTGGGACACGCTGGCAAGGTTGCGCGACCGGTGGCCGGGCAAGCTGGTGGTCAAGGGCGTGCTGCACGTCGAAGACGCGGTTGCACTGAAGGCTGCCGGAGTCGACGCCATCCAGGTCTCGAGCCACGGCGCCCGCCAGTTGGAGAGCGCGCCCGCGCCGATCTCGGTCCTGCCGCAGATCCGCGCTGCGGTCGGCGACAACTATCCGCTGTTTTATGACAGTGGCCTGCGGTCCGGAGAAGATGCGCTCAAGGCGCTCATGGCTGGTGCCGATTTCCTGTTCTTCGGGCGGATCCTGCAATTCGCCGTCGCGGCGGGCGGCGAGGCCGGTTTGCACCGGTTGTGGGATGTGCTGTCCGAGGAGATGGACATCGCCATGGCCCAGATCGGTGTCAGCACCTTGTCGGAGATTCAGCGACCGGACGGGGACTAGCGCGAGTGGAACAGGTTCTGGAACTCCTGCCTCATCCGCAGGCGTTCAGGGTATTCCTGCAAGAACCGTTCGGGCGGCTTGCCCTCCCAGACCTGGGCATAGACGCGCATTTTGTTGCCGCCGTAGATTTTGGTTAGGTCCTCGTTTGAATAGCCCCGCGCCCACAGATCGTCGGTTATTGCGGCAAGGATCTTGGCCAATTCACCATTCCCGGTTGCACCTTTGTTGAACGCATCAATCATGTAGCCGCCGTCGTCATACATGCTGGCATTCGCGGTCGCGAACTGAACGACAAGTTCGGTTGAAAACATGTCGTCCGTCGCGATCCCGACATGGTCGACGCCGACAAGTTGGACATAATAGTCGATCATATCGGCGGCTTGTTTGGGTGAGATGTCTTCGGGCCATACCCCGTCCATCATCCATTCTGTGAATGTGGGCGATATGTATCCTCCGGACTTGGCTGCTCGCAGTGCCTCGTCGTCCGGGATGGCTCGGTAACAGCCCTTGGTCGTGGCGTTGGGCTCATTCGCATAGAGCCCTGCCGGAACCGAGTGGGTGTAGACATAGGGCACGCCGGGATAGTTCTCATCCATGTAGTCCATCGCGTCGTTGGCCGTTTTCGACCCGGTGTGGCTAAGGTCCAGCAGGATGCCAAAGCGCACCATCTCATCGATCACGGATTTGCCCCATTGGGTCAGACCGATGTCCCGTCCGTTGTAAGCTGCCAACTGCCCTGAACCGGTTCGGAAAATGTCGTTGTAGGCCAGGATCATGCTTTTGATGCCCATGTCCTTGAGCAGGGCCATCTTCTTGAGGTCGCCATCCAGAACCGTTGCCGTTTGGCTGTTCCAGATCACAGCTGTCTTGCCCTGAGCATGCGCGGCCTCGATATCGCGTGTTTCATTCACGATCAGATAATTCTCGGGCTGCTGCGCCATGGCGGCGCGGAAATGATAGTGCTGTTCAATCAACGTGTCGAACGACATGTCAGCGGCGACCAATGTCATTTCATGGCCGGTGATGCCGTTGTCCCGGGCGCGTTGGAAGTAGGTGTGCAGTTGTTCGTCTTCGGTCCAGCCGGTTCCGTAGGGTCTGGCCAGCATGCCCAGTACGATCGTGTCGTGCACGAACTGCCTGGCTTCCTCCGATGCGTCCCAGGTCTTGCTTTCTTCGCTGGCGTGAAGGGGGGTGGCGATTGCCAGGGCGGTTGCGGCCGCAGTCATCAGTGGCTTCATCGAGTGTCCTTCCATGGGTTGCATTGCCTCAAGTGGGCAGACCCGGCCAGCGTCAGAACACGAGCCTTGTCCGAAGGCCGAACAGGGCCACGTTGTCCTGGCCGGGGTTCAGCAGTGGGTTCGAGATGAACTGCACCGACGGCGTGATCTGCAAGCCGGGCGAAATCGAAAAACGGTAGAAAGCTTCGAGGGTGAACTGATCGCCGTCGATGCCACGGGCTTCGGCCCAGTTCAGCCCCAGCCCAGCCAGATCGGTGTTCCGGCCGTAGTACCCGATGCCGGCTGACAGGGACCGATCATACAGCGCCGCCGTTCCCTTTGCCGCGCCGGCGCGCAGGAACGGCATCCATTGGTTGCCCACGAACCACGCGGCGGAGAAGGCCGCGCCATAGTCTTCGGCCCGGCTGCCGTCATCGGCTGCATCCGCGTGCCAAAGTGTCAGATGGATGTTGTCGAAATAGATCCGATCAAAGCCCGACGTGTACCCCAGTTCGAGCGATTTGAAGAGGTTGCCGTCGCTGAAAACGTCGAAGTTCGGATCGGACGGATCGGCGTTTGCGTCAGCGACACTGGCCACAGCATAGAAATTGCTGCCCAGCCGCACGCCCCCGGCAAGACCCAGCCCGGGGTTGGGGGCGTTTATCGTCGGATTGGTGTTGAACGACAGGTTCTGGAAACCGCTATAGGGACTGACAAGGCCATTGATGTCGACGAAGTCGGTCACGTCGATCTGACCGAATTGCAGCGTCCACGACCCGTCCGCGGCCCGCTGCGACCAGAACAGGTTGGTCAGCAGCAAACCCGTGTCGTTGAAGGCGGTTCCTGTGATCGAAAGCGCGCCTCCGTCCAGGCCCAGAAACTGCGGAGCGACATCGGTATAGCTGTGCCGGTGTTCGACCTTGAAGGTCAACGAACCCTGTTCGGTTGCCTGCCAGCTGCCATAGAAACGGGCAATTCCGCTGGCGGCTTCGCCTGCGCCCAGGTCGGCATCCGTCGTTTGCCCAAGGGCCAGATAGTCAATGTTGAAACGGAACCCGTCTTCGGCCAGACGATCCTTCCAGGCAAACCATCCAGGCGCGATATTGCGTGGAAAATCCGACCGGAATTGCGGGTCGGTCAAGCCGTCTCCGGGTTCAAGCTCGGCATTCACCGATGAGGGACCTGACAATCCCTGAGCGACCGCACCCGAGGCCCAGACAAGGGCCGCCAGCACCGGCGCAATCCGCCGGATCATTCCGAGGCCGCCTGACCACCGGTTTTGCGCCGCCCCGCGGCTCGAAGAATATCTGTCGCGTCCTCGCTCCACTCCAGCCCGTCGGTGCGGTTCTGTAGCGTTTCGACCTTGTCTGCCTCCAATTGGAACGTGGCGCGCATCGGCATCAGCCCGTCGACCACGACCATCTGGTGATCGGTCGGCGAAATCGTCAGACGTCCCGTCAGGCGGACGGGTTCGTGGACATAGCTGGGAACCCAGTCGGCATCCAGCATCACACGGATCATCTGGTTCGGCGGCGGCGGCGGCATATGGCTGCACATGCCCCGCTCGGGCACCAGATAGACAACGGATCGCCCGTCCGCGTCCGCAGGAGCCGGAATGGCGAAACCGGACAGCGTGACCTCTTGCCCGTCATACAGGGGGTTGCCAAGCGTGGCTGCTTTTTCCCTGCGTTCGGTCACGACCTGGCGTTGACCCAGCAGCCAGTCCACGTCGACACCGCCCGCGGCTAGCGCATCCTCGGTCTCGTGCAGAAGTTCCTGCCACTTCTGGCGGTCCTCGTCCGTTCCGACGTCCTGCTGCAGCCGGCCACGCAGCCGAACGACGAACAGGACGTCGTCGAATTGTTCGGGGCTGAGGTCGCGATAGGGGTCCTCAAAGGTCTGGACGGTCGGGTCAGGCAGATCGTCCCAACCAACCGAGAGGCCGGCCCAAGTGGGCGCGCCCGTACCCAAGCTGAGCGTCGCCGCAATCAGCAGAGTTCGGACGGAGTTCAGAAAGGCGGGCTTGTCATGGCGGTCCCGACCGCGAATCCTCATCATGGCCCTAGTTGAGCGTATTTTTGTAGATCACGCCATCCTTCATGATCAGGCGGATGGTCTCGGGGCTGTCAGGCCGCGGGTCCGCACCGAACCACTGATCGCCTGTACCCACGACCGAGAAATCTTCGAGCGGGTTGCCGTCGATCAGCAGAATGTCCGCATAAGCGCCTTCCTCGATCACTCCAAGCTTACCGGCGGTGTAGGGATTGGTGAAATCGCCGGACAACTGGGCGATCTCGCCTCCGATCGAGGTCAGTGTGACCATTGATTGATAGGGACCGAAGAATTCGTTGTTCAGGTGTTTTTCATACGCGATCTGGATGTTGCAGGCCTCGACTGTGCCCACGCAATCTGTCTGGAACCCGCGCTTGACCGGGCATTCCTTCATGTTCGGGATGTAGTTCTCGAACGTCGCCGAAGCCGAGATTGCCTTGGCAAGGCTCGATGGTTGGTTCTTGACCGCCGGAATATCCAGAAGGCCGGGATCGAACGCTGTGAGATTGGTCGTGATATACGCGCCCATTTCGTTCATCTTTTCAGCGATTTCGCAGTCGAACGAAAATCCGTGTTCGATGGACATCACACCCGCGTCGAGCGCACCCAGAATTGCTTCCTTCCGATAGGAATGCGCCATGACATAGCTGCCATATTCATTCGCGACCTGCACGGCCGCTTTGATCTCTTCTGGCGACCCGGCCAGCAATTGCCAGGGGTCGAAGGCCGAAACGACACCGCCCGATTGCATGAATTTGAGCTGCGTCGCGCCCATCCGGAAGTTGTTGCGTCCGAATTTGTAAACGTCGTCAACGCCGCTGATTTCCTGTGCCATGTTCAGGCGGCTGAAATTGGTGTCCGTCCCCGGAGGTGCGGTGAAGTTGCCAAAGTCGGCGTGGCCTCCACGCGTGCTTAGAAAGGCTCCCGACGGATAATAGCGTGGCCCGGGAATCTGACCCGAGTCGATAGCCCGTCGAAGTCCACCATTGGCCCCGCCGGCATCCCTGACCGTCGTGAACCCCTGCATCAGATACATTTCGGCCATCCGCGTCGCATGGATTCCGAAATCCTCCCATGTCGAATTGGCTTCCATGGCGCTGAGACTTGGCCCCATCAACATGAGATGCGCGTGGTTCTCGATGAACCCGGGTGTCAGTGTGCGCCCCTCGCCTTCAATCACCGTGGCGTCTGGGGCGTTGATCGCTTCGGTCGAAACCGTTTTGATCAGGTTCCCTTCGACCAGAACACTGGCGTTTTCGATGCGTTGTTCGCTTGTGCCGTCGAAGACATGCACGTTGGTGAACAGTGTTTGAGCTGGTTTTTCATCCTGGGCCGCCGCCGGCCAAGCGAAACTGAGGGCACAGACCACTCCAAGGTATAGACGTTTCATCACTGTTCCTCCCGCTTGTGCCTGTTTGGCTATCATTATCCTAGATTTGAATGTGATAGGGCCGGCGATCCAAAGTCAAACCTTCGGGGTTGATCATTGGAGGGGGAACAGGCCGTTTGGCCAAACCGCTTGATGCAGACGGGTGGCATGAGGGCATAAGCGGCAGTCGATGATAACCGCGACTGGCCAAGCGGACGCGGCCAAAGGCCAAACTCGAGGATTTCAAGGAAGTGGTAGCGGAGGAGGGACTTGAACCCCCGACACGCGGATTATGATTCCGCTGCTCTAACCAACTGAGCTACTCCGCCACGGTGAGAGGCGATTTAAGGGAGGGGCCGAAGAGGGTCAAGAGGGAAATGCCACGAAATTGCGGGATTCTTCATCCGGCCGTGTTGGCGGGTTTCGACGGCGATTGCGAAGCGTTGGCCACGCGGCGGACGAACTCTGCGCAGGCCTCGGGTGCGGTCAGAGGGATCATGTGGCCGCGGTTCTCGAGCTGTTCAAAGCTCAGCCCGTATTCCACCATCGGTGCGCCTTGCTGGCTGGGTGACAGGATCGGATCTTCGGCCCCGTACAGGATGCCGCCCCCTACCTTCAGTTCGTGGTAGCGTTGGGATTGGGCATCGATGCTGGCGTCCACGCCCGCCAGATCCTGCGATCCGGTGATATAGGCTGACGGGCGCAGCCCCAAGGCGCCACCGGCGCGGTTCAGGAAATCACTCGGGGCCGGTTCAGGGGCGAACGCCTCGCCGATCACATGCGGCGCCGTGGTTTTCGCCAGGGGAACAGCGATCGTGTTGGCGATCAGGCTGCGCAGCCATTCGGTCCGGATCTCCAACGCCTTGAAGATGGCGGGTGTGCTGGGTACCCGATGTGTGAGCGGGGCCAGCAGGGCCAGCGCCCGAACCCGCTCAGGATTGTCTAGCGCCATGGCGAGCGACACCGCGCCCCCGAGCGAGTGTCCGACCAGAATGGCCTGCGATACGCCCTTGGCTTCGAGGAATTCGTGGACCATCCGCGCCTGTTCCGGCAGGGTGGCCAGCCGCGCGTGGTCGCGGGTCGAATACCCGCACCCGGGCCGGTCAACCGCGATGACGTGAAAGTCGTCGGCCAGAAGGTCGGTCATGGCATAGGTGAAGTGCTGCAACTGGCCGGTCAGCCCGTGGATCAGAACCACCGTCGGCTTCTCAGGATCGCCCTGTTCGACGTAATGGATCGAACCGCCGTTCACCGGCAGGATCTGCCCGGGCTGAGGCACGGATTGGACCCCCATCCGCGTCAGGCGCCGGGTCCACAGATGCATCAGGATCAACGCGGCGCCGATGATCAGCGCAATGGTCAGCAGGGTGGTCATGTCGGCGGTCCTTTGGTCTGGGCGGGATCAACGGGATGGTAATGCTCGAGCCCGGCCTTCGCCAGACGTTTGCGGAATTCCGAAACGGTGCCGGGCCACAGCGTCGTATTGCGCCCCTGTGCGTCCTGATACCACGAAGTGCATCCGCCGGCCTGCCAGACACTGTCAGTATGACGCTCCTGCATTTCACGGGTGAAGTCGGCCTGCCGGTCAGCGTTTGGAGCAATCGCGGGCAGACCCGCGCGCCGCATCTCCTCCAGCACCCGGCCGATATGGGCGACTTGTGCTTCGATCATCAGAACGACCGAGTTGTGGCCCAGCCCGGTATGCGGCCCCAGCAGGATGAAAAAGTTGGGAAACCCGGCAATGGCGGTGCCCAGATTGGCCTGCATGCCGTCGGCCCAGGCCTCCTGCAGGCTCAGCCCGTTCGCGCCGCGGATGTCCAGCCTTTGGACCGCGTCCGTCACGTGGAAACCGGTGCCCCAGATCAGAATGTCGGCCGCCGTCCGACTGCCGTCGGTCGCAATAATCTCGGTCCCCTCGATCCGCTCGACCCCATGCGGGATCACGCTGACATTGTCGCGGGCCAGCGCCGGGTACCAGTCGTTCGAGCTGAGGACGCGCTTGCATCCGATCCGGTAGTTCGGTGTCAGAATGCGGCGCATTTCGGGGTCGGATATGGCCTCCTCCAGCGCTTTGCGCCACATCTTCATGGCAAAGTCGACCGCGCGTTTTTCGCCGCGAAACACGCGGTGGCGGAATTCGAACAGCCAGTAGATGAACTGCCTGCGGATGCGCGGCAGCAGCGGAATGCGGTGATAGAGGTGCCGGACCCAGGGCGCAATCGGCCCGTCGGGGCGTGGCAGAACGTAAGGCGCGCTGCGTTGGAAGATGGTGACATGGGCGGCGGTTTTGGCGATTTCCGGCACGAACTGAACGGCGGATGCGCCGGTGCCGACAACTGCTATGCGTTTGCCCTGCAGCGGAATCGTGTGGTCCCATTGGGCCGAGTGGAATGCCGGACCCTGAAAGCCCGCTGCTCCCGGGATCTCGGGAATGCTTGGGATGTGCAGGGCGCCGATGGCCGACACCAGGAACCGTGCCGTCCATTGCGCGCCTCCGGTCGTCTCGACCTGCCAATGCGTGCCGTCCCACTGGGCCGACTTCAGTTCGGTGTGGAAATGGCACAGATCGTACAGCCCTTCGTCACGCGCAACGCGGCGCATGTAGTCCCAGATTTCGGCCCCGCCTGCATAGGCGCGGGTCCAGTCCGGGTTCGGATGGGTGGCCATCGAATACAGGTGCGAGGGCACGTCGCAGGCCACGCCGGGATAAGTGTTCTCTCGCCATGTGCCGCCGATGTCGTCGGCCTTTTCAAGGATCGCGATGTTGTGGATGCCGCGTTTGCGGGCCTCGATCGCCATGATCAGCCCCGAGAACCCGGCCCCTACGATCAGCATGTCAGTGTCGTGGGTCATGCCTGCACCTCCTCCCAAAGGTACAAGGTCAGGATAGGGTCAAACGGCGTTTCAGGAAAACCTGCCGTGGGGTCAGTCTTGGTTTAGCTCGTCGGGCAGGGGGCGCGGCAGTTGATCCAGCAGGCGGAATACCTGCGCGCGACAGGCCGGGCCGGTCCAGTCCGGCGGGCAGAATCCGTCGGGCAGGTCGGGCAGACGCAGAACGACGCGCCGCCACCGGTGCACGATCAACGTGCGCAGCGTGGCGATCTGACAGGGCGTGGGCTCCCAACTGGCCGGGCGGCCTTGGGACACGTGGCGCACGGCCCCGTGCAGGGACCGGCAAGCCGCGCGCAGATCAGGCGGGAACAGCTTTTCATGCACCCAGCGCGGGACCGAGCGGGCGGTGACCTCAAGGATCAGCAGATCGTCCTGGTCCTCGGGCGGTGCCCCCGGTCCCAACGCGGCGTTGCGCCCGATCGGCGTGTAGTCGTGGCTGAGCAGGATGTCTTCCAGCAGCCGGGTGCCGGTGCCATCCTCGGCGATCAGCAGGTGCAGCGGCGTATCCGGCGCAGGGTCACGCGCATAGATGCGCGGCGTGACCCGGGCCGACTGCGTGCGGCCATATTCGGTCAGGAAATGCATCGAAACGCGCCCGACCCGGTCGCTCTCGATCCAGCCATCCTTGCGCAGACGGTGCAGGGCCACGCGGATCGCCTCGGGCTTGATGCCCATCGGTTCGATGATGCGGCCCAGCGCCCCGCCCGATATCTTGGCGCCGCGTTCCTGCGCCATGTCGCCGAACAGCGACACGATGATCGACCAGACCCGCTGATTCTGCGGGTCGGCCAGTTCGGCCACGGCCTGGGTGAACCACGGATGCGCGTTGGTCATGCGCCCAGTCTATCCGGCCCGGCGGTGCAAGAAAAATACTTTGCCGTGCGCTCAGTAGGCGTTCATGGTCAGCAGTTCGTATTCGGCGACTTTCTCGTCATCCTGATTGGTCAGCGTCACGTGCCAGCGCACCTCGCCATAGTCGTCGGTGCGGCGGGTCTTTTGCTTGACCGTCAGGCGGACCTTGATGCTGTCGCCGGCCACAACCGGTTTCATGAAGCGCAGGCCGTCCAGCCCGGTATTGGCCAGCACCGGCCCTTCGTTCGGCTCGACGAACAGACCGGCGGCAAAACTCAGCAGCAGATAGCCATGCGCCACCCGGCCCGGAAAGAACGGGTTTCTGGCCGCCGCGTCCTCGTCCATGTGGGCATAGAATGTGTCGCCGGTGAAATGGGCGAAGTGTTCGATGTCGTCCAGCGTGATGGTTCGGGGCGCCGTTTGCAGCGTCTCGCCGATCTGCAGGTCCGTGAACTTGCGGGTGAAGGGATGCGCGGGGCCTTGGATCTCGGGCGCGCCGGGAATCCATTTCCGGCCGATCGTCGCCAGCATCCGGGGCGAGCCCTGCAGGGCCGTGCGCTGCATGTAGTGTTTCACGCCGCGTACGCCGCCCATTTCCTCGCCGCCGCCGGCGCGACCGGGGCCGCCATGGACCATGTGCGGCAGAGGCGAGCCATGGCCGGTGGATTCCTGCATCGAGTCGCGGTCGTTGATGTAGATCCGCCCGTTGAAGGCGGCAGCACCCATCACCAGCTGGCGCGCGACCTCGGGGTCATGGGTGATCAGCGAGGTGACCAGCGACCCCTGGCCGCGATTGGCCAGCGCGATGGCGTGGTCCAGATCGCGATAGCCCATGATGGTCGAGATCGGGCCGAACGCCTCGGTGTCATGCACGTGCCGGGCGGTGTCGGGATCGGCGCAGTGAAACAGCATCGGCGGGACGAAGGCGCCCTTTTCGGCATCGGCGCCGACCACCTCGAAGGCATCTGGGTCGCCGAACACGCGTTCGGCCTCTTGCCCGATGAGGCGGGCCTTGGCCAGAACGTCGGCCTTCTGCCCGTTCGAGACCAGCGCGCCCATGCGCGTGCCGTCCAGCCGCGGATCGCCGATCGTGGTCTGCGCCAGCTTGGCCGAGATCGCCGCGATCAGCGGCTGGACCTGCGCCTGCGGAGCGATGATGCGGCGGATAGCGGTGCATTTCTGCCCGGCCTTCGTCGTCATCTCGCGCACGACTTCCTTGACGAACAGGTCAAATTCGGGCGTGTCGGGTGCCGCGTCGGGGCCAAGGATCGACGCGTTGAGGCTGTCCTGCTCGGCCACGAACCGCACCGAGTTGGTCACGATCACCGGGTTCTGCCGCAGCTTCATCGCGGTGTCGGCCGATCCGGTAAAGCTGACCACGTCCTGACAGGTCAGGTGATCCAGCATGTCGCCCAGCCCGCCCGAGACCAGCTGCAGTGCGCCGTCGGGCAGGATGCCGCTGTCCAGCATGATTCGCACGGCCAGTTCGGTGACATAGCAGCTGTTTGTGGCCGGTTTCACGATCGCCGGAACCCCGGCCAGCAGGGTGGGGGCCAGTTTCTCAAGCATCCCCCAGACCGGGAAGTTGAAGGCGTTGATATGCACCGCGACACCCTGCAGCGGGGTGCAGACATGCTGGCCCAGGAAGGTGCCGTTCCGCGACAGTTGCTCGACATCGCCATCCAAATAGACATGGCCGTCGGGCATCTCGCGCCGCCCTTTCGAGGCAAAGACGAACATGGTGCCGATACCGCCATCGATGTCGATCAGGTGATCCTTCTGCGTGGCGCCGGTTTCAAAACTCAGGTCATAGAGCGCCTGTTTGCGTTCCGACAGCGCCTGCGCCAGCGCCTTGAGCATCTTGGCGCGTTCATGGAAAGTCAGCCGGCGCAGGGCAGGCCCGCCCACGTCGCGGGCATGGGCCAGCATCGCCTGCACGTCCAGCGTGTCATTGCCGGCGGTGGCGAAGGGCGCGCCGGTGATGGCCGAGGCGATGGTGCGGGCCCCGGCGCCGGGCGCAACCCACTGGCCCGCGGCGAAACTGGAAATCTGTTTCAGAGACATGAAATGCTCCTGTATTGGGGCCGCCTTGCGCGGCGAAATCTGCTCAGTGACCCAACGCGCCCATCTGTTGCGGCAAGTACAGAACCACGATCGGAACCAGAACGATCAGCGCCAGGCGGAAGATGTCGGCCACCCAGAACGGGGTCACGCCGCGAAAGATCGTGCCGGTCGAGACATCGCCCACCACGCCTTTCAGGATGAACACGTTCAGGCCCACCGGCGGGGTGATCAGCGAAATCTCGGTCACCACCACCACGACGATGCCGAACCAGATCGGGTCATAGCCCAGCGAGGTCACCAGCGGGAAAAAGATCGGAACCGTCAGCAGCAGCATCGACAGGGATTCGAACACGCAGCCCAGGATGATGTAGATGCCCAGGATCATCAGGATCACGACGAAGGGTGCCACGTCATAGGCGGTGACCATGGCGATCAGCGCCTCGGGCAGGCCGGCCAGGTTGATGAAGTTCGAAAAGATCTGCGCGCCGATCAGCACTGCGAACAGCGCGGCGGCGGTAAAGCAGGTTTCCTTCAGCACTTCGAAGGTCGATCCCACGGTCAGCCCGCCACGGAACAGCGCGATCAGAAAGGCGCCGGCGGCGCCCATGCCTGCGGCCTCGGTCGGCGAAAAGGTCAGGTTCAGGGGTTCGAAATCGAACACGCCATACAGCCCGCCGATCACAAGGAAGAACAGCAGCAGCACCGCCCAAACGGACCCCAGCGCGCTGATGCGCTCGCCCCAGCTGGCGCGTTCACCGGCTGGTCCGGCCTGAGGGTTGCGCCACACGGTCCAGCGCACGGCGAACAGGTAGAACAGGATGCCCAGAATGCCGGGGATGATGCCGGCCATGAACAGCTTGCCGATCGAGGTTTCGGTCAGCAGCCCGTAGATGACCAGAATGACCGAGGGCGGGATCAGGATGCCCAGCGTGCCGCCTGCGGCGATCGAGGCGGTCGAGAGTTCGTCGGAATACCCATAACGGCGCATTTGCGGCATCGCGACTTTAGACATGGTCGCGGCGGTGGCCAGCGACGATCCGCAGATCGCCGAGAACCCGCCGCAGGCCGCGACTGTCGCCATGGCGATGCCGCCGCGCATATGGCCCAGAAAGGCATTGGAAACCGCATAAAGCTCGCGCGCCATGCCGCCCTTGTTGACGAACAGGCCCATCAGGATGAACAGCGGCACGACCGACAGGCCGTAATCCTGCGCGGTATCGGTGATCTGGCGGCCAACCATCGACATCGCGGCCTTCAGCCCGCGCTCGTCAAAGATCGAGCCGCCGCGTTCATAGGCAAAGCCCAACGTGCCGACCAGCCCCATGGCAAAGACGATGGGCAGGCGCATCAGCACCAGGATCAGGACAAGGGCAAATCCGATGAGGGCAGCGGTCATTGAGTGGATTCCGTCAGGGTCTTGGGGGCAAACAGGTGCAGCAGTCCGGTGATGATCATCACCACGGCGGTGATCGCCACCGACGCAGTGATGAACCAGCCGACGAGGTATGTCGGGATGCTGAGGTATTCGGTGACATCACCATAGTCGCGGGCGCGTTCGGCCAGAATCCACACGCGCTGGACCGGCCAATATAGCATGGCGCCGCTGAGGATATAGATCACCGCGTCACGCAGGCGGCTGAGGCGCAGGCGGTGAAAGATACCGTCGGTCAGGTCCACGGCGATATGCCCGTTGGTGACCGAGATGATGGGCAGCACCGAGAACACCAGAATCGCCATCAGGATGCGCGTCAGTTCAGTGGCGGCCTCGATCGGCGCGTTGAAGACCGACCGCAGGATCACGTCGCAGAAGGTCATCACCATCAGGATGAACAGGGCCGTGCAGGCGACGATCACCGGCAGGACGCTGGCGCGCCGTATAAGCTGGATGAGAGGGGTCATCGGGTGGCTCCGGAAGGGGCTGGGCGGGGGCGGCCAGTGCCGCCCCGCATCAGGGATCAGTTCGAGGACATTTCCGACTTGATCATGTCATAGGCGGCTTGCGCATCGACGCCGGCTTCGTTGACTTCGGCAATAACCTTGGCGCGCACGTCCTCGGCGATCGTCGAGAACTTCTCCATGTCCTCGGCAGCGGCTTCGTGGATCGCATTGCCCTCGGTGCTTTGGGTCGCTTCACGGCCGATGGCGTCGATCTCGTCCCAGATCTTGCCGATTTCGCGGCTCAGCGGTTCGCCGAACACGTTTTCTTCCAGCGCTTTCTGGATGTCCTCGGGCAGGTCGGCGAAGGTGTCCTCGTTCATGATGAAGGCAAACGACCCGCGATACAGGCCGCCCGGCATCTCATAGACGTTCGGGGCCACTTCGGTCAGCTTGAAGCCCTTGCGGGATTCGAACGGCATGACCACACCGTCGGCGGCCTTCGAGGCCAACGTCTCATAGACCTTGGGGGCCGGAACCTGGATGCCGGTCGCGCCCAGTGCGGTGCCCACATCGCCACCGACGCCACCGGGGATCCGCACTTTGAGGCCCGAGATCTGGTCCATCGAGGTCACCGGGCTGCTTGTGTGCAGCTGGGCGGGGCCGTGGGTGTGCAGGGCAATGACCTTGACGCCGCGGTGTTCGTCGGCGGCCTTCAGGTATTTGTCGTAAGCGCGCCAATAGGCGACCGAGGCGGCCTCGGCCGAGCCTTCATAGCCCGGCAGTTCGATCAGCTTGGTCGTCACGAAGCGGCCCGGCTGATAGCCGTGGAAGATGATCGACGCATCCGCCGCGCCATCCATGATCAGGTCCACCTGGGCCGGGGGCGGGGCGATGCCCAGCTTCAACTCGGCAGTCACCTTGCCGTCGGTGGCCTCTTCGACCATCTCGACAAATTTGGGCCACATCTTGGCGTTGATCCCGTGGGTGGGCGGCGCCCAGCTGGAAATCGTCAGGGTGTAATCCGCCGCAAATGCCACGCTGCCTGACACTGCCAAGGCAGCCGTCGCCAACAGCGTTTTGATCCCGTTGAGTTTCATGACTGGTTTCCTCCTCCAAAACATGAGTCACAAATGCGTTAATGGTCCTTTTTGTAACCATCAACCGGCCGAAAGCCCGGATTCGGCGCTTCGTCGGAGAAATTTATTGACCAACCGTTCGGTTAATGCAAGAAGAATATCGAAACGAATGCAAAGCGAGCGGCCCATGAGCGATACGATTCTTGCGCAGCGGCGTGGAAATTATGTGGAAATCACTCTCAACCGCCCTGATCGCCTGAACAGCTTCACCGAGGAAATGCACCATGCCCTACGCCGCGCCATCGAAGGCGCGCGCGATGAGGGCGCGCGGGCGATCCTGCTGACCGGGGCCGGGCGCGGGTTCTGCGCGGGGCAGGATCTGGCCGATCGCGACCCGTCGAAAATGGACGGCCCACCGGATCTGGGCCACACGGTGCGCACCTTCTACGCGCCGCTGGTGCGGTTGATCCGGTCGCTGAACTTTCCGGTGATCTGCGCGGTCAATGGCGTGGCCGCGGGCGCGGGTGCCAATCTTGCGCTGGCCTGCGATATCGTGCTGGCCGCCGAGTCCGCGAAATTTATCCAGTCCTTCGCCAAGGTCGGGCTGATCCCCGATACCGGCGGCAGCTGGCACCTGCCGCATCTGCTGGGCGAGGCGCGCGCCAAGGGGCTGGCCCTGACCGGCGAGCCCTTGATGGCGAAGACGGCCGAGGACTGGGGCCTGATCTGGAAAGTCCTACCCGATGCCGATCTGATGGCCGAGGCGCGCGCGCTGGCCGAACGCCTGTCGAACGGCCCGACGCTGGGCCTGGGTCTGACCAAGCAGACCATCCACGCCGCGGCGACCAACAGCCTGACCGTTCATCTGGAGATCGAGGCCGACGCCATGAAGACCTGCGGTGAATCCGCCGACTATGCCGAAGGCGTCGCGGCCTTTCTGGAAAAGCGCAGCCCGGAGTTTCGGGGCAAATGAGCATGACGCCGAAAGAACGCGCCGAAAAGGCCGCCGCCGCGATGTGGGCGCAGGACCATGCCTCGAAATGGGCGGGGATGGAACTGGTCGAGGTCGACGAGGGCACCGCGACGCTGGCGCTGACCGTGCAGCAGCACCATTGCAACGGGCACGGGATCTGCCATGGCGGCGTGACCTTCATGCTGGCCGACAGCGCCTTTGCCTTTGCCTGCAACAGCCGCAACCAGTCGACCGTGGCCCAGCACAACGTGATCAGCTATGTCGCGCCGGGCCGGCTGGGCGACCGGCTGACCGCCCGCGCGACCGAACAGAGCCTGACCGGCCGCAGCGGCATCTATGACGTGACCGTGACCAATCAGGACGGCCAAAAGATCGCCGAGTTCCGGGGCTTTTCCCGCGCGACCAACGGCACTCTGTTTCCAGAATCTTGAGGTGAGGAGGACATCATGAAGGATCTGACCCCGAACAAAGCGGATCTTGACCCGATAGAGATCGCGTCGATCGATGAAATCCGCAGCTTGCAGTTGGACCGCCTGAAATGGTCGCTGCGCCATGCCTATGACAACGTGCCGATGTACAAGCAGCGGTTCGACGAGGCCGGGGTGCATCCCGACGATCTGAAAACCTTGGCTGATCTGGCCAAGTTTCCCTTCACCTACAAGAACGATCTGCGCGACCACTATCCGTTCGGCCTGTTCGCCGTTCCGCGCGAACAGATCATCCGCCTGCATGCCTCGTCCGGCACCACGGGCAAGCCGACCGTGGTGGGCTATACCAGGAACGACATCGACAACTGGGCCGATCTGGTGGCCCGCAGCCTGCGCGCCAGCGGTCTGCGCAAGGGCGACATGATCCACAACGCCTATGGCTATGGCCTGTTCACCGGCGGCCTGGGCGCGCATTACGGGATCGAGCGTCTGGGTGCCACGGTCGTTCCCATGTCCGGCGGTCAGACCGAGAAGCAGGTGGCCCTGATCACCGATTTCAAACCCGACGGCATCATGGTCACGCCGTCCTACATGCTCAACATCCTCGAACAGTATCACAAGGTCGGGATGGACCCGCGCGAAAGCTCGCTGTCGGTGGGCGTGTTCGGGGCCGAACCCTGGACGGATGCGATGCGCAAAGAGGTCGAGCAGGCCTTTGACATGCATGCCGTCGACATCTACGGCCTGTCCGAGATCATGGGGCCGGGCGTCGCCAACGAATGCGTGGAAACCAAGGACGGCCCGGTCATCTGGGAGGATCATTTCTACCCCGAGATCATCGACCCGCAGACCGGCGAGGTTCTACCCGACGGCGAAATGGGCGAGTTGGTCTTTACCACGCTGACCAAGGAAGGCCTTCCGATGATCCGCTACCGCACCCGCGACCTGACGCGGCTGCTGCCGGGCACCGCGCGCTCGATGCGGCGGATGGAGAAGATCACCGGCCGCAGCGACGACATGATCATCCTGCGCGGGGTCAACGTCTTCCCCAGCCAGATCGAGGAGCAGGTCATGGCCACCGGCGGCATCGCCGCGCATTACCAGATCGAGCTGTACAAATCCGGCCGCATGGACGCGATGCGCGTCTATGTCGAGGCGATGCCCGACGCGGCGGATGAACTCAGCAAGACCGCCGCCGCGCGGATGCTGACCAAGCGGATAAAGGACATCGTTGGCGTTTCCACCGAGATCGTTGTAGGGGACCCCGGCGATGTCGAGCGCAGCCAGGGCAAGGCCAAGCGCGTCGTCGACAACCGAGACAAGGAGTGAGGTTTGGCCCGTACGATTGCAAAAGATCACGATCAGAAACGCGCGCAGATCCTGAAATCGGCGGCGCGGGTCTTTGCCCGCGAAGGCTTCGACCGCGCCTCGATGACCCAGCTTGCGCGCGAATGCGGGATCTCGAAGGCCAACATCTATCACTATTATGACAGCAAGGACGCGATCCTGTTCGACATTCTCGAGACCTATCTGCGGGAACTGCGCGACCTGATCTGCGGTCTCGAGATTGAAGGCCTCAGCCCGCCCGAAAAACTGCACCGCGTGGTGGCCGAGATCCTGCTGGCCTATCAGGGTGTGGATGACGAACACCGGGTCCAGACCAGCGGCATGTCGGCTCTGCCCGAGGATCAGCAGCGCCTGTTGCGCGGATATCAGCGCGACATGGTGAATTTCCTCAGCGGGATCCTGTCCGAGGTCGCACCCGACGTGTTCCAGGGCGACGGAGCCAAGCTGCGGTCGGCCACGATGTCGGTCTTCGGTATGCTGAACTGGTACTACATGTGGAATTCCGGTGCCGATGCGCAGGCGCGCCGGGACTATGCCGCGCTGGTCAGCAACCTGACCCTGTCGGGCGTCAAGGCGCTGTAGCTCCGGCCCTGCCGGCATTGTGATTTGGCTTTCGCGGGTGTCCCGGCGTTTACTTGCAGTCGGAGGGCGCCATGCAAAAACCGGAACGGTTCGACAAATTCTATTTCGCCAAGGTCGGGATGGGCGAGGCCTGCGGCTGCGCCGAGCGCATCATCGACGTCTATGAATTCAACCGCAAAGCGGGTGCGCGTGACGCGGGCACGGGCAAGCTGGCCCGGTCAAGGCGTCGCGGCCTGCGATCGCTTGCCCGGAAATACGGCCTGATCAGCCGCCCCAGCGGGCGGTGATCACGGGGTGCGCAGGCCCAGCCGCGTGACGACCTCTGCGGCCTCGGCCAGCCAGCGGTTTTTCAGTTCGACCCCCGAGGCCCGGCGCAGGCCCATCTGGCGCAGCTTTTCCATCCGCTCGGGGTTGCCCGCTCCGAAACCTGCCGCCACCCGGGGCCACCAGTAATCGACCGATTCCTGCATCGCCGGCGCCGCGCCCTGTTCCAACAGCTTGACCGCGCCTTCCAGGGCCAATTCACCGTGATGCGCCTCGATCGGGGCGATAGCGCGGAACGCCTCGGCCAGCGGCTGATAGGACACCAGCGCGAACTCGGCCAGTTGCACGCCCACGGCCCGGCTCATCAGCAGGTTCATCACCACCGCATCGGTCCAGCCTTCGATCGGATAGTTGAAGACCGCAAGGCGCATGTCATGTTCGCTGCGCGTGGCCCCGATATCGGCGGAACGGTTCAGCCGTGCGGTCCACGGGTGATGCGTGGCATAGCGGTCGGTATCCGCGCCGAACTCGCCCATGATCTTCAGAACGCGGTCGGCATTGTCGGTCTTTTCCAGAACGATCTTCGCCGCCGCGATACGTTCCTTGATGCCCGGGCCCTGGTTGATGATGTCGGCGAACCCCGCCGCACCGGCCAGTTCGCTGTCGACGAAGGTCGCCATCAGCTTCATCAGTTCGGCCCGGTATCGGGGTGGCACGTTGGTCGGGTTGGTCAGAACGCCGCCTGCGGCCAGGTAGCTTTCGATGCTCATGTCTTCGGCCATGGTCCCTCTCCCTTTACTGGTCGTAATCGACGACGACATTGTCGGTCAGCGGGTAGGCCTGGCAGCTGAGCACATAGCCCTTCTCGACCTCGTAATCCTCGAGCGCGTGGTTGGCCACCATTTCGACCTCGCCTTCGATCACCTTGCAGCGGCAGGTCGAACAGACCCCGGCCTTGCAGGCATAGGGGGCGTCCATCGCGTTTTCCAGCGCCGCATCCAGAATGGTCTGGTCCTTGGGCATGGTGAGGGTCTGGCTGGCGCCGTCCAGCGTGACGCGGGCCTGAGTCTGGTTGGCCTGTGCAGCCGTTGCCACATCGCCATGCTTGCGTTTGGCACGGCCCGGTTGGGCGCTGGCGAACAGCTCGAACTTGATCTGGCTGTCATTCAGCCCGTGTTCGCGCAACGCCTCGGCAATGCCCAGCATCATCGGCTCGGGGCCGCAGATGAAGGCGGTGTCGGTGTTCTCGACGTCGATCCAGTGCTGGAACAGTTCGGCGCATTTTCTCTTTGTCACCAACCCGGTGAACAGGTCGATCTCCTGCGCGTCGGTTTCCAAGATATGGATCACGTTCACGCGGCCCATATACTGGTTCTTCAGGTCTTCCAGCTCTTCGCGGAACATGATCGTGTTCACGCCCTTGTTGGCATAGACCAGCGTGAAGCGCGCATTCGGCTCGCGTGCCAGCGTGGTCTTTAGGATCGACAGCACGGGCGTGATGCCCGACCCGCCGGCAAAGCCCAGGTACTGCCGATGCGCGGCCGGGTCCAGCGGTGTGTGGAAGGCCCCCATCGGCGGCATCGCCTGCAGCCTGTCGCCCACTTTCAGCTCGGTGTTGGCCCAGGTTGAAAAGGTGCCGCCCTCGACCCGTTTGATGCCCACCTGCAGAACGCCGTCATCCTTGCCCGCGCAGATCGAGTAGGAGCGGCGCAGCTCTTCCCCGTCAAATTCGCGGCGGAAGGTCAGGTACTGGCCCTGGACAAAGTCGAATTCCTCGGCCGCGCCGTTCACCGGTTTCAGCGTGACCACGACCGCGTCGCGGATGGTCTTGTGGATGTCGGTGACTTCCAGATCGTGAAAACGTGCCATCCGGTCCTCCTCAGATGCACTTGAAATAGTCGAAGGGTTCTAGGCAATCGGTGCAGCGCCAATGCGCCTTGCACGGGGTCGAGCCGAACTGGCTGACCTTTTCCACTGCCGTGCTGCCGCAATGCGGGCAGCGGTCGGGTCCGCCCGCGGGCTGGGGCGGCGCGATGCCATAGTCCTTCAGCTTCGCACGGCCTTTGTCGCTGAGCCAATCGGTCGTCCAGGCCGGAGATATGCGGGTCTCCAGCTTGATCTTGTCGATGCCGTGGTCGCGCAGGGCGGTTTCGATGTCCATCGCGATGACCGAGGTCGCCGGGCAGCCCGAGTAGGTGGGCGTCACGGCAACCTTCAGCGTGTCGCCTTCCCATGTCACATCGCGCACGATGCCCAGATCGACGACCGAGATCACGGGGATCTCGGGGTCGGGCACGGCGTCGAGCCATTCCCAGACCTGCTCTACGTTGGCGCGGTTCATCTGCCTTTACCAGGTTGCGCCCGGATAGGCCCGCTGCAGCCATTGCATCTGGGTCAACAGGTGGCCCAGATGTTCGGTATGCATGCGTCCGTCGCGGCCGCCCTTGTGGGCAAAGCGGCTGTCGGGAACGGTCAGGGTGGCCTCGGTCAGTACGCGCCGAACCAGCGCGTCATATTCCTCGCGCAGGTTGGCCGGATCGGGGGCGATGCCCGCGGCGGCCATCTCGGCATCGACCTCGTCGCTGGCGAACATCTCGCCCACATAGGGCCAGAGGTAATCCAGCGCCTCCTGCATGCGTCTGTGGCTTTCCTCGGTGCCGTCGCCCAGCCCGACCACCGTGTCGCTGGACCGTTCCAGGTGATAGGCGACCTCTTTGCTGGCCTTCTCGCCAATCGCCGCGACCCGGTCGTCAGACGACTTCAGCAACCGGCCCAGCATGATCGAGTGCCAGGCATCAAACAGGAACTGGCGCATCAGGGTGCGGCCGAAATCGCCGTTGGGCACCTCGACCAGCAGCACGTTGCGGAAATCCCAAGCGTCGCGCAGAAAGGCCAGATCATCGGCAGACTTGCCTTCGCCCTGGACCTCTCCGGCCAGGCCCAGCCACATCTGCGTCTGGCCGATCAGATCCAGCGCGGTGTTGGCCAGGGCGATGTCCTCTTCCAGAACCGGCGCGTGGCCGCACCATTCGCTGACGCGATGGCCCAGGATCAGCGTGTTGTCCCCCATCCGCAGCAGGAATTGCAGGAATGCCTCGTCGCGGGTCATCACATCGCCCCCACTTCTTCGGGGATGTCGAAAAAGGTCGGATGACGATAGACCTTGCTTTCGCTGGGCTCGTACAGCGGGCCTTTGTCGCTGGGCGAACTGGCGGTGATGTTGTTGGCCTCGACCACCCAGATCGAGACGCCCTCGTTGCGGCGGGTATAGACGTCGCGGGCGTTCTTGATCGCCATTTCGGCGTCGGGCGCGTGCAGCGAGCCGACATGGCGATGGCTCATGCCGTGCTGGCCGCGAATGAAGATTTCCCACAGGGGCCATTCGTTTTTCATCAGGTGTCCTCCTATCGGGCAGGTTATTCGGCTGCGACCTTGCGGGCGCGTTTCTTGCGGGCATGTTCCAGCAGACCGTCACGCACCCATTTGCCGTCGTCCCAGGCCTTGTTGCGGGCGGCCAGGCGGTCGGTGTTGCAGGGGCCGTTGCCCTTGATCACGTCAAAGAATTCCGACCAGTCGGGCTGAGTGAAATCGTAATGCCCGCGCTCTTCGTTCCATTTCAGGTCGGGGTCGGGGATGGTCAGGCCCAGATACTCGGCCTGCGGCACGGTCTGATCGACGAATTTCTGGCGCAACTCGTCATTGGTGTTGATCTTTATCTTCCACGCCATCGACTGGGCCGAATGCACCGAGTCCTTGTCGGATGGGCCGAACATCATCAGCGACGGGTACCAGAACCGGTTCAGCGCGTCCTGCGCCATCTTGCGCTGTTCAGGCGTGCCCTCGGCCATCTTGCGGATCGCGTCATAGCCCTGGCGCTGGTGAAAGCTTTCTTCTTTGCAGATGCGGATCATCGCGCGCGAATACGGCCCGAACGAGGTGCGCTGCAGCGGCACCTGGTTCATGATCGCTGCCCCGTCGACCAGCCAGCCCACCGCGCCGATATCGGCCCAGTTCAGCGTTGGATAGTTGAAGATCGAGCTGTATTTCATCCGCCCGTCCAGCAGCATCTCGGTCAGTTCGTCGCGGCTGACGCCCAGGGTTTCGGCGGCGCAGTACAGGTACAGGCCGTGCCCGGCCTCGTCTTGTACCTTGGCCAGAAGGATCGCCTTGCGTTCCAGCGTGGGCGCGCGTGTGATCCAGTTGCCTTCGGGCAGCTGTCCGACGATCTCGGAATGGGCGTGCTGGCCGATCTGGCGGATCAGCGTCGCGCGATAGTCGTCGGGCATCCAGTCCTTGGGCTCGATCTTGATGTCGGCGTCGATCTTGTCCTGAAAGGCGCGTTCCTGCTCGGTCATTTCCTCACGGGATTTGACGCCTGTTCCTGCCGTCTTGATCATCTGAGCGTACATGTCGGGTCTCCTCCCTTACACGCGTTCGAGAATTAGCGCGGCGCCCTGGCCCACGCCCACGCACATGGTGCATAGGGCATAGCGCCCGCCGGTGCGGCGCAGCTGATAGGCCGCCGTCATGACCAGCCGCGCGCCGGACATGCCCAGCGGATGGCCGATGGCGATGGCGCCGCCATTAGGATTCACATGGGGTGCGTCATCAGCCACGCCAAGTTCACGCAGGGTGGCCAGACCCTGGGCGGCGAAGGCCTCGTTCAATTCTATCACATCCATCTGCTCGATGCTCAGCCCCGTGCGGGCCAGCACCTTGCGGGTGGCCGGGACCGGGCCGATCCCCATGACACGGGGTTCGACCCCGGCAACCGCCATGCCCACGACACGGGCCATCGGGGTCAGACCGTTCTTCTGCGCGGCGGCCTCGTTGGCCAGCAGAATGGCCGCGGCGCCGTCATTGACACCCGAGGCATTGCCCGCCGTCACCGTCTTGTCCGGCCCGTTGACGCCCTTCAGCCCCGCCAGCTTTTCGGCCGTGGTGCCGGGGCGGGGATGTTCGTCGGTGTCCACCACCAGCGGGTCGCCCTTGCGTTGGGGGATGGTGACGGGGGTGATTTCCTCGGCAAAAACGCCGGCTTGATGCGCGGCCGCCCAGCGGGCCTGGCTGCGCGCGGCAAAGGCATCCTGATCTGCGCGGCTGATGTCATAGTCCTCGGCCACGTTGTCGGCGGTCTGCGGCATCGAATCCGTGCCGTACATCTGCTGCATTTTCGGGTTCACGAAACGCCAGCCGATCGTGGTGTCATAGACCGCGTTTGCGCGGGAAAAGGCGCTGGTGGCCTTGGGCATCACGAAGGGCGCGCGCGACATGCTTTCGACGCCACCGGCAATCGCCATGTCATAATCGCCCGCCTTGATGGCCCGAGCGGCCATGCCGACCGCATCCATGCCGCTGGCGCACAGGCGGTTGATCGTGGTGCCGGGCACCTGAACCGGGAAACCGGCCAGCAGGGCGGCCATGCGCGCCACGTTCCGGTTGCTTTCGCCGGCCTGGTTGGAATCGCCCAGGATCACGTCATCCAGGCTGGACCAGTCCACCTGCGGGTTCCGCTCTTTCAGCGCAGCCAGCGGGATCGCGGCCAGATCGTCGGTGCGAACCTGGGACAGGGCCCCGCCATAGCGTCCGATCGGGGTGCGCTGTGCGTCGCAGATGAAAGCGTCCATGCGTCGGAACCTCGTGTCTTGCGTCCGGGTCAATAAGTGACCGCTTGGTCGGGTAATACGCCCGGAAGCGATTCGCGGCAAGGAAAATGTAACGCAATCGTGCACCAAATCGAAATTCGGTAACGTATTTGTGCCGACATGAGAAAACCCGCACGGGGGCGGGCGATCTCGATCTTCGGGGCAGGAACCGACTAAAGCTGACCGGCTTCGGTCAGAACCTTGCGCGCCACGCGAAAGCACTCCAGCGCCTGCGGGACGCCGCAATAGATGCCGACGACATGGATGATCGCCCGAATCTCCTCCTTGCTGACGCCGTTGTTCAGGGCTCCGCGACAGTGGATCTCCCACTCGTGCATCTTGCCCAGGGCGCCGATCATCGACAGGTTCATCATCGAGCGGGTCTTGGGGTCGATCACCTCGTCCCCCCAACCGAAGCCCCAGCACCAGGCTGTCATGGCCTCCTGAAATGGGCGGGTGAAATCATCCGCCGCGGCCAGGTTCTTTTCCACGTATTCGTCGCCCAGCGTCGCCTTGCGCTGCGCCAGTCCCTTCAGAAACAGGTCTTCGTCAAAGATGTCGGCCATCGTCCACTCCGCTTGCATCTGTATCCACCGCCTCGCGCATCCATTGCTGCAAGCGGGCGATCGAATGTTCCGACATTACGCCGCAAGCCGGGTCCAACACCAGCGGGCCGGGGCGATAGCCGCGCGATTTCAGGCCGCGATGCACGCTTTCAACCAGCCGGATGTCTTCTTCGACCGTGGTTTCCCGGTCCTGCACCGCCAGTTGGCGGATCACCGCGCTTTCGGATCCGCCCTCGGTGTACCAGCCGCGCCAGACGGTGCAGTGATCGGCATCCTGCGCGCGCCAGTGATAGGTGTTCAGCACATTGCCGGGATAGCACTGGAACGAGAACATCGGCCACAGAAACCACGACTGATAGTCACCCGCATGGGGCACAGACAGGTCGATGGGATAGGTCATCTTGTCGAGGCTCTGACACTCGGTCGTATGGCGCAGAACGTATCCGCCGCCTGCGTCGGGTTGAATGTCATAGGTTTCGGGTTTGACCACACCTGTGGCAAAGGTCGGGTGATTGGTCGGGCAGTGATAGCATTCCGAGTAGTTCTCAATACTGACCTTCCAGTTGCAGTTTTCGGGAATCTCGACCCATTCCAGCGGCTCAAGATCGTCGATCAGCGGGACAAAGGCGCGGATTTCCGCGCGCACGCCGGGGTACCAGTCGTCCATCGGGGCGGCGTCATCGTCGAGGTTGACGAAAATGAAGCCGTTGAACAGCTCGGTCCGCACCGGGGTCAGACAGATCGCGCTGCGGTCGAAGCCCGGAACCGATTTGATGTTCGGCCCGGCGCGCAGGTGCCCGGTGAGTTCGTAAGTCCATGCGTGATAGGGGCAGACGACGACGCGGGTGTTGCCGGCCCCGGTCACCACCTCATGCGCGCGGTGCTGGCAGACGTTGTAGAAGGTGCGGATTTCACCATCGCGCCCGCGGATGCAGAACAGGTTCTGGCCTGCGATTTCAAAGGCGAAGTAGTCGCCCGGCTCGCGCACCTGCGCCACATGGCCGGCAAATTGCCAGGTGCGGGCCAGAAGTCCCTGCTTCTCCTGCTCGAATATTGCCGGGTCGGTGTAATAGCGGGCCTCCAGCGATCGGGTCAGCGGTGCGGTCATTCTGGTTCCTCCGCATAGAGGCCAAGTTGGTGCCGGCGGCGGTGAAACCGCTCCACACGCTCGACGATTTCATCGCTGGACAGGGCGACCACGAAAGACAGAAGCGTCTCAAGCAGCGCGATGGTCGAAACCGATGACGGAAAGAACTGGGGCGTATCGGCGGCGACGACAAACCCATGTTGCGCGTTCAGAATGACCGGGCTGGCGGGGCTGTCGGAAATGCCCACCACGGTCATGCCCTGTTCGCGGGCCAGCTTCACCGCCTCGATCACCTCGGTCCGGTAGGGGTGACAGGTCATCGCGATCAGCACGTCCTGTTCATCGGCCCAGGCGAGATCGTCCACCGGGGTCGAGCCGGGGCGGGGGATGGCGTGGAACTGCTTCATCCCGGTCGAGGCCAGATAGGTGAAGTTGCGCGCGTTCGCGTTGTTGACGCCGACGCCCAGCGTGAACACCTGCCGCGATGTCCAGATCGCCTCGGCCGCGGCCTGCAATCGGGCGGCGTCGATCCCGGCGAAGGTTTCTTCGATGTTTCGGATCGCTGCCCCGACCATGTCGGCATAGAGCCCGCCCAGCTCGCCGGATTTGCCGATCTCCTGCAGCCAGCGGGCCCGGTCGGGGAACGACACGGTGCCTCGGCGGATGGCGTCGCGGAATGGCGCGCGGAAATCCTCGTAGCCCTCGAACCCCACCTGCCGCGCCATGCGGACGAAGGTGTTGGGTTTCACGTTTGCGGCCTCGGCGATTTCGCGCACGGTCGAAACGCCAACATCCGCGGGGTTCTCCAACACATAGCGGGCGGCCTTCTGCGCCTCGGGCGTCAGGGCGTCCCATTCACGGGTCAGCCGGTCAAGAACGGTGTTTGATACATTTGTGTCATTCATGATTGACGATGGTACAAATGTGGCTTTAGCTTGTCGAGAAGAAATGCGACTCGGTGAGAGGAAAAATCATGTCCGGGAAGGAACTGCCGTCACAGGCCCGCGTGGTGATCGTGGGCGGAGGTGTCATGGGCGTCGGTCTGGCCTACCACCTGGCGCACGAGGGCTGGACGGATGTCGTTCTGCTGGAAAAGGCCGAGCTGACCAGCGGCAGCACCTGGCATGCGGCCGGGCAGATCACCCATTCGACCAGTTCCTTTGGTCTGGGCAAATGCGTGGACTACAACATCGGGCTCTATTCCGGTGCGCTCGAGGCCGAGACCGGGCAGGCGGTGACATGGCATGGATGCGGCTCGTTCCGGCTGGCCTATACCGAAGATGAGGTGGACTGGTTGCGCCATACCCTGTCGGTGGGCCGGTCGCTGGGCTTCAACATCGAGCTGGTCGGCCCCGACCGCGTAGCCGAACTGCACCCGTTCTACAACCTCGACGGGGTTCTGGGCGCGCTGCATACGCCGGATGACGGGCATGTGGACCCGACGAACGTGACCATGGCCATGGCGGCGGGGGCGCGTCAGCTGGGCGCGCGGATCATTCGCCGCTGCAGGGCCACCAACATCACCCAGGCGGCCAATGGCGAATGGGTGGTCGAGACCGAACGGGGCACGATCCGCTGCGAACACGTGGTAAATGCGGGCGGCACCTATGCCCGGCAGATGGGCGAATGGTCTGGCCTACAACTGCCGATGACCTCGATGACCCACCACTATTTCGTGACCGAACCGGTGCCACAGTTCCAGGACCTCGATCACGAGTTGCCTGTGATCCGCGATGACCGCAAGGTCTCGGGCTATATCCGCATGGAGCAGAAGCGCGGGCTGATCGGGATCTACGAAAAGGAGAATTCGAACTCGGTCTGGCATGACCATTGCCCGTGGGACTATGAAAACTGGCTGTTCGACGCCGATTACGACCGGGTCATGCCGTGGCTTGAAGAAAGCCTGAACCGGATGCCGATTTTCGCCGATCTGGGCATCCAGCGCGAGGTTCACGGGGCGATCTCGCACCCGCCCGACGGCAATCCGCTGATCGGTCCGGCGCCGGGGGTGCGAAACTATTGGTGCTGCTGCGGCACGCAGATCGGCATCGGCTGGGGCCCGGGCCTGACGCGCGAACTGGCGCGGTGGATGGTGCATGGGGCGGCCGACATTTCGATGCGCGACTATGATCCGCGCCGGTTCGGGGCCTATGCCACCAAAGACTGGCAGGTCACCAAGGCGCATGAGGATTACAAGCTGCGCCACGAAATTCCGTTTCCGCATTTCAACCGCCTTGCCGGGCGGCCGGTCAAGCCGTCCCCCCTGTATGGCCGGCTGAAAGCAAAGGGGGCCGTGTTCGAAGAGGTTTATGGCCATGAACGCCCCCGCTGGTTCGCAAAGGACGGCGTTGAACAGCGCGACCATTATTCCTTCCGCCGCAATGTGGTGCATGACATGGTGGCCACCGAATGCAGGGCCGTGCGCGAGGCGGTCGGCATCATGGATATCTCGGCCTTCACCAAGGTCGAAATCAGCGGCCCGGATGCCCGGGCCCTGCTGGACCGGCTGGTTGCCAACCGCCTGCCGCAAAAGGTGGGCAGCATCGCGCTGACCCACATGCTGAACCGCCGTGGTCGGATCGAGCTGGAGACCACGGTCGTGAAACTGGCCGAGGACCGGTACTACCTCGTCTGTGCCGCCTTCTTCGAGCAGCGCCTGCTGGACCACCTGACCCAGCATCGCGACGAAGAAAACGTCGAAATCATCCTGCGATCCGATGACTGGGCCGCGCTCAGCCTCAATGGCCCCCGGGCGCGCGAGGTTTTGGCCGCCTGCACGGATGCCGACCTGAGCAATGCCGGTTTCAAATGGCTGACTGCGCAGGAAATAGACGTGGCGGGTCACCGGCTCTGGGCGTTCCGCATGTCCTATGCCGGTGAATTGGGATGGGAACTGCACATGCCGCGTGACTGCGCCTTGGCCGTCTACGATACGCTCTGGGCCGCAGGCGCACCGCACGGCATCGCCGATTACGGGTCGTTCGCGATGAACGCGCTGCGGATGGAGAAGGCCTTCAAGGGCGCAGGCGAGTTGACCAACGAGGTCACCCTGGCCGAGGCCGACGTGCTGCGCTTTGCCCGCACCGACAAGGAATACCTGGGCAAGGACCGGACCCTGAACCCCGATCTGCGCTGGGTCTGCGCCTATCTGGAGATCGAACCAGATGGCCAGAACGATGGGCATGGCGGCGAGGCGGTCCTGCTGGACGGCAAGGTCGTGGGCTCCACCGCCTCGGTGGCCTACGGGCATACGGTCGGCAAGATCCTTGCCTTTGCCTATGTCAAACCGCAGGCCAATGTGCCGGGAACCGAAGTGCAGGTGGTGATTGCGGGCGTGCCGCGTCGCGGGCGGATCCTGGGCGCGCCCGCCTATGACCCGCACAGTGTTCTGCCCCGAACCGATACCGCGATGGAGGCTGCGGAATGATCCCGAAGACGATGAAGGCCATGGTCCTGACCGGGCATGGCGATCTGGACAAATACGAATGGCATGAGGACTGGCCCACCCCCACACCCGGCCCGATGGAGGTGTTGATCAAGGTGGGCGCCTGCGGGCTGAACAACACGGATGTGAACACCCGCACCGGCTGGTATTCCAAGGCGGTGGACGAGGCCACCACCGGCGGCGCCTATTCCGAGTTGGATGACGACGACAGCACCTGGGGCGGCGCGCCCCTGACCTTCCCGCGCATTCAGGGCGCGGACGCGGTCGGAACAGTCGTGGCCGTGGGAGAGGGGGCCGATCCCGCGATCATCGGCCGGCGGGTGATCGTGGCGGGCTGGCTGCGCGACTGGTCCGAGCCGATGAACCGCGACAAGGCGGGATATTTCGGCTCGGAATGTGACGGCGGCTTTGCCGAATACACCAAGGCCGACATCCACGGCGTGGCTGCGATCGACTCCGACCTGAGCGATACCGAACTGGCGACCTTCAGTTGTTCCTATGTGACGGCCGAGGGCATGTTGGACAGGGCGCAGGTCGGCGAGGGCGACACGGTTCTGATCCCCGGCGCCTCGGGCGGTGTGGGCGGGGCGCTGATCCAGTTGTCCAAGCTGCGCGGCGCACGCGTGATCGCCATGGCCAGCGAGGCCAAACACCCCGAGGTCGCCAAACTGGGCCCGGATCGCATTCTGCCGCGCAACCCCAGGAACCTGCGGGCCGAGCTGAAAGGCGAACGGATCACCGTCGTCGCCGACGTCGTGGGCGGAGAGATGTGGCCCAAACTGATCGACATGCTGGAGCGTGGCGGGCGCTATACCTGTTCGGGCGCGATTGCCGGTCCGATCGTGCAGTTCGACCTGCGCACCTTCTATCTGCGCGATCTGACCTTCACCGGATCGACCGTGAACACGCCGCAGAATTTCTTTGATGTCGTGAAATACATAGAAAATGGGCAAATCAAGCCAGCTTTGGCCGCCACTTACCCGTTGACTGAGCTGCGAGAGGCCCAGCAGGCCTTCATCGACAAGCATCATACCGGCAACATCGTGGTGATCCCATGACCCTTGAAAACGTTCTCGAAGCCGCGCGGCACCTGCATCAGACCCTGCCGGCGCTGTCCGAATTCGGCACTTGGCCCACCGACCTGACCGCGACCGGTTTGCAACCGCGGGCGATTCCCGCCACGCCGCTGGTGCAGGCGCTGGATCAACCCGGATCACCCCGGACAACGGGCTTGGTTCAGGCGATCCGGTCGGCGGCGCATCTTGCCCACTGGAAACGCACCTATACCGAGGCAGAGGTCGGTGCCGATTTCCGCAATCGGTACGGGTATTTCGAGCTGTTCGGGCCAACCGGTCATTTCCATTCGACCCAGCTGCGGGGCTATGTCGCCTATTGGGGCGCCGGGCTGGACTATGACTGGCACAGCCATCAGGCCGAGGAGCTTTACATGACGCTGGCGGGTGGCGCGGTCTTCAAGGTTGAAGGAGATCGGGCCTTTGTTGGCGCTGAGGGCACGCGGTTGCACGCCAGTTGGCAAAGCCATGCCATGTCCACGGGGGATCAGCCGATCCTGACATTCGTACTGTGGCGGGGCGAGGGATTGAACGACCTGCCCAGGATGGACGCCGCATGAAGATCACCCGCATCTCGGTCTTTCAAGTCGATCTGCCGCTTGAACACCCCTATTGGCTGTCCGGCGGACGTCTGAAATTCGAGGTGCTGGATGCCACTTTCGTCAAGATCGAAACCGATGCCGGGCTGACCGGCTGGGGAGAGGGCACGCCGTGGGGCCACACCTATGTGCCCGCGCATGGGCCGGGCATCCGGGCGGGTATCGAGACCATGGCGCCCTTCGTCCTCGGGCTGGACCCGCGCCGGGTTCTGGAGGTCGAGCGGGCGATGGACCACGCGCTGCCCGGGCACCTTTACGCCAAATCGCCGATTGACATGGCCTGCTGGGACATCGCCGGGCAGGCGACCGGGCTGCCGATTGCCGATCTGATGGGTGGCGGGTCACGCAGCCCTGCGCCGATCGCGTCCTCGGTCGGGGCCAAGACCGTCGAGGAAACCCGCGCGGTGATGGATCGCTATCGCGGCCGCGGCTATTGGGTGCATTCGGTCAAAGTGGGCGGCGACGTGGATCGCGACATAGAACGCATCCGCGATGTCGAGGCGCACCGCCCTGCGGGAGAACGCATCCTCTATGACGTCAACCGCGCCTGGACGCGGCAGCAGGCGCTGCGGGTGATGAAGGCCACCGAGGATCTGGGCGTGATGTTCGAACAACCCGGCGAGACGCTGGACGACATCGCCGCCATCCGGGCCCTGCATTCCGCGCCGGTCAGCGTGGATGAAAGCCTGGTCACCCTGCAGGACGCCACACGCATTGCCCGCGACGGGCTGGCCGAGGTCTTTGGGATCAAGCTCAACCGTGTCGGCGGCCTGACCAAGGCTTCGCGGATGCGGGACATCGCGCTGGCGCATGGCATCGACATGTATGTGATGGCCACCGGCGGCTCGGTTCTGGCCGATACCGAGGCGCTGCATCTGGCCGCCACCATCCCCGACCACAACCGCTTGGGCGTCTGGGCCTGTCAGGACATGCTGACGCTGGACCTCGCGGGCGGGCGCGGCCCGCGCAACCGTCAGGGCCACCTTGAACTGCCCCAGGCCCCCGGCCTCGGCGTAGCCCCGGATGAAGATGCACTGGGGGAACCAAAGGCCGTGTACCAATGACCCGCATCACCCGCATTTCGCTCTGGCATGTGCCGCTGACCAGCCATCAGGCCTATTACATGGCTGACGGCAAGGCCTGCGACACGGTTGAAACGGTGGTTCTGGCGCTGGACACCGATGACGATCTGACCGGCTGGGGCGAGGTCTGCCCGATTCCGCATTACCTGCCCGCCTATGCGCGCGGCGTGGCCCCGGCGGTTCAGGACATGGCCCCGGTTCTGCTGGGCGCCGACCCGATCGGACCCGAGGCGTTGATGGCACGGCTGGACCGGCACCTGCCGGGGCATGTCTATGCCAAATCGGCGATCGACATCGCGCTGTGGGATCTGACGGGGCAGGTGGCAGGGCTGCCACTGCACGCGCTGCTGGGTGGTCGGCGGGCGCGAACGATGCCGCTCTATCACTCGATAACCTGCATCGCCCCGGCCGAGATGGCCCGCATCGCCCGCGAGGCGCAGGCGCAATGCATCACCCAGTTCCAGGTCAAGCTGGGCGCGGATGCCGATTGGCAGGCTGATGTCGAGCGCCTGCGTCTGGTGCGCGAGGCGGTGGGAGACGGGCCGCTGGTCTATGGCGATTGGAACTGCGGCGCTACGTCTCTGGATGCCAGCCGGGTGGGGCGGGCGGTCGCGGATCTGGATGTGATGCTGGAACAACCCTGTGCCACGATCGAGGATTGCGCCCGCGTGCGCGCCGCCACCGGCCTGCCAATGAAGCTGGACGAGGGCGCACACGACACCGCCAGCCTGATGGCTGCGCATGCGCTGGGCTGCATGGATGCGGTCGCGGTGAAGCTGTCGAAATTCGGTGGGCTGTCGGCTGCGCGCCGTGCGCGTGATTTGTGCCTGCATCTGGGGGCGAAGATGTGCGTCGAAGACACCTGGGGATCTGACATCACCACCGCCGCCCTGTTGCATCTGGGCGCAGCAACTGAACCGGCGCGCCTGATGAACGTGTGCGACCTGTCGGGCTATGTCGCGCCGCGGCTGGCGCCGGATGGCCCGACCCGCAAGGGCGGCCGGATCGCGCCGCCCGACGGGATCGGCCTGGGCATCGCGCCAGACCGCGAATTCCTGGGCGCGCCGGACGTGATACTGGATTAGGGAGGCGACCATGCCGCGACATCTCAGCCAATCCGATTGGGGTCAACGCGCCCGCGCGGTGCTGCCCGGCGGTGGCTTTGGCAATTTCGACCCGTCGGTCTTCATCCGCGAGGGCCGGGGCAGCCGCGTCTGGGACGAAGACGGGATGGAATATGTCGACCTGCTGATCGGCTCGGGGCCGATGCTGCTGGGCCACGGCCACCCCGAGGTGTTGGAGGCTGTCGCCGAACAGATGCCCAAGGGCATGACGTTCTTCGCCAACAACGCGCGCGCAGTCGAACTGGCCGAGGAAATCTGCGCCGCCGTGCCCTGCGCCGATCAGATCCGCTATGTCTCGTCCGGCGGTGAGGCTGACATGTACGCGATCCGGCTGGCCCGCGCCTTTACCGGCCGCGACAAGATCGTGAAGTTCGAAGGCGGTTATCACGGCATGAGCGCAGAGGCGCAGATGAGCCTGGCCCCGTCACGGATGGTGAACTTCCCGCAGGCGGTTCCCGACAGCGCGGGCATACCGGCCAGCGTTCAGGCCGAAATGCTGATCGCGCCGTTCAACGACCCGGACTACATCCGCTCGCTGCTGGCCGAGCACGGCAACCAGGTCGCGGGCATCATCGTCGAGCCCTTGCAACGCATCATCCCGCCCGAACCCGGCTTCTTGCAGCTTCTGCGGGACGAGGCCGACAAGTACGGCATCGTGCTGATCTTCGACGAGGTGGTGACCGGGTTTCGTTTCGCCTATGGCGGCGCGCAGGAGCTGTATGGCGTGACCCCGGACATCGCCACGCTGGGCAAGATCATCGGCGGCGGTTTTCCGCTCGCCGCAATCGCCGGGCGGGCCGAGATCATGGCCCATTTTGACAAATCCGCCGTTGGGGCGGAGAAATGGCTGATGCAGTTGGGGACTCTGTCGGGCAATCCGGTGGCCGCGGTGGCCGGGCTCAAGACGATGGAGGTGCTGCGCCGTCCCGGTCAGTACGACCGGCTGCGCGCCAATGGTCAGCGTCTGATGGACATGGCTTCGGCCGCGCTGAACAAGCAGGGGGTCGCCCATCGCGTCGTCGGCGATCCGACCCTGTTCGAAATCGTGTTCACGGAAGGAAAGGTGCGGGATTATCGCGATGTGGTCTGCGCGGACACGGCCAGAGCAACCCTGTTCAATACGGTTCTGATGCAGAACGGGATGTTCAAGTCGCCGGGCAAGACCTATCCGTCCCTGGCGCTGACCGAGGCGGACTTTGACCTGTGCGAAGCCACCTATACCAAGGCCGCGCAGGCCGTGGCCGAAATGCAGGGCGCGGGCGTGTCTTAGTAGACGCCCGCCATCACCAGGCGAACGATGTCTTCGCGCTTGAGGCCACGCGCAGCCAGTTCTTCGTCGGTCAACTCGCTGAGTTGCTTGATCTTGATGACCTTGGCATTTGCTTCGCCCATGCGGATCAAAGCATCATAGATGCCGCTGAACACATCGGCGACGACCGAGAACAGGTTCAGGATTGCCGGGCGGTGCGTGCTTGTCTGTGCCATGAGCGGAGCCTCTCTGGTCTGTATGTGACCAAAGAGATTTAGACCTGATGCTGCAGTGCAGCTAGACACTTGAGGGAATAGCCGCTGTGCATCTGGTGCAAGTCTGGCCCGACAGGCGCCGCCTCAGACCTTGAACTGGTCGTCCACCGGCACCTGCAAAGCGGTGGCCAGGGCGTTGGTCTGGCTGGCCATCGCGATCACCGCCAGCAGTTCGGCCTGCATCTGATCGGTCATGCCCTTGGAGCGGGCCGCGGCGGAATGGGAGTGCACGCAGTATTCGCAATTGTTGGCGACCGAAACCGCCACATACAGCATCTCTTTCACAAGCGGGTCCAGCGCGCCGGGGGCCATGACGGTCTTCAGCCGCTCCCACGTCGTTTTCAGCAGTGCCGGGTCATGGGCCAGAGCGCGCCAGAAATTGTTGACGTAATCGGTGTTGCGGGTGGCGCGGATGTCATCGAAGACGGCCAGCGCCTCGGCGCTGACCTCTTCGTCCGTCAACAGGCGAACCGTTGCCATGCTCAGACCATCGCAAAGATGCGCGCCGGGCCGCCCGACCCGCCACGATGGGCCGGCGCGCCGACCACCAGCGTCGCTCCGCTGGCGGGCACCTTGTCGAGATTGGCCAGGTTCTCGATGCCGTAACGGTTGGTGGGCAGCCACGCGTAGTGCGTCACGAAATCGGCCGATGGCCCGTGGTCCAGCGACAGCGTGTCGACGGCCAGAGCAACCGCGCCGGTTCCTTCGATCAGCATCTGCGCCGCTTCGACGTGGAAGCCGGGGAAATGCATCATGCCGTCCCCGTCGACGTTGCGGAATTCGGGCGTGGCGGTCTTGGCGGCCCATCCCGAATGCATGGCGACGCAGGCGCCATCGGGGATGTCGCCATTCGCCGCGATCCACGCCTTCAGATCGTCGGGGGTCACCTGCGCATCCGGGTCCTCGGCCGCGCGGGCGGCAATGTCCACCACGCACAGAGGGCAAACGAGGTTCGACACCGGGATTTCGTCCACCGACTGCCCATCCGCCGAGAAATGCAGCGGGGCATCAACATGCGTGCCGGTGTGTTCGTTGACGGCCAGGTTGAACAGGTTGAAGCCATGTTCCTTGAAATTGAAGGCCTGTGTCGCCTCGATCCCCGGCTGGCCGAAATAGGTGGGGAAATCGGCATCGTAGACATGGGTCATGTCCAGCACCTCGCCATGGCCGGCCGCAAGCGCTGGTGGGGCAGCCACCGTCCCAAGCGCCGTGCCTGCCGCCATCGCTGCGCCAGCCTTGAAAAAGGATCGACGCGACAGCATCCGGTCTTTCACCGCGTTCATTACGCAAACGTCACACATTTCAAAACTCCCTGTTCTGCAATCTGTTTTCGTTCCGGGCCGAATTCATTGGCCGGGTGGGCAAAGCCTAGCACGGTTTTCCGCGATCCGGTTCACAAGTTGTTTGGGGCCTGCTCGCCGGCAACAAATGCGGCCCGGCGGCGCAGTCGGGTATAAGGGGTTGAACCCGCGCGCGGACGGGTTCAATCTGTAGCGGAATATTGTTCCGCAATGCGGAACAAGCTGGGGTTGGCAAGAGGAGACCAAGTCTGATGTCCGAGGCGGTGGAATACGAACGGATTGGCGATATCGCGGTGCTGGCGGCGAACAACCCGCCGGTCAATGCGCTTGGCGTGGATGTGCGCCGGGGCCTGCTGGCCGGAATCGAACGGGCCGAGGCCGAGCGCGCAAAGGCGGTGCTGATCTACGGCAAGGGCCGGACCTATTTCGCGGGGGCCGATATCCGCGAGTTCGGCAAACCCCCGCAGGAACCGTGGTTGCCCGGCCTGTGCGACCGGATCGAGGCCTCGCCCCTGCTGGTGGTTTCGGCGCTGCACGGCACGGCGCTCGGCGGCGGGCTCGAGGTTGCGCTGTCCAGCCACTACCGCATCGCGGTTCCCTCGGCCAAGGTCGGCCTGCCCGAGGTCAATCTGGGCATCCTGCCCGGTGCCGGGGGCACCCAGCGTCTGCCGCGCGTGGCCGGGGTGGAGGCCGCGCTGGACATGATCACAACCGGTCGCCATGTCCGCGCCGACGAGGCGCTGAAGCTGGGCGTGATCGACAAGGTGCAGGATGGCGACCCGCGCGAGATCGGGCTGGCCTATGCGCAGGAGCTGCTTGACTCGGGTGCGCCCCGCCGCGCGGTCGGAGAGATGCCTGCGCCGGACCCCGTCGATTTCGATGCGGTCTACGAGGCTGTTCTGAAGAAGGGCCGCGGCCAGTTGTCCCCCGCCGTTGCCGTGCGTGCCGTGCAAGCCGCCTGCGAGGCGCCCAGCTTTGCCGAGGGCATGGCGCGCGAGCGGGAACTGTTCATGCAGTTGATGGAATCGGATCAGCGCAAGGGCCTGATCCACGCCTTCTTTGCCGAACGCGCCGTGGGAAAACTGCCCGAACTGAAAGGTGTCGAGCCGCGTCCGGTGCATCAGATCGGGGTCATCGGCGGCGGCACGATGGGCGCGGGGATCGCCACCGCCGCCTTGTTGGCAGGTCTGCCCGTGACCTTGCTAGAGATGACGCAGGAGGCCGCCCATGCGGCCAAGGAACGGATCGCCGGAAACCTGGCAGGGGCCCTGAAGCGCGGGAAGATCAGCCAGCAGCAGCACGACGCGATCCTGTCGGACCAATTGCAGCTTGCCACTGGGTATGACGCGCTGAGCGCCGTCGATCTGGTGATCGAGGCCGTGTTCGAGGATATGGACGTCAAGAAGCAGGTCTTTTCTCAGCTGGACGCGGTCTGCAAGCCCGGGGCGGTTCTGGCGACCAACACCTCGTATCTGGACGTGAACGAGATCGCCGCCACCACCACGCGGCCGCAGGACGTGATCGGGCTGCATTTCTTCTCGCCCGCGCATGTGATGAAGCTGCTTGAGATCGTGGTGGCCGACAAGACCGCGCCCGAGGTGGTCGCAACCGGCTTTGCGCTGGGGCATCGGCTGAAGAAGGTCTCGGTGCGCGCAGGGGTGTGCGACGGGTTCATCGGCAACCGGATCCTCAGTACCTATCGCACCTGCGCCGACCACATGGTTCTGGACGGGGCAAGCCCGTTCCAGATCGACAAGGCGCTGACCGATTTCGGCTTTGCCATGGGGCCGTTCGCGGTGTCCGATCTGGCCGGGCTGGATATCGGCTGGGCGGTACGCAAACGCAAACGCGCCGAGGGGCTGGACCCGCGCGCCCGCGACAGCAGCTATGCCGACAAACTCTGCGAGGCCGGGCATTTCGGGCAGAAGACCGGCAAGGGCTTCTATGTCTATGAAAGAGGCAAGCGCGGCGGCACGCCGAACCCCGAGGTTCTGGACCTGATCGCGGCCGACCGCGCGGCGCAGGGCATCACCCCGCGCACGTTCACGGATGACGAGATCGTGCGGCGATATATGGTCTCGATGGTCAACGAGGCCGCCAAGGTGGTGGGCGAGGGCATCGCCCGCCGCCCCTTGGACGTGGATGTGGTGCTGCTCTATGGCTATGGCTTCCCGCGCTATCGCGGCGGGCCGCTGAAATGGGCCGATTTGCAGGGCCTGCCGGGAATTCTGGACGACATCCGCGCCTGGTCGGCCGAGGATGACTATTTCTGGCAGCCCGCGCCGCTGCTGGAAAAACTGGTGGCCGAGGGCCGCAGCTTTGATGATCTGAACAAGGACGCCGAGTGATGAAACAAGCCGTAATCGTATCCGCCGCGCGCACCGGGCTGGCCAAGTCGTTCCGGGGCTCGTTCAACATGACCCACGGCGCCACGATGGGCGGCCACGCGGTTCAGGCCGCGGTCGCGCGGTCGGGGCTGGATGGCGCCGAGATCGAAGATTGCATCATCGGCTGCGGTTTCCCCGAAGGCGAGACCGGCAGCAATATCGCCCGCCAGATCGCCATCCGGGCCGGGCTGCCGGTCAGCGTTTCGGGCATGACCGTGAACCGGTTCTGCTCGTCGGGGCTGCAGACCGTGGCGCTGGCGGCGCAGGCCATCACCGAGGGCGGCGCTGGGCCAATCGTGGCCGGTGGGGTCGAGAGCATCTCGCTGGTTCAGCCGAAAACCCGCCCGGTGCCCGAGGCGTGGATTCAGGAGCACAAGCCCGCGATCTACATGACGATGATCGAGACCGCCGACATCGTGGCCGAGCGCTATGGCATCAGTCGCGAAGAACAGGACGCCTACGGCCTGCGGTCGCAGCAGCGCATCGCGGCGGCGCAGGCGGCGGGCAAGTTCGACGACGAGATCGTGCCGATGCAGACCACCATGGCGATCAAGGACAAAGAGACGGGCGAGGTCTCGCACCGGCAGGTCACCGTGGACCGGGATGAATGCAACCGCCCGAACACGACGCTGGAAGGCCTTGCCTCACTCGAGCCGGTGCGCGGCCCCGGAAACTACATCACCGCCGGCAATGCCAGTCAGCTGTCGGACGGCGCGGCCGCCGTGGTCGTGATGGACAGCGCCGAGGCCGAGCGCCGTGGGCTGGAGCCCTTGGGTGCGTTCAAGGGGTTCTGCGTGGCGGGGTGCGAGCCCGACGAGATGGGCATCGGCCCGGTCTTTGCGGTGCCACGCCTGCTGGAACGGCATGGTCTGAGCATCGAGGACATCGACCTGTGGGAGCTGAACGAAGCCTTCGCCTCGCAAGCGCTGTACTGCCGAAACCGTTTGGGAATCGATGACGAGAAATGCAACGTGAACGGCGGATCGATCGCCATCGGGCATCCGTTCGGCATGACCGGCGCGCGGATGGTCGGCCATCTGCTGCGCGAAGGGCGGCGGCGCGGGGCCAAGCTGGGTGTCGTGACCATGTGCATCGGCGGCGGCATGGGCGCGGCCGGTCTGTTCGAGATATATTGAAGAAAGAGGCGCCGGGCCAGCTCATCGCGGGCCGGCCCGGCGCAGCCCGGCCCTGGGGGCCGAGCAGGCAAAGTTCCGATCGCGTCGAGGAGGAGGGCGGCTGTGGACTTGAATTATACGGACGAGGAGAAGGCCTTTCGCGACGAGGTTCGAGCCTTTCTGGCCGAAAAGCTGCCCAAGGAGATCTCGGACAAGATCCGGGCTGGCCGGAACATCGGCAAGGAAGGGTATGAGTGGTGGCACGCCACGCTGAACGAGCGCGACTGGTTGAATTTCAACTGGCCGAAGGAGTTTGGCGGCGCCGAGTGGAACGCGGTTCAGCGCCATATATTCGAGGAGGAATGCGCCGCCGCCTATGCGCCGCGTATCGTGCCGTTTGGCCTGTCGATGCTGGGCCCGGTGCTGCAGAAATTCGGCTCGAAGGCGCAGCAGGAGTATTTCCTGCCGCGCATCCTCAATGGTGAACATTGGTGGTGCCAGGGCTATTCCGAGCCGGGTGCCGGGTCGGACCTGGCCTCGCTGAAGACCCGCGCGGTGCGCGACGACGACCACTATGTCGTCAATGGCCAGAAGACCTGGACCACGCTGGCGCAATACGCCAACTGGATCTTCTGCCTGGTGCGCACCGACCCCGAGGCCAAGGCGCAGGAGGGGATCTCGTTCCTGCTGATCGACATGAACACGCCGGGGATCGAGGTGCGCCCCATCGTCCTGCTGGACGGCACGCCCGAGGTCAACGAGGTGTTCTTTGACGATGTGCGTGTTCCGGTCGAAAACCTGGTGGGCGAAGAGAACAAGGGCTGGACCTATGCCAAGTATCTGCTGACGCATGAACGCACCAACATTGCCGGTGTCGGCTTCAGCCAGGCGGGGCTGGACATGGTCAAACGGATTGCCCGGATCGAAACCGCGAATGGCCGCCCCCTGATCGAGAACCCGCATTTCGCCGCTCGGCTGGCGCGGGTCGAGATCGACCTGATGGCCATGGCCACCACCAACATGCGCATCATCAGCCAGGCTGCGGCCGGACAGGCACCGGGGGTCGAAAGCTCGATGCTGAAGGTCAAGGGAACGATCATCCGGCAGGAGATCAACGACCTGGCCCGCCGCGCGGTGGGGCCTTATGCGATGCCTTTCGCCTCCGAGGCGGTGGCAGGCGACAACGACCCGATCGGGCCGGACTATGCCGCGCCGGTCGCCGCCCAGTATTTCAACAACCGGAAACTGTCGATCTTCGGCGGGTCGAACGAGATCCAGCGCGGGATCATCGCCAAGGTCAAGATGGGGGGCTGAGATGGATTTCAACCTGACCGAAGAACGGCAGATGCTGCAGGACACGCTGCGGCGCTATCTGGCCGACAGATATACGACTCTGGTGCGCAACGACATTCTGGACAGCCCGGCGGGGTTCAGCGCCGACATCTGGCGCGAACTGGCCGATCTGGGCGTTCTGGGCGCGCTGTTCGACGAAGCGGATGGCGGGTTCGGCGGGGCGGGCTTTGACATCGCCACCGTGTTCGAGGAACTGGGCCGGGCCGGGGTGGTCGAGCCGGTTCTGGACAGCTGCATTCTGGGCGGTCGGCTGATCGCGCAGGTGGGCAGCCCCGATCAGCGGGCGCTGCTGGATCAGGTGGTCTCGGGCGCGCTGCATCTGGCGCTGGCGCATGGGGAGCCTGCCAGCCGGTATGACCTGAGCCGGGTCGAGACCACCGTGCGGACCGACGGCACGGACTTGATCCTGAACGGACGCAAGGCTGTGGTCGTGAATGCCGAGGTCGCCGGGCAGTTGATCGTTTCCGCGCGCGAAACGGGCGGGCCGTTCGATCTGGACGGCATTTCGCTGTTTCTGGTGCCTGCTGGCACGCCGGGTCTGGGCTTGCGCGGGTATCCGATGCTGGCCGGGGGCCGCGCGGCCGAGGTCACTCTGGACGATGTGCGCCTGCCGGAAACCGCGCGTCTGGGCGCGGCGGGGCAGGGGTTCGAGCCGCTGATGAACGTTGTGGCCGCAGCCAATGTCGCGCTGGTCGCCGAGGTGCTGGGTGCGATGGAAAGCGCGGTGGAACTGACACGGCAATACCTGATGACGCGCAAGCAGTTCGGCCGTCCGATCGGGACCTTTCAGGCCCTGCAGCACCGGTTCGCGGATATGCTGGTCGAGCTGGAGCAGGCGCGCTCGGCGGTGATCAACGCGGCCGGTCACCTTGAAGCGCCCGATCGCGACCGGCAGATCGCCGCGGCCCGCAACCTGGTGTCGCGGGTGGGCCGGTTGGTGGCCGAGGAAACGATCCAGATGCATGGCGGCATCGCCATGACGCAGGAATATGAGCTGGCGCATATTGCCAAGCGGATCGTCATGTCGGATCACAGGTTCGGCGACGCGGATTATCATTTGGAGCGGTTCATTGCACTCGGCGCGGCCTGAAGACGACCCAAAGGTCCGGCGGTCGGGCTGTCAGAACGCGATCGGGTTCGAGGTGGATCTGTCCGAGCCCGACGGCCGGGCCCGGTGCCATTTGACCATCCGGGCGGATCATCTGAACAGCCAGGGCATCCTGCATGGCGGCATCATCGCCATGCTGCTGGACGTGGCTTGCGGCAACACCGCCTCGGCCTGGTTCGACCGGGACGAACATCCGTTGGTTCTGACCCTGTCACTGAACACAAGCTATGTGGCGGCGGTGCGTCAGGGGCGCGTGACGGCCACCGGGCGTGCAACGGGTGGCGGGCGCACGCTGGCCTATGTGACCGGAGAGTTGCACGGCGACGACGGAACCCTGATCGCAACGGCGGCGGGTGTGTTCAAGCGCACCACGAAACGCTGAGCGAAAAACCGGTTCCGGCGCGGGGGAGGGCGAAGGGACATGAACAAATGGCACGACTATCCGGGTGCCCAGATCCGGACCCGCCCGCAGGCCCGCGCCTTCGCCGACGGGTTCGGCGCCAATTGGAGCTTTGCTGACCTCGACCGCGCGATTTCCGATCTGTCAGGCATCCTGCTGGCCTCGGGGGTGCGCCCCTGCGATCGGGTCATGCTGGTGCTCGAGAATTGCTGTGCGGCAGTGGCCGCGCTGTTTGCCTGTTCCCGGATCGGGGCCTGCGTGGTACCGGTGAACGCCCGTCAGACCGCGGCCGAGTTGGTGCGCATCGTGGATCACGTCACCCCGGCGGTGATCCTGTTCACGTCCGAGGAGTCGCCGGAGGCGCTCGATCATGCGCGAAGGGCCGGGGCCCGGCCTGTTTCCGGGTCCTTCGGGCAGATGCACCTGGCCGCGCCGAACCCGAGCGCGCCCGACCCCGATCTGACGGATGTCGCGGCGATGTTGTTCACCACCGGCACGACCGGAACGCCCAAGGGTGTGATGCTGACCCACGAAAACCTGCGGTTCGGCGGGCTGACCTCGGCGAATTTCCGGGGGCTGACGCAGGATGACGTGGTCTATGGCGTGCTACCGATTTCGCACATCTTCGGGCTGGCCTCGATCGTCACCGGGTCGGCGCTGGCCGGGGCCTTCGTCCAGCTGGATGCCCGGTTCGCGGCGGACCGCGCCTTTGCCGCGTTGAACGCGGGCGTCACGGTGTTTTCGGGTGTGCCGCAGATGCATGCGCTGCTGATGCAATATGCTAAGGAACAGGGGTTGGAGCGGCTGCCGTCGGACGCCCTGCGCTACACCTCGTCCGGGGCTGCCCCGCTGGATCCGGCGTGGAAACGCAAGGCCGAGGCGTTCTATGGCGTCGCACTGCAGAATGGCTATGGCATGACCGAAAGCACGGCGGGGATCTGCGCCTCGCACAACCGGATCGGGGATCCGGATATCTCGGTCGGCCCGCCCTTGCCGGGGGTCGAGCTGCACATTGACGAAAGCATACCCGGCGGCGGAGATGGCGTGGGCGAGATCCTGACGCGCGGCCCGCATGTGATGAAGGGGTACTATCGCAACGGCGAGGAAACGGGCCGGGTTCTGGTCCGGGGATGGTTGCGCACGGGTGACCTCGGCCGCCTCGACGTGCAGGGCAATCTGCACGTCGTCGGCCGCGCCAAGGAACTGATCATTCACGGCGGCTTCAACGTCTATCCGCCCGAAGTCGAGACCGCGCTGAACGACCATCCGCAGGTGATCCAGTCTGCGGTGATCGGGCATCGGGTGGGCGGCGACGAACAGGTGCTGGCCTTTGTTCAGGTGCCTGAAATCGGCGCTGTGTCCGAGGCAGAGTTGGCGAAGTTCGTGGCCGAGCGTCTTGCGGGCTACAAGCGGCCCAGCCGGATCGTGCTGGCCACGTCACTGCCCGCGGCGCCTACGGGCAAGATTCTAAAACACAGGCTGCTGACGCATTTCGCGGATCAACTGGCCTAGGAGCAGGGGCGGCAAAACGCTCCCGCGCCCGCGCGACATTGGCTGCGCCGATCCCGCTTGCGGCCTTGGGCCCGGCATCGCGCCATGCGCGATGCCGGGCCCAAGGGGAGGAGGCGTTTTGCAAAAAACGTCGACGACGGGCGGGAGCCGCCGTCAGACCGCGTGGCCTTCGGCTGCGGCGCGAATGGCGCGTATGTTCTGGCCATAGACGTCCGGGTTCGCAACCGACCCGCCCTTGAAGACCGCGGAACCGGCAACAAGAACGTCCGCGCCGGCTGCCGCGACCAGCGGGGCGGTTGTGGTGTCGACGCCACCGTCGATTTCGATATGCACCGGGCGGTCTCCGATCAACTCGCGCAGGCGGCTCACCTTTGCGGTCATGTCGATGAATTTCTGCCCGCCAAAGCCGGGGTTCACCGTCATCACGCAGACCAGATCTGCCAGATCCAGCAGGTGTTCGACCGCTTCGGCCGGGGTGCCGGGGTTCAGCGCCACGCCTGCCTTCATGCCCGCCGCGCGGATCGCCTGCAACGTGCGGTGCGTGTGCGGACCAGCCTCGACATGGGCCGTCAGATAGTCCGCGCCGGCATCGGCATAGGCCTGGATGTAGGGGTCGACCGGCGTGATCATCAGGTGCACATCCATCACCGTCTTGACATGCGGGCGGAACGCTTTGACCGCCGGCGGGCCGAAGGTGAGGTTTGGCACGAAATGCCCGTCCATCACATCAACGTGAACCCAGTCGGCGCCTTGGGCCTCGATAGCTTGGATTTCCTGTCCGAAATTGGCGAAATCGGCGGACAGGATCGACGGTGCGATCTTGATCTTGCGGTCAAAGCTCATGGCGGCCTCATGTGACAGATCTGATGGTTCAGGTGTTGAGCCCGCGTATAGACGGGACGAGCGGTATTGCCCAGCCCTTGCATAGGCCATCGGCTTTCAGCCCGTTACAAAAGCTTCACCGGATCGACACATCACCTTTGAGCACCAGCTGTAGACGACCTCCATCACGAATTGGGGGTGGCACGTGCTGCGCATCGAAAAACTGACCAAGCGCTTCGGCGACAATACCGCCGTCGACACCGCAACGCTGGACGTCGACAAGCCATGCATGATCGGGGTCATCGGGCGGTCGGGCGCGGGCAAGTCCACCCTGCTGCGTATGATCAACCGCCTGACCGATGCCAGCGCCGGGCAGATCCTGTTTCACGGGCGCGACGTGACCACGCTGAAAGGGCGCGAAAAACGTGCGTGGCAGGCCGATTGCGCGATGATCTTTCAGCAATTCAACCTTGTGCCCCGCATGGATGTGGTCTCGAATGTGTTGCACGGAACGCTGAACCGGCACTCGACGCTGGCGACCATGTTCAATCTGTTCCCGATGGAAGACATCCATCGCGCCATCGACATTCTTGACCGACTTGGCATCGCCGAACATGCCCCTAAACGGGCCGAGGCGTTGTCGGGCGGGCAGCAGCAGCGTGTCGCTATCGCGCGCGCCCTGATGCAGGATCCCAAGATCATCCTGGCCGATGAACCCATCGCCTCGCTGGATCCGATGAATGCGCAGGTCGTGATGCAGGCCCTGCGCCGCATCCACGAAGAGGACGGCCGTACCGTGATCGCCAATCTGCACACGTTGGACACCGCGCGCCGCTATTGCGACCGCGTGGTCGGCATGCGCGACGGGCGCATCGTGTTCGACGGCCTGCCCGAGCAGCTGACCACCGGCGTCGCCCGCGAGATCTACGGCGCTGATGCCAGCTTCTCCGAGGCCGCGACCTCGACCGAGATCGAAACACTGGATGCCACCCGGAAGGCTCTGATGGAAGCCGAGGCCACGATCTGAGCCCAAACCACCTCATTTATCGCCCGGCCCGATGAATGGGGTGGGCCAATCAACCTGGAGAGAGACAGATGAAGAAACTAGTTGCCGCCCTGGTCGCGACCACCGCCCTGAGCGCGCCCGCCATGGCCGAGGAGATCAGCGAATTCCGTATCGGCATCCTGGGCGGAGAAAACGCGCAGGACCGGCTGAACAACAACGAATGTCTGCGTGAGTACACCGAGGACGCGCTGGGTGTCGAAACCAAGCTGTTCGCCCCGGCCGATTACAACGGCGTGATCCAGGGCCTGCTGGGCGGCACGATCGACATGGCCTGGCTGGGCGCCTCCGCCTATGCCAAGACCTATCTGAGCGACCCCGAGGCGGTCGAACCGGTTCTGGTCAAGGTGAACGTGGATGGTGGGTATGGCTACTACTCGGTCGGGTTCGCCCGCAAGGATAGCGGCATCACCTCGCTTGATGACATGAAAGGCAAGGTGTTTGGCTTTGGTGATCCGAACTCGACCTCGGGCTACCTGATCCCCTCGATCGAAATCCCTCAGGCAACGGGTGCGACGATGGAGTCGGGTGACTACTTCGGTGAGGTGAAGTTCACCGGTGGCCACGAGCAGACGATCGTCGCCGTGAACAACGGTGACGTGGATGGTGGCGTGACCTGGGCCGACGGTCTGGGCAACTGGGAAGACGGCTACAATTCGGGCGCGCTACGCCGCGCCGTGGATGCCGGACTGGTCGACATGAACGACATGGTGGAAATCTGGAAATCGAAGCCGATCCCCGAAGGTCCGGTGGTTCTGCGCAAGGCATTGCCGGCGGATGTCAAAGAGAAGATGACGGCTCTGATGGCCGGGCTGGCCGACAAAGACCGTGAGTGCTTCTATGGCGTGGCCGCAGGTGAAGCCAAAGCGTTCGAGCCGATCACCCACGAGGCCTACGAAATCATCATTGAGGCCCGCAAGCTGAAGTCGAACTAAGCCTGCGCAACTTCTGTTCGGGGTCCGGCCGCAAACCGGACCCCATTATCCCCATCGGAGCCTTTCATGACCGACCTGACCGCGGGATCCGCCGGCCTCGACCGGATCCGGGAGGATTACACCAGCATGACCCGTCGAAAACGGGTCTACGGTGGGATACTTCTGATCCTGTTCGTGGCACTTATGGCGGCCGGATTCCGGACCGCCGACATGCGAAACGCCGGTAGTTTTGCCGATGGGTGGAACCGCATTTTCGATTACCCTGCCGAGGTTCTGACGGAGGCCTGGGAGAAGATCGGGGAATTGCCCGCGAATTTGGTCGAGTTCTTCCCCGCGCTGATCGAAACACTGAATATCGCCGCCGCGGCCACGCTGGTGGGCACTCTGGGCGGCACCTTTCTGGCGCTGATGTCTACCCGCGGCATGGCGCTGTGGCCGTCATTGATCCCCGTTTTTCGGCGGATTTCTGATATTTGCCGGGCCGTTCCGGAAATTGTCATCGCTCTGGTTCTGATCTTTGTTCTTGGCGGCGGGCCAGTGCCTGCAATGATTGCCATCGCCATTCACACTGCCGGTGCCCTGGGCAAATTGTTTTCCGAAGTGAATGAAAACGCCTCTCTGAAACCGGTCGAGGGGCTGCAGTCGGTTGGCGCCAACTGGTCGCAGCGGATGTATTTGGGCGTGATCCCGCAGGTCGGGCCAAACTATGTCAGCTACGCTCTTCTGCGGTTCGAGATCAACATCCGCGCCTCGGCCATTCTTGGTTTCGTGGGGGCAGGCGGCTTGGGGTACGAGTTGCGCAACGCCATGTCCTGGGGGCAGGGGCGTTACGACGAGGCGGCGGCCATCTTTCTGCTTCTGTTCGTCACCATCGTGGCCGTGGATCAGCTGTCCGGCGTTTTGCGTGACCGTCTGACACACGGTTCCGCCAAAGGAGCCGCAGCATGAGCACCTTTGCCACTGATCTGCCGATCAACGACTTGAAAGCCAGAACCGACCACATCTTTCGGCGCAAACGGGCGCTGAGTTTCGGGTTGCCGGGGCTGGTCATTCTATACCTGATCTATGTTTTCTTTGTCTTTGACGTGCCCGGCTTGGCCGAGCGGGCCAACTGGGAAAACGGCAAGACGCTTGTATCCGACAGCTACAGCTACAAGACACATGTGACGCGGGACAATCGAAACGGAGAAGTGTCCGTTGCGATCGAGGGAGAGCGCAAGGGCGCTTACCCGGATGGCACTGCGCCGGAATGGGTCGCTTTGGGCGAAACCACCGTGATTGACCTGCAAGATGGCCACATCGTTCGTTTTGGACCTGAAACCGTGGAATATGACATCCCGGGTTATGGAACCGTGCGCGCAACGCCCAGCCGGTCTGCCGGAGTGCAGGCCGACTTACCGACTGCCGAGGTGCCGGACTGGATCAACATGTCAAAGAATCGCCTGGCGATCACCACGCCGGCGGGTCGGCTGACCGTGACACGCAACCGGGCCGAGGTGTTCCGGTATTTCAACGGTTGGGAACTGTTCTGGTTCACTTTGGACAGCCCCTATCACGGTCAGTCTTTCAGCCAGTTGATGGGGCGTGCCGCTTCGGGCGAGGCCGCAGAAATCTTTGACGATTTCTGGACCAACAAGATGTGGCGCCATCAGGATGTTGCGTGGGCGATCTTTGAAACGCTTCTGATGGCTTTTCTGGGTACATTGGGGGCAGGGATGATCGCTTTGCCCCTCGCATTTCTGGCGACACGAAATTTCAATCCGTTTAGAACGGTCCGATTTGCCACTCGTCGTATCTTTGACTTCGTGCGAGGTGTTGATGCGTTGATCTGGACGGTGGTTCTGGCACGCGCCTTCGGGCCAGGGCCGCTAACAGGGGCGCTGGCCATCCTGGTCACCGATACCGGCACCTTCGGCAAGATCTTCTCCGAGGCGCTGGAAAATGTTGATCAGAAGCAGATCGAGGGCGTGCAGTCTACCGGGGCCAATGCGCCGCAGAAATATCGTTTCGGTGTGATCCCGCAGATCACGCCGGTTCTGCTCAGTCAGCTCCTGTACTTCCTGGAATCCAACACCCGCAGCGCAACCGTGATCGGGGCGATAACCGGGGGCGGGATCGGTCTGTTGCTGACACAGGCGATTATCACCCAGAAAGACTGGGAGGAAGTCGCCTATTACATCGTGCTGATCATCCTGATGGTCATGCTGATGGACTGGTTTTCGGGCTGGCTGCGCAGGCGGTTGATCCAGGGCGGGCCGCCCAAGGCGCGCAAACCGCGCGACCCGCAGGCCAAGCCCCTGATGTTGCCTTGAACCGTATACGAGGACTTGCAGACCATGGCGCGCTTGCGACCGGACCAGCCTTTCATTCACCCGGATTGCCAGATAACCGGCAGCAGCTTTGGCGCCTTTGTCGAAATCGGTGCCGGAACGCGGGTGACGAATTCGGTGTTTGGGGATTATACCTATTGCGACCGCACCTGCGACATCGCCAATGCACGGATCGGGAAATTCGCCAATATCGCCAGTTTCACCCGGATCGGCGCCACCGACCATCCGATCGAGAAAGCGTCGCTGCATCACTTCCACTACCGCTCGGCCGACTATTGGGACGATGCCGAGGACGACGCGGACTGGTTCGCCCGGCGCGCCGGGCGGTTGGCGCATATCGGGCATGACACCTGGATCGGCCACGCGGCCATCATCAAGCCCGAGGTGACGATCGGGCACGGGGCAATCGTAGCCTCCGGGGCGATCGTGACCAAGGACGTGCCACCTTATACCATCGTCGGCGGCGTCACTGCCCACCCCATCCGACGCCGGTTCCCCGAACACGTGGCCGAGCGTATGATGGCTCTGGCCTGGTGGGACTGGGACAATGCCCGACTGCGCGCGGCGCTGCCGGATTTCCGCGCGTTGCCCGCCGAGGCGTTTTTGGAGAAATACGAGGATTGACCGGCATCACCCGTGATCGTCATCCAGCGTCAGAGTGACCCGCTCGCCCGCAAAGACGGTCTTGCCGTATTCAACCGGATGCCCCTGCGGATCGGCGTTGATGCCGACCGAATGCAGAACCGGCGCGCCCTCGATCAGGTGCAGGTGCCGGGCCTGAATCGCATCAGCCGCGCGGGCGGTCAGGCGCGTCGAGATGCGGGTATAATCCGCCACGCCGCAGTGCCGCAGCGCCCGCGTGACCGAGCCGTTCTGGGCCAGCGCTTCGGGCAGGTCGGGCAGGCGCGCGGCGGGAAAGACGCTTTGGAACACCGCGATCGGTTGGCCATCGGCCAGCGACAACCCGTCATAGACATGCACCGGGTCGCCGGGGGCCAGGGCCAGCGCCTCGGCCTCGGTCTTGTCGGCGGCGCGGGTGATCAGCGACAGCACCTGCTTGCCCGGGATCTTGCCGCTGGCCGAGATGTTCTGGTGGTACCGGACCCGTTTGCCGATCGGGTAATCGGTTGCGGCTGCCGAAACAAACACGCCTGCCCCGCGGCGGGGATGCACCAGCCCTTGCTTGGCCAGTTCGGCCAGGGCCCGGCGCACCGTGTGGCGGTTCACGCCGTGGGTCGCGGCCAACTGCGCCTCGGTCGGCAGGCGGTCGCCGGTTGCAAAGCGCCCCTCGGCGATGTCGGCGGTCAGCGCCAGCGCGATGGTCTTCCAGATCGGTGTTTGGCTCATGTCATCAAAACTTCACAGCATATTCGTTGCGAGTCACCCTTTGCTCCGCTATTATTTGTCTAGTTGTATAGTAGTTGTAGACAACTTGGCCAAGAGGCTTTGATGGCGGATCAGATAAAAATCGCGACGGGTGATCGACGGGCCTGGCTGGGCCTTCTGGCACGTGCGCCGGCCGAGGCGCTGGCTGCCTTGTGGACCGCCTATGGCGCAAGTTCCGAATTCCAGTGGTTGCGCACGCCCGAGATCGGCGGCGTCATGGTGCGGGGGCGGGCAGGCGGCTCGGGCGCGCCCTTCAATCTGGGCGAGATGACAGTCACGCGCTGCGCTCTGGTTCTGCCTGACGGAACCGAGGGCCACGGATATGTGCAGGGGCGCGACAAGACCCATGCCGAAACCGCCGCTCTGATCGACGCGCTGATGCAGACCGGGCACGCCGACGCGGTGCGGGCGAGAATCCTGGAGCCGCTGACCCGCCAGGTCCAGGCGGCCAGAACGGCCCGGGCCGCCAAGGCTGCGGCCACCAAGGTCGAGTTCTTCACGATGGTTCGGGGAGAGGATCAATGACCCCACAGACCCGTTTTTCAGGCGGTTTCACCGATGCGCCGGTTCAGGCGGCCCACGCCTTTCGTGCGGCCATGACCGTGATGGCGCGGCCGGGTGAGTTGCGGCAGCTGGTCGGCGCGACCCCGCCCGACGGCCTGTCGGTCGCCGCGGGAACGCTGCTGCTGACGCTGTGCGACCCGGACACGGGCGTTTATCTGGCGCGCGGGGCCGACAACCCGGCCATTCGCCAATGGCTGACCTTCCACACCGGTGCGCCCCTCGTGCCCGCCGCGCAGGCCGATTTCGCCGTTGGCTGCTGGCAGGACCTTGTGCCGCTGGACCAATACCTGATCGGAACGCCGGAATACCCCGACCGATCCGCCACCCTGATCGTGGAGTGTGACGCGCTAGACCTTTCCGGTGCCGGATTGCGAGGGCCGGGCATACGCGACACTGCGCGCCTGGCCGTGCCCGATGTCGCGGCGGTTCAGGCCAATTCGGACCTGTACCCCTTGGGGTGCGATTTCTTCTTCACCTGCGGGGATATGGTTGCGGCCCTGCCGCGCAGCACCCGCATCCAGCCCGAGGGTTAGGCCATGTACGTAGCCGTCAAAGGGGGCGAAAAGGCGATTGAAAACGCCCATGCCTGGCTGGCAGAGGAACGCCGGGGCGATCCCGGCGTGGCCGAATTGTCCTTGGCCCAGATCCGTGAACAGCTCAGCCTTGCGGTGAACCGCGTGATGGCCGAGGGCTCTCTGTACGATCCCGATCTGGCCGCGCTGGCGATCAAACAGGCGCGGGGTGATCTGATCGAGGGGATCTTTCTGATCCGCGCCTACCGCACCACCCTGCCGCGGTTTGGTTATTCGACCCCGGTCGATACCGGCGGCATGGCCTGCGACCGCCGGATCTCGGCCACGTTCAAGGATGCGCCGGGCGGGCAGGTTCTGGGCCCGACCTTCGACTACACGCACCGCCTGTTGGATTTCAAACTGGCCGCCGACGGCGCGGTGCCTGAGGCCCTCACCGCCGCGCCGCGCCATGAACCGGCCCCGCACATCACCAAATTCCTGAAGGACGAAGGCCTGATCCAGGACGAACCCGCCAGCGATAAACCGCCCGGCGACCTAACGCGCGAACCGATGGAGTTCCCGGCGGACCGCCCCCTGCGCCTGCAAGCACTGACGCGCGGGGACGAGGGGTTCGTGCTGGGCATGGCCTATTCGACCCAGCGCGGCTATGCCCGCAACCACGCTTTCGTGGGTGAGCTGCGCATCGGCACCGTCGCGGTCGAGATGGATATCCCCGAACTGGGCTTCGCGATCGAGATCGGAGAGATCGCCCTGACCGAATGCGAAACGGTGAACCAGTTCAAGGGATCAAAGACCGAGCCGCCGCAATTTACGCGCGGCTATGGGCTGGTCTTCGGCCAGTCCGAGCGCAAAGCCATTGCCATGGCGCTGGTGGACCGCGCCTTGCGCTGGGAGGAATTGGGCGAAGACGATCTGGGCGCCCCGGCGCAGGATCAGGAATTCGTCCTCAGCCATGCTGACAACATTCAGGCGACCGGCTTTTTGGAGCATATCAAACTGCCGCATTACGTCGATTTCCAGTCCGAATTGGAACTGGTGCGCAAATTGCGCCGCGAAGCCGAAGAACGCCTGGAACCGCGCGAGGCCGCCGAATGACTTCAGTGCCCTTCCTGCATCCTGTCCGCCGGCCGAGATGCCCTGCCAGCCGCAGCCCGGCGTGGCGCGTCCGCGCTGATCGCAGACCATTCGCCTCGCGCGTCCCGCCGCATGGCCCGGCGCCGTCGCTGGGAATGTATCCTGCGCCAGAGAAAGTAGAGCATGACGACCGCGAAGGCCGAGGTAACCAGAAAACCGTCCACAACAACACCAAAAAACGAAAGTGATACATCAAATGAATGAGTATAACTTCGCATATTTGGACGAACAAACCAAGCGGATGATCCGCCGGGCCATTCTCAAGGGCTTGGCCGTTCCGGGTTATCAGGTGCCGTTTGCCAGCCGTGAGATGCCCATGCCTTATGGTTGGGGCACGGGCGGGGTTCAGGTCTCGGCCGCGACGCTGACACCGGACGATGTGTTCAAGGTGATCGATCAGGGAGCAGATGACACGACCAATGCTGTGTCGATCCGCAAGTTCTTTGAGAAGACGGCGGGCGTGGCCACGACCGAAGAGACCGGGAAGGCGACCATCATCCAAACCCGCCACCGTATCCCCGAGGCCAGGCTGCGCGACGATCAGATCCTGGTCTATCAGGTCCCGATCCCCGAACCGCTGCGGTTTCTGGAACCGCGCGAGACGGAGACGCGCAAGATGCACAGCCTGCAGGAATACGGGTTGATGCATGTGAAGCTCTACGAAGACATCAGCCAGCACGGCGCGATTTCCACGGCCTATGCCTATCCGGTCCGGGTGGCCGACCGCTATGTGATGGACCCGTCTCCGATCCCGAAATTCGACAATCCGAAACTGGAAATGGACGCGATCCAGCTGTTCGGGGCCGGGCGCGAGCAGCGCATTTATGCGGTGCCGCCGCATACGCGGGTGGTCAGCCTCGATTTCGAGGACTACCCGTTCGAGGCCAGCAAGGCCGATCACGCCTGCGATCTGTGCGGGGCCGAAGACAGTTACCTGGACGAGGTGATCACGGACGATGCAGGCAACCGGATGTTCGTGTGTTCGGACACCGATTTCTGCCGGTCCCGCCGCGAGGCCGGACACCAAGGCCGTTTGGCGCAGGAGGATGCGGCATGACCCCGCTCTTGCAGGTCAAAGGCATCGAGAAGCGCTATGGCGCGCGGATCGGCTGCAGGGATGTCAGTTTCGACCTCTACCCCGGTGAAGTAATGGGGATCGTCGGCGAAAGCGGGTCGGGCAAGTCGACCCTGCTGAACTGTCTGGCTGGGCATCTTAAGTCGGATGCCGGGCAGGTGATCTTTGATACCCGCGCCGACGGGCCGGTGGACACGGTCACGATGTCGGAACCGGCCCGCCGGATGCTGGGGCGCACCGACTGGGCCTTTGTGCATCAACATGCCCGCGACGGGCTGCGCATGTCGGTCAGCGCCGGCGGCAATATCGGCGAACGGCTGATGGCCGTGGGGAGCCGGAACTATGGCCAGATCCGCGGGCAGGCTTTGGATTGGCTGGGCCGGGTCGAGATAGCGGAAAGCCGCGTGGACGACCGCCCCAGCGCGTTTTCGGGCGGCATGCAGCAACGGTTGCAGATCGCGCGCAACCTGGTGACCGGTCCGCGGCTGGTTTTCATGGATGAACCGACCGGTGGGCTGGACGTCTCGGTGCAGGCGCGGCTGCTGGACCTGCTGCGCGGTCTGGTGCGCGAGATGGGGCTGAGCGCCATCATCGTCACCCATGATCTTGCCGTGGTGCGGCTGCTGGCGGATCGCTTGATGGTGATGAAGGATGGCGAGGTGGTCGAGGCGGGGCTGACCGATCAGGTGCTGGACGACCCGCAGCATGCCTATACGCAACTGCTTGTGTCCAGCGTCCTGCAGGTTTGAATGCTACAGAAAAGATGAAATCCGATGATTGAACTGATCGACGTGAGCAAGAGCTTTACCCTGCACAATCAGGACGGCGCCGTGATCCCGGTGATGGCGGGCGCGTCGCTAAAGGTCAGGGCCGGAGAATGCGTGGCCCTGACCGGGGCCAGCGGGGCCGGGAAGTCCACACTGATGCGGGTGATCTACGGCAACTACCTGGCGGCCTCGGGGCAGGTGCGGGTGGGCGGCCTCGACGTCGCCCGGGCTCAACCGCGCGAGATCCTGCAACTCCGCCGGGAGACCCTGGGCTATGTCAGTCAGTTCCTGCGCGTGGTGCCGCGGGTGCCGACGCTGGAGGTCGTGGCCGAACCGCTTCTGGTTCAGGGGTGCGAGCGGCAGACCGCACTGGACAAGGCAGCGGGCCTCCTTCAGCGCCTGAATATCCCGGAACCGCTTTGGCGCCTCAGTCCCACGACATTTTCGGGCGGTGAACAGCAACGGGTGAACATCGCGCGTGGTTTTGCGCATGACTATCCGGCTCTGTTGCTGGATGAACCCACGGCCAGCCTTGACGCACGAAACCGCGAAACCGTGCTGTCCCTGATCCAAGAGGCAAAGGCCCGCGGCGCGGCGATCATTGGGATATTCCACGACCAAGAGGCCCGTGACCGGGTCTGCAGCCGCGTGGTCGACGTCACGCAGTTTGCGCCGGGGGCGGCGGCATGAAGATGGCCCCGGTCATTGCAGTTGTCGGGCCTTCGGGTGTTGGAAAAGACAGCGTGATCCAAGCACTGCTGGCGCGCGCGTCGAACTTCGAAAGGGTGCGTAGAGTCATCACCCGTCCCCATGGCGAAGGCGGTGAGGATTTTGACCGCGTGTCCGACCGGGCGTTTCAAACAATGGTCCAAGAGGGCAGCTTTGTTCTGTGCTGGGCCGCGCACGGGCTGCACTACGGCATACCCGTTGCGATCACGGACCAACGCCGAAGGGCCGATGCGGTTCTGGTCAACCTCTCAAGGGCTGTGTTGCCCGAGGCGCAGAAGGAATTTCGAGAGCTGATCGTGATATCCCTGACGGCCGAACCAAAGGTTCTGGCACAACGTCTGGCAGTGCGCGGCCGGGAAAGCGCGGCTGATCAAGCCCGGCGTTTGGGGCGCGCCACTGCAGCCCTGCCCGAAGGCTTGAACCACGTGATCGAGGTCGACAATTCCGGGTCACTGGATGCGACCGTTGAAACCATCTTGTCCGGTCTTCAACCCGAAAGGGCGTACCGTTGAAGCATATGGAACCGCCCGTCTTCAGCCTCGCCCACAAGGGCCAGTTCCCCTATGTCAAAAGGGGCTGGCAGCAATGGGACAAGCCGTTGGTTCAGCACGGTTTGCACGTTTGCCAGCATCGGTTTGCTCAGGCGACCGGACAGGGTGATGTGAAAACGGAAAGCCTCCAGAACGTATGGGTAGCCCCAATTCGTCAGATTTGCGTCCTGCTCCATGGTCAACCCGGCCGCTCGGCGCCGGTTCATCTCGGTTTCCGAGGCCGGGGCACGAAAAGGGTCCAGGTCGCGGACGCAAGCCGCCGCAAGCGCGTTCAGGTCTCGTGTGTCGCCCACGGGCCGCAAAGCAAGAAACCGACCAAGGCGTGCAACTTCGAGCCCGTCCAGCGAAACGGGGGCGAATTTACCGGCCAGACGAGCGCAGGTATCCTGCAAAGCAGACAGCGACTGATCTTCACGCAAGCGAAACGGCGGCTTCATCGTGGCATGAAGCCCGTATTTGCGCGGCACTTGTGTTACCGAGGCGACGTCCAACCCGTCGATGGCCGGATGGTCGACGGTCCGTCCCGCATCGATGTCCCACCCCAGCCACGCGGTTGCAAACCTGCTCCAGTCGGATTGGGCTGGGGGAACGAAATAGATCGCGTATCGCGCAAAATTCACAATGGCCTCCTGTTGCGTGGCCTCTCCTTACCTCAAACCACGTGAAAATCCGATGACAGATGAACTGACCCTTGCCAATGCGTTGCTTGTTCTGCCGGATGAGACCGTCCGGGGGTGTGTCCGTATCGTTGGCCAGACGATCGCTGACATAGACACCGGCGCGGCTGTTCCGAAAGGCGCGATTGACTGTGGTGGGGACTATGTGTCGCCCGGCCTGGTCGAGTTGCACACCGACAACCTGGAACGCCACATCCAGCCGCGGCCCAAGGTGGACTGGCCCCATGCCGCAGCCATTCTGGCGCATGACGCGGAACTGGCCAGCACCGGGATCACGACGGTCTTTGACGCCATGCGGGTGGGGTCGATCCCCTCCGGTGCTGGACGGTATCTGAAATACGCGCGCGGACTGTCGCGCGAGCTGTGGGAGTTGCGAGAGCAGGACGCACTCAAGATCAGCCACTTTCTGCATCTGCGCGCCGAAGTCTGTTCTGAGACGCTGGTCGAGGAATTGCAGGAATTCGGTCCAGAAGACCGGGTTGGCATCGTTTCGTTGATGGATCACACGCCCGGCCAGCGCCAGTTTAGGGACCTGTCCAAGTTCGAAGCCTATCTCAAAGGCAAGTACGCTATGGATGACGACATGTTCGCACGGCACCTCAACCAGTTGCGGGGGCTGAGGGACCGCAATGGAGACCGCCATGAGCAAGAGGCCGTGGACGCCGCGCGCCGCTTCGGAGCGGTTCTGGCCAGCCACGACGACACGACCGAGGCGCAAGTGGCGACATCCGCCCGTCATGGCATTCGGCTGGCCGAATTCCCAACGACGGTCGAGGCCGCACGGGCCTGTCACGTTCATGACATTCAGGTCATGATGGGCGCGCCAAACCTGATCCGGGGCGGGTCACATTCTGGGAATGTGGCAGCACGGGAACTGGCCGACTTGGGGTGTTTGGACATTCTGTCGTCGGACTATGTGCCGTCAGCCTTGCTGCTGTCAGCCGTTACTCTTGGGCGCATCTGGGATGACATGGCGCGTGGCATCGCCACTGTCACACGGGCTCCGGCACAGGCGGCGGGCCTTGCGGATCGCGGCGCTCTGAAACCGGGGCTGCGGGCAGACCTGATCCGTTTTCGAATGCGGGGCGACGTCCCGGCCCTGACCGCGGTCTGGTCGCGCGGGCAGCGCGTGGCTTGATCAGGCCAAGTAGAACAGATAGCGGTCCGGCGCGATGGAGTCCGGGCCGTTGATCTGCTCGAACCCTTCCAGCGGTTGGCCGGATATCAGCAAACCGCCTGGAACCATGACCGAGCCAATCAGCTTGCTGAGCCTCGCCGCTTCGGCCACGTCTTCGTGTTTGATCCCGCGACCGAAATCATAATGCGCCAATGCGATCCGCGGGCCATCTTCGGCCAGCTTCTTCAGCATCGGTTCAGCCTCGCCCTGCAGAAAATCTTCGGCCGGAGGGGTGCTGTCCGGGTGACATTGCAGAACCCGGTCCATGACCCAGATGCGCCGGTCGGGCAGGATCTCGCGCAGGTGGTCATAGGTGCGGCCGTTGCCCAAACCCATGTCCAGAACATCGCCTTTCAGCCCTTTGATCCGCGCCGCAGCCCAGTTCAGCCCGTCGCGCTGGGCGGTCAGGCGTCGCAGCATGGAATCCAGTCGGCTCATCAATGTCTCCTCGGGTAATCAGTGTGGTCCTGCGGACCAGACGCGTGTGGGGCCCGCCATGAGACAATCCAGAAGCGCCTCGGTAAAGTCCCAGATCTGTTGATCATGGACAAGATGATGGGTCAACACGCCAAAAGGTTCGGTTGGGTCGGCACGTTCCTCGCGGCGATCCTGCAGCATCGAGACGGTTTTGGCGATCAACGCATTCGGATCGGCCAACCCTCGCGTACCGCGCCAGTCGATCGGATCCAGATGGGTATTGACCTGAGTCAGGCCTGGCGCTGCTTCTACGTGCGTTCTGGGCGTGGCCGTGGACAGGAACTGATAGCCGATCTCCGCAAGCTCTGCCGTCACTTCGGGCGCGATGCGGTTCCAAGGGGGGACGAACATCGGGCACAGACGATCACCGAAGGACTCCTGCAAACGCAGGAAGCCATGGTGTGCATCAGACACAATCGAGGCGAGCGGACGATGCAGGCGGAACTCGGACTTCTTTTCGCCTTCAGGCGCGTGGTTCTGGTGCGCCCAGCCGTGAACCACCGGAACCAAGCTGGTCTGGTTGGCAATTTGGTCGACCAGATCCTGACTGGCATCGCGTGGAATGATGGCCAAATGAACCGGCAGCCCGGTTCGGGATGACAGGCCCACTAAACGCTCCAAATGCCGGCTGGGCGCGATCGCGTCATCGTCCCGCCACCACAGTGGAAGCGTAAGCCCAGCCTCTCGCCACACCTGCAATTCGGATCGCAGCGGTGTCCAATCGGTTGTCATTGCCGAGCCTCCCAGAGCGAGGTGGCAATCTCTACCGACTTGCGGGCACCGTCAAACCCGCCATCCAAGGGTTCGCGCGAGCCTTGATGCAGGACGCGGTCGACTGCTTGGGCCAATGTCCCTCCGGTCAGCTTCGCGCTGGGCAGCACGTCGACCGCAGGCAGGCGCGCCAGGCTCTTTGCCCTCAGGGTCTGTTCCACTTCCTTGCCATCGTCAAATGGGATCAGAACGGCCGGGGTCGCGCATTGCAGCAAGTCCATGGCGGTGTTGTACCCGCACATGCTGACCGAGGCTGCGGCCAGCGGTAGCATTTGTCTGAAATCCGGACGTACGGGTTCCAGAAGGACATTTTCGCCATTTGTCATGTGCCTCAGTTCGGCAATCCGGTCTTGGGCATCCTGACCGCCGACCAGCAGGCGCCAGCGCCAGTTGGGCATCTTTTGAGCGGCCTCGATGGCCGCGCGAAAGATCGGTTGTCCGACCGATCCGCCGCCAGCGCTGACCAGGATTTCATTCGCTCCTTCCCCCTGTTCATGAGGACCCGGCGCAGGCGGGGCAACAAAGCCCGTATAGAACAGGCGTCCGGCCAAGTTGCCTGTAACCGGCCAGCTGGCATCCAGCGGCGTGATTTCGGGGTCGGAATGAACCAGTACGCCGTCATAGAAACGCACAATGATTTCTTCGGTCCGTACAGCTTTGGCGGGTTTCGACGGTGGCGCGAGGATGTCCCGGACCGAACTCAGAACAACCGGACAGGACGGCAGTGACCGCGCAGTGGACAGCAGGGCCAGAAATTCGCCGGCCAGGCTACGGCGGCCGAAGGGATAGAGTTCCGTTATCAGGACATCGGGGTTTACTCGTCGAACAGCCTCGGTCAGGGCAATAGCGCGGGAGTTCAGATAGGCCGCGTCTGCAATATCTTCGTCGGCCGTCAGCAACCGTGTGAAATCGGTACCATCCGAACGCAGGGGTGGCAGCGCCAGCAGGGAAACTCCATCCGTGTTCAGTTGAGGTGCGGGCATCCCGCCGGATGCGACGGTCACGTCGTGTCCGGCATCCGCAAAAGCCCGACCCAAGGTCAAGGCTCGGCTGAGATGTCCGGTCCCCAGCAGATGGGTGACGACGATCATGGTCCTCATGACCCGGCCTCGCGCGGGATAAGCTGGACGGGCTCAGCCTCCGGTCGCATTTGCTCCAAATCGACCACGTAGAGACGATTGCGTTTGATGCGGAACGGCGCGGGGCCTGTGAACTCCCACCCCCAGGCAAGCGCCAGGATGACCCGCATGATTCCGATATGGCAGACAGCTACGTTGTCACCGGTCAGGCTGGACAGCCATGGCACAAGGCGGCGGCGAATGTCGGCCGGGCTTTCGCCGTTGGGGGGACGAAATTCCCAGCTCCAATCCTCGATATGCCGGTAACCAGTGTTGGCATCTGCAATCAGGTCTTCCCCGCGTTGGCCTTCCCAGTCGCCCCAATTCATCTCGACCAGGGCGGCCGAGGTTGCGGGTTCGCGCCCGGCGACCAGCCGCGCAGTTTCGCTGGCGCGGGTCAGGGGGCTGGACCATAGTTCGGCCCGGTCCCAAGGAGTTGGCAAGCGATATCGGGCCAGTTCGGCCTTGGCCTGATCATCGAGGCTGATGTCGCTGCGCCCCTGAATGCGCCCTGCGCGGTTCCAGGCGGTATGACCGTGGCGCAGAAGGGCCAGACGTGTCATGACATCTCCCCTACCAGCGAAGAAACACCCGACCAGAACGTCCGTGTTGCGTTTGGCATCAAATGACGGCCGGCCACGTAGTCGCGCGCTTTTTGACCTTCGCTCCGACGCAGTTCGAGATCGGACAGCAGCCGGTCAATTCGCTCGGCCAGCGCGGCGGCGCCGTAATCAGGGGCAGGATGATTGGCAGGCGCCAGTACGTCGCGCACTCCCGGGCGATCCTGGGCGACAACGGGGACGCCCGCGGACTGCGCCTCGAGATAGGTCATCCCGTAGGCTTCGTTGACGCCCGGCCATACCAACAGAGCAGCATCGGAGTAGATCGTTTCAAGGTCATCGCGGCTGAGCAGGCCCAGAAACCGGACGCTTGTGCCGAAGGGGGCCATCAAAGCCTCGACATCCGGGCGGGCTGGTCCGTCGCCGGCGATGTTCAGCGTCCAATCCCCATTCAGCAATGCCAGCGTATCGGCCAGAATGCGGAAAGACTCCAACTTGTCCCCGTAACGCATCATTCCCACCGTCAGCATCGGCCCCGCGCATCTAGAGGGTCGAGGCAGGTCCGATCGGGGCAGGAAGGGTGGGAGTTCAATCAATGACTGATCACCGAACCGCTCGCGTTTCAGTGTGATCAAGTCATTTGCTGTGTGATAGAAGATCACCTGCGCGGCGTCGCAGGCATCGTGCGCAGCTTGGGCAAAGCCGGCCCAGGGCCCGGAAAGGCGCGACATGGCGCGGGTGCTCTCAAGCTGAACATAGGGTATTCCCCGCGCCCGGCAGACCGCGGGCCCCAAAAGGTCCGGAGCTTTGTAGTAGTTGTGATAGGTCACCCAGAGGCCTGTATCCGCAGGCAGTTCTGTGCTCAGTCGGGTGGCCTCGGCCGCGGCTTCGCGGTAGAGACGGTTCTGAAGGTCCGGGTCTCCGGTCTTGTCATAGATGCGCAGCCGCGAGACCAGATCAACAAGATGCCCATCGGCCCCGATTGCAGCCATCAGGTTGCGAGCCATTTCGCGGTCGCCGGATGGTACCGGGCTGTCTGGGGCTTTCATCGGCGCATAGAAGGCGACCCGAACCATCAGGCACCCTCCGCGCACAAGGCTTTCAGGCGGCGGGATAGACGTGCAATGCCAGGGTCCATGCGAAAACTGGCAAGCAAGCGGTCATAAGCCGCATCGGCCATGATTGCCGCTTTCTGCGGGTCGGCGGCCAGGGTGGAAATAGCGTCTGCAAGCGCCTTGGGTTCGTCATCGGACAAGATGCCGTGCACGTTGGTCTGGATGAATTCGGGAATGGCCGAGACCGGAGTGGACAGGATCGGCAGTTTTTGCGACGCGGCTTCCATCAGGACATTGGGCAGTCCGTCCCGGTCCCCGTCCGCGGCGATGCGGCTGGGCAGCACGAACAGATCCGCCTCGCGCATGGCCGCAATGACCTCGGGTTGATCGCAGGCGCCTTTCCAGGTGATGCGATCCTGCAGAAGCAGATTTTCCGCCAAGCCGCGCAGGTTGTCCGACAAGGTGCCACCGCCAATGTGGGTCCAGTGCCAGTCGATCTCTGGGGGGAGCATGGCCAAGGCGTGGATCAAGCGATCAAAGCCTTTCTTTTCAACCAGTCGTCCGACGGATACCATATGGAACCGGTCATCGACGGATCGCAGCTTTCGTGCGGGCGGCTCAGGAAATCGCGTCAGGTCCAGCCCGTGATAGATCAGATCCACACGGGCGGGGTCATCGGCCAGATCGCGCAAGTGCCGCGCGCCGATCTCGGTGCAGGTTGCGCCGAACGCCGCTCCGAAGGTGTCAGCATGAAGTTTCTCGCGCTTTTCCCACTCGGGCGACGTCCAGATATCCTTGGCGTGAGCCGAAAAGCTCCACGGCAGGCCGCGCATGATTGCTGCATAGCGGGCAACCGAGGACGGGGTATGCAGGAAGTGGGCATACAGCGCGCGTGTACCGCCGGGCAATTCCGCGGCCAGAACGCAAGCTTGCCCAAAGCGGCGGATCCGGTTGTGCGTGGGATCGCGGCGCAGATCCTGTCGCCACACCCGGTAGGCCTGTGCATAACCGGGAAGCGCCTGTGCGGTTCGTCTCGCCGCCAATACGCGTTGGGGTTCCTGGTACAGGTATTCGGGAAGATAATGCACCTGCCCCTGAAACCGGTCGTGCAGGGGGTGGCGCTTGGTGTCGGTCGGGTGGCGCAATGACCAGATGTCAAAGGCGTGGCCGGCATCCTGCAAAGCAACCAGTTCCTGAGCGATGAACGTCTCGGACAGGCGCGGCCAACCTTTGACCAACACCGCCAGTCTCGGCTCTGCGTCGATCATCCGGTCGCTCGTTCCTGTTCCACGCTCAGCAGGGCTTCGACCCGATCAGAGACATAGTCCAAGCCATCCAGCAAACCAGCCCGGATCGCCTGCGAGGGAAGGGGCTGCTGCGGCAGGTTGCGAATGGCCGTGATCATCGCATCGGCCGTCAACCCATCGCGGGTCTCGTCCAGCATCCGCACAAGGCCCAGTTCCTCGGCGCGCGAGGCGCGAATCCACTGTTCCAGCCGCGGGGTGGTTCGCGGGACGATCACCGCGCGTTTGTCAAACGATAGCACCTCACAAAACGTGTTGTATCCGCCCATGCAGACCACACCCGCCGCGCCGGCGAACAGGGTTTCGATCTGGGATTCGAACCCGACCGCCGTTACACGACCGTTCAGGGCCGCCACGCGGGCCTCGAATTCTTCGCGCAACTCACCCGACAGGAAAGGGCCATAGACGAGCAGGGCTCGCGGGGACAGATCAGGGTCTTTTTCATATGCGGACAGGACAAGGTTGACCATTGCCTTCCCGTCGCCACCGCCTCCGGGCGTGATAAGGATATAGGGCTGCTCGGGAGGTTCGCCGACAGGGCCGAGATCGCGGCGCAGATAGCCGGTCCAGTGAATCCGCGCCTGCGCCGACGGGCTGAGCGGCAATCCTTCTGTCGGGTCATAAACCGACCGCAGGCCGTAGACCCAGATTTCGTGATAGTATTTCTCGGTCGCGGCGACTGCGTCCTTTCGGGCCCATTCCGCCGCCAGAACCTCGGGCTCGTCCAGAACGTCGCGAAGACCCAGCACCAGTTTGGCGCGCCCGGATTGATGCAGCTGTTCCAGGGTGGGCAGCAGTTCGCCTCGGAATCCGGTCGGCTCCTTGTCGACGACGACGACGTCCGGATCGAATTGGCGCACGGTGGTCTGGATCAGTCCCGAACGCAGCTCGGTGACCTCGTCAATCCCCATTCCGATCGTGCGCGCGGCATACGAACCATCGGCCCGCTTTGTCACGCCCGGTAGGCGTACATGGTCCACGCGCCGCGGAAAAGTGAAGCGCCCGGCAACGGGCGAGCCCGTCAGGATCAGGGCCGAGGCCCGCGGGTTCGCCCGCGTCATTGCCGCAGCCAGCGCTCGGGAGCGTCTGAGATGACCCAGTCCGAACGTATCGTGACTGTAGAACATTATGCGCGGAGCGCGACCGGTCTGTTTGTCGTCGATGCCTAGGCTCATGCCCTCGCTCGTATCTTTGTTACGGTGCAGTTTCCGCGCGTTTCGCACCAGTTATCTTATATTTTTTGACGCCGCCTGCCAAAGGGTCTGTGTCAAAGCCGCAAATGCGTCAATCATTGCGATTTGGCAACAGCCATTGCGCAAGTCACCAATAACGCGAAGCCTGCAACATTCCCCGAAGTTGGCAAAGCCCGGATTTGCCGGATGCTGCCTGCTCTTATAGGAATTCCATAGGGTTGGAAACATCCTGCCTTTGGGCTTGCGCCAAAAACACGGTCCTACACGATGTCGGGAAGCGGCGAGTGGATCGTTTGATCAAGGCCGGTGCGTTCTATAGGCTGTCGTGCAGCAAGAGATCAGGATGCAAGACCTTATGAAACCGAACTTTCTTGTCCGTGTACTGTTCCTGACGTGGACAATCGCTCTGGCCTTCGCGACCGGTGCGGCGGCGCAGACCTCGCTGATCCCGGGGTATCCCGGGGCGTCCGGTGAAACAGAGGCCCCGCAGGACAACGATGTCGCGGCCGCGATCCGCGCCGCGACCGAGGCGGGCGCCAGCGTGATCGTCATTGACAGCGCCGGGCAGGTCGTATCCTCGGTCGGGCAGGCTGGTGGCCAGCCCGAGGACGTCGCTCATGATCCGATGGCGGAAAGTTCGCAGTTGATGAAGGCGCAGGAGCGCTTTGCCAAGTTCAGCGAAGCCGTGCGATCCCGCCTTGAGGCGTTGCCCTATTCGATCTTCGAGGTGCGCTACATCCTCGAGCAAACCAGTCCTGATGGCCGGATTTTCACCTATGTCGAGGTGCTGGGATGGAACATACTGTTCCTGATGGTTGGCCGATGGCTGTCGATCGAGCTGTACGGCAAGCGCTTTGCCCGACGGTGGGTCGTCGCCCGGATCAAGGAAAACCCGCAGGGGTATCGGGAAAAGATGCCGTTCCTTGTGTTCCGGTTTCTGATGGGTATCGGGGCCACGGTGTTTGCAATGCTGATGGCTCTGATCGTTGGGTATCTGTTTTTTGGCGAGGCCGAAGATATCTCGATCCAGTTCACCGTCACGGCGATTTTCACGGCGTTTTTCCTGTCACGTACGGTTTCCGACCTGTGGCGGATGGTGCTGTCGCCGTATCTCAGCCAGTACAGGCTGCCGCCATTCTCGGACCGTGACGCCAAGCGGCTGTACATCTGGGCATCGGCGCTGGCGACCTATGACATCACAGCTGTTCTGTTTTCCACTTGGGTGGCGGATTTCGGGCTGAACTACAACGTCTACGCGATGGTTTATGGCGGGCTGACCCTGATCGGGATGGTCGGAAACATCCTGATGATCCTGTTCAACGCCCGGGCCATTTCGAACGCTATCCGAGGCGGCCGCCAGCCAGACCAGGTGTCCTGGTTGCTGCGGTTCGTGTCATTTGGCTGGGCCCCGGCCCTGATCGTCTATCTGGTCTTCAGCTGGTTCAAGCTGGCGGTGGATCTGGTGCTCGAGACCGAGGACTCGCTGCCGATCGTCGCAAGCAGCTACATGATCTTCATGTCGGTCGTCATCGCATATGGCGCCATGAACTATCTGCTCGAGCGGTACTTCGATCGCAACCGGCAGATCGAGGCTCTGAATGCCGAACTCGATACCGATGAAGATACCATGCGGACCTCGGAGACGCCCGAGGCGGAGAAGCGCAAGCACACATTGGTGACCTACGAAGATCTTGCGCGGCGTGTCGCGGGCATCCTGGCCTTTGTCGTCGGCATCTACGCACTGGTCGTCATCTGGAATCCCGAAGCCAGCTGGAGCGAGGATTTGCCCATTGGCAGGGCGTTGGATGTGATGGTGATCCTGTTCATCGGCTACATCCTGTTCCACTTCTTCCGGATCTGGATCGACACCAAAATCGCCGAAGAAACCGATGATGGAGCCGCCGAAGCCGAGTTGGGTGACGAGGGCGGAGAGGGCGGTCAAAGCCGCCTTGCCACGCTGCTGCCTCTGTTCCGGGGCGCCATACTGGCCGTGGTGGTCGTGACCATCGTGCTGATCGTTCTGATGGAACTTGGCATAAATGTCAGCCCGCTGTTTGCAGGCGCCGGCGTTGTCGGTCTGGCCGTGGGCTTTGGCTCGCAAACCCTGGTGCGGGACATTTTCTCGGGCGCGTTCTTCCTGCTGGATGACGCGTTCCGCAAGGGAGAATACATCGACATCGGAGATGTCAAAGGTACGGTCGAAAAAATCTCGGTCCGGTCTTTCCAGCTGCGCCACCATCTGGGGGCCCTGAACACGATCCCGTTTGGTGAAATCAAGGTTCTGACCAACTACTCGCGCGACTGGGTGATCATGAAACTGCCTCTGCGCGTGACCTATGACACGGACGTCGAGAAGGTCCGTAAACTGATCAAGAAGCTGGGACAGGAGTTGCTGGAGGACCCGGTGATCGGGGACAACTTCATCCAGCCGCTCAAGTCACAGGGCGTCATCGAGATGCAGGATTCCGCGATGATCATCCGGGTGAAGTTCATGACCAAGCCGGGCGACCAGTGGCTGGTGCGCAAGAAGGTGTACCAAGAAATCCGCGAGTTGTTCGCGCGCGAAGGCATCAAGTTTGCACACCGCGAAGTCACGGTACGACTGGCCGATGGCAAGGAGCCCGAAGACCTGTCTCCGAAACAACGCGAGGCGGTCACCGGCGCGGTGCAAGCCGCGATTGACGAGGATTATCTGGACGATATCGGCCCCGGTGGAGACGACCGCTAGGGCGCTCCCGCCCCTTTGACCTGCGGCGCAGGTGTGCCGCCGTTCCAAGCGTTGGGCAGGGCCGCGCGGCGGTCGGGCCTTTGTTCAGGTGGTTTGCCACGTTGGATCGGACGTGCCGAGCCGGGATGCCGGGATCGGCCAGTGCATCCGTGCCTCACCGACGCTCAGCGCGGGTTTCAGCCGTTTGCCGGGGCCCCAGCCGGACTCTTCCGATCGGGATGCGTAGTCCCCGGGTTCGGCAGCGGTGATCGGGTCGCCTGTCTCGGATTTCGCGAGGCTGGCCAGTAACTCGGCGGTGCGCGCCAGCGACAGACGCCCATCCATGATCGAATGCCCCGAAGCCGCTTCTGTCAGGGCCGAGAGGACAGCGGCGGCCATCAAATAGCCGGTGGCATGGTCAAGTGCTTGAACTGGCAGCGGGGTGGGTTTGTCGGCTCCGGCCCAAACGCGACCGGCGTCAGCGATCCCCGCGCTCATCTGGACGAGGCTGTCAAATCCGCGACGGGTGGCCCAAGGCCCCTGCCAACCATAGGCATCCAGCGTAACCTCGACCCGGTTTGGAGCGACCGTATCGCGCACCTCTTTGGTCAGGCCCAGAGCATCCAGCGCACCGGGGCGGTAGCCATGGACAAAGACATCCGCTTGCGCGAGCAGCTCTTGCAGCTTTTCCAGGCCAGCGGGTGGCTTGAGGTCCAGATACGCGCAGCGCTTGCCGAGCGAGATATCGGGGATCACGCCCGGCTCATCCCAACCCGGTGGGTCGATGCGCAGCACTTCGGCTCCGAACCCGGCCAGCGTGCGGGTGGAAACCGGGCCGGCCAGCACGCGCGTCATGTCGAGAACCCGAAGCCCGGCCAAAGGCCGATCCGCGCGCGCCTGAGGCCTGTCGCGCAGCGTGATCCGGCGTGGGCCGTGCCAGCCGATCAACGGATCCCGCGTCACGGCGCGGCCTTGAGGGTGGTCAAGCCACTCGGCCCGGCTGCGCATGGCGGCGGCAACACCACCCTGCGCCACGATATCCGTTTCAAGGTTCGAGACCGACCAGCTCTTGATGGCCTGCGTCACCGCCGCACGATTCCCCTCGGTCGCCAAAACCTTGAGGGCCGCTTCCCTATGGTGGGGGAGGTTGGTGTGCAACCTGATCCAGCCATCGGCCCCCCGATAGTCGCCCGCGATCGGATCCCAGAGGCTTGGCATATCCCAGCCTTCGGGCTTGAACGAGTATCCGAACCACAGTGACGCGAGGCGGTGATCAACCATCGCATTGGGTGGGAGCGAGACAAGATTGGTGGCCTGCATGAACCGTCCAAGCTCGTGGCCCACGGCTGCAAAGCTGGCTGTTGCCAGCTCGGACACGGCAAATGCGCTGGGAAGCGCACCAGAGCCGGCGACCCGATAGGCCTCGGACGGTGGAAGCGAAGCCAGCAGGCTCATTGCTGATAAGGGTCCAGACTGTCGCGCAGCCCGTCACCCAGGAAATTGAAGGCCAGCACCACCACGATGATCGGCAGCATCGGGATGGCCGTCCACGGATAGATCTCGATCGAGGCGAGGTTTTGCGCGTCGTTCAGCATCACGCCCCAGCTGACCGCCGGTGCCCGCAGGCCGAGGCCAAGGAAGCTGAGTGCCGTTTCACCCAGAATCATGGCGGGGATCGACAGCGTGGCCGAGGCAATCAGGTGTGACATGAAGTTCGGCAACAGGTGCTTGCGGATCACCCGGCCGGAACTGGCACCCATCATCTCGGCGGCGCGCACATATTCTTCTTCGCGCAGCGACAGGAATTTGGCGCGCACGGATCGGGCCAGCCCTGGCCAGTCGAGGATGCCGAGGATGATCGAGATGATGAAGAACACGGCAACCGGCGACCAGTTCGACGGAACCGCGGCCGATAGTGCCAGCCACAGGGGGAGTTCGGGCAAAGACCGCAGGATTTCGATCACGCGGTTGATGACCCAGTCGATCCGCCCGCCGAAATAGCCGGCCAGCGACCCGAACAGGATGCCAAGGAAGAACGAGACCGAAATGCCGATCAGGCCCACGGTCAGCGACAGCTGCGCGCCATAGAGGATGCGGCTGAAGATATCGCGGCCCAGCCGGTCCGAACCCCAGAGGAACAGTGTCGTGCCTTCCGGGGCGCAGAACAGATGCGTGTTTGACCGGATGAGCCCGGCCAGCTTGTACTCGGATGCCTCGCAGAAGAACCGCACGGGTCGCGGATCCTCGGTGTCAGGGACGAATTTCCATTGGAACGTCTCGAGGTCGGCCTCGGCCACGATCGGGTAGACGAACGGCCCAATGAACTCGCCCTGGTGGAACCAGTTCACCGATTGGGGCGGTGCGTAGAGATGTTCGCCATTTCGTTCGTTCGGGCCATAAGGCGCGATGAACCCTGCAAACGGGAGCATCAGATAGCACAGCAGCAGAAAAATGCCCGATATCAGACCCAGCCGGTGTGTCTTGAACTTGCGCCAGACCAGAACCCAATTCGGGGCGTCCAGATCCCTGCGCTCCAATTGCTGCAAAGATGCTTCGGGATCAAACGGGGCGTCGTCGACAAAGCGACCGTCGGGAAGTTTGCTCATGCTTCGCGCCCCTCGTACCGGATACGCGGGTCAAGCATGACCAGCAGAATGTCGGAGATCATGGTGCCGATCAGCGTCAGCAGCGCCACGAACATCAGAATGAAGGCTGACAGGAACTGGTCCTGTGTCTTAAGCGCCGTCAGCAGCGTGGGGCCGATGGTCTGCAAACCCAGCACCACCGAAACCAGAACCGATCCCGACACCATCGAGGGCAGCAGGTTGCCGATGTCGGCCACGAAGGGGTTGAAGGCGACGCGCAGCGGGTACTTGGTCAGCATCCGCGACGGCGACATGCCCTTGGCTATAGCGGTTTCAACATATGGCTTGCCCAATTCGTCCAGCATGTTGGCGCGCAGGCGCTGCATCATGGCCGAGGCGCCCGAGGTGCCGATCACGAATGTGGGCACGATCAGATGAACCAGGATGGACTTCATCTTGTCCCAGCTCATGGGTTGCCCCTCATACACCGGGTCCATCAATCCGCCGATGGGCAAATCGAGGTAGCGGTGCCCGTAATAAAACAGGATGAGCGCCAGCAGAAAGTTGGGCGTCGCCAATCCCAGATACCCCACGAAGGCGGTCGAATAGTCCACCCAGGTCCGCGATTTGGCCGCCGCCATAACGCCCAGAGGCAAGGCCACGGCATAGACGAACAGGATCGCGGCAAGGTTCACGACCACGGTCAGCCACAGCGTGTCCCCGACGATGTCGGCAACCGGACGATCGAATTCGAAGGACCAGCCGTAGTTGCCCTGCAGCAACCCCTCAAACCCATGAGGGCCGGGAAAGAAGCCGACCCAGATCAGGTATTGTTCCCACATTGGGCGGTCCAGAGCGTATTCCTTTCGCAGGAATTCCGCCTTGGCCACACCGGCCGACTGCCCCGAAGCCTGCAGCTCGGCAATCTGATTGCTGAGATAATCTCCTGGCGGCAGGTTGATGATCACGAAGATCAGCATCGATACCACCAACAGGGTCAGCAGCATCGTGAAAAAGCGATACACCGCGTAGCGGAGCATGATCATCTATCCGCTCCTGTCAGTCGGCGAAAAAGAATTCGTCTGGGCGGTGCACTCCGAAATGCGCGCCGGGTTCCCAGGCCCACATGGCCTGTTCGGGAACATTGCGCAGACGGTTTGAAACCACGATCGGCTGGGGCGCGCCGTTCAGAATTCCGATGCCATAGATCTGGTCGGCGTGTATCTTCAACATCTCCTCCCAGACCGCCCGGCGTTCATCCTCGGTTTTTGCAAGTTCCCAGATGTGGTTCAACTCCAGCAAACGCTGGGCTTCGGGCAGATCGGGCGGCTCGCCGGCTTCGCCGCCGGTTTGATAGTGCTGCCCCCATTTTGGCCAGGCCAGAAACACCTGGTCGGTCGGGGCCAGGTAAACCGGTGACGTATGCAGCTGCGGGATGCCATCATCCCAGCCATACCAGACCGAAGCCATCGTATTGCCGGCAAAAACACGGTTGCGCAGGATGTCGCGGTCAAGCGGACGCATGACCAGTTTCACCCCGATTTCCCGCCACGTATCAGTCACGATCTGCAGCGCGTTCTCGACCTCTTGGCGTTCCCCGGCCGTCTCGATCACCAGCTCCATGGGGCGGCCGTCCGGCAACAGGCGTATGCCGTTCTTGTCGCGCTGCGTCAGCCCGACCTCGTCCAGCAGGGCGTTGGCCTGTGCGACGTCGTATTGCGCCCAGGCCTGCGCATTCTCTTCACTGTAGAAGGGCGAGGCAGGCAAAACGGACATGGCGGCCGGATGCGCCAGTTTAAAATACAGCGCCTGGTTGATGGTCTGACGGTCGATGGCCAGCGAAAGAGCGCGACGGACACGGACATCGCGCAGCACATTGCGCCAGACCTCGTCTTCGAAATTCAGGTTGGGGTAGATCGCGATCTGTGACGCAACACCGGTTTTCCAGAGTAGCGTCTTGTAATTTCCGTTGGCTTCGCCCTTTTTCAGGATCGAGGCATCCCGAAAATCAAGCCCACGACCCTGCAGGTCGGTCTCACCGGCATTGGCCTTGGCCGCCACTAGGCCGGGAGCCACGATCTCCATCTCGACTACGTCGATGTATGGCAGTTGCAAACCCTTCGAGTCGATGCGGTGGTAATAGGGGTTGCGGACGAAATTGTGCCGGATCTTCTTGCCCGAGCTCGCGTTCAGCCACGGCTGCAGAGTGGGCAGTTCGTGATTGTCGTACTTGTAGAGGTTGTCCAGCTTGTTGTGCAGGGCGGCCCAGCTCTTGACACGTGCGTCACTGACCTCGAAGTCCAGCTTTTCCTTGTCGGCATATTTCTCATGATAACGCTTCAGGAACGCAGCAGGGCGGTAGATGAATGGTGGTCGCGCCTGCGCCAGTGAGGCCAGAAAGTTCGGGTTCGGGTCGTCCCATTCGTAGATCACCGTCGTTTCGTCCGGGAACGTGACAGTGGGGAGTTTGCCCTCAACCCGCAGGAAATCTGGGGGGCCGGACGGGCTGAGGAGCTCGTTGTTGGCCACGTCTTCCCACCAGTATCGGAAGTCTTCCGAGGTGAAAGGTGTGCCGTCCGACCATTTGTGCCCCTTGCGCAGGTGCAGAGTGTACTTGCGGTTTTCTTCGTTGTCGTAAGACGCCAGCAGATCGGGGACCAGATTGTACTGGGCATCGAAGCCCACCAGTCGGGCGTAGCCATAGACCACCATCTGCCGGATATCCTTGGACCGGGTGACCATCGTGCGCAGGGTTCCGCCCTGTTTGCCGAATTCGCGCCCTTTCGAAGACAGGTCGACGATCAGCGGTTCCTGCGGGATGCGATCTTGCACCGGGGGCAGGTTTCCGATGTCCACCTCGGCTTTCCAGAACGTGCTTTCCTGCAGGTCGGGAAGGGTGTCGGCCCAGGCGGGCAGCGCCGCGCCCAGCGTCAGCGCGGCGGCCAGAAACTTGAATCGAGTGGTCTTAAACATGGCAACGTACCTTATGGCCGGGCTCCATTTCCACGAGTGAAGGTATCATGGTGTCAGAGAATCTAAAGGCGTCATCCCAACTGTCCGGAGACCCGGCGCCAAGGGCGACCAGCTTCAGATCGATGGGACGATTGATATCGGGTTCGGGTTGTGCGGCAATCAGAGCCTTGGTGTAGGGGTGGCGCGGGTTGTAGAACAACGTCTCGGGTGGAGCCTGTTCGACGACCAGCCCCTGGCGCATGACCGCGACCTCGTCCGCGATACGGGCGACCACGGCCAGATCGTGAGAAATGAAAAGATAGGACAGGTTCAGACTGTCCTGCAGTCTTTCCAGAAGGGTCAGGATTTGCTCTTGGACCGAAACGTCCAAAGCCGATGTCGGCTCGTCGCAGACGATCAGGGACGGATCCAGCATCATCGCACGGGCGATTGACAGGCGTTGGCGTTGACCGCCGGAGAAAGCGTGGGGGTAGCGCTTGAGCATCCCGGCGTTCAATCCCACGCGTTCGAGCATCTCAGCGGCCTTGTCGCGGCGCTCGGCCGTCGTACCGATATTGTGGATCTCCAGCGGTTCGGTCATCGCATCCTGAATGCGCATGCGCGGGCTCAGAGAACTGTAGGGATCCTGAAACACCATCTGAGCCTTGCGCTGAAACGCCGTGCGCTCCTCGCGGGTCATCTGGTGGACGCGTATCGGGTCCTCGCCCGGCGCGGCGCGAAAAAGCACTTCGCCGCCCGGGTCTGGCAACTCGGCCCCCAGCGCGATCCGGGCCGCGGTGGTCTTGCCCGATCCGCTTTCGCCGACTACGGCCAACGTCTTGCCGCGGGCCAGTTTCAGGTCGACGCCCCGGCAGGCATAAATCAGCTTGCCCGCTTTCCAACCGCGCGACGACCGCATCGTGTAGGTCTTGCACACATCCTTCATGTCGAGGATCAGATCCTCGTCCGGCATCGGAATTCCCACGGCTTCCTTGTCCGGGATCTCGGGGGCCGCATCAAACAGCTGGCGGGTATAGGGATGGGCCGGAGCATTCAGGATCAGCTCGGCTGAACCCGCCTCCATCACCCGGCCTTTGTGCATGACGACGACCTGTTCGGCCATATTGGCGACCACGCCCAGGTCATGCGTCACCAAAACCAGCGCCATACCAGTTTCTTTCTGCAGATCCTTGATCAGGCCCAGCACCTGAGCCTGGGTCGTCACATCCAGCGCAGTTGTCGGTTCGTCGGCAATCAGCAATTCCGGTTTGGACACCATCGCCATCGCGATCATCGCGCGTTGACGCATCCCGCCCGAAAGTTCGAAGGGATACGAGTCATAGGCACGCGCTGGATCGGGAAAACCCACGCGTTCGAACTGCGACAGCACTTCCTTGCGGGCCTCAGACTCGGAGGCGCCCCGATGCAGCCACAGAACTTCGCTGACCTGGTTTCCGATCTTGTGCAACGGAGACAGCGACCGCATAGGTTCTTGGAAGATCATCGAAATTCGATTGCCGCGGATGCCACGCATCTCACGTTCGGAAATTTCGGACAGCGCGACGCTGCCCTTGGAGGTGTTCAGCTGCATCACGCCGCTGCGGATCTGGGCCGTTCTGGGCAGAATGCGCAGCACCGCCCGGCAAGAGATCGTCTTGCCCGACCCGGATTCCCCGACCAATGCCAGCGTTTGCCCGGCCTCGACATCGAAATTCACATCTCTGACGACGGGCTCCCCGGCGCCGAAACCGATGCTCAGGTCTCGGACAGACAGCAAGGCCGTCATGCGGGCTTTCCACCCGTGTGGCCACCACGTGACATTGGTTTTGAACTCCCTGGTTTTTTTGTCGCAGTTTCGCGCGCTTGGGGGCGACTAGTCAAATACCTTCTTGGGCTGAAATGTCGCGGAAACGTGACGAACAGTGCATTGTGCCTACACAAAGTCTTGAGTTTTTGTCATCAAAGCCGCGATTGGCCGCGATTGGTGGTCGTTAAGGTATCAGGGAGATATTTCGCAATGTCCGACGCGCAAAGCCGACTGGATCTGTTCATTGATCGCATGGTCTCGCAGCGGGCATGTCTGGATTTCGCGATTGCCGACACGGCCGATTTGGCCGGTCCGGTGTTCGAACTGGGTCTGGGAAACGGGCGCACTTATCATCACATGATGAACCGGGTCCGCAACCGACCCGTCTATGTGTTCGAACGCGCTGTGGCCTCGCACCCCGATTCCACTCCGCCCGAAGATCGTCTGATCCTGGGCGACGTGCGCGAGACGCTGCCCGCCGCGCTGGATCGGTTCGGCGCGACCGCCAGCCTGATCCATGCCGATCTGGGCGGCCACAACCGCGAAAAGAACGATGCCTTCGCCCGCTTTGTGTCACCCCTGATCGAACCGCTTCTGGCCGAGGGCGGGCTGATGGTCTCGAGCGACCGGATGTATTTCGAGACGCTTACGGAGCAGACCCTTCCCGCAGATGCGGTTCCGGGTCGCTGCTTTATCTACCGGCGCTGAGCGGCGTTCCGCAGGGTCACTTTGCGCGGGGACTCGATCCCGGCACGGCGGGCGGTCTAACCTACGCGTGACGTTCACGCAAAGGACCGCCCATGCTGTTTTACGATTGCTCGACCGCCCCGAACCCGCGCCGTGCCCGGATGTTCATCGCCGAAAAGGGGCTGCAGATCGAAACCCGCGACATCTCGATCGCCAAGGGCGAGCAAATGAGCGAGGCGTTCCGAAAGGTGAACCCCCGCGCCACCATTCCGGTTCTGGTTACCGACGAGGGGACCGTTCTGACCGAGAACCTCGGCATCGCTGCCTATCTCGAGGCGCGCTTCCCTGAGCCTCCGTTGATGGGGCGGACACCGGACGAGAAAGGGCTGGTGCTGATGTGGAACGCGATCGTCGAGCAACAGGGCGGGGCGCCCATCGCAGACGCGCTGCGCAACACGCATCCGGCCTTCAAGGACCGCGCCATCCCCGGACCGCAGAACCACGCGCAGATCCCGGAACTGGCCGAACGCGGCCTCGCGCGCGTCGGAGCGTTCTTCGACCTGCTCGAAGAACGTCTGCAAGACAGCGCCTTCATCGCGGGCGAGGCGTTCTCGCTGGCCGATATCTCGACCTTCGTGTTCGTGGATTTCGCCCGTGTCATCAAGATGCGCATCCCCGAGGGCAACACGGCAACCCGGGCCTGGTTCGACAGCGTGCAGGCGCGACCCAGCGCCAGCGCCTGACAGCACTGTACAGAAATGTCTAGACAGAAGTGAACAGTGCCCCTAGCGTCCTTTGGGAATCGTCCAGGGGAGGTCGGGATGAAATCGCAGTATCGCGTTGTAGTCATCGGGGGTGGCGTCGTCGGCGCCTCGGTTCTGTATCATCTGGCCAAGTTCGGCTGGCCGGATGTGGTTATGCTGGAACGCCGGCGGCTGGCTTCGGGGTCGTCATGGCACGCGGCGGGGGGCATCCACGCGCTGAACGCCGATCCGAACATGGCGGCGCTGCAGGCCTACACGATCGACTTGCTGAGCGAGATCGAGAAGGAATCGGGCCAGAATATCGGCCTGCACATGACCGGCGGCCTGACGCTGGCCGGAACCCCCGAACGGTGGGAGTGGTTGCAGGCGAACTACCGCATCTTTCAGTCCATTGGCATCGACGACTGCGAATTGCTGAGCCCGGAAGAGGCGCAGAAACGCTGCCCGATCATGTCCACCGACGGCATTCTGGGCGCGATGTGGGCCGACCGGGAGGGCTACATCGACACCACCGGCACCGTGCAGGCCTATGCCACCGCAGCCAAAAAACGCGGGGCGGAATACTACGAGGAAACCAAGGTTGAGGAACTGATCCAGACCGCCGATGGCTGGCAGGTGGTGACCGACAGGGGAACGATCACCTGCGAGCATGTGGTCAACGCCGCCGGCCTGTGGGCCAAGCAGGTGGGGCGCATGGCAGGGGTCGAACTGCCGGTGTCGCCACTGAAGCACCATTACCTGATCACCGACACGGTGCCCGAGGTCGCAGCGGCCGATTTCGAGATGCCGATGACCGTGGATCTCGAGGGCTTCACCTACATGCGGCAGGACCAGAAGGGTGTTCTGGTCGGCATCTACGAGGTCGATCACGAACACTGGGCTATGGACGGCGCGCCGTGGAATTATGGCGAGGAGCTGTTTCAGGAGCAGCTGGACCGCATCGAGAACGAACTGACGCTGGGCTTCGAACGCTATCCGGCGATCCAGAACGTTGGCATTAAGACATGGGTGAACGGTGCCTTCACCTTCTCGCCGGACGGCAACCCTCTGGTCGGTCCGGTGCCGGGCAAGCGCGGCTATTGGACCGCCTGCGCGGTGATGGCCGGGTTCCTGCAGGGGGGCGGCGTCGGCAAGACGCTGGCCGAATGGATGATCCATGGCGAGCCCGAGGCCGACGCCTGGCCGATGGACGTGGCGCGCTATGGCGACTTTGCCCAGAACAAGCGCTACATCCGCGAGACGACGGGCCAGTTCTATTCACGCCGTTTCGTGATGACCTATCCGAACGAGCAATTGCCCGCCGGACGCCTGTTGAAAATGTCGCCGGCCCATGACGCGATGACCGAAGCGGGTTGCAAATGGGGGGTCAGCTGGGATCTCGAGGTGCCGCTCTATTTCGCGCCCGAGGGGTTCGAGGAAACGCCAACCCTGAAACGCTCGAACGCCTTCGACATCGTGGCCGAGGAATGCCGCACCATCCGCGAAGGCGTGGGCCTGATGGACATCACCGGGTTCTCACGGTTCGAGGTTTCGGGGCTCAATGCGGAAATCTGGCTCGACAAGGTGATGGCCTCGAAACTGCCGGGACCGGGCCGCGCGAAACTGGCGCCGATGCTGGGCGAGAACGGGCGGCTCAAGGGCGACCTGACGGTTCTGAACTGGGGCGACGGCACCTGGTGGATCATGGGCAGCTATTACCTGCGGGCCTGGCACATGCGCTGGTTCGACGATCACATGATCGATGGCGTACAGGTGCGCGACCTCGGCGAAGAGGTCTGCGGCTTTGCCGTGGTTGGCCCGAAATCACAGGCGGTGGTCGAGAAACTGGCCGAACAGGATATCTCAACCCTGAAATTCATGGGCTGCAGTGACTATGACATCGGCCTCGTGCGCGCCCGGGTGGCCCGCATGTCGGTCACTGGCGAAAAGGGTTATGAGATCAACTGCCGGTATGGCGACCACATCGCCCTGCGCCGCGCGCTGCTTGAGGCCGGGGCCAGCGACGGCATCCGCGAATGCGGCTTCAACGCGATGCTGTCCACGCGACTTGAGAAAAGCTTTGGCATCTGGTCGGCCGAGTTCACCCAGGCCTACACCCCCGGCATGACCGGCATGGACCGCTGGATCGACTGGGACAAGGATTTCGTAGGCAAGGACGCGGCACTGGCCGAGCGTGAGGGCAACGGCCCGGCGCAGGTTCAAGTCACGCTCGAGGTGGACGCGCTGGATGCCGACGCCAGCGGGTATGAACCCGTCTGGGCTGGTGACAAGCGCGTGGGTTTCGTGACCTCGGGCGGGTATGGCCATTACATCGGCAAGTCGCTGGCCATGGCGCTGGTGGACCGCGACAAGGCGCAGCCGGGCACCGAGCTGTCGGTGCACGTGGTCGGGGTCGAGCGGCCCGCGCGGGTAATCGCGCCGTCGCCCTATGATCCCGAGGGCAAGGCGATGCGGGGCTGATCGTGGCGGCCCGGGGCAGGGATCGGCGAAGGCGGGGCCGGGGTGCGGAGTCCGCACCCGCGACCCATCGGGACGTGAATTATCGCCAGTTGCGCAACCCGTTTCCGGTGATGGAGGTCTTTCCCGTCGACCAGATCGCCGACATGCACGAAACCGCTCTGCGCACGCTGGAGGAACTGGGCGTCAAGGTCCTGCTGCCCGAGGCGCGGCGCCTCTTTGCCGCTGCAGGCGCGCGGGTGGATGAAGACAGCCAGATGGTGTTCATCGGCCGCGATCTGGTCGAGGCTGCGGTGGCCTCGGCCCCGAAATCCATCGCCTGCCGGGCAGGGGCGCGGCATCGCGACTTTACGCTGGAACTGGGCAGCCTTGTTTTCCAGCCCGGCGCAGGCGCGCCCAATGCCACCGATCTGGAGCGCGGCCGCCGCCCGGCCAGCGGGCAGGATTACCTCGAGTTCCTGAAGCTCACCCATCATTTCGACGTGTTCCAGATGATCTCGCCGCAGGTCGAGCCGCAGGACGTGCCGACCCACCTGCGCCACTATTTCACCACGCAGGCGCAGATCGAGCTGACCGACAAGTTCCCGTTCTTCTTCTCGCGCGGGACGCCGCAGGTGATGGATTGCTTCCAGATGCTGGCCGTCGCGCGCGGTCTGTCCGATGACGAGTTCCGCGCCCACCCGCATTGCTACACGATCATCAACACCAACAGCCCGCGCACCCTGGACATTCCGATGGCGCAGGGGCTGACCGACTTTGCCCGCCACGGGCAGATGTCGATCATCACGCCGTTCACCTTGATGGGAGCGATGGCGCCGATCACGGTCGCGGGCGCGATCACCCTGTCCCATGCCGAGGCGCTGGCGGCGCTGACCCTGACCCAACTGGCAAATCCCGGCGCGCCGGTCTGCTATGGCACCTTCACCAGCAACGTGGACATGAAATCTGGCGCCCCGGCCTTTGGCACGCCCTCGCATTTTCAGGCCTCGCTGGCGGCGGGGCAGTTGGCGCGGCATCTGGGGCTGCCGTGGCGGTCGGCGGCCGGCTCGGCCTCGAACGCCAATGACGTGCAGGCCGCCAATGAAAACCAGTTCGGGCTGTGGGGTTGCCTGATGGCGGGGGCCACCGTGATCATCCATTCGGCCGGGTGGCTGGAAGGGGGGCTGACCGTGTCCTTCGAAAAGCTGGTCTGCGATGCCGAGGTGCTGAACATGGTAGCCGAGCTGTGCGCAGGGGCTCAGGCCGGTCAGGCTGAGATTGGCTTTGACACTGCCTTGCGCGAGGTCGAGCCCGGCAGCCATTTCTTCGCCGCCAGCCAGACTATGGAGCGCTACACTACCGAGTTCTACGAACCGCACCTGCATGACTATGCCAATTTCGGTACCTGGACCGAACGCGGATCGGTCGATGCGAACTACCGGGCAACTGCGGTTTGGCGTGACATCCTGAACAATTTCGAACCACCCGCGCAGGACCAGCCGGGGCTGGACGCAATGCGTGATTTCATTGCCCGTCGAACCACCGAGGGCGGCGCGCCGCCGGAGAGTTGATATGAACAGCAAACCCATCCTGCATCGTGACGACCCCAAGGCCGAGCCTCTGGTCGGCAACGTCAAGGTCACGCGCGACGACTGGCTGAACGTGGCGATGGACGTGCTGATCTCGGACGGGGTCGAGCAGGTCAAGGTGCTGAACCTGGCCGAGCGCATGGCGGTGTCGCGGTCCTCGTTCTACTGGTACTTCAAATCCCGGCAGCACCTGCTGGACGCGCTGCTGGATCGCTGGCAGGCCACCAACACCGCCGCCCTGATCGCGCAGGCCGAAGCGCCGGCCGAGACCATCACCGCTGCCGTCTGCAACGTGCATCGCTGCGTGGTCAACACCGCCCTGTTCGACACGGCGCTGGACTTTGCCGTGCGCGACTGGGCGCGGCGGTCGGGCAAGGTGCGGCGGATGCTGGACCAGTCCGATGCCCGCCGCTTGGCCGCGCTGCGGGCCATGTTCGCCCGCCATGGCTATGAGGCGGTCGAGGCCGAGACCCGCGCGCGCGTGCTGTATTACATGCAGATCGGCTATGATCTGGCGCAGTTGAACGAGCCGCTGGCCACGCGCCTGTCTCTGGTGCCGCACTACCTGTACGTCTTTACCGGGGTCGAACCGCGGCCCGAGGAAATCGAGGAATTCAGCGCCTATGCCAAGCGCTGTTGGGAGGGAGGATCAAGCCATGAGCCAGCCTGACGCAATCATCATCGGAACCGGCGTGATCGGCGCGGCCATCGCGTTCGAGATGGCCAAGGGCGGCTGGAAGACCCTGTCGCTGGACCGCAACGCGCAGGTGGGGCACGGCTCGACCGCCGGGTCCTGCGCGATCATCCGGATGCATTACTCCACCTTCGACGGCACAGCCTTTGCGTGGGAGGGCTACCATTACTGGCGCGACTGGGCCGACTATCTTGGCCTGCCCGATGGGGCCGATCTGGCGCAGTTCCGCGAGACGGGCTGCCTTGTCATGAAAACCGAGGCCAACGGCCACCTGTCAAGGCACATGAAATACAGTGCCGAGTTGGATTGCCCGTTTGAGGAATGGTCGGCCGAACAGTTACTCGACCGCCTGCCGATCTATTCTCTGGACAGTTTTGCCCCGGCCAAACGGATGGACGATCCAGCCTTTGGTCAGCCCAATGGCAGCAGGATGCAGGGGGCGGTGTTCTGGCCCAAGGCCGGTTATGTCACAGACCCGGCCCTGTCCGCGCAGAACCTGATGCAAGCGGCCACGCAGCGCGGCGCGCAGGTGCGGACCGGGGCCGAGGTCGTCGAAATTCTGCAGGATGGTGGCAGAGTCAAAGGCGTCAGGCTGGCCTCGGGCGAAGAGATTTACGCGCCGGTGGTGATCAACGTGGCCGGACCGGGATCGTCGATCATCAACCGCATGGCGGGTGTGCTGGACGACATGACCATCGAAACCCGCCCGCTGCGGCAGGAGGTGGTCCACGTTCCCGCGCCGGAAGGGTTCGATTTCGAGCGTCAGGGAACCATCGTATCGGACGGCGATATCGCCTGCTACTGCCGGCCGGAACATGGCAACCATATCCTGATCGGCTCGGAAGACCCGGACTGCGACCCGCATCAGTGGTGCCAGGACGATGTGCACTACAACCACGACTTCACCGACCAGTGGACGACGCAGGCTATGCGATACGCGCAGCGCGTTCCCAGCCTGGGCATCCCGTCCAGAACGCGGGGAGTGGTCGATCTGTACGACGCCTCGACCGACTGGATTCCGATCTATGACAAGTCCAGCCTGCCCGGGTTTTACATGGCCTGCGGCACCAGCGGGAACCAGTACAAGAACGCACCGATTGCGGGCAAGATGATGGCCACGCTGGTCGAGTATTGCGAGGGCGGGGCGGATCACGACGCACAGCCCCTGCAATTCGAGCTGCCCCATATCCAACGCAGCATCGACGTCGGCTTCTATTCTCGCAGGCGCCCGATCAACGCCGAAAGCAGTTTTTCGGTCCTTGGCTAGCCAAGCCGGACAAATGCGCTAGCTCTCGGGAAACACTGAGAAAGGGCGGGCGCGATGGCGGAGAATGACACCAAAGTTCTGATCTTGGGAAGTGCGCCCGCAGCGCTGGCGGCACGGGAATGGGCGCGTGGGCCGTTCACTCACATCGTGGTCATCAACAACGCCTGGCGCATCCGCGAAGATTGGGATTTCCTGATCCATCCCGAGGATTTTCCGGCCGAGAACCGTCCCGACTGTCTGACAGCGACACAGCGCATCGTGACGGCGCAGGATTATGTCCCGATCCAGAACGCGTATGGCGGTTTCGTCTATGCCGGAGGCACCATGGCCTTTACCGCCGGGTACTGGGCGCTGGGCGCTCTCAAACCATCGGTGATTGCCTTCTTTGGCTGCGACATGATCTATCCGCGCTCGGGCAATACCCATTTCTACGGCCAGGGAACGGCCGATCCCTTGCGTGCCGACGTCACCCTGCGTTCGCTCGAGGCGAAATCGGCACGGCTGGCGCTGCTGGCGGCGCGTCAGGATTGCAACGTGGTGCGGTTGTCCGTTGGACCCAGCCGGCTGGTCTATCCGTCCGTCTCTCATACCGAAAAGATCCCCGAGGCCCGGCCGCGCACTGAACACGTCGATGCTCTGCTGCAGGCCGAGTACGAGGCAGGCTACATGGTGCCATCCGGCCGGTATTGGGAGGTCGAAGACCGGTTCAATCCAGCCGTTGTCGACCGGCTGGATGCGGCTTGGCTTGCGGCCTACAAAGCCTCGGCGCTGGATCAGGCGGCCTGAGCGCGCGGCGCGCGCAACAAGTCATCGACCTTTCGTCTGGCGGTCTCGGCCGCTTGTATCCGAACCGGGCCGTAACCGCGGATCTCGTCAGCGCAGGACAGGATGCTTTGCCACGTTTCGGTATCCCGATCCCCGTACTCTGCCACAAGGCGGTCCAACAGCCCCTGGTACCAATTCAGCAGATCGCGGTGCAGGCGCGCTTCGGCATGATAGCCAAACGGATTGAGAGCTGTTCCGCGCAGTGCCCGCATCTTTGACAGGCCCCGCAGAACCGGCTGCATCCAAGGTCCGAACGCCTTTTTCAGCGGTCGGCCCCGGGCATCCGTTTTGCGGCTCAGCAGGGGCGGAGCCATGTGGAAGCGGACCGCAAAATCGCCCTCGAACTGGTTGGCCAGATCCTTTGCGAAATGGTCCGAAGTCATCAGCCGCGCGACTTCGAACTCATCTTTGTAGGACATCAAGCGGAACAGGTTGCGAGCGACGCTGCGCAGCAGGGTCTCGTCAGCCTGTGGCAGCGCCGAACGGAGGGCGGCGACCCGATCGGCATAGGCCTGCGCGTATTTCGCGTTTTGATACTCGGTCAGGTAGGCGGTGCGGCGCGCAATCATCTGATCCAGAGTTTCTTCCGAACCAACGTCGTCGGAAGGCAGCGCCAGAACGTCCGGACGAACCGCCATGTTGCGCCCGATTGCAAAAGCCAGACGGTTCTTCTCGACAGCGACGCCGTTCAGCAGAATCGCCTGACCCAGCGCGACTTGCGATACCGGCACAAGACCGTGCTGCCACGCAAAACCCAGCATGATCACATTGGCAAACACGGCATCACCCAGCAGGGTTTCCGCCACCGCGTTGGCGTCGAAACCGAACAGGTTTTCCGCCCCGACCACGTTCTGAATGGCCTGTTCACGGGCATTTACCTGCAACTGAGCGTCGCGGCGCAGAACAATATCGCCGGTCGGCATTTCCGCCCGGTTCAGGACCACGCGCGTACCCTTGCGGTAATGCGCCGAGGCTTTGGGGGCTGAACTGACGACGACGTCGCAACCAATCACCGCATCGGCCGCGCCCTGATCAATGCGGACCTGGTTCAATGCGTTTGGAGTGTCTCCCAAACGGATATAGCTGAGAACGGTTCCGAATTTCTGTGCAAAGCCTGTGAAATCCAGGACCGAGGCGCCTTTCCCCTCGAGATGGGCCGCCATCGTGATCAGCGCCCCCACCGTTACCACACCCGTGCCGCCCACGCCGGTAACCAGCAGCTCGAACGGTTTGTCCAGGCGGGGCAGGGCAGGGTCGGGCAGCCCGTCCTCGAGTGTTGCCAGTTCCAGCTTTGCCATGCGTTTGCGGCGTTCGCCGCCTTCGATGGTCACGAAGCTGGGGCAGAATCCGTTGAGGCACGAGAAATCCTTGTTGCACGAGCTCAAATTGATCTTGCGCTTGCGGCCCAGCGGGGTTTCGCGCGGCTCGACGCTCAAACAGTTGGACTCGACCGAGCAGTCGCCGCAGCCCTCGCAGACCAGATCGTTGATCCAGACGAACCGCTTGGGGTCCTCCATCGTGCCGCGCTTGCGGCGGCGGCGCTTTTCGGTGGCGCAGGTCTGTTCATAGATCAGAACGGTCACGCCCGGGATCTCGCGCAACTCGCGTTGCAAGGTGTCCAGTTCGGCGCGGTCGTGGAACGTGGTTTCCGACGGGAAATCCGCGTGGTGGAACTTCGAGATGTCGTCCGAGACGACGGCGATCCGTTCCACGCCCTCGGCGCGGCAGGTCTGGGCGATGCCGGCGACGCTGACCGGGCCGTCCACCGGCTGGCCACCGGTCATGGCCACGGCGTCATTGTAGAGGATCTTGTAGGTGATGTTGGTCCCGGCCGCGACCGCCTGCCGAATCGCCAGCGAGCCCGAGTGATACCAGGTGCCCTCGCCGAGGTTCTGGAAGATGTGCTTGCCGCCGTTGAACTTGGACGCCACCACATGCGGCACGCCTTCGCCGCCCATCTGGGCATAGCCGACGGTGTGGCGATCCATCCACGAGGCCATGACGTGGCAGCCGATGCCACTGGCCGCGATCGAGCCGTCGGGCACTTTGGTCGAGGTGTTGTGCGGGCAGCCCGAGCAGAAATAGGGCGTGCGGGTCGCGCCCGGCACATTGATCAGTTGCGGCGGCTGGTCCGTCAGCGCCTTGGCCTTGGCGGGCAGGTCCTCTTCGGGGAAAAACCGGTGCAGGCGGTCGGCCACGATGGGCACCAGCATCAGCGGGCTGAGTTCACCCGTCCAGGGGATCAGCGGCTCGCCGTGGCTGTCGTATTTGCCCACCATCTTGTGCGGCTTGTCGCCGGGCCAGTCATAGAAATATTCCTTGAACTGGCTTTCGATGATGCCGCGCTTTTCTTCGACCACCAGCACCTCGGCCTTGCCCTTCACGAAGCGCAGCGCGTTGCGCCGCGCCAGTGGCCAGACCATGCCGACCTTGTAGATGTCGATGCCCAGACGGCGGCAGGCGGCCTCGTCCAGTCCCAGCAGGCGCAACGCCTCCATCAGGTCAAGATGGGCCTTTCCGGTGGTGACAAAGCCGAACTTGGCGTTGTCGATGTCATAGATGCGCCGGTCGATCGGATTGGCCTCGGCAAAGGCGCGGACCGCGCGCAGCTTGTGCTGGATGCGGGTCTCGATCTCGGGCGAGGGCAGGTCGGCGGCGCGAACATGCAACCCGCCGGGGGGCAGCTCGATCTCGGGCAGGATGTACTGTCGGTCGGGGCGCAGCTCGACCGAGCGGGCGCTTTCGACGGTTTCCGAGATCGCCTTGAACCCGACCCAGGTGCCGGAAAACCGCGACAGTGCAAAGCCGTATTCGCCGAATTCCAGATACTCCTCGACCGAGGCGGGGTTCAGCGTGGGCATGAACCATGCCATGAAGGCCACGTCGGACTGGTGCGGCATCGAGGAGCTGACGCAGCCATGGTCGTCGCCGGCCACGACCAGCACGCCGCCCTTAGGCGCCGAGCCATAGGCATTGCCGTGCTTCAGCGCATCGCCCGAGCGGTCGACGCCCGGCCCCTTGCCATACCACATCGAGAAGATGCCTTCGAATTCGCACTGCGGGTCCAGCGTCGCCTGCTGCGCTCCCAGAACGGCGGTTGCGCCCAAATCTTCGTTCACTGCGGGCATAAACGTAATGCGGTCGGATTTCAGCCGTTCGCGCGCGCGCCACAGCTCCAGGTCCAGCCCGCCCAAGGGCGAGCCGCGATAGCCCGAGACGAACCCGCCCGTGTTCAGCCCGGCATCGCGGTCGCGCCGCGCCTGATCCATCAGAATGCGCGCCAGCGCCTGCGTGCCGGTCAGGAACACGCGACCCTCGGTCTGTTCGTACCGGTCTGTGAGTTGATAAGTGCGAAGAGTGCTGTCGTGGCGGCTCATGGCTTGGACCTGGATTGGCTTTGAGATTGAACAACTGTAGTTCGGTATTTGCGAAATGTTGTGCCAATGGGTCCGCAAGCTTGATATCATTTCGAAAAAATTTGCCGATAAACGCTAAGAAGACGAAAAGGTTTACCAAATGATGCAGCTGGACGACAGAGATCGCCGGATTCTGACCCTGCTACAAAGGGACAGCCGCGTGTCGAATGCGGACCTAGCCGACGCGGTCGGTATGTCGACCTCGGCCCTTTGGAGACGGGTGCGCGCATTGGAAGAGGCCGGGATCATTGAACGCTACGGCGCAGTTGTGAACCCGGTCGCGCTGGGGTTGGGGTTCGAGGCGATCGTACATGTGCATCTGACGCGGCATGATCCCGACAAGATCGTGGAGTTCATCCGGGCAATCGAAACCTGCAAGGAAGTTCAGGAATGTTTCGCAACGACCGGTCAAGCAGACTATCACCTGCGAGTGCAGTGTCCCGATCTTGCCGCCTACAACGTCTTTTTGGAGAGGTTTCTGTTTCGTTTGCCGGCCGTGGCAAGTGCGCAGACGAATGTGGTACTGCGCGCGGTCAAACGCAATCGTTCGGTCGAGTTCTGACTAGCGCGCGACGAATTCAACCCAGGCCCAGGCCATCGCGATGTAAGTGAGGTTGTGAAGGCATTGATCCAGACCGGCGGCCCGCCAAAAGGCGGCCTGATCAGGTTGCAATTGTTTCTTGTCGGAATAGCTGGCTTTGGCGAAATCGATATTGAAATGCACGATCCACTCAAGCGCACCGATGATCAGAATGAACGAAAGCGGCGCGCCGAATATCAGGAAAACCACGACTGAGCCCACAACATGCACCGCGGCATGCTGTGCGCGCCCGACATGCAGGTACTCCCCCCGCCCAGACAGCATCTTGGGCGTTTGAAGGTAGAAATCGGCAAACATGTGTTTGATCTGCAGTGCACACAGCAGAAGCAACACAGTGCCAAGTGTAGCAGGCAATAACTACCCTCCCGATATCGTCCTGACCTTCAGACTAAGGGCTATGAGACAGGATCGCAAATGAACTAGTTCACACAAGTCGAAATAGTTTTCGCCTTGGAAACCATTTGCCTATCCAAGCGCGATTGCAGTACCGTCGTGCTGCTTTGACCGCGGCAGGATCGCTGCAAAACAGTTTCGGGTCACCAGTAGGGGCAGGGGCCATAGAACGTTCAATTTTTGGATTTATTTGGAAGTATTCCAAGCGTGATCAGCTTGTTCTGCTGGCCGTGACGGCAACTTTGTTCCCGCTGCTGTACCTGACGCTTGAATTGCCCAAACGCATCATCAACGACGCAATCGGCGCCTCCAGCGAGATCGTGGATGTCTGGGGATACAGTCTGTCGCAGACGACGTTTCTGGTAATTTTGTGCTTCGCCTTTTTGGCGGCGGTGTTGGCGCATGGTTTGATGAAGATGCGCATCAACACGATGAAAGGCGTTCTCAGCGAACGAATGCTGCGCCGGTTCAGATACCAGTTGATCAATCGCGCACTGTTGTTTCCTCAACCCTATTTCGAGCGCGTCAGTCAGGGCGAACTGGTCTCGATGATCACCGCCGAAAGCGAGCCGATGGGCGGGCTGATGGGCGATGCGATCAGCCAGCCTGTCCTTCAGGCGGGGCAGATGCTGACAATCCTGTCCTTTCTATTCCTGCAAAGCGTCTGGTTCGGATTGGCTGCTGTCGCGCTGATCCCATTGCAGGCCTGGCTGATCCCGCGATTGCAGCGCCAGATCAACCTGTTGAACAAGCGCCGGATCCAAGAGGTGCGCGTACTGGCGGCTCAGATCGGCGAGAATGCAGCAGGCGCGGCAACCCTGCGGCAGAACGGCGGCTGGCGCCACCGCCGAGCGCTGATTTCAGATCAACTGTCCCGGCTGTTCAGCATCCGGTTCGAGATCTACCAGAAAAAATTCTTCATGAAGTTCATCAACAACTTCATCTCTCAATTGACTCCGTTCCTATTCTACCTGGTCGGTGGTTTGCTGGTTCTGCAGGGGTCAGTTTCGCTCGGTGCTCTCGTGGCCGCGCTCGCTGCCTACAAGGACCTCAGCTCGCCCTGGAAGGAACTGCTGACCTATTACAACCAGACACAGGACATGTCTCTGCGCTGGGAGGTGGTCATCGAACGGTTCGCCCCGAGCGGCATGCTGGATGAAACCCTGTTCGAAGGCGAGCCCGACAGCCGACCGCACCTGAATGGCCCGATCGAGTTGGAGCAGGTCTCGGTGCGTGATCTGGATGGCAATCAGGTTCTGGATGATCTGAACCTGACCTTCCCTGCCGGCAAGACCATAGGGATCGCGGCCCCCAGCGAAGAGGACCGCCGGGCCCTGGCGGATCTATTGACCCGGGAGATCCTGCCAAGTTCGGGCCGGGTCGAAATCGGGGGTGTTAACCTGTCCTCGCTGCACCAGGCCGTCGTGGCGGCCCGGATCGGTCATGCCACATCGCGACCGGTGATGTTCCAGGGAACCGTTGGCGGCAACGTGATGATGCCGATGCAGCTCAGGCCTCTGACCGCTCCACCGGAGGACGCGGACCACCTTGAAACGCTGCGTGCGGGCAACAGCCCCGATCCCTTCCGGGCCACTTGGCTGGACCCTTCCCTGGCCGGGTTCGAAACGGCCGAGCAGCTGCGCGATTGGTGGCTGAAGCTGATCGACGGACTGGGCTCCGGGCCCACCTTGTTCCAACGCGGGGCCGAGTTGGGTTTCGATCCTGAAAAACACCCCGACCTTGCTGCCAAGCTGATCGAGCTGCGGCCCTTAGTGCAGGACGCCGTCAAAAAGGCCGGTCTGGAGTCGCAAGCCCTGATTTTCGACCGCATGACGTACAACGCTGCGCTGCCCGTTGCCGAAAACCTGCTGTTTGCTGTGCCACGCGTGCAGGTGACGCAAGAGTTGCTGGCCCGGCAGACCGTTTTCCTGGGGCAGTTGCGCGAGTTGGGTCTGGATGAAACACTGGTCGGCCTGACACGTGACGTGATCGAAATGCTGCGTCAGATCTTTGGTCTGGACGGGACGGATCACCCGTTGTTCCGCAAGCTGGGTCTCGAGGCCGCCACCTACGAAGCCGCTGTCGACCTGGTAGAGAGGACCCGGGAAACCGGCGCATCGGGGTTGGACGATGATCAGTTGGCCAGCCTGCTGGCCGTGCCTTTCGTGATCTCGGCCGAACAGATTGGGCCGGCCTTTTCCGAAGAGCTCAAGAACCGCATCCTCGAACTGCGGCACAGCCATTCCGACAAGTTGATGGAGCGCCTGAACGACGTGTTCGAGCCGCTGGACCCGGCCACCTTTGCGCCCGGATTGACGGTTATGGAGAATGCGCTGTTCGGCAAGGTCAGCCAGATCGGGGGCGCGCGGTCGGACGAGGTTCGGAAAGTGATCGCAGACGTGCTGACCGAAAACGGAGCCCGTCCGCTGGTGGTTGAGCTGATCTACGATGTACCGGTCGCGCTGGGCGGGCAGAACCTGCCGGCCGCGCTGGCCGAGCCTTTGGCCTTTACCCGCGCGACGATCAAGAAGCCGGATATCCTTATACTGGAAAACGCGCTGGCGAGCTATGGCATGGACACGCAGGTGGCTGTGTTCAGAAACCTGCGTGAGCTGCTTCCGGACGCCACGATCATCTACCTGAACGAACAGTTCAAGAACCCCGGCGCTTTCGACATGTTTGTCGAGATCCGACAGGGGCGCGTAGTGTCCGATCAGGTTCCGTCGGATGTTGAAGGTGACAGTGCAGCCTCGGCGGACCTCACGCGAAAGCTGCGTGCCCTGGAACAGACACCGCTGTTTTCGGGGCTGGATCGTCGCCAGCTTCGACTGCTGGCTTTTGGTGCGCGCTGGTACGAGGCAAAGGCCGGCGAAGTCGTGTTCCTCAAGGATGACCAGCCGACCGATGGTGCCTACATGATCATCGACGGCGAAGCTGGCCTGTACCTGCCGCAGCCGCCCGAGGAGGATCGGCTGGTGACCCGCGTCGGCAGCGGCACCCTGGTGGGCGAACTGGGCCTGATCCGCAAAGAGCCCCGTGCACTCAGCATGGTGGCCGAAACCGATCTGACCTGCCTGCGTATCGGCGAGGAAGAGTTCCTGGCCGTGGTAGAAAACGATGCTGCGACCGCGTTCAAGCTGTTGCAGGTGATCGCTGGCTATGTATCACGCTGACAGGTTCAGGCCTGCGGGCTACAGAACAGGGAATGCATCAACTCGATCACCTGCTTGGCTTTGCCGTCGCGCAGCGAATAGTAGATCGTCTTGCCCTCTCGGCGGGTTGAAACCAGGCCTTCGGTTCGCAGACGCGCCAGCATCTGGCTGACAGCGGCCTGGCGCAATTTGAGCAAGGCTTCAAGCTCGCCCACCGAGCGTTCTCCAGCCGCGAGATGGCACAGGATCATCAAGCGGCCCTGATGCGCCAGCGTCTTGAGGAATGCCGCAGCTTGCGCGGCGCTTTCCTCCATTTCCGAGGGCAATTCGGATTGTGGGGTCGTCAATTCGGCGTCAGTGAAAGTCACGTGGTACCTTGGGGATGGAAATAAGGGGTAGACGCAGTATGCACCAACTTGTCTGAAATTGTCATCCCTCGGTTGCCGGGGCCCCGCCCTGAAACGCATTGCCGTTGACATAGTCGCAGGGGTCTTCCTGCATCTGCAGGTGCAGACCGTCGCCGGAATAGGGGTGGGCACGGGCCAGTTCCTCGTCGACCTCGATGCCCAGGCCGGGGGCGGAAGGCGGCTCGACAAAGCCGTTCTCGACCCGGATCGAGCCCTTGATCAGCCGGTCATGAAACGGCGTTTCGATGGTCTCGAGCAGCAGCAGGTTCGGGATCGAGGCCGCGAGATGGATGTTCGCGGCCCATTCCACCGGCCCGGCATAAAGATGCGGCGCCATCTGCGCGTTGAAGACCTCGGCCATGGCGGCGACCTTCTTCATCTCCCAGATCCCACCGGCCCGGCCCAGGGCGGGCTGCAGGATCTCGGCCGCGCCGGCGCGCAAAACCGCGCCGAACTCGGCCTTGGTCGTCATCCGCTCGCCCGTGGCCACGGGGATGCGGACACTGCGGGCGACGCGCGCCATGTCCTCGATCATGTCCGGGGGGGTGGGTTCTTCGAACCACAGCGGCGAGTAGGGCTCGATTGCCTGCCCAAGACGGATGGCGCCTGCAGTGTTGAACTGGCCATGGGTGCCGAACAGCAGGTCGGCCTTGTCGCCCACGGCGTCACGGATCGCCTTGCAAAAGGCCACCGACATCGAGATGTCGGACATGGCCGGCATATGCCCGCCGCGCATCGTGTAGGGGCCGGCGGGGTCGAACTTGACCGCGGTGAAGCCGCGCCGGACCATTTCGGCGGCGCTTTCCCCGGCCTGTTCGGGCGAGGTCCAGAAATCGGTCAGATTGTGTTCCGGCAGCGGGTACAGATAGGTGTAGGCACGGATGCGGTCGTTCATCCGGCCGCCGATCAGAGCGTATACCGGGCGGTTCCGGTCCTTGCCCAGAATGTCCCAACACGCAATTTCCAGCCCCGAGAAGGCGCCCATCACCGTCAGGTCGGGGCGCTGGGTGAAGCCGCTGGAATAGGCGCGACGGAACATAAGCTCGATATTCTCGGGGTTTTCGCCGGCCATGTGGCGGTCGAAGACGTCACGGATGACGTGTTTCATCGCCTCGGGACCGACCGAGGAGGCATAACACTCGCCCCAGCCCGTGATGCCGGTATCGGTGGTGACTTTCACCAGAATCCAATAGCGCCCGCCCCAGCCCGGCGCGGGCGGAGCGGTCACGATGATGTCGAGATCCTGCAGTTTCATCCGGTCTCCTCCCGCCGGTGGTCCGGGGCCGTCAGCCCCGGTCGAATACGATCACGTTGCGCTTGGCCGAACCGGTCTTGGTGTCCTCGATGGCCTCGTTGATCTGTTCCAGCGTCCAGCGACCCGAGATCAGCTCGTCCAGCTTCAGACGTCCCTGTTCATACAGATCGATCATCCACGGAATATCGCGCTGGATCACCACGTCGCCCATCTTCGACCCGACCATGCCCTGACCCAGGGCCGCCAGAATGACCGGCTCATAGCTGGATTGCGCGCCGGAATGCGGCATGCCGATCATCACCGCCTTGCCACCGCGACCCAGATAGCGGGGCGCCTGATCATAGGCGGGGATCGCACCGACGGTGATCAGAACCGCATCGGCCCCGCGACCGCCAAGGGCCTTGTAGGCTGCTCTCCACGGTTCTTTCAGCGTGGCCAGAACCCCATGCGTGGCGCCGAATTCCTTGGCGATTTCCAGCTTTTCCTCGGTCATGTCGACGGCCACGATCCTCCGGGCCCCGGCCAGCCGCGCGCCCTGGATGGCGTTCAGGCCCACACCGCCCGCGCCGATGACCACGACATCCTGACCCGGGCGCAACTGCGCGGCGTTGACCGCCGCCCCCACGCCGGTGATCACCCCGCAGGACAGCAGGCTGGCCACGTCCTTGGGCATCGCGTCGGGTATCTTGACGATCTGGCGGTGGCTGATCACGACCTTTTCGGCAAAGGCGCCACAGGCCATCGCCTGTTCCAGCGGCCCGCCATCCGCGGTGCGCAGCGGGCCCTTGACTGTGTCATAGGGCGTTTCGCAGATCACCGGCTTGCCGCTGGCGCAGGACGGGCAGGACCCGCAGGCGCGGATCAGGGTCACCACGACCGCATCGCCAACCTTGAATCCTCCGCTGGCTTCTCCGACGGCCGAGATCACACCGGCGGCCTCGTGCCCGTAGACGGCGGGCAGAAACCCGCCCCAAGCGCCGCTGGCATAGGTGATGTCAGAATGGCAGATCGCCACCGCATCCAACGTGACTTCGACCTCGCCCATGCCGGGCGGCGCGATCTGGATGTCTTCGATGACAAGCGGTTCGTTGAAGGCGCGGCATACGGCGGCTTTGATGGTCTGCATGGATCCCTCGTTTGGTTTGGGCCACGGTGACGCGGGAATCTGCGGTCCGCAAGGCTGAAACCGTCATTCCCGTGTCGTTGTTACGTTTCGCTGGGATGTGCGCGCAGAAACAGGACGAATCCGGCCAGCATCAGCAGCAATGCCAACAGGAACGGGGCCCCTGGAAGGTAGAATGCTGCATCAACGCGCGCGAATTGGGCGAAAACGGTGGTCATCACCAACGGGGAGATCACCATCGACAGCGCGTGGAGCGCGGCCAGAACCCCCTGAAGCTCTCCCTGCTGCGAATCCGGGGTTGCACGTGACATCTGTGCCTGAAGGGCCGGCGTCACGACGGCGCCCAGTGCGGTGATCGGAATCAGCATCAACGCAATTGTGCCGTTTGTGAGAAAACCCAGGGCCAGAAAGCTGACGATCTCGAAGATCATGCCCCAAACGATCGTGGTCCGCTCTCCCAAGTGGCGGGTAGCGGGGCGGATCAAGCCGCCCTGAACTGCCGCCATGCCCAATCCGTAGACCGCGAGTGACAACCCGATCATCTGCGGTGACCAACCGAAACGCTCGTTCGTGAAGTATGACCAGATGGCGGGATAGACGTAGATCGATACCGAGTACAAAAAGTATACCCATAGCAACGGTCGGATGCCGGGCAGGGCGGCGATGGCACGTAATGCGCTGTCAGGACGCGCGCGGTGCCAGCGGAATCCGCGGCGGTTCTTGTCGGTCACCGTCTCAGGCATGACCGCGAGGCCCAGCAGGAAATTCGCAAATGACAATCCGGCAGCCGCCCAGAACGGGGCGCGGGTTCCGTATTCGCTCAGCAATCCGCCCATCAAAGGGCCGAGGACGAAACCCACACCAAAAGCTGCTCCGATGAGACCGAAATTGGCGGCCTTTTCATGAGGTTTCGAAACGTCCGCCATAAAGGCCGCTGCGGTAGAGTGGGTGGCCGCGGTGATGCCACCCACGATGCGGCCGATCAGCAGCAGCCAGATGCTGCCGGCCATGGCCATGACCACGTAGTCCAAGCTCATGACAAACAGGGAAACCAGTAAGACCGCGCGGCGTCCGTAAGCATCCGACAGGTTGCCCAGCACCGGACCGAACAGGAATTGCATCGCGGCAAAGGCCGTGCTGAGGATCCCGCCCCAGATGGCTGCCGATGCCAGAGAGCCGCCCTGAACCTCGACGATCAGCTGAGGCATGATCGGCATGACCAGTCCGATGCCCATGGCATCGATCATAACAGTGCCGAGGACGAACAGAAAAGGAAGACGCATGAAACCGCACGAATGACTTATTTTGCAGGACCTTAGTCGTCAGCCTGTCGTGTTGTAACCCGGTCTTTTGTGATCGAGGCGAAAATCTCGACTGACGGTACGTCAGCTTTGACCCGGCCGGATCTCAGACGCGGGTAGCGATTGCGTCCAATTGGCGGGCCAGATCCGCCGGATGCGAGAAGAATGGAGAATGGGAGCTGTCGATCGTCAGGCGCAATTCGGGCGGCGCGCAATGGCTCATCTCTTCCTGGTATTCAGTTGGAATCGTCCGGTCATCCATGGTGAGGATATAGGCCTTGGGAATTCCGTCAAAACGCTCGCTCAGAACCAACGGCGTGTCCTGCGGGCGGATCGCCTGCGGGCACAGGCGGGCCAGGGCATAGGTGACAACGTCGGCCGGACAGTCGTGGTAGAAGAGGGATTGCACCCGGTCCGGCAACACGCTGTAGGACAGTCCGTCTGCCGATTTCTCGACCGCATCGCCAATCAGCTGCCTTGGTGCACGCCGGCGCATTTCTATCATCGACAGCCCGGGGACCGGCACGTAGGCGCAGACATAGATCAGGGCCCGCATCCGGTCTGGGGCGAATTCGGCGGCCGCACTGATCGGGTAGCCGCCCCAGGAGTGGCCGACAAGGATCGTTTGCGGGGTCGTGGCATTCAAAACCGCATCTCGACATGTCTCGAGCGTGACCTCGGATACTGGGGTCGGGTCCGATCCATGGCTGGGCAGGTCGATCGCACGGACCGAATGCCCCAGATTCTCAAGTTCCGGTATCAGATCGCGCCAGCACCATGCGCCGTGGCAAGACCCGTGAACAAGAAGAAATTCCGCCACCGTGACCTCCTTCAGATATGTCCGGTTTCTCGCAGAAAAGCGTTCAGCAGCTCGGCGTAGACCTCGGGCCGCTCGACGCAGGGCAGGTGCCCGGCCTTGCGGATCAGCTCGAACCGGGAGCCGGGGATCAGGTCGACGGTTTCGCGCACCAGATCGGGAGGGGTCGAGCCATCTTCCGAGCCCGCAATTCCCAGCGTCGGCAGTCTGAGCCCGCTGGTTGGCGTATAGAAATCCGTGCCGGAGATGGCGGAACAGCAGCCCAGATACCCCTGCACCGGTTGGCGTACCATCATATTGCGCCATAGCTCGACATCGGGGGTATCCCGAAATGCTTTCGAAAACCAGCGCTCCATGGTTGCGTCGGCCAGCGCCTCGATCCCACCTGCACGAACGGCGGCCATCCGATCGGCCCACATAGAGGGCGTCCCGATTTTGGCGGCCGTGTTTGACAGGACCATCGCCCGGATCTGATCCATCCGCTTGACGGCCAGTCCCTGCGCGATCATTCCGCCGATCGACAGGCCGACGAAGACGCAATCCCGCACCTCGAGAAAGTCCAGAAGCCGCTCGGCATCGCGCACCAGACTTCCCATCGAATAGGGACCATCCGGTTGCGAAGACAGGCCGTGCCCCCGTTTGTCATAGCGGATGATGCGCAGACCTTTGGGAAGCAGAGGTAGCACGGGGTCCCACAAGCGCATGTCGGTGCCCAACGAATTGGCAAAAACCAAAGGTGGACCATCCGGGTCACCGTCCAGGCGATAGTGAATCTGAACATCTCCGAAATCAGCGATGTGCATCTGGTCAGCCTTTTCTGCTGCGATCATTCCGACAGTTTACGCCGCGATTTATTGCATCTGTCCTAACCCGTTGTCAGGTAAGGAATTCCAACGCGCGGGCAAAGACCTGCGGATCGACATTCCCGCCCGATGCCACGACGATAACGGCGTCGCCCTGGATCTCGTTCTTGCGGAACAACGCCGACGCCAACGAGACTGCCCCGCCCGGTTCCAGAACGACCTTGAGGCGCAGGAACGCCAAGGCCATGGCGCGGAGAGCCTCGTCTTCCGATACCGCCAATCCCGGTCCGCAGAGGCGACGGACGATCGGAAAGGTAATATCACCGGGCCGCGGTGTCAGGATCGCGTCGCAGATATTGCCTGCGGCTGCGTTGTTGGTCTGAACGGACCCCGAGGCCAGGGATCTTTTGACATCGTCGAATCCTTCGGGTTCGCAGGGGCGCGCCCTGAGACCCGGCGCATGTTTTTCCAGGGCAAGTGCCACGCCTGAGGTCAGTCCACCGCCACCACAGCATACCAGAACATCGGCGTCGGTCACACCGAGATCGCGCGCCTGCCGCGCCACCTCGAGGCCGACGGTGCCCTGACCGGCGATCACCTGCGGTTCGTCATACGGGCGGATCAACGTAAGACCGCGCTCCCGGGACAACGCCTCGCCGATCTCTTCGCGGCTTTCATTGGCGCGATCATATAGGATGACCTCGGCGCCCAACGCGCGAGTGTTTTTGATTTTCAGAGCCGGTGCGTCGGATGGCATGATGATGACGGACTGAACACCATGAAGCGTAGCGGCATGCGCCACGCCCTGCGCATGGTTGCCTGATGAATACGCGATCACCCCGCGTTTGCGAGCCTCGGAATCCAGGGCGGAAATCGCAGACCACGCGCCGCGAAACTTGAAGCTTCCAGTGTGTTGAAGACACTCGGGCTTGACCAGAACGCTCCGCCCGGCAAGGTCGTCCAGAAACGGCGATGTGAGGATCGGGGTTTCGCGCGCGTGCCCTTGCAGGCGCACGGCAGCGGCTTCGATCAGGTCAATTGTGCTCATATCAAATCCAGTACTTTGCGAATGACGGTAATGGACTGCGGTTCGTCCAGAAATGGAACATGGCCCCGGTCGGGCACTTCAGCCGAAATCAGCCCCGCGTGACGCCGGTGCATCTCTGCAAGGGTCTCGGCGCTCAGCAAGTCCGAGTTCGCTCCACGGATCACTCCGGTGGGAAGCGGGTTCAGGGCTTCGAACAATGGCCACAAATCAGCGCGCGGGCCCGCTGCAATCTGTTCTTTCAACGCGGTTCTCAATGCGGGGTCATAGCGCAACCGTAGGCCGGTGCCGGTTTCTTCGTATTGGAATTCGGCCTGCCTTCTCCAGGTTTCAATCGATACGCCCGGAAACTGCGGGTCCATTGCCTGTTTCAGCGCAAAAGCGGTCTGTTCCAGCGTTGTTGCGGCAGGAGCCTTGCCGACATAATCCATAATGCGCCCGATGGCCGACGGTTCGATTTCGGGGCCCACATCATTCAGAATGACGGCACTCAGACGTTCGGGGCGAATTGCGGCGAGGGTCATGGCAATCAACCCGCCACGCGAGGTGCCAAGGATGCTGACCCGATCTAGCTTGAGGTGATCCAGCAACTCGATCACGTCCTGTGCCTCGCGCGGAACGGAATAGTTGCGATAATCCGGATCAAAATCCGAGTCGCCGCGCCCCCGATAGTCCATCGTAATGACACGCAGTCCGTTGGCGTGCGGCGCGAAGAAGGAAAAATCCCGGCTGTTTCTGGTCAGGCCGGCAAGGCACAGCAGTGGCTTGCCGCTGCCTGTATCTTCGTAGGCCAGGCGCAGACCGTCAGACGTCGTGAATTGTGGCATCAAACGCCTGCCAGTTCCGGAATCGAGGTCAGGTCGGAGAGGACATGCGCCGGGGTCCACGGCAATCGGTCCATCGGCTCGCCGGCGCGGTTGACCCAGGCCGTAACGAACCCGTATCCGCTGGCTCCGGCGGCGTCCCAACCATTCGAGCTGACGAACAGAACGTTCGATCGTTCGCACCCGAAACGGTCGCACACAAGATCATAGACCCGTGCATGCGGTTTGAAGACGCCGACGCTTTCGACTGACAGAATGTCGTCCAATACGCCGCCGATACCCGCAGATCTGACCGCGCCTTCCAGCATGGGCGGCGATCCGTTGGACAGGATCGCGGTCTGCATCCCGCCATCCTTGAGCGCCTTCAGCATGGCGGGAACCTCGGGATAGGCCTGCAGTTCCCAATACAGGTCCAGCAGTCTCTGCCGCAGCGCTGGGTCCCTCTGCAAGCCTGTCGCCTCGAGCGCCCAGTCCAGGCCATCCTGCGTTACGTCCCAGAAATCGGCATGTGCGTCCGCCACAGCACGCAGCCACGTGTATTGCAGCTGCTTCAACCGCCAGTGGTTGGCCAGTTCAGGCCACTTGTCACGCAGCGCATCCTGGCCCGGTTCGGCGGCCGCCTGACGTGCGGCTGCGGCCACGTCGAAAAGGGTTCCATACGCATCGAAAACGCAGGTTGTGATCGCCATCTGCCTCTCCCCATCTTTCGGGGCAGGTTGGCACAGGCCATGCGCGGGTTAAAGCGTAAAAGGGTTTACATTGCCGGGTCAGTCTCTAGGTTGGACCGCTCATTCCAAACTCAGGTCGGAGACAGTCATGACCGCAATCAAACAAGGCGACACAGTTCGCATTCACTACACTGGAACTTTGCGGGACGGCAACGTTTTCGACAGCTCGGAAGGACGCGATCCGCTTGAGTTCGCCGTGGGGTCCGGCCAGATCATTCCCGGTCTGGACGCCGCTCTGCCGGGTATGGAAATCGGCGAGAAGAAGCGGGTCGAAGTGGATTGTCAGGACGCCTATGGGCCGATCAATCCCGCTATGCGCCAGGACGTCCCGCGCGAAGGCATCCCGGACGACATCCCGCTGGACCCCGGCACCCAGCTACAGATGCAGACCCCCGATGGTCAGGCGCTGCCTGTGACGGTGGTGGACGCCAACGAAGAAACCGTGACCCTGGACGCAAACCACCCGCTGGCGGGCCAGGATCTGATCTTCGACATCGAGGTCGTTTCGATCAACTGATCAGCGCGCGTTCAGCCGCCCAACAATGACCCAACCGCCTCACGAAGCTGCGGTTGGGTATAGAAGATCCACAATACCAACAATGTCGTCAGGGTCAGCAGCAGCGTACGCGCGCGGCTGCTGAGCACTCCGGTCTTGCGACGAGAGTGAGATGCACGCGAATTGGTCGCGATTATCCGGTCTAGTTTGCTCATGTGATATCCCTGCCGCGGAAGTTTGGTAAAATCTTGGCAACGACAGGGAAAGATCGCGTCACATGAAGTCGGGCTGAGGCATTCCCAAGATGTGGAAACCGCCGTCTACGCGAATGATTTCACCGGTGGTGCAGGCCCCTGCGTCCGACGCAAGGTAAACGGCCGTTCCGCCAACCGCTTCGAGCGTAGCATTCGATCGCAGCGGGGCGTTCTGGTCGCAGAACTTGTAGGTCTTGCGAGCCCCCCCGATGGCCGCGCCGGCCAGGGTTTTCATAGGTCCGGGCGAGATGGCGTTGACCCGGATCCCGTCGGGGCCCAGATCGTTTGCAAGATAGCGCGTCGCCGATTCCAGTGCAGCCTTTGCGACACCCATGACATTGTAGTTCGGCACGACCTTGTTCGAACCCTGATAGGTCAGGGTGAGCAGCGTCCCGCCGTTTTCTTTCATCATCGGATAGGCGCGACGGGCCACTTCGATGAATGAATAGGCCGAGACATCCAGCGAGTGCTTGAAATTCGCCCGCGTGGTGTTGAGGAACCGCCCGGTCAGCTCGGCCTTATCCGAATAGGCGATGGCGTGGACGAGGAAATCAATCGTTGGCCAACGGGCTGCCAGTTCGTCGAAGGCCCGGTCGAGCGAAGCGTCATCGGTCACGTCCGCATCGACCATGAAGTCGCTGCCCAAGCTCTGTGCAAGCGGTTCCAGCCGTCTTCCGAAAGCCTCGCCCTGGTAGGTGAATGCCAGTTCGGCGCCTGCCTCGTGCATGGCCTTGGCAATGCCCCAGGCGATCGACCGATCATTGGCGACGCCCATGATCAGCCCGCGCTTACCCTTCATAGAATCCGACATCATAATCACCCGTTATACTTGGACAGAATCATGGAACCGTTGGTGCCACCAAAGCCGAAGCTGTTGGTCATGACACTGTCCAAACCTGCGTTTTCAACAACCTCAGTAGCAATTTCGCCGGGCTGGATGCCTTCGGCCAGCGTGTCGACATTGATCGACGGCGCAATGAAATCATGCTGCAGCATCAAGAGGCAGAAAATCGCCTCGAGCGCGCCGGCAGCACCCTGAGCGTGGCCGGTCATCGACTTGGTTGAGGAGATCGGCGGCACATTGCCCTCGCCGAAAATCCGGCGGACGGCTTCGACTTCGCCCACATCCCCGACCGGTGTCGAGGTCCCGTGCGCGTTGATGTAGCCGACCTTGCGGCCTTCGGGCAGGGTGGACAAAGCCAGGCGCATCGCGCGCTCTCCACCTTCTCCCGAGGGCGCGACCATGTCGTGCCCGTCCGAGGTTGCGGCATAGCCCGTCACTTCGGCATAGATCTTCGCGCCCCGGGCCAGAGCATGTTCCAGCTCTTCCAGAACGACGATGCCGCCGCCGCCCGAGATCACGAATCCGTCGCGGTTCTGATCGAACGCGCGCGAGGCTTTTTCGGGGGTGTCGTTGTATTTCGACGACATCGCGCCCATCGCATCGAACAGGCAGGACAAGGTCCAGTCCAGTTCTTCGCCGCCACCGGCGAACATCACGTCCTGTTTGCCCAGCATGATCTGCTCGGCCGCGTTTCCGATGCAATGCAACGACGTCGAACAGGCCGAGGTGATCGAGTAGTTGATGCCTTTGATCTTGAACGCAGTCGCCAGGTTGGCCGAGATCGTCGAGCACATGCATTTCGGAACGGCAAACGGTCCGATGCGCTTGGTTGCGCCGGTTTTCAGAACAGTCTGGTGTGCGGTCAGCATGGCACTGGTGGACGGTCCACCGGACCCGGCAACAAGACCGGTACGCGGATTGACGACCTGATCTTCGCTCAGCCCCGCGTCAGAGATTGCCTGGCTCATCGCGATGTGGGCATACGCGGCGCCTGGTCCCATGAACCGCAAAGTGCGCTTGTCGACCTGTTCCGACACATCGATCTTGAGCGTCCCTGCAACCTGACTGCGGAAGCCGTGCTCGACCATCTGCTCGCTGGCCTCGATGCCGGACTTACCCGCCTTGAGCGAGGCCAGAACCTCTTCGGCATTGTTCCCGATGGAAGAGACAACCCCCAAACCGGTGACGACGACGCGACGCATTTGCGTTCTCCTGTGTTCCATTCCCTGTTGACTGTCAGTCAGCTGGGTTCAGCTTTCCGACAATGCAACCTTCATGTCCTTGACCTGATAGATGACTTCGCCATCCGCTTCGACCCGGCCATCCGCCACACCCATGGTCAGGCGGCGGGTCTGGACTGCCTTGGTGAAGTCCACGTAGTAGGTCAACATCTTGCGGTCAGGGCGCACCATGCCTGTCAGTTTCACTTCGCCCACACCCAGCGCATAGCCGCGACCCTGCCAGCCACGCCAGCCGAGGTTGAAACCGGTTAGCTGCCACAGTCCGTCAAGACCCAGACAACCCGGCATGATCGGGTTTCCGGGAAAGTGGCAATCGAAGAACCAAAGGTCCGGTGTGATGTCGAATTCGGCCACGACATGCCCCTTGCCGTGCGCGCCGCCGTCGCCTGAAATGTCGGTGATGCGGTCCATCATCAGCATCGGGGGAGCCGGAAGCTGAGCATTTCCGGGGCCGAAGAGTTCGCCGCGGGCGCATTTCAGCAGGTCGTCCTTGTCAAAGCTGCTTGGGAATTGGGCCATTCTGCCGCGTCTCCTGCCAGGGGTCTGTTTATTCAATCTGGCCTCGTCTATCACCCGTTTGCAAGGTCCTGCAAGACCACCCGAACACATCCGGCCCGCCGGAGCCGTTGGTTGCGAATGAATTTCATTTGAAATTGGTGGTGGTCGGCACTTATATATTGGGGCAGGGGAAATTGGGTAATGGTTTCATGACAGCTCAAAGCCGGGACATCGCTACGAACTGGTTGGTTGACGCCGGGCTGCGCCCGACGCGCCAGCGTGTTGCCTTGGCCGAATTGCTGGTGGGCGATGGCCGTCACCGACATGTCACCGCCGAAAGCCTGTTCGAGTCGGCCAAGAACAAGGGCGATGCTGTTTCCCTTGCAACGGTCTACAATACCCTGCGCGCCTTCTGCGATGCCGGCGTTCTGCAGGAAATCACCGTGGACGGCTCAAAAAGCTATTTCGACACCAACACCCATGACCACCCGCATTTCTTCTGGGAGGACGAGGGCCGCCTGAGCGATGCGCCGTCCGAGCAACTGGTTATCCAGCGTCTGCCCGAAGCGCCGGCCGGGGTCGAGATCGCGTCGGTGGACGTTGTCATCCGGCTGCGCAAAAAGCGCTGATCACAGTTTCCCAAGCGACCTAACCAGAGCCTGTTCAGCAGCAGCGATTGTCGTGTCCGCAGGGCCGGTGCCGTGACGAGCCAGAATCACGGCCTCGGTGGCATCGGGGTCGCTGATCGGCAGGCTCAGCAGCCGCATCCGATCATAGCTGAGGCCGTTTTGCGGGCTGGCATAGCTGATGCCCACCCCTTCGCCATGGGCCGCAAGACTGCGTTGGATCTCGAGCGATTCCGCGCGGTAGGACACGCTGGGGTGCAGCCCATGACGCCGGAACAAGCCCAGGACATGCTGCGCTGACAGACCTTCTTTGGACAGTATGAGCGGGTATTGCTCAAGCTCGGCAAGTGAAACGCTGCCTTGCCCGACCAAAGGGTGCGCGGGACTGACCAGCGCGTTTGGCCTACTGTCCAGCAGCTTGTGGCGTGAGAAACCGGCATCGAGGCCCAGATCATAGGTGAGCGCCAGATCGAAACGGCCGTCGGTCAATCCGCTGATCAAGCCTTCGAAAGTGTCAACACCGTTGGTCAGAACGATATCGGGAAGGGTGTCCCTGATCGTTTGCATTGCCCGCGCCAGCAGGAACGGTGCAAGATCTACAAAACAACCCAACTTCAAACGGCTTGTTCCGGTAACCAGGGCTTTCGCCTCTTCGATCCGGGCAGCGCTCGTCAGCAAGGCTTCGGCCTTGTCGATGAACTTGCGCCCCTGAGGCGTCAGCGACATTGCCGCGCCGCGTCGGCGCGAGAACAGCGGATGGCCCAGGTGTTCTTCGACCCGGGTCAGCGCGTTTGAAAGCGCAGGTTGCGAAACGTTCAGGTGCTGTGCCGCGGCGGACAGGCTTCCGTGTCGCCCAATGGCGCAAACATATTCGTATTGGCGCAAGGTGATATATAACATGGAGTTAATGCTTATTTTGAAAGATATGATTTGAACAGGGGTGCCGGACATGTGCAAATCGGCCTCAGCAAATGACGGAGACCGAAATGCCACACCCTCTTGTTTCACCGGAGATGATCGAAACCTATCGCAATGACGGGGTTGTTCTGGTCAAGGGCCTGTTCGCCGATCACGTCGATGCCTTGCGAGAAGGGGTGGCTCGCAACATGGCTGATCCCGGGCCATATGCGTCGGAAAACAAGAAAGAAGGCGAAACCGGCCGTTTCTTTGACGACTACTGCAACTGGTCTCGCATCCCCGAGTTTCGGCAGGTCATTCAAGCCTCTCCGGTTGCCGAGGTCGCTGCCGACCTGATGGAGTCCCGTTCGGTCCAGATTTTCCATGACCACGTTCTGGTAAAGGAGCCCGGCACCTCGATGGCCACGCCGTGGCATCAGGATGGGCCCTATTACTTTGTGGAAGGGCGTCAGACGATAAGCTTCTGGTCGCCGCTCGACCCGGTGACGCAGGCGACTCTGCGGTGCGTGGCGGGGTCTCACCTGTGGGAAAAGGAAGTGTTGCCGACGCGCTGGGTTTCGGAGGAGGGTTTCTTTCCTGACGAGGGCCAGTACATCGCGGTACCAGACCCCGAGGCCGAAGGGATGCGGATCGTTGAGTTCGACATGGAACCCGGCGATGCGGTCGCCTTCAACTTTCGAACCCTGCATGGTGCCCGAGGAAACCAGTCGAACAGCCGGCGCCGCGCCTTCTCGCTGCGGCTGGTCGGGGATGACGCCCGGTATGTCGAGCGTCCGGGCCGGACGTCGCCGCCGTTTCCGGGGCATGACATGCGGGCTGGACAACGGTTGCGCGAGGACTGGTTCCCGGTTCTGCTCAATCGCTGAGCCGTTCCGGCCCGCTCAGAACCACTGGCCAGGTTCCATCAGGCCAAGGTCCAGCAACTGGTGCGAGTTCCATTGGAAAGGAACCGAGGACGGGCAGCGGAAACTGGGAATATCAAAGGTCGATCCCGCGTTGCTTTTCAGCGCTTTGGCGGCGCGGAACGAACAGATTGCGGCCGTCAGGTTGTGATGCCAGGGACAGGCATAGGTGTTGTACTCGGGCTCGTTAAAGGTGTGATCGGGTTGGAGGGTCAGACCCTTGCAGCTTTTGAACAGCGCGATCCGGTCGATCCGGCGCCGTTCATACGGGATGTGATCCTCGAACCGCCAACGCAGGCCACCCGACATATCCAATTGACGCTCCAGCGGTTGTCCCGATCGGTCGTGCCGGGAATGAGCATAATATCCAGTGCTGTCCAGCATCGCATGATCCGGGGCCACACCGTTGGGATAGGCGGACAGGTCGTCGGCGTAGATGTCGATCACGTGGCAGAGCATCGCGTCGCGCCGCTCCTCGGCGTGAAAGGCCAGCATCTCTGCGACTGTGCGCGTTTCACAGAACGGAAAGAACAGGTATTCCGAGTTGTAGCAGTAGAACAGCCAGATGTTTGGCGCCGCCTGAATGACGCGGTTTATGGTGTCGAACACCACGTTTCTGGGCGAGCAGCGCATCGTGACCCGGTGCACCCGGTCCAGGATTTCAGGCAGGATCGAAAACTGGGCCGGTGCAAATACGATCACGGATTTGAACCCCAAGTCCAAGTGATGGCGCAAGGTCCCATCAAGCTCGACATCGTCTTCGGCAAAAACCAATGCGACCGGCCCCTTGGTCAACGCTGCCCGGCCCGATTTCAGAAAGTGGTCGAGGGATTCGTATTTCATTGCCCGCGTGTAGCCTGCCTTGCTGGAAATATCCGTCAAATTCGGGTAATTGCGCCAGCATTGCAAGCGGCGTTCGATGCGTATAGACGACGCCGGTCCAGCGAACGCAAAAGGCCCAGCCCATGTCCGAACCGAAAAAGCTGTATATCAAGACCTATGGCTGTCAGATGAACGTCTATGACAGCGAACGCATGTCCGAGGCGTTGGGCGGGCAGGGCTATGTGGAAACGCAGTCGCCCGAAGATGCGGACATGATCCTGTTGAACACCTGCCACATCCGCGAAAAAGCGGCCGAGAAGGTGTATTCCGAACTGGGCCGCTTCAAGGGGTTGAAGGCCGAAAAGCCCGATCTGAAGATCGGCGTGGCCGGTTGTGTGGCGCAGGCCGAGGGCGAAGAGATCATGCGCCGGCAGCCGCTGGTCGATCTGGTTGTAGGCCCGCAGAGCTATCACCGCCTGCCCGAACTGGAAGCCAAGGCGCGTGCCGGCGAAAAGGCGCTGGACACCGATTTCCCCGAAGAGGACAAGTTCGAGAAGCTCAAGGACCGTCCCAAGGCCAAACGCGGCCCGACGGCGTTTCTGACCGTGCAGGAAGGTTGTGACAAATTCTGCGCCTTCTGCGTCGTGCCCTACACCCGTGGGGCCGAGGTCAGCCGCCCCGCCGATCGTATCCTGCGCGAGGCGCAGGACCTGGTCGAGCGCGGCGTGCGCGAGATCACGCTCCTTGGCCAGAACGTCAACGCTTATCACGGGGCCGGACCCGATGGCGACATGACCCTGGCCGGGCTGATCTGGGAGTTGAACAAGATCGACGGGCTGGAACGCATCCGCTTCACCACCTCGCATCCCAACGACATGACCGACGACCTAATCGAGGCGCATGGCACCTGCGAAAAGCTGATGCCCTATCTGCACCTGCCGGTGCAGTCGGGGTCGGACAAGATCCTCAAGCGGATGAACCGTAGTCACACCGCCGAAAGCTATCTGCGTCTGATCGAGCGGATCCGCGAGGCGCGCCCCGATATCCTGATGTCGGGTGATTTCATCGTGGGCTTCCCCGAAGAGACCGAAGAGGATTTCCAAGCCACGTTGGACCTGGTCGAGCAGGTCCGCTATGGCTATGCGTATTCCTTCAAGTATTCGACACGGCCAGGCACGCCCGCGGCCGAGCGTCCGCAGGTCGATCCGCAGGAAGCTGACGACCGTCTGCAACGCTTACAGGCTTTGATCACCCGGCACCAGCGCGAGATCCAGGATGCGATGGTTGGTCGGACAGTCCGGGTTCTGTTTGAGAAACCCGGGCGTCTGGCCGGACAGATGGTTGGCAAGTCCGAGTATCTGCATGCTGTCCACGTTTCCGGAGCCGATCTTTCGGCGGGAGATCTTCGCAACGTCCGGATCACGGCCTCGGGCGCCAATTCACTGGCCGGCGAGGTGCTGTGACAGGGCTGCGTTTCACCGCTCACGCAACATTCGTGGCGTTTGTTTCCAAAATTTACCCTTGATTTATCGCTTGGAACTATGGTCGGAGAATAGCCAGATTTCTCGGGGCCGTGTTTCAGGTGGCCTTCGGGCTTTACATCGGCGGGGCTTCGGGTCGTCCGGGCACCGCAATGGAGGGTACGAGTGACACGTCAGGCAGGTATTCGACAAACAGGGGTGGGCCGTGTTCTGGCCGGCCTATTGCTGGCCGCCAGCGCAGGTATTCCCACTCATGCGGGGGATTTGGACGGCGCCGTTTCCGATCCGGTCGTGTTGGGGCCGGAGCGCTATTCCAAAGACGTCAGCGCCTTCTATCTGGGGTTCAGCACCGGGTATGGATCAGGCGGAACAGACCAGTTCGGGCTCGCTACCAATGCGGGCACCTTTCCTATCGGCAAACTTGACCTGAGCGGTGCCTATGGCGGAATACGGGGCGGTTGGCGCGGTGTTCTGCCTGCGCGTGGCGGGCGCGATTACGTCTACGGGTTCGAGATCGGGTACGATTTCGCTTCGCTGGATGACAGTGTCACCACGCAGATAGGCACCACGACCGTTCAGGGCGGTTCTGAGATATCGGATGTGCTGTCGTTGCGGTTCAAGAACGGGCTGACCAACCCCAGCGGTTCGGTTCTGTATTTCGTTACCGTCGGGTTCGTTCAGGGTGAAATTGAAACGACCAACAGCCTGTCCAGCGGCGGCACCACTCAGCCTTTCGCAAGCGATGACCGACGCAACGGATTCGTTGCAAGCATCGGGGCCGAGCATCAATTGAACGACAATTGGTCCGTCACCGGCGAATTCGAATATGTGCAGTTCCAGTCGAGGGTCGTCGATTTTGGCTCGGGGTTCTCGACCAAATCCACGCCCAGCTACCAGGGGATTCGCGTCGGGTTGAACTACAAGTTCTGATCCCAAGGGCGGATTCCGGCCTGAGATTTCATTGCGCCGGGCCGTGAATTCCTTTCCGCCTGACCGATTTGCGATCAGTTGCTCAGATTTTTTGAATCTGTGGCTTGCGCCGACCGACTCTTGTTGTCTACGCTTGGGGTGACAACGCCAAGACAGGAGAACGGATTGGCCATCGGTGCCCTTACCCCACCGCAAGATGAAATGCCCGCGAACGAGGCGTTTGTTGAATTCCCTGACAACCGATTGTTGATTGATCTTTGCGGCGAATACGACCGCAATCTGGCCGAGATCGAGCGGAAACTGTCCGTTCAGATCGTGCGCCGCGGCAACCAACTGGTCGTCATGGGCGAAGACGAGCTTCAGAAGCAGGCGATCGAGGTTTTGCAGGCTCTCTACACCCGGCTGGAAGGCGGGCGCGACGTCGAAGCTGCTGACGTTGATCGCGAATTGCGGATGGGCAATTCCGAGGCCGGAACCGGCTCGCGTGATGGCGACCAGCTTGAAATGTTCAAGGGGGGAACTGTCGAAATCAAGACCCGCAAAAAGCTGGTCGAACCCCGTACTGACGCGCAAAAGGCTTATGTGCAGTCGCTGTTCAACAACGAACTCGCCTTTGGCATCGGCCCGGCGGGAACGGGCAAGACCTACCTTGCCGTGGCCGTGGGTGTGTCGATGTTCATCGGCGGACACGTGGATCGAATCATCCTCAGCCGCCCAGCCGTCGAAGCCGGCGAAAAGCTGGGTTACCTGCCTGGTGACATGAAGGACAAGGTCGATCCGTATATGCAGCCGCTATACGACGCGTTGAATGACTTTCTGCCAGGCAAGCAATTGGCCAAGCTGATCGAGGAGAAGCGGATCGAAATCGCCCCGCTGGCGTTCATGCGCGGGCGGACACTGGCCAACGCCTTCGTTGTATTGGACGAGGCCCAGAACGCCACGACGATGCAGATGAAGATGTTCCTGACGCGCTTGGGCGAGGGTAGCCGGATGGTGATCACCGGCGACCGATCGCAGGTGGATCTGCCGCGCGGCGTGGCTTCGGGGCTTGCGGATGCCGAGCGGCTGCTGAAGACGATCCCGAATATCAGCTTCAACTACTTCACATCCAAGGACGTGGTGCGCCATCCGCTTGTCGCAGCGATCATCGAGGCGTATGAGGCCGACTCGGGCCGGGAAACGGGTTGAACCGTCGGACCTGGGCAAATCGGCCTCGGAGCGTCACGAGATGAACTTGGAAATCACGATCGAAGACCCGCGCTGGCAGGGTCTTGAGCCGTTGGCGCGCAGGGCCGTGGCCGCGACGCTGGCGCATTGCGGTGTGGATGCCGATTTGTGCGAAGTCAGCGTTCTGGGCTGCGACGACGCCCGGATTGCCGAGTTGAACGCTGAATTTCGTGAAAAACCTGCGCCGACGAATGTGCTGAGCTGGCCCGCTGAGGACCTTGCTGCGGATCAGCCCGGTGGCACACCGCTGGTGCCCCAGCCGGATTTCACGGGTGACATCGCGCTTGGTGACATCGCGATCTCGTATGACACTTGCTGGCGCGAGGCTCAGGAGGCCGGGAAACCCATGGATGACCATGTGACCCATTTGCTGGTTCACGGAGTGTTGCATTTGCTGGGTTATGATCACATTCGTGACCTTGACGCCACTTTGATGGAACGTGCCGAGGTCGAGATACTTGGCAAAATGGGTATTGATGACCCATATAATGGGTAATGTGGGCCTTGGTGCCCGATCTATTGGAACAGGAAAATGGGCGATATTGACGGCAGTTCTGGAGCGGCGCAGAGCGCGCACTCGCAGAGCAGCGATGAAACCAAAGAGAAAAGCGGGCTTTTCTCTCGTATTCTTGATGCTTTTTCTTCCGCCGAGGATGACGCCGAAGTCGTCGTGAACGGGAATGAGGCCGTGTCCCCTCAGCCACGCGGCATGATCAATCTGCGGCGCATGCGGGTCGAGGATGTGGCAATTCCTTCCGCCGATATTGTGTCAGTGCCTTCGACCATCACCAAAGAGGAACTGGCCCAGGTCTTCCGGGATAGCGGTCTGTCCCGAATACCGGTCTACGAGGGGACGCTGGACACGCCGCTGGGCTTTGTTCACCTCAAGGATTTTGCCCTGACGCATGGGTTCAACGGTGGGTCGGCGGAATTCGATCTGATCTCGATGCTCCGCCCGCTGCTGTTCGTTCCACCTTCGATGCCGATCGGTGTTTTGCTGACCAAGATGCAGACCGAGCGTCGCCACATGGCGTTGGTGATCGATGAATATGGTGGCGTCGACGGGCTTGTCACGATCGAAGATCTGATCGAACAGGTCGTCGGCGAAATCGCCGATGAGCATGACGCCGACGAAAATCAGCTGTGGGTGCAAGAAAAGCCCGGGTGCTATATCGTTCAGGCCAAGGCGCCGCTTGAGGACTTCGAGGCCGAAATCGGCCGGTCGCTGACCAGCCACGAGGATGTGGACGAGGAAGAGATCGAGACCCTGGGCGGGCTGGTCTTCATGCTTTCTGGGCGGGTTCCAGCTCGCGGCGAGGTGGTTTTGCACCCCGAAGGCCCCGAGTTCGAGGTTATCGACGCGGATCCGCGGCGCATCAAGCGCCTGCGGGTGATGCTGCCGGATATGGCTGCATGAATCCTGCCTTGCGGTGGCCGCATTGGCTGCGCGTGGTACTGGCCGCGATACTCGGCGCGTTGGCGGCCTTTGGCTTGGCGCCGTATGGCTATTGGATAATCACCTGCATTGCGCTTGCATCCGTCGCGCCGTTGTTTCTGGCCAGTTCCACGCGCGCTCGCGCGGCATGGGTGGGCTGGGCTTTTGCAACCGGTTACTTCGCCAATGCCCTGAGCTGGATCATCGAGCCCTTTCAGATCGACGCTGAGCGTTATGCCTGGATGGCCCCTTTTGCGCTTGTGTTCATGGCTGCTGGCTTGGCCCTGTTCTGGGCGTTTGCTTTCTGGCTCGCGCGCGGAACCCGAGAGGTGGGGCCGCGGCAGGTCATCGTTCTGGCCCTGACCCTGTCGCTGGTTGAAATGGCGCGGGGCTACGTTCTGACCGGGTTTCCCTGGGCGGGATTGGCACAGATTTGGGTGGATGCCCCGGCCGGGCAACTCCTGGCATGGGTTGGTCCATATGGCCTTGGGACCGCGACCTTTTTGCTTGCCCTGCCGTTGGGCGCTGCCGTCGCCGGTCCTCGCAACGGCAAGGCTTTACTTTGGCCCGTCGTTGCAGTTGTCATCTTTGCCGGTTTGGCGCTGGTTCAGGCCAGCAACCGCCCGAGGGTTGCAGAGACCGGTCACATCGTTCGTCTGGTCCAGCCCAACGCGCCGCAAGAGCAGAAATGGGACCCTTCTTTTGCCCCGCTGTTTTTTGCTCGACAGATTGAATTCACTGCCGCCGAACCCCGTCCGGACTTGATCGTATGGCCCGAGACGTCGGTTCCGGCGTGGCTGGGCAGTGCGGGTCCCTATCTGGAAGCGATTGCCGATGCCGCTCAGGGAACGCCCGTCATCCTCGGTATCCAACGCGGAGACGGGCCGCGCATCTACAACTCGATGATCTACCTGGACGAGCAGGGGCGTCAGACCGGCCTGTACGACAAGCATCATCTGGTGCCCTTCGGCGAGTATGTTCCCCTTGGCGATCTGATGGACAGGTTCGGAATACACGGTATGGCCGCGACCACGGGAAGCGGCTTCAGCGCCGGGCCCGGAGCGGCGATGTTGAACGCCGGCAAGCTGGGTCTGGCGCTGCCGCTGATCTGCTACGAGGCGATCTTTCCGCAGGATGTTTCGGCGGCGCCGCAGCGTCCGGATTTCCTTCTGCAGATAACCAATGATGCCTGGTTCGGGACCCGTACAGGACCATTCCAGCATCTGGCGCAGGCAAGGATGCGGGCCATCGAACAGGGTCTGCCGCTGGCGCGGTCGGCAAATACCGGTGTTTCGGCGATGGTCGATCCCTATGGCAACGTAATCGCCTCCCTGCCTTTGGGTCAGGCGGGTTTCGTGGATGCTAACCTTCCGGCGCCATTGCCTCCGACACTGTATGCGCGAACCGGCGACGGGCCGACGCTTGGGCTATTGTTGGTGCTTCTGCTGCTGTTTGGGCGCAACGTTCGGTTTGGCAGGGCATAATTATCGATTGACCCCCTGTTTCTTCGGGCGTATCCCGTCGAATGCCTGTCACAACGGCTTCCTGGCGTGACGGGGAAATCTTAATGGAGCGCTTTCATGTCCCGACAGAACTACATTTTCACTTCGGAATCCGTTTCCGAAGGGCATCCCGACAAGGTGTGCGACCGAATTTCAGATGCGGTCCTGGATGCCTTTCTGAATGAAGAGCCCGAAGCGCGTGTCGCGTGCGAAACATTTGCCACCACTGATCGGGTGGTCATCGGCGGCGAGGTCGGTCTGTCGGATCAGGAAAAACTGCACGACTACATGGGCAAGATCGAAGAGATCGCCCGCGCTTGCATAAAGGACATCGGATACGAGCAGGACAAGTTCCACCACGAAACGGTCGAGGTGACGAACCTGCTGCACGAACAGTCCGCGCACATCGCCCAAGGGGTCGATGCGTCTGCTGACAAGGATGAAGGCGCCGGTGACCAGGGCATCATGTTTGGATATGCCACTACCGAAACCCCAGCCCTGATGCCGGCTCCGATCCAATATGCACACGCCATCCTGCGCCGTCTGGCTGAGGTGCGCAAGAGCGGGTCTGAGCCCGCTCTGGGTCCCGATGCCAAATCGCAGCTGTCGGTGATCTATCGTGACGGGCGGCCAGTCGGTGTCAGTTCGGTCGTGCTGTCTACCCAGCATCTGGATGAGGCGCTGACCTCGGACGATATTCGCCAGATCGTCGAGCCCTACATCCGCGAATCTCTGCCCGATGGCTGGCTGAGCGACCAGACGGAATGGCATGTGAACCCTACCGGCAAGTTCGTCATCGGCGGCCCTGACGGGGATGCTGGTCTGACCGGGCGCAAGATCATCGTCGACACATATGGCGGTGCGGCCCCGCACGGCGGCGGGGCGTTCTCGGGCAAGGACCCGACCAAGGTCGACCGGTCGGCGGCCTATGCCGCGCGGTATCTGGCGAAGAACGTCGTGGCCGCCGGCATGGCCGAGCGTTGCACGATCCAGCTGAGCTATGCGATCGGCGTTTCCAAGCCGCTTTCGATCTACGCTGACACCCACGGCACCGGACAGGTTGCCGACGCCGAGATCGAGAAGGCGGTCGGACAGGTGATGGACCTGACCCCGCGCGGCATCCGCGAACACCTGCAACTGAACAAGCCGATCTACCAGCGCACGGCGGCCTATGGGCACTTCGGGCGCGAGCCGGATGCGGACGGCGGCTTCAGCTGGGAACGGACCGATCTGGTTGAGGCCTTGAAAAAGGCTGTCTGAGCCAGCACCGGGAAATCAAACACGGCAAGGCGCGTCCGATGTGGCGCGCCTTTTTCGTTTCGAAGGTCGCCCCTCCGGCACGGCCCTCCCCTTGCAACGCAAACCCCACCGCAGTAAGGGCACCGGCATGAGCACCCAGTCACCCGAACGCCCCCGCAGAAACTTCTATGGCCGCTTCAAGGGCAAGACCCTGAAGCCCAGCCAAAAGACCTATCTGTCCGAGGACCTGGCCGCCCTGTCGCCGGGCGCGGTGGATTGGGACAGCAACCCCGACCGCACCCCGATCGACCTGGACCCGCTGTTCGGCGGCAAGCCGGTATGGCTTGAGGTCGGGTTCGGCGGTGGTGAGCATCTGGTGCATCAGGCGCAGCAGAACCCCGATATCGGCATCATAGGGGCCGAGCCGTTCATCAACGGCGTGGCCATGCTGTTGGGCAAGATCCGCCGGGCCGAAGTGACCAACCTGGCGGTACATCCCGGCGATGTGCGCGACCTGTTCGACGTGCTGCCCGATGCCAGTATCTCGCGCGCGTTTCTGCTCTATCCCGATCCGTGGCCCAAAAAGCGGCACCACCGCCGCCGCTTCGTGACGCCCGAGCATCTGGACCCGCTGGCGCGTGTGCTGAAACCCGGCGCGATTTTCCGCGTGGCGACCGACATCCCGGACTATGTCCGCCAGACGCTCGAGGAGGTGCCCCGCGCCGGTTTCGAATGGCTGGCCGAGGGCCCCGAGGATTGGCGCAAGCCGTGGGACGACTGGATTTCTACCCGCTACGAGCAGAAGGCCCTGCGTGAAGGCCGCAAGCCGCACTACCTGACCTTCCGCCGCAACGGGTGATTGCGGCTGGACGCTGCGGCGCCAATTCGCTAATCGGCAGGGGCACCGATAGCGCAAAAGGAGCCCTCATGTCCGGACACGGCACGCCCATCCCGATGACCTCGCATCCCTGCGGCCCGCTGACCGGCACAGCCGAAGTGCCGGGCGACAAGTCGATTTCGCACCGCTCTCTGATCCTTGGGGCGATGGCCGTGGGCGAGACCCGTATCTCGGGCCTGCTGGAAGGCGAAGACGTTCTGGACACCGCCAAGGCGATGCGCGCCTTCGGGGCCGAGGTGATCTCGCACGGGAATGGCGAATGGACGGTGCATGGCGTCGGCGTGGGCGGTTTTGCCGAGCCGGATCATGTGATCGACTGCGGCAACTCGGGCACGGGCGTGCGCCTGATCATGGGCGCGATGGCGACCAGCCCGATCAGCGCGACCTTCACCGGCGACGCCAGCCTGAACAAACGCCCGATGGCGCGGGTGACCGATCCGTTGGCCCTGTTCGGGGCACAGGCCGTGGGCCGTTCGGGCGGGCGTCTGCCCATGACCATCGTCGGCGCGGCCGATCCGGTGCCGATCTGGTACGAAGTGCCGGTGCCCTCGGCTCAGGTAAAATCCGCCGTTCTGCTGGCCGGCCTGAACGCGCCCGGCAAGACCGTGGTGATCGAGAAGGAAGCCACCCGAGACCATTCCGAACGGATGCTGGCAGGGTTCGGCGCCGAAATCACCGTCGAGGACACCGACGAAGGCCGGGTCATCACCCTGACCGGCCGGCCTGAGTTGAAACCACAGGTGATCGCCGTACCGCGCGATCCCTCCAGCGCGGCCTTCCCGGTCTGCGCGGCGCTGATCTCGCCGGGATCGGACGTTCTGGTGCCGGGCATCGGCCTGAACCCCACGCGCGCCGGCCTGTTCACGACGCTGCGCGAGATGGGCGCCGATCTGACCTATGAGAATATGCGCGAGGAAGGCGGCGAGCCGGTCGCCGACCTGCGCGCGCGTTACTCGCCCGACATGAAGGGCATCGACGTCCCGCCCGAACGCGCGGCTTCGATGATCGACGAATATCCGGTGCTGTCGGTGGTTGCGGCCAACGCCACCGGTAAGACGATGATGGGCGGCGTCAAGGAACTGCGCGTCAAGGAAAGCGATCGCATCGACGCCATGGCGCGTGGCTTGCGGGCCAACGGCGTCACGGTTGACGAGGGCGATGACTGGTGGTCGGTCGACGGGCTGGGCATCGGCGGTGTTCCCGGCGGCGGCACCTGCGAAAGCTTTCTGGACCATCGCATCGCCATGTCGTTCATGGTGATGGGCATGGGCGCGCAACAGGCGGTCTCGGTCGATGACGGCAGCCCCATCGCGACCTCGTTCCCGATCTTCGAGCCGTTGATGAAGGGCCTGGGTGCCAAGGTCGAGCGCACATGAGCTTTACCGTCGCCATCGACGGCCCGGCCGCTGCGGGCAAGGGCACGATCTCCAAGGCCGTGGCTGCGCATTTCGGGCTGGCGCATCTGGATACGGGGCTGCTCTATCGCGCGGTCGGCCGACGCACGTTGGACGGCACCGACCCGGTCGAGGCGGCGCGGTCCCTCACGGCCGAGGAGTTGGAGCAGGGCGACCTGCGCACCGCCGAAATCGCGCAGGCGGCGTCGAAAGTGGCGGTGATCCCCGAGGTGCGCGCAGCTCTGGTCGATTTCCAGCGCAGCTTTGCCCGGCGGGCCGGCGGCGCGGTGCTGGACGGGCGCGATATCGGCACGGTGATCTGCCCCGAGGCCGAAGTGAAGCTGTTCGTCACAGCCAGCCCTGAAGTGCGCGCCGAGCGACGCTATCTGGAACTGGCAGACAAAAGCGCGGATGTAACCCGCGCGCAGGTTCTGGCCGATGTCCGCGAGCGCGACGCGCGGGACGCCGAGCGCAGCACGGCCCCGATGAAACCGGCCGACGATGCCGTAATTCTGGACACTTCGAACCTGAGCATCGAGGCCGCGCTGGAAAAGGCGGTCGCGGTTATTCAAGGAAAGCTGCCCGCGGCAAGGTGAGACCGCGGACAGCGCTTGGCGACAGTCCGATTACAGTTCGCCGACCGCAATCGACTTGATATTCGCCCACTGGTCATCCGCGGTCTTGGCGGTGCCGGACACGTCTTCGAGGAACTTGGCGCGAGTTGCCGCGTTCAGAAACAGGTACAGCTTGCCATCGGCCAGCAGGTACTGATCCGGATCGCCATCGAACTTCTTGCCCACGGAAACACCATACGAGCAGAAGCCGCCGTGCTGCGGCAGGTATGCTTCGGGGTTGGCCTCGAAAGCTTCGCGGTTCTCGGCCGAGGTGAAGTAGTATGACGCGCCGTCATAGGTGGCCGAATGCGTGGCGAACCCTTCGACCGGGTTGCCGTCGGTGACCAGCGCAACCAGATCGACCCCGTGAGCAGCCAGCGGCGCACCGCCGGCCGAGATCCCGTTCGAAACATTGATCTCATCCGCCGCAAAAGCCGGTGCGGCGATCATCGGCAGGACGGCGACAAGGGCGCTGAGTACAACAGATTTCATTGTGTGTTCCTTTCGTGTTCAGTTGTGGCCGGCACTCGCGCCGACCCGTGTTGAACAGATAAATGCGGGCGTGCGGACGCGTAATCGCAGGGCGAACGGAAAACCTTGCAGATCGTTCGCACTTGCCGAGAGTCTGCCAAACCGGCTCACCAAGCTGTGTTTGGCCAGTTGATCAGTCCCCGCTTAGGCTGAACGCGTCTATGGTGGAGAGAACGGATGATCCGATTTGCCTTGATTTGGGTTTTGTTGGCCGGCCATGCGTTGGCACAGGAAGTCGAGCCACCGATGACCTACGAGAGACTGGGCAAGATCATCTTTGCTCTCGACCCCGATGCCGAGCCGCAGGGTCCGGGCTTTACCATGACGATTTCCGATGTGCCGGTGCTGGTTGTTACTGATGTGCATGCAGACCGGATGCGGGCGATGGTTGCGATCAGCGGCACCTCAGAGCTTTCGGCCGAAGACTTGCAGCGCATGATGCAGGCCAATTTCGACAGTACGCTGGACGCGCGCTACGCGATCGCCAACGGTACCTTGTGGGCCGTGTTCATCCACCCGCTGTCACGGCTGAACAGGGATCAACTGATCTCGGGCCTGGCGCAGACCGTCAATATCGCTCGGACCTATGGCACTCTCTATTCCGGGGGTGCGGCCGAGTTCGGCGGTGGCGACAGCCATGATCTGCAACGCGAACTGATCGACGATCTTCTGAAGAAAGGCGAGGACATCTGAGGTTGCCTCGAAAGGCTCATCCGTCATCGCTGGCCGTTCAGTGCAAGGGAAGCAGGTCGTGACCATGCGTTGCTTTGGCAAAGGCGCCCGTTTGGGCCCACTTGATGCCGCCATTGGCCCTAGCTGGATGCCTGAAAGCTGCTATAGTTTCCCTCAGCGATAAGGGGAGGTCGCCACCGAGGCCCGGCAAAACGGGCAGGCGGCCGCATAATCCTCACAGCCAACAGGGACAGAACAACATGAATAATCGTTTGCAAAAAATCACCATCGTGGGTGGCGGTACGGCCGGCTGGATGACGGCGCTGCTACTCGAGATGGTGTTTTCGCGCACGTCAGCACCCAAGGACCGTCCGCGGATCTGCCTGATCGAAAGCCCGAACATCGCCACGGTCGGCGTTGGTGAAGCGACCGTGCCACGTATGCCAGTCACGCTCCGTCAGGCTGGAATTTCCGAGCGAGACTTTTTCCGCGAAACCAATGCTTCGTTCAAGCTGGGCGTCAAATTCTGCAACTGGAACAAGGACGCAAAGGGAAAGCGCATCGACTACGTGAACCCATTTGCCCATGGCCAGATGCTGGAGGGCCTCGAGGCTGCCGAATACTTCCTTCGGTTTGGCAACGGGGACCGGGATTTCACTCAGTCCATCTCGCCGCATGATGATCTGGCCCGGCTGTGCAAGGGCGCGCGGCTTCTGGGGCAACCCGAATTCGAGCAGCGGTTTGGCTATGCCTATCACCTGGACGCCGTAAAATTCGCAGGCATGTTGACAAGGGTCTGTACGCAGCGTGGCGTCGAACATATCCGCGACGAGGTGCAGTCGGTCGAGTTAAATGAACAGGGCAATGTCAGCCATCTGATGCTTGAGCGTGCAGGCCGCCACGATATTGAAATGGTCGTGGACTGCACCGGTTTCCGCGGCCTGATCATCAATCAGGCACTGGGCGAGCCGTTCATGGATTATTCGGACTATCTGCCGAACGACCGTGCCATGGCGTTGCAGATCGAGCACCCCAATCCGCGGAAGATCGAAAGCGTCACGCGGTCGACTGCACTTGGCGCTGGTTGGACATGGCGCGTGCCTCTCTACAACCGGGTGGGTACGGGATACGTGTATTCATCCGCGCACCGGACGGATGATCAAGCGGCGGACGAATATCTGGAGTGGCTGGGTGACAGCGGCAAAGGCGTGACGCCGCGGGTGATCCCCATGCGGATCGGGCGCGTTCGCAATGCGTGGGTGAAGAACTGCGTTGCAATCGGGCTGGCCGGTGGGTTCATCGAGCCGCTTGAAAGCACTGCGATCCATATGGTCGACCATGCTGTGCGCTGGTTCGCCGAGCATTTGCCGACCCGCGATATCGAACCCTCATTGAGGGACAGGTACAATCGTCAGATGAACAAGCTCTATGACGAAGTGCTGGATTTCATTTGCCTGCATTACAAGCTGAACAATCGCACCGATGATCAATACTGGATCGACGCGCGGACCGAGATGAAGGTGCCGGACAGGCTTGCTGAAAACCTCGAGCTTTGGAAGAACCGCCTTCCGATGCAGCACGATGTCGAGTTTGCAACGCTGTTTGACCATCGCGTCTATCAGACGGTTCTGCTGGGCAAGCAGGTCTATGATACGGGGTATGGCACTGGAATTCGTGATCGCATTCGACCATTGCGGAAGGACATTTGGTTCCAATGGTGGAAGGGCGCGAAAGTGGACCTTGCGCAGATCCTGAAAGCGATGCCGGATCACAAAACCCTTCTGCGCGACATTCGCGGAGAGCTCAAGCAACCCACCTTTGCGATGGCCAAGGCGGCACAGCCGACCGTTCCGATGCCGGGTGCCGCGCCCGAACCGGTGGTCATCCAGAACATGCCGAACCTGGCCGAGATTCAAAGCGGCAAGAAAGACCTGCAACTGTTCTAGGTCTCTCGGCTTCGGCTAATATTGAGAGCTTCGAAATGGTTGAGGGCAGGGTTGCAGAACCCTGCCTTTTTTGACCTCAATCCGGGGTTGCGCAACAAAAGTATGTTACGTAATAACATAACATACCAGTTGGGACGTTTCCCCAACCCATTCCGTCCGGTCCAGTTCCCGCTCTGAAAATTCGCATTGGTACAGTCGATGCCCATGACCAATCAAAGACGCAATCTGCGCAGCCGCCTGAACCGCCGGAGACGGCAACGTCCCGCGATGCAGGCCTATGACACCCTTCCGCCTCAGTTGCGTCAGTGGCTTGCGAATGCCTGCTTGCCTTGGAGTCCGAACTCGGCCCTCAAGATTTGGAAGGCAGCCGGTGGGGCAAAGGCCCCGGCCGACGCACTGGCGCGTTTGAATGCGATCGAGCAGGCCATGCTGCTGAGGGATGCCCGGATTTGGGAGGAGTAGCTGGCCCGGAAAACGCAAGCGGAATCCCGCGTCGGCTTGCAACAAGGGCCTTTCTGCTTGCGCTGTGCCCAGAATCCGCCTATACGCGCGCTGTCTGAACAAGGGCGGTCAACGCCCGGACGACGTATCTGAGCAGGGCCGGGTTTCCTCGGCCCTTTGTGTTTGTTTAGCCAGATGCGCACCGGGTCACGCCAGAGGACATCATGAAACAAGACCGGCGGAGACAACCGCTCGGCCAGCAAAAACGTTATGTAAAGGAAAACAACGCCACATGGCTAACGCATCCATGGAGGAATTCGAAGCCCTCCTGAACGAAAGCTTCGAAATGGACACCCCCGAAGAGGGTTCGGTTGTCAAAGGCAAGGTCATCGCGATCGAAGCGGGCCAGGCCATCATCGACGTAGGCTACAAGATGGAAGGCCGTGTCGATCTGAAAGAATTCGCAAATCCCGGCGAAGCTCCTGAAATCGCTGTTGGCGACGAGGTCGAAGTCTACCTGCGCGCCGCAGAAAACGCCCGTGGCGAAGCCGTCATCTCGCGCGAGATGGCCCGCCGTGAAGAGGCATGGGACCGTCTGGAAAAAGCATATGCCGACGACCAGCGCGTCGAAGGCGCTATCTTTGGTCGCGTCAAAGGTGGCTTCACCGTGGATCTCGGTGGCGCAGTTGCGTTCCTGCCCGGCAGCCAGGTTGACGTTCGCCCCGTGCGCGACGCTGGCCCGCTGATGGGTCTGAAGCAGCCGTTCCAGATCCTGAAAATGGACCGCCGCCGTGGCAACATCGTTGTCTCGCGTCGTGCAATCCTTGAAGAATCGCGTGCCGAACAGCGTGCCGAAGTCATCGGCAACCTGTCCGAAGGTCAGACCGTCGAGGGTGTCGTCAAGAACATCACCGAATACGGTGCATTCGTTGACCTGGGCGGCGTTGACGGCCTGCTGCACGTCACGGACATGGCATGGCGCCGCGTGAACCACCCGTCCGAGATCCTGACGATCGGCGAGACCATCAAGGTTCAGGTCATCAAGATCAACAAGGAAACCCACCGCATCAGCCTGGGCATGAAGCAGCTGCAGGAAGATCCGTGGGATCTGGTTGGCGCCAAGTACCCGCTGGGTTCGGTGCACAAGGGTCGCGTCACCAACATCACCGACTACGGCGCGTTCGTCGAGCTGGAGCCCGGTGTCGAAGGTCTGGTGCACGTGTCCGAGATGTCTTGGACCAAGAAAAACGTCCACCCCGGCAAGATCGTTTCGACCAGCCAGGAAGTCGACGTCATGGTTCTGGAAATCGACGGCGCCAAGCGTCGCGTGTCTCTGGGCCTCAAGCAGACCCAGCGCAACCCGTGGGAAGTGTTTGCAGAAACGCACCCCGAGGGCACGCAGGTCGAAGGCGAAGTCAAGAACATCACCGAATTCGGTCTGTTCATCGGCCTGGAAGGCGACATCGACGGCATGGTTCACCTGTCCGACCTGTCGTGGGACGAGCGTGGCGAAGATGCCATCCAGAACTACCGCAAGGGCGACGTCGTTCAGGCGGTTGTCTCGGAAGTTGACGTCGAAAAAGAGCGGATCTCGCTGTCGATCAAAGCCCTGGGCGGTGACAAGTTCGCCGAAGCCGTGGGCGGCGTGAAGCGTGGCTCGGTCATCACCGTCGAAGTGACCGCGATAGAAGATGGCGGCATCGAGGTGGAGTACGAAGGCATGAAGTCCTTCATCCGCCGTTCGGACCTGAGCCGCGACCGTGCCGAACAGCGCCCCGAGCGTTTCTCGGTCGGTGACAAGGTCGACGTCCGCGTCACCAACGTGGACAGCAAGACCCGCCGTCTGGGCCTGTCGATCAAGGCGCGCGAAATCGCCGAAGAGAAAGAGGCCGTGGAACAGTACGGTTCCTCCGACTCGGGTGCATCGCTGGGCGATATCCTTGGCGCAGCGCTGAAGTCCGGCGACTAAGCCAGACTTGCAGTTTTGAACACTCATACGGCCCCGCTCATCCCGAGCGGGGCCGTTTCTTTTGCGAATCAATGTGTTCCGGTTTTGCGAGTTATTCGGTGATAGGTGCAGGCATGAACCGCCGGATTCGCGTCTCTACAGGCGAATTTCCGGTGCTTTCTTGGAAAATGCACCCCGGACACACAGAGTTTACATTCCACCCGGCACCGTTTTTTCCTATACTGACCAAACCAGTAGACGAGATGACACGGTGACCTGGGAGGGTAGCACGCATGATCCGTTCAGAACTGATTCAGAAAATCGCCGACGAAAATCCACATCTGTACCAACGTGATGTCGAGCGGATCGTGAATACCGTATTCGAGGAAGTCACAGACGCAATGGCGCGCGGTGACCGTGTCGAACTGCGGGGCTTCGGAGCTTTTTCGGTCAAGAAACGGGATGCGCGGGTCGGCCGGAACCCACGCACTGGCGAGACGGTTCAAGTCGAGGAAAAGTGCGTGCCGTTTTTCAAGACCGGCAAGTTGCTAAGGGATCGTTTGAACGGTAAAGCGTGATCTCATGATGCGCTACATTCGATACGGTTTTCTTGCGGTCCTGGGGATCGTCCTTGTCTCGGTCTCGTTGGCCAATCGCCAGATGGTTCAGTTGCAGTTGATGCCGGACGCCTTGTCTGACTTGCTTGGCTTCAATCTGGCCACTTCGCTGCCGTTGTTTCTTGTAGTTCTTGGCGGGATCGTGGCCGGCCTTGTCATCGGTTTTCTGTGGGAATGGCTGCGTGAGCATAAGCACCGAAAGGACGCCACCGTCAAAAAGACCGAGGTCAAGAAGCTCGAGCGCGAGGTCAAGAAGCTCAAGAAGAAGCAGAACGAAGGTCAGGACGATGTGCTTGCCCTTCTGGACGAGGCCAGCTGAGAGCCGATGTCTTCCGAGATCAGCGTAAAAATATGCGGCTTGACCGCACCCGAGCATGTGCGTGCCGCCGTTGAAGCAGGTGCGCGTTACATTGGGTTCAATTTCTTTCCCAAGTCTCCACGCTATGCACCGATTGCCCAGGCAGCGGCGCTGGCCAGTGACGTGCCGGTGGGCGTAGCCAAGGTGGCCTTAGCGGTGAACTTCAGCGACGCGCAGTTGGATGAAATCGTCGCGGGGGTTCCACTGGACATGCTGCAGCTGCATGGCGCCGAAAGCCCCGAGCGCGTGGCCGAGGTCAAATCACGCTTCGGCTTGCCGGTGATCAAGGCGATTGGAGTGGCGGAAGCCGAGGATTTGGCCGCAATAGACCTGTATTCGGACGTGGCCGATCAGTTGTTGGTTGACGCCAAACCGCCGAAGAACTCTGATCTGCCCGGCGGCAACGGTTTGCCTTTTGATTGGCGTCTGCTCGCCGGTCGCAAATACTGGCGGACGCCGTGGATGCTGTCGGGGGGGCTCAACCCGGACAACGTAGCCGAGGCGATCCGTATGACCGGTGCAAAGCAGGTGGACGTGGCATCGGGCGTGGAAAGCGCCCCGGGCGTCAAGGATCCGGGCCTGATCCGCTCATTTATTGAAGCGGCACGGTGATCTGACCAGAACGCGCTTGCGTATTCTTCTCAAAGGGGAGGATGCGGGATGCTGGCTGCAATTGGCGCGGTTTCACTGAAGCGATGGTACCATGGGCCCGAGTTCTTCTGGCGCGCGGGCAAGGCCTTGCGCCAGGCCAAGGGCGATCCCTTGTGCCTCCATGCCGAAGTGTTTTCGCATGAGGGCGCGTATTTCTCGCTCAGCGTTTGGCACGACGTCGAAGCCATGCTGACCTTTGCCCAGTCGAACCCGCACCGAGGGGTGATGCAAGCTGCCCCACGTTTGACCAATACCTACCACTTCCGTCACTTTGCCTGCATCGCCATTCCGACCCGGGACCAGGCGCTGACTGTCTGGATGAACGGCAGTAGCGCTGCGGAATAGTGCGATTTGCGATGGCAAATCCCGCCGGCACCTCCTAATAACAACAGGCACGACGATGGAGACCACCATGGCCAATGATCTATTCAATTCCTTCATGTCCGGCCCGGATGAAAACGGCCGCTTCGGCATTTTCGGCGGGCGGTTCGTCAGCGAGACTCTGATGCCGTTGATCCTGTCGCTGGAGGAGGAATACGAGAAGGCCAAGACCGACCCGAGCTTCTGGGCCGAGATGGACGATCTGTGGGCCAATTATGTTGGCCGTCCGTCGCCCCTGTATCACGCCGAGCGCCTGACCGAGCATCTGGGTGGCGCCAAGATCTATATGAAGCGCGACGAGCTGAACCACACCGGCGCGCACAAGATCAACAACGTGCTGGGCCAGATCATCCTGGCGCGCCGCATGGGCAAGACCCGGATCATCGCCGAGACCGGGGCCGGGCAGCACGGTGTCGCCACCGCGACGGTCTGCGCCAAGTTCGGTCTGAAATGCGTGGTCTACATGGGCGCGCATGACGTCCAGCGGCAGGCGCCCAACGTGTTCCGCATGCGCTTGCTGGGGGCAGAGGTGATTCCGGTGACCTCGGGCCGCGGCACCCTGAAGGACGCGATGAACGACGCACTGCGCGACTGGGTAACAAACGTGCGCGACACTTTCTATTGCATCGGTACGGTGGCCGGACCGCATCCGTACCCGGCGATGGTGCGCGACTTCCAGTCGATCATCGGCAAGGAAGCCAAGGAACAGATGATGAAGGCCGAGGGTCGCCTGCCGGACACGATCATCGCGGCGATCGGTGGCGGCTCGAACGCCATGGGGCTGTTCTATCCGTTTCTTGACGACAAATCGGTCAACATCATCGGGGTCGAAGCCGGCGGCAAGGGCGTCAACGAAAAGATGGAGCATTGCGCCTCGCTCACCGGCGGCCGGCCGGGTGTTCTGCACGGCAACCGTACCTATCTGCTGCAGGACGACGACGGCCAGATCCTCGAGGGGTACTCGATTTCGGCCGGGCTGGACTATCCGGGCATTGGCCCCGAACATTCCTGGCTGCACGATATCGGGCGCGCGCAATATGTCTCGGTCACCGACAAAGAGGCGCTTGAGGCGTTCCAGCTGTGCTGCGCGACCGAGGGGATCATCCCTGCGCTCGAACCCAGCCACGCGCTGGCGCATGTCATGAAGATCGCGCCGGATTTGCCCAAGGATCACATCATCTGCATGAACATGTGCGGACGCGGCGACAAGGATGTTCAAACAGTCGCCAAGTATCTGAACTTCGACATGTCTGATACCGAGGGTCGCGACGCAACCTGAGCGCGGCCCAAAGTACAGGACCCGGCACGCTTCAACCGTGCCGGGTTTTTCATTCGCGGTTCACTGTCCGGAGTCTGCGCGGTGGCTGGTCAGAACGTGCAGCGGCACGATTTCCAATGCGCGCTGGTGAGTCGCCTCAAGATGGACCTTTGGCGCACAGCCCTCGTCATGGGCCTGCATGAACCGTGCGGCACACAGGCACCAGCTGTCGCCGGGCTTGAGGCCCGGGAAATCGAATTCGGGCCGGGGCGTGCTCAGGTCGTTGCCGACATATTTCGAATAGGCCAGAAACTCGGCCGTCATCACAGCGCAGACCGTGTGGCTGCCGCGATCCTCAGGGCAGGTGTTGCAGGCCCCGTCGCGGAAAAAACCGGTCAGGGGCTTTCGTGAACACGGAGCCAGCACGCCGCCCAGAACATTTATGCTGTCCTGCTTTTGCATGAAGCTACCTTACAGGCTCTGCGCGATCTTGCGGAACATTTCGATGTTCTGCTCATTGACCCCGGGCTCGCGGAACTTCCGATCAGCGCCCGTGGCTACGATCAGCACGCCGCGCGACTGGTCGAAATACATGTACTGGCCATAAACACCGCGTGCCAGAAACTCACCGTCATGGGCGCCAACGGGGATCCACCACTGATATCCGTAGCCGATCTTTCCGGGTTCGGTCGGCGCGCTTGGCAAGGTGGATTCCTTGATCCAGTCGGCCGGAACGATCTGGCGTCCATCGCGCATGCCGTTCTGCAGGATCATTTGGCCAAAACGGGCGTAATCCCGCGTCGTGAAATTCAAGCCACCCAGAACAAAGGCGACGCCGGCGCCGTCGGTGATATAGTATCCGTCCCGCTCAAGACCGAGGTGCTGCAGAATCTTTTCGTCCAGCAACGCGGCGACGCTTTGACCCGTCGCCCCTCGGATCACCATTCCAATGACATGGGTATCGATGGAAACATACTGCCAGGTCTCGCCAGGTGCCGCGAAACTGTCCTTCAACGAGGCCGCAAAGTCATCCAACTCGCCCCCCAGGGCGACGACCCGACCCATCCGGTTGATGTCGGATTTCGGGTCCAGATAGTCTTCGTCAAAGGTTACACCGCTGGCCATGTTCAGCACGTTGCGGATCGTGGCTGTTTCATAGGCGCTGCCCTGCAGCTTGGGGGCATATTTGATGACCGGATCATCCAGCGAGGCTATGGCGCCCTCCTCAAGAAGGATGCCGAACAGAGCGGACAAATAGCTTTTGGCCATCGACCACGAGATCCGGCGGTCCTCCGGCGACGTGCTCAGAAAATACTCCTCGAACCGGATCTGCCCGTCCTGCATCACCAGCAGGGATGTGACGGCGCGCTCTTCGATCCAGTCTTGCGTCTTGGCGGGCAGGTCGAATTCAGCGCCATAGGGCAGGTCCCAGGTGGGACCATTCCCGCGAGGGAGGTCGACGGTCAGAAACGCCGCGTCCATGTGAGAGAAATTCTGAACGATCTTTTCTTCGGAAAACAGAGAGTTCACCGCCAGAAGGCGCTGGATTTCCTCGCGCTTCCAGAAACCGACAACTGCAGCGGCCAAGACCAGCGTCAGGACGATTCGCAGCAGCCACTTCAGACCTGTTTTCATGATTTTACTCCCGTTTGGCGGCATTGGATCGTGATGACGGAAATTCTGCAATTGCTACGTTGCGGAAGGTCTTTGCCGCTATCGGAACTTGTCCAACAGCTTCTGCATCGCCGTGCGGTCATCGGGCGTTTGCGTCTCGGCTTGCGGGGCAGGAGAGGTCTTGGTTTCGGATTTGGGCGTCGTGGTGGAACTGCGCGGTGGCGCTGTTCGCAGCGCCACGGCGTTCATGAACTTGGCCGCATCGCCCGCAGCCAGATGGACCGCCCCGTCTGCAACACCTTGCAGAACATCGTCCAGCCAGTCGGCGTCGGCCTTGGCGAAATCGCCCAGAACATAGGGCGAAACCAGCTCTTTGCGTCCGGGATGGCCGATCCCCAGCCGTACACGGTCATACGCGGCACCGATATGGTCGTGGATCGACCGCAGGCCGTTATGCCCGGCATGGCCGCCACCGGCCTTGGCGCGAACCTTCCCGGGTGCAAGGTCCAGTTCGTCATGGAAAACGGTCACATCGGTTGAGTCGAGCTTGAAGAACCGCATGGCCTCGCCGACCGATTGGCCCGAGCGGTTCATGAAGGTCATGGGTTTCAGCAGCAAGACCTTCTCTCGGCCCAGCATTCCTTCGGATATTTCACCCTGAAATTTCGAACGCCATGGCCCAAAGCCATGATCCCTGGCGATGGCATCCACCGCCATGAAACCGATATTGTGCCGGTTGCGGGCATACTTTGCGCCCGGATTGCCCAATCCGACAAACAGCTTCATCGCGAATTCCTTGTGCGTTTCGGTCCGGCGCAGAATTGCACGAGATGCCTTTCCAGTGCCAGCCGGTCGTTCAAAGAAAAACGGGGCCCTGGACGAGGCCCCGCTTCAAATTCCAATCCGAAGGATCCGGATTTATTCTTCGTCTTTGCCTACGACTTCAACTTCGTCGGCTGCGACTTCCTCTGCACCTTCGCCTTCTTCATCGTCGCTGGACGCCAGGCCGGTCGGTGCCGAGATGTTCGCAATCACGAAATCACGGTCGATGGTCGGTTTGGTGCCGTTGGGCAGGTCAACCGACGAGATGGTGACAACGTCGTTGATTTCCAGACCGGTCAGATCGACGGTGATCTTTTCGGGGATGTCGCCGGCGGTGCAGACCAGCTCGACCTCGGGACGGACAACGGTCAGAACGCCGCCCTTCTTGATGCCGGGGGCCTCTTCCTCGTTGATGAACTCGACGGGGATGTACAGGGCGATCTTGGTGGTGCGACGCAGACGCATCAGGTCCAGGTGGGTCGGCAGGTCCTTGACGACATCACGCTGAACGTCGCGGCAGATGACGCGGACGTCTTCGTGGCCTTCGACCTTCAGGTTCCACAGGGTCGACTTGAAGCGGCCTGCCTTCAGGCGCTTGAACAGTTCGTTGAACGGAATCTGGATCGGCAGCGGGTCTTTCTCGCCACCAAATACGATGCCCGGAACCATGCCGTCGCGGCGTGCCTGACGAGCGGCGCCCTTGCCCGTCCCCGTCCGTTCCAGAGCTACGAGATCAGGAATCTCACCAGCCATGATAAATCTCCAATGTTAGGGCAGGGTGCCTCCAAGGCTGTCACCCCGCGTGAAGCGGCGTCCTTAGACCGAATCCGGCCATTTGGAAAGGGGTAAAAACGAATTCCGCGTCATTCCTGCCAGCGGCCGCAGAAATCCTGCGGGACAAGCAGGTTGTGCGGCCCCAGATCGGCCACGTTGCGCTCGCCGCACAGGGCCATGGTGGTGTCCAGTTCCTTCTGGATCACTTCCAGCGCGGTGGTCACCCCCTTTTGGCCCATCGCGCCCAGCCCGTAGACGAACGCGCGCCCGATATAGGTGCCCTTGGCCCCCAGCGCCAGCGCCTTGAGCACGTCCTGCCCCGAGCGGATGCCGCTGTCGAGATGCACTTCGACGTCGCCGCCCACCGCATCCATGATCCGCGGCAGCATCCGGATCGAGCTGAGCGCGCCGTCCAACTGCCGCCCGCCGTGGTTCGACACCACGATGGCGTCGGCGCCCAACTTGGCCGCCATCTTGGCGTCTTCGGGGTCCAGGATGCCCTTCAGGATCACCTTGCCGCCCCATTGCTCCATCAGTTTCTCGATCTTCTCCCAGTCGAGGCTGGGATCGAACTGCTCGGCGGTCCACGCGCCCAGCGATGAGGCGTCCGAGATGCCCTCGACATGGCCCACGATATTGCCGAACTCGCGCCGTTTCGCGCCCAGCATCTCGATGCCCCAGGCCCATTTCGTCATCAGGTTGGCGATCGTTTTGGCCGTCAGTTTCGGCGGGGCGGACAGGCCGTTCTTCAGGTCCTTGTGCCGTTGGCCGAGGATCTGCAGATCCAGGGTGATGACCAGGGCCGAGCATTTGGCATCCTTGGCGCGCTGGATCAGGCGGCGGACGTAATCTTCGTCCTTCATGGTGTACAGCTGAAACCAGAACGGCGCGCCGGTATGTTCGGCCACATCCTCGATCGAGTTGATCGACATGGTCGACAACGTGAAGGGCACGCCGAATTCCAGCGCGGCCTTGGCGGCCTTCATTTCACCATCCGCATGCTGCATCCCGGTCAGGCCCACGGGTGCCAGGGCCACCGGCATGGCAACGTCCTGTCCGATCATCTGCGACGCGGTCGAGCGGCCGGACATGTCCACCGCAACCTTCTGGCGCAGGCGGATGTCGTGGAAGTCTGAGCTGTTGTCGCGGAAGGTCTGCTCGGTCCAGCTGCCGCTTTCGGCATAGTCATAGAACATCCGGGGCACCCGGCGTTCATAGATGCGTTTCAGGTCGTCGATATTGGTAATGACAGGCATGGCCGCGCCCTTCTGCAGATTGGTTAGGTTTCTTTACCAATTCTTCCGTCGCGGCGCAACGGCCAGTTGCGCAAGTGGTCAGGTGGGACGAAGGCGCAAAGAAAAACCGCCGCAGGCGTGCGGCCTGCAGCGGTTGCAATCCGTTTGGGGTTCTGGCGTCAGGCGCTGTGGGCGCCGTCTGACAGCGATTTCACGAAGTCCAGAACCTCGGCCACCGGTTTGCCGGCGGCGATTTGGCTGACGATGGCCGAGCCGACCACCGCCCCGTCGGCAACGCTGGCGATGGCGCGCGACTTCTCGGGCGTGTTGATGCCGAACCCCACGATCACCGGAAGATCGGTCGCCGCCTTGATACGCGCGACCTCGGGGCCGACATCGGTGGCCTTGGCCTCGGCCGCGCCCGTGATGCCGGTGATCGAGACGTAATAGACAAAGCCCGATGTGTTCTGCAGCACTCGCGGCAGGCGCTTGTCATCGGTAGTGGGCGTGGCCAACCGGACGAAGTTCAGCCCGGCCGCCTGCGCGGGCAGGCACAGCTCGTCATCTTCCTCGGGCGGCAGGTCGACGACGATCAGGCCGTCGATGCCGGCCTCTTTGGCGTCGGCCAGGAACTTGTCTACGCCGCGGCTGTAGATCGGGTTGTAATAGCCCATCAGTACGATCGGGGTGGTGTCATCGGTTTCCCGGAACGCCTTGGCCAGATCCAGCGTGCGTTGCAGCGTCATGCCGCCGTCCAGCGCCCGTTGACCCGCCGCCTGAATGGTGGGGCCGTCCGCCATCGGATCGGTGAAGGGCAGGCCCAGTTCGATCACGTCCACGCCGGCCCCCGGCAGGCCGCGAACGATCTCAAGCGAGGTGTCATAGTCGGGATCCCCGGCCATGATATAGGCGACAAAGGCCTTCTTCCCCTCGGATTTAAGGGCGGCGAACTTGGCGTCGATACGGGTCATGGACGATCCTTGCATACAGGTTTGGACCTGATGTGCAGAAACTTTGGCCGAAAATCAATCCCGTCCTGAGCGGTGGGGTCAGAAGTTCAGGTGATACCGCAGCAAGAGCGCGTTCACGCCGGGGTTTTCCTCTTGCGTGCTGGCGTTCGATTTGTGGGTCACGGCCAGCGATATGTCATTGCCGTTGTTCAACGTGTAGCCCAGCCCGAAAAGGCTTCGGATTTCGAAGCTCCCGCCAAGGTCGTTCAATTCGTTGGCTTCGCTGTAGAAACCCGGCATCACGCTGCCTTCCACGAACCATCTGTCGGCAAAGGAATAGACCCCGATCACCCCGGCGCCGATATGTGTGTTTCCATCCTCGTCCACCGACAGCGCGGCCCCCAGCGCAGCGCTGAAGCGGGTGGCCTCGTGAAATGGCCGGTGCTGGTATTCGAGGGAAAAGATCGCCTGGTCAATCGAGCTGCTGTCGGAATAGTCGGCGTAGCCGGCGCCGAAAATCACCGACTGCGCCTGCGCGGCTGTTGAAAAAGCCAGAAAAGCGGCGCTTGAAAGGAGGTTTTTCATGGGGAAGTTCGCTGTTGATATTCGTTAAATGTTAAAGTTTGACACTATTCTCTCGTGTTCAATGTCAACAAGCACACGTTTTCCCTACATTTTCGTGATGTTGCAGTTTGGACTCAGGGCCAGCAGCCGCAGGTGCCTTGCGCATTGCACCGGACCCGCATAGAAGCAGCCCGCGAATGGCATCAGGAGGCCGTCATGGGCTTTAAAATGGGTATCGTGGGTCTGCCGAATGTCGGCAAGTCTACCCTGTTCAACGCGCTGACCAAGACCGCGGCCGCGCAGGCGGCGAATTTCCCGTTCTGCACGATCGAACCCAATGTGGGTGACGTGGCCGTTCCCGATGCGCGTCTGGACAAGTTGGCTGCGATCGCCAAGTCGAAGCAGATCATCCCGACCCGGATGACGTTCGTGGATATTGCAGGCCTGGTAAAAGGCGCCTCAAAAGGTGAAGGGCTGGGGAACCAGTTTCTGGCCAACATTCGCGAAACCGATGCCATCGCTCATGTGCTGCGCTGTTTCGAAGATGGCGACGTGACCCATGTCGAAGGCAAGGTCGATCCGGTGGCCGATGCCGAGACCATCGAAACCGAACTGATGCTGGCCGATCTGGAAAGCATCGAAAAGCGTCGCGCCAACCTCGTGCGTAAACTCAAGGGCAACGACAAGGAGGCCCAGCAGCAGGACCGCCTGCTGGCCACCGCGCAAGAGATGCTGGAAAGCGGCAAACCCGCCCGTTTGGTCGAGGTGTCTGACGAGGATGCAAAAGCCTGGAAGATGCTGCAGTTGCTGACCACCAAGCCGGTCCTGTATGTCTGCAATGTCTCGGAAGAAGACGCTGCCGAAGGCAATGAATATTCCGCGCGTGTGGCCGAGATGGCCGCGGCGCAGGGCAATGCCCATGTCATCATCAGCGCCAAGATCGAAGAAGAGATCAGTCTGCTGGAGCCTGAAGAGGCGCAGATGTTCCTCGAAGAGATGGGGCTCGAAGAACCGGGCCTCGATCGGCTGATCCGTGCGGGGTACGACCTGCTCAAACTGGAAACCTATTTCACGGTCGGCCCGAAAGAGGCCCGCGCCTGGACCATTCGCAGGGGTACTGCAGCGCCTCAGGCGGCCGGTGTCATCCACGGGGACTTTGAAAAGGGTTTCATCCGCGCCGAGACCATTGCCTATGATGACTTCGTAGCGTGCAATGGCGAACAGGGTGCCAAAGAGGCCGGCAAGATGCGTGCAGAAGGCAAAAGCTATGTCGTCAAGGACGGCGACGTGATGCACTTCCTGTTCAACACCTGATCACGAAACAGCTTTTCTGGGCGGGCATTGGCGGTATCTTACGGTATCGCTCCAATCCGCCCGAGGCCCGCACGTGTTCGAAATCCGCGATCTGCAACTGCTCAGCGCCTTGGCGCGCCACCGCCATTTTGCCAAGGCGGCCGAGGAGTGCGGTATTTCGCAGCCCGCGTTCTCGATGCGAATCCGCAACCTCGAGGATCGGCTTGGCGTGTCCATCGTCCGCCGTGCGAACCGCTTTCAGGGCCTGACCGAAGAGGGCGAGATGATCGTCCGCCGCGCTCGCCGCATACTGGATGACGCCAAAGCGCTCGAGCAGGAGGTGCAGGCGATCAAGGGCGAGATCACCGGCACCCTGATCCTGGGCGTGATCCCGACCGCCATCGCGTTTACTGGCCGCCTGGTCAAGCGGCTGCAGCAGGCGCATCCGCGTATCCTGTCGCGGATCGAGACGATGTCGGCCACGGCAATCCAGCACCGTCTGGACGAAGGCAGCCTGGATGCCGGGATCACCTATGGCGACAGCATCGGCACTGATCTGCGCTATGTGCAGCCTTTGTACGAGGAAACCTATGTTTTGCTCGTACCCGAGCATATGACGCAGGGCACGGGCCCGATCCCCTGGGCACGGGTGGCCGAGTTCCCGCTCAGCCTGCTGGAGCCCCAGATGCAGAACAGGCGCATCCTCGACAGGATATTTGCCGAACAGGGGTTGCATCCGCGTGTGGTGGCCGAAACCAGCGGGTTTACTGCCTCGATGGTCATGGCGCGCGAAGGGCTGGCGGCGACGGTCGTGCCACGGGTTCTGGTGCGGGCGCTCGGCGATTTGAAAAGCACACGTGTCCTGCCTCTGGTTGATCCTGTGGTCAGCAAGCCGATCTGTCTGGCGACGCTGGCGCGGGATCCGGAATTGCCCACCGTTGGCGCATTGCGGCAGGTCGTGACGTCTTTGCGGTGATAAACTGTCGTTATCGTGCCATTGGTTTTTGCGATTTGACGATATGCTACTCTGATGAGAGACGAGGCTCGATCGGAGGGCATCATGGCACCATTGGATACCAAGCCATCAGGCGCGCCAAAGGGCGTCTGGAAGTCAGGTAAAGGCAAGGGGCGACACACGCCCAAGGGACGGCAATTCACCGACGAGGCGCAGGCCGAGATTCAGCGCCTGCTGGGCGACCGCCCGCGCCGCCGCGATCTGCTGATCGAGTTTCTGCATCTGATCCAGGACACGCACGGCCATATCAGTTCCGACCACATCGCCGCGTTGGCCGTCGAGATGCGGATCGGTCAGGCCGAGATCTACGAGACCGCGACTTTCTATGCCCATTTCGACGTAGTCAAAGAGGGCGAAACTCCGCCCCCCGCGCTGACCATCCGCGTCTGCGATTCCCTGTCCTGTGAAATGGCAGGCGCGCAACAGCTGAAGAAGGCGCTGGAGGATGGGCTGGATCCGTCCGAAGTGCGCATTCTGCGCGCGCCCTGCATGGGTCGTTGCGACACTGCGCCGGTGCTGGAAATCGGGCACAACCATATCGACCACGCGACCCCTGAAAAGGTGCAGGCCGCCATCACGGCGGGCGACACCCATGCGCATCTGGCCGAGTATGAGACCTTCGCGACCTATGTCGAAAACGGCGGTTACGCCAAGCTGAAAGAACTGCGCGAGGGCGGAGACTGGGAAGCGGTTCAGGAACAGGTTCTGGCCTCGGGGCTGCGCGGTTTGGGCGGCGCCGGTTTCCCGTCGGGCAAGAAATGGGGCTTTGTCCGCATGAATGACGGCCCGCGTTACCTGGCCGTGAACGGCGACGAGGGCGAGCCGGGAACGTTCAAGGACCGCTACTACCTGGAACGCACGCCGCATGTTTTCCTCGAAGGCATGCTGATCGCCGCCTGGGCGGTCGAGGTACAGGCCTGCTTCATCTACATGCGTGACGAATACCCGGCGGTGCTGGAAATCCTGCGGCGCGAGATCGCGGCCCTGGAACAGGCCGGGATCGTCGAGAAAGGATACATCGACCTGCGCCGTGGTGCGGGCGCCTATATCTGCGGCGAAGAATCCGCGATGATCGAATCGATCGAAGGCAAAAAGGGCCTACCGCGTCACCGCCCGCCTTTCGTGGCGCAGGTCGGCGTATTCGGCCGCCCGACGCTGGTCCACAATGTCGAGACGCTCTACTGGGTGTCCAAGATCTGCCGGGAAGGCCCGGAAATCCTCAATTCAGTTGAAAAGAATGGCCGCAAGGGGCTGCGCAGCTACTCGGTCTCGGGCCGGGTGGCGAAACCCGGCGTTTACCTGCTGCCGGCAGGGTCCACCATTCTGGACGTGATTGATGCCGCCGGGGGCATGGCCGAGGGCGACGCCTTCAAGGCGTATCAACCGGGCGGGCCGTCTTCGGGCCTGCTGCCCGCGTCGATGGACGACATCCCGTTGGACTTCGACACTCTGCAACCGCACGGCACCTTCATCGGGTCCGCCGCAGTGGTGGTCCTGTCCGATCAGGACACCGCGCGGGATGCTGCGCTGAACATGCTGCGATTCTTCGAGGACGAAAGCTGTGGCCAGTGCACGCCCTGCCGGGCGGGCTGCGAAAAGGCGGTCAAGCTGATGCAAGCCGACAAGTGGGACACCGACCTGCTGGAAGATCTGTGTCAGGTGATGGGCGATGCCTCGATCTGCGGCCTGGGGCAGGCGGCCCCGAACCCGATCCGCCTGGTCATGAAACACTTCGCCGAAGAAATCTGAGGGAGACAGCCATGCTTGACGCAAGCGAAACCAAGACCGTCACCTTCAACCTGAACGGCGAAGACGTGACCGTGCCTCAGGGCACCACGATCTGGGAAGCGGCCAACGGCAAGGGCCTGGTTATCCCGCACCTGTGCCACAAACCCGCGCCGGGCTATCGCCCTGACGGCAACTGCCGCGCCTGTATGGTGGAAGTCGAGGGCGAGCGCACGCTGGTCGCCTCGTGCATCCGTCCGGCGGCCGAGGGGATGGTGGTGAAAACCGACACCGACCGCGCCGAGAAATCCCGCGCGCTGGTGATGGAACTGCTGGTGGCCGATCAGCCCGAGCAGCCGCACGATGCATCCAGCCATTTCTGGGACATGGCCAAGCTGAACGATGTCAGCGACAGCCGCTTTCCGGCGAAAGAGCCTGAGAAGATCCCGCTGCTGGATGACAGTCATGTGGCGATGCGGGTCAATCTGGATGCCTGCATCAACTGCAACCTCTGCGTCCGTGCCTGCCGCGACGTGCAGGTGAATGACGTGATCGGCATGGCCGGTCGCGGGCATGCCGCGCAGGTGGTGTTTGACCAGAACGACCCGATGGGCGAGTCGACCTGCGTCGCCTGCGGCGAATGCGTTCAGGCTTGCCCCACCGGCGCGCTGATGCCGGCCACCGTGCTGGACGATCAGCAGCGCGGCGACAGCAAGGATTACGACAGCGAGACCGAAAGCGTCTGCCCGTTCTGCGGGGTGGGCTGCAAGGTCAGCCTCAAGGTCAAGGACGGCAAGGTCAAATATGTCGAGGGCATCAACGGCCCCGCCAACGAGGGCCGACTGTGCGTCAAGGGCCGGTTCGGGTTCGACTACATCCACCACCCGCACCGCCTGACCAAGCCGCTGATCCGGCGCGAGAATGCGCCACCCAAGGGGTTGAACGTCGATCCCGCCGACTGGAGCACCCATTTCCGTGAGGCAACCTGGGACGAGGCGCTGGACCTGGCCGCCAAAGGGCTGATGAAGCTGCGGGATGAGGATCCGCGCAGCGTGGCGGGCTTTGGCTCGGCCAAATGCACCAACGAAGAGGCCTATCTGTTCCAGAAGTTCATCCGCCAGGGCTTTGGCCACAACAACGTGGACCACTGCACGCGGCTGTGCCATGCCTCCTCGGTGGCGGCGCTGATCGAGAACGTGGGCTCGGGCGCGGTGACCGCGACCTTCAATGAGATCGAGAATGCCGATGTGGCCATCATCATCGGCGCCAACCCGATCGAGAACCATCCCGTCGCGGCCACCTATTTCAAGCAGTTCGCCAAGCGCGGCGGCAAGCTGATCGTGATGGACCCGCGCGGTGTGGGCATGCGTAAATTTGCGACCGAGATGCTGCAGTTCCGGCCGGGCGCCGATGTCTCGATGCTGAACGCGATCATGAATGTGATCGTCGAGGAAGAACTGTATGACAGCCAGTACATCTACCGCTGGACCGATAACTGGGAGGCCGAGAAGGAGCACCTGCGCCAGTTCACCCCCGAGAAGATGGCGCCGATCTGCGGCATCGAGCCTGATCAACTGCGCCGCGTGGCCCGGATTTTCGCCAGCGCCAAGGCGGGGCTGATCTTTTGGGGCATGGGCGTCAGCCAGCATATCCACGGCACCGACAATTCGCGCTGCCTGATCTCGCTGGCGCTGATGACGGGCAATGTGGGCAAGCCCGGCGCGGGTCTGCACCCGCTTCGGGGGCAGAACAACGTGCAGGGGGCGTCGGATGCCGGCCTGATCCCGATGTTCCTGCCCGATTACCAGTCGGTCACCGATGACGCCGTGCGGGCCAGGTTCAGCCAGGTCTGGAACTCGGGCGATTTCTCGAACGAGAAGGGCCTGACCGTGACCGAGATCATCGACCACGCCTATGCGGGCAAGATCAAGGGCATGTACATCCTGGGTGAAAACCCGGCCATGTCCGACCCCGACGTGCACCACGCCCGCGAGGCGCTGGCCAAGCTGGATCTGATGATCGTGCAGGACATCTTTTTGACCGAGACGGCGAATTATGCCGACATCATCCTGCCGGCCTCGGCGCTGTATGAAAAGAACGGCACGGTGTCGAACACCAACCGTCAGGTGCAGCGCGTGCGCCCCGCGGTGCCGCCGCCGGGCCAAGCGCGCGAGGATTGGGCGATCACCGTCGATCTGGCGCAGCGCATCGGGCTGAACTGGGATTACAAGGATGTCGCGCAGGTGTTCAACGAGATGAAGCTGACGATGGCTTCGCTGGACAACATCACCTGGGAGCGGCTCGAGACCGAGAGCATTACCTATCCGTCGCTGTCCGAGACCGATCCGGGCCAGTCCATCGTGTTCGGCGACGGCTTCCCGCGCCCGGATGGCCGTGCAAAGTTCACTCCGGCCAGCATCATCCCCCCGGATGAGGCCCCGGACGAGGAATTCCCCATGATCGCCACTACAGGGCGGCAGCTGGAACACTGGCACACCGGGTCCATGACCCGTCGTGCCAAGGTTCTGGACGCGGTCGAACCCGAGGCGAACTGTTCGATGAACCCGCGCACGCTCAAGCTGATGGGGATCGAGCCAGGCGAGATGGTGCGTCTGACCACCCGGCGCGGCTCGATCGAGATCATGGTGCGTGCCGACCGGGCGATCGCCGAGGACATGGTGTTCATCCCCTTCGCCTATGTCGAGGCGGCGGCGAACATCCTGACCAACTCGGCCATCGACCCCTATGGCAAGATCCCCGAGTTCAAGTTCTCGGCCATCCGCGTGGACAAGATCGAGGGCGCCATCGCGGCCGAGTAACGACTGCCACCACTCACCAAAACCCTGAAAAGGCGGGCCTGCGTGCCCGCCTTTTTCTTGGCTTGACAGATGCTTGCAGCCAGCCAACCCTTGGGCCGCGCAATCCCGGAGGAGTTCATGGCCCGCCGTTTCGTCGATCTGTCCGTCCCGCTGGAATCCGGCATCGTGTCGGACCCGCCGATCATGCTGCCTCAGATCGAATACATGAGCCACGACCAGACGGCCGAGCAGGTGATGGCCTTTTTCCCCGGTCTGAAGAAAGAGGACCTGCCCGGCGGCGAGGGCTGGGCCATCGAACGGCTGCAGATCGCCACCCATAACGGCACCCACTTGGACGCGCCGTACCATCACCACTCGACCATGAACCGGGGCGAGCAGGCGATCACCATCGACGAGGTGCCGCTGGAGTGGTGCATGAACCCGGGCGTGAAGCTGGATTTCCGGCATTTCGAGGATGGCTACGTCGTCACCGCCGCCGATGTCGCAGCCGAGCTGAAGCGGATCGGGCATGACCTGCGACCGCTGGATATCGTCGTGGTCAACACCTCGGCCGGCACCTGTTATGGCCAGCCGGATTACCTGATGAAAGGCTGCGGGATGGGGCGCGAGGCCACGCTGTACCTGACCGAGCGCGGCGTGCGCGTGACTGGCACCGACGCCTGGAGCTGGGACGCGCCCTTTCCGCTGACCGCGCAGGAATACGCGGAAACCCATGACCCCTCGATCATCTGGGAGGGGCATCGCGCGTCGATGGAGATCGGCTATTGCCACATGGAGAAGCTGACCAATCTGGAAAGCCTGCCGCCCACGGGGTTCGAGATCTCGTGCTTTCCGTTCAAGATCAAGGGCGCCTCGGCCGGGTTCATCCGCGCGGTGGCGATCTTCGAGGAGGAAGACGACGAATGACCCGGGAAAACGAGCCTTTGGGAGGCCATGACGGCCCGTACCCCGCACCGGTCGAAATCACCGGTTTCACGGTCCGGCCCGACTGGATCGACTATAACGGTCACATGAATGTGGGGTATTATGGCGTGGTGTTCGATCTGGCCTTTGAACGGCTGCTGGTCGATCATCTGGGCTTGGGCGAACCGCAGGTCGCGGCGCTGGAGCAGGGGCCGTACATCCTGCAGTCGCACCTGCATTTCCTGCGCGAGGTTCGCGAGGGCGAGGCGCTGGTGTTCCGGTTTCGGATGCTGGACGCCGATCACAAGCGTGGTCACTATTTTGCGCAGATGGTGTCGGCCGAGGATGGCGTGGTCTGTGCCACCCAAGAGGCCCTGGTCATGAATGTCAGCCACACAACAGGCCGGTCGGTACCCTATCCGGACTGGGCCGCGGCGCGGCTGGCGCGAATGGTGTCCGACCATGCCACATTGCACCCCGAGCCGCAGATCGGCAGACCAATCGGCATTCGGCGCAAATAGCCTGGGGATGGCCTTAGTTGCCAGAATTCCAGGAGCGGGCTACGCTGACCATCCGGTTCGGGCTTGGTCACGGGAGGGCAACCAAATGTGGATCTTGAGGAAATGCGCGCAGGCGCCAGCCTGTATATTGGCGGCATCGCTGATCGTCTTGCCTGCGTCAGCTGCTTTGGCGGACAAGAAAAAGGAAGAAGATGCGCTGAAGGGCGCCCTGATTGGCGCTGGCGTCGGAGCGTTGATCGGAGATGGCAAAGGCGCGGCCGCAGGTGCAGTTGTCGGTGCCATCATTGGGGCAAACCGCAAGTGACGGGGGTGTCCAAGATTGACCGCCCTCAGCAAGGAGCCCTGATGCGACTGCTTGATTTCAAACCTGTTCTGGCTGGCTTGATCCTTCTTCCGTCCATCGGCATGGCGGACGAAGCCGCAGACAAGATGGCGCAAGACGCACTTCCGCTGATGTACCATACCTGCGCTTCGGTCATCGAAGAGGCTAATGGGAATGATGAATACGTTTTCGACGTCGTCAGAAAGATGACCGCTCTTTCACTCTACAACCGTCAGGTTAATATCGAAGAGTTTGCATCCTCGGACGAAGAAAAGGCCAAGCTGCGTGAGGCTTTTCTTTCAGCCTTGACCGAAGGTTGCGCAGGCGATGAGGATGCCCTGTTGGGTGGTGTCGTCGACGATGCCGTTAGATCAACGCTTGGGCTGTAGGGGCTGGGCTCAATAGTGCGGTGGGCGCTCGTCGCCCAGAATGACTCCGCCGGATCCTTCCTGCGCACGTTCGGCTTCGCGCTGCATCAACATCGCCACGCGGCGGGTCAGGCGGTCGATTTCGTCCTGCTGCTTGGCGACCACCATGCTCAGGTCATCTACGGTGCGGGTCAGATGGGCAATTTTTTCTTCCAGATGCTGCATCGCTGGGGCTCCTGTGATCTGGTGCGGTCATACCGCTGTGGCGCGCGCAATGCCAGCGCTGGCTTGCCCCGACCCAGACCATGGGATAGACCGCGCGCGCAAGTGATGAAATCCCAAGGACGCCCCACATGGCCAAGCCCAAGAAACAGCCCCGCCCCAAGGCCGTCACGCCGAAAGGGTTCCGCGACTATTTCGGCCAGGAAGTCACGCAGCGCACCGAGATGCTGCGGACGATTGCGGACGTCTATCATCGCTATGGGTTTGACGCGCTGGAAAGCAGCGCCGTGGAAACGGTCGAGGCGCTGGGCAAATTTCTGCCCGACGTCGATCGCCCGAACGAAGGCGTGTTCGCCTGGCAGGAGTTTGACGAGGGCGGCAACGGCGACTGGATGGCGTTGCGCTATGATCTGACAGCACCTTTGGCCCGGGTCTATGCCCAGCACCGCAACGACCTGCCCACGCCCTATCGCCGCTATGCGATGGGGCCGGTCTGGCGCAACGAAAAGCCGGGGCCGGGGCGGTATCGCCAGTTCTATCAGTGTGATGCGGATACTGTGGGTACGGCTAGTATGGCCGCCGATGCCGAAATCTGCGCCATGCTTTCCGACACGCTGGAGACCGTGGGCATCCCGCGCGGCGACTATGTGGTGCGGGTCAACAACCGCAAGGTCCTGAACGGCGTGCTCGAGGCCATGGGCCTCAGCACGGACGCGGCGGCGCGCGACGACGTTCTGCGCACCATCGACAAGTTCGACAAAGTGGGCGAGCAGGGCGTGCGCGAGTTGCTGACCAAGGGCCGGCTGGACGCCTCGGGCGCGTTCATTGACGGGGTGGGCCTGTCCGACGATCAGGCCGAGCCGGTGATCGCCTTCCTGACATCCAAGGCTGATGACGCCGCCGGAACGCTGGCTAACCTGCGCGCGGCCGTGGGCGACAGCAAGATCGGCGCCGAAGGCATCTCCGAGCTGGAACAGATCGGCGAGCTGCTGGCCGCGGGCGGCTATGGCGCCGATCGCATCCAGATCGACCCCTCGGTCGTGCGAGGGCTGGGATACTACACCGGTCCGGTCTACGAGGCCGAGCTGACCTTCGAGATCTTCGACGAAAAGGGCCGCAAGCGGCAGTTCGGTTCGGTCTCGGGCGGCGGGCGCTATGATGATCTGGTGAAGCGTTTCACCGGACAGGAAGTACCCGCGACGGGTATCTCGATCGGGGTCGACCGGTTGTTGGCCGCGCTGCGCGAAAAAGGTCGGATCAAGTCACATGACACCGGGCCGGTCGTCGTGACCGTGATGGACCGGGACCGCATGGCCGACTATCAGGCGATGGTGGCCGAACTGCGCAATGCCGGCATCCGCGCCGAGGTTTACTTGGGCAACCCCAAGAATTTCGGCAATCAGTTGAAATACGCGGACAAGCGGAACTCGCCCGTCGCGGTGATCGAGGGCGGGGACGAGAAGGACCGTGGCGTGGTTCAGATCAAGGACCTGATCCTGGGCGCCAAGATCGCCGAGAGCGCCACGCTCGAGGAATGGAAGGAACGCCCCAGCCAGCTCGAGGTGCCGCGCGGTGATCTGGTCGCCAAGGTGCGCGAGATTCTGGACAGTCAGGACTGAGCCATGCCCAACCGATCCCAGATCCAGGCTCGGGCCGCGATGATGCGCGTGCGTTTCGAGGCCGCCGGGGCGCAAGTCGTCGACCCGCCGCTGCTGCAATCGGCCGAAACGCTGCTGGACCTTTATGGCGAGGACATCCGCGCGCGCGCCTATGTCACCTCGGACGCGCTGCGCGGCGAACAGATGCTGCGCCCGGATTTCACCCTGCCGGTGGTGCAGATGCACATGCGCGACGGGGCAGAACCGGCGCGCTATACCTATTCGGGCGAGGTGTTCCGCCGTCAGGAACATGACCCCGACCGCGCCAATGAATACATCCAGGTGGGCTATGAGGTCTTTGACCGCGACGACCCGGCAGGGGCCGATGCTGAGGTGTTCTCGCTGTTTGCCCTGCAATTGCGGGGCCTGCCGCTGCGCGCGGCGACCGGCGACATCGGCATTCTGACCGCGGCCGTACAAGGCCTGCGCACCTCCGACCAACGCAAGGCCGCGCTGATGCGCCATCTGTGGCGTCCGCGCCGGTTCCGGTCTCTGCTGGACCGGTTCGCGGGCCGCAAGCCCGAGCCGGACCACCGCGCCGCTTTGCTCGGGGCGGCAGACCCGATGGCCTGCGACGCGCCGATGATCGGCAAGCGCCGACCGGCCGAGATCGTCGCCCGTATCGACGCCCTGCGCGCCGACCGCGACACACCGCCGATTTCCGACACGGAAATGGCCGGGCTGGACTCGCTGCTGGGTGTGCGCGAGACCATGCCCTATGCGCTGGAGCATCTGCGCGACATCGCCGTCGATCTGCCCCAGATCACCCCCGCGCTGGACCGGCTCGAGGCGCGGATTGCCGCCCTGCAGGCGCGTGGCGTTGATGTCAGCAAGCTGGATTTCGAGGCCTCGTATGGGCGCACCTCGATGGAGTATTACGACGGGTTCGTCTTCGGCTTCTACGCCGAGCGCCGCCCCGACCTGCCGCCCATCGCCACCGGCGGGCGCTATGACGCGCTGACGCGGCGGCTGGGCAACGGGGCCGAGATCCCGGCGGTGGGTGGCGTGCTGCGCCCCGACCTGATGCTGGAAATCGAGGAGGCGGGCCAATGACCCTGAAGCTGGGCGTGCCGTCCAAGGGGCGGCTGATGGAGAAAACCTTTGCCTGGTTCGCCCGCCACGGGATCGAGCTGTCGCGCGCCGGGTCCGACCGGGAATATGCCGGCAAGGTTGATGGGATCGAGGATGTCTCGCTGATCCTGCTGTCGGCTGGAGAGATCCCGCGCGAGCTGGCTGCCGGGCGGATTCACCTGGGCGTGACCGGCACTGACCTGGTGCACGAGAAACTTCCGCGCTGGGAACAGCAGGTCGAAGAAATCGCGCCGCTGGGCTTTGGCCAGGCCGATCTGGTGATCGCGGTTCCGGCCTGCTGGGTCGATGTCGAGACGCTGGATGATCTGGACGCCGCCGCCGCCGCCTTCCGCGCCGCGCACGGACACCGCCTGCGGATCGCCACCAAGTACCACCGTCTGGTGCGCGAGTTCCTGACCGATTCCGGGGTTGCCGACTATACGCTGGTCGACAGCCAGGGGGCGACCGAGGGCACGGTGATGAACGAAACCGCCGAGGCGATTGCCGACATCACCTCGACCGGTGAGACCCTGCGTGCCAACCACCTCAAGATCCTCTCGGATGGATTGATTCTGCAATCGCAGGCCACTTTGTGGCGCAGCCGGGTTGCGGAGTACGGGGCCACTGAAAAGGCTGCTCTGGCAGAAGTGATGCGCCGTCTGGACTGAGGTCAGAGCACGCCGATCTCGGCCAGCGCGCGGTTCAGATCCTCGGGCAGGGCGTCGTCCTGCGCGCGGCTTTCGGGCAGGTCTGCGGGGCTGTCCTCGGGTTTCAGATAGCGCCAGCCTTGAAACGGCCGTTTCTGCGCGCCCTGGGTGCGGTGGATCTGCGGGTCCAGCACGATGGCGCAGCGGCGGATGCCATCCTCACCCGTCACCTCGTCCAGCCGCAAAATGCGCTGGCGGCACTGGATGACACCCTTGATGACCCAGAAGATCGATCCGCCGTTCAGAATCTCGGGCTCGCGCTTGGGCCACATGCGGGTGATGTGGCGGGGCAGGCCGTCCGCGAACCGCCGGCGATAACTGTCCTGCCAGGCGATCAGGCTGTCAACGCTCTCGGACCCGACCGAGAGTTTCACGAGGTTGATGTACTTATCCACAGCTTTCCCACAGAGTCGTCCCACGGACCATCTTTATATTGTAGCTTACCGTTGCGCGCTATCAAGCTGTTGTGGTTCGGCGCTGGTTTGGTCTAATCTGGATGCCTCTTTCAAGACAGGGAATCACCAATGAGCCGCTTTGCCGCCCCCATCGCCGAGCAGATCTGGGACATGAAATACCGCTTCAAGAAGGCGGATGGCACGCCGATCGACAAGTCGGTCGAGGATACGTGGCGGCGGATTGCGCGCGATCTGGCACGGGTGGAAAAGGACCCCGCGCACTGGGAACAGAAGTTCTACGAGGCTCTTGAGGACTTCAAATACCTGCCCGCCGGGCGGATCACGGCCGGAGCAGGCACCGCGCGGCAAGTGACCCTGTTCAACTGTTTCGTCATGGGCACGATCCCCGACAGCATGGGCGGCATCTTCGACATGCTGAAAGAGGCCGCGCTGACCATGCAGCAGGGCGGGGGGATCGGCTATGATTTCTCGACCATCCGGCCGCGCGGCGCGGATGTGCATGGGGTGGCCGCCGATGCCTCGGGGCCGCTGTCGTTCATGGATGTGTGGGACGCGATGTGCCGCACCATCATGTCGGCCGGCTCGCGCCGGGGCGCGATGATGGCGACCATGCGCTGCGACCACCCGGATATCGAACAGTTCATCACCGCCAAATCCGACCCGGCCCGGCTGCGCATGTTCAACATGTCGGTGCTGGTGACCGATGCCTTCATGGAGGCGGTCAAAGCCGATGCTTCGTGGGATCTGGTCTTTGACGGCAAGGTCTATCACACGGTGCAGGCCCGCGATCTGTGGAACAAGATCATGCAGGCCACCTATGACTATGCCGAGCCGGGCGTGATCTTCATCGACCGGATCAACCAGGCCAACAACCTGAGCTATGCCGAGACCATTGCCGCCACCAATCCGTGCGGGGAGCAGCCCCTGCCGCCATATGGCGCGTGTCTGCTGGGCTCGATCAACCTCGCGCGATTGGTAGCTGAACCTTTTGAGGATGCGGCACACCTGGATGAGGCCGCATTGCAGGATCTGGTCGCTACCGCCGTACGCATGATGGACAATGTGGTCGACGCGTCGAAATTCCCGCTGCCGGAGCAGGCGGCCGAAGCGCAAGCCAAACGCCGCATCGGGCTGGGTGTGACAGGTCTGGCCGATGCATTGTTGATGAAGGGCCTGCGCTATGGCTCGGACGAGGCGGCGCGTCAGACCGAGCGCTGGCTGCACGCGATCGCCCGCGCCGCGTATCTGGCGTCGGTGGACTTGGCCAAGGAAAAAGGGGCGTTTCCCGTGTTCGATGCCGAGAAATACCTGGCCAGCGGCACCATGCAGCAGATGGATGACGATGTGCGCGAGGCCATCCGCGAGCATGGGATCCGCAATGCTCTGCTGACCTCGATCGCACCCACCGGGACGATCTCGCTGTATGCGGGTAACGTGTCGTCGGGGATCGAGCCGGTCTTTGCCTATGCCTACACCCGCAAGGTGCTGCAGAAAGACGGATCGCGCACCGAGGAAGAGGTGGTGGACTATGCCGTTCAGATGTGGCGCGACAAGTTCGGCGACGTCGAACTGCCCGACTTTTTCGTGAACGCTCAGACCCTGACCCCGGCCGAGCATGTCAAGATGCAGGCGGCCGCCCAGAAATGGATCGACAGTTCGATCTCGAAGACGATCAACTGCCCCGAGGACATCTCGTTCGATGCCTTCAAGGACGTGTACATGCAGGCCTGGGATCAGGGCTGCAAGGGCTGCACCACCTATCGCCCGAACGACGTGACCGGCTCGGTTCTGACCGTCTCGGAAAGCGACGACAAGGTGCCGGGCGAAAGCGCCGATGCCCCGCACGAGGTGGACGGCGGCGACGTGATCTACATGTCCGAACCGCTGGACCGGCCGCAATCGCTTGAGGGTTCGACCTACAAGCTGAAATGGCCCGACAGCGAACACGCGATCTATTTGACGATCAACGACATCGTCATCGGTGGCCGGCGGCGTCCGTTCGAGGTGTTCATCAACTCGAAGAACATGGAGCATTACGCTTGGACGCTGGCTCTGACCCGGATGATCTCGGCCGTGTTCCGGCGCGGGGGCGACGTGTCTTTCGTGGTTGAGGAACTGAAGGCCGTGTTCGACCCGCGCGGCGGGGCCTGGGTGCAGGGCAAGTACATCCCCTCGATCCTGGCGGCCATCGGCGGCGTGATCGAGCAGCACATGATCGCGATCGGGTTCCTTGAGGGGGAAGGGATGGGGCTGAAGTCCGACCCGCAGGCGCAGGTGGTCAACATGGATGCCCCACGCGGCAAGGCCTGCCCGTCCTGCGGCCAGTATGACATGGTGATGATCGAGGGCTGCATGACCTGCCGCAGCTGCGGACACTCGAAATGCGGTTGACGAGTGCCACATAACTGTCGTTAAAGTTGTATTGTGTTTCGCTGGAGTCTCAATTTGATTTGACTCTCCGGCAACATTCTCGTGAAAGCTGCAATTCCGTCTCTTTTCCGCCGGATTCATCGTTGATACACCGCTAGTGTACGGGGTGATGAGTTTGAAAGGTCGGGCGGGCAGATGACAGCCGGGTATAACGGTCGCGTAGCAGTATTTTGGTCCCAGACGGAAATTGACGGGCTTGAAGCAGCGCCTGTGGCAGATTTGGCCATTGGAGCGTCTTGGTCGTGGCATGGGTGCATGACACGCTTGCCGGACTGTAACGCGGAATATTCCGTTCAGACTGGACATGATCAGGCGTTGATGGCGCTGGCCGGGCATGGCCCTGAAGCTGCAACGCTGAAGCCGATCGCCACGCTTGCAGTTATCTCATTGACGAATGGGGCGCAGACCTACGAGGCCGAGTTGACGTTGGTCGAGGGTCAGAAAGACGCGGTTTTTCTGTTCCAAAATGGCTGCCCCGCGCGGGGTCAGGACTTCTGGGTGTGCGCCGTCGAAGAATATGCCGAAGCAAGCCAATCGGATGCAGGCAATGTCGTTTCCTTCCCAACGCATCGCAGGTCGACGGAGCAAACGTTGGTTCTTGCGCCGCATTTGGCTGCGACCGCCGCTGAATAGACGGCCCATTCCTTAGGAACTATTTTTTCGTCCGCGCATCGCCGCGTGTTGACTCTGGACTGTTCGCAGATATAAGCGCGGCTTCATTGGTGTTGGTGGCCCCCGCAAGGGGATGCCTGTCATGGGGGAAACCTCAAGAGGACAACGCCCTTCATAGTGGCCCCGCGGGGCCTCGACCTAACGAAGGAGATCAGCCGTGACCAAACGCACGTCTGCCAAGTACAAAATCGACCGCCGGATGGGCGAAAACATCTGGGGTCGTCCGAAATCCCCGGTCAACCGTCGTGAATACGGCCCCGGCCAGCACGGCCAGCGCCGCAAGGGCAAGCTGTCGGACTTTGGCCTTCAGCTGCGCGCCAAGCAGAAGCTGAAAGGCTACTACGGCGACCTGACCGAGAAGCAGTTCCGCCGCATCTACGCCGAAGCCGAGCGTGTGAAGGGCGACACCGGTGAAAATCTGATCGGCCTGCTGGAGCGTCGTCTGGACGCTGTCGTCTACCGCGCCAAGTTCGTGCCGACCGTGTTCGCCGCACGTCAGTTCGTGAACCACGGCCACGTCAAAGTGAACGGCAAGCGGGTCAACATCCCCAGCTACCGCGTCAAGGAAGGCGACGTGATCGAGGTCCGCGACAAGTCCAAGCAACTGGCCGTCGTTCTGGAAGCCGTTGGCCTGGCCGAGCGTGATGTTCCGGATTACCTGGAAGTCGACCACTCGAAGATGACCGCGACCTTCGTGCGCACCCCGTCGCTGGGCGACGTGCCGTACCCGGTCATGATGGAACCGAACCTGGTCGTGGAATTCTACGCGAAGAACTGATCTTCGCAGACAGTTTTAGAAAACGGGCCGTACCTGCGAAGGTGCGGCCCTTTTTCATGGCAAGCACTCAGATCGGCAAAGGGCGGTCTTCTGCGATCGCCTCCATCGCGAAATACGAGGTCACGCTGTCCAGTTCGACCTTCTCGATCAGGCGCTGATAGACTTTGTCATAGGTCGCCATATCCTGTGTCACGACCCGTAGCTGATAGTCGTAGTCGCCGCCGATACGGTGGAAATCCACGACTTCCGGAATGGTCAGGACATGGCTGCGAAAGGCCTGCAGCCACTCGGCCGAGTGGTGACGCGTGCGCAGCATCACGAAGACCACCAGGTTCAGCCCCAGTTTTTCGCGCATGATCCGAGCTGTCGACCCTGTCAGGACGCCTGCATCGTTCAGCGCCTTCAACCGCCGCCAGCAGGCGTTTTGCGACAGGCCGACTCGCTCGGCCAGTTCGCGCTGGGAAAGGGTTGCGTCTTTTTGCAGTTCGCGCAGAAGACGCTTGTCAATTTGATCTATTTTTTCATTCATTGCAGATCATATGACCCAAAAATTTAATAATTCAAGCAAAGATAGGTGAAGTATACTCAGCTCAAGTAGATCATATTGGAAAGTGCAATATGGAGCCAATGACATGACCCTGTCCCATTTTCGTGCAGAAATCCAAGCCGCCACTCACAATTCGACCCTGCGCGACGGGCTGATCGGAGAGAACGTTCTGATCCCGGGTCTGCATGGGGACGTGCCGCTTGTGTACGCGGACTACGTTGCCTCGGGCCGCGCTTTGCGGCAGGTCGAGGATTTTGTGGCCCAGCATGTGTTGCCTTTCTATGCGAACAGCCACACCGAGGCCTCCTATTGCGGTTCCTACATGACGCGACTGCGCCGCGAGGCGCGCGCGGAAATAGCCCGCATCGTTGGCGCGAGGGGAGATGACGCGGTGATCTTCACCGGGTCCGGTGCCACTGCGGGGCTCAACCGGCTGGTCAGTTTGATGGGAGTGCAAGAGGCTGACCGGCCGGTTGTCTTGATCGGTCCGTACGAGCACCATTCGAACATCCTGCCCTGGCGCGAGAGCAAGGCGCAGGTCATCGAGATCCCCGAAGGCCCCGAGGGCGGGCCGGACATGGCGGTGCTGGAACAGACGCTGATCGAGCATTCGGATTCGGATCTGGTGATCGGGTCATTCTCGGCGGCGTCGAATGTCACGGGCGTGATCACCGACCCTGATCCGGTGACGCGGCTGCTGAAACGGCACGGGGCGCGCGCGGTCTGGGATTATGCCGGGGGCGGGCCCTACCTGCCGATGGATATGGGGCCGGACGATGCGCGCAAGGATGCCATCGTCGTGTCTCCGCACAAGTTTCCGGGCGGGCCGGGGGCTTCGGGCGTTCTGATCGTGAACCGGGGCGCCGTGCGCCGCACCTGTCCTAGTTGGCCGGGCGGGGGCACGGTCAGCTTCGTTTCGCCCTGGCGCCACGACTACAGCACCGATCTGGCCACCCGCGAAGAGGCCGGAACCCCGAACGTGATCGGAGATATCCGCGCGGCGCTGGCCTTTATCGTCAAGGATGCCGTGGGTACCGACGAGATCGCCCGGCGCGAGGCGCTGTACAACCGCATGGCGCTGGATGGGTGGCGTGACAACCCGAACCTGACCCTGCTGGGGGTGGACCATCCTCACCGCCTGCCGATCTTTTCCTTCCTGGTGCGCGACAACACCGGGCAGCCGGTACACCAACAGCTGTTCACACGGATGCTCAGCGACATCTACGGCATTCAGGCGCGCGGCGGGTGTGCCTGCGCGGGCCCCTATGCGCATCGGCTGCTGGGCATCGACAAGGCGGCCTCAGAGGCGCTGCACGCGGCGTTGTCGGCCGGAGAAGAGATGAAGAAACCGGGTTGGGTGCGGCTGAACTTCTCGTACATGATGACCGAGGACACGGTTCAGTTCATCATCGACAGCGTCAACGACCTGTCGCGCCGTACGCAGGAATACGCCCCGTTCTACGCCGCCGATCCGGCAACCGCCCGCTTCAAGGCGGCGTGACGGAATTGCCGCTTTTCCCAAGGCCTTGAGACCTGTATGAGGGGCGCAACCAACGGAGCCCCTCATGAACAAGATCACCCCGCAACCCGGCATCATGGATATCGCGCTGTATCAGGGCGGTCAGTCGCATGTCGAGGGCGTGGAAAACGTCATCAAGCTGAGTTCCAACGAAAACCCTTTTGGCCCCAGCCCCAAGGCGATCGAAGCCGTGCGCGACAGCGCCACGATGCTGCATCGCTATCCGGTGACCGATCACTACAACCTGCGCGCGGCGATCGGCGAGCGGCACGGGCTGGACCCCGACCGGATCATTTGTGGCGTGGGGAGTGACGAGGTGCTGCAATTCGTGGCCCAGGCCTATGCCGGGCCGGGCGACGAGGTGATCCATACCGAGCATGGATTCTCGATGTATCCGATCATCGCCCGCATGGCCGGCGCGACTCCGGTCGAGGTGCCCGAGCGCGAGCGCAAGATCGATGTCGATGCGATCCTGGCCGCGGTGACCGACCGCACCCGGATCGTGTTCGTGACCAACCCGGGCAATCCGACCTCGACCATGATCTCGGACGCCGAGCTGACGCGCCTAGCCGAGGGCCTGCCGCAGACCTGCCTGATGGTTCTGGACGGCGCCTATGCGGAATTCGTGGCGGGCTTTGACGGCGGCGCCGGTCTGGTGGACCGGTTCGACAACGTGATCATGACCCGGACCTTCTCGAAGATTTACGGGCTGGGCGGGATGCGGGTCGGCTGGGGCTATGCGCATCGCGAAATCATCGACGTGCTGAACCGCGTGCGCCAGCCCTTCAACCTGTCGCTGACGGCCATCGCCGCGGCCGAGGCCGCCGTGGCCGATGTGGAATATGTCGAATTCTGCCGGGCCGAAAACGCCCGTTTGCGCGAATGGCTGTCGGCCGAGCTGGCCAAGATCGGCGTTCCGTCCGATCCGTCCTGCACCAATTTCATCCTCGCGCGGTTCTCGGATCAGGCCGAGGCCGAGGCCTGCGACGCCTATCTGCAATCGAAAGGTTTGATCGTGCGCCGGGTTGCGGGCTACAAGCTGCCCAACGCGCTGCGGATCACCGTGGGCGACGAGAAGGCCTGTCGCCGCGTGGTTGCGGCCATCACCGCGTTCAAAGGGGGCGCCGCATGAGCCAGATCTATGACCGCGTGGCGCTGATCGGGTTGGGTCTGATCGCCTCGTCGATGTACTGGGCGATCAAGCGCGCCGGCTTGGCGGGCGAGGTGACCGGCTATGCCCGGTCCGAGGCCACCCGGGACACCGCGCGGCGCATCGGTCTGTGCGACCGGGTCTGCGACACCGCGCAAGAGGCGGTCGAGGGTGCCGATCTGGTCGTGCTCTGCGTGCCGGTGGGCGCAATGGGCGCCGTCGCCAAGGACATCGCGCCGGTGCTCAAGCCCGGCGCAACCGTGTCGGATGTCGGTTCGGTCAAGCGGCACGTCATTGAAGACGTTGGCCCGCATATTCCTAAAGGCGTGCATTTCGTGCCCGCCCACCCGCTGGCCGGGACCGAGCATTCCGGCCCCGAATCCGGTTTTGCCGAGCTGTTCGACAACCGCTGGTGCCTGCTGGTTCCGGTTGAAGGGTCTGATCCCGAGGCCATCGCCCGCTTGCGCGCCTTGTGGGAAGGGATGGGATCCAATGTCGACGAGATGGATGCCGATCACCATGATCTGGTTCTGGCCGTCACCAGCCACGCGCCGCACCTGATCGCCTATACGATGGTGGGCGTCGCCGACGACCTGCGGCGGGTCACCGACTCCGAGGTCATCAAGTACTCGGCCGCCGGTTTCCGTGATTTCACCCGGATCGCGGCCTCGGACCCGACCATGTGGCGCGACGTGTTCCTGACCAACAAGGACGCGACGCTGGAAATCCTCGGCCGTTTCACCGAAGAGCTGTTTGCCCTGCAGCGCGCGATCCGCACGGGCGACGGTCAGCACCTGTTCGACTATTTTACCCACACCCGCGCAATCCGGCGCGGCATCATCGACGCGGGTCAGGACACCGACGCTCCTGATTTCGGGCGCGTGAAGGCCAAGTCATGAAACTGATCAAAGGCAAAGCTCTGACGGTTATAGCGATGGTATGGGCCGGCGCAGCCACTGCATCGGCCCCCGACACATCACCGGTTCCGGTTGCGCGGCCATCCCCGGTGTCAGAGCTGGTGCAGGCCGCTTATGTCCCGGCAAGTCCGGCGACGCCGATCGCTGTACCAGCGAAGATGCGACCCGTGGTGCGGCCCGTATCCCCTCAGGTGCTGGCCGTGGCAGCGCGCCCGGCCGACCTTCCGCTGCTTGGACCGGATACCTCGCTCAAACCCTATCTGCGGCCCGAGGCGTTGGAACAGCAAGTCCTGTTCAAAAAGCGAAAACTGCGCAAAGGATCGGTGTGCGGTGACATCGCCATTCAGGGCAAGGCCGTGGGCTCGGTTCCCGGCAAGATCAAAGCCTGCGGGATCAAGGATGCCGTCCAGATCACATCGGTGTCAGGCGTGGTTCTCAGCCGCCCATCGACGATGGATTGCGGCACGGCGATCGCATTGAACAAATGGGTCGACAAGACCGTCAAACCGACGTTCAAACGGCGCGGTCCAGTTGTCGAATTGCAGGTTGCTGCGCACTACGCTTGCCGTACCCGGAACAACCGGAAAGGTGCCAGGATCTCGGAGCATGGCAAGGGTCGGGCCATTGATATCTCGGGGTTCAAAATGGCCGATGGCGAGGTGGTGACGGTTCTGGACGGTTGGCGCAAGAACCCCTCGAAGAAACAACTGACCAAGATCTGGCGCGGAGCGTGCGGGCCCTTCGGCACGGTTCTTGGCCCGAATTCAGACCGCTATCACCAGAACCATTTCCACCTTGATACCGCCCGTTACCGCAGCGGACCCTACTGCCGCTAACGCAGGATCAGACGCGGGGCCGGGCCCAACGGCAACGGTCCCAAAGCCACGAACCCGTCGCGGAAATTCAGCTGCAGGTCCAGCGCGTTGGGGTTGCCCCCCAGACCTGCCAGCAGGTTCAACGCCCGCGTGACCGGATCAACGGCCTGATCGGGCAGGGCACCTGCAGCATTGGCCATGGCAATCATGTCACGCCAGTTCTCGGCTTTAACCGCAATCTCTCCGACCGGAATGCCCTGTTCATCGACCTCCAGTTCGCCGGTTGCAAACAGACGCAATTCGCCCCATTGCACCTCGGCAAGATGCAGGTCGATCAAACGAGGTTGAGGGCGACGTTCTTCCAGCGCGGAACGGTCCCAGGTTTTGTCGAAGGTGACATTCATATCCAGTTCGAGTGTATCGAAGGCTTGGGGCAGCGAAGCAGCCGTTCGCATCAGCGCGCGCAGGTCTTCACCGGGCGTGAAGGCATCCGAACTGACCCCGATCGCATAGCTCTCGGGCTGGGTGCCTTGTTCCATGACCAGGGCAAGTGACTGGCCGGCAGCCATGTCGGTTCCGTCCTGGGTCACCGACCAGTTGCCCGATGTCAGGGCCATCTTCTCCAGCTCCAGCGCGACGCCCGGACGCAGATTCAGTTCTGCCTGAAGGCTGTCGGCCAGGATGATTGCGGTCTGGTCGAAATAGGATAGCCGCTGCGGCGTATCCGCAAAGCGCAAGATCTGTCGTCCGGGCCAGATGGCGGGGCTTTCGAATTCGATCCAATCCGCGCTCCAGGCTGTGCCGTTCACCGGATCGGCCAGCGCGACACTGTTCAAGCGGGTCACGTGGTGCAGCGGAAATCCGGCGATTTCCACGTCGGAATAGTCGGCCTGCCATCCAAGATCCTGCTGATGCGCGAACCAACCGGTGATGGCGCTGCGCAGCCCATACCCGGCTATGGCCCAATACCCGCCCCAGAGGATGGCCAGAAATATGAACACTCGTACCAGTCGGCGCATCGCAAATGGCCCTTTTTCCTGCCTTGGAATTGATGTTTATAGGCCTAAACGGGCAAGGACCAGAACTATGACGATGTGGGTATTCGGATACGGGTCGCTGTTGTGGAATCCGGGCTTTCCGGTGGCCCGGCGCGAGCAGGCTACACTTCACGGCTATGCGCGGTCATTCTGCATGCGGTCGATCCATCACCGCGGAACCGAGGAGAACCCCGGACTTGTCCTGGCTTTGGACGAACACCCGGATGCCCGTTGCAAGGGCTTGGCGCTGGCGGTCGAACCAGGCCATGAGGACCGCACCCTCGAGGAACTGCGCGAGCGTGAACTGATCTCGTCCGCCTACGTGGAGAAGATGCTGGATGTGCATCTGGACAGCGGCCAGACGGTGACGGCAGTGACCTATGTGATCGATCCCGACCACGTGCAGTATTGCGGGGGTCTGCCGCTGGAGGAGCAGGCGCAAATCATCGCGCAGGCCGTGGGCGGCCGCGGCCCCAACCCCGAGTATCTTTACAATACCGCTGAACACCTGTCCGAGATCGGGTTGCACGACCCGGATCTTGAGTGGTTGGCGCAACGTGTGCGCAGCCTGACCGCATAAACCCTTGGCCTTGCCACCAGATTTTCGATAGATTCGCCTCAGAGCAGGCAAAACCGGGAAAGACGCGCATGGCGCATGTACAGCAGGGCGCGAGACCGCATTTCTCGCAACCGATCCGTCAAATCGTGATGATGCTGATCGCCATCGGGCTGTCGGGCCTGGGCGTGTTCATGGCTCTGCCCTACGTGCTGCCGGTTTTTTATGCCAACCCCTATCTGAACGGATTCATCCTGCTGGTCTTTGTCATCGGCGTCGTGGCCTGTTTCTATCAGGTGACCCAGTTGATCGGTTCGGTTCGCTGGATCGAAGCGTTCGTGGGCGGCGTCGTGCGCGAAGACGCTCGTACACCGCAGCTGTTGGCCCCTCTGGCGTCGCTGCTTCGCGCACGCGGGGCGAAATCGCAGATCAGCTCGACATCGACCCGGTCGATCCTGGATTCGGTCGCGGAACGGGTCGAGGAAGAGCGGGAATTCACCCGCTACATCACCAACGTACTGATCTATCTGGGTCTTCTGGGTACGTTCTTCGGCTTGGCAACAACGGTTCCTGCAATTGTCGACACCATTCGCAGCCTGAACCCGCAAGAGGGCGAAGAAGGCCTGGCCGTATTCAATCGTCTGATGAGTGGCCTCGAATCCCAGCTGCAAGGCATGGGCGTGGCGTTCGGGTCCTCCCTGTTGGGGCTTGCCGGATCGCTGATCGTGGGTTTGCTCGAACTATTCGCCGGCCACGGGCAGAACCGGTTCTACCGTGAGCTTGAGGAATGGCTGTCGTCGATCACGCGCGTCGGATTTGCCGCCGGAGATGAAGGCGGTGCGGAACTTGCGGTGCTGACCCCGGTCCTTGATTCCATGTCCGAGCAGATGGACGCGCTGCAGGACCTGTTCGCGGCCCAGGAGGCGGATCGCGCCGAGGTATCGGCCAAGCTGGGTGCATTGGTCGATGTCATCGCGGACATGAACCAACGACAGGCGGAAACCGAAGGTGTCACCGCCGCGCTCGAGCGGATCGCGTTGGGGCAGGACGCGCTGCTGGATCACATGCGTGAACATGGTGCGGGCGAGGGGATCGACGCCGAAAGCCGAATGCGGCTGCGGTCGATGGACGTGCAGCTTCTGCGCATTCTCGAAGAAATCTCGGCCGGTCGCCAGGACAGCATGAACGAACTGCGCAAGGATTTCGAGCTGCTGGTCAAGGCGCTGACGCTTCCGCGCGGGGCGGCGCGCCACACACCGGGCGGAGAATAACACATGGCCCTGTCTCGTCGAACCGGTCAGCGTTTTCAAGGCTCGGTTTGGCCCGGCTTCGTTGATGCAATCACGGGGCTGCTGATGGTCATGACCTTTGTGCTGACCATTTTCATGGTCGTGCAGTTCGTGCTGCGCGAAACCATCTCCGGACAGGAAGACGAGCTGACGGCCCTGTCGGACGAAGTGGCCGCCCTTGCGGATGCCTTGGGCCTGGAAGAGCGCGAGAACAGCCGTCTGCAGGCCCGGTTGGGGGCGCTGAACACGACGCTGTCGCAGGCCGAAGAGGATCTGAGCCAGGCGCAGGCCTTGATCTCGTCACTCACCTCGGAGCGAGACCAGCGCGCGGCCGAGTTGGAAGAGGCGCAGACTCGTATCACGGGGTTCGAAGCGCAAGTTGCCGCGCTTTTGGCTGATCAGGCGCGCGCGCAGGGCGATATTGCCGAATTGGAATCCCAGCGCGAGCAACTGCTTTCCGAGCAGGAGGCATTGAACCTTGCCTTGGCACAAAGCCGTGCGGAGGTGGATGCCCAGGCCGAGGCCGCACGGCTGGCGGCTGCACGCCGCGAAGCGCTGGAGGCCTTGGTAGCCGACCTTGAGCAAGCGGACAGTGAGCGCGCGGCCCAGATCGCGGAATTGCAAAGCCAACTGACTGAAGAGGAAGCCGCCCGCGTCGCCGAGGCTGCTGCCGCTGAGGCACTGCGCAACAGATTGCAGAATGCGGATGCCGAATTGACGGCCATGACCCTGGCACTGGAAGAGCAGCGTAAACAGGCCGAGGAAACACTGACACTGTTGGCCGCCGCTCAGACGGCCAAAGCCGAGCTTGAGCGGCAATTCGGTGAGTTGAATGACGAAGAGCTCAAGGCTCAGCTTGAAGCAGCCCTTGCGGCGCGAACCGAAGCTGAGGCCGAGGCCGAAAGTCAGCGGACGCTGGCCGAGCAGCGTGACGCCTTGCTTGCCGTTGCCCGGGAAACGATCGCCACCGAAAAGGCTCTTTCCGCCAAGGCGCAACGCCAGACGGCCTTGTTGAACCAGCAGATCGCCGCATTGCGCGACCAATTGGGGTCGTTGCAGGCGCTGCTGGATGACTACAAGGACAGGAATGCCGAGGCCGAGGTGCAAATTCAGACCCTTGGTCAGGACCTGAACGCGGCCCTTGCCCGGGCCGCTTCCGAAGAACGGCGCCGCCGCTTGTTGGAAGAGGCCGAACGCGTCCGCCTGGAGGCCGAGGCCGAGAAACTGGCCGGCCAGAATCAGGAACTTACGGCACAGGCCGAAGACCTGCAGCGGTACCGCTCCGAGTTCTTTGGTCGCCTGCGCGACGTACTGGGCAACCAGGAAGGCGTTCGGATCGAGGGCGACCGCTTCGTATTCTCGTCCGAGGTGCTGTTCCCACCCGGTTCGGCGGTTCTGTCCGAGGATGGCCGGCGCGAAGTCGCGAAAGTGGCTGGCATTCTGCGCGGGATTGCGGCGGACATTCCGCCCGAATTGAATTGGGTCATCCGGGTCGACGGTCACACGGATAATATCCCGCTGAACGGAACAGGACGGTATCGAGACAATTGGGAGCTCAGCCAAGGGCGGGCGCTGTCGGTCGTGCGCTACATGGTCGAACAGTTGGGCATTCCGCCGGAACGTCTGTCAGCAAACGGATTTGGAGAGTTTCAACCTGTCGATACGGCGGACACTCCGGAAGCGCGGGCAAAGAACCGTCGCATCGAATTGAAGCTGACCGAACGCTAAGCCAGTGTCAGCGCGGCCCGAAGCGGAAGCTGGGATCGGGTGTGCCCGCAAAACAGCGTGGAACAACCGGGTAGTCATCGGTCAGAAAATACGCGTAGGTGCCCGAAGGAAACTCGGTCGAGACGGTCATGGCGCCATTGCATTCATCGAGCGTTCCAAGCCCCGCCACGAACTCGTAGTCTTCGTTGAACGTTCCATCATGTCGTCCGTCAGGAGCGGCGCCGCCAGGGCGCTGGCCGGCCTTCAGCCGGTAGGAAGTGGTCATTTGCGTGACCTTGCCGCCCTCCAAACCGGTTCGGGCGTAAATCGGAAACCCGTCAGCTGCATATCCGATCAACGGAGAGTGTTCTTTCGGTGACCAGCCCTGCATTTCGATCAGGCCGGTCGGAACCCCGTGATAGTGATATTTTCCGTTTGGTTGGACATGCGCGAAATTGGCATCGAGTCCAAGGGCGATCGCGCCGCCCATGGCATTGTAGGACCAGCCCGAACGGGGATCGCCGTGCCAGAATTCAGCGGCCAGTGGGTCAAAGACGACCCCAGTCAGGGACACGCCAAAATTCCACCCCATGCGCAGAGGCGTCGGGGTTGCATTCGCCCTCGGAACGGCCGGCAGGTTCAACTTGACCGACTGCTCGGCGATTTGATGCGGGTTGCCTTTGTTCGGAAAGCGACCGACCAGATGATTGGGGATGCCATTGCCGGTAATCGACAAGGCACGGCCTTGTTCGGTGATCTCTGATCTGTTGACGCCTGGGTTGACGGTCGCCGGTTCCAGGTTCAACGGTTCCGCACGGGTTTCGTCATGAAAGCGAAACCGATGCTGGGCAGAGGCGATAACGCCGACGACCGAGGCCGCGAAGGCGATGCTCCATATGACGGCGATTTTTCTGGACACTGCGCTGCTCCACTTCAAAGGCTATGGTCTGAAACGTGGCGCGCAGCGGTTTCCGTCGCTAGGAACTGTTTTTTTGGCGAACACTGGCGGGAGAGGGGGGTGGCCTCTCAAGAAATCGCCCGGCAGAACTGACTGCCGGGCGACGAGACTTTTTTGATTGAACCGAGGTCTAGTCCGCGGTCAGCAGCGGCGGCTTGTCGCCCGAGATCCGCGGATTGTCGGGGCCGATAATCTCGAGATCCAGATCGCCTCTCTTGACCGAGACCCGCACAACACCGCCCTTGGCCAGCTTTCCGAACAGCAGTTCTTCGGCCAACGGTTTCTTGATGTGCTCCTGGATGACCCGGCCCAGAGGCCGTGCGCCCATCTTGTCGTCATAACCCTTGTCGGCCAGCCACTCGGCAGCTTTCGGGGTCAGGTCGATGGTAACGCCACGATCCAGCAACTGCGCCTCAAGCTGCAGGACGAACTTCTCGACCACCTGCAGGATGACCTCTTTCGGCAGCGGGGCGAACGAGATCACCGCGTCCAGACGGTTGCGGAATTCAGGGGTGAACATCCGTTCGATTGCGGCGGTATCTTCACCCTCACGCCGGTCGCGGGCAAAGCCGATAGCGGCCTTGGCCTGTTCCTGCGCGCCCGCGTTCGAGGTCATGATCAACACCACGTTGCGGAAGTTCACCGTCCGGCCGTTGTGATCGGTCAGCTCGCCGTGGTCCATCACCTGCAGCAGGATGTTGAACACATCCGGGTGCGCCTTCTCGATCTCGTCCAGCAGCAGCACGCAATGCGGGTGCTGGTCAACGCCGTCAGTCAGCAGTCCGCCCTGATCGAAGCCGACATAGCCCGGAGGCGCACCGATCAGACGGCTGACCGCGTGTTTCTCCATGTATTCCGACATGTCGAAGCGCAGCAGTTCCACGCCGAGTGTATCGGCCAGTTGCTTGGCGACCTCGGTTTTGCCCACACCGGTCGGGCCGGCGAACAGGTAGTTTCCGATCGGTTTTTCCGGCTCGCGCAGACCGGCCCGTGCCAGCTTGATTGCGCTGGACAGAGCCTCGATTGCCTGGTCCTGCCCGAACACCACCCGTTTCAACGAGTTCTCAAGGTCCTTCAGAACCTCGGCATCGTCCTTGGTGACATTCTTCGGCGGAATGCGCGCGATCTTGGCAACCACGGCCTCGATCTCCTTGACGCCGATGGTCTTGCGCCGCTTGCTTTCGGCCACAAGATGCTGGGCCGCACCGGCCTCGTCGATCACGTCGATCGCCTTATCAGGCAGTTTGCGGTCGTTGATGTAACGCGCAGACAGCTCGACCGCAGTCTTGATCGCGTCGGCGGTGTATTTGATGTCGTGATGCTCTTCGAAATAGGGCTTAAGACCGCGCAGGATCTTCACGCTGTCCTCGACCGAAGGCTCGTTCACGTCGATCTTCTGGAACCGACGCGACAGCGCGCGGTCCTTCTCGAAGTGCTGGCGGAACTCCTTGTAGGTGGTCGAACCCATGGTGCGCAGCTTGCCGCCCTGCAACGCAGGTTTCAGCAGGTTCGAGGCATCCATGGCGCCGCCCGAAGTTGCACCCGCACCGATCACGGTGTGAATCTCATCAATGAACAGCACGGCGTCTGGGTGATCCTCAAGCTCGGTCACCACGGCCTTGAGCCGCTCTTCGAAGTCGCCGCGATAGCGCGTGCCGGCCAGCAATGCGCCCATGTCCAGCGAATAGATGGTGGTGTTGGCCAGAACGTCTGGCGCGTCGCCTTGGACGATCTTATAGGCCAAGCCTTCGGCAATCGCCGTCTTGCCCACGCCCGGATCACCCACCAGCAGCGGGTTGTTCTTACGGCGGCGGCACAGAACCTGGATGCAGCGCTCGACCTCGTCGGCGCGACCGATCAGCGGATCGACGTCGCCGGCGCGGGATTTGGCGTTCAGGTCCACGCAATACTTGCCCAACGCGCTTTCCTTCTGGTCGGCGTCACCGGAGGCGTTCTGCGCTTCCTCTTCACCCTGATCGGCGCCGGTCACCGGACGATTTTCACCAAACGCCGGGTCTTTGGCGACGCCGTGGGCGATGAAATTCACCGCGTCATACCGCGTCATGTCCTGCTCTTGCAGGAAATATGCAGCGTTGCTTTCCCGTTCGGCAAAGATGGCCACCAGAACATTTGCCCCGGTCACCTCGGTCCGGCCCGAGCTTTGCACATGGATCGCAGCGCGCTGGATAACACGCTGGAACGCAGCTGTCGGTACGGCTTCGGACCCGTCGATGTCTGTCACCAGATTGGACAGATCCTCGTCGATGAACTCGACCAAAGAGCTGCGCAATTCGTCCAGATCCACGCTGCACGCCTTCATGACGCGCACCGCATCGGGTTCTTCCAGCAGCGCCAGCAGCAGATGCTCCAGCGTTGCGAATTCATGACGCCGTTCGTTTGCAGCCGCCAGGGCCGCGTGAATGGCTTGTTCCAGTGTGCTCGAGAATGAAGGCACGCGGGTGCTCCTCTGTATTGGGCCGGAAGGGGTTCGAGTATTGGCCGGATCCCCATCCCAACCATGACCTCATACTATTAGAGTTTGGTTGATCATGGCGCGGCTTCAAGGGTTTTCTTTCACTTGACAGTCACATTTAACGTGACCGTGGCCGTGAAGAAGTCCAATTAGGCATCAGAAGCGGTCTTTTCTACCCCGGATCTCGGCAAAAACGGCGACCGGGTCAGCCCCCACCATTCCAAGCTGTGCCTGAATCTTGGGATCAGTCGCGCGCAGGAACGGATTGGTCGCCTTTTCCACGCCCAGATTTGACGGCACGGTCGCGCGACCCTTTGCCCGTGCCTGATCGATCTCATGCACCCGTTGCTGCAGCGCTGTGTTGTAAGGATCGATGGTTACCGCAAATCGTGCGTTTGACTGGGTGTATTCGTGACCCGAGCAGACCGACGTCTCGTCGGGCAAAGCAGCGATTTTCGAAAGCGAGGTCCACATTTGCGCTGCGTCTCCTTCGAACAAGCGGCCGCATCCCAGCGCCATCAGGCTGTCGGCCGTGAACACCACCGCGCTTTTGGGCAAGTAATACGCCACATGTCCCACCGTGTGCCCCGAGACATCCAGAACCTCGACGGGTTCGCCCCCAATCTCGAACCGGTCACCGTCAGCCACCTGTTTGTCGAGGGGAGGAAGCCGGTGAACGTCGGCCGCCGCACCAATCACCTGTGCTGGGTGCTGCTCGAGGATGCCCGGCAAGCCGTCGACGTGATCCCAGTGGTGATGGGTCAGAAGGACATGGCTCAGGCGCCAGCCGCGTGCGGTCAATTCGGCCAGAATGGGTCCGGCCTCCGGAGCGTCGACCAGGGCTGTCTGTCCGCTTGCATGGTCATGTGCCAGAAAAGCATAGTTGTCGCTGAGACAGGGGATGGTGACGATCTCAAGAGGCATGGCCTTTTGCCCTTTCGTTGCTAGACTGCGCTCAGCTAAGCCGATCGATCGGGTATCTGCAATGCATCTTGATGTGCAGGATCTTAGGAACTTCTACTACCGCAGCACGCTGGGGCGTGCGGCGCAGGCTGCCATTCGTGGCCGGCTGATCGAACTGTGGCCCGAGGCCAAGGGCCAGACGGTGGCCGGATTCGGCTTTGCGGTGCCTCTGTTGCGCCCTTATCTTGCGGACGCGCGGCGTGTCATCGGCCTGATGCCCGGACCGCAAGGGGTGATGCCTTGGCCCGCCGGTATGCAGAACGTGTCGGTGCTGACCGAGGAAACCCGATGGCCGATCGAAACCGGTCATGTGGACAAGCTGGTGGTCATGCACGGGCTCGAGACCTCGGAACGGCCTAGTCAACTGCTTGAAGAATGCTGGCGTGTTCTGGGGCCGGGAGGTCGGGCGGTGTTCGTCGTTCCCAATCGGGCCGGGCTTTGGTCCCGAACCGACCGAACGCCCTTTGGTTACGGACATCCGTATTCGGCAACCCAGTTGGAGAACCAGTTGCGCGCACATCATTTCGTGCCCGAGATGCACTGTTCCGCGCTTTACCTGCCGCCCTCGTTCCGGCGGTTCTGGCTGCGCTCGGGTGGGTTGATCGAAAAGACAGGGCAACGGATCCCGACCATCATGGCCGGTGGTGTTCTGATGGTCGAAGCCAGCAAGCTCGTGCGGCCACCAAGCGGCAGCGTGACCAAGGATGCTGAAAAACGCCCCATCAAAGCGTTGGACGGATTGCTGAAGCCGGCGTGAACTGGCGCGTATCCACAAGCGCGGGATTCCCGGAAACATGAGGGAAAAAGGCCACAGGAATCGCTAAAACAGGCAACTTGGTAACATTTTTCACGCCGGCGAATGGGTTCAAACCGTCGCAGTTTCCGTAACCAATTGAAAAGAAAGATTTTGTGGATAAAGCTGAGCCCGGCATAACATATTGCTAGGTGGCTTAGGCTCTGCTACATCCCCGGTGATTTTGATCCCCGCCCTTTCAGGACGGGGTTTCCTCACGCCCCCGGTTCAGCTGCCACACGCGAAATCGGGGCCTAAAATATCGGAAGGGTGGACGTGTCCGAACCAGCTTCGATTTCGACGGGCATAGCCAAACGCTATGCAACGGCGATCTTCGAGATCGCAAAAGAGAACAAGGACCTTGCAGGTCTGGAAACCGGCATCAATGACCTTTCGGCTGCATTGAGTGAAAGCGCGGACCTGCGCGAGGTGATCTCTTCGCCGCTGATCTCCCGGGCCGACCAGCAGGCGGCCATCACCGCCGTGGCCGACAAGATGGGCCTGCACCCGATCATGCGCAACACGCTGGCTCTGATGGCGCAGAAGCGCCGTCTGTTCGTGCTGCCACAGCTGATCAAGGTTCTGCGCGAAATGCTGGCCGACGAGCGCGGCGAAGTGACTGCCGAAGTTGCCTCGGCCAAGGCGCTGACCAAGACCCAGCTGGAAAAACTGTCCAAGACACTGTCCGAGCGCGTAGGCAAGGACGTGACCATCAATGCGACCGTCGATGAAAGCCTCATCGGTGGTCTTGTCGTCAAAGTGGGCTCGCAGATGATCGACAGTTCGATCCGCTCCAAGCTCAACTCCCTACAGAATGCAATGAAAGAGGTCGGATAAATGGGTATCCAAGCCGCAGAGATTTCTGCAATCCTGAAAGACCAGATCAAGAATTTTGGTCAAGAAGCAGAGGTGGCCGAAATCGGCCGCGTGCTGAGCGTCGGTGACGGTATTGCCCGTGTTTACGGCCTGGACAATGTGCAGGCGGGTGAGATGGTCGAGTTCCCCGGCGGCATCATGGGCATGGCGCTGAACCTCGAAGCCGACAACGTCGGTGTCGTGATCTTCGGCTCGGACCGTGACATCAAGGAAGGTGACACTGTCAAGCGCACCAACTCGATCGTGGACGTTCCGGTTGGTGACGAACTGTTGGGCCGCGTTGTTGACGGTCTGGGCAACCCGCTGGACGGCAAAGGCCCGATCAATGCCAAGCAGCGCGGCGTCGCAGACGTCAAGGCGCCGGGCATCATCCCGCGTAAGTCGGTGCATGAGCCGATGGCGACCGGCCTGAAGTCGGTTGACGCGATGATCCCGATCGGCCGTGGCCAGCGTGAGCTGATCATCGGCGACCGTCAGACCGGCAAGACCGCTGTGGCTCTGGACACCATCCTGAACCAGAAGGTCTACAACGAAGCCGCTGGCGACGATGAATCGAAGAAGCTGTACTGCGTCTACGTGGCCATCGGCCAGAAGCGTTCGACCGTTGCTCAGCTGGTGAAGAAACTGGAAGAATCCGGCGCCATCGAATACTCGATCGTCGTGGCCGCAACCGCGTCCGACCCGGCGCCGATGCAGTTCCTGGCACCTTATGCCGCAACCGCGATGGCTGAATACTTCCGTGACAACGGCCGCCACGCTCTGATCATCTATGATGACCTTTCCAAGCAGGCCGTCGCCTATCGTCAGATGTCGCTGCTGCTGCGCCGTCCGCCGGGCCGCGAAGCCTATCCGGGTGACGTTTTCTACCTGCACTCGCGCCTGCTGGAGCGTTCGGCCAAGCTGAACGAAGACTTCGGCGCCGGTTCGCTGACCGCTCTGCCGGTCATTGAAACCCAGGGCGGCGACGTGTCGGCCTTTATTCCGACCAACGTGATCTCGATCACCGACGGCCAGATCTTCCTGGAAACCGAGCTGTTCTATCAGGGCATCCGCCCCGCCGTGAACACCGGTCTGTCGGTTTCGCGCGTGGGTTCGTCGGCTCAGACCAACGCGATGAAGTCGGTTGCTGGTCCGGTGAAACTGGAACTGGCCCAGTACCGCGAAATGGCTGCATTTGCGCAGTTCGGTTCGGACCTCGACGCCGCAACCCAGCAGTTGCTGAACCGCGGTGCGCGTCTGACCGAGCTGATGAAGCAGCCGCAGTACTCGCCGCTGACCAATGCGGAAATCGTCTGCGTGATCTTCGCCGGTACCAACGGTTATCTCGACAAGATCGACGTTTCGGACGTTGGCCGCTACGAAGCGGGTCTGCTGGCGCATCTGCGCGGCAAGCATGCCGATCTGCTGCAGTGGATCACCGACGAAGATCCGAAGATCAAGGGCGAGGCTGCCGACAAGATCAAGGCTGCACTGGACGAATACGCCGCAACCTTCGCTTAAGGAGACGCGGCGATGCCAAGTCTAAAGGACCTTAAAAACAGGATCGAGTCGGTCAAATCGACCCGCAAGATCACCAAGGCCATGCAGATGGTTGCGGCAGCAAAACTGCGCCGCGCCCAGGAATCTGCCGAAGCCTCGCGCCCCTATGCCGAACGGTTCAATGCCGTGATGGCGGGGCTGGCGGCGTCGGTCGGGGGCAGCGACAGCGCCCCCAAGCTGCTCCGTGGTTCGGGCAGTGATGATGTCCATCTGCTGGTTGTGATGACAGCTGAACGCGGCCTGTGTGGCGGCTTCAACTCGAACATCGCCAAGCTGGCCCGCCAAAAGGCGGAAGAGCTGCGCCTCAAAGGCAAGACGGTCAAGGTTCTGACCGTCGGCAAGAAAGGCCGCGACGCGCTCAAGCGTGATCTGGGCGATCTGTTCGTCGGTCATGTCGACCTGAGCGAAGTAAAACGCATTGGTTACACCAACGCGCAGGACATCGCGAAGGACATCCTGTCCCGCTTTGACGGGGGTGAGTTCGATGTTGCCACGATCTTCTACTCGAAGTTCGTCAACGTTGTGACCCAGATTCCGACGGCACAGCAGGTCATCCCCGCCTCGTTCGAAGACGAAGCGACGGGTGACGACAGCGGTGCCATCTTCGACTACGAACCCAGCGAAGAGGCCATCCTGGCCGACCTGCTGCCCAAGGGGGTCGCGACAGCGATCTTCTCGGCTCTGCTCGAAAACGGTGCGTCTGAACAGGGTGCACGGATGTCCGCGATGGACAACGCGACACGCAATGCGGGCGAGATGATCGACAAGCTGACGATCCAGTTCAACCGCTCGCGTCAGGCCGTGATCACCAACGAGCTGATTGAAATTATTTCCGGCGCCGAAGCGCTGTAAGAAAACCGGAGACGAAACATGGCGAATGCAAAAGGCAAAGTCACACAGATCATCGGGGCCGTCGTCGACGTGCACTTCGAAGATCAGCTGCCTGAAATTCTGAACGCGCTGGAAACTACCAACAATGGCAAGCGCCTGGTGTTGGAAGTTGCTCAGCACCTGGGTGAAAACACCGTCCGTACCATCGCGATGGACGCGACCGAAGGTCTGGTCCGCGGCGAAGCCGTGACTGACACCGGCGCACCGATCTCGGTTCCGGTTGGCAACGCCACCCTGGGCCGCATCCTGAACGTGGTCGGTGAACCGATCGACGAAAAAGGTCCGGTTGAAGCGTCTGAGGCCCGCGCGATCCACCAGCCCGCGCCGACCTTCGACGAACAATCGACCGAGTCGGAAGTTCTGGTCACCGGCATCAAGGTTGTCGACCTGCTGGCCCCCTACGCCAAAGGCGGTAAGATCGGCCTGTTCGGCGGCGCCGGCGTTGGTAAAACCGTTCTGATCATGGAACTGATCAACAACATCGCAAAAGTGCACTCGGGTTTCTCGGTGTTCGCGGGTGTTGGTGAACGGACCCGTGAAGGGAACGACCTGTACCACGAGATGATCGAATCGAACGTCATCAAGCCCGACAACCTGTCGGAAAGCCAGGTGGCCCTGGTCTACGGTCAGATGAACGAACCTCCGGGGGCGCGTGCCCGTGTTGCTCTGACCGGCCTGACCCTGGCCGAGCAGTTCCGCGACCAGTCCGGTACCGACGTTCTGTTCTTCGTCGACAACATCTTCCGCTTCACGCAGGCGGGCTCCGAGGTGTCGGCTCTGCTGGGTCGTATTCCTTCGGCGGTGGGCTACCAGCCGACGCTGGCCACCGACATGGGCGCCCTGCAGGAACGCATCACTTCGACCAAGAAGGGCTCGATCACCTCGGTGCAGGCGATCTACGTGCCTGCGGACGACCTGACCGACCCCGCGCCGGCAACCTCGTTCGCGCACCTCGACGCGACCACCGTTCTGAACCGTGCGATCTCGGAAAAGGGTATCTACCCGGCCGTGGACCCGCTCGACTCGACCTCGCGCCTGCTTGACCCGGCCATCGTCGGCGAGCGTCACTACAAGGTTGCGACCGACGTTCAGCAGATTCTCCAGCGCTACAAGTCGCTGCAGGACATCATCGCCATCCTCGGCATGGACGAACTGTCGGAAGAGGACAAGTTGACCGTGGCCCGCGCCCGCAAGATCGAGCGCTTCCTGTCGCAGCCGTTCGACGTGGCCGAAGTCTTCACCGGTTCGCCGGGTGTGCAGGTTCCGCTGGAAGTCACCATCGACTCGTTCGAGCGTGTCGTGGCCGGCGAATTCGACCACCTGCCCGAAGCGGCCTTCCTGATGGTTGGTGGCATCGACGAAGTGATCGCCAAAGCCGAGAAGATGGCCGCAGCAGCTGCCTAAGGAGTATCCCCGATGGCAAACACGATGCAATTCGACCTCGTCAGCCCGGAGCGGAGCCTTGCTTCGCTTCAGGCCAGCGCGGTCCAGATTCCCGGTGCGGACGGGGACATGACGGCGATGCCCGATCATGCCCCCACCATTACCACGCTGCGTCCGGGCATCCTGAAGGTCGAAGCGCCCGAAGGGACCAGCGAATACCTGGTCACCGGCGGGTTTGCCCAGATCAACGGCGATGCTCTGTCGGTGCTGGCCGAAAAGGCCATCCCGGTTGACGAAGTGACCCGCACCCATCTGGACGAGCTGATTGCCGAGGCTCGCGCCTCGCACGAGGCGGCTAAGGAAAACGGCGAACAGACCATTGTCGACGAGGCAGCCAAGCTGCTGGCCGACATGGAAGCGCTGGGAACGCATATGAGCCTGTAATGGCTGATGTGCTGTCAGAATTGGAAACGGCCCTGCTGTTGCGGGGCCGTTTTTTTGTCGTGATTTCGCCGAAAGGTCAGGATAAGTTGCGGAAATTCATAGGAATTGATGCGCAATGAAGAAATTCTTGACCCACCCCATCGGAATTGACCGAGGTGAAGAGGTTCTGTTCTCGGAATTCGCAGATGGTGGAGACATGTGGACGGGCGAGGGGCCGCGGGAACGACGCCGGCCCGTCACCTTCAGCCAACCCTTCCGCACCCCGCCCGTCGTGCAGATTGGAGTGTCCTTGTGGGATGTCGATACCTCATCGGCTTTGCGCGCCGAGCTGCTGTCCGAAAATGTTACAACCACGGGCTTTGATGCGGTGTTCCGGACGTGGTCGGACACCCGAATCGCCCGGATCCGCGTGGCATGGACCGCGATCGGGGAAGTTGCCCACGAGGACGACTGGGACATCTCCTGACCTGCCGTTCCCAGCGGGCCATCCGTAATGACTTAGGATTCGATCATTGCCACGCGTTTCGCGTGCCGGCCGCCTTCGAATTCGGTGCTCAGAAAGGCATCGACAATATCCAGCGCCAATCCAGTGCCAACAACACGCGCGCCGATCGACAGCATGTTGGCGTCATTGTGCTGGCGGATCATGCGAGCAGAGAACGTATCCGAACAGACGCCGCAGCGGATACCGGGAACCTTGTTTGCAGCCATCATGATACCTTGCCCCGTGCCGCACAGGATAATGCCCAATTGGCACTCGCCCGAGACGACGGCCTCGGCGGCGGCTTTGCCGTGCTTGGGGTAATCGGTGCTTTCGGGGCTGTCAGGGCCGAGATCCAGAACGTCCCAGCCTTGTGCCGCTGCAAAAGCGGAAACTTCCTTGCGCAGGTCGATGGCGGCGTGATCGCTGGAAAGAACCAGACGTTTGTTGGCGGTCATGGGAACGGCTTTCCGGTTTCTTCAGTCGGTGTGGTAAAGGGATTCGTAGATCGGGATCAGGGTCTTGTCTTCGAACAGCGACGACACTGATGTGCCCTGCCAGATGTTCAGAATGGCCTGTGTGAAGATCGGGGCCGTCGGCACCGTGCGGATATTCTTGGCCTTCTTGATGTCTTCGGTCGGCATGATCGTGTCGGTCAAAACAAGCGATTTCATCACCGAGTTCGAGACGCGTTCAACAGCCGGGCCGCTCATGACGCCATGGGTGATGTACGAGTGAACCTCGCGTGCGCCGTTGTCTATCAGCACCTGCGCCGCCTTGCACAGCGTACCGGCCGTGTCGCAAATGTCGTCGACGATCAGGCAGATCTTGTCCTTCACGTCGCCGATCACGGTCATCTCGGCCACTTCCCCGGCTTTTTCCCGTCGTTTGTCGACGATCGACAGAGGAGCGCTGATCCGCTTGGCCAGCTCGCGGGCACGAGCCACACCGCCGACGTCCGGCGAAACCACCATCAGGTCGTCCATCTGGTCGCGGAACTGGTCCTTCACGTCCAGCGCAAAGATCGGAGAGGCATACAGGTTGTCGACCGGCATGTCGAAGAACCCTTGGATCTGTGCCGCATGCAGATCCATCGTCAGGATGCGTTCGATCCCGGCGCCGGTCAGCATGTTGGCCACCAGCTTGGCGCTGATCGGGGTGCGCGCCTTGGTGCGGCGATCCTGGCGGGCATATCCGAAATAGGGGATAACCGCGGTGATCCGCGCCGCCGACGATCGGCGCAGCGCGTCGGCGATGATCAGCAGCTCCATCAGGTTGTCATTGGCCGGGTTCGAGGTCGGCTGGATGATGAACATGTCCTCGCCCCGGACGTTCTCGAAAACCTCGACAAAGATCTCGCCATCGTTGAACCGTTCGACCCGCGCATCTACCAGACGCTGGTTGACGCCGCGGTGCAGGCTCATGCGGCGCGCGATGGTTTCGGCAAGCGGAAGGTTTGCGTTCCCAGCAATAAGCTTGGGTTCGTGATGTGTCGGCATCGGCTGAGGTCCCCGGGCAGCAGTGGCAATGTGACAGATTCGTGATGTTGACACCGCTTAGCATGGCCTTACGGTTCCGCAAAGGTAACTGGGTGGAGAAAGTGCACATGGCCGACATTGACTACTTTTTTGCGACACTGTCGCCCTATTCCTACCTCGCCGGGCTACGGCTGGAGGAGATCGCGGCCAAGCACGGCGCCACCATCGCCTACAAGCCGGTCGACATCATTGCGCTGTTCGGGCGCACCGGCGGCGTGCCCCCCAAGGACCGCCATCCGTCGCGCATCGAATACCGGGCGCAGGAACTGGTGCGTCAGGCCAAGAAGACGGGCCTGCCGTTCAACCTGCAACCTGCACATTGGCCGACCAACGCAGCGCCGTCCTCATACGCCATCATCGCGGCCATTCAGGATGGGTCGGGCGACGTGGGCAAACTGTGCCATTCTTTTCTGCGCGCCTGCTGGGCCGAGGACAAGGACATCGCGCAGGACGACGTGACCCGCGACTGTCTGGCCGGGGCGGGCTTTGATCCGGCGCTGGCCGACAGCGGACTGCTGGTCGGGGCCGAGACCTATGCGGCCAACCTCGAAGAGGCGGTGGACCGCGGCGTGTTCGGCGCGCCTTTCTACATCACGCAAGACGACCAAAGGTTCTGGGGGCAGGACCGGCTTGAGGATCTGGACGAGCATCTGGCCACGCTCAAAGCATGACCGTGGCCAAGGCCGTGCTGCCGCCCGTCCACGTTCGCACTCTTGGGGCGGGTGCCCGAAAGGTGCTAGCGCTGCATTGCACGATCGCGCATTCCGGTGCGTGGTCCGGTCTGGCCGTTGCCTTGGGCGATCAGGCAACGCTGATCGCACCCGACATGCTGTCGCACGGACGCAGTCCGGATTGGGGCGGGCAGGGGGATTTCTTCGACCTCACCACAGCCCTGTCGCGGGCGCAGCTGAGCGAACCGATGGACGTGATCGGGCATAGTTTCGGCGCAATGGTTGCCCTGCGGCTGGCCATCGAATACCCGGACCTTGTGCGCAGCGCCGTTCTGATCGAGCCGGTGTTCTTTGCGGTCGCTCACCAGGACGCGCCAGCGCTTGCGGCGCAGCACGCGGCCGAATCCCAGCCATACAAGACTGCCCTTGCCGAAGGCGACGCGCCCCGGGCCGCCCGTCTGTTTAACCGCATGTGGGGCACGACCGACCGCAGCCCGCGCTGGCCGGACCTGCCCGAGCGAGCCCGAAATGCGATGATCCGGGGCGTCGGAGTGGTCGGCGCGGTCGAGGGGCCGCTGTTCCGCGACACCACCGGCCTGCTGGCCCCGCAGGCCATGGCGCGGGCCGAAATGCCGATCCTGCTGCTGCATGGATCGGCCTCGCACCCGATCATGGCCGTGGTCAATGCCGGGCTGCGCGCCCGCTTGGCCGACGCGCGGCAGGGCGTTGTCGAGGGGGCAGGGCACATGCTGCCCGTCTCGCACCCCGGCGAAACCGCCACGCAGATCGACGCGTTCTGGCGCGCCTAGAGCAGCGCCAGAAACCGGTCGATTTCCTCGGTCGGTGTCGACCAGTCGCAGACGAACCGGCAGGCCAGCATCTCGTCCTCGTCCGGGCCGTCCAGCGGGTCGCCCCACAGGTGATAGACGGCACCGGCCGCGTGTAGGCGCCTATGCAGGCTGCGGGGAAAGCTGGCAAAGATGATGTTGGCTTGGGGTTCATGCAGGAACTGCGCACCCGCAGCCCGCAGCCCATCGGCCAGACGCGCGCAATTGGCGTTGGCCTTACGGGCCGAGCGCAGCCACAGATCATCGCGCAGATAGGCCGCCATCTGGGCCGACAGATACCGGTGCTTGGAAAACAGATGCGCCCCGCGCTTGCGGCGCAACTCGAACTCCCAGGCCTTGCTTTCGTCGAAGAAGATCACCGCTTCGACCCCCATCAGCCCGTTCTTGGTGCCGCCAAAGCTTACCGCATCCACGCCCGCCTTCCACGTCATCTCGGCCGGGGAACAATTCAGCGCCACCAGCGCATTGGTGAACCGCGCGCCATCCATGTGGACGGGCAGGCCGAACTCCTTGGCGACCCCGCACAGGGCCCGCAGTTCGGTCAGCGAATAGACCGAGCCCCGCTCGGTCACCTGCGTGATCGACACCGGACCGCGTTGGGGCCCATGCACGCCGCGTGTCTCTTCGGCGGCGATGGTGCGGCGCAGTGCATCCGGCTGCATCTTGTCGCCGCCCGGAACCAGCGTCAGCTTGGCGCCGGTGTAGAATTCGGGCGCGTTGCACTCGTCCTCATGAATATGCGCGACGGGCGAGCAGAATACGGTCTCCCACGGCTGCGACAGGGTCGCCAGAGCCAGCGAGTTTGCCGCCGTTCCGGTCGCCACCAGATAGACCGCCGCCCCGGGCGCCTCGAAGATGCCCCGGATCCGGTCGCGCACTTCGTTCATCAGGTCATCGGCGCCATAGGCCATCTGATAGCCCTGATTGGCCTCGGCCAGCGCGGTCAGAACCTCGGGGTGGACGGGCCCGGAATTGTCAGAGGCGAAATGCATCAGGTTGGCTCCTCGATAATGTAGTCTTCCCACTCTTCCTCGGGCGTCTCGAATTCGGACACGGTAAGCCCTTGAACCGAAACGCCGGCGGCGTGGACGCTGTCGGGCGACCCTGACAGCAACGGGTGCCAATCGTAAAGGGGCTTGCCCTCCCACAACAGGCGGTAGGCGCAGGTCTGAGGCAACCAGTAGGCGTGTTCGTGAATGTTGTCCGGGCGCATGACGATGCATTCCGGTACGAACTGGTGGCGGATGTCATACTGGGTGCATCGGCACGTCGCGTCATCCAGCAGCCGGCAGGCGACACGGGTCAGGGCAACCTCGCCACTGTCCTCGTCTTCAAGCTTGTTCAGACAGCATTTGCCGCAGCCGTCGCACAGGGCTTCCCATTCGCGCGGGTTCATCTTCTGCAGGGGTTTGCGCTCCCAGAAACGCGGGGCCAGCCCGGCGCGGTCGATCGGATCCTTGCTCATGTCGCGGCCAGGATCTTGCGCGCGCGATCGCAGTCTTCGGTCATCTGGGCGATCAGAGCATCGAGGCCGTCAAAGGTCATCTCGGGGCGCAGGAATTCGACCAGACCCACCGAGAGGGTCGCCCCATAGAGATCGCCGGAGAAGTCGAACAGGAAGGTTTCGATATTCGGCACCTCGCCATGGAACATCGGCCGCACCCCGACCGAGGCCGCACCGTGATAGCTGCCGGCATGTGGGCCATCCAGCACGTCGACCAGAACCGCGTAGACGCCGAATTTTGGGGGGTGGATTCCTTCGATCGACATATTGGCCGTGGGAAAGCCCAATTCGCGGCCGCGCTGTTCGCCGCCGATAACCTCGCCTTCGATCCGGTGCCAGTGGCCCAGCATGGCCGCCGCGTCCCGCGGGCGGCCGTCGCTCAGGGCTTGCCGGATCGCGGTGGACGAGACCACGTGATCGGATTGCTCCATCAACGGGGCGATGGTGACGCCGAACCCCATCTGCTGGCCAAACTGTGCCATGTCCTGCGCCGTGCCGCTGCGGCCTTTGCCGAAACAGAAATCGGCCCCGATCACCACATGGGCCAGACCCAAGCCTTGGCAGATCACGTTGCGGGCGAATTCCTCGGGCGTCAGCCCGGCGAGCGCGGCGTTGAACGGCAGTTCGTAGAGTTTCTGTACGCCCAACTTCTCCAGCCGGTGCGCGCGCGCATTGCCCCGCATCAGACGAAAGGGCGGCGCGTCCGGGGCGAAATATTCGCGCGGGTGCGGCTCGAAGGTCAGAACGCCCAAGGGCGCATCGGGGCATGCCTTCCGGGCCAGATCTATCACCGACTGGTGGCCAATATGAACGCCGTCGAAATTCCCGATCGCAACGCTGGCGCCGCGGTCTTCTGGGTCTACAAACTGGAAATCCCGGATGATCTGCATGGGGCTTGCCTAGCGGGACTGTCCGCCGGGTTCAAGCGGCAGTTCCAGACCAGCGCCCAGCAGGGCGTCAAAACCTGCCGTCAGTCGAATTTCCGTGATGGAGCCAAAACCATCGCCTCGCCAACCAGAACCTTCTTGCCGTCTACTGCGCAATGGCAATCCAGCTTGACCCGGCGCTTGGCGAAGTCGATGTCGATCACCTTGACTTCGGCATAGACCATGTCGCCGGGGCGGACCGGTGCAAGGAATTTGAGCGACTGGCCCATGTAGACGGTACCATGGCCCGGAAGCTGTTCACCGATCACGGCCGAGATCAGACCAGCTGTCAGCATCCCGTGGGCGATGCGCCCCTCGAAAATCGTATCGCGGGCATAGTCGTCATCCAGATGCACCGGGTTCCGGTCGGTCGAGACCTGGGCGAACATCTCGATGTCTTCGTCCGTCACCACTTTGCGCAGGTAGCGGGTCATGCCCATTTCGATGTCTTCGATACAGATCGTTCCGCGTGGAAGATTGTCCAACATGTTGCCCTCACTATGCATCGGCCCGGCAACAAAAAATCACCAAAGACCCAAGATTGGCAACTTTATTACTTCGCAACTGCAGAAAATCAAGCGTTTTCTGCCTAGCGCAGACGACCGATCGTGTAGGTTGGGTTGATATTTTCCTTGGAAATATAATCGCTTAAAGCATTCGGATCCGGCTGGTGCGACGTTTTTGTTTCCGATGCGGCCAGACCGCCGCTGATGAACAGGGAATCAATTCCCTCTCCCATGCCGCCGGCTATGTCGGTATGCGGACCGTCGCCGATGGCCAGAATCTCGTCATCCGGCACGTCCGTTCCCAGCGCATGCAGGCGACGCCGGGCCAGATCATAAATGGGCGGGTGTGGTTTGCCGAAATACAGGCTCTCGCCGCCCATTTCGGAATAAAGCTTGGCCAGCGCACCGGCGCACCATTCCCGAACTTCGCCCCGATCGACCACGATATCGGGATTGGCGCACAACAACTTCAGGCCTTTCTGCTTGGCATACAGGAAGTCCGGGCGGTTCACGGCCGGGTCGGCCATCGGGTCGAACGGGCCACAGCAGACGATCCCCTCGGCCTGGTCCAGCGGCACGCGTTCGATGTGGATCGGATGTTCCAGGATTTTCAGCGGCTCGAAGAAGCCGGCGTCGCGCTCCCACTCACCCATGAAATAGACTTTCTCGCCCACGGCCCCGCGGAACATGGCGGACCGGGCCGAGTCACCACTGGTCGCGATGGTGTCGTAGCAGTCCGCGGGGACGTTGAACTGTTTTAACTGCTCTGCAACCCCGGCACGCGGCTTCGGAGAGTTCGTCACCAACACCACTTTGCCGCCCCGGTCGCGATAGGCCTTCAACGCGGCAACAGCTTCGGGGTAGGCGGTGATGCCGTTGTGGACGCAGCCCCAAAGATCCACGAACAGCGCCTTGTAACGGTCGGAAATCTGATCAAGCGCGGAGATGATCTGGGTCATGCGGGCCTCGGGCTGTTGAAACGGCGTTGCGCCACCTATGGCAAAGCTGGCCCCGCTTGACCAGAGGTAGCCGGGTGCTGGCCGTCATTCCTCGTCGCTCAACTTTTCGACATCCGGGGCCTGTTGCACGGTTTCGGTGCCAAGAATGACCTGCGCGCCGATGCGGGTCTGGTACCGGATGACGGCGAGATAGCCGGGGCCAAGTTCATCCTGCAGAACGTCCACCAGTGACGTTTCCCGTAAGCTCTCGGGCAACAGCCCGGCAACGGACGAGACCTTGAATTGCGCCTCGGGCGGCAGATCTACGATCACCCAGACCTCGGCCCGTTTGCGCTTGGCATTCACGTCGATGCGGATGATCTCGACCGATACCGGGTCCGCCCAGTCGCGGATCGCTTGCGCAACCTCGGCCTCGGTACGGGTTTCCAGGTAACGGTTGTAGGTCGATTTTCCCAACTGGACCACGACGAGGGCCAGGAACGCCATGGTTATGACCACACCGGCAGTAAAGTTGAGCTTGCGCCGGCCCTTGCCGAATGCAACCGACCTTGCGGCATAGACGATATAGACCGCGCAGGCCGACAGAACGATCGCGCCAAGGTTGGTCGCGAACAAAAGACCCGCCTCGTAGGCGTCGGCGGGTTCCCCGAAATACAGCAGGATCCCGGACGCGGATAATGGCGGAACCAGAGACACGCCGATGGCGGCGCCGGGCAGCAGGCTCAGTTCGGCCTTGTTGATCTGAACGTATGCGCCGGCCACGCCGGCCGCGAGCGCCACGATCAGATCTTCGGTGCCCGGGTCGGTGCGGGCCAAGACCTGATCGGGGATCAGGATGCCGCGCGGGACATCGGCAAGATAAACCAGGATCCAGGCCATCATAACGCACAGAAGCGCCGCAATGCAGACCGTCAGGGTCAGAACGAAAGCGCGTTTCAGCCAGCCCATGACCATCGCGGCCGCAATGCCCAGAATGGGTGTCATCAGCGGCGCGACCAGCATCGCGGCAATGACCACGGCGCCAGAGTTGCGCAGCAGTCCCATGGTTGCGATCATCACCGAAAGGGTCAGCAGCATGGCAAAGCGCCGCCAATAGGCAAGCCTGTCGCCGCCTTCGAACAGCAGAATGCTGCGTGTCGTGCTGTATTTCCGTGTGACCACCGTGTCCTGATCCACCCTGTCCCTGCGTCTAGCCTAGCAACGATTTGCCATCCGGCAAACCTTTCGACGCGCAAACAAAAAAGGCGCCCGGTGAGGGCGCCTTTCGCTGAACTGTGAGCGGGATCAGACCTTGAGGTTCGGAATGATCTGCTTCTTGCGGCTCATGATGCCCGGCAGAACAACCGTGTCGCCGGACACCGAAGCGCCAAAGCTTTTCTCGGCAACCGATTTGACCAGGTCGTTCGGCACCAACAGGGTGGCCTCTTCGTTTAGGATGTCGACGACGAACAGCAGCACCTGGTCCACTCTGTCTTCCTTGGCCACCTCGACCATCGACTGGGCCAAGCTATCCTTGCGGTCAAGCACCACGCCCGGCGCGGTGGTTTCCAGAACGGACACGCGGAACTTGGTACCGTCGACCTCGTATTCCTTGCTGTCCATGCGGATCAGTTCGGCGTCCGAGAAAGACGATACGTCCGATTTCGCGGCGAACATGTCGGCAGCATAGGCCGAAACATCCAGCCCCAGCTCGGCGGCCAGCTTCTCGGCTACTTCGCGGTCATGCGCGGTGGTCGTGGGCGAGCGGAACTCCAGCGTGTCCGACAGGATGCAGGTCAGGGCCGCGCCCTTGACAGCCTCGGGCATCTTGGCGGCGTCGTCGCCCATCAGGTCGATCATGATGGTCGCCGTGCAGGCCAGCGGGCGCACGGTGATGTCGATCGGGCCTTTGGTTTCCAGCCCGCCGACCAGCTTGTGGTGGTCAATGATGGCGCGGATATCGGCATTGTTGACATTGGCAGGCAGCTCGGCCGGGTTGTTGGTGTCAACGATGACGACGGGCGCATCGGTCTCGACATCCTCGATGATGCGCGGCTTGGGCAGGTCCCAGCGCTGCAGCATGAAGGCGGCTTCGGTGTTGGGTTCGCCCAGCAGGACGGCCTCGGCCTTTTCGCCTTTGACTTCGTTCAGATACCAGGCCCACAGGATCGGCGATCCGGTCGAGTCGGTGTCGGGAGATTTGTGGCCAAATACTTGGGTGGTCATGTCTGTTTCCTGCACATAAGGAGTTTGCGCGCCTTATAGGGTGGTCCATTGGCGTTGTCACCCGGCAGAAACAAGGCTGCGACGGTTGGTCTAACAGAAGCGCTGACCGCTCAGAACTGTGCGCGGCTCAGTTGATATCCGGCGCGTTCCAGCTGTTGCAGAAGTCCATGGTCTCCACCCAGATGACCGGCACCAACCGCGATCACCGCCGCCTGGTTTTCGATGGCCAGGATCGTTTCCATCCAGTTGTCGTTGCGTTGAACCAGAAGCTGGTCCTCGAATGCGGCCCATTCCTGTGCAAACACGTCAGGCGCCAGGCCCGAAGCCTCGCGCCCATATATCTTTGCGAATTGCAGGATTTCTGCGTGCTTCTCCTCGAAATATGCGGTGGCCATCGTCACCATGTGGTCATCGCCGGCGTCAAAGGCATCGACCATGCGCACCAAAGACTGCACCTGCTCTTCAAGCGTGTGGCTGTCGAAGATCGCGATCAGGTCGTCGATCTGTTCCAGAGAGTATTGCGGTTTGCCTTCAGCTTCGGCCAGTTCGGTCAGGCGCGCATCCATTCCCCGGTCTGCATCTGGCACCTGGAGCATGCAGGGTGGCATACCCAGCATCATCGACAGGAACCAAGGGCGCAGTTTCGCGGCCATCCAACCGGGAATGCCGCGTGCCGAAAGCGCCTTGGAAATCACGGCCCAGTCCTCTTCGCTCATCAGATCGATCAGAGTTGGTCCCGAGTTGATCAGAACCGGGCTGAAATCCTTGGCCAGGTCTTGTTCGAAAGCGGACATGTCGGATTGGGTGATCTCGAAGTAAAACGCGTCGGCTTCGCTCAATGTCGGCGCCAACCGCTCGACCACCGGGCCCATTCGCGGATCGTTGACGTGCAATGTGCCAATCAGATGCAAAACAGTGTTGTCCTTCTGTGCAATCCAGTGATTGCCTTCAGGATATGCCATCTGACTGGTGGCCGCGTTCAACTCGGCCCGGGCCTCAGGCGTCATGTCTTGCCGCAAATCGCGCCCGTCACAGGCGGCATTGGCCACAATTGGATGCAGAGCAGCAAGCAGGGCAAAAAGAAACACGCGCATAAAGACCATTCCGATTGTGGCTGAAAGAACTTGGGAACAGATAGCCACGCCCGCCTACCGCGCGCAAGCCGTGTATCCGTATGGCGTTTCTCGGAAAAAACCATAGCATGGCGTCATGAACCGCGAACAGGATCTCTATCCTCCGATCAAGGCGCTATTGCAGCGGCAAGGGTACTCCGTGAAAGGAGAGGTGGGCGCCGCCGACATCGTGGCCGTCAAGCCCGGTTGTGATCCAGTGATCGTTGAATTGAAGCTGAGATTTTCGCTGGCCTTGTTCCATCAGGCCGTGACCCGGTTGAAGGTATCGGATCAGGTCTATGTGGCCGTCTGCAAGCCCACCGGCCGGTCGGCGCGCCGGGCGCTGCGGGACAACCTGTCCCTGTGTCGTCGGTTGGGGCTGGGTTTGATCACCGTTCGTGCGGATGGGCGGGTCGAAGTCCATTGTGACCCTGGACACTATGCGCCGCGAAAGAACAAGGCCAAAGCTGCGCGACTGTTGCGCGAGTTCGAGCGGCTGGAAGGGGACCCGAACTCAGGTGGGGCAACCCGGCACGGAATCGTAACTGCCTATCGGCAGGATGCCCTGAAATGTGCCGCGCATCTGGCCGAACACGGGGCGACCAAAGGTGCTGAGGTCGCCAGTGCCACCGGCGTTGCGGCCGCGACGCGCCTCATGCGCGAAAACCATTATGGCTGGTTCGAAAAGGTGGCAAAGGGCGTCTATGAACTGTCGCCTTCCGGGTCCGAAGGTCTGAAGCATTGGGCTTACAGCTGGGAAGACCCGACCTGACCAGGCCGGCCTCAGGCTGCGCGCGAAAAAATTCATCACCGATTGTTGACTCGCCGGAAATCACCCCCTAGCTATGCGTCGTTAGCACTCGACCAAGCTGAGTGCTAACGCCCCGCAAGACCGCGGGGGGAGGAAAACAACCTTTGAGCCCAAGGAGCTGCAAAGATGGCATTGAAACCGCTTCATGACCGGGTGCTGGTTCGCCGTACCGAAAGCGAAGAGAAAACCGCAGGCGGCCTGATCATTCCCGACAGCGCAAAAGAAAAGCCCAGCGAAGGCGAAGTCGTTGCAACCGGCGAAGGCGCGCGGAAAGACAGCGGCGAACTGATCGCGATGGCTGTGAAGCCCGGCGACAAGATCCTGTTCGGCAAATGGTCCGGCACCGAGGTCCACGTCGACGGCGAAGAGCTGCTGATGATGAAAGAAAGCGACATCATGGGGATCATCGAGTAACGCGCACGCGCTTGCTCTGATCTTCATTTCAAACACATTTCTCGAGGAGAAAAAGACATGTCTGCAAAGGACGTCAAGTTCGACACCGATGCCCGCAACCGCATGCTGAAGGGTGTGAACATCCTGGCGGATGCTGTGAAGGTGACCCTCGGCCCCAAAGGCCGCAACGTGGTTCTGGACAAATCCTTCGGCGCGCCGCGCATCACCAAAGACGGTGTTTCGGTCGCCAAGGAAATCGAACTGGAAGACAAGTTCGAGAACATGGGCGCGCAAATGGTGAAAGAAGTCGCCAGCCGCACCAATGACGAAGCCGGTGACGGCACCACCACCGCGACCGTTCTGGCTCAGGCCATCGTCAAGGAAGGCCTCAAGCAGGTTGCTGCCGGCCTGAACCCGATGGACCTGAAGCGCGGCATCGACATGGCAACCGCCAAAGTCGTCGAAGAAATCAAGAACGCTGCCCGCGAAGTCAAAGACAGCGACGAAGTCGCGCAGGTTGGTACCATCTCGGCTAACGGCGAAGCTGAAATCGGCCGCCAGATCGCAGACGCGATGCAGAAGGTTGGCAACGAAGGCGTCATCACCGTCGAAGAGAACAAAGGTCTGGAGACCGAGACCGACGTCGTCGAAGGTATGCAGTTCGACCGTGGCTACCTGTCGCCCTACTTCGTCACCAACGCAGACAAGATGGTTGCCGAGCTGGAAGACTGCATGATCCTGCTGCACGAGAAGAAACTCTCGTCGCTGCAGCCGATGGTTCCGCTGCTCGAGCAGGTGATCCAGTCGCAGAAGCCGCTGCTGATCATCGCCGAGGACGTTGAAGGCGAAGCGCTGGCAACTCTGGTTGTCAACAAGCTGCGCGGTGGTCTGAAGATCGCTGCCGTCAAGGCTCCGGGCTTCGGCGATCGCCGCAAGGCAATGCTGCAGGACATCGCAATCCTGACCGGCGGTCAGGTCATCAGCGAAGACCTGGGCATGAAGCTGGAAAACGTCACCATGGACATGCTTGGCACCGCCAAGAAAGTGTCGATCACCAAGGACGAAACCACCATCGTCGACGGTGCTGGCGAGAAGGCCGAGATCGAAGCACGCGTTGCCCAGATCCGTACCCAGATCGAAGAAACCACCAGCGACTACGACCGTGAGAAGCTGCAAGAGCGCGTTGCCAAACTGGCAGGCGGTGTTGCCGTTATCCGCGTCGGTGGCATGACCGAAGTTGAAGTGAAAGAGCGCAAGGACCGTGTGGACGACGCTCTGAACGCAACGCGCGCCGCCGTTCAGGAAGGTGTCGTCGTGGGTGGCGGTGTTGCCCTGGTTCAGGCCGGCAAGGCTCTGGCCGATCTGAAAGGTGTCAACGCCGATCAGGACGCCGGTATCAACATCGTTCGCAAGGCCATCGAAGCGCCGCTGCGTCAGATTGCTGAAAACGCAGGTGTCGACGGTGCCGTCGTTGCCGGCAAGGTGCGCGAGTCCTCGGACACCGCCTTCGGCTTCAACGCTCAGACCGAAGAATATGGCGACATGTTCAAGTTCGGCGTGATCGACCCGGCCAAAGTGGTGCGTACCGCTCTGGAAGACGCAGCCTCGGTTGCAGGTCTGCTGATCACCACCGAAGCCATGGTTGCCGACAAGCCCGCCAAAGAAGGTGCAGGCGCCGGTGCTGGCATGCCCGACATGGGCGGCATGGGCGGCATGATGTAAGACGGCCGGGTTCGCGTCAGCGAATTCAGACAACCCGCAAGGGAAAGTCTTACCGAAAATTTCAGCGGGGTCGCCTTCGGGCGGCCCCGTTTTGGTTTATTTCAGTAATCCGCGGGGTTTCGGCCGGCGCTGCTTGCAATTCTGGGGATCGCCGCAACCGGTCACGCGGAAGCGCAGGAAAGCGGGTGTCCATTGTGTGCAGACACGATATTGGTTGGGCATGCAGCTGTTTCTTCTGACCGCCCTGACAATGTGTGCCTTTGCGGCCAATTCCATCCTGAACCGGTTGGCCGTGGAGAGCGGAGCCAGCGACCCGGCAAGTTTTGCCGTTGTTCGTGTGCTCTGTGGTGCGCTCGTTCTTTGCGCTTTGGTCGTGTCGCGGGGTGGCACCCTGCGGGTGTTCGACAGGCGCCGAGTGATCGGAGCAGGCTCCTTGTCGCTTTACATGGTCGGGTTCTCGGTGGCCTATCTGTCACTTGATGCGGGATTGGGCGCCTTGATCCTGTTTGCGGTGGTCCAGATCTCGATGTTTCTGGCCGGCACCCTGACGGGGGCGATCCCGACTTTTCGACAGGTGGCGGGGGCAGCAATTGCAATGGCCGGATTGGCCTGGGTTCTGTGGCCAGGCGCTGAGGCACGTGTTGACCCGACAGGGGCAGCCTTGATGGCCGCCGCAGGGGTCGGGTGGGCTGCGTATTCGATTGCTGGTCGGTCCGAGCCCGATGCGCTGGCGGGAACGGCCTCGAACTTTGTGGTGGCCCTGCCGGTGACCGCTGGCATTTTGATCGCCGGCGCTCCGGCGTGGAACTTGACCTGGGCGGGTTTGGGGCTGGCGGCCGTATCTGGCGGCGTAACCTCGGGGTTGGGGTACGCCCTGTGGTATCGCCTGCTGCCCCAGTTGGCGCCTGCGGTTGCAGCCGTAGTGCAGCTGAGCGTCCCGGTGATTGCGATCATTGCCGGTGTGGCGCTGCTCGGCGAGCAACTGAGCCTGCGGCTGATGGCAGGGGCAGGGTTGGTTGTGGGCGGTATTGCATTGGCAGTTATGCGCGTGAGGCGGCGCTAGGTCTTTCCTCTCTGAAGAATAGCGATTATCTGGCAGCCATGCGGATCCTGTTTTTCATATTGCTTTTCCTGATGCCGATCGCCGCGCAGGCAAAATGCGTTGTCCTGCTGCATGGGCTTGCCCGGACCGAAGCATCGTTTTCGGTCATGGAGCAGTTGTTCAAGGTGCACGGGTACACCGTTGTGCGGCCGGGTTATCGCTCGACGGATCTTCCGATTCCGGAACTGGCCGACCGGACCATACCCGAGGCGTTTGCGGCGTGCGGAGATGACACCGTCAACGTTGTCGCGCATTCGATGGGGGGTATCCTGTTGCGCTACTGGCTGCAGGATCACCATCCGCAGAATCTGGGCCGCGTCGTCATGCTTGGCCCGCCCAACCAAGGCAGCCAATTGGTCGATGAACTGGGCGATTGGGAAGTGTTCGGTCTGTTGAACGGCCCCGCCGGCCTGCAGCTGGGTACGGGTCCCGAAGGTATTCCGCGTCGCCTGCCACCGGTCGACTTCGAGCTGGGGGTGATTGCAGGCGAGAACTCCTTGAATCCGGTCTTTTCGTCGCTGGTTGATGGACCGGATGACGGCAAGGTCGCTGTCGAAGAAACCAAAGTCCAGGGCATGACCGACCACATCGTGCTGCCGGTGACGCATACGTTCATGATGAACAACCCGCAGGTCATGGCGCAGGCTTTGCACTTCATCGAGTTCGGTGAGTTCGATCCCAACATAACCTGGCTGGACGGTGTGATGGACATCATTGATGAGATCTGCATCGGAGAGGACTGCGCCGAACCCGCCTCGGAACCCACGCGATGACCGCATTGGAACTGACCTTTTCCGGGGCGCAGGTTCTGCACCCTGATCGCGGACTTGTCGGTAACGATCTCTCAATCGCGGACGGCTTGATCCAGGAGGGCAGCGGTGCGCCGGTCGTTGATCTGAGCGGCTATCTGATCCTGCCGGGCATCATCGACCTGCACGGGGACGGGTTCGAACGTCACATCGCCCCGCGCCGCGGGGCCATGAAGCAGATGGACGAGGGCATCCGCGCCGCCGAGGCCGAACTGGCGGCCAATGGCATCACCACCGCTGTGCTGGCGCAGTTCTACAGCTGGGAGGGCGGCGTACGCGGCCCCAAGTTCGCCGCCGACGTGTTCCGTGCGATCGCGGCGGTGAAGGGCAGCGTGGTCACCGACCTGATCCCGCAGTTGCGGTTCGAAACCCACCTGCTGGACGATTATGCCGACCTGCCGGGGCGCATCGCCGACTGGCAGGTGCCCTATGTCGTGTTCAACGATCACCTGCCGCATGACCGTCTGGCGCAGGGGCGCACCCCGCCGCGTTTGACCGGGCAGGCGCTCAAGGCCGGTCGCAGCCCCGAGGCGCATCTGAAGATGCTGCAGGAGATGCACGCCCGCACCTCCGAGGTTCCCGCTGCGCTTGATGCGCTGTGCGCGGCGCTGGCCCAACAAGGCGTGCGTCTGGGCAGCCATGATGACGCCACGGCAGAGGCCCGTTCCCACTGCCGCGCGCGCGGCGTGCATATCGCCGAATTTCCCGAAACGCTCGAAGCGGCCGAGGCGGCCAAGGCCGCTGGCGATCACGTCATTCTGGGCTCGCCCAACGTGGTGCGGGGCGGATCGCACAAGGGCAACGTCAGCGCGCTGGACCTGATCGCCATGGGGCTGTGCGATGCGCTGGCGTCGGATTACCACTATCCCAGCCCGCGCAGGGCGGCGCTGATGTTGATGAAATCGGGGCTGATGGATCTGGCGGGCGCGTGGGCGCTGGTGTCGTCGGGGCCCGCGCGGGTGCTTGGCCTCGGGGACCGCGGGTCGCTGCAACCCGGCAAACGCGCCGATCTGGTCGTTCTGGATGCGGAAACGCAGCGCGTGGCGGCCACCATCGCCGGCGGCCGGGTCAGTTTCCTGTCGGGGGATGTCGCCGGGCGGTTCGTCGCCGCGGCGCGCTAGCGTTTGATCCGGTTGAAATGGCCCATTTTGCGGCCCGGCTTGACCTCGGCCTTGCCATACAGGTGCAGGGCCACGTCGCGCTGTTGCGCAAGCTCGGGCACGCGGTCCATGTCGTCGCCGATCAGGTTCTCCATCACAACATCCGCGTGACGCTGCCCGTCGCCCAGAGGCCAGCCGGCCACGGCGCGGATATGCTGTTCGAACTGATCGACCGCACAGCCGTTTTGCGTCCAGTGGCCCGAGTTGTGAACGCGCGGCGCGATCTCGTTCACGATCAGGCCCTGCGGCGTTACGAACAGTTCGACCCCCATGACGCCGACATAGTCCAGCGCGTTCAGGATATTCGCGGCCAGCAGCACCGCGTCGGTCCGCAGGGCAGGGGACAGGCGCGCGGGCACCGTGGTCGTGTGCAGGATGCCGTCGCGGTGCACGTTTTCGCCGGGGTCGAAGCAGGCCACCTGGCCGTCCAGCCCGCGGGCGGCAATGATCGACACCTCGTGGCTGAAATTGACGAAGCCTTCCAGGATCGCGGGCGCGCCCTGCATGTCGGCCAGTGCGGACCGGGCGTCCTCGGGCGACTTCAGCCGCGCCTGCCCCTTGCCGTCATAGCCGAAGCGGCGGGTCTTGAGGATGGCCGGCGTGCCGATCCGTTCGATGGCGGCCTGCAGGCTGTCCAGGTCGGTCACATCGGCAAAGGGTGCGGTGTTCAGGCCCAGGCCTTGCAGGAATGTCTTTTCGGTCAGCCGGTCCTGACTGACCCGCAGCGCCTCGCGTCCGGGGCGGATGGGACGGTGCGATTCCAGAATGTCCAGCGCCTCGGTCGGGATGTTCTCGAACTCGTAGGTGATGACATCGACCGATTGCGCAAACGCGGCAAGCGCCTCGGCATCCTCATAAGGTGCGGTGGTCACGCGATGCGCCACCTGGCCCGCCGGCGGGTTGGCGCCCGGCTCGAAGATATGGGTCACGAAGCCCAGCCGCGCCGCGGCCATCGACAGCATCCGCCCCAGCTGGCCGCCACCCAGAATTCCGATCACCGCGCCGGGCTGCAAAGGGTCATTCATCGCGCGGCTCCTCGGGGATCGAGTCGGACAGCGCGGCGCGCCAGGCGTCCAGCCGACCGGCCAGGTCTGCGTCCTGCAGGGCCAGAATACCGGCGGCCATCAGGCCGGCATTGGCGCCGCCGGCCGAACCGATGGCCATGGTCGCAACCGGGAAACCCTTGGGCATTTGCACGATGGAATAGAGCGAGTCGACACCGGACAGCGCGCGCGTCTGCACCGGAACGCCAATCACCGGTACCCGCGTCTTGGACGCCATCATCCCCGGCAGATGTGCGGCACCGCCAGCGCCGGCGATGATCACCTGCAGCCCGCGCTGCACGGCGGTCTTGCCGTACTCCCACAAACGATCCGGCGTGCGGTGGGCCGAGACGATCTTGGTCTCGTAGGCCACGCCCAGTTCGTCCAGTATCTCTGCAGCGCCTTTCATGGTGGGCCAGTCCGACTGGCTGCCCATGATGATTCCGACCTTGATCTCGCTCATCCGCCCTGTTCCCCGCCTGCTTTAGGAAGCGCGCACTATAGTGAAATCCGCTTGCGTGGCAATGCGGTTGACCTCGCCGGATCAAGCGATGATGTCAGGGGTCAGGCGATCCTCGATCAGCCGGATGATATCCTTCAGGCGCAGCTTCTGTTTCTTGAGCCGCTTCACCGTCAGCTGATCGGCAGTGCCGGTCGCCTCGAGCGCCTTGATCGCCTCGTCCAGGTCGCGGTGTTGTTGGCGGAACACCTCCAGTTCGACGCGCAGAACCTCGTCGGTTTTCATCGAAATGTCGGTGGGCGCGTTCATGGGCGACTCATGTGTGGCTGGTGGTGCGTGTTACACAAGATAGTGCGTTCAAGTGAATCCGCCTAGACCTTGTGGAGACACACGTTTCATCCCATATTGTCTTGTGCGCAGCTGCCGTTACGGGGCCGCGCATCACGTCGCTTTGACAAAGAAGGACGAGAAAACGTGTCAAAACTTACTCTTGGCTCATACCCGCATCTTCTGGGGTTCGAGCAGCTGGAACGCCTTCTGGAACGGTCTGCAAAGGCCGGAAACGAAGGGTATCCGCCCTACAACATCGAACAGACGTCGGATCATTCCTACCGCATTACCTTGGCCGTAGCCGGGTTTGCCGAGGACGACCTGTCGATCACCATCGAAGATCGGCAACTGGTGATCCGGGGTCGTCAGCGCGACGACAGCGAGGGGCGCGTGTTCCTGCACCGCGGCATCGCGGCCCGTCAGTTCCAGCGCATGTTCGTGCTGGCCGACGGTGTCGAGGTCGGCGAGGCCATTATGGAAAATGGCCTTCTGCATATCGACCTGACCCGCGCCGTGCCCGAAACCGTTGTGCAGACGATCAACATAAGGAAGGGGTAAGCCATGAATACACCGTATGAAATCAACACCGAAGGCAATCGGATCGTCTATGTGAAGGCTGTGAACGTGGCCAACCTGCCGCACGAGGTGCGCACGCAGGTGGGTGATCTGGATCATCTTTATGCCGTTCACGATTCAGATGGGCAGCAACTGGCGCTTGTCGCCGATCGAAAGCTGGCCTTCGTACTGGCGCGGCAGCATGACCTGTCTCCGGTGGCCGTGCACTGACACGGCCACAGACCGATTCAACGTGACAAGCGGCGCGTGAGGCGTCAAACATGCCACCCGCGGGTTTGCATTCCCGGCACTTTCTGACTGCAGGCACGAGAGGGCGCATGAGCTGGTTCGATTTCGATTGGGTGGATGCTTTCAGCGACACGGCATTCGGCGGAAATGGCTGTGCAGTCGTGCATGGTGGCGCGCATTTGCCGGAAACGGTCTGCACGGCGTTTGTCCGCGAGACGTCTTTGGTAGAATGCACGTTTACCGGCCCATCGGATGTGGCGGATTTTCGAGTGCGGTATTTCCTGGCCAGCCGCGAAATTCCCTTTGCCGGACACCCGACCATTGCGACCGTGGCTGCCATGCGCTCCCGAGGAATGATATCTGCTGACGCACTGACGCTGGAAACCGGAGCAGGGATCGTGTCGATCGAGCTGCATGGCGACCAGATCGAGATGACCCAGATCGCGCCCGAATTCGGCACGCGGGTGCCGGAAGACCTTGTTGCAGCTGCGATCGGCCTACCTGCAAGTGCGATCATTTCGCCGCCGCAGATGGTTTCGACCGGGCTGCCGTTCTGCATTACAGTTCTGCGGGATCACGCAGCCTTGCGCGCGGCACAACTGAATGTGGATGCGCTGCAACGGGTGGCGGAAACTGCCGGATATGCCGGGTCCGACATGGCCGAACCCTTTCTGGTGACCCTGCAGGGGGCCACGGCTCAAGGGGATACGTTCTCGCGTCTGTTGCTGGCGCCGCCCAGCCCGCCCGAAGATCCGTTCACCGGCTCCGCCACCGGCGCAATGGCGGCTTACCTGTGGAAATACGGGCTGATGCCGAAAGACAGCTTTATCGCCGAACAGGGCCACGACATGGGCCGTCCCGGCCAGGCGACCGTAACGCGGGTCGGGCCAGCGGATGCGATGACGGGCATCAAGGTTGCCGGGCGCGGGTTCGTCCTGATGCGCGGACAGGCTGATCTGCCGGATGTGCTGCCATGACAGAACCCGCCATCGCGATCCTGCCCTATGGGCACCGCTTGGGGCCGAAACTGGCCTCGGTTCCGCTAGCAGATCTGAATTGGCCGCTGGGTTGCCCCGAGCGCCTGTCAGGAAAGACCGTTGGTGACCTCGCGCCCTCCGACCACCTGATCATGTATCCCAATTCCACTGTACACCTGCGCCTGCGACGCGGCACGCGGGCTCGGATATCGCTGATGATGGGCGAGCCATCGGCCATACATGGCAAGCACGATCGGATGCTGCGCTGGACCTGGCGGCGTTTTTTCCGGGTGTTCACCTTTCACGACGTATTGCTGAACAGCCTGCCCAACGCGGTTTTCCTGCCCTACGGCGTGACCCAAGTTCCCGAGTGGCAGGATCTGAGCGTCGTCAAGACGCGGTCATGTTCGCTGATCGCGTCGGCAAAGCGCGATCTGGAGGGGCACCAGCTGAGGCACAGGCTGATCGATTGGGCCCGCGACACAGGCGCTGACATCGACATCATGGGCCGCGGCTATCAGCCGTTCGAGAACAAGTCAGACGGGTTGGCACCTTATCGTTATTCGGTCGTCATCGAAAACGTGCGCGAGAGGAACTACTTCTCGGAGAAGCTGATCGACGCCGTTCTGTGTTCGACAGTCCCGATCTATTGGGGGTGCCCTAATATCGGCGACTTCCTCGATACCGAGGGGATGATCCTGTGCGAAACCGAGGCGGACATCCAGCAGGCCGTGCGGATGCTGTCGGTGGAAGACTATGAAAAACGCCTGCCGTATCTGCGGGCGATGCAGCCGCAGGCCGCCATCTATGGAGAGTTCGAACTGAGGGCTGCCGAGGCCCTGCGCGATCAGCTTTCAGCAGGCTGACTGTGCCGCACGCGCGCTTTGGCTGTGCCGGAGTGGATCAGTGCCGCGAGACTCGTTCCAGGTAATCGATCGCGTCCTGCAATTCCTCTAGAATGTCATACCAGCCATCCACGTCGTTCAGCCGGCGGAACTCGGCTTTGACCGAGTCGTGGTGCATCATATCCTTGGCCTCTTTGAGACTGTCGCGCGCCGAGTCTGGCTCCATGTTGCCGGCAGCGGTCTTGGCCGCATCGATGACCTCAAGGATCTGACGAAGACGGGTCGTGCCGGGCGTCGGCGGAACCGGTGGCACGACAAGCCCCAAAGGGTGATCCTGGGGCGGCGGCTGCAGTGTATCCAGCGCCTTTTGAATCTTGGCTTTGATCTTGTCGCATTCCTTCACCCAATCCGCGTAGGTGCGGATCGATTTTAGAAGGTCCAGCAGCCAGTCTATGGGGATAAATGGTGTCAGGCCCCCTGCCATAGCCGGTGCAGCCATCAACGCCGGAAGTTGCAACCGGGAAAACTGGGCGATCTTGTAGTCGGCAATTACCGCTGCGCGGTTGTCTCCCGCAAACATGGCTCCGCCATCGTCGGTATTTTTCTGAGTTGCCATATGTTCACCCTCCCAAAGGATGCAGACAAATTATGTCTGCGCAAAATATGCGAAATAGTAGCATTTTTTGGATGAAACGTCGAACGACCGCCAATCTGCGCGGATGGAAGGGGGGTGTTCAAAACAGTGTTCCGGAAATGAAAGACCCCCGGAGATGTCTCCGGGGGTCAGTGTTGACAGCAACTGGCTGTGGCTCAGGATCCGGCAATCAATCCCATGCTTTCCAGCTTCAGCAGAACCTGGTGGGCGCAGTTGTCCACGTCCACATTCTCGGTCTCGACGCGCAGTTCCGGGTTTTCCGGCACATCGTAAGGGTCCGAAATACCAGTGAACTCTTTGATCTTGCCTTCACGCGCCAGCTTGTACAGGCCCTTGCGGTCGCGTCGCTCGCATTCCTCGATGCTGGTGGCCACGTGAACTTCGCAGAACGCGCCGAACTGCTCGATCTCCTCGCGCACGGCGCGGCGGGTGGTGGCGTAGGGCGCGATCGGGGCACAGATGGCGATGCCGCCGTTCTTGGTGATCTCGGAGGCCACATAGCCGATGCGGCGGATGTTCAGGTCCCGGTGTTCCTTCGAGAAGCCTAGTTCCGAGCTGAGGTTCTTGCGGACGATGTCACCGTCCAGCAACGTGACGGGACGGCCGCCCATCTCCATCAACTTGACCATCAGAGCGTTGGCGATGGTCGATTTGCCCGAGCCCGAGAAACCGGTGAAGAAGACGGTAAAGCCCTGCTGGCTGCGCGGCGGATAGCGGCGGCGGAGCTGCTCGACCACCTCGGGGAACGAGAACCACTCGGGGATCTCGAGCCCCTCGCGCAGACGCCGGCGCAGTTCGGTGCCCGAGATGTTCAGGATCGTGACGTTGTCGCGGTCCTCGATCTCGTCCGCGGGTTCGTACTGGGCGCGTTCCTGCACATAGACCATGTGTTTGAAATCGACCATCTCGATGCCGATCTCGTCCTGGAATTTGCGGAACAGGTCCTGGGCGTCATAGGGGCCGTAGAAATCTTCGCCCTGGCTGTTCTTGCCGGGGCCGGCATGGTCGCGGCCGACGATGAAGTGGGTGCAGCCGTGGTTTTTGCGGATCAGGCCGTGCCAGACCGCTTCGCGCGGGCCGGCCATGCGCATCGCCAGGTTCAGCAGGCTCATGGTGGTGGTCGAGGCCGGGTATTTGTCCAGCACCGCCTCATAGCAGCGCACGCGGGTGAAGTGATCGACATCACCGGGCTTGGTCATGCCCACAACCGGGTGGATCAGCAGGTTGGCCTGCGCCTCACGCGCGGCGCGGAAAGTCAGTTCCTGGTGCGCGCGGTGCAGCGGGTTGCGGGTCTGGAAAGCCACGATGCGGCGCCAACCGACCTTGCGGAAATAAGCGCGCAACTCGTTCGGGGTGTCGCGGCGCGCCTTGAAATCATAATGCACCGGCGGCTGGATGCCGGTCACGGGGCCGCCCAGATAAACCTTGCCTGCCACGTTGTGCAGGTAGTTCACGGCCGGATGCGCATCATCATCGGCACCGAACACCTGCTCGGCCTCACGCGATTTGTCCGGGGTCCAGCGGTCGGTAACGGTCATGGTCGCCAGGATCACGCCTTCCTGGTCGCGCAGCGCAATGTCCTGACCCAGTTCGATCTGATCGGCGAAATCTTCGTTCACATCCAGTGTGATCGGCATCGGCCAAAGGCTTCCGTCGGCCAAGCGCATGTTTTCGACGACGCTGTCATAGTCTTCCTGACTCAGAAAGCCCTTTAGCGGGTTGAACCCGCCATTCATCAGCAATTCCAGATCACAGATCTGGCGCGGGGTCAGGTCCCAGCTGGTCAGGTCGGCGGCTTCGACTTTCAGCTTTTGGGCGGACTCATAGGAAACATACAGTTCTGGGATCGGAGCCAGGTTACTCAACATCGTCATCGCAATACTCTTGAGGCAGTGTAGTCAGTCAGTGATTCAGGTGCATTTCCGGGCCATGTGCCCCGGTCGTCAGTCGAAGTCCATATACATTCATGAAACAAAGGAGGATATGCGCGGTTTTTCCCCGGAATGGAAGGTTTTTCCGGGCCGGAACCGAAAAAGCGACGAAAATCCCACCGGATGGGGACAATATCGTCAACCGGCGGCGATCTGTTCTGGTGAGGTCAGAAGTTGGTCCAGATCCAGAGCGCGCTCGACGGGCAGGGCAGGGACGGGCTCGGTTACGCCCCGCAGCTGGAACAGACGCAGGTCAAAGCCATCGGTCTCAAACCCGGCCGCGCGCAGCACGGCTTCCGAGACCAAAAGCTCGGCCCCGAGCGCCTTGGTTTCTCCTTCCAGCCGACTGGCGACGTTCACGGCGTCACCGATGATGGTCCGCGCGGCGTGGCCGGCAGCGCCGATCTCTCCCAACACAAGGTCGCCCAGGTGCAGGCCCATGCCGATGCGGATCTCGGGGCTGTTTTCCTGGGACAGCTGCTGGTTGAACTGCGCAAGCGCATGACTGATTTCGATCGCAGCTTTCAGGGCAGAACGGGCCGAGCTGGACGTGTCGGGTGTTTCGAACACGGCCAAAAGGCCATCGCCCATGTATTTGTCGACGACCCCGCCGTCTGCGGTAATGGCTGGAACAATGGCGTCAAAGAACCGGTTCAGCAGGAACACGATGTCATAGGGCAGTTGCCCCGTTGTGCGCGCGGTAAACCCGCGCATGTCCAGAAAAAGCACGGCCAGTTTTCGCTCTTGCCCCTGGCTGGCATGCGCCCGCTGGCGTCCACCATCCGGCCGGAAAACACGGAAAACCGTCAAGGGGCTAGAGGGGCGGACCTGGCAGGCAAGGCGCGTGCGCTGTGTGGCCCCCACGGCTTTCAGGCTGCGGGCTTCGACCTCGCTGGGCGGTGGCAGTGACTCGGCGCCATCCTCGACGATGACACGGCAGGTGGTGCAGCGCCCCCGGCCGCCGCACAGTGCAGTATGCGGAATACCGTTGGCTTGTGACATCTCAAGCAGCGTCATGCCTTTCTCTGAGGTCACTTCTGGCCCATCGACATATCTGACGCGCACCGAGTGCCGTCTGCGCCAAAGCTTGCCTCCGAAATGGAACGCAAGAGCTGCACCAAGCGCGATCCAGAAGGCCATCAAGGCGTTGTCCTTGACGCTGAACAAAACCTGGAACTCTTCGGGGCCGGGCCAGTTGTAATGCTCGATATACTGTTCGCGTAGATCCGGATCCGCAAAATCCATCCAGATGCGCCGCCCTTCGGTCAGCAAACCGGCCAGGGCAAAGCTTGGGATGAAGACGGCAACTCCGATCAGATAGGGTACGGTTTGGCGCCACCACGAGGTCAGTCGCAGCCAGATATGCAGTCCGATGCACCCGTGTATCCAGACGATCAGCATCAGCAGGCTTTGCATCCAGATGGCCGAGTTTGGCCACATCAGAATGATGATGTACCCCATCTCGTCGTTCACGTCGAAAACCTGATGCGCATAGCGTGTTTGGACGATGTGCGAGATCAGTTGCAGCGGAATGAGAAGGCCAAGAACGATCTGCAGGCCCGTATGAAAAGGCATTCGCAGGGTTCGGCGCTGGGCGATCGACACCAATGCCAGACCTGCATGTACGATCAGGGCAAGATACAGGACAGCGCTGCCAATCGAATGGCGCGTGACCGTTTTCCGAGAGTCCTGCATGTCATGCAGGTAGTCGGTGTGAAACAGCCCCAGCCCGATATTGATGAAGTGGAAGAAAGCAAAGGCAAACAGCACAAGACCACTGATGATCCTGAGACGGGTCGCCCAACTGCCCTGCCAAAGGGGGGTGTTCAAAAGATCACCTGAAATCTGCCGCGCTCGGGGCAAGTCTGCGTTGCCGCGCAGTGCGGGTCAAGGTGCCAGAGGAGGGCGGGACGCAGCGCCGAAGGCGCTGCGCGTCGCGGTCATTCCTGTTCGGCAAGGAACCGTTCGGCATCCAACGCCGCCATGCAGCCCATTCCGGCCGAGGTCACGGCCTGCCGGTACACATGGTCGGTCAAGTCGCCCGCCGCGAACACGCCGGGGATCGAGGTCTGCGTGGTGCCCGGCTTGGTTTTGACATAGCCGCCCATATGGGTTTCCAGCACGTCCTTGACCAGTTCGTTGGCCGGGGCGTGGCCGATGGCGACGAACACGCCCTTGCAGGGGATCTCGGTGATTTCGCCCGTCTTGACGTTCTTCACCCGCACGCCTTCGACGCCCAGCGGGTTATCGGTGCCAATCACTTCCTCCAGCTGGTGGAACCACAACGGCTCGATCTTGTCGTTCTTGAACAGGCGGTCCTGAAGGATCTTCTCGGCCCGCAGTTCGTCCCGGCGGTGGATCAGCGTGACCTTGCTGGCGAAATTGGTCAGGAACAGCGCTTCTTCCACGGCGGTGTTGCCGCCGCCGATCACCACGATCTCCTGTCCGCGATAGAAGAACCCGTCACAGGTGGCGCAGGCCGAAACACCGAAGCCCTTGAATTTTTCTTCCGACGGCAACCCCAGCCATTTGGCGCGTGCGCCGGTCGCGAGGATGACCGCGTCCGCAGTGTAGACGGTGCCGCTGTCGCCCTTGGCGGTGAAGGGACGTTTGGACAGGTCCAGGTCGTTGATGATGTCGCCGATCACCTCGCAACCCATGGCCTTGGCGTGATCCTGCATGCGCACCATCAGGTCGGGGCCTTGAACTTCGGTGTCGCCAGGCCAGTTTTCGACCTCGGTGGTGGTGGTCAGCTGGCCGCCCGGTTCGATGCCCTGCACCAGAATCGGGTTCAACATCGCGCGGCTGGCATAGACGCCCGCAGTGTATCCGGCAGGCCCCGATCCGATGATCAGAACCTTGGTGTGTCGTGTCTCGGCCATGGAACCCCCACTCGATTATTGCCTGAGCGCCGTCGTGGGCGCCGGGCTTCGATATAGCGACAGCATCGATCGGCTTAAAGCCCCTTCGTCTCACGCGTCCGTCATGTGGTTCCAAGGTGCCGGCTTGCCTGATCGACAGACAAAGATTATTGCGCTGGTGCGAAAGAATATTGCGCATGGCACCTGCGCTGATATAAGAACCGAAAATTTCAGGAGCACCGCATGGTCACGACACGGCTGGACGAGATCGACCGAAAGATCCTTGCAGAACTGCAGGCAGACGGACGAATGACCAATGTCGAGCTCGCAAAACGTGTCGGAATCTCGGCCCCACCCTGCCTGCGGCGCGTGCGCACGTTGGAGGAGGCTGGTTTTATCCGAGGATACCACGCCGAGGTCAACGCCCGTGAACTGGGGTTCGAAGTTCAGGTCTTTGCGATGGTTGGCCTTGAAAGCCAGGCCGAGGCGGAACTGCGGGCGTTCGAAGACCGCTGCCGAGACTGGCCGCTGGTCCGGGAATGCCACATGCTGAACGGCGAGGTCGACTTCATCCTGAAATGCGTGGCCCCCGACCTCAGCAGTTTTCAACAGTTCCTGACGGGTGAGTTGCTGACCACGCCGAACGTGGCCAGCGTCAAGACTTCGCTTGTCATCCGCGGTGCAAAAGACGAACCCGGCGTGCCGTTCGACGTATTGGAAGAACGGATGAACCGGACGGCGTAATGCCGGCGCGTCTGGTTTGCGATGCGCATGGCGGGAGCACCGCCACGATGGCCAGAGAAATGGCCCAACTCAGTAAAATCTGCATGTTGCACCCCAAAATGCAGTGGTGATGGTTAAAGCTGTCACGCCGTGATGGCGTCGATCTCGCCCTCCCCGGCGCGCGCCATGAGCAGCGGACCGAAATCGTGCAGCGAATGGATATGCGCGAACAGGTTCAGGTAGATCGAGCGCAGCGAGTGGCTCATCATCCGGACCGCGTTCACGCCGGGATGATAGGTTTCGAACTGCAGCCCATCGACATTGATGACCGCGTGGCGCTCCAGGCAGATGTGGAACAGCTCGACCGGAGTGGGCGGCTGCGTTTCGATCACGGACATGCCGTCCTGAAATTCGGCGACGGGTGTCAGCATCGGCTGGCCACCTCCAAGATGCCGCAGATGCGCCGGCGTCGCCAGCAAGCGGGCCGCGGGGCCGGCAATGACGCCGGACAATGGTTTTTGCATGCCGAACGTGTCTGCCATGATGCGGGTCAAAGGGCGTGTCCGCCCGCGCGAGTCTTCGCGGCCAGGTACCAAAGTGACCGAGCCTTTCCACAGCACCTTTTCGGATGCGCCGGTCTGGGTCAGGACCGTGTCGCCCGGCATCAAGTCCTCGATGGCGACCGGGCCGTGTTCCGTCTCGACCAGAGACCCACGTGTAAAGGCGCAGAACGCGTCTTCGAAAACGGGCAGCGCCGGTGCGATGTGGCGTGTCTGCGAAACTTCCCCGTTTTTCAGCAGCGCACTCACCTCGTATCGACGCAGTTGCGCCTTCTGTTTGGTGCCTGGACGCGGTGCTTCGCGCAGCAATGCCGAAGTGTCGAGGGCATTCTGCGCGGCACGTGCCAGTGAATTTGGAATAGTCATATTATTCCGTTCCTTCCAATACGCCGAACAGGCGGGAAACATCCCCGTGGAGGCCCGCCTGACAGCTTGATTCTTTGTCTTGAAAAAAGTGCGCCACCTCCATGCGGGTACCGACATGGCCGCGCATGGCGAATGGATTTCGCATTCGTTTGGTCAACACAATGACCCCCCAGACAAACTCGTACACTGCGAACGTAATTGTCCGCACACAAACGCCCTGAAAAACGTCGGCTGCGAATACCAGCCTCGGTTCACGCACCGGCCCAGAGCAGCTTCCGGTGCGCGTCTTGCCCTGTTGAGGCCGGCAGCTGGCCCCAGAGGGATTTCGTATCAGCGTCGCGCGGCCAACCGGCGCACGACCCTTGCAGAGTGACTGGAAACCCGCTTCCAGGGCATTTCCGGTTGTTGGTCCCTGGTGGCCGCGACAACGGCGCGAAGAAAGCGAGATTTCAACTTCATATTCATGTCCTGCTCGAAGTTCGGGCCTAAGCCCTTTTCCCTTTGTAAAGCCAATGTGACGCGTCTTTGCGGCAGCGATGTGGCTGTTCCGGGATCAATTGAGGACAATGATGAAGTCTTGCGGCACCCCCTGAGTTCGGATGCCAGAAATCAGACGTTCGGAGAACGGATAACCATCTGAGCACTGGCAAAAATTAACAACGATTCTGATGACAGATAGACACAATAAATGTGGCGGAAAAGTGGCGCTTTCGCCTTAATTCGGTCGATCTTTACAATCGTATGGCGGAAATCAGGCGGCCGTAGTCCGCCTCGCCGGCGTGGGTCGCGCGCCGGTAGGAATAGAACTTGTCGGGATCCGAATAGGTGCAATGCCGCGTCCATTCTGCCTGCCCGACGCCGGCCTGACGCAGCTTGTGAAGGCCAAAGGCCGGCAGGTCGAAATGCATCCGGTCGCCTTGCCCATTTGCAAAGAAACGCGCGTTGTCCTGGCTTTCCAAAAGGAAGTCTTCCAGAAACTCCGGGCCAACCTCGTAGGCGCGCTGCGAGATCGTCGGGCCGATGACGGCGATGATGTTTTTGCGGTGCGCACCCAGCGCCTCCATGGCGTCCAGCGTCGCCTCAAGGACACCGTCCAGAGCACCGCGCCATCCCGCATGTGCCGCCCCGATCACTTTAGCTTGAGGATCCGCAAACAGTACCGGCTGGCAGTCTGCCGTCAGGATCGTCAGCGCGAGGCCCGGCGTTGCGGTAACGATTGCATCGGCCCTTGGCTTCTCGCCTGCAATCGGCTTGTCGACGGTGATCACGTGTGGGGAATGTACCTGATGCACGCCGACCAATGCATCCAGTTTGACGCCCATGGCCTCGGCCACTCTGCTTCGGTTCAGCGCGACCGCCTCGCTCAGGTCGGACGAGCCCGTGCCACAATTCAGCCCGCTGAAGATACCGGACGAGGCGCCGCCCTTGCGACTGAAGAACCCGTGTCGAATCGGTGACAGCAAATCCGAGGTCAGAATTTCCAGAGTCATGTCCCAAGTCCCGATGGTGGCATCGCAGTTTTCGGGTAGAGGCCCAGCACCTTGAACAGGTTTCCCATTTCCTCTGGGTGCGTCAACCGCCGATGTGCCCGAACCAGCGTTTCCAGTTTTGATCCGGTCAACGCGCCGGCCAGAGATTGTGCGCGTTGGGTGATGCCCAGACGCTCAAGAAACACACCCTGAGGCGTCAGCCGCGTATGGGCGCAGCCCGTCGCGCCCGCCGCCAATGCCAGCGTTTCGAAATCCACATGTGCAGTCAGGTCGGCCTGACCCGGTGTGGCGAGCGGGTCGACGTATTCGTGCCCCTTGACGGCCTGCAACGTGTCGCCCAGCGAACGCCAGTCGCCATAGTCGATGACGAGAGCCATACCACCGTGGCTACGGATGATGCGGGCCGTTTCGGTCACGATGGGAACCGCCGCCGCGCACAGCTCGACCAGATCACCGTCCCGTGTATCCTCGAGGCGCGTCGCCAAGGCCGCTTGCGTCGCCCTCGGGCCAAGGCCGAATGCCAGCTGATCGCCCTGCAGGCCCACAAGACGTTCGCACCAGCCGTCGCCGTCGCGCAGAAACTGGCGGATGGGCAAAGCGTCGAAAAATTCATTGGCCACAAGAAATAGCGGAAGCTCTGGGAGATCGCCCACCGAAACGATCCAGTTCGGTGCGTGCGCATCCAGGGCCTCGGCCTGAAGTCCGCGCAGAACGGGCGAGGCTTCGAGCAATACCACCTGCGCGGCGTCGTGAAACCCGGGCACGCCCCGGGTAGCCCGCAGAATATCGGCCATGAGTGTTCCGCGCCCTGGGCCTAGCTCGGCGAGCGCAAACCGGCCGGGTCTGCCTTGATCAATCCAGCCCTGCGCGAGACAAAGACCAATCACTTCGCCGAACATCTGGCTGATTTCCGGAGCGGTGACAAAGTCTCCATGTGTGCCCAATGGGTCGCGAGTGGTGTAGTAGCCGTGCGTTGGATGCAGAAGACATTCGGCCATGTAGTCCGCCACGCTCATCGGCCCGTCTTGCCGGATGCGGTCGGTCAGGTGGCCAAGCAGGCTCATGCCGCCCGCCGTGCCCGTAGGGCGAACCACAAGCCGACGGCGATCATCGGTACAGATAGGATCTGGCCCATCGTCAGGCCGTACCCGCCCACTTGCCACGCAAGTCCAAGCGGGTTTCCGGCCGAAACGAATTGCGCATCGGGTTGACGAAAGAACTCGACGATGAAGCGCGAAGCGCCATAGCCCGCCAGAAATACGCCCATGATGCGGCCGGGCCAATGAAATGCGCCGCGCCTATACACCAGCCACAACAAAAGCAGGCCCAACAGCACGCCTTCCAGTGCAGCCTCGTACAACTGCGACGGGTGGCGGGCGCAAAGTCCGGCAGCGACATTTGCGCAATCCTGAGCTGCCGCGCCGGGAAAGATCACCGCCCAGGGCAGTTCGCTGGGTCGGCCCCACAGCTCGGCATTGACGAAATTGGCCAAACGGCCAAGCAACAGGCCGGGGGGGACCGTATGGGCGATCAGGTCGGCCAGCGAAAGCAAGGGGGCCGAATGGCGTCGCGCGAAGACCAGCGATGCGATCACCACACCCAGAAGGCCGCCGTGAAAGGACATGCCACCCTGCCAGACCTTAAGGATCTCAAGCGGGTGGGACAGGTAGTATTCGGGTTGATAGAACAGAACAAAGCCCAATCGCCCGCCGATGATGACCCCAAGGATGATCCAGGTGATCAGGTCCTCTAACTGGTCCGGTCTCAGGGGCGGGGATTGATCCGGCCACAAAGCGGGACGGCGCACCGCCATCACCGCCATGCGCCACGCGATCAGGATGCCCGCGATATAGGCCAGCGCATACCACCGCAGCGCGAACTCGATCCCGAAGGCGGAAATCGAGAACAGCTCGGGTGACAGATCGGGGAAATTCAAAACAGCTAGCATGTGCGTCTCATTGCCCGGGGTTGGCTGACCAAGTCAACCTTGAGACTGGGCTCTCTATCCCCCATATAGAAGGCATTCGCGATTCCGGAGTAGACACATGCAAACCCGCAACAAGTTTCTGGACGATATGTCCCAGTTGATGACCAACGCAATGGGCGTGGCGCAGGGTGCGCGGGAAGAGGCTGAAACGGCGATGAAGTCCTTGGTCGACCGCTGGCTGGCGGATCGCGACTTTGTAACGCGAGAAGAGTTCGATGCCGTCCGCGCGATGGCCCAGAAAGCGCGCGAAGAAAACGCGGCGCTGGAAGCGCGGATCGCCGCGCTTGAAACCAAGCTGGACAAATAAGCCCAGCCGCAGATCGGCATTTCAGAATTTTTGGCAAGACCCTACACCGCTCAACCCGCGCTGGGTTTCGCAGTGTGGGGAGTCTCGCCGCATTGTAAAAATAAATCAAGGCAAAGCTGCAGGGTGCGCCAATATTTTGGTGGCCGTTGCCAGCTGTCCACAACTTATTGCTGTTATCCCCAAGAATGGGGGTTGCCAGAGTCCCAGCCACAGCGCACCATATTTAGTACAGGCCTATGGGGGAAGCCCGGCTTGTAGAGCAGGCAACTAGCGCTGGGGCGCTGCCAGCCCCGAAATGCTAGGTATTAAGTGAGGTGGCACCATGGCACTTTCCGAGCAGTATTTCGAAGAAGACATTCATCCGATTGATATTGTCGAACATCTGGCTGAACACCACGATTGGGATTTCGACCGGATCGGAGACGACCAGATCGCCATGGCGGTCGAAGGACAGTGGCGCACCTACTCGATCACGCTGGCCTGGTCCAACTATGACGAGACTCTGCGGATGGTCTGCTCGTTCGAGATGGAGCCGCCCGAGGACCGGGTTTCTGATCTCTATGAACTGCTGAACCGCATGAACGACCAATGCTGGGCCGGCGCCTTCACCTACTGGGGCAATCAGAAGCTGATGGTCTACCGCTACGGCCTGGTGCTCAGCGGCGGGCAATCGGCCAGCCCCGAACAGATCGACACGATGATCACCGCCGCGGTCCTGAGCGCCGAGCGTTACTATCCTGCGATCCAGTTGGTAACCTGGGGCAACCGTACGCCCGAGGATGCGATGCAAGTCGCCATTGCAGAGGCTTACGGCCGCGCGTAAAGCTTTGCCCCAAACCGCAAAAGCAGGGGAGGGGCAATCATGGACATGTCACGCGTCGCGGATCAGGGGCTGGTTCTTCTGGGATGCGGAAAGATGGGGTCGGCCATGTTGGCCGGCTGGCTGGAACATGGCCTGCCAACCGCATCAGTATGGGTGATCGACCCCAACCCTTCCGACTGGCTCAGGGCGCAAGGGGTCAATATCAACACCCCACTTCCTGAAAGACCTGCCGTCGTGTTGGTTGCCGTCAAACCTCAGATGATGGGCGAGGCATTGCCGGCAATTCAGGCGTTGGGGGGCGGCGGAACCCTGTTCATCTCGGTCGCCGCCGGAACTTCCATCGCCACGTTCGAGCGTGTTCTGGGTGCTGGTACTCCGATCATTCGGGCCATGCCGAACACGCCTGCGGCGATCCGGCAGGGCATCACCGCGCTGATTGGAAATGCCAGCACGTCGGGCTCTGACATGACCCTGGCCGAAGATCTGCTTTCGGCCATCGGTGATACCGTGCGCCTGCAGGATGAGGCGCAGATGGACGCGGTCACCGGTCTCAGCGGCTCGGGCCCGGCCTATGTCTTTCATTTGATTGAGACGCTGGCCGCCGCCGGTGAGGCGCAAGGCCTTCCGCATGATTTGGCCATGCGCTTGGCCAAGGCGACCGTCGCCGGGGCAGGGGCTCTGGCCATGGCGTCCGAGGAAGATCCTTCGCAATTGCGCATCAATGTCACGTCACCCAACGGCACGACGCAGGCAGCACTGGAAGTCCTGATGCATGAACAGGATGGGTTTCCAAACCTGTTGCACCGTGCCGTAAAGGCGGCAACCGATCGATCCAAGGAGCTGTCCGGTGAGTGAAATTTCCTTCGACGACTTCCTCAAGGTCGACATTCGCGTAGGAGAGGTCATCCGGGCCGAACCCTATCCCGAGGCCCGCAAGCCCGCGATCAAAATGTGGATCGACTTCGGCGACGAGATCGGCGAGCGCAAGACCTCGGCGCAGGTTACCGCGCATTACACGCCCGAATCCCTTGTCGGCAAACATGTGCTGGCCGTGGTCAATTTCCCGCCGCGTCAGATCGGGCGGTTCATGTCCGAGGTTCTTGTTCTGGGTCTGCCGGACGAATCGGGCGAGATTGTTTTGATCGGTCCTGATGGCAAAGTTCCCGTGGGCGGGCGGATGCACTGATGAAGCTGTTGATCACCCGACCGATGACCCCCGCGGTCACGGCCCGCGCGCGGGATGAGTTCGACGTCGATATCCGAGATAGCAACGCACCGCTCAGCATTGACGAGATGGAGCGCGCGTTGCGGGACTATGACGTGGTCGTTCCGACTTTGGGTGATGTCTTTTCGGCCAGTGTCTTTGAAGTGGTCACGGCTCCGCGGTGCCGACTGTTGGCCAATTTTGGAGTGGGTTTCAATCACATTGATGTGGCGGCCGCGCAGGCTGCTGGTGTTCGCGTGACCAACACACCGGGGGCGGTCACGGATGCAACGGCGGACATTGCCATGACTCTGCTGCTGGCAACGGCCCGCCGCGCGGGCGAGGGTGAACGGCTGGTCCGGTCCGGCAATTGGCAGGGCTGGCACCCGACCCAGATGCTGGGACAGCACGTCACCGGAAAACGGGTCGGAATCATCGGAATGGGACGGATCGGGCAAGCCATTGCCCGGCGATGTCATTTCGGATTCGGGATGCAGGTCAGCTATCAGTCCCGCACGCCCAAGGATCTGGATTTCCCTGCCGAGTTCGTTCCCGACTTGGCGACCCTGGCTGCTGTGGTCGATTTTCTGGTCGTCGCCGTCCCCGGTGGCGTTGACACCTTCCACCTCATAGAGGCTTCGGTTCTTTCAGCTATGCGGCCGTCGGCCATTCTGGTCAACATCGCTCGCGGAGAAGTCGTGGACGAAGCTGCACTGATCCATGCACTGAATAACGGCCAGATCGCCGGGGCCGGGCTGGATGTCTACGAGTTTGAACCCGCCGTGCCGCAGGCGCTGCGCGAGATGGAGAATGTAACCCTGCTGCCGCATCTGGGCACTGCGACCGAGCAAGTGCGCACGGATATGGGGCACATGGCATTGGACAATGTGGCGGCTTTTGTCGCCGGGCGACCGCTGCCAAATCTGGTCTAACTGCCCACGGCCTCGCGCCAGTGTTTACGGCAGAGCGAAACATAGGTCTCATTTCCGCCGATCTGCACCTGCGCACCTTGAGTGATAGTTTTGCCGTTTTCGTCCTGACGGATCACCATCGTGGCCTTTCGCCCGCATCTGCAGATGGTGCGGACCTCGCGCATTTCATCGGCCAGGGCCAGCAGAGCCGCTGATCCTGGGAACAGCTTGCCCTGAAAATCCACCCGCAACCCGTAGGCCAGAACCGGTACTTTCAGGTCATCCACCGCACGAGCCAATTGCCAGACCTGTTCTTCGGTCAGGAACTGCGCCTCGTCCACAAAAACACAGGCCACTTTCCCCTGATCAAGACGATCTTGGATCATCGCGAACACATTGTCGTGGGGATTGAACGTATCGGCCTGTTCCGAGATTCCGATCCGCGATGCGATGCGCCCCTGGCCCGCGCGCCCGTCAATGGCTGCGGTCATCAGATAGGTGTCCATGCCGCGCTCGCGATAGTTGTGCGACGCCTGAAGCAGCACCGTGGACTTGCCTGCGTTCATGGTTGAGTAGTTAAAGTACAGCTTGGCCATGGGCTGGGTCTAATCGGCTCACGCAGCGCGAGCAAGTCGTCAATGTCCTGAAAGAAATCGACGCCGCCATTGCAGTCGCAGAGGCCGAGCAGATGCTCTTGGGGATGGATAACCCCGCTTCCGCAACAGCGACACCGCCGGCCACGAAATGGCCGAAACAGCGCAGGGCCTGAAATACTGCCCCGCAAACACTCTTTACCGGCATTAACTGCCGCCACTCACTCACAAAACCCCCGCATATCTGAGGGATAGCCAACATATGACATTTCAATTATGACTCGAGTATGGGAAATTTCCCCTCCCTTTCCCCGGTGCGGACAGCCGGGCAAGAGGGCGCAGCGAACAAAGGTACAAAAATGGCAGATATCGGGGCCTATCTGAAAAAGCACACCGAAGCTTTGGTCAAGGACGTGGGGATCGAGGCAGCATGCGAGATCACAGGGAAATCCAAGGCCACATTGGGCCGGTATTACTCCGACAATCCCGAGCACAGCGACCGGTTCATGCCGGTGGATGCGGTCGCACGTCTGGAAAACGCGGCCAGCTACCCGCATGTGACCTCGGCCCTGGCGGACCTGAAGAACATCACCTTGTCCTATGATGAGCGCAATTCGACCCGTACGCGCACCGGGGGCGTCAATTCGGACGTGATCGCACTGAGCCAGCGGTTTGCGATGCTGATGACCGAATACCAGGCCGCGATCGAGGATGGCATCATTACCGTCAACGAAGCCAAGCGTCTGCTGAAAGAAACTTCGTTGCTGCAACAGGTTCTGATCGAGATGAAATTGCACCTCGAAGAGGAAAGCGTCAGCTGACCTAGTTTCCGAAAAGCCGCCATGGGGCGGTGAAAAAGGCGATGTGCGCATCGCCTTCCTCAAGCTGAGCTGAAGTAGCTCTTAGCCTTAGTCAGTTTTCGTCGTTGTTGGCATTGTTCCCGCGTCCGGGGCTTGAGCCCTCGGGCCCATTTCCGCCCCCGTTGTTGCCTTTGCCGCCGCCATTGTTGCCCTTGCCGCCGCCTTTCCCGTCGCCATTGTTGCCCTTGCCGCCGCCTTTCCCGTCGCCGTTGTTTCCTTTACCGCCGCCGTGACCGCCACCCTTGCCGGGCTTGCCGTCACCATGGCCGGGCTTGCCGCCGCCCTTGCCGGGCTTGCCGCCGCCGTTGCCGGGAGCATCATTCCCGCCGCCGTTGCCCGGATCGTCGGATCCGCCATCACCGGGGTCATCGTTCCCCCCGCCATTGCCGGGGCCGCTGTTTCCGCCGCCCGACCCGGATCCGCCGCCGGCGGATGGGCCGGTGCTCGATGCGGGTTGAAATCCGCTGGGGTCGTTTTCGCGGCCGTCAAAGCTGTTGGCGTTGGAAATCGATCCGGTCGGCAAATCGCTCAGCAGATTGGCCAGCCCCGGACATTGCTGCGAGGTATTGGCAAGAACCGACCCGAAATCTGCCCGTTGTTGCAGATGCGAGAGGAAACTGGGCGTAACCTGCGAACAGCCGCAAAGGGCCGCATAGTCACCATTGTTGGCTGCGATCCGTGCTGTGTTGGCGTTGCAGACCTGGGGCTCGGCTATGGCCGCGCTGGCTGCAGCAACCCCCAAAAACGGGGCGACAACCCAGGCCGCCATTCCTGACTTAGAACTCTTGAACATGGCGCACCTTTCTTAACCTAGCGTCACCTGACATGCGGAATTGCATGGCCTTCCAGATGGAGGCCGCGGGTTAAGTTGCGCTGTATCAATTCTGAAGAAGTTTTCAGGAATACAAAAACAGTCCGCCTGCGCGGGCGAAATTTTCGAGGTTATCGCTTGTTGCGCCGGACGTGGACCGGCGGCGCCGGCGTGTCAGGCGTGGCGTTTGACGATGACGGACCCCACCGAATATCCTGCACCGAACGAGCAGATCAGGCCGACATCGCCATCCTGAAGATCGTCTGAATATTTGGAAAAGGCGATGATCGACCCGGCGGACGATGTATTGGCATAGTCCTGCAGGATGTTGGGCTGTTCGCCCGGCTCCGGCTCTCGGCCCAAGACCTTTTTGCCGATGAAATCATTCATCGTCTTGTTGGCCTGGTGCAGCCACAGCCGCTTGAGATCGCCGCTTTCGATCCCTTCGGAATCCATGTGGTCGCTGATGTGTTTGCTGACCATCGGCAGCACTTCCTTGAACACCTTGCGGCCGTTCTGCATGAACTGCATGTCGCGGCGGTCCTTCAATCCGTCGGGCCGGGTGCGCCGCAGAAAACCGTTATTGTTGCGGATGTTGTTCGAAAACTCGGTTGCGCAGCGGGTCGACAGGATTTCGAAATGCGGGCCCTTTGCATCCTCGATCCGCTCGATCAGCGTGGCGGTGGCCACGTCACCGAAGATAAAGTGGCAATCCCGGTCGCGCCATTCCAAGTGTCCCGAGCAGATCTCGGGGTTGACCACCAGCGCCGCCCGTACGGACCCCGACCGGATCATGTCGGCCGCGGCCTGAATGCCGAACGTCGCCGAAGAACAGGCCACGTTCATATCGAACCCAAAACCAGCGATGCCCAACGCGTTCTGGATTTCGACCGCAATGGCGGGATAGGCGCGTTCATGGTTCGACGCGGCACAGATCACCAGATCGACATCCGCCGCCGTCCGCCCGGCCTGCGCTAGCGCCTTGTTGCAGGCGTCCAGCGCCATTTCGGTCATGATGCCCGGCTCGTCATCGCTGCGCTGGCGCAGCAGGGGATGCATCACGTCCGGGTCCAGCACGCCGGTCTTGTCCATGACGTAGCGGTTCTCGATGCCCGAGGCCTTGACGATGAACTCTTCCGAGGAGTGCTGCATCGGCTCCATCTCGCCCGCGGCGATGGCATCGGCGTTGGCAGCATTCATCTTGTCGGCATAGGCGTTGAAGGCTTTGACCAGCTCGGCATTGGTGATGACGTTTTCGGGCGTGAAAACCCCGGTACCGGTGATTGCGGGCGTGTACATGTCGGGTCCTGAATGTTTCGGATTCGCCCAAAATGCAGTCACAGCGCCCCCAGATCAAGAGATGTTGACCCAAGGGAACGGCATAGGTTTGCGCAAATTCAACTTCACATCTTGAATAGTTCGAAATCCGAAGTATATCACCGCTCGACTCGCGCGGAGAGCATCCATGACCAAAGACATCAGTGAACGGCTGGCCCGACTGACCCCTGAGATCCAGGCGATGATGGGCGTCTATGCGCTGTACTGGAAACTGGAAGAGAGTTTCGGCTGCATTGATACCGATCTCAGCCATCAGGAATGCCACATGTTGATCAAGTTAGATCAGCCCAAGCGGATGGGAGTGTTGGCGGCCGACATGCTGACCGTGCCGTCGACCATTACGGCCACCGCCGATGCGCTTGAGGCGGCCGGTTATCTGACCCGTCAGCAGGATCCCGATGATCGCCGTGCGTGGTTGCTGGTGCTGACCGACAAAGGTGCCGAAGCCCGCAACATGCTGGTTACCACCGCCGGAGAGCTATTTCACCGTGCCTCCGGGTTGGATGACGAGGAAACCGCTCAATTTGCCCGGCTTGCCCGCAAGATCCGGGACAACATTCTGAAAACGGGAATACCCGAGGGATTGACGAAATGAAGCTGCTGACTTCGCTGGGCCTTGCCCTTGCCGTACTGGCCGCACCGCTTGCGGCGCAAGACGACACCAAGCCTGTGAAACTTATGGTGGTGCATGAGACCGCTCCCGGATTTTCACGCCAGTTCTTCGGGCGCGTGGCCGCGCGGCAGACTGTCGATCTGGCGTTTCAGGTCGCCGGACAGATCGTGGAACTGCCCGTCAACGAAGGGTTCCAGGTGCCCAAGGGCAGCCTGATTGCAAAGCTGGACCAAGAGCCGTTCGAACTGGCACTGGAACGTGCGCGTCTTCAGAAGGATCAAGCTGACCGCACCGTGGCCCGCCTGTCGCGCCTGCGGGGGACGACTGCAAGCCAGGTCGCTGTCGATGACGCTGAAACCGCCGCCCAACTGGCTGCAATCGCGGTGCGTGACGCCGAGTACAACCTCGAGCACACGACTCTGACCGCGCCGTTCGATGCGCTGGTATCGCGGCGTGAGGTCGAGAACTTCACCACCGTGGCCGCCGGAACGCCGATCGTCCGGATCCACGATCTGTCCGAATTGAGGATCGAGGTCGATGTGCCCGAAATCCTGTTCCAAAGGACCAGCCAGGAAGATGGCATTTCGATCACGGCAAAATTCCCCGCAAGTGACGAGGTCTTCCCGTTGGAAATCCGCGAATTCGACGCTGAAACTTCGAGCGTCGGCCAGACGTTCCGGATTCAGTTCGGCCTCACGCCGCCGGAAGACTTGCGGGTGCTGCCCGGCTCGTCGGTAACCGTCAATGTTCAGGTCGATGACAAACGCATTGGCATCATCGTTCCCCCGACCGCGATTGTCGCCGACGCCGAGGGCAATCTGGGTGTTATGGTCTTTTCGCCGGTCGGTGCAGATGTTGGCGCCGTGCGGCGTGTTCCCGTGACCATCGAACCTACCCAGACAGGTGACGTCCGGGTTCTGACCGGATTGTCGGACGGCGACGAAATCGTGGTGGCCGGCGGGTCCGTTCTGACCGATGGGCAGACCGTGCGCCGCTTTGCCGGCTTTGCGAACTGAAGGGGGCGATGATGAATATCGCACGCGCTTCGATCGACAGGCCGATCTATACGTGGCTGGTGATCCTGATCGCCTTGCTGGGTGGGATCTGGGGATTTTCGTCGCTCGGGCGGCTCGAAGATCCGGCCTTTACCATCAAGAACGCCGTAGTGTTGACCACGTATCCCGGTGCGACGGCTGAACAGGTGGCCGAGGAGGTCTCGGAGCCTTTGGAATCTGCCATCCAGCAGATGGGCGAGGTCGATGTCATCACCTCGGTCAACCGTCCCGGTCAATCGCTGATCGAAGTCGAGATCAAGTCCACCTACGATGGCAGCGAATTGCCGGATATCTGGACCCGACTCCGCGCCAAGGTCCGGGATGCGGCCCGTGGATTGCCGTCCGGTGTCAGCCAGCCCTATGTGAATGACGGGTTCGGTGACGTGTTCGGTCTTTTCTATGCGGTCACCGCGGAAGGGTTCAGCGACGCCGAAAAGCACGAATTGTCGACCTTCTTGCGGCGCGAGTTGCTGACCGTTGAGGGCGTTGCGGACGTTGAAGTGCAGGGCTTGCCAGACGAAGCCATTTTCATCGAGCCGGACCTGGCCATTTCGGTCAACCAGAATGTGCCGTTGCAGTCGATCAATGAAGCGATCGCCAACGCCAATTCGGTCCAGTCGTCAGGGACGCTTCGGTCAGACGACGATCGCACCACGATCCTGACGGCGGACGGGTCGGACAGCGTGTCCGAGATCGCCGGGCTGTCGGTTGGCTCTCAGGGGCAAGTAATCAACCTCTTTGACATGGCCGATGTCTACCGGGCCCGCCAGACCGATCCTGACATCATGATCCGGTTCAACGGCGTCGAAGCCTTCACCCTGGGTATTGCCGGCCTGTCGACGGAAAACATCGTGGAGGTCGGAAAGCGCGTCGACGCCAAGCTGGCCGAACTGGATGTGGAAATTCCCGCGGGCGTCGATGTATTGCCGATCTACCAGCAGCACGTCGTGGTCGAGCAGGCTTCGAACGATTTTCTGGTGAACCTGGCCATGTCGGTTGCCATCGTGGTGGCGGTGCTTGGAATATTCATGGGTTGGCGCGCGGCGGTCGTTGTGGGCTCGACCCTTTTGTTGACCGTTGTCGGGACCCTGCTGTTCATGGCGCTGTTTTCCATCGAGATGGAGCGCATTTCGCTGGGCGCGCTGATCATTGCGATGGGGATGCTGGTCGACAATGCCATCGTGGTGGCCGAGGGGATGCAGATCTCCATGCTCAAGGGAAAAAATTCGCGCGATGCTGCCGACGAGGCCGCGTCCAAGACCCAGATCCCCCTTCTGGGGGCCACGGTCATCGGAATCATGGCCTTTGCCGGGATTGGGCTCAGCCCGGATGCGACGGGCGAATTCCTGTTCTCGTTGTTTGCGGTGATCGCGATCTCTTTGCTGCTGAGCTGGGTGCTGGCCATCACGGCGACACCGTTATTGGGGCATTATTTCTTCAAACAGGGCAAGGACGTGGATGTCGACGCCTATAGCGGCATCCTGTTCCGTACCTACGGGGCGATCCTGCGCTGGGCATTGCGGTTCCGTTGGCTGGTGGTGGCCGGTTTGGTCGGGGTCACCGTAGTCTGTTATGCCGGCTTCGCGATGGTGAAACAGCAGTTTTTTCCGGACTCCAACACGCCGCTGTTCTTCGTCCATTACAAGCTGCCGCAGGGGACTCCGATCGCGCGGACGAGTGCCGATATGCAAGTCTTCGAGGACTGGCTGGCCCAGCGGGATGATGTCGCCTCGGTCACCACCTTCGTGGGGCAGGGTGCGACGCGGTTCATGTTGACCTATTCGGCCGAGAAGCCCAACCCAAGCTATGGGCATATGATCATCCGGACCGAAACACTCGAGGACATTCCCGTCCTGCGTGCTGATCTGGAGGCCTTTGGTGAAACCCAATTCCCAGAAGGTGAATTCCGGACCAAGCGTCTGGTCTTCGGCCCCGGCGGCGGTACCCCGATCGAGGCGCGGTTCTCGGGCAGCGATCCGGTCGTTCTGCGGCAACTGGCCGACGAGGCGGTGCGGCGCATGTCGGCGGCATCGCCAAATGCGCTGGACGTGCATCACGACTGGCGCGAAATGGAATTGGCGGTCCAGCCGATCTATGCCACCGAGCGTGCGCAGACGGCCGGTGTCACCCGCGAAGACATCGCCGCCACCCTGCAATTCTCGACAGACGGCATCACCGGCGGCGTGTTCCGGGAACGCGACCGTCTGATCCCGATCATCCTGCGTCGACCGGCGGACGGAGAATACTCGATCGTGGATCAAGTGGTGTATTCAGACCAGTCACAGAAATTCGTGCCGATCGAGCAGATGGTGGACGGGTTCCAGTACAAAGCGCTCAATACACTGGTGCATCGGCGCGATCGCGTTCTGACCGTCACGGTGGGCGCAGACATCCCGGCCGGCCTGACCGCTGCACAGGTTCATTCCGAGGTTCGCGATGCGATCGAGGACATGGAGCTGCCGCTGGGCTACAAACTGGAATGGGGCGGCGAGTTCGAGGATTCCGGCAAAGCGCAAGCCAGCCTGGGCAAGCAGTTGCCGCTGAGCCTTTTGATCATGGTTCTGATCTCGGTGCTGCTGTTCAACGCGATCCGGCAACCGGTCATCATCTGGCTGCTGGTGCCGATGTCGGTGAACGGCGTGGTGATCGGGCTGCTGGGCACGGGCCTGCCATTTACCTTCACCGCGCTTCTCGGGCTTCTCAGCCTGTCGGGGATGCTGATCAAGAACGGTATTGTTCTGGTCGAAGAGATCGACCTTGTCCGCGCCACGGGCAAGCCTCTGCGCGAAGCGATCATCGAAGCCTCGGTCTCGCGTCTGCGCCCGGTCATGCTGGCGGCGATCACCACGATCCTGGGGATGGCGCCGCTGCTGACCGACGCGTTCTTCGTGTCGATGGCAGTGACGATCATGGGTGGTCTGGCTTTCGCGACGATCCTGACCATGGTTGCTGCGCCGGTGTTCTACATGCTGTTCTTCTCTCGGGAAGAACAGCGCAGGCTGGCAGCGCAGACTGTATGATCCCACAAAAAAGCCCCGGCGAACGGCAGGGGCTTTTTGCTTGTCCGCTGCGGGCTTCAACCCTGTAGCGATTTGACCTCCACATCCCCTTCAGCCTGCGCCTTGATGGCCAGCGCGGCGGCATGGCTGGCCGCGGCCGTGGTGTAGTAGGGGATCTTGTCATAAAGCGCGATCGAGCGGATGGCCTTGCTGTCCTCAACTGCCTGCGCGCCTTCGGTGGTGTTCATGACCAACTGGACCTGACCGTCCTTCAGCATGTCCACCACATCGGGGCGGCCCTCGTACACCTTGTTGACCACGTCACAGGGCACGCCCTTGGACTCCAGCCATGTCTGTGTTCCGCGGGTGGCCACCAGCGAGAATCCCTGCTCGACCAGAACCTGCGCAGCCTCGATCATCGCCGGACCCTTGTCGGCATCCTTGATCGAGATGAAAGCCCGTCCCTTGGACGGCAGCACCATGCCCGCACCCATCTGCGCCTTGAGGAAGGCCCGCGGGAAATCGCGGTCCCAGCCCATGACCTCGCCGGTCGAGCGCATCTCAGGACCCAGGATGGTATCGACACCGGGGAAGCGGGCAAAGGGCAGCACCGCCTCTTTCACCGAGAACCAGGGCATGTCCGGGTCGGCCAGGGTCATCTGGTCGGCGATCTTGGTGTCCTGGCCTTCCTTGTAGGGCGGGCGTTGCGGGAAGTTCGACAGCGGCTCGCCCGCCATCACCCGCGCGGCGATCGAGGCAATGGCGCTGTCGGTCGCCTTGGCCACGAAGGGCACGGTGCGGCTGGCGCGCGGGTTGACCTCGATCAGGTAGACCTCGTCATCCTTGATCGCGAACTGCACGTTCATCAGGCCCACGACGTTCAGCGCCTTGGCCAGCTTGTAGGTCTGGTCCTTGATCTCGGCGATGATCTCTTTCGACAGCGAATATGGCGGCAGAGAACAGGCCGAGTCGCCCGAGTGCACACCGGCCTCTTCGATATGCTGCATGATGCCGGCCACATGGACATCCTTGCCGTCGCACAGCGCGTCCACGTCCAGTTCGACCGCGCCGGCCAAATAGCTGTCCAGCAGCACTGGGCTGTCTCCCGAGACCACCACGGCCTCATTGATGTAGCGCTTCAGCTGATCCATGTCGCGCACGATCTCCATCGCGCGGCCGCCCAGCACGTAGGACGGGCGGATCACCAGTGGGAACCCGATCTCTTCTGCAATCTCAAGCGCTTGCGCGTCGGTCGAAGCGATGCCGTTCTTGGGTTGTTTCAGGCCCAGATCGTTGACCAGTGCCTGGAACCGTTCGCGGTCTTCGGCCAGGTCGATCGCGTCGGGCGTGGTGCCCAGGATCGGAATACCTTCGGCCTCGAGCGCATTGGCCAGCTTCAGCGGGGTCTGACCACCGAACTGAACGATCACGCCGTGCAGGGTGCCGTTCTGCTGCTCGGTCCGCAGGATCTCCATCACATGCTCGAAGGTCAGCGGCTCGAAATACAGGCGGTCCGAAGTGTCGTAGTCGGTCGACACCGTCTCGGGGTTGCAGTTGACCATGATGGTCTCATACCCGGCATCCGTCAGCGCGAAACAGGCGTGGCAGCAGCAATAGTCGAACTCGATCCCCTGGCCGATCCGGTTGGGGCCGCCGCCCAGAATGACGACCTTCTTGCGGTCGCTGGGGCGCGCCTCGCATTCGACTTCGCCCATCGTGGGGGCCTCGTAGGTCGAATACATGTAGGGCGTCTGCGCCTCGAACTCGGCGGCGCATGTGTCGATCCGCTTGAACACGGCGGTGACGCCCAGATTGTGGCGGGCGCGGCGCACGTTGGCCTCGTCGCGGCCGGCCAGATTGCCCAGACGCGCGTCGGTAAAGCCCAGCATCTTGAGCCGGCGCAGGCCGTCCTCGGTCATCGGCAGGCCGTCCTTGCGAACGGTGCGCTCCGCGTCGATGATCTCGCGGATACGGGCCAGGAACCACGGGTCGAACTTGGTGACGGCAAAGATTTCGTCGTCGGTCAGACCGTGGCGCATCGCCTGCGCGATGGTGCGCAGACGGTCGGGTGTCTGCTGGCTGATGGCCTTGATGACATGTGCCTTGTCGTCGCTGCTTTCGACCGCATCCCATGGGCCGATGCTGAGGCCCGGAATTTCAACTTCGTCAAACCCGGTCAGGCCCGACTCCATCGAAGCCAGCGCCTTTTGCATCGATTCGTGGATGGTACGACCGATGGACATGGCTTCACCCACCGATTTCATTGCGGTGGTCAGGTAAGGCTCGGATCCGGGGAATTTCTCGAAGGCGAATTTCGGGATCTTGGTGACGACATAGTCGATGGTCGGTTCGAAAGACGCAGGCGTGACCTTGGTGATGTCATTGTCCAACTCGTCCAGCGTGTAGCCCACCGCCAGCTTGGCGGCGATCTTGGCGATCGGGAAGCCTGTCGCCTTCGATGCCAGCGCCGACGAGCGCGACACACGCGGGTTCATCTCGATCACGACCATGCGGCCGTCTGCCGGGTTGATCGCCCATTGCACGTTCGACCCGCCCGTTTCGACCCCGATCTCGCGCAGAACGGCGATCGAGCCGTTGCGCATGATCTGGTATTCCTTGTCGGTCAGCGTCAGCGCAGGGGCCACGGTGATCGAGTCACCGGTATGCACGCCCATCGGATCGACGTTCTCGATCGAGCAGACGATGATCGCGTTGTCGGCGGTGTCGCGCACCACCTCCATTTCATATTCTTTCCAGCCCAGAAGGCTTTCGTCGACGAGGATCTGGTTCACCGGCGAGGCATCCATGCCCGAGCGGCAAAAGTGGATGTAATCCTCACGGTTGTAAGCCACACCGCCGCCGGTGCCGCCCAGAGTGAAGGCCGGGCGGATGATCGCGGGCAAGCCGATGTTTTCCAACTCGTCCAGGGCCATCTGCACGCCGGCATCCAGATCGGCAGAGCCGTCGGCCTTTTTGGGAGCGGTGATGATGGTGGCCTTTGGGTTTTCAAGGCCCAGGCGGTCCATCGCTTCGCGGAACAGCTTGCGGTCCTCGGCCATCTCGATGGCCTCGCGCTTGGCCCCGATCATCTCGACGCCGAATTTTTCCAGCACGCCCATCTCCTCCAGCGCCAAGGAGGTGTTCAGGCCGGTCTGCCCGCCCATCGTAGGCAGCAGGGCGTCGGGGCGTTCCTTTTCGATGATCTTGGCGACGACCTCGGGCGTGATCGGTTCGATATAGGTGGCGTCGGCCAGTTCCGGGTCGGTCATGATCGTGGCAGGGTTCGAGTTCACCAGGATGACCCGATACCCTTCCTCGCGCAGCGCCTTGCAGGCCTGGGCGCCGGAATAGTCGAATTCGCAAGCTTGCCCAATGACAATGGGCCCCGCCCCGATGATCATGATCGACTGGATGTCGGTTCTCTTCGGCATGGCCTGGCCCCTTCGATTTTGCACGAGTCGCGGGCGCCGCCCATGCGCCCAAATTGTCGTGCGTTATAGGGACCCGGGCAAAAGGTGCAAGGGGGATCGGAAACGGAAGCGAAATTGCCGCTTTCCCCCCTTTCCCTTGGCACCGTATTCTCTATATGCCGCTGCACGACAGATGAGGAAGCAATTGCGCATTCGTTTCGATCATGGACCCGCCGGTCCGGGCACCGGTTTCGACCGGCCTGCCCAGGTGATCCGCGCCGACCGGGCGGAGCAGGTGCCCCAGGCATTGGCGGCGCTGGATGACGCGCGCGCGCAGGGCGGCTGGCTGGCCGGATATGCCAGCTACGAGCTGGGCTATGCGCTTGAGCCCAAACTGGCCGCAAGGCTGCCCGCGACCCGTCGATTGCCGCTGTTGTGTTTCGGGGTTTTCGATGGCCCGAGCGTGCAGGATCTGCCGTCCGGTGCGGCCGGGCTGACTGCGTTCCAGCCGCGTTGGAGCGAGGCGCGCTATGCCGAAGCCTTCCGCACCGTGCATGATGCGATCGGGGCCGGCGACATCTATCAGGCCAACCTGACCTTTCCCATCGACCTGGAAACCGAGGGCGAAAGCGCCGCGCTCTATGCCGCGCTGACCGCCGGACAGCCGGTCGGCCATGGCGCATTGGTCCAGCAGGACGGGCTGCCCGATCTGCTCAGCCGCTCGCCCGAGCTGTTCTTCCGCACCGATGCCGCCGGGATGATCGAGACCCGGCCGATGAAGGGTACCCAGCCGCGCAGCGCCGATCTGGCCGAGGACGCGCGGCGGCGCGATTTCCTGTCCTCGGACGAAAAGAACCGGGCCGAGAACCTGATGATCGTGGACCTGCTGCGCAATGACATCAGTCGCGTGGCGCTGCCGGGAACCGTTCAGGTGCCCGAGCTGTTCAAGGTCGAGACCTACGCCACCGTGCATCAGATGGTGTCGCTGGTGCAGGCGCGGCTGCAGGTGGGGGCCGGACTGTCCGACATCCTGTCGGCGCTGTTTCCCTGTGGATCGATTACCGGCGCCCCCAAGATCCGTGCGATGGAGATCCTGTCGGATCTGGAGCCATGGCCGCGCGACATCTACTGCGGCACCATCGGCTGGGCCGCCCCGGACGGGCGGTCGGAGTTCAACGTCGCGATCCGGACCTTGATGGTCGAGGGCAATCGGGCCACGTTGAACGTCGGCGGAGGCGTCGTCTGGGACAGCACCGCCGCGTCGGAATATGAGGAAGCGCTATGGAAAGCCCGGTTCGCGCACCAACTGAGCCTGATTTCCGCCTGATCGAAACCTTTGCGTTTCGGCCCGGGCAGGGGGTCGTGCGGCTGGAGCGCCACCTGCGGCGCATGGCGCGGACAGCGGACTGGCTGGGTGTTCAGTTCGACCTGCGGCGCGTGGGCGAGGTGGTGGCCGGCCTGTCCGGCGCGGACCCGCTGCGGTGCCGGTTGACTCTGGACGTGACCGGCAAGCCCGAGGTCACCACGGGGCCTCTGGCAGACAACCCGCCGGGCTGGTCGGTGGGCATCGCCACGCCGCGGTTGACGTCCTCGGATTTCTGGCTGCGCCACAAGACCACCCGCCGCGCGATCTATAATCAGGCGCGGGCGGAATTGCCCGACGGCGTGGATGAGATGTTGTTCCTGAACGAACGGGATGAACTGTGCGAGGGCACCATCACCAACCTGTTCGTCGAAACGGAAGACGGGCGTCTGCTGACACCGCCGGTTGCGGCGGGCCTGCTTCCGGGGATCCTGCGCGAGGAGTTGCTCGAAACCGGACGCGCGGCCGAGGCGGTTTTGACCCTGCATGACCTGGCCGCCGCGCACCGGATCTGGATGGGCAATTCCCTGCGCGGTTTGATCCCGGCCCGGGTGATATTGCCATGAGCGACCGCAGTTCCGCGCGTGGATTGCCGGTATCGAACCTGCGCCTGAAGGCTGAATTCGTGGCGTTCTATGTCGCCGTCCCCTTGCTGATCGCGGTTCTGTTTCCACCCGACTGGATGTTCCCGGCCCTATTCTTCTTCACCGCTGTCGGGATCGCCCTGCTGCACCGCACCCCGGGCTTTTCCTGGGCCGAGCTGCGCTATGGGTGGCGCAACTGGCGCTGGGCCGAGGTGATCGGGTTTTCATTGGCAATGGCGGCGATCTGTTCGGCCCTGGTGATGGCCACGCGCCCCGATGCGGCCTTTTTTCTGCTGCTGAACCGGCCCGAATTTCTGGCCGTGATCTGGCTGGGCTACCCGTTGCTGTCGGCGCTGCCGCAAGAACTGCTGTTCCGCACGCTGTTCTATCGCCGCTATCACGCGATCCTGCCTAACGGCGCGGCCTTGCCGTTGCTGAACTCCGGGCTGTTCGCCTTTGCCCACCTGATGTACTGGAGCTGGATCGTCACCGTGATGACATTCGCGGGCGGGCTGCTATTTTCATGGGCCTACCGCAAGCGCGGGTCGTTCTTCTATGCGGTGCTGCTGCACGCGATCGCAGGGAACATCATCTTTGCTGCCGGGCTGGGCGTGTTCTTCTATTCCGGCAACGTGCAGCGCCCGTTCTAACGGCGCTACTCGGCGGCGTCGCGCATGTCCTGATCGGGCTGATACAGATAGTCGCGCGTCAACGGCACCGCGTCGCGGCGATGGCCCAGCTGCAGTTGGAACACGGTTTGGTCGCGCTCTTCGAACACCAGGATGCAGGCGGTCAGATAGAACCTCCACATGCGGATGAACCGGTCATCATACATCGCGCGCACCTGGTCCAGATTGCTTTCGAACCGGTCGCGCCAGGCGCGCAGGGTCAGGGCATAATGCAGCCGCAGGCTTTCGACATCCAGAAACCACAAGCCGGTGCGCGCCACGGGCTTGACGATTTCTTCGAGCGACGGGACATAGCCGCCCGGGAAGATGTACTTGTTCAGCCAGGGCGACTGGCCGGTGGGCGGCCCGTTGCGGCCGATGGAATGGATCAACGCCACGCCGTCGGGCTTCAACAGGGCTGCGACCCGGTCGAAATAGGTGCGCAGCTGTGGCGCGCCCACATGCTCCAGCATCCCGACCGAGACGATCCGGTCGAACTGATCCTGCATCTGCCGGTAGTCCATCAGCCGAATTTCGATGCGGTCGGTCAGCCCGGCCTGCTGCACCCGCGCGGTCGCGGTGCGGTGCTGGTTCTGCGACAGGGTCAGCCCGGTCACCTGCACGCCGTGGTCACGCGCCAGCGTCAGGGCCAGCCCGCCCCAGCCACAGCCGATGTCCAGCACCCGCATGCCGGGCTCCAGGCACAGCTTGCGCGCGATATGCGCCTTTTTGGCGGCTTGCGCCTGTTCCAAAGTCATCCAGGGCTGCTGGAAATAAGCGCAGCTGTACTGCATGTCAGGATCCAGCATCAGCCGGTAGAAGTCGTCTGACAGGTCATAGTGATGCGCCACGTTGCGCCGCGCCGAGCGGACCGAGTTGCGCTGCAGGATTGGTCGCAGCAGATACCCGGCCCAGTCCTGGATCTGCTGCAGCAGGGGCAACGACCCGCTGGCCGCGCATCGAATCGCGATCCGCATGGCGCTTTCCAGGCCGCCTTCGTCGACGGTCAGGGTACCGTCCATGTAGCCCTCGCCAAATGCCATCTCGGGATTGCGCACCAAGCGCGCCATCAATGCGGGGTCATGCAGGGTGATATGCGCCTCGGGCTGCGTGGCGTCGCCATAGGTGCGCGCCGTCCCGTCAGGATAGGTGATCCGCAGAGTTCCGCGGGTGATGAAACCCCGCAATACGCGATCCAAAACAGCTTGCCACATCGGCCGAACATCTCCTTGCTCAAGGGGCCTGGCTCCCGCGTGCCGGGAAAACTATTCGAGTTCACCTGTCCAAAAGATAGCGATTTTTTCGAATTTGTCTGCATTCCGGGCTCCGATGGAGGCGCATCGTGCTCCAACCCTTGACTTCCCGACCCGATCGCGGTGTATCGGCGCGACGAATTCAGCGCCCGAAGGGATATCATCCATGCACGCCTATCGCAGCCACACCTGCGCCGATCTGACCGCCGCAAATGTCGGTGAAACCGTCCGCCTGTCGGGTTGGGTTCATCGGGTGCGAGATCACGGCGGCGTGCTGTTCATCGACCTGCGCGACCACTATGGCGTGACCCAGGTTCTGTGCGACGGCGACAGTGCTGCGTTCAGCGCGTTGGAGAAAGTGCGCTCGGAATGGTGCATCCGCATCGACGGCACGGTCAAGGCGCGCGATGCCGAGTTGGTGAACCCCAAGCTGCCCACCGGCGAGATCGAGGTCTATGTCCGCGAACTGGAAGTGCTGGGCGCGGCCGAGGAGCTGCCGCTGATGGTGTTCGGCGATCAGGAATACCCCGAGGAAACCCGCCTGCGCTATCGCTACCTGGACCTGCGTCGCGAGGCGATGCAGCGCAACATGGCACTGCGCTCGGACGTGGTGGCCAGCATGCGCCGCCGCATGTGGGATCAGGGCTTCCGCGAATATCAGACGCCGATCATCACCGCGTCCAGCCCCGAGGGCGCGCGCGACTTCCTGGTGCCCTCGCGCCTGCATCCGGGCAAGTTCTATGCGTTGCCGCAGGCGCCGCAGCAGTTCAAGCAGCTGATCATGGTGTCGGGCTTCGACAAGTATTTCCAGATCGCGCCCTGCTTCCGTGACGAGGACCCGCGCGCCGACCGGTCGCCCACGGATTTCTACCAGCTCGACCTCGAGATGTCCTTCGTAACCCAGCAGGACGTGTTCGACACGATCCAGCCAGTTCTGACGGGAATCTTCGAAGAATTCGGCGGTGGCCGGAAGGTTGATCAGGAATGGCCGCAGATTTCCTACAAAGACGCGGCGCTGTGGTATGGCACCGACAAGCCCGATCTGCGCAACCCGATCAAGATGCAGGTGGTGTCGGAACACTTCCGCGGGTCCGGTTTCGCGATCTTCGCCAAGCTGCTGGAACAGGAAGGCACCGAGATCCGCGCGATCCCCGCGCCGGGTGGCGGCAGCCGCAAGTTCTGCGACCGAATGAACGCCTTTGCACAGAAAGAAGGTCTGCCCGGCATGGGCTATATCTTCTGGCGTGATCAGGGTGAGGGGATGGAAGCGGCCGGCCCGCTGGCCAAGAACATCGGCCCCGAACGCACAGAGGCAATTCGCCAGCAGCTGGGCCTTGGGGTTGGTGACGCGGCGTTCTTCTTGGGTGGTAAGCCCAAAGCCTTTGAAAAAGTCGCCGGCAAGGCGCGCGATGTTATCGGCGAGGAACTGGGCCTGACCGACAAAGACCGGTTCGCCTTTGCCTGGATCGTGGATTTCCCGATCTACGAGAAGGACGAGGAAACCGGCGAGATCGATTTCGAACACAACCCGTTCTCGATGCCGCAGGGTGGCATGGAGGCGCTGCAGGGCGACCCGCTTGAGGTCAAGGGCTATCAGTACGACCTGGCCTGCAACGGTTACGAGCTGGTGTCGGGTGCGATCCGGAACCACAAGCCCGAGATCATGCTCAAGGCCTTCGAGCTGGCCGGTTATGGCGAGGACGAGGTCAAAAGTCGCTTTGGCGCGCTGTTCAACGCGTTCCACTATGGCGCTCCGCCGCACGGGGGTTGCGCCGCCGGTATCGACCGGATCGTGATGCTGCTTGCGGACGAGGCCAACATCCGCGAGGTCATGATGTTCCCGATGAACCAGCGCGCCGAAGATCTGATGATGCAAGCGCCGTCGGACCCGACTTCGGATCAGCTGATGGAACTGGGCCTGCGGGTCATCCCTCAGGAATGAGCCAAGGACCGTACACAGAGTGTGAAAAACCTTTGGGTGCGGTCAAAACTACTGCGGTGGCGCGAAGCGAATTTTCCGCCAAGCACTTCAGTGCTTATCGGTGCCCGCGTTTTCCAAGTGGCTAAAATCCCTTGAACTTGAAATCAGTCCAGCCAGTTCGGCTGTTTTTCGCGGTTGGCGCGAATGGTCCGTGCGGATCTGCGGGTGTGCCAATACCACCAAGCGCAGAGCATGGCTGTTGTCACGAAATAGGCCAGTGTCATTCAGATCGCCTTTCGTCTTTCAAGACGGCTTTGGACAAGACCGGCAACGCGCGCAGCCAAAGCTGTTACCGGAGCGCCCTTGGCGCGCGAGGATGCGAGGTCATGGGCTGCTTGTTCCAGAACCGTGTCCTCGGCATCTCGGGCAACACCGCGCAGGAATTGCGCGGCATAGTCCAGCGTGCGTGAATCCGCAGGCCCGGTCAGAACATCTGCGATATGCGCCATGTCATCCTGATAAGCCAGCGGATCGGGGCAGATCTGTTCGTCTTTGACGGATTGGAGCGAACCCGGACGGCGGTCTTCGGGGAGGTTCTCCAAGATGGCCCTTTGGAAGCTGATCAGCGAATTCAACGGTTTCGCTAGAAAACCATCGGCTCCGGCTTGCAAGGCAAGCGTTTCGGCGCAGTTGTCGCCGGACATACCAAGGATGACGCTGATACGTGGGGAAACCGCGTTCAGTTCCGCGATCAGGTCTGCGCCAGAGCCGTCCGGCAGACCCATATCAACCACGATCACCGACGGGCGATAGATCTGAAGGTGCCTGCGCGCCGACCTCAGGCAATCGGCCCGGCGGATGCGGGCGCCGCTGTGCAGGCACATCAGTCGCATTGCATCACAGGCATAACGACTGTCCTCGACAACCAGAATGGTCTGACCCAGCAAAGGCCGGGTGGCGCTGGGGGCGACGGTGGATGGGGCGAACGGCACCGAATCGTCCATGGCAGAACTCCTTTCAGCAGATGCCTCACGCTAGGAACTCCTGGCTAACACAGGGTTAACGCGCGTTTTGGCGCACTTGCCCTTTGACAGGGCAGCCCCCATAAACGCTGCAACGCAGAACAGAGGAGACCGCCATGATTGGCCGCCTAAACCATGTCGCCATCGCCGTGCCCGACCTCGAGGCCGCATCCGCCCAATACCGCAACGCGCTGGGCGCCAAGGTTGGTGAACCTCAGGATGAACCGGACCATGGCGTTACGGTGGTCTTCATCGAACTGCCCAATACCAAGATCGAGCTACTGTACCCGCTGGGCGACGACAGCCCGATCAACGGCTTCCTGGAAAAGAACCCGGCGGGTGGCATCCACCATGTCTGTTATGAGGTCGAAGACATCATCGCCGCACGGGATCACCTGAAGGCGACCGGTGCCCGCGTTCTCGGAACCGGAGAACCCAAAATCGGCGCGCACGGCAAGCCCGTGCTGTTTCTGCACCCCAAGGACTTCAACGGGTGCCTTGTGGAGCTGGAGCAAGTCTGAGCCGGGCTGAGGAGGCGTCGAAATGACAATCACTGCTGCGTTGGTTTTGTTCGCCGTGATCTGGTTCATGACCTTGTTGGTCGTGCTGCCGGTCCGCATCAAGACGCAAGGCGACCTGGGCGACATCGTGCCGGGGACCCATGCGGGCGCTCCGGAAGTTCACCACATGAAGAAAAAGATCTGGATCACCACCGGTATTTCTATCGTGTTGTGGGCGGTGATCGCAGGGATCATTGTATCTGGCGTGATTTCAGTTCGTGATTTCGACTGGTTGAACCAGATGGAACCGCGCGAGTAATCAGCGCTCGGCCTGTCGCGACAGCCCATGAAAGATATGCGTGAACGTTGCGGCTCCGATGATCGGAATGAAAAGGTTCACCAGCGGGACCGACAGGGGGATGGCCATCAAGGTTCCAGCGACCCAGATCGTCCCGGCATGGCGTGCCCGCAACGCCCGCGCACCGTCGCGCCCGATCCGGCGCATGGCCGCCAGCGTGAAATACTCCCGACCCAGCAAAAACCCGTTCATTCCCCAAAAGATGAACGGAGCGAGGGGTGTGAACAGCGCGTAAAGGACCAACGCCAATACGTTGGCCACAATCAACACGCCCAAGAATCCCAGCGAGTCCAGCACCGCATCCCAGATCGGGACGGACGGAACAGGGGGTAGGTTCGGGTAATGCCGGTCTTCAACGGCCTGTGCGACCTCATCCAGAAACATCGATGTGATGGCTGAGGCCACCGGCACCATCAGAAAGACCGGCAGGATCAGAACCAGAAAGATCCCTGAATAGTTCAGAACGTCGTTCAACCACGGGACGTCGCCGACAAATGGCAGCGCGATCTCCTGACCAGCAAGGGCGTTGATGCCCCAAATCGCCGCCGCACAGGCAACAACAAGCAGCACTATCGTCAGGCCGACACCGCGCAGTAGCACCGATCTGAAACGAGAATCGCCGAGCTGCCCCAAGGCCGCGAAGAACGCGTTGAGGATAATCATTCCGTCACCCACTCGGTGATCGCGGCCACGTCCGGGCGGGGCCTTTCGGGCGGAGTGGCCCCTTCGGTTGCGATGTGAATCAGTCCGGCAATGCGTTCATTGTCGGCCAGGCCCAAACCGCGTTCGCAGAATTCGCGGTCGTGCGACTGCCAACCTGAAAGCCAGTTGGCACCCCAACCCGCAGCAAGGGCTGCGTTGAGCAGTGCAAGGCAGACCGCCCCGGCCGAGTAGGTTTGTTCGATTCCAGGGATTTTCGGCGATGGTTTCTGCACTTCGATGACGGCAACAGCGAGATGACCCATATCGAACTGACTGCGGGCCTTGGCAATGTCTTCGGGGCTTTTCCCCAGCGTAACGCCTCGTTCCTCGGTCAGATCGGCCAATCGCGGCATTGCGCCCTTCTCGATGACGATGAACCGCCAAGGTTCCAACTTGCCATGATCGGGGCTGCGAGCGGCTGCGGTCAGCAACGGGATCAATTCGTCGCGGGTCGGCGCCGGGGCCATCAACGTCTTGGCGGGCCGCGACCTGCGCGACTGCAGGAACTCGAACGCAGCCGGGTTTTTCAGCGTCATATGTTAAATTCCTTTACATGGTTCTGTCGTATCTCGGGCAGACACGCGCCGGTTTCAAGGGCAAGATGTAAAACTGTTGCATATTGTGCCACCCGGCACCGTCCAAATGCGGAAGAGAACGTGATGGCAAAACCGAAACTGCGAAACCTGCCGGACCTTGCGCATCTGGCGCGACCCGGGCAATCGATTCCCGTGCGGGTGACTCCCAAAGCTGCGCAGGACCGGATTTCTTTCGGCGGGACGACAGTACACATCGCTGTCACCGCTGTGCCCGAGGATGGAAAGGCGAACCAGGCCGTGGTCAAGCTGCTGGCCCGGGCCATGGGTGCTTCACCGTCAGCTTTGACGCTGAAAAAAGGCCATACAGGGCGCGACAAGGTGTTTGTCTACGATCCCTAGGCTGGTGTCTCCCTGATTTGATACACCCCTTCGGGCAGATCCAGAGCGGCGGCAAGATCGCGCACCTGTTCGGGCGAAAGGGTGATTTTCTGCATCTGGTCCGTTCGGGGGTCCAACTGCTCGATCGTTACGCACTCGGCGAAACTGTTGATCACCACGTCTTCTTGCAAAGGCTCCGGGCCTTCGTCCACCAGGGTAATGACTGTCGAGTCGAATTCATGCTCAATCGAAAACATGTTCCCAGACTGCCCAGCCTGCGATCGCAATGCAACCCGCTGATTGGGTTTCGGGCTGTGGTCAGGGGGGCCACATCGCGCTAAGCTTTCCTGCCGGCACGAACAGAAAGGATCCGGAATGCACCGCCTCAGGTTTTTGCTGGTCTTGGTTGTGTCCGCATGCACTGCGGGCGGGTTCATTGCTGTTGATGATTGGTCACCATCCTCGCCCGAACTACGCGACTCGGCACTGACGTTTCAGCAGGTCAGCAGGTCGGTCGGGGCAGCCGCGCAAAAAGTCTGTCAGCGCGAGACACGGGGGCAAAACTGCGATTTCGGCATTCTGATCGACACGGATCCGTTTGCCGAGCCAAATGCGTTCCAGACGTTGGACAAGGATGGGCGCCCGTTCATCATTTTCACGCAGGAAATGGTCAAGTCGACGCAGAACGCTGACGAGATGGCGTTCGTGATGGGGCACGAGGCGGCGCATCACATCCTGGGCCATATAGCCCGGCAGGTAAGAAACGCCAAGGAAGGGGCTCGAATTTTCGGAGAACTGGCTGAGGCGCAAGGCGAGGACGCGGCAGGAATTGAACGTGCTCAGAAGCTGGGTGCTGAAGTCGGAGTTCAGAGCTACACGAAAGAATTCGAGCTGGAAGCGGACCGGATGGGAACTTTGATCACCTATTCGGCTGGGTACAATCCGCTGGTCGGCATGGCCTATTTCGGTCGGATTCCAGATCCGGGTGACCGCTTTCTGGCGTCTCATCCGCCCAATGCCAAGCGCATCGAAGTTGTTCTGGAAACAGCCGCCCAGCTCGGCCTGACCCAATGACCCAGATCCAGCGGATGGGGGTTGTTCTGACGGATCGAGGCTCGAAATACGCGGTGAGCGGTGCTCCCGTCAGGTCGCGGGATGAGGTCGATGCGGTATTGCGCGACATTAAATCGGACAAGGCATATGCCAAGGCGACCCATAACACGTGGGCCGCGATTTTGCCGACCGGCGCTCTCAAGGCAGATGATGGCGAAACCGGTGCGGGGATGGTCATATTGCGCATGTTGGAACGCGCCGGTGTGCAGGATCACGTGGTCATTGTGACCCGATGGTATGGCGGCAAAAAGCTGGGCGGAGATCGTTTCAGGCGGGTCCAGGACGCCACACGGGCCTACCTTGACCACCTGGGGGTTGTCTCTTGACCTGAATCAAGGGCACCGTGGGGTTATGGCGCTAGGGTTCTTTTCAGCGAGACAGCGAAAGGAACTCGGATGTCCAGACGCGAAGAATTGCGCCGCCACGCCGCTTTGGTGGATCGAATGGCCCTGAAACTGGGCGTTGACCTGCAGGAGGCCGCAATCGGCGGTTCGGTTTCCATCGACGAAATCACCGACGCGGTGCTGCGCTGTACAGGCTGTACAAACCCCTATCACTGCGACCGCGCGTTGGCGCTTCAAAACAGCGACGGACGGCCACCGGAGTATTGCCGAAACCAGGATTTGCTGGCCAGGCTTGCACCCTAGCGCGGACGGGCAGAACCATGAACGTCCTTGGCCAGACCATGAAGCATGTACGCCTTGTTCTGCGGATGGGGCAGGCGACCGGCGTTGACCTTGTAGATGCCCATCTCACGGGTCGGCTCAGTCCCGACGAATGGGCGCGCATGGTGGGACGGTGCCGGGGCTGCGAGTGGGCTTGCGACTGTAGCGACTGGCAGACGCACCGAGGTGACAGGGTTGAGGCCCCGGAGACATGTCCGAACAGGAACCGATTCGCCAAACTTAAGACGCTGCAGAATCAGGAAAAACAATGAAACTTGTGCGACTCGGAGACATAGAAAAACACTTCTGGCTGACGCGGTCGGTTGCGCGCTGCATGGAAATCTCGCTGTCCGAAGCCATCGCCGAAGGGCGGCTGACCGCGCAGGGATACAGCGAAATGGTGACCCGTTGTCGAGCCGCTGACTGCAGCGAAAGATGTGCCGTCTGGCTTGCGTGCCAACAGAGCCGGGCGACCGCCGCCCCGGAATTTTGCGCGAATGCCAAGGCTTTGAATGCGCTGACCTGATTGGCCTAAAGCTTGGAATGGCTTCCGTCGCACAGCGGCGGATTAGCGGTTTGCTTGCATCCGCAGAAGAAGACCTTCTTGCTTGATTCTGCTACATATTTTACCGGCTCGATCCCGGTTTCCTTGTGCGAACCGTCGCAGAATGGCTGACGTTTGGAGCGTCCGCAAGCGCACCAGAAGTAGCTTTTGCCTTCAGTCACCTCGATGGGGTAGGGCGATTTCTGGGCGATTTGAGATCCTTTTGGCATTCTGGCGCTCCGGCTGTTGAAAGGGACATCCGAGAGCTTAGCCCAACGCAGAGAAATGTGTAGTTCGCGCGTCCCGGTCCGGCGGTGGCACGTCGCGGTGCAAGCGTGGATTCGCCTCTGATCACACGGATGTGACCGTATCTGTTGCCAGAAAGCCGAACTGCCCGTATCCTTAGCCTGGCCCCGAAAAGTTGGGCAATATCAGAAAAGTATTAAAGGATTGATGGACATGAAACTGAAATTCGCTGCCGCCGGCGCCTTTGTTTTGATCCTGACTGCTTGCTCGCAGCAGGAAGAGCCCACCCCGGTTTACGTTCAGCCAAGCTATGACAAATATGGCTCGCCCAGCTGTTCGGCAGGCTATGAACTGGCCACCACCGAGGCCGGCCAGACCGTGTGTAACCCGGTCACTCAATAAGCTTTTTGCAGACGGTCCCGATTTGGGGGCCGTCTGCCTTCGTCCGCCGGATGGCGGTTCAGCGCACCAGCTTCCCCCACAGATCGTATTCACCAGCCTCGTCGACCTGAACAAGGACGATGTCACCGGGTTTCAGGTTTTCGTGACCGTCGTCGATGAATAGGTTGCCGTCGATCTCGGGCGCGTCTGACTTGGTGCGGCAGGTGGCGGCTTCGGCATCCACCTCATCCACGATCACTTGGATCCTCTGGCCCACTTTCGACGCCAGTTTCGCTTCGGAAATCGCCTGGGCCTTTTGCATGAAGCGCTCCCAGCGCTCTTGCTTGATCTCATCCGGGACGTGATCCGGCAAGTCGTTCGAGCGGGCCCCTTCAACGTTTTCGTATTGGAAGCACCCGACGCGATCCAACTGCGCCTCGTCCATCCAATCCAGCAGGGTCTGGAACTCGGCCTCGGTCTCCCCCGGGTAGCCGACAATGAAGGTCGATCGCAGCGTGATGTCGGGGCAAATCGCGCGCCAGGCGGCGATCTCGTCCAGTGTCTTGGCGCCGGCAGCGGGGCGCGCCATTCGTTTCAGAACGTCCGGATGCGCGTGTTGGAACGGGATGTCCAAGTAGGGCAAAAGGTTGCTGCCTGCATCCGCCATCAGCGGGATCAACTCGCGCACATGTGGATAGGGGTAGACGTAGTGCAGTCGTATCCACGCATCCAGTTGGCCCAGTTCACGGGCCAGATCGGTAATGTGGCTGCGCACCTCCCGGTCTTTCCAGGGGTTCACGTCGTATTTTCGATCCAGGCCAAAGGCCGAGGTGTCCTGGCTGATCACCAGCAATTCGCGCACACCGCTGTCGACCAGTTTTTCAGCCTCGCGCAAAACCGCGTGGGCCGGTCGGCTGGCCAGTTTTCCGCGCATATCCGGGATGATGCAGAATTTGCACTTGTGATTACAGCCCTCGGAAATCTTGAGATAGCTGTAGTGGCGCGGGGTCAGCTTCACGCCCGAAGCCGGCAACAGATCCACATACGGATTGGGATCAGGCGGAACGGCGGCGTGAACGGCATCCAGCACCTGTTCATACTGGTGCGGCCCGGTCACGGCCAGGATCCGGGGGTGATGTTCGCGGATGTAGTCAGGTTCCGCGCCCAAGCACCCGGTCACGATGACCTTGCCATTTTCCACCAGCGCCTCGCCGATTGCTTCGAGGCTTTCGGCCTTGGCGCTGTCCAGAAACCCGCAGGTGTTCACGATCACGGCATCCGCACCTGAATAGTTGGGCGAGATCCCGTATCCTTCGGCGCGCAGGCGCGTCAGGATGCGCTCGCTGTCGACCAGTGCCTTGGGACATCCCAAGGACACCATTCCGATGGTGGGTTGGCCGCTGCGCGGTGCGTCGGTGATCCGGGCTGCGGGTGCCAGATCGGGGCGTAGGTTTGGCGGGTTGGTGCTCATTGCGCGGCATATAGTGGGGAAATCTTCCCCTTGCAAATCCTTCGCACGCGAGGAACATCGAAGCTGAGGCAAAAAGCCGGCAAGGCAGAGAGCAAATCATGAAGTGGCTGATACGCATTCTATTCATTCTGGTTGCGGTCGCGGGGCTGGTGATCGGGGCGTTGCTTTTGATGCCCGGCGACAAGCTGGGCAAAATCCTCGCCGAACAGGTCAAGGCGCAGACCGGACGTGAACTGACATTGTCCGGTGATGTCCGCCTGTCCTTTTGGCCGGTTCTGGGAATGGAAACCGGGCCGGTTACGTTTGGGAACGCGCCTTGGGCCAGCTCAGAACCGATGCTGAGCGCGCAAAGCCTGGCAGTTGGCGTGGATGCCTCAGCGCTGCTGGCGGGGGATGTGCGTATCCGGCGCGTCGTGGCCGAAGATCCGGTCTTGCGGCTGGAGCTGTCACAAGGGCGGGGCAACTGGGAAATGTCGGCGCCGCAAACCGGAGCGTCAAACACGGGCTCTGGCAATGCAGATGCGCCCGCACCCAATTCTGCGGCACCAGCCGAGACCGGAACCGTGACCCTGGACCGATTGGAGCTCAGCAACGCGCGTCTTGTTTATGTGGAAAACGGTGTCCCTCAGATGGACTTTTCCGGGGTCGATCTGAAGGCCAGTTGGCCCGATGTCACTGCGCCGATGAAGATGAGCGCTTCAATGCCGGTGCCCGGTGGCGCGGTTGAGGTTGATCTGGAAATTCCTGATTTACCTGCCTTCTCCAGTGGCGCGGTGACGCCATTGGTTCTTGGCCTGACAGCGCCGGGCGGAGAGATCAGCTTTGACGGACGCGTCAACCTGGCCGGTGAAATGGACGGCAAAACTCATGTCCGGACTACAAACACCGACGCGATGCTAGCCGCTTTTGGTCAGGGTGGGGTGTCAGTCCCCATGGGACTTGGACGGGTCGCGGATGTGTCCGGCCAGATGACCTACACCAAGGATGGGCGCATTTCCTTGCGGGATATGCGGGCAGTTCTGGATCAGAACAGTTTTGACGGTGCCGCAGATATCGTTATCGCGAGCCCACCGAAGATTACTGCGCGGCTGAGTACTGGTGACCTTGACCTGACGCAGGCAACGGCCGGCAGCGCGCCCAACAGCGGCGGCACGGGCGGAGGAGGCAAACAAGCGGCCGAAGGCTGGTCCCAGGCGCCGATCGACGCGTCACCCCTTTCGTTGGCAAATGGAACGATCCGGTTGAAAGCCAATTCGATCGCTATTCCGGATATGACCTTTGGCCCCAGCGATCTGAGCCTTAGTCTGGATCGGTCGCGTGCGGTTCTGAAAATGGAACCGGCCACGCTGTTTTCCGGAAAGCTGACCGGAGAAGTCGTGGCCAACAACAGAAACGGACTGTCGGTCGGGGGCAACCTGACCGCCACCGGTATCGACCTCAAGCAGGCTTTGACCACCTTGGGCGGTATCGAACGTCTGTCCGGTACTGCGTCCGGAACGTTGCAATTTCTGGGGGTGGGGCAAACCGAAGCCCAAATCATGCGCTCACTCAGCGGCAAGGGCAGCCTGGACGTCGGCAAGGGGGTGATCGCCGGGTTTGATCTGGATCGTTTGATGGGGCGCGGCGAAGGCAGTGGAGGAACCACCGTCTTTAACAGCCTGACTGCCACCTACACGATTCAGGACGGCAACCTGACGAACAACGATCTTCTGATGCAGCTTGACAATTTCCGGGCCGACGGTGCGGGCCGCGTCGGGCTGGGCGCGCGCGATATCGACTATGTGTTCACGCCGGTTGCGCTGCGGGCGAACGGGGGTAATGGCATTGCCGTGCCCGTGCGGATCAAGGGGCCGTGGAGTGATCCGTCGATCAAGCCCGACCTGAGCAAGGTGATCGAAGCTGCGACGGAAGAGAAGCTCAAAGAACTGGAGCAGGACGCGAAGGACAAGGCGCTGAAGAAGGTGGGAGAGGAGTTGAATACAACCATTTCCGACAGGGAACAGGTCGAAGACGCGCTGAAGCAGAAGCTTGAAGATGAGGCCAAGAAGAGTTTGCTGAAACTGCTCGGACGGGATTGAGAAAGGGGCGCTGCAGCGCCCCTTATTTGCTCAGATCGTCTGGTCGTAGTCGCCCACACCCGGCTCGGTGCGGATCACGGCATCGATATCGGCGAAAATTGCCCGCATCTCATCTTCGCTCTCGCTGCTTTCGCAGACCACCACCAGGTTGGGCGTGTTCGAAGACGCCCGGACCAGGCCCCAACTGCCATTGTCGAGGATGACGCGGGCACCATTGACGGTCACGACTTCCTTGATCGGCCGACCGGCCAATGTTTCACCCGCCTCTGCCTTGGCAACGAGCTTGTCCACCAAGCGGGCGAGAATGTCATATTTTTCGGTATCGGCAGCATAGGGCGACATGGTCGGGGTCGACCATGTCTTGGGCAGGGCGCGACGCAGATCGGACATGCTCTGTCCCGGATTGCGGTCCATCAGTTTGCAGATTTCCACCGCGACCCGCATTCCGCAGTCGTATCCACGCCCGATTGGCTCGGCCAGAAAGTAATGGCCCGACTTTTCGAACCCGGCCAACGCGCCGATTTCCTTCACGCGCCGTTTCATGTGGCTGTGGCCGGTTTTCCAGTAATCCGCCTTGACGCCATGGGCCTGCAGTTCGGGATCGCTTGCAAACAGGCCGGTCGATTTAACGTCGGCCACGAAGGTCGCGCCGGGATGCAGCTTGGCCAAATCGCGGGCCATGATGACACCGACCTTGTCGGCAAAGATCTCCTCGCCCTCGTCATCGACCACACCGCAGCGATCGCCGTCTCCGTCAAACCCAAGCGCGAGGTCCGCCCCGCTGGCTTTGACGGCGTCTGCCATGTCGTGCAACATCTCCATCGCTTCGGGGTTCGGGTTGTAGTTGGGGAAGGTGTAATCCAACCGGTTGTGGCTGGGTACGACCTCGACGCCGATCCGCTCAAAGATCTCGGGGGCAAAGGCAGATGCGGTGCCGTTCCCTGTCGCGCACACCACTTTGAGGGGGCGCGACATTTTGAAATCACCGACCAGATCGTCGATATAGGCCTCTTTCACGCCGTCCACGAATTCATAGGACCCGCCGGGGCGTGCCACGCCTTCGCCGTTCAGCACGATGTCGCGCAGCTCGGCCATTTCGTCAGGGCCGTGGGTCAGAGGGCGGTCAAAGCCCATCTTCACCCCGGTCCAGCCGTTGGGGTTGTGGCTGGCCGTCACCATGGCGACTGCAGGAACATCCAGGTGGAATTGGGCGAAATACGCCATCGGGCTGAGCGCCGGGCCAATATCCTTGACCTGGATGCCGGCCTGCATGAGGCCCAGAATCAACGCATTCTTGATCGCCAGAGAATAGTCGCGGTAGTCGTTGCCGACCGCGATCACCGGCTCGATCCCACGCTTGTGCATCTGAGTTCCCAAACCAAGACCAAGAGCCGTCATCCCCGGCAGGTTGATCTCGTCCGGGTATTTCCAGCGGGCATCGTATTCACGAAACCCGGTGGGTTTGATCATCGCATCGCGCAGAAAGCTCCAGGTGTTCGGGGTCACCTCGGGGATTGGTTTGGTCATGGAAAATCTCGATCGTTAAATCTGAACTGGGTTGGCCTTGGCCAGGGCATCGAAACGCATCAATGTGTCAATCAGTTGGCCCATTTGGTCCAACGGGATCATATTCGGCCCATCAGACGGCGCCGTGTCCGGATCCTGATGCGTTTCAATGAATACGGCACCGACGCCCAGGGCCACGGCCGCGCGGGCCATTACCGGTGCAAATTCCCGCTGCCCGCCGGACGAGCCGCCTCGGCCACCGGGCTGTTGAACGGAATGGGTTGCATCCATGACAACCGGATACCCGGTTTGCGCCATTTGCGGCAGGGATCGCATGTCGGCGACAAGCGTATTGTAGCCAAACGAGGTTCCGCGCTCGGTCAGCAGGATGTTGTGGTTGCCCGTGCTTTCGATCTTTTCGACGATGTTTGGCATTTCCCAGGGGGCCAGGAACTGACCCTTCTTGACGTTGACGGCCTTGCCTGTTTCTCCGGCTGCCAGCAGCATGTCTGTCTGGCGGCACAGGAAGGCCGGGATTTGCAGGATATCCACTGCTTCGGCCGCGATGGCACATTGCGCTTCAGTGTGGACATCCGTCAGGACCGGAATACCCATCGTTTTGCGAATGTCATCCAGCACCTTCAGCCCGGCCTCGATCCCCATGCCGCGTTTCCCGGACAGGGACGTACGGTTGGCTTTGTCATATGAGGCCTTGAACACATACTGTGCCCCCGCGGCTTCACAGGCTTCTTTCATCCTTCCCGCGATCATCTGTGCGTGATCCGCCGTTTCAAGCTGGCAAGGGCCCGCGATGATGGTCAGCGGAAGGTCGTTGCCAACGGTGACGTTGGCTATTTTTACATGTTTCATGAGCTCTACGAGGATACCTGTTCACGAAGGACTGACGTAGTCAGCGAAATCATCAGGTAGATACCAGCAAACAACAGGAAAGCCAAAATCGTATTTTCGAACTTTCGCGGATAGGTGGGCTCCTGACTGGCGACCGGGTTCACGGAAACGGTGAGGTATCGAACCTTGCGGTTGGCCTCGGTCCGGGCGGTTTCCATTTGCTGCATGGCCGATTGCAGCATCATGTCCCGTGCGGCCAGATCGGCCTGTGCCATCTGGATCCGAACGCTCAACCGCGCCAGCGAGTTTTCGCCGGCGGAGGCGTCCAGCATCTCGGCATTGAGCTCTTCGAGCACGGCCTCAAGCCGGTTGATGTCGGCTTGGACGCCGTCGACCTTGGCTTTGTTCGGCCGAAGGTTGTCCAGCAACGCTGCCAGTTCCAATTCCTTGTCTTGAAGCTGTATCTCGATCTCGTTGATGCGGGCGCGCAGCCCGGCAATCACGTTTTCGGGGTCCAGAACGGCACCCTGCAACTGCAGTTCGATCAGCGCTTCCTGGGCTTTGCGCCGTTCTTCCTGAGCGTCCTCGAAGGACTGCAGAGCGTCCCGCATCTGATCTTCGCGCTTCAGTTCGGTGAGGCCGTTGATCTTTTCTTCGGCGTAGGAGATCAGCAGATTTGACAGGTCGACGGCAGTGTCCGGGTCGGGTGCCACAACCTCCATCCGGATGATACCGTCGCTGGGATCATAGCCGATTGTGACCATTCGCTTGTACAGTTTGAACGCCTCTTCCAGCGTGGCGTCCTGAGGCAGTCTTTGAATCGGATCTATCCAGTCCTGCTTGAAAATCTCGGCAAAACCAGTGTCCCGTTCCAGACGGTTGAGCGCATCCTTGGATTCAAGGAACTCCTGGGTCGCGACCGAGTCCTGCGTGGTGGCGTATTGCGTCCCGGCCAAAAGCCCGCCGATCTCACCAGCGCCACCATCTGCCTGTAGAATGGAAAACGCGGACTCGCTGGCGTACATCGGAGTGGCTATGCGATAGAAGTAATAGCCGACAATAATCGTGGGCAGCAGAACAAAGGCGAATAGACGGGCAAACAGACCAAACAGCTTTCGTCTGCGCCGACGGGCGATATCCTTCTGAATCTGGCCGATTTCGAATTCGCGCCGCTGTGCCGGGCTCCATTCGGGGCCGGGAAGGGTCTGTTGCTTTTCTTTCACCGTTTGCGGCAGTTGGATCGTGACCTTGTCTTTTGGCTGGTCTTCCGCATCCGCGGTATCGGAAGAACCCGCCGCAAAATCCAGAAGGTTGGAGCGCGGAAACGGATCGATCCCCTTTTTTCGTAGCAGACGCACGGCATCGTAGTCCGACGTCGCAGCCAGACCGTGTTTCTGCGCCATGCGTCGGGCTATGCGCAGTTGACGACCGGTCAACCCTTCTTTCTTGATGGCATCCAGTTCAGTTCCGGCCGGGGCTTCCTCGGCCGGTTGAGTTGCTTTTCGGATGCGCGAAATCGCCTCGGCACGCGCCTCGACCGTGCCTTCGGCCTGCGAGGCATGGTTCGGGTCGTATTTTTTAACCTTGGGTTTGGTAGTCATATAGCTGCGTCGCCTCTTCCAAGGAGTCAAACATATGAAGCTGCCCATCCACAAGCACGGCGGCCTGGCGGGCGAATTTTTCGAGGGTTTTGGGATTGTGTGACACAATCACCAAAGTCGTGGTTCGCAAGCGTTCCTGCAGGATTGAACCTGCTTTTTTGTTGAATTCGACATCGGTGGTGGCAGGCATACCTTCGTCGATCAGGTACATGTCGAAATCCAGGGCCAGCATCAACGAAAAGGTGAAACGGGCGCGCATGCCGGCTGAGTATGTCGCCAAGGGTTGGTTGAAATACTCGCCCAAGTCGCACATCCAACTGCAGTAAGCCTCGACATAGTCGGGGTCCATTCCATAAATCTTGGCGATGTAACGGGCATTCTCGAGCGCGGACATCTTCTTGGAAACGCCGCCGGCAAAGCCCATGGGGAAAGACACCCGGCACTCTCGGCGGATCACGCCTTCGTCGGGCTTTTCGAGGCCGGCCATCATGTTGATAAGCGTGGTTTTTCCGGTGCCGTTCGGGGCCAGAACGCCAAGTGATTTTCCCAGCTCGACCCGGAACGAGACCCTGTCCAGGATCACCTTGCGGCGAGTCCCGGTCCAAAAGGACTTGCTGACATTCTCGAACTCAAGCATTCACTGCCTGCTCATGTTTTTGCTTTGGGTGCGGCCACCGGTGGCTGTCTGACGGCCGGGTGTTCTACCGCTCCATGTTGGCCACATTATGTCGAAATATGAAACAAATGTTCAATGCGCGTTCGATACGCCTGACCACAATTGTGGCGCACAGAGCCGACAACTGGATCGGTTTGCGGGAACGACTATGATCCATCCTAGGATTGCAGAAAGCGCCAAAGGGCTGGAGATCAGGTGAAGCAACTTGCTGAGGAAATCAGATCGTGCCGGTTGTGCGCCGACCGCTTTGCTGCGACTGCAACCGCGCATCAGCCGCGCCCGGTGGTGTGGTTCCGCCCCGGTGCGCGCATCCTGATTGCAGGGCAGGCACCCGGGGCACGGGTCCATGAGAGCGGCCGACCGTTCACCGACCCCTCAGGCGACCGGCTGCGGGATTGGCTGGGGTTGGAGGAAGAACAATTCTACGATCAGGCGCGGGTTTCGATCGTTCCGATGGCGTTTTGTTTTCCGGGGTACGATGCGCGAAAGGCGGACTTGCCGCCGCCGGCGATCTGCAAGAAGACCTGGCATCACAGGGTGATGCGTGAACTTGGCGATGTTCCGTTGACCATCCTTGTCGGTGGCCACGCGCATAAATTCCATCTGGGCGCACAAGCTTCGGTGACCGATACGGTGCGCAATTGGCAACAGCATGCGCCGCGGGTATTTGCCTTGCCTCATCCGTCATGGCGCAATACGGCATGGCTGAAGAAAAATCCCTGGTTCGAAACGGACCTGTTGCCGGTGCTGCGTGCCCGGGTCAAAGAGGTGATGGATGACTGACACGACTGCGTTGGACACTGCGCATGCCCAGATGGAGGCCGACCCTCAGAACGATGCCGCGCGGCTGAGGTTTTTCGAACGGCTCGCGGACAACGAGCTGTTTCTGTTGCTGACCGAAGAGGCGCGAGACGAAAACATCTCGCCCGAGTTGTTTGACGTGGCTGATGGTCGGTTTGTGCTGGCCTTTGACCGCGAAGACAGACTGGCGCAGTTTGCGGGCCGTCCTGCCCCATATGCCGCTCTGTCCGGACGTGTTCTGGCGGGAATGCTTGCAGGGCAGGGCATCGGGTTGGGGCTGAACCTCGAGGTGGCGCCGTCGTCGATGCTCATCCCTGCCGAAGCGTTGGCCTGGCTTGCGGAAACCCTCAGCCATGCCCCGCAAGAAGTGCAATCCCGTCTGACGGAGTTCCTTCCGCCCGCGGGGTTGCCCGACATTTTGCTGACGGCGCTGGACACCAAACTGGCCACAGCTTCAGGTCTGGCCTCCGCCGCATATCTCGCCGGAACCCGCGCCGAGGGCGGCGGGCAGGGTCATCTTCTTGGTTTCGTCGACGCGGTACCCGGTGCCCAGACGGCCTTGGCCAAGGCGGTGTCCGAAGCTCTGACATTTTCGGGGATTGAGGCTGGCGCCTTGGATGTCGGTTTTTTCGCGGCCAGCGATCCGGCCGCCGCAGCATTGGCGAAAGTGGGCCTGCGATTTGATATCCCCGAGCCTGTGCGCGCCTCTGGGTTCCGACCAGCGCCCGGAAGCGACCCGGACAGTCCCCCGATCTTGAAGTGAAATCGAGGCTTCGGCGCAGGGATGATTTGCTCCCTGCGCCAAATGAACAGAGTTATTCGGCCGCTGTTTCCAGCTTGTCCTGCGTACGGGTTTCGAAGTCGCTTGCGTCATGCCGTTCGCGCAGTTGGGTGTGCAACTCTCCGAATGCGCGGTTGACCATGCGGCCCCGCTTCACGGCTGGCCGCGCGTCAATCTCTTGAGCCCATCGCATGACGTTCTTGTAGGACGTCACATCAAGGAACTCGGCCGCGTCGTACAAACGACCCAGAACCAGTTGCCCATACCACGGCCAGATTGCCATATCAGCGATCGAGTAGTCTTCGCCGGCGATAAAGGTTTTGTCGGCAAGCTCGCGGTCCAGAACATCCAGCTGGCGTTTGGTTTCCATCGCAAAGCGGTTGATCGGGTATTCCCATTTCTCTGGCGCATAAGCGTAGAAATGCCCGAACCCACCACCCAGATAAGGCGCGCTGCCCATCTGCCAGAAAAGCCAGTTCATCACTTCGGTGCGCTCGGGACCGGCTTCGGGCAGGAATGCACCGAATTTTTCGGCCAGATGTACAAGGATGGAGCCGCTTTCGAACACCCGCATCGGCGTTTCGCCCGATCGGTCCATCAGAGCGGGGATTTTCGAGTTCGGGTTGATCGCGACAAAATCCGAGCCGAACTGATCGCCGTCACCGATATTGATCAGCCATGCATCATATTCCGCGCCCGCGTGACCCAGGGCCAAAAGCTCTTCCAGCATGACCGTCACTTTCACCCCGTTGGGCGTTGCAAGCGAATACAACTGCAAGGGATGTTTGCCGACGGGCAATTCCTTGTCATGGGTCGCCCCTGCGATGGGGCGGTTGATATTCGCGAAACGCCCTCCGCTTTCACTATCCCATGTCCAGACTTTTGGTGGGGTGTATGTGGTGGTGTCGCTCATCTTCTGCCTTTCGTCCCAGAGCCGAGCCGCGCCCGGCCCGACAAGAGTTAGTGTTGCAGAACAAGAACGCCAACCCCCGACGTGGCGGCTGTTCTGTAACAATTGCGGCAAGACTGCTCACGTTTGCTCGTCAATGGTCACAGCGGCGTTAACGGGTCTTCGCCGACGAAGGGAATTGCTTATTGTCTCTGCAGACAGCCACTCTGGCCCTGCAACCCGTCAAGACACGAGGACATGAAACATGAACAGATTTGCTCTGACCTTTGCTGCTGCAATGGCGTTGGCCGTGCCCGCCTTTGCCGGCCCGCAATATGTCGATGGGACCGGCTTCGCCGTGTCCGGATATGATGTGGTGGCCTACCGTGGGCTTGCACAGTCGCCGATTGGACAATCCCAGCCAGAAGGCGTGCGCGGACGGTCGGATATCACTGCGGATTACAATGGGGCGACCTGGGCTTTTGCGACCGAAGAAAACCGCGCGAAGTTCCTTGAAAACCCCGCGTTCTATGCGCCGCAATATGATGGCCATTGCGCCTATGGCGTGTCCAAGGGTGGCAAGGTTCCCGGCAACCCCAACCTGTGGCGGATCGTTGACGACAAGCTGTATCTGAACATCACCGATGTCGTGGTCGGTTTTTGGGAAGAAGACGTCCCGGGCAACATCAACCTGGCTGAGGGGAACTGGCCGGGGCTCGAAGGCAATGACGCCTCGACCAACGTGATCCCGAAATTCACGTCCGAAGGCCCGATCGCGAACTGACGTGACGCGCGTTGCAGGCCCGGCAGACCCGCCGGGCCTTTTTCAATTTTGGGTCTTCAACAAGCCTGCCAGAACTGTTCCCGAGTGGCCTGATCCGCCTCGAACCGGATCTTGACGCTGCGCGCGCCGGGAAACTTGCGTTCTCGAATGGTGTCGGGAACAACGACCTCGCCCGCTCCGCCATTCTTGGCCTGGAAGGACAGTATTTCGGTTTCGACCGTCCGAAAGCCGGCCAGAACGGATGTCGGTAGGGCAACGCGGTTTTCACCTTCGCAAACCGGCGTCGCAACGAAATAGGTCAGGTCGCGGCCATAGCATCCGATCGCCTCTGGTACATGGTCCGAATTGCGCGTCGATAGCGGGCAATCTTCCGCGCTGGTCTCGCCAAAGGATAGGGCGCGACTTGGATCGAGCAGCTTCAGGCAGGCGGAAATATCCTTCTCGTCCAGCTCGATGATACGCTTTCTGAGTTTCGGGCGTCGCGGTTGGGCCGGCCCGGCGCCTTTTCCTGCCAACCCGTTTTTGCGCAGATAGTCATAGGCCGACTTCGCCTGCGCAAACTGATTGCAGTCGCCGCCTGTATGGTCGGGATGTGCATGAAAGGCGATGTCACGCCACGCATTCCGGATGTCCGATGCGGTGGCGGTCTGATCAAGGCCCAAGACGTGCAGTGCTTCTACGCGAGCCTGAATTTTCTCGACTGGCTCCATACCAAAATCACTCGATAAAACAACTGGCACCTATTGTCCGGAGCCTTGAGTTTCTGTCAAATTATCCTGTGAATTGGTGGGCTTGGCGAGGACAGTGCGCCGTTGCAGGGGGAATTGTTCGCACCTTGCAGCGGGCCGCAGGGGGCAATCCCCCTTTGGCCTGTGCAAATGCAAGGAACAGTCAGGCGACGTTTTGCAGATCGGCTTTGGGCGTGATCCCAAGGGCAAAACACACATCGCGGGTCAGTTCGGGGCGGTTCAGCGTATAAAAATGCAGCTTGTCCACGCCTTCATCGATCAGGTCCGAACACAGTTCGGTGCACAGCGCGGTGGCCAACAGGTCGTGCCGGTTGTCACGGATCGCTTTGTCAAAGGCCTGATCGACCCAGTCCGGCACCTGGGCGCCACAGCGTTTGGCAAATTTCTTCGCACCGGCCCAGTTCTCGATTGGCAGGATGCCCGGCACGATCGGCTTGTCGATCCCGGCCTTGGCGCAGGCATCGCGAAAGCGCAAAAAGGTTTCGGCCTCGAAGAAGAATTGCGTCAAAGCCTCGTCTGCGCCGGCGTCCAACTTGGCTTTCAACCAGTCGATGTCAGCCTGTGCGTGTGGCGCTTCCGGGTGAATGTCGGGATAGGCACCGACGCGGATGGTGAAACTGCCGGTTTCCGCCAGTGCTGCGATCAATTCGACCGAGTGGGCGAACCCATCGGGATGCGGGACGAACCGTTCCTGCCCCTTGGGTGGGTCGCCGCGCAACGCAACGATGTCAGTGACGCCGGCCGCGGCAAAGCTGTCGGCAATGGCCAAGGTCTCGCTGCGTGAAGCGTCGACACATGTCAGATGGGCCGCGACTTTCAATCCCGAGGATTTGTGCAACGTCGCCACCGCATCGCGGGTCAATTCGCGGGTGGTGCCCCCCGCACCATATGTGACCGAGACAAAACGGGGTGCCAGTGGCGCCAGTGTCTGGACCGTATCCCACAGGCGAAACGACGCTTCGAGCGTCTGAGGCGGAAAGAATTCGAAGGAAATCTCGGGCTGGGTCATGGCAGTCTCGCAGGTTGTGTTGCGGCTCTTGTGCCATGGAGTTCTTTGTGAGACAAACTCATATTATTCAACAACAACATGAACGACGCGAAAGATGCATATCGAATTTCGACACCTGCGCACGATCAAAGCCATCCATGAATGTGGTGGGTTGGCCCGTGCGGCGGATCAACTGAACATCACGCAGTCTGCGCTCAGCCATCAGATCAAAGGGCTGGAGGATCAGGCCGGCGTCGAGCTGTTCCTGCGCCGGTCGAAACCGATGAAGTTGTCGGCCGCTGGGCTGCGCCTTCTGCGTCTGGCCGAGCAGATTCTGCCGCAGGTTGAAGCGATGCAGGAGGAGTTTTCCTCGCTGCGCGACGGGCGCACGGGGCGGATGCACATCGCGATCGAATGCCACGCCTGTTTTGAATGGCTGTTCCCGGTGCTCGAGGCCTTCCGCAAGTCTTGGCCGGATGTGGATGTCGATATCCGGCCGGGTCTGGCCTTTGACGCGCTGCCCGCGCTGCAGAAGGAAGAGGTCGATCTGGTCGTCTCCTCGGACCCCGAAGACCTGCCGGGCGTCGAGTTCATCGAACTGTTCGACTACAATCCTGTCTTTGTCGCCGCCTCGACCCATCCTCTGGCCGGGAAAGCGTATATCGAGGCCGAGGATTTTCGCGGTCAAACGCTCATCACCTATCCGGTCGAACGCACGAGGCTTGATATCTTCAGCCAGCTTCTCATCCCGGCCCGCGTTGAGCCTGCTGCGATCCGGCAAGTTGAGTTGACCGCCGTGATCCTGCTGCTTGTGGCGTCAAACCGTGGAATATCCGTTCTGCCCGACTGGGTGGTGCGCGAGGTCAAGTACAACTCGGACTATGTGACCCGCCCGCTGACCAAGGATGGCATCACGCGTCGGCTGTATGCCGCGGTGCGTACTGAGGACATGGAAAAACCCTTTGTGCAGGAATTGGTCAAGCTGGCCAGCCTAGAGGCGCGCAAGCTGCAGCAGCAATAAGGTTTTGGCCACGCGGGAAACGGCATGCTGCTATGCGCATCATTCCTCTTGGCAAGGGGGCGTTGCGCCAGTATACGCGCGGTTTGACCGGACAGGAGCCTCGGAACTATGGTTGGCAGTGCAAATCTCAACATCATGATCAAGGCCGCGCGCAAAGCGGGCCGATCGCTGGTAAAAGACTTTCGCGAAGTCGAGAACCTGCAGGTGTCGATGAAGGGCGCGGGCGATTTCGTCTCGAAGGCCGACATTGCAGCCGAGAACATTCTGAAAGAAGAACTGCTGGGCGCGCGACCCACCTACGGTTGGCTGGCTGAAGAAGGTGGTGTGATCGAGGGCGAAGACCCGACCCGGCGTTGGATCGTTGATCCTTTGGACGGGACGACCAATTTCCTGCACGGCCTGCCACATTGGGCGGTTTCGATCGCACTTGAACACAAGGGCAAGATCGTCGCGGGCGTCATCTACGATCCCGCGAAGGACGAGATGTTCTTTGCCGAAAAGGGCGAGGGTGCCTGGATGAACGACATGCGTATCCGCGTGTCGAGCCGCAGCCGGATGATCGAATCGATCTTCTCGACCGGTTTGCCGTTTGGTGGCCGCTCGGACCTGCCGGCCACGTTGCAGGACCTGGCCCGTCTGATGCCCGCCTGCGCGGGTGTGCGCCGCTGGGGTGCAGCTGCGCTGGATATGGCCTATGTTGCCGCTGGCCGCTACGAAGGCTTCTGGGAGCGTCGCCTGAACGCCTGGGATCTGGCCGCCGGCATCATCATCGTGAAAGAAGCGGGTGGGTTCGTTCAACCGTTGAACCCCGAAGGCAGCATTCTGTCTGACGGGGAAGTGATCTGCGCCAACGAACCGATTTTCGACCAGTTCGCCAAGGTGATCCGCGGCTGATCCGCCTTTACGGCGGCTGGAAACGACCAGAACCAATTTCTAAGTTCGCGCGGCCGAATGGGCCGCGCGTTTTGTTTCAAAGCCGTACAGTACTTGCCAGACCTGCCTCGGAGGCCAGCCGCGCGGCCACGGATGCCACGGCCAGGTCCTGTAACCCAACACCGGTCCCATCGAACAAGGTGATCTGGTCAGCCTTTGTTCGGCCGGGATGATCGCCATTAATGACTGCTCCAATCGGCGTGATGGCGTCAGGATCCAGCGCGCCCGAAGCCACGGCGTGTTGCGCCTCACCTATGGTGACGGACTGGGCAACCTCGTCGGTGAAGACCTGAGCGGAAGCAACCAGTTCGGGGTCGACTTCCATCTTGCCCTTCGTGTCGGTGCCCATGCAGGCCAGATGCGTTCCGGGCTTGATCCAATCGCGCATCAACAACGGTTCGAACGCCGATGTGATCGTGATGATAACGTCGGCCTGTGCCCCCAGTTCCCGCTGCGAGACGGATTCGAAATCCAGTCCGATGTCCTGCGCGACGGCGGCCAGTTTCGGAAGCATTTCGGGATGGGGATTCCATGCCACCACCTTTTCGAATTCGCGTTGCTCGGCGGCCGCGCGCAACTGAAAGACCGATTGATGGCCCGCGCCGACCATGCCAAGCACCTTGGCGTCCGTACGGGCCAGGTGCGCGATCGACACTGCCGAGGACGCAGCCGTGCGGATAGCCGTAAGATAGTTTCCACCGACCAACGCGGAAGGCTGTCCGGTATCGGGATCGAACAGGATGACGGTGGATTGGTGGTTGGTCAGTCCGCGATTGGTGTTTCCCGGCCAATAGCCACCAGATTTGACACCCAGAACCAAGCCTTCGGCGTCAAAGCCGGATTTGAACCCATATACGGCGCCGGCATGACCCAGCCCTTCGCGGATGACGGGGAAGTTGCGCGCTCCGCCGCGTGCCATCGCTGAGAACACGTCTTGGATTGCGTCAAACGCCAGCTTGCGGTTGACCAGCTGCTTGCATAGGTCTTCGCCAACGATCTGTATCAGATTGGTTTCAGCGTTCATCTCGTCCCTCATGATCAAAACGCCTTGCCGCGAGCAGAGACCGGCCACAGGGTCTCGACCCTTCCGTTGCGCACGCCGACATACCAGTCGTGCACGTTGCAGGTCGGATCGCAGTGCCCGGGGACCAAACGCAACTTGTCGTTCACCCGCAACACGCCATTGGGGTCGCCGATCACACCGTGTTCGTCCGAACATTTCAGGTATTCGACATCATCGCGGCCAAAAATCACCGGCAAACCGCTGTCGATCGACTGTGCCTTGAGCCCAGCGTCACAGATCGCCTTGTCCCGTTTGGCGTGGCTCATGACGCTGGTCAGAATGAACAAAGCGTTTTCCCATTCGCCCCGGTCGATCCTTTGGCCATTCCGGTCCAGAATCCGCCCATAATCGGCATCCATGAACGCGTAGGATCCGCACTGCAACTCGTTGTAGACGCCCGAATTGCTTTCGAAATAATAGGATCCCGTCCCGCCGCCCGAGACCAGTTCGCACTCAATCCCGTCCGCCTTCAACCCGTCGACAGCGTCCCGCACCATGGCGATTGCTGCATCCAGTTTTTCCTTTCGCGCGTCATAGCTGTCGAGATGTTGCATCGCGCCCTGATAGGCTTGGAGGCCGGTGAACTTCAGGTTTGGTGCCGCCTCGACCGCGTGGGCGATGGCAATGACGTCAGCCGTACTGGTCACCCCACAGCGCCCCGCGCCGCAATCGATCTCGACCAGGATCTCCAGCTGCGTTCCGTGGGTCTGCGCCGCAGAGGACAGCTCGGGCACATTCTCGATGTCGTCAACGCAGACCAGCGTTCGCGCGCCCAGCTTCGGCAGCCGAGCCAAGCGGTCAATTTTGGCCGGATCGCGCACCTGGTTTGACACAAGGATGTCCTTGATCCCGCCACGCGCAAAAACCTCGGCCTCCGAGACCTTTTGACAGCACACGCCAACTGCGCCGCCCAGTTTTTCCTGCAGGCGCGCGACGTCCACAGACTTGTGCATCTTGCCATGCACCCGATGGCGCATACCATGCGCTTTGGAGTAGTCGCCCATCTTGCGGATGTTCCGCTCAAGCGCGTCGAGGTCCAGTATCAGGCAAGGAGTCTGGATTTCGCTTTCATCCATGCCGATTGCTGCGGGGATGTCGAAGCCGACGTCCAATTGATCGATGTTCACGGGTCTGTTCATCCTTCTCCTCCTTGCCCGGCCAGCCAGGGCAGCTTGTCCAAATCCACATTGCCGCCGGTCAGGATCACGCCGACGCGTCTGCCTCGAAAAACCTCGGGGTTGTTGAGAATGGTTGCCAACGGAACGGCCGAAGATGGCTCAATCACCAGTCGCAGGTGTTTCCAGGCCAGTTTCATGGCCGCCACGATTTCGTCTTCGGAGGCCGTGAAGATGTCGGCAACGTTCCGCGACACGAAGTGCCAGGTGTTTTCCTTGAGCGGAACCAGAAGGCCATCGGCCACCGTCTTGGGTGCGTCGTCGGCGATGATCCGACCGGCTTTGAAAGATCGGTATGCGTCATCAGCCTGCTGAGGTTCCGCGGCATAGATCGCGGTGTCAGGGGCCAGATTTGATACTGTCAGGCACGTGCCCGACACCATACCGCCGCCGCCGATCGGAGCGATAACAGCATCAAGCCCGCCTGTTTGTTCCAGCATCTCGGCCGAGCATGTGGCCTGTCCTGCAATGACACGCGGATCGTTGTAGGGGTGCACGAATTCGCCACCCGTTTTGGCCTGCACCTGGGCAAAGGTCGCTTCGCGCGATGATGTCGAAGGCTCACATTCGGTGATCGTGCCGCCAAACCTGCGGACCGCGTCCTTTTTGGCCTGAGGCGCGGTGCGCGGCATGACGACGTTGCAGGGAATGCCGCGCCGACCGGCCGCATATGACAGGGACAGTGCGTGATTCCCACTGGAGTGGGTGCAGACGCCCTTGCCGGCGATCTCGTCGGGCAATCCAAATACCGCATTGCAGGCGCCGCGGACCTTGAAGGCTCCGGCCTCTTGCAGGTTCTCGCACTTAAAAAAGAGCCGTGCGCCGGTTTGTGCGTTCAGATACTCCGACGACAGGACGGGTGTACGCCGGATATGTGGTTTGATCCGTTCATGCGCTGCGCGCATGTCGTCGATCGTCAGATCTGCAGCCGAAAGCGTGTCCAACATACCGATCTCCTCATGCCGCAGCGCGCGAGCGGTTGGTGCCGTTTGCACGGAAGTATTCCTGCGCTGCCGCCACGCCGCTGCCCAGTTGTATCGGGTAGTTCAGATCGGCCATCGCCATCTCGATCGTGGCGAGGCCGGACAGAACCATGACGTCCGTCAGGCTGCCCAGGTGACCGATGCGAAACGCCTTGCCGTTCAATTGGCCCAGGCCGATCCCGAAGGACACTCCATAGGTGTCATAGGTATGGTTAGTCAGGACATTGCTGTCGAACCCATCGGGCACATAGACTGCGCTGACAGTGTCCGAGTAGAGGTCCGGTGATTGAGCGACCAGGTTCAATCCCCACGCGTCGACGGCCCGACGCACGCCTTCAGCCAGACGGAAGTGACGGGCATAGACGTTGTCCAGGCCTTCATCGAACAGAATGGACAGGCTTTCCTGCAGCCCGCAGATCAGTTGCAGCGGCGGCGTGTAAGGAAACCCGCCCGAGGCATTGGCGTCCAACATGTCCCGAAAGTCGAAATAGGTGCGGGGCAGCCGCGCACCATCCATCGCTGCCAGCGCTTTGGGGCTGACGCACAGGATTGCCATTCCAGCGGCCAGCATGAACCCCTTTTGCGACCCCGAAACCGCAATATCGACGCCCCAGCCATCGAATTCGAACGGCATCGAGGCCAGCGAACTGACGCAATCGACCATCAGCAGGGCAGGGTGCGCCGAGGCATCCATCGCCGATCGGATCGACTGGATATCGGATCGCACGCCGGTGGCCGTTTCATTGTGCGTCACCAGAACCGCCCGAATGTCGTGGTTCCGGTCGTCGGCGAGGATCGACTGAAACCGTTCGGCAGGTGCTCCGCTGCCCCAATGGCAATCGATGACTTGCACATCCAGCTCATGCCGTTGGCAAAGGTCGATCCAGCGATGGCTGAATACGCCATGGCGGGCCACAAGAACCTTGTCGCCCGGGCTCAGTGTGTTGCTGATCGCAGCTTCCCACCCACCTGTGCCGCTGGATGGAAAGGTCACAATCTGACCCGTGGTCGACCGGAAGACCTGCTTGAGGCCCTCGAGTACCGGCGCAAAGGCCTGAACGAAATCCGGCGCGCGGTGGTCAATGGTCTGGACCTGCATCGCGCGCAGGAGGCGATCCGGGATATTCGTCGGGCCGGGAATGAAGACCGGGTTCTGTTTTGACATCATCATGTCCTCCGCTTTGCCCCAAGTCTGTCTCCGCGTCGGCGGTAATGCAATTTTCTTGAAAAATATTTTCATTATTTTGTTAAAATGCGTAACCTGCCATAAATGCAGGATATTCACTTTATCATTTCGCTGAGTGTTTGTGATCAGCTGAGAAAGCCAGACGGCCGTTCGGCCAAAATGAGGGAGAATCACAATGTCAGCCCAGAAGCGGCCGCGCGGACGGCCCAAGTCGTTGTTCAAGGAAAGCTCGGCCGGAACCATGCAGGCGTTGGACCGTGCGCTGGGGGTTCTGACCACAGTCGCACGGCTTGAACGCACCGCGCTCAGCGACCTCGCGCGTGAGATCGACGTGCCTACTGCAACCACGCATCGCATCCTGACGACCTTGCAAAAGCATGGGTTCGTCAGCTTCAGCGAAGAACGTCAGGAATGGATGATCGGAGTCGAAGCCTATCGCACAGGCGCTTCGTTTCTGCGGCACAACAGCGTTGTCGAGATCGGCCGGTCAGTTCTTCGGCGCCTTATGCAGGACAGCGGAGAAACGGCGAACCTTGCAGTTCCCGACGGGTCGGAAGTGGTGTTTGTCGGGCAAGTCGAGACATCGAACCCGATCCGGGCGTTCTTTCCGCCGGGCGCTCGTACGCCGATGTATGCCTCGGGTACGGGCAAAGCGATCCTGGCGGCCATGACCGAGGCATCCCGGGCCAAGGTGTTGGCCGACACCCAGCTTGTGCCATATACGCCCAATACTTGCGCCACATTGGATACCTTGCGCGCGGATCTGACCGAAACGCGGCTGCGCGGATGGTCTTATGATCGAGAGGAGCGCCACTCGGGCATGTCCTGCATCGGAGCCGCAATCTTCAACGACAAGCAGGAGCCTTGTGCCGGAATCTCTGTCTCGGGGCCGACCGCGCGATTCAATCCGGACCGGGCACCCGAGCTTGCCGCCCACGTCGTTCAGGCTGCGCAAGAGATCACGCGGTTGAGCGGTGGTCAAAGTCCGGATCAGTCAGGCCGATCAGAGGGGTGATTGACCCCGTCGTTCCAGGGAATCGACCCGTGGGTTCTGGGGTTTGCGCCCTCGATGCAGCCAAGGTTGACGCCGCACTCCCCCGGATCCGAGCGTCTCTGGTGATAAACGTAAATCCCGCAAGTCTTGCAGAAATAGTGTTTCGCCGTGTGCGTGCCCCACGTGTAGAGGCTTAGGTTTTCGGCGCCTTCAAGAATGCGCAGGCTTTCGGTGACGGCGGTCACGGCGGCGGCCCCACGGCGGATGCAGAAGGAACAATCGCATCGGGCAGCCGTGGACAGGCCACCGGGGAGCTCGGCCTCGATCTTCACGGCGCCGCAATGGCAGGTGGCGGTCATTTGGCTCATCGGCGTGGCACTCTTGGTATACGGGACTGGCTGAACTTGTAGCGGTGTTCGGGATGTGGCGGATGCCCATGCGTACGGTTCCAATAGGCCGGCCCGCCGCGTTTCAGCCACAGCGGGATGCACAAAATCAAACCGATCACGAAGCCGCCCGTATGCGCCCAATAGGCCACACCGCCGGCGTCAGGGTTGCTGGACACGCTGCCAAGGAACTGCATGCCCAGCCAAACGCCCAGCATCACGAAGGCCGGGATGGTGAAGACCCGGAAGTAGATGATCAGAATCAGCAGGATATCGACGCGCGCCTTTGGGAACATCAGCAGGTACCCACCCATCACTGCGGCAATTGCGCCGGACGCGCCGATGGTGGGTACCAGCGACCCGGGAGCCGTAACGATATGGACCAGCCCGGCGCCGATACCCGCGACCATGTAGAACAGCAGGAAGGGCAGGTGGCCCATCTCGTCTTCCATGTTGTCGCCGAAGATCCACAGGAACAGCATGTTGCCGATCAGATGCATCCAGCCGCCATGCAGGAACATCGACGTCACCAACGTCTCGAGCGCCACGCCGTCGCTGATGCGGGCGGGGATGATCGCATAGTCGAAATAGAACCGGTTGATCAGCCGGGCATCGTCCATGATTCCGACATAGCTGAGGAAAACCAGGACATTCGCCGCGATCAGCGCATAGACGACATAGGGTGTGCGGCCCGAGGGGTTGTGGTCTCGAATTGGAAACATGGGGGGACGCTGGGCTTTTCACGGCCCAGCGTCAAGTCAGCTTATGCCGAACCGCCCAGAAGTGCGGCGTTCCCTCCGGCGGCCGTGGTGTCGACGCAGACATGGCGCTCGGCCATCACCCGCGACCGGTCGGGCAAGCCGGGGATCAGCGGCAGGATGGGGCCGCCTCGCCGAGCCAGATGACGCTCGATCTGACGCGCGGTGTCCGCATCGCCCCACCACAGAACCCCCGATATTCCCGGCAGGTTCTCAAGCCGGTGCAGGTCAAGCGCGCCCTCGGTCTGAATCGCGGTGCCGCCAAGCGCGAGAATGGCGTCTGCCTGTGCCTTGGACGCCTCGGGGCCGGGGCCCAGGCACAGGAACGGCGCGCGGGGAAACTCGGTCAGCCGGTTCGATTCGCCGGTCGGTCCGGGCATCGAACGGGTCGTCGGCGCGGCAGGCTGCCCGGTCGGCGCCGGCAGGTCGGCTGGGGCGGACCATTCCGCGGCCACGACCTGTCGGTCCGGGGCGCAAAAACGAGCCAGATAGTTCGGGCCACCCGCCTTGGGGCCGGTGCCGGACAGGCCTTCGCCGCCGAAAGGCTGCGAGCCGACGATCGCGCCGATCTGGTTACGGTTCACGTAAATATTTCCGGCGTGGATCGCCTCGGTGACGTGCTGCACCCGGTCGTCGATGCGGGTGTGCAGGCCGAAGGTCAGGCCGTAGCCGGTGGCGTTGATGTCGGCAATCACCTGGTCGATCTCGTGTGACTTGAACCGGGCGACATGCAGGACGGGGCCGAAGATCTCGCGTTCCAGCGCATTGATGCCGGGGACCTCGATCAGCGTGGGCGCCACGAAGATCCCCTCGGGCGGCAGCGCCAGTTCCTTCAGAACACGACCCTCAGTGCGGGCCTTGGCGACGTGGTCGGCGATGCCCTGTCGGGCCTGTTCGTCGATCACCGGGCCGCAATCGGTCGAGAGCAGCCACGGGTCGCCCACCGACAGGGCGTCCATCGCGCCCTTGAGCATGGTCAGCACGTCATCGGCGATGTCGTCCTGCAGATACAGACAACGCAGGGCCGAGCACCGCTGCCCCGCCGACTGGAAGGCGCTTTCGATGATCGACTGCACGGCCTGTTCGGGCAGGGCGGTGCTGTCCACGATCATCGCGTTCAGCCCGCCGGTTTCGGCGATCAGCGGCGTTCCGGGTTTGAGGTTCTGGGCCATCGCGGCGCGGATTTTCAACGCCGTCGCGGTCGAGCCGGTGAAGGCCACGCCGGAAACCCGCGGGTCCGAGGTCAGCGCGGCGCCCACCGATGGCCCGCCCGGCAGCAATTGCAGCGCGTCGCGCGGTACTCCGGCCTGGTGCAGCAGCTGCACGGCGCGGTGGGCGATCAACGGAGTCTGCGGCGCGGGCTTGGCCAGAACCGCATTGCCTACGGCGAGCGCAGCCGAGATCTGCCCGGTGAAAATCGCCAGAGGGAAGTTCCACGGGCTGATGCAGGTGAAGGTGCCCACAGGCTCGCCCTCGGGGATGTTGGCGGCGTAGTAGCGCAGGAAGTCCACCGCCTCGCGCAGTTCGGCTACCGCATCGGGCAGCGATTTGCCGGCCTCACGCGCCAGAAGGGCGAAGAGCTCGCCATACTGCTCCTCGTAGAGGTCGGCGGCGGCATTCAGGATGCGGCTGCGCTCGGCCTCCGGGACCTGCCACGGAGCAGCTGCGGCCAGCGCCAGCTCCACATCCGCGGCGCTGGCCGGGGCGACCGCGCCGGGCCGGTCCTCGGGCAGGGCGGGGTTGATGACAGGTTTCTCGGCCTCGGGCGCTGCGTCACCGGCCAGCAGGGGCTGCGCGAACCAGTGATGTGCGCGAAAGGCGTCGCGGCCGGCATCAATCCGGTCCAAAGTCAGCGTGTGATGCAGGTCGAAACCCTGCGAGTTTGGTCTTTCAGGTTGAAACAGTTCGGGGCCGGTTGGGATGTGGCGTGCAGGTTTCCGCACGACCTCGAACGGATCGGCTGCCACCACTTCGGGGGCCACGTTTTCGTCCACGATCTGGTTGACGAACGAGCTGTTGGCGCCGTTTTCCAGCAGCCGCCGCACCAGATAGGCCAGCAGGTCGCGATGCGCGCCAACTGGCGCGTAGATGCGGCAGCGGGTATCGCGTTGGTCCTTGACGATCTGGTGCAGGGTCTCGCCCATGCCGTGCAGGCGCTGGAACTCGAAGGGTTGACCCTCGGCCATGTGCAGGATCGCACTGACCGTGTGGGCGTTGTGGGTCGCGAACTGAGGATAGATCCGGTCGGTCATGCCCAAGAGCTTGCAGGCATTGGCGATGTAAGAGATGTCGGTTGCCGCCTTGTTGGTGAAGACCGGGAAGCCGTCGACGCCCTCGACCTGCGCGCGCTTGATCTCGGTGTCCCAGTAGGCGCCTTTGACCAGACGCACCATCAGCTTGCGGTCATACCGCTCGGCCATCTCATAAAGCGTGTCGAGCACCAGCCCGGCACGCGGTCCATAGGCCTGTACCACCACGCCGAACCCATCCCATCCGGCCAGCGCTGGCTCGGACAGAACCGCCTCGATCACCTGCAGCGACAGCGACAGGCGGTCAGCCTCTTCGGCGTCGACGTTCAGGCCCATTCCGGCGGCCTTGGCCAGCAGCGCCAGCGCCTGCAGGCGCGGCACCAGTTCGTGCATCACGCGCTGTTCCTGGGCTACTTCGTAGCGCGGATGCAGCGCCGAAAGTTTAACCGAGATGCCGGGGTTGGCGCGGATGTCGTCCTGCGTGCAGGCATCGGCAATCGCCGCGATGGCACGGGAATATGAAAGGTGATAGCGCGCGGCGTCTGCCTCGGTGCGCGCGGCCTCGCCCAGCATGTCGTAGGAATAGGTATAGCCCTTGGCCTCCATCCCCTGCGCCCGCTTCATGGCGGACTTGATGGTTTCGCCCAGAACGAACTGCCGGCCCATTTCCTTCATCGCGCGGCCCACCGCGGTGCGGATCACCGGCTCGCCCAGCCGCTTGATGGCGCCGCGCAGGGCACTGACCGGCGAGGCCTTGCCCTCGTCCAGAACCTTGCCCGTCAGCATAAGTGCCCAGGTCGAGGCGTTTACCAGCGACGACGACGAGTGGCCCAGGTGCTTGCCCCAGTCCGACGGCGCGATCTTGTCTTCGATCAGCGCGTCGATCGTGTCGGCGTCGGGCACGCGCAACAGCGCCTCGGCTAGGCACATCAGGGCGATGCCTTCATCGGTGGACAGGCCGTATTCCGCAAGAAACACCTCCATCAGCCCCGGCGCGGTGCTGGAGCGGATGTCGCGCACCAATTGCGCGGCCGCCGCGCAGATGGCGGTGCGGTCCGCTTGGGTCAGGGCGGCCTGATCGGTCAGGGATTTCAGCAACGCGGTCTGGTCCGCGTAGGTCATGGAGTCGATGGTGTGGCGCAGGCTGTGAGTCATGTGTCCTCCGGTCTTTCACGCAGTATACTTGCGATTTTGCGGGACAACGGACCGAAAATAAAATATCTGGCACCGGATGTCCTGAATTTTGGATCAAATGCGATGCGAAACGACTTTCCGGGTTTGGACCGGTTTGACCGCGCGATTCTGTCCATCGTGGCCGAGGACGGCCGGATCTCGGTGGCTGATCTGGCCCGGCGGATCGGGCTGTCGAAATCGCCGACACAGGCGCGGCTGAAACGGCTCGAGTCCGAGGGGATCATCACCGGCTACCGGGCCATGCTGGACCCGATCCGCCTGGGCCTGGACCATGTGGCCTTTGTCGAGGTGCGCCTGACCGACACACGGGAAAAGGCGCTGGCCGAGTTCAACGCGGCCGTCCGCAAAGTGCCCGAGATCGAACAGGCGCATATGATCGCGTCGAATTTCGACTATCTGCTGAAGGTGCGGACAGGGTCGATGACGGAATATCGCGCGGTTCTGGCCGAAAAGATCTCGTCGCTGCCGCATGTGGCCAGCACGTCAACCTTCGTGGCGATGGAGGCGGTGAAAGAGACCGGGCTGGCCGATGCCATCGATGGCGCGGGTTGACGAAAGGGCGATCCGCGTCACCATTGAACTATGAGACACCTTATTCTTTCCGCAGTTCTGAGCGCGGGCGTTGGGATCCCGGCAATTGCTGAGACCTGCCCGCCTGCGCCCGATCACGCCGCCCGGCTGGGTGAACTTATCGGTCAGATCCAGCAGGCCGAGACCGAGATGGCCGCGCGCGAGATCTCGAACCAGATGTGGGAGCTGTGGGCCGACGCACCTGACGAGGCCGCGCAGACCGTATTGGATCAGGGCATGTCCAGACGGAATGCCTGGGATCTGTTGGGCGCGCTTCAGGATTTCGATCGTTTGATTGCGTATTGCCCCGAGTATGCCGAGGGCTACAACCAGCGCGCATTCGTGAATTTCCTGCGTCAGGATTTTGAATCGGCCCTGACCGATCTGGACCGCGCACTGGAACTGTCGCCGAACCATATCGCAGCGATGAGTGGTCGTGCGCTGACCCTCATGGGTCTGCAGAGAATGGAAGAAGCCCGCGTTGCTCTGGCAGAGGCGCTGGAACTGAACCCGTGGCTGCCCGAGCGTCACCTTGCAGCCGATGGTGGGCCTTTGGCGATGCCGGGCCAAGATCTCTGAACAGCACTGTCACCCCCGACGCTTCGCCGGGGGTGATCGCTGAGGTAAGACGGTTCAGCCGACCTGTCCGTTGTCCTTGCGTTTGATCGCGATGATCGAGGAACGCGGCGTGCCCCCATCTGGCCAGGATCCACCGGGGTGCTGGATGCCTACAAACATGGTCCGGCGGTCGGCCGACCATGTCAGACCGGTCACCTCGCAGCCGTTCGGGCCGGTCATGAATCGAACGATTTCACCCGTGATCGAGTCGCCAGCCAGCATTTGGTTGTTGCCATGGCCTGCAAAATCGCCTTCGTTGTCGTCGTTCCCGTCGGTCTGGATCCAGACCACGCCGGTGCTGTCGATCATCATCCCGTCGGGCGAGTTGAACAGGTTGCCTTCGTTTACGTTCTCGGACCCGGCATACGCATCGGAATGCACTGTCGGATTGCCGGCCATGACGTACAGATCCCACTGAAACGCCGTTTCTGCATGATCCTGGTTGGCTGGCCGCCAGCGAACAATCTGCCCGAATTTGTTGGTTTCCCGAGGGTTGGGGCCATTGACCGAAGTATCATCGCCACCCGCGTTGGGTTTGACGCCACGGTTCTTGTTGTTGGTCAGGCAGCAATAGGCCTCGGCAAGAACCGGGCTGGTTGCAACCCATTCCGGTCGGTCCATCGTGGTTCCACCGGCCTCAGACGCCGCGATGCGGGCAAAGATCAGAATCTCGGCTTCGTCCATGCCGGTGGTTTCCGGTGTCAGCGGCACCCATTCACCGGACATGTCGTCGTTGAATCTGGCAACATACAGCGTGCCGTCATCCAGCAGACCTTCGGTATCCCCGCCGGGGGTGTAGACGCCGTTCGAGACGAATTTGTACAGGTATTCGCCCCGCTCATCATCGCCCATATAGACGACAATGCGACCATCCTTGGCCAACTCGACCGCGGCGTTTTCATGTTTGAACCGCCCAAGTCCGGTATGCTTGACCGGGGTGCTGTTGGGATCGGTCGGGTCGATTTCGACCACCCAGCCGACGCGATGTGGTTCGTTGGGGTTCTTCGAGGTGTCAAACCGCGGATCGAACAATTCGTACCCGTTCCAGCTTTCGGCCTTGATGCCGTATCGCTTGAAGCCATCCGCGACCTTTGGAGTATATGTCGCGCTTTCGTTGCTGGAGCCGAAGTAGCCGTTGAAGTTCTCTTCGCAGGTCAGGTAGGTGCCCCAAGGTGTCTTGCCCGAGCCGCAATTGTTCATCGTGCCCAGCGACGTTGTGCCGGTCGGATCGGCCTCGGTCTTCAGCAGGTCGTGGCCAGCTGCCGGCCCCACGATCTTCATGGGGGTGTTGTGGTGAATTCGGCGATTGAAAGGGCTGTCCTTGACCACGGTCCAGCCATCCGGGGTTTCGGCAATTTCCATCACCGTCACACCCTGCAGGTTCTGCAACTTTCGAACGTCATCCGCGTTTGCGGGCACACCTTCCTGCGCTGCGGGCAGGTTGATTTTGCGATTGGGATACTCGTGATTGATGGCGATCAACTGGTGCCCTTGGAACGAGAAGGTTTCCATACCATCAGTGTTTTCGCCAAAAACCTTGTCCGAGTTTTCGACCGGTCCACCATCGGTGATGTCATACCCGTCAGCCTCGGAGAACAGCGGATCGCCCCAGCGCATGAGGACTTTCCATTCATACCCCTCGGGTACATGCACGGTGCCATCGGTCTGGGCCGCGATCGGAGTGAACGCAAAACGAGAAGCGGTCTGTGCGTAGGCTGAGGTCGACCCCAGCAGACCGCTGCCCATGGCCGCAGCGCCCGACCCGAAGGCCAACACTCCGCCCAGAAAGCCGCGTCGCGACAGGGCGCTTTCGACGACGCGGTCAAAGTCGTTTTCGTCGGGTCGGGGAAAATGCAGTTCGTCCCAATCGTCGGCGGAAAGGGTGGCTGGATCAACGTCTTTCATTGGATGTTTCCTCGCTGTCGGAATGAATTTGTGAAACGGATTTAGGAACTGATTGTTACAGGTACTTAACAACCCCATTAACAGTTTGGGGCGGTACAAACGCTAGGCAGGTTTTCGCGAACGGCAAGCACTGAAATCGTATGCTGCGCCAGTGCGCGACCCCAAAACAAGTGCAATTCAGAGCGATGGGCGGTTGGCCGCGCAGTCCGCAATGGTTGACCGCAAGCAGGCAGTCGCAAAAGCGATGCGTAGGTGGATTTCGGTTCTTGACGACGGCCCGGGCATGGACTACTCAGCCCTTCACCAAGCGGGTATAGCTTAATGGTAAAGCCCCTGCCTTCCAAGCAGGCTATGTCGGTTCGATTCCGTCTACCCGCTCCAACCTCTCCGGAATAAGTTGCGTCAAAAAGCCCTTGTCGGGGTGCTATTGCGCGCAGTCTCCTTGACCCGGCGCGCCTGCGCCGCCAAGAAGCCATATCGCGAGTCCCAGAAGGTAAAAAGGGTCAGGCATGGCAAGAACACGCTCCGCCAACCAAGCAAACGTGCAGGCGCCCGGTGCTCATGAAGATCGACCCGGATCCCGGAAGCTGGGCGTGCTGGCCTCTTTGTGGCCGTTCATGAAACCTTATCGGCTGCTGATGCTTGGGGCGACGCTGGCGCTGGTTCTGACGGCCAGCATGACCCTGACCTTGCCTTTGGCGGTGCGGCGCGTGGTCGACAACTTCCGCATCGAAGACGGTGAACTGCTCGATTGGTATTTCCTGGCGGCTCTGGGCATCGCGGCGGTTCTGGCGGTGGGAACGGGTATCCGGTACATGCTGGTGACCAGGTTGGGCGAGCGGGTCGTGGCTGACATCCGCAAGGCAGTCTTTGACCGCGTCATCGGCATGAGCCCCGCCTTCTACGAACGCATCATGACCGGTGAGGTCCTGAGCCGTATCACCACCGACACCACGCTGATCCAATCCGTTCTGGGGTCGTCGGTGTCGATCGCATTGCGGAATTTCCTGATGTTCATCGGCGGGCTTGTGCTGATGTTGCTGACCTCGGCCAAGCTGACCGGGCTGGTTTTGCTGCTGATCCCGGTGGTGGTGGTGCCGATCCTGGTTCTCGGGCGTCGGCTGAGGGTCATCAGCCGCGAAAACCAGGATTGGATCGCCGCCTCGTCGGGCAATGCAGGCGAAGCGCTGGGCGCCGTTCAGACCGTACAAGCGTTCACCCATGAGGACGCCAGCCGCCGCCAGTTCGGTGACATGACCGAGACCTCGTACCATGTGTCCCTGCGCCGTATTCAGACCCGGGCGGTTCTGACCGTGATCGTGATCTTTCTGGTGTTTTCGGGGATCGTCGGCGTTTTGTGGATGGGGGCGAACGATGTGCGCAATGGCGTGATGACCGAGGGCGTGCTGATCCAGTTCGTGATCTATTCGATCATCATGGCCGGGTCCGTGGCCGCGCTTTCCGAAATCTGGAGCGAGCTGCAGCGTGCCGCAGGCGCCACCGAGCGGCTGGTCGAGTTGCTGAACGCCGAAGATACGGTCAACGACCCGACACAACCCAAGGCGCTGCCGCAGCCGGTCAAGGGACAGATCACCTTTGACAACGTCACCTTCCGCTACCCGGCCCGGCCAGACGTTCTGGCACTGGACGACCTGTCGCTGACAGTGAACCCGGGCGAGACGGTGGCCTTCGTCGGACCCTCGGGCGCGGGCAAGACGACCGTGATCCAGTTGATCCAGCGGTTCTACGACCCCGAGGCCGGTCAGGTCAGCCTAGACGGGATCGATCTGGGCGACATGCGCCGCTCGGATTTCCGGCAGCACATGGCGCTGGTTCCGCAGGATCCGGTGATCTTTGCGGCCTCGGCGCGCGAAAACATCCGGTTCGGACGGCTGGACGCCTCGGATGCCGAGGTCGAGGCCGCGGCCCGTGCCGCCGCGGCGCATGATTTCATCTCGGCCCTGCCCGAAGGCTATGACAGTTTCGTCGGCGAACGCGGCGTGATGCTGTCGGGCGGTCAGAAACAGCGCATCGCCATCGCGCGGGCGATTTTGCGCGACGCTCCGGTTCTGCTGCTGGACGAGGCGACCTCGGCGCTGGACGCCGAGAGCGAGCGCGCCGTTCAGGCCGCTGTCGACCAGATGCGCGCCGGGCGCACCACCCTGATCGTGGCGCACCGTCTGGCCACCGTGAAAAAGGCCGATCGCATCGTGGTGATGGAGAACGGCCGGATCGTGGCGCAGGGCACCCATGACGATCTGGTGGCGCAAGATGGGCTTTATGCGCGTCTGGCGCGTCTCCAGTTCACCGATGGTGTGGCCGCCGAGTGAAGTGACGCGCGGGCATTTCGCGAACCGCCGTAGCGTCATTCTACTTTTTCCCCTTGCCCGAGGGTAAGCCCTCGCTTGCGCAGGGCTGCATTTGCTTACATCTTGGACGCAAGACAGCCTGCAAAAATGCAGGGTAAAAAAGGGGAGGAACCACATGGCCTTTGTGGGCAAGGAAGACAAACTGAGAATGGAGCAGGAAATGCCGTGGGAGGACCGCGACGTCCCCGTCACGTTCCATCAACTGCTCTCGCGGACGGCCGCCAAGTTCCCGGATCGCAACGCGATCAGTTTCCAGATCCTGTCCGGCCCCAAGGACAAGGCCGAAACCCTGACATGGTCGCAACTGCTGACCAAGACGAACCAGGCGGCCAACCTGTTCCGCTCTTTGGGGGTCAAGGAAAACGACGTGGTGGCCTATGTGCTGCCCAACTGCAACGAGACGCTGGTCACCATGATGGGCGGCGCGGTGGCCGGGATCGTGAACCCGATCAACCCGCTGCTCGAGCCAGAGCAGATCGCGTCGATCCTGCGTGAGACCAAGGCCAAGGTCGTGGTCACGCTGAAGCCATTCCCGAAAACGGACGTCGCGCAGAAGGTCGCCGAGGCCGTGCGCCACGCGCCGGGTGTCAACACCGTGTTGGAGATTGACCTGAACCGGTACCTGACGCCGCCGAAATCGTGGATCGTGCCTTTGGTCCGGCCCAAGATGGCCGACAAAGAGCATCTGGCCCACGCCGATTATCTGGATTTCAACAAGGAACTGGCGAAGCAACCCACCACGCTGACCTTCGAGGACAGCAAAGAGGACCGGGTTGCCTGCTATTTCCATACCGGCGGCACCACAGGTATGCCCAAGGTCGCGCAGCACAAATATTCCGGCATGATCTACAATGGGTGGCTGGGCCACACGCTGCTGTTCTCGGAAGAGGACGTGATCATGTGCCCGCTGCCGATGTTCCACGTCTTTGCCTGCCATGTGATCGTGATGGCGGCGGTGTCGTCGGGCGCCCATGTGGTGTTCCCGACCCCCGCCGGTTATCGCGGCGACGGCGTGTTCGACAACTTCTGGAAGCTGATCGAACGTTGGAAAGTTTCGTTCATCATCACCGTGCCCACGGCGATCTCGGCCAAGATGCAGCGTCCGGTGGATGCCGACATCTCGACCGTCAAGACGGCCTTCTCGGGTTCGGCTCCGCTGCCGGTCGAACTGTTCCGCCGGTTCGAGAAAGCGACCGGTGTGACCATCGTCGAAGGTTATGGCCTGACCGAGGCCACCTGCCTGGTGTCCTGCAACCCGGTGGATGGCGAGAAGAAAATTGGCTCGATCGGGATTCCGTTCCCGTACACCGACGTCAAGATCCTGCGCGACAGTCCCGACGGCCCCAAGGAATGCGCGGTGGACGAAGTGGGCGAGATCTGCGTGTCGAACCCGGGTGTCTATGCCGGGAACACCTATACCGAGGAAGACAAGAACGTCGATCTCTACTATTTCGACAAGTACCTGCGCACCGGCGACCTGGGTCGGTTCGATGCGGACGGGTATCTGTGGATCACGGGCCGTGCCAAGGACTTGATCATCCGCGGCGGTCACAATATCGACCCGGCCGAGATCGAAGAGGCCTTGCTGGGTCATGACGCGGTGGCCTTTGCCGGCGCTATCGGCCAGCCCGACGCCCATGCGGGCGAGGTGCCCTGTGCCTTTGTCGAACTGGTCGAAGGCGCCAGCGTGACCGAGGAAGAACTTCTGGAATACTGCAAGGTGCACGTGCACGAACGCGCCGCGCATCCCAAGCACATGACCATCTTGCCCGAACTGCCGAAGACGGCGGTGGGCAAAGTATTCAAGCCAGAACTGCGCAAACAGGCGATCACTCGGGTCTACAACCAGGCGTTGGAAACCGCCGGCGTTGCGGCGCGGGTCGTGTCGGTCATCGACGACAAAAAGCGCGGCCTTGTCGCGCAGCTTGACGCGAACGGCTCATCCGAAGACGATGTGAACCAAGTGCTGGGCAACTTCACCCGGCCGTGGGAGTGGGCCGACTGATCCGGAGGGGCAATGGACTATGAACGTCTGATCGACGAGGAGACCTGGGCGTTCATCCGGCGCACCGCCGAAAGCTATCCCGAAGACGCGGTGGATCGGTCCATCGAGGACCAGCGCCGCGTCTATGACGACATGTGCCGCGCGTTTCGGCAGCCGCGTCCACCGGGCGTCGAAACGCGGGACAGCTCGGCCGATGGGGTCGGGGTGCGCGTCTATTCCTGCGGAGATCCAACCCGAACCGTCGTCTACATGCATGGCGGCGGGTTCGTCGTGGGCGGGCTGGACAGCCACGATGACGTCTGCGCCGAACTGTGCGCCCAAACTGGCTATCGGGTGGTGGCGGTCGACTACCGCCTGTGTCCTGAACATGTTCATCCGGCGCAGTTCCAGGATTGCTGGACCGCGGTGAACTGGGTGGAATCCGAATTCGGCGATCCGCTGGTTCTGGCCGGGGACAGCGCGGGCGGAAGCCTGACCGCAGCCGTCGCCCATCACGCGCGCGGGCGCATCGGGAACATCCTGGGGCAGGTTCTGATCTATCCCGGTTTGGGTGGCGACCCGAACCAGGGATCGTATATCGAACACGCCCACGCCCCGATGCTGACGCGCGACGAGGTCCTGTTCTATGAAAAAGTCCGGTGTGGCGGCGCCGTCCCGGAACATGACCCCACATTCGCCCCGCTGCACGATACAGACTTTTCCGGGCTGCCGCCGACGGTGGTGGTGACCGCCGACTGCGATCCCCTGCGTGATGACGGAGCCGCGTACTGCGCCAAAATCACCGCCGCCGGCGGGCAGGCGCATTGGATCAACGAGGCCGGCCTCGTGCATGGCTACCTGCGCGCCCGCCATTCGGTGACCCGCGCCGCCGACAGTTTCGAGCGGATCTCGATCGCGGTCGAGGCGCTGGGGCAGGGGTTGTGGAACTACGACTGACGGCGCTCAGCGCAGGAACGGCTTGGCCTTCATCGTCTCGGCCACCGGAGCGCCCATGCGGGTCAGGATCGTGGGCGCCAACTGCAGCTGGTCAATGACCGTTTCCGCATCGGGGCCCTCGGCATCGCCGAAATAGTAGAGCGCCGTTTCCTGCTGCAGCGCGCTGCGCCCGCCGTGGTGGCCGCGCTCGTCCTGGCCGTGATCGGCGGTCACGATCACCTCGTATCCCAACTGCCGCCAGCGGGGGATGAAAGGGGCCAGCATCTCGTCCATGACGAAGCAGGCGTGATCCATCTCTTCACAGTCGTGGTAGAAGCGGTGGCCCATGCTGTCGAGCGTACAGGTATGGAGAATGCCGTAATCCAGCCCGAACCGCAGGCACAGGTTCGTCAGAGTCGCGAACAGGTCGACGTCGGACGGAGTCATCTGGTTCGCCTTGCCATAGCCCGTCATCGAGTGGAAGCGGCCGTGGTTGATGGTGGCGCTGTCCGGCTCGTCGTATTCGATGTCGCGCACATAGTCGAAAGGGTGGCGGTTGAAGAACTGCGACCAGAAGCTGTGGGTAACGGCCCCGGTCAGGCCGCCGGCCTCGCGCACCTGGCTGAATATGTCCTTGTGGTCCAGCCGGAACACGTTGCCGTTTCCGGTGCAGCCATGCTCCTGCGGTGTCACGCCCGTGTGGATCGAGGCATAGCAGCTGGCCGAGATCGAAGGCAGCACCGAACGCAGCTTCCAAACCCGCGCTTCGCCGCTGTCGACCCAGCCTTCGAGGTTGCCGAATAGCCGGCGGAAATTGCGCCAGGGAACTCCGTCGAGAATGATGAGCAGAAGCTTGCGGTCCATCGCATGGCCCTCGTATTGGATCACTTGTTTGGCCCACCCTAGGAGATTCGGTCAGCCAAGGCTGCCTGTTCCCGTCCGGAATGAGAGAATCCCGACACTTCGATAGAAACAAAGTGTCGGGATTTCAGAGTGTTTTGTCGGCTTGCACAGCCAGCGGCTCAGTTGCCGGCGCTCTCCATCTTGCGGTGGGCCACGACCTCTTCCAGCCAGCCCAGATGCATTTCCGGCACCGAACTGAGCAGCAGATCGGTATAGTCGTCGAACGGCGGGCTCAGCACCTGCGATTTGGGTCCATAGCGCACCACGCGCCCCTGATACATCACGGCGATGCTGTCGCTGATCGCGCGCACCGTCGCTAGGTCATGGGTGATGAACAGATAGGCCACGTCCTCGATCTTCTGCAGGTCCAGCAACAGCTTGAGGATGCCGTCCGCCACCAGCGGATCCAGCGCCGAGGTGACCTCGTCACAGATGATCATCCTGGGCTTGGCCGCCAGCGCGCGGGCGATGCACACACGCTGTTTCTGACCGCCGGACAGCTCGGCCGGGTACCGGTCGATGAAACCTTCGCCCAGTTCGATCTCGTCCAGCAGTTCAACGATGCGCTTGCGCTTCTCGGCGCCGCGCATGTTGAAGTAGAACTCGAGCGGCCGGCCGATAATTGTACCCACCGTCTGGCGCGGGTTCATCGCAACATCGGCCATCTGGTAGATCATCTGCAACTCGCGCAGGTCCTCGCGCGAGCGTCCGGCCAGATCGGGGCTGAGCTTGCGCCCGGCAAAGGTGATCTCGCCGTCGCGCGGGGGCAGCAGGCCGGTGATCACCCGGGCCAGCGTGGACTTGCCCGACCCCGATTCCCCCACGACCGCCAGCGTCTGGCCCGGATGTACCTCGACATTGACGTTGTGCAGCACGTCGAAATTCAGCCCCTTGTAACGGGCCGTGATGCCATCGACCTGCAGCACGGGTTCGGGCGTGGGCTGTTTTTCCTCGTGTTCGATCGAACGGACCGAGACCAGCGCCCGCGTGTACTCTTCTTGTGGGTTGTTGATGATCTGGTCGGTGGTGCCGTATTCGACCGTGTCGCCCATGCGCAGCACCATGATGTCATCGCTGACCTGCGCCACGACCGCCAGATCGTGGGTGATGTACAGCGCGGCCACGCCGGTGTCGCGGATTGCTTCCTTGATCGCCATCAGGACGTCGATCTGGGTGGTCACGTCGAGCGCGGTCGTGGGTTCGTCGAACACCACCAGATCCGGCTCGGGGCACAGCGCCAGCGCCGTCATGCAACGCTGCAGCTGCCCGCCCGAGACCTGGTGCGGATAGCGGTTGCCGATGTTGTCCGGGTCGGGAAGGCCCAGCTTGGCGAACAGCTCACGCGCACGGGCCTCGGCCTCTTTGCGGCTGAACTTCTTCTGCTCGACCGCGGCTTCGACCACCTGATCCATGATCTTCTTGGCGGGATTGAAGGACGCCGCCGCCGATTGCGACACATAGGTCACCTCGCCGCCGCGCAGTTTGCGGATATCCGACAGCGACGTCTTGAGGATGTCGCGCCCGTTCACCCAGACCTCACCGCCGGTGATCTTAACGCCGCCCCGGCCATAAGCCATCGATGCCAGCCCGATGGTCGATTTGCCCGCACCGGATTCCCCGATCAGCCCCAGCACCTTGCCGCGCTCGAGGTCAAAGCTGACCCCGTGCACGATTTCGATGTCGCGGGGCTTTTCGCCCGGCGGGTAGACGGTTGCGCCGATCTTGAGGTCGCGGACCTTGAGAAGGGTATCGCTCATCCCCGGCCTCCTTTCAGCGATGTGGTGCGGTTCAGGATCCAGTCGGCCACCAGGTTGACCGAGATGGCCAGCGTGGCGATGGCCACCGCCGGGTACAGCGCCGCGCCGATGCCATAGACGATGCCGTCCTTGTTTTCTTTCACGATACCGCCCCAATCGGCCAGCGGAGGTTGAACGCCCAGGCCCAGGAACGACAGGGTCGAGACGAACAGCACCATGAAGATGAAGCGCAGGCCCAGTTCGGCCACCAGCGGGGACAGCGCGTTGGGCAGGATCTCGCGGAAGATGATCCAGCCGCGGCCCTCACCGCGCAGCTTGGCGGCCTCGACATAGTCCATGACTTCGATGTCAACGGCCACGGCCCGGGCCAGACGATAGACGCGGGTGGCGTCCAGCAGGCCCATGACCACGATCAGAACCGGGATGGTGACCGGCACCATGGCCAGAACCACCAGCGCGGTGATCAGCGACGGGATCGACATGATCAGGTCCACGGTCCGCGACATCACCTGATCGGCCCAGCCTCCCAGCACGGCCGCCAGAAAGCCCAGGATCGAACCGGTGACGAAGCTGAGGATGGTGGCGGCGGTGGCGATGAAGATCGTGGTGCGCCCGCCATAGATCATTCGGCTGAGAAGATCGCGGCCGATATTGTCGGTGCCCAGCCAGAATTCCGAACTCGAGGGCTCCCACACGTCGCCGACCACCTCGGCCATGCCGTAGGGCGCCAGGAAGGGCGCAAAGACGGCGATGATGAAATACAGGGCGGTGAAGGCCAGCCCGATCATTGCAGAGATTGGGATGTTCTTCATTTCGGGTGCCTCAGCCTTGGGTTGGCCAGGATCGCGACGATGTCGGCAACCATGTTCAGCCCGATATAGATGGCGGCAAAGATGACGCCGCAGGCCAGCACCACCGGCACATCGCGCTTGGTCACATGGTCCACCAGATACTGTCCCATGCCGGGATAGACGAACACCACCTCGACCACGACGACACCCACGACCAGATAGGCCAGGTTCAGCATCACCACGTTCACGATGGGGGCGATGGCGTTCGGGAAGGCATGGCGCCAGATGACCTTGAAGTTGCTCAGGCCCTTCAGTTCGGCCGTTTCGACATAGGCCGACTGCATCACGTTCAAAATCGCGGCGCGAGTCATGCGCATCATATGCGCCAGAACCACCATGGTCAGCACGATCACGGGCAGCGCGATCGAGTTCAGCTTTTGCCAAAAGGACATGCTGTCATTGATCATCGCCAGCGGCGAGAACATGCCCAGCTTGACCGCGATGAAATAGACAAGGACGTAGCCGATCAGGAATTCCGGGATCGAGATTGTCGTCAGAGTAACGGCTGAGATCAGCTTGTCGGGCCAGCGGTTGCGGTAGCGTACCGCGACGAGGCCAAGAAAAATTGCTAGGGGGACCGAGACGATGGCCGCCCAAAAGGCAAGAAACAACGTATTGCCCAATCGGTTGCTAACCGACTCGGCGATGTCCAGCTTGTTGGTCAGGGACGTGCCCATGTCACCTTGGACAATTCCGCCAAGCCATTCGAAATACCGGGTCAAGGCGGGACGGTTCAGCCCCATCTCCTCACGGAGGTTGGCAAGGGATTCAGGGGTGGCGGACTGCCCCAGGACGGCTTGCGCGGCGTCTCCGGGTAGGGCCTCGGTCAACCCGAAAATCAGGGCCGAAGCGCCAAACAGCAAGAGGAATCCCAGCGCCAGGCGCTGGGAAACCAGTTTGATAATAGGATGCATACCTGTCGATCCGAGTTAGACGAACCACATCTTGCGGGACATGTTGCCGTTCATCATCTCTTGGGTCGGATCAGTCTCCCAGCCATCCAGCTGGTTGCTGATGCCCTCGACAAAGTCGTTGAACATCGGGCAGATCAGGCCGCCCTGGTCACGGACCATCATGCCCATCTGGCTGTAGATGGCCTTGCGCTTTGCCGGATCCAGCTCGGCACGCGCGGCAAACAGCAGGTCGTCGAACTCTTTGACCTTGAACCGGGTGTCGTTCCAGTCGGCGGTGGACAGGTAGGCCGTTGCGTACATCTGGTCCTGCACCGGACGGCCACCCCAGTAGGACGCGCAGAACGGCTGTACGTTCCAGACTTCGGACCAGTAGCCATCATTCGGCTCGCGCTTGATCTCAAGCGGGATGCCGGCCTGCTGGGCAGTCTGCTGGAACAGGGCTGCGGCATCCACGGCGCCAGGGAAGGCTCCGTCGGCCACACGCAGAATGATGGGCGACCCGTCATGGCCGGACTTCTTGTAGTGTTCCGCGGCTTTTTCGACGCTGAACTCACGCTGCGGGATCGTCTCATCGAACAGCGGGTATGCTGCGTTGATCGGCATGTCGTTCCCGACCGAGCCATAGCCGCGCAGTACCTTCTCGACCAGCTCTTCGCGGTTGATCGCGTATTTCAGAGCGGTCCGCAGTTCGTTGCCGTCGAACGGCGCCGTGTCACAATGCATGATGAACACGTAGTGGCCGCGTCCTGCCGTGGAGTGTACGGTCAGGTTGGGCGCACGACCCAAGAGGTCGGCAACCTTGGGCTCAACCCGGTTGATCGCGTGGACCTGACCCGACTGCAGCGCAGCCGTCCGGGCCGTGGCATCGTTGATGACCACAACTTCGACGCTGTCAAAGTTGCCGAAATCCGGGTTCCAGTGGTTTTCGAATTTGGTGAACAGGTGGCGCACACCGGGTTCGTCCGCTTCGAGCTTGTACGGACCGGTGCCGATACCGGCGCCCGGGTTGTCCATTCCGCCGTCCGGCTGGATGATCAGGTGATAGTCGGCCATCAGGTAAGGCAGATCGGCGTTCGGCTCGTTCAGGGTGACCTGAAAATATTCGCCATCGGCCTTCATCGACTCGATGCCCTTCATGATGCCCAACGCGCCCGACTTCGAATCTTCGTTCGAGTGGCGCTGCATCGTTTTCAGCACGTCCTCGCTGGTCATGGTCTTGCCGTTGTGGAACTCGACCCCTTGACGCAGTTTGAACGTCCACACCTTGGCATCGGCGCTGCCTTCAACGCTTTCGGCAAGGCGCGGCTCGATCGTGCCGTCGGGGGCGACTTCGACCAGTTGGTCACCGAACTGCTTGCCGTTCTGGAACGGAACCGAGCTGGCATAGGTGGCCGGGTCCAGCGAGTTTGTGGATTCACCGCCCTGCAGGCCCAGTTTCAGATCGCCACCTTTCTTGGCGCCAGCGGCGCGGGCCGCGTCGGCGAAGACGGTGCTGGCCATGGCAGCCGATACACCCAATGCGGCTGCCTTCCCCATGAATTCACGTCGGGTCAGTTTTCCGGCGGTCACCTGGCTGGCCATGTGAGTGAGTTGTTCGTTCATTCGGATATCTCCCAGTTGAGTGTTTTGTGTGCCCGTTTTACGGGCTTTTTATTGACGCATGAGTCAACGTTGGCGCATTTCGTCGCGGCGGGCAAGGTCAAATCTCGGGGACTTGCCACCAGCAAAATCACATCTGATCACGAGGTATGGTGTCCTCCACGGTTTTGGAAAAAATCTTCACATCGTTTTCAAAGGCATCAAGCGTCGCGCGCAGATGAAAGCTGGATCGGTCCGACCACATCTCGCAATTGGCCTCGGTTCGCAGTTGGATGCCGTCGCGACGGGTCTCTTGTACCCATTCGCAGCAACCGCGCGCGCTCAGCGGATCGTCCGGATGGATCGACCACCGTTCAAAAGCGGTTCCGCCGCTGACCAGACCATGATCCGCGTCTTCGACCAAGCCGAAATCATCTTCGATGACCAGATCGATGACGCCGGTCGTCATGTCAGTTTCGACGCGCCGCGCATGGGTCGCCTCTCGCAATTGGGTCACTTGCCACGGAGAGTCCGCATCGGGTGGGGCAAATTGCCATTCATCCCGATCCGACCTGTCGCGCTGGGGGATCGTGAACGTGCCGCCTGTCAGGTGGAGCTCCGCTGTTTCCGGCGAAGGCCAGATCAGCGGCCAATAGGCGCTTGAGACGGCAACGCGCAGGCTGTGGTCCTTGGGAACCCGGTAGGCGACGTGGTCCAGCACAACTTCGATGTCGTAGACCTGTCCGGGTATCAACGTTTTGGGGGACGAATGCCCCTCCGTATGGGTCAGATTCAATACACCATAGGTGATCCGAGTCGCAGCTCCGTCGGGGTGGATTTGGTTCAGCCGAACGGCAATCTGGGCTTGTGGTTTGTCGACACTCAGCTTCAAGCGCAGGCGCGGGGCACCGACAATGTCCAGATCTGCGGTCAGAGGGGTCGTGTCGAAACAGGCGGACAGAGCGTCATCTGCCCGCTGGTCGCCCGGCATGTCCGGACCCAGCCAGATGGCGCAATATTCGCCGCCATCCATGCCGCAATGATGCGGCGAGCGGATTTTGGTATCCAAGGGGCCGTCCTTACCCAGCCCGGCTTCGGAAAGCGGAAGGGTGACCGTCGGCAGGTGGGACGTGGCGCTGGCATCCTCGGTGATCCAATGGCCCGGGCGTTCGGCATACCAGCGCGCCGGGCGCACGCCATCCATCAGATAGGCGCGATAGGCCGGGTCCTGTTCAACTCCGGTCTTTTTGCCCTTCAGCCAGCGGTCCCACCAGCGCAGCGCCTCTTGCAGGAAGCCGATGCGTGGTTCGGGCACGGCAAAATGCGGGTACTTGTGCACCCAGGGGCCGACGATGCCCTTGACCGGCGCAGTCAGGTTCTCGACCAGCCAGGGCACCGTGTTCTTGTAGGCATCACCCCAGCCGCCCACCGCCAGTGTCGCGGCTCGGATCGCGCCGGGGTCTTCGCAGACAGACCCATGTCGCCAATAGGCATCGCGGGTCTGATGCCGCAGCCAGACCGAGGGCAGAAACGGTTCGGCCGTCAACCGCTGCAGCCACATCTCGCGCCAGTCGTCACGCAGCGCCGGGTCGGGCGGGCGGGACGAATACGACCACATGGTGGCCCCCCAGCCCAGATTCTCGTTCAGAAGGCAGCCGCCCTTGTAATGGATGTCATCGGCATAACGGTCGGCGGTCGAACACAGGGTGATGATGGCATTCAACGGCGCGGGTTGCAGCGCCGCCACTTGCAGCGCGTTGAAGCCGCCCCAGCTGATCCCCATCATCCCGACCGCGCCGCTGCACCAGGGCTGTTGGGCCAGCCATTCGATCACTTCGACGGCGTCGTCCAGTTCCTGCTGGGTGTATTCATCCTCCATCAGTCCCTGGCTGTCGCCGTTGCCGCGCATGTCGACGCGGATGCAGGCGTATCCACGTTTGGCAAACCAGGGATGGGTCAGGGCATCGCGCGCCGTCGTGCCGTCGCGCTTGCGATAAGGCAGGTATTCCAAAATGGCGGGCACCGGGTGCTGCGGCGCATCGACAGGCCGCCAGATCCGCGCCGACAGGCGGCAGCCGTCCGACAGAATGATGCCCTGATCCGGAACGTCTTCGATCTCGGCCAGTGAGTTCTTCGCCTGAGTCATGTGCCTAGTCTCAGGCGCATCGGCGGATGGTGTGCGAGGAAAAGCGTCAATTCATTCCTTCGTTGCGACAAGCAGATCCATGACATTGGTTCCCGTGGGGCCGGTCACCAGCAGAGCGCCGGCTCGCTCAAGGAACGTCCCCGCATCGGCCTCGCGCAAGGCTGGGTCCGCCCCATCGGCCCATGTCGCGCCGGTCACGACACCGCCGGCCGCATCAGTCGGCCCGTCGGTGCCGTCGGTTCCACCGACCACGACACACAGCCCCTCGCATCCTTGAATCTCGCGCGCCAACGCCAGTGCCAGCGCCTGGTTGCGCCCGCCTCGGCCCGGGTTTTCGGGCAGGACGACCGTCGGCTCTCCGCCAAAGATCATCGCGCCCGGCGGCATCTGACGCAGCCGCGCGCCGATATCTGCGGCGACGGACAGATAGTCGTCGTGCAGGGCCTCTTCCTCAGCCAAAACGTCCAGACCGGCGGCACGTGCCGCGTCGGCTGCGGCGCAGCGCGCATGGGCGTTCGAGGCAATGATTTCGACACTCGCTTCGAATTGCGGGGCGTTGGGCAAGGCGCCGATGCCCGATCCGATGACGCCGATGTCGTCCCCCGGCACGTCCGAAATGGCCAGGACCGTCGCGCGCGCTCCGCCGAAACCGGTCAGCAGACCGCCGCCCTTGATCCGCGACATCTCGCGCCGGCAGGCGTTCATGGCTGTGATGTCCAGCCCCTCGGACAGCAACTGCGCGTTCAGCCGCGCCAGATCTTCGAGGGTGGCCCCCGGCACAAGATCCTCGGCCAGCGAAGACGCACCGCCCGAGACCAGCAGCAACAGATGCGTGCCAGGCTCCATGGCCTGAACAGCCGCGCGCAGGGCCTGGCCACCCTTCAGGCTGCGGGCATCGGGCACGGGGTGAGAGGCTTCGATGACCTGCAGATGTGACGGCAGCCCTTCGGCATGGCCGTCTTTCGTGACCACAAGGCCCGGTGTTCTGCCGAAATGATCCTGCGCCGCATTCATCATCGCCGCCGCGGCCTTGCCCACCGCCAGAATCAAATCGGGGCGCGGAACATTAGGCAGTGCCGCCTTGACCGCGCCATAGCCGTCAACGGCGGCAACGCCCGCCTTCCAGATCGCGATCGCCTGATCCTGCATCGTCATCACATGTCCATCCAGATCGTAACCGGGCCGTCATTGACTAGGGACACCGCCATATCCGCTCCGAAAGACCCGGTTTCGGTCGGAACCCCAAGCGCGGCCAGCGCGCGGGCAAAGTGTTCGTACAGGCGTTCACCGGTTGCCGGATCGGCCGCCGCCGCAAATCCGGGCCGGTTCCCGCGCGACGTGTCGGCGGCCAAGGTGAACTGGCTGACCACAAGGGCCGAGCCGCCGATATCCAACACCGACCGGTTCATCTTGCCCGCGTCATCCTTGAAGATCCGCAGCTTGGCAATCTTGGCCGCCAGTTGCTCGGCGTGCGAGTCGTCGTCGCCCTGCATGGCGCAGACCAGCACCAGTAGCCCCGGCCCGCACTGGCCGATGACTTCCCCCTCGACCGAGACCGATGCCTCGGACACCCTTTGTATCAATGCGCGCATGACAGTGTCTTTCTCAAACTCCGCTCACTCGGCCGGCGCCTCACGCCAACTGACGAACTCGTCCAGCGTGGCGCGCTCGGTCCGGAATTGGTTGGCCGGATGATCGACATTCGGATAGCCGAAGGAAATCGCGCACAGGATCAGCCGGTCATCGGGGATGTTGAAATAGCGGTGCAGGAACGGCCCATAGGCGGCCACCGCCGCCTGTGGGATCGTGGCGATGCCCAAGGCCTGTGCAGCCAAGGTGAAAGCCGTTACAAACCCGCCGCAATCCATCGCGCCATAGGGGCCGAGTTCCGCCGGGCTGGACAGGATGGCGCAATGCGGGGCGCCGAACAGGTTGAAGTTTTCCATCATCTGCCGGGCCGATCCAGCGCGGTCGCCCTTTTCCACGCCCACGGCCTCGTACAGGGCCCATCCGCAGGCGCGGCGCCGGTCCTGATAGACGCCGGAATAGCCGGTCGGAAAGGGCAGGTCGGGCTGCGCCTGGCCGGTCTTGGCTTCGGCCCGCAAGGCGCTGCGGAACGCATCCGTTTCCGCGCCGCTGGTCACGACCACCTGCCAGGGCTGCGCGTTGCACCAGCTGGGCACTTGGGCGGCGCTGGTCAGAATCTGTTCGATGTCACCCCGCGGCACCGGATCGGACCGGAAGGCGCGGCAGGACTGGCGCGCGGTCAGAAGCGTGTTCAGATCGGCCAGGGTCACGTCGTCCTCTCCTCCGGGGCAGCCGGCGGCAGGATGGGTGAGAAGGCTGGGATGTTCAAGGGGTTCCGAGGCAGAGTTTTCGGCGGCGGAACCCAGCGGTCATTGCTGTCCGGTCGCCACCAGATACCCGATGCCGGCTGCCGCCAGCAGGCCCAGGACCACCGCAATCGTGATCTTGATCGCCGACCAGGGCCGTTCACCCTGCACCTGACCGGTGCGACCGTTGACGACAAAGCGATAGGTCTGGCCGCGATACTTGTACGCGGCCATCCAGACCGGCAGCAGGATGTGCTTGAAGGTCACGTCGCAGATCTCGGTTTCGATCGCGTGGATGCGCTGCCGGTCGCCGCCGATGTCAAAGCGGACGTCGCGCTCGATCACGCGGGCCATGTGGCCGCGGGCTTCCTGATAACCTTGCTGCAGATCGACCGTGTAGGCCTCGGCCCGGAACCCGGCCAGGTACTCGGGCTGATAGGGCTCGAGCGCGGGCAGGTCCCAAGGTTGCAGCGCGTCGGTGTATGACTTGGGTAGCGATTGCGAGGCCAGCACCAGCACGTCGTCGAAGAACCGGGCCACCCGGCCGGATTTCGGCGTCCAGCGCACCTTGGGCACTTGCTGCTGCACCCGCTTGCCGTCACGCACCACCGTCCGGGTTTCGTAATAGACCACGCCCCGTTCGCCGCGATAGGCCGATTTCGTATCGGCGTCGAACGTCCAGTAGGGCACATAGATGCCCTGCATCCTGCGGCCTTTGCGGGCATAGTCCTTTAGCCCGTTCGGCGCGAACCACAGCCGCCCCAGCCAGTCGCTCATGGCCTTGTGCGCGGCGCGTTCGTCCAGCGCAAAGGGCAGAACGCCGCGCGGTTTGATGTGCCGGTTCACGCCGGTATCGGTCACCACCGGGGTGGCGCAGAACGGGCATTCCGCGGCGTGGGTGTTGGGGTCGAACTCGACCTGCGCCGCGCAGTTGGGGCAGGTCAGAACCCGCGTCTCTTCGATCTCGCTGTCGGGCAAGCGGTCGGCGATGGCGGCGTCGAAGTCCAGTTCGCGCAGGCTGGCGCCGCCCCAGGGGCCAGCCCCGATCGGTTCGGAATGGCCGCAATGGTCACAGGTCAGCGTGCCGGATTGCGGGTCGAACCGATAGTCCGCGCCGCAATTGTCACATGGAAAACGATGTTCCGCAGAACCGGGTGGCGGAGCAGGGGGCTGTGTCATGGGTGGTCACGTGTCGAGGGGAAAGTGAAGATAGGCTGCGCGCTGCTCCTCAGGCAGGACATGCGGCAGCATCGCCGTTTCGCAGGCCCCGATCGCCCTGAAATTCTCGCGCGCCTCGGCCAGCGTCAGGCCGTGATTGGCGGCAGAGGGCTCGCGGGGGTTCTTGTCGTACAGAATGTCCTCGTCCTCCCAAAAGCAGATCGCGCAGATCAGGTAGGCCCCGCGCTTGGCCAGGGTGACATAACCGCAGCACGGGCAGATGAATTGCGGCGGCTGCGGCGCTTTGCGCCCGCCTGTCTTCGAGCGTTTCCGCGATGCGGGCATGCCGATGCCTCACGCCCCGGGCGGCGGAGGCGGCAGGATCGTGAACAGCTGCGCGAGTTCCTGCACCTCGCCCGCTTTCTTCCAGCCGTCCTGACCGGGCGTCCACACGAAAGTGTCCCGCGTAATTTCTCCCTCGCTGGCCATGCGGCCCATCTTGGCCTTCGAGAACGGACCGCTCGTCTGGCCATCCACCGCGATATGCCAGACATGCTCGACTGGCGGCGGGGGCGGCGGGGCCGCATGCGCTGATGGTTGCGGGGCAGCGGGCGCGGGCGCGCCCCACGGGCCAGACGGCTGACCCGCTGCCATGTTCGACATCTGGTTCGCCATCGCCATGCCCATTCCCATACCAAGGCCAGCACCCATGCCACCGCCTCCGTTCGGGTTGCTGGCGGCCGCCGTCATCGCCTCGGCCGCGGAATACTGGGTGAATTTGCCCAGATCCCCCGCCAGCCCCATCGAAGTACGCTTGTCCAGCGCCGCCTCGACCGCCGGTGGCAGCGAAATGTTCTCGATGTAGAATTCCGGCATTTCCAGCCCGTAGCCATCCAGCACAGGCGAGACCTCGGCCGCGATCAGCTTGCCCAGATCGGCGGTGTTGGCGGCCATGTCCAGAACCGGAATGCCCGAGCCTGCGATGACCCGGCTGAATTCCTGCACGATGATGTTGCGGATCTGAAAGCTGATCTCGTCCATGGTGAATTCGCCATCGGTGCCGACGATCTCGACCAGGAAACGGGCCGGGTCCTTGACACGAATCGTGTAGGTGCCATAGGCGCGGATCCGGGTCGGGCCGAATTCCGGGTCGCGCAGCATGATCGGGTTCTTGGTGCCCCATTTCAGGTCGTTGAACCGGGTCGTGTTGACGAAGTAGATCTCGGACTTGAACGGCGACTGGAACCCGTGATCCCAGTGCTGCAGCGTCGTCATGATCGGCATGTTGTTGGTCTCAAGCATGTAGAGGCCGGGCGTGAACACGTCGGCCAGCTGGCCTTCGTGCACGAATACGGCCGCCTGGCCCTCGCGCACGGTCAGCTTGGCGCCATACTTGATCTCGTGGCCTTCGCGCTCGAACCGCCAGACCATCGTGTCGCGGGTGTCGTCCACCCAATGAATGACATCAATGAATTCTCCGGTCAGAAAATCGAAAATTCCCATCTGGGTTCTCCTGTCATCGGGGTCAGAGCGACTGCCCCATCAATTCACGGGCGATGATCCGCACCACCGGCGCGGCCTCTTGCGCGGTCATGCCGGGTTTCAGGCGCGGATCATACAACATCGTCAGCAGCTTTTCGTCATGGCTGGTCAGCAGGGCGAATTCGTCGTCATCATTGAAGATCGACGGCCGCGCCCGTGGGCTGTCATTGGGCAGGCCCAGCCCCTGGGCGATTTCCTCATGGATGCAGCTCAGCCGCATCAAGTCAGGGTGCTCGGCCCGCACCAACGCAACCGCACCAGTATAGGTGTTGGGTGCCCCGTTCGACGCCGAGGCGAAGACAAAGCAATAGAACGAGCGCGGTAAATCTTGAAACAGGTTCAACTGAGCCTGTCCGATATTGGGAAACAACTGGCGCAGTCGCGTTTGCACGAATTCCGTATCATCATCGCCGGAGACGAACACATGGAAGTTCGCGTTTCTGGTTACGGTCGAGATCGGGTGGCCAGTCAAGGACGACATGCGTTCGGAATAGGCCCGGATCTGTTCCTTGTCGGCCGCACGTTGGTCTGGCGATACTGACGGCCCGAACTCTGCCTGTATCCGGACCGGGCCAGACCAGCGGCTTAGCCTTCCGATGGTACGTTGGCTGCTGCCGGATACGGCGGCGCCGGGATACTCGCTGTAGAACGCGATGGCTTCGAAATTCCGCGCCAAATCATCCGCATCAAACGGGGTGTCCGGCCCGCCACCGTCTGTACGCATCAGACCACGGGTCAACAGGTCGCGCTCGACGCGCTGATAATATCGCGCCAGATCCCGGCTTGCGGCCGAAGGTTCGACATAAGCATTGGCCAACTGCGGCTGGGACGGGCGCGCCTGCGGGGCAATCGAGGACTCGAGCGCGTCATCGCAATTGGCCAAGATCAGCAATGCAGCTGCCCCCAACCCGTGCCCTAGAAATCTCCGAAGCCGCACCTGCGATCTCTCCTCAGCCCGGAACGGCGGTTCCGGCCGTGTCGCCCAGCCCGTCTTTCCGAGCCTTGGCCGAAGCCAAGGTGTCCCGCAGTTCGGCTTCCATCTTCTTCAGCTCTTCTTCTGCGGCGGCGCGGCGGGCCTTGCCCTCGTCGGCGATGGCGAGGCTTTCATTGATCGTGCCGATCAGATCCTCGTTGGCCTTCTTGACCGCTTCGATGTCGAACACGCCACGCTCCATTTCCTCGCGGATCATCTTGTTCGACTGGCGCAGGTTCGCGGCGTTCGAGGTCAGCAGCTCGTTCGTCAGATCGTTGGCGTCGCGCACGGCGGCGGCGGCCTCGGCGCTGCGCTGGATGGTGACCGCCTGCGCCAGCTGGGTTTCCCACAGCGGCACGGTGTTCACCAGCGTCGAGTTGATCTTGGTCACCAGCGACTTGTCGTTTTCCTGAACCAGCCGGATCGAGGGCAGCGATTGCATCGTCACCTGTCGCGTCAGCTTCAGGTCATGCACACGCCGTTCCAGATCGTCGCGGGCGGCCCGCAGGTCGCGCAGTTCCTGCGCCTTCATCACCTGCTGATCTTCCGGGGCGGCCTGCACCTCGGCCTCTTTCTCGGGGATGTCATGGCTGTCCAGTTCGGTCAGCTTCTCTTCGCCGGCCGCGATGTACAGCGCCAGTTCATCATAGAAATCCAGCGTCTTTTCATACAGCAGATCCAGAGACTTGATGTCCTTCAGAAGCGTGTGCTCGTGCGACAGAAGGTTGTCGGTGATCCGGTCGATCTGATCCTGCACCTCTTCGTAGCGCGCGGTGAACTTGGCGAAAGGCGCGGCGCGGCCCAGCAGTTTCTCCCACCAGCTGCGCTCGCGGCGCACGTCCAGTTCAGACACGGAAAAGCCGCGGATCGTGGTGACGATGTCGCGCAGGCTGTCACCGGCGGGGCCGACATCCTTGTTGCGCACGTCAGCCAGCATGGCCTGGCTGATTTCCTGCAGCTCGGCCTGCGCAGCCGATCCAAAAGCAACGATCGAGTTGGTGTCGCCCATGTCGATTTCGGACATGCGCTTGCGGATTTCGGCGCCCACCGGTTCGTCGGCCTCTTCCAACGGCACGATCTCGGAACTCGGCTCGGGCAAAGAGACTGCTGCAACTTCCTGAACCAGCGTTTCGGCCTCGGCCGCCTTTTTCTTGATTTCGTCAGACATGAGAAGCTTCCCTGTTCTTGGTTTGGCCGGTCAGTCGAGCCGGACGCCTTCGCGCTGCAGTCGTTCACGCAGCACGTCGATTTCGACCGTCAGATCACTGCGGTCATCCAATAGCATCTTTCGGGTGCGGGCCGAGAAATTCTGCTCGAGGTCGTCCAGCAGCGCCGAGTAATCGGACAGAGCCTGCGGGTCGCGGGTGCGCGCAAAGACATCGGCAAACTTGATCGTCGCATCGCGGGCGCCCTGCAGATAGACGGTCAGGTATTTGCGGGCACCGGCCAGATCGCGCGGGTCCTCCTCGACCGTGCGGAACAGATCGCGAGCGGTGGTCTGAAACCGCTCGACCCGAGCTTCGATCCTGCGGTCGCCGGCCCGTTTGATGGCATCCGTCATTTGGTTCAGATGGGCTTCGGCATCTTCGACCACGCGGGCGACCCGGTCCTGTTGATAGGTGTCCACACCTTCCATGCCTTTGTTTTTCATCGGGTCGAGCCCGAAGGCGACGGAATGCAGGGCCGTTGCCACGCCGCCGAACAAGACCGGCGCCAGCAGGCTGACCTGGCTGGCGGTCTCGGCATCCAGATAGTCGTTGCGATAAGCGGCCAGACCCACCCCCAGCCCGGTCAACACCGACGAGAAGATCTTGCGGGGAAAGGCTGGGCGGCGCGCGGTGCGGCGTGCGTTGTAGGCATCCTCGGCCTTCAACCCTTCGCGCAGCAGAAAGGCCGCAGCGGTCAGAATGCCGGCGGCGACCAATCCAAGTGTCATCCCGATCGCGCCGTCGTTGAGCGACAGAAAGACCAGCGGGATCGCCGGAACGAACATCACATTGGCGCGGGCGCCGACCGGGTTCACTCGGGCACCATCGTATTGCCCGCGCGGGGCGGGCGCGTCGGTGTCGGACTGGCCGTCGGGGCTGAACTTTCCGCCGTATCGTTTGGCCATGGCGTCAGAGCCCCCCAAGCCAACCGGTGCAGACGCCGAACAACAGTACCAGTAGGGCCGCGTAGGCCATTTTTTGCACTCCGGTCCCGGACATGACGTCCTCCAACTGCGGTTGTCCCCTTGAAAACCTAGGGGATCAAGGGGCTTGGCGCTAGGGGGAAGGTTCGATAACCCGCGTCAATTGCGTGATTTCTTGCCGACCGGCCTGCGGGATCTTTGAGGGCGGCTTGGGCGTTTCGCAGCAGCCGGTGGGGTTTCAGGTTCCAGACCCAACTGGTCGCGCAGAACGCGGCGGCGGATTTCCTCGACCTCGCCGGGTTTGAGATTGCCCAGCTGGAATGGCCCGTAGGACACGCGCAACAGCCGGTTCACGGTAAAGCCGATGTCTTCGATCGCGCGGCGGATTTCCCGGTTCTTGCCCTCGCGCAGTCCGATCGTCAGCCATGCATTCGCGCCTTGCTGGCGGTCCAGCGTCACGGTCATGGGCTGGAACTTGTCGCCCTCGATCACAAGACCCTGGCGCAGGGGGGCGAAATCCTCATCCTTGGGGCGGCCGTTGATCCGCACCCGGTATTTGCGCAGCCAGCCGGTCGAGGGCAGTTCAAGCTTGCGCTTGATGGCCCCGTCATTGGTCAACAGCAGCAGGCCCTCGGAATTCAGGTCCAGCCGGCCGACGCTCATGACGCGGGGCATGTCCTCGGGCAGATTGTCGAAGATCGTAGGGCGGCCCTTTTCGTCGCGGTTCGTGGTCACAAGGCCGGTTGGCTTGTGATACAGCCACAGGCGCGCGGGTTCGGGCTCGGCCACGGGCTTGCCGTCGACGGTGATCCTGTCGCCGGGCGTGACGTTCAGCGCCGGGCTGTCGATGGTCTTGCCGTTCACGGTTACGCGGCCCGCTTCGATCATGCGTTCGGCCTCGCGGCGCGAGGCGATGCCGGCACGGGCCAGCACTTTGGCGATCCGGTCGCCAGGAGGAGGGGTGTTGCTCATGCCCTGCGCATAGCGCATCGGCGCGGCTTGCGAAAGGTGGGTTTCTGGGGCAGTCAGGGGCATGGTCTTCAGAACGCATATGGACAAGGCGCTGGAACAGGCGCGCGCGGCGGGTGATCGGGGCGAGGTTCCGGTGGGCGCGGTGATTGTGGCGCCCGATGGCCGGATCATCGCGGCAGACGGCAACCGTACGCGCGAGTTGCACGACCCGACCGCGCATGCCGAGATCCTGGCCCTGCGCGCCGCCTGCCGGGCCGTCGGGTCCGAGCGGCTGACGGGGCATGACCTGTATGTCACGCTGGAGCCCTGCGCCATGTGCGCCGCGGCGCTGGCGGCCGCGCGGATCCGGCGGATCTACTATGGGGCCGCCGATCCGAAATCGGGCGGCGTGGCGCATGGGGCGCGGGTGTTCTCGCACCCTCAGGCCCATCACAGCCCGGAGGTCTATGACGGAATTGCGGCCGAGGACTGCGCCCAGTTGCTGCGCGATTTCTTTGCCGCGCAGCGCGGTGTTGGCGGGTCCAAGGGCTGAGGCGCGCTCAGGCCGGTTTCACGACCAGTTCGCGGGGAATGTCGGCCAAGGGTTGCCCGCCCGTCGGCGTGACCACGAAGGTTTCGGTGATGGCCAGCCCCCAGTCGGGGGTCCACAGACCCGGCATCAGGTGAAAGGTCATGTTGTCCTGCAGAACGGTGCTGTCGCCCGGGCGCAGGCTCATGGTGCGCTCGCCCCAATCGGGCGGATAGCTCAGGCCCACCGGATAGCCCGTGCGATTGCCTTTGACATAGCCGGCCCGGGCAAAGCTGTCATAGACGCAGGCGGCAACCTCTTCGCAGGTGGCGCCGGGGCGGGCGGCGGCCAGCGTGTCCTCGATCGCGGTGAGGATCGCGGTTTCCGCGCGCCGGATATCGGCGGGCGGGTCGCCCAGAAACAGGCTGCGGCTGGCCGGGCAGTGATAGCGGCGGTGGCAGCCCGAGATTTCGAAATAGGTCGCCTCGCCCGGTGTCAGCGGACGGTCGTTCCAGGTGATGTGCGAGGCCGAGGCCTCGGCCCCCGAAGGCGCGATGGGCGCGATCGCGGGATAGTCGCCCGCAAGACCCGGAAGCCCGGCGATGCCCGCCGCCTGAACCTCGGCCACGAGCACGTTCTTGGGAATCCCGGCGCGGAACCCGTCGCGCAGCACCGCGTGCATATGCGCAGTCAACTGCCCGGCCTTGCGCATCAAGGCGATCTCGGCCTCGCTTTTGACCGCGCGCTGCCAGTTCACCAACCCGGTCGAGTCGATCAGCGCATCCCGGCCGAACGCGGTCTCAAGGATCCGGTGGCTGGCGGCCGAGTAGTAATAATTGTCCATCTCGACACCCAGATGGGTCGTCCAGCCGCGCGCGCGCAGCAGCGATGCCAGCGCCTCGACCGGGTGATGGTCTGGGTGCTGCACATGTTCTTCGGGCCAGTCGAACAGGTCGGCGGGGTCCAGCCAGGTGGTCTGCGCCGCGCCGGGCTTGTCCTGCGTCCGGCCCCACCACAGGGGCACGCCGTCGCGCGGGACGATCACCATCTGCGGGACGTAGAAGCTCCAGCCGTCATAGCCCGTCAGCCAGGCCATGTTCGACGGGTCGGCAACCAGCAGGGTCTCGACACCCCGCTGGGCCATCGCGGAACGGGTCTTGGCCAGCCGCGCCGCGTATTCTTCCGCCGAGAAGGCCAGCGCGGGTGTCAAAGCTCGATCTCCTGCAGGACCTCCGGCTCGATGACGGTTACGCCCGGTAGCCCGTCCGCCAAGTCCTTGGCGGATTGTTCCAGGATCGGGAAAGTCCGATAGTGGCAGGGGATCACCGTCTTGAAGTCGAAATACCGCCGGGAGGCATAGGCGGCGGCTTTCATGTCCATCGTGAAATAGCCGCCCGCCGACAGGATGCCGATATCGGGTTTGTAATAGTCGCCGATCCACTCCATGTCGGCCATGATCGTGGTGTCGCCCGAGATATAGACCGTGTGACCATCGGCCGACAGGATGAACCCCACCTCGGACCCACCGGCGCGCGGGCCGTCGGGCGTAGCAAAGGTCGAGCTGTGCGAGGCCGGCACCATGTCGACCTTGACCCCGTTCAGATCGACCCGGCCGCCCTTGTTGAAGCCGATGGTCTCGATCCCTTCGGCCTCGGCCCAATGCGCCATGACGTCGTATTGGCCCACGACGGGAATGTTCAGGCGTTTGGCCAGCGGCAGAACGTCGGCAACGTGGTCGAAATGTGCGTGGGTCAGCAGGATATGCGTGGCGCCCTGGACGGCGGCCTCGTGCTGATCCTCGGGCAGCATCGGGTTGCCGCTGAGCCAGGGGTCGATCAGCAGGACCTGTCCTGCCGCGTGAATTCGGAAGCTGCCATGCCCCAACCAGATGATTTTCATGAAAGACCCTCCTGAAACCGGTTCAGGGTCAGCCTAGCATCGGCTATGTAAAAATCCATGGACTGGATGCGAGAAATCGACGGCTATTGCGAGCGCCTGTCGCCGACCTATTGGGCCGAACCCGTAAACGCCGTGACCAACGCGGCCTTTCTGCTGGCGGCATGGGTGATGTGGCGGCGGGTGCACGGGCAGGGTCTGCCCTTGGCCCGCCTGCTGGTCGCCATTCTGGCGGTGATCGGTATTGGCAGCTATCTGTTTCATACCCATGCGCAGGTCTGGGCCGCGCTGGCGGATACGACGCCGATCTTGCTGTTCATCCTGATCTATATCTTCGCGGTGAACCGGGACATCTGGCAGCTATCCACGCCGAAGGCGGCGGGGCTAACGGCCTTGTTCATTCCCTATGCGGCGCTGACCATTCCGGCGTTTCAGCTGGTTCCCGGGTTGGGCGGGTCGGCCGCCTATGCTCCGGTGCCGTTGCTGATCCTGATCTATGCGTATCTTTTGCGCGTGCGCAGGCCGCAAGTGGCCCGGGGTCTGGCGGTCGGGGCTGCGATCCTGATCGCGTCGATCACCTTCCGTGCGCTCGATGCTCCGCTTTGCGCCCGCATCCCGATGGGAACGCATTTCATGTGGCACATCCTGAACGCCACCATGCTGGGCTGGATGATCGAGGTTTATCGCCGGGCCATGACGGATGCGGTCAGTCCGGCAGACGCCGCGCCAGATAAAACCCATAGCTGACAAAGTCGGAATAGGTTTCATACAATGCGATCTCGGCCTGTTCGGAATCGACAAGCGCCTTGGCCTGCTCGGAATGGCCATGCCGGTCGAGGAAGGCAGGGAAGCTGCGTTGAAGGGGGAGGTAGTAGTTCTCCATCCAGCAGTCGGTGCCCAGCGGGAAATAGCCGACTGGTTCATAGCCAGCGGTCTCGATCTGGCGGATCTTCTCTCCGGCGGTTGCAACTTCGGGATAGGCGGCATCCCAGTGCCTTGTCAGCGGTTCGGGGCGTCGATCGGTCAGCCAGGTCAGCTCGGACACAGCCAGGACCCCGCCTGGTTTCAGGAACCAACGCCAGGCGTTCAGGCCGTTCTCGAACCCCATGTTGTAGATCGCGCCTTCCGACCAGATCACGTCAAGGCTGGCATCGTCGAAGGGCAGGTCCTCCATCGACGCCTCAAGCGTCTGAACCCGGGCCGCCAGACCCAAGCCCTGCGCGCGTCTGTTCAACTCGGTCAGAAACTCCGGCAGGAAATCCACCGCCGTCACCGATGCGCCGAGATGGCGCGCAAGGCAAAAGGCCGCAGCGCCGGTTCCGCAGCCAATGTCGGCGACCTTCAGTCCGGGATCGGCTTGTACGCCCGCCAGCGTCAGCGCCAGTTGCGTTGCCGCGTCGCTGCCGGGGCCTTGCCGGTCGTTGGGCAGGTGCAGGTCGATCAACAGCTGCATGTCATCAGTCATGACCCGTCAATCCTTGAAGGCGCTGGCCAGGTCTTCGGGCAGGTCGAACTCGTCCAGCACGCGTCGGCGCGCCTCGGCCGACATCTTGCGGGCGGTCTTTTCGACGATGCGCTGGACCTTTTCGTCCGAGTGTTTCGTGGCGAAGGGCGCAAAATACCATTTCAGAAAGACAAAGCAGATCACGTCTTCCAGCGCCTGAACGTCGTTGTCGCGCTTGATGCCCTGTTTGCGCAACATGCGACGGGCGGCGTCGATCTCGGCCTGATCGTAACCGGCCTCGGACATCAACTCGGCCACGACCTGCGCGTGATGCTCGGCCTGGGCCTTGCGCCAGGCCAGATAACCCGCGCGCCCTTCAGGGTATTCCGAGCGGGCCAGCTTCCAGCGCTCGACATGCTGGCCTCGGGCGGCGATCTGCAACGGCTCGGAGGCGTCGGGGAACAGTCGATCCAACTCAGCGCTCATCCGTTCGCCATAAAGCAGCGCGGCGGGGCGGCCGTCTTCCTGGGTGGGATCGGCCGAATTGGCCGTATCAATTGCATCCAGAACCTTCTGCTTGCGCTCTGTCATGGCATCTCCTGCTTTGGCAACGGCACCTCGGGACATTCGGTCATGCTGACCTGAAACTCTTGAGTGAATGAACGATAGAGCACCGTGCTTCAACAAAAAAGCGCCGACCCATTCAGGGCCGGCGGCGCCACGAGGGCAGGTGCAGGATCGGGGCGGAAAAAGGGGGGAGAACCGGCCCGATCCAACAGGGAAGCGGTACGGTTAGTTGCGGAGCGAAGATTTCTCCTGGCTCACCTGGTCCGAGGGGTGCTGATCGGGGAAGGTCAGCGTCGGTGTCAGGTCGCCCATGGGAACCCCCAGCGCGAGCGCCGGTGCGGCAGCGGTTGTCAGAACAACGGACACAGCAATCAACATGCGTTTCATGATTATTCTCCGGACTGAACGGTTTCGTTCAGTTCATAAAGTAACTTTTTGCGCCGGCTTCAATCATCAAAGTGAACTAATTCGTTCACTTTTTTGCATAGCGGGTATTCAAAATTGTTTGGCTTGTCGGCAACCGCGTGGACTTTGGACAAATCGCTGTGGCTCAGTGGTCTTGCGACTGCTGCATCAGACGGGTAAATGCCCCTGTAACGCATATGAGGTTTCCCATGTCGATTGACCAAAGCACCGCCGCCAAGGTGGCCAAACTGGCCCGGATCAAGGTCGAGGATGACGCGTTGCCCGCGCTGGCCTCGGAATTCAATACGATCCTGGGGTTCATCGAACAGCTGAACGAAGTTGACGTCGAAGGGGTCGAGCCGATGGTCTCGGTGACCCCGATGCGGCTGAAGCGGCGCGAGGACGTGGTGACCGACGGGAACATGCAGGACAAGATCCTGTCCAATGCTCCCGACGCGCGCGAAGGCTTTTTCGCGGTTCCCAAGGTGGTGGAGTAAGACATGTCCGATCTGAACAAACTGAGCCTTGCCGAGGCCCGCGATGCCCTGCGCAACGGAGATGTGACCTCGGTCGAGCTGACCGAGGCCTGCCTGAAGGCGATCGACGCAGCCGATGCGCTCAATGCCTTCGTGCACAAGACCCCGGAAATCGCGCTGGAGCGTGCGAAGGCCGCAGACGAGCGCATCAAGGCGGGCGACGCGCCTGCCATGTGTGGCCTGCCGATCGGCATCAAGGATCTGTTCTGCACCAAGGGCGTGCCCTCGCAGGCTGCGTCCAAGATTCTGGACGGGTTCAAGCCCGAATACGAATCCACGGTCTCGCAGCAACTGGCCGATGCGGGCGCGGTGATGCTGGGCAAGCTGAACATGGACGAGTTCGCCATGGGTTCGTCGAACGAAACCTCGGTCTATGGCAATGCGGTGAACCCTTGGCGGCGCGGCAATGATGACGCGCAGCTGACCCCGGGCGGTTCCTCGGGTGGTTCGGCGTCTGCCGTCGCAGCCGATCTGTGCCTGGCAGCGACCGGCACCGACACCGGTGGCTCGATCCGGCAGCCCGCCGCCTTTACCGGAATCACCGGCATCAAGCCGACCTATGGCCGTTGCTCGCGCTGGGGCATCGTGGCCTTTGCGTCCTCGCTGGATCAGGCCGGGCCGATGACCAAGAACGTGCGCGACGCAGCCATCATGCTTGAGGCGATGTGCGGGCACGATCCGAAGGACTCGACCAGCGCCGAGCTGGCTGTTCCGAATTTTGAGGCCATGCTGACCAGCGACATCAAGGGCAAGAAAATCGGCATTCCAAAGGAATACCGGATGGATGGTATGCCCGCCGAGATCGAAAAGCTCTGGGCCGACGGCGCCGAGATGCTGCGCGACGCAGGGGCCGAGATCGTCGACATCTCGCTGCCGCACACCAAATACGCGCTTCCGGCCTACTATGTAATCGCGCCGGCCGAGGCGTCGTCGAACCTGGCGCGCTATGACGGCGTGCGCTATGGCCGCCGTGCGCAGCTGGCGCAGGGCGACGGCATCACCGAGATGTATGAAAAAACCCGGGCCGAGGGCTTTGGCCACGAGGTGCAGCGCCGCGTCATGGTCGGCACTTACGTGCTGTCAGCCGGTTTCTACGACGCCTACTACAACCGCGCCCGCAAGGTGCGGACCCTGATCAAGAAAGACTTCGAGGATGTCTTTGCCGCAGGCGTCGATGCGATCCTGACACCGGCGACACCTTCGGCGGCGTTCGGTCTGGGCGAAATGACCGAGGCCGACCCGGTGCAGATGTATCTGAACGACGTGTTCACCGTGACCGTCAACCTCGCGGGTCTTCCGGGTATCTCGGTGCCCGCCGGTCTTAACGGGCAGGGCTTGCCACTGGGGCTGCAGCTGATCGGTCGCCCGTGGGAAGAAGGTGACCTTCTGAATACCGCCTACGCGCTTGAGAATGCCGCCGGGTTTGTGGCCAAGCCGGGCAAATGGTGGTAACCCTCAGGCAGCGGTAACAACGCGAGGACGGAGCAGTTCCATGCGCAAAATGCTTCTCATTCCGGCCTTCGGGTTCGTCGCGGCTTGCGATACCGTGGCGCCAGTCACGGACTCCGGCTTCAACACGCCGCAGTATCAGGCCGAACGCGAGGCGCAGCTGGCCGGGCAGGGCGCAGCAGGCAACCCGCTGCTGCCGCCCCCGGCCATTTCGCAGGAGCAGTTGAATGCCGAAGCCGGTCCTGCCCCCTTCACGACGGGCGACAGCGCCACGGACATTGCCAACCAGACCGCGGCGGCATTGGCGAGCACATCGGCGCAGCCGACTGCACCGGTGGCCGTAAGCTCAAACGGCATTTCGAACGAGCAGGATTTCGCAGCGGTTTCAAGCAGCCGCAGCATCCAGGATGATGCCGCGCTGATTCAGCAGAACCGTCAGACATACGAGGTTGTCGCGCCGACGGCGGTTCCTCAGCGCGGGTCGGACGGACAGCCCAATATCGTCCAATATGCTCTGACCACGACCAATCCGGTTGGCACACAGCTCTACAGCCGAGCCGGGTTCAATTTGCAGGCCAAGGCACAACGCAACTGCGCGGGATACGCATCGCCTGACCAGGCACAGATCGATTTCCTGGCCAATGGTGGCCCCCAGCGCGACCGCAAGGGCCTGGACCCGGATGGCGACGGATTTGCCTGCGGCTGGGACCCCAGCCCGTTCCGCAGTGCCGTCGGCAACTGAGCTCTCGCCGATCTGGCACCCATCCCCCAATTTCGGCCCCCGCCGGGATGGGTTGAAGCCGTCGCTGGTGGTGCTTCACTACACCGCGATGAACAGCGCTCAAGCCGCGCTCGAGCGTTTGTGCGACCCGGCCACCGAGGTATCGGCCCACTATCTGATCGGCTGCGACGGAACGCTCTGGCAGATGGTCCGTGAGGAAGATCGTGCCTGGCACGCCGGTGCAGGTGCGTGGCGGGGGTTCAGCGACATCAATTCCCGCTCCATCGGGATCGAACTCGACAATCGCGGCGATCATCCTTTCTCTGAACCGCAGATGGCGGTATTGGAAAACCTGCTTTCACATCTGCAAGAGCGGTTGGGGATCAAGCCCTGGAACGTTATCGCCCATTCGGACATGGCCCCCGAGCGAAAGCTTGATCCCGGTCCCAAGTTTGATTGGGATCGTCTCGCGCAACAAAAAATGGCAGCGGGGCCGGCCGTTCTGAAGGGTATATGCCTTGATGAATTGCCGCCAGACGACCAATACTTTGCATTGGTTGCCAAGAGGGCCGGGTACCCCAAAGCCCCTGCTGCGGATCTGCTGAAAGCGTTCCGAAGCCGGTTTGCCCCGTGGCGGCGCGGGCCCCTGTCCAAGAAGGATATGGGCGACATCGAACGACTGGCTGGTTTGATGGAACACCTTGACGGTATTCGGGTGGACGTTTAACCCGACAACCGCGCGGAGGGCCGGATGGCCGCTGGGGCTCAGGCCCGAGAGGAAAGTCCGGACTCCACAAGGCAACGGTGCCGGGTAACGCCCGGGCGGGGAAACCCGACGGAAAGCGCCACAGAAAACAGACCGCCATGACGGATCGGAGGTTCGCCTCCGGCACATCATGGCAAGGGTGAAACGGTGGAGTAAGAGCCCACCGCGCCGCTGGCAACAGCGGCGGCACGGCAAGCCCCACCGGGAGCAATGCCGAATAGGGTCCCCGCGCGGGCCGGTCGGCGTCAGCCGATACCGCCGCTAGGCTCGCCTTGGCCGAGAGGGACCGGGTTGGCAGCTCGAGCCGCGCAGCAATGCTCGGCCTAGAGGAATGGTCATCGAAGGGGGCAACCCCGGAACAGGATCCGGCTTACAGGCCCTCCGCGCGTATTTTCTTCATCCTCCGGGCGGTGTGTAGGCCGCGACCAGTTTCGAGGCTTTCTCGGTGATGGCAACAAATTCGTCGGCCGACCAGGCCCGAACCGTTTCGACACGCGAAACCGCCCCCGAAGCCGCAACGGCCATACCAACGGCCACGGCATCCGTTCCGTCCGGAGCTTCGCTGATGACCACCACGTCATTGCTTCCGGTCGTCACGTAGAACGCCAGCAGTTTGCCGCCAACCTTCTCCAGCAGCGCCGCCACCGGCCCGGTGCGGTTTTCCGGTTTCTTCAGCATCCCTTTGACACCGGCGTTGGAATAAGAGGCATAAGTGACGAAGACAGGCATGACGATCTCCTCGTGAACGAAATGTGCAGAGCGCTCCAATTGGCCGGCTCCTTGGCCCGGAAGACAGGCTTGCCGCATCAAACCAATGCGGTGATCGACACCCAGGCTCCCAATCCGATCAAAACGACACCGACGACCGGCGTCAGCCATCCCGCCCGGGGCAACAGCTTTTCCAGCGCGACGTAGACGGCGATTGCGACGATCCACCAAAGGTTCATGATGCCGCCGACGAACAGCAGTGCCATCAAGGCCCAGCAGCAGCCCAAGCAGTAGGCTCCGTGCAGGGCGCCGCATCGAAACGCACCCCAATGCCCGGGCCGGTTGTGGCGGGTCAGAAAGGCAGCCGGGCTCTGACAATGGCGGAGGCACGCGGATTTCAACCCGCTGAACTGATACATCCCGGCAGCACAGAGAACGATGCCCGCCAAGATTCCGGACCGGATGGTCATCATCGGGCCATCCATCGCTCCGATCTGTTGCAGGCCCCATTGCAGTCCGGTTGCCCCAAGGCTGAACACGGCCCAGGCAAAAAGATACCCCGACAGAAAGGCCAATCCGAAGCTGGCGCTGCGCTGCCTGTCGGGCCCAACCCGTTTCAACGCCACAAACAACAGCGCTGTCGGGGCCGCGCTGGGCGTCATCATCGCGACCATCATCACCCACCACATGGCAAAGACCAATGCGGCGTACCAAAGCGTCCAGACGGCACCGGCCCCCATCGACATGGGCTGGCCAATTGGACCGGCCATTCGGGTCATCTCGACGGCCGACATCTGCATCCCGACACCGGCGACCGTGTACCAGACCGCACCCGAAACGATCAGAAGGACGCTTCCAGCGACGATCAGACGTTCTTTTTGCAGCACTCGCTCGAGGCTGATCGTTCGGGCAGGGCGGGCCTGTTCCGACGCGTCCGCGCTATGGCCCGACAACGCCATGACCTGAGATATTTAAATGCGCCAGATGGGCATGTGAGGACTCGAAGGTCAGGTCTATGGCTGAACCGCTTGTCCTGGCCGTTCCCGAGGCGACCTCGGCGTGGCGGTATTCGAATCCATGCGGCAACTGGATCGACGCGCGATGCGGTTGGCCCGAGACGATATGTGCGATCGGCTTGACGTCCACATCGAACACGTTCTTGACCTTCGCGTAGCCGGTCCGGTCTTCGCGGCTCCAGTTCACGTCGATTTCAGCAAACAGTGTCTCATGCTTGGTCGGCGCCATGGCGCTGTAGACATACCACATGGTGGCCATTTCATCGGTGTCCTCACCGGACATGATGGCCTGCAGGGCGGCCCGCTGATCGGCGTCCGCCCGTTCGTCGATGATCAGTTGCATCTGCCCGTTGCCCTCGTGAATCGGGCCTGGCCAGTGGTAGACACCCGCAGCCCGCAGGCCGGAAAGATCCGTGTCCCCGTAGTGGCCGCTTGTGATGTCAAAGACGACCACGGCCTCGCAATTCCCGTGACTGGGCAGGCTGCTGAACTGGCAGGGGCAACCGAAATCACAGTTGCAATTGGCCAGAGTCTCGCCCTGAAGTTTCCATTCTGTCATGATTTCCCCCAAGCAGACGTACAAGAAAACTCTGCTGACAGAGGGTCTTGCCCGGTTTCGCTGCCTCACGCCGCACAACCTTGGACCGCGGCGTTCTGGGATGCTGTGACGCGATCATATCACGAAACCGTGACCTGTCCAAACCGGGCGCTGATCCACTGTGTGTCGGATACTGTGATTTGTGTTGAAACACCGCCGATTCCGGTTGACTCGGGCGCGCGACCGGGTAAAAGCGCACGCTCATAGGAATTCAACCGAAAGGCCCCTGCCTTTCCGGACGCAGGAGATAACCATGGCGAAGCCGACGACAATCAAGATCCGTCTGAACTCGACCGCGGGCACGGGCCACTTCTACGTGACCAAAAAGAACGCTCGCACCATGACCGAGAAAATGACCGTTCGTAAGTACGACCCGGTCGTTCGGAAGCATGTCGAGTACAAGGAAGGCAAGATCAAGTAATCTGCCTTTTTTCGACGCGAAAGCTTAGGGGGTTCTGCTTCGGCAGGACCCTTTTTCGTTGTTTTGACCGTGTCGTGTAGCCCTGACGCCGCCCGATCCGGCCGTTTAGGGCCGTTGCAGAGGCGCATCAGGCCGACAGGTATTCTGATTGGTGTTGGCTTGCTTTTTTGCCCCGCCTGCCAGTACGGTTCAGCAAACCGCCACAAAATGTTGAGCGCCATGAAAAAAATCTTGTTGCCCGCAATCGCCATTCTGACACTTTCGGCCTGTGAGGACCCGTTCAACCGCCAAGGCGTCGGGTTCACCGGCATTGATGGCGAACCAAGAACCGTTTCGGACGTCAAAGGCGCCGTTGCCTTTGTTCCGCCTGCGACGAACGTCCCAGCTGAGTTGGCTGAATTGCCGACCATTCAGGCCAGCACTGACAAGACAGAATTCGACAAGGTCGCGGGCGTTGCCATCGACAATGGCGGACGGTCCGACACCACGGCCGTACAGTTGACCGGCAGCAGCAGCACCATGTTCCTGAGCACGGTGAGCGTGAACGGAACCCTGTTCGGCGTGTTGCGCACCGAAAACAACAGCACCAAGGTGGACAACTCGGTTGGGGCCGCGTTCGGCAGCCAGACCGAGCGCTTTACCGGCTGTCTGCCTGCCGGCGACGTATACCGCAAGGGCGGGTCGTCGCGCAGCTCGGGTTTCGCGGTTCCGCTGAACTGCAGCTGATCGGATCCGTTGCGATTACAATGATGTAAGGCCCTTGCCATTTGGCTGGGGCCTTTTTCTTTGGGCTGGCTTTGCTGACGCCGGAACAAAAAAGGGCGGGCCTTTCGGGCCCGCCCTTTGATTTGGTGTTCCGGCAGTCTTACTCGCGATTGCCGAGCAGCTGCAGCAGGAACATGAACATGTTGATGAAGTCCAGGTACAGGTTCAGCGCACCCATGATGGCGGCTTTGCCCAGCCACTCCTGATCGCCCGCATGGGCCATCTGGATGTAGGTGGTCTTGATCTTCTGGGTGTCATAGGCGGTGAGGCCCGCAAAAATCAGAACGCCCAGGATCGACACGGCGAACATGATGGCTGGCGATTGCAGGAACAGGTTGATGACCATGGCCACAATCAGGCCGATCACACCCATCATCAGGAAGGTGCCCATACCGGACAGGTCCTTCTTGGTGACGTAACCGTACAGTGACAGACCGGCGAAGGCGATCGAGGTCACCAGAAAGACCTGGGCGATCGAAATGCCGGTAAAGGCCACGAAGATCCAGCTGAGCGACAGGCCCATCACCGCCGCAAAGGCGTAGAAGAACAATTGGGCGCCAGCTGCGCTGAGGCGGTTGATGGCCGCGCCGAAGGCAAACACCATGATCAGCGGGGCGAACATGACGATCCAGCCCAGAATGTTCGGGCTGAGGGTCACCGGATCGCGGAATACCGACAGCAGCTGCGGGCTGGTGCCGACGGCCCATGCAACCGCAAAGGTGATCAGCATGCCCACGGACATCGTGCCGTAGACCTTGTTCATGTGGGCGCGCAGGCCCTCGTCAATCTCGGCAGCGCGCGCGCCAGTCGCCGTCCGGATCGTATCGAATTGTGCCATAGAGGTCTCCCTTGGATTCAGCTTTCAGCCCCCGGTTGCGGGGCGATTTCCCTGCAAATATCGGAGAGTGTAGCGCATGTTTCAAGGGTTTTGGGGCCAAAACTCAGCAATATGGTCAACAATTTCAGCGCCGCTTTGGAAGGTGGCGCTGAAATCCGTTCCAGGTTGCGCATTCAGGGCCGCTTGCGCCAGGTTTCGGGCGCGTCCCAGAACGGGCGGGATGCTTCTGTCAGGGCCTCTGATCGGGTGATCCCGATGTCTTGCAGGGCGCGGTCATCCAGCCGAGCCAGCTCCCGCCGTTGATGAGCGGCCGCAAGCATACGCTGAAACCAATTGCCCGTTCTGATCGATGCCGAGGCACAGGGTCGGTGTGCTGCAATTTGGGTCATGACTTGTGTCCTTTCATCGGTCGGTGATGTAAAGCTGTTTTCGCATCAACTTCCTTGAACTATATGGCCGGTTGTGGCATATTTTGAAAATGAATGTTTTTGAATTGATCCATAAGGATTGTTGATGATGCGGAACCTGGACATCACCACCCTGCGCTCATTCGTGGCGGTCGCGGACCACGGGGGCGTGACGCGCGCCGCCGGTTTCCTGCATCTGACACAGTCGGCTGTGTCCATGCAGCTGAAGCGTCTGGAAGAGCTGTTGGGCCTGGAATTGCTGGACCGGTCTGGGCGGACCATCGCGTTGACGGCCTCTGGCGAACAGCTGTTGGCTTATGCCCGGCGAATGGTGGCGTTGAATGACGAGGTCATCTCGAAACTGACCGATCAGGCCTTTGAAGGCGAGGTGGTGCTCGGGGTGCCGCACGATATCGTCTACCCGGCTATTCCACGGGTTCTGCAGCGGTTCAATGCCGACTTCCCGCGCGTGCGGGTGCAGTTGGTTTCATCCTATTCAATCCAGTTGAAAGAGATGTTTCGGCGTGGCGAATGCGACGTGATCCTGACGACTGAGGCTGCGAACTCGGATGGCGGGGAAACCATTGCAGAGCTACCCCTGCGCTGGATCGGCGCGTCAGGAGGCTCGGCTTGGCGGCGCCGGCCGCTTCCTTTGGCGCTGGGTCGGCGCTGCCTTTTCCGGCCTCAGGTCATTGCCGCCTTGGATGCAGCAGGCATTCCATGGGAGCTGTCGGTCGAAACCGAGAACGACCGCACGATCGAGGCAACCGTCAGCGCGGACCTCGCCGTCCACGCCATGCTTGAGGGGACCGAGGCGGCACATCTGGAGAAGATCGATTCAGGTGGGGTTCTGCCCGAATTGCCGGCGCATATGATCAACCTTTACGGAGGCGATCAGGGGCGCGGCGAAGTGGTTGAGGCCCTCGCCGCGCTGGTGCGGCAGAACTTCCACATGCTTGGCGGAACACCGCTGCGCGCCGTGGTGGGCTGATCCGGTCAGATCGTGATGACGACTTTCCCGGTCGACTTTCGTTCCTTGAGCATAGCCATGCCCTGCGCCACTTCGGACAACGGCAGGGTATGGCTGATATGGGGCCGGATGCGTCCCTCGGCATGCCAGACGAAGAGGGTCTCAAAGCTGGTGCGAACGACCTCGGGCCGGAACCTCAGATAGCCACCGATGTAGAACCCGATCACGGTCAGGTTCTTCACCAGCAAGTGATTGGCCGGTATCTGCGGGACTTCGCCGCCGGCAAAACCTATCGGCAGCAGGCGGCCTTCGGGATTGGTCGCCCGGAAGGCAGCCTTGAATACATCGCCACCGATGGCGTCATAGACAACGTCTGCGCCGCCCAATGCCAGCACGCGCTCGCGCAGATCTTCGTCCGCGTCGATCAGGTGATCGGCCCCGGCCGCGCGGGCGACCGCCAGTTTATCGGCGCCCCGGGCCTGTGCGATCACCGTCGCGCCCATAAGCTTGCCAATCTCGACCGCCGTCAGCCCGACCCCGCCAGCGGCACCGGTCACCAAGAGGGTCTCGCCCGGCTGCAGTCGCGCCCGATGGTCCAGCGCCATATGGCTGGTGCCGTAGGCGATCTGGATGGCTGCCGCGTCTTCAAAGCTGCACGACTGGGGCATGAGCACGGCGCGGTCGGCGTCAAAAACCCCGTATTGCGCCAATCCACCCTGGCCTGAGTATACCGCGACCCGGTCTCCGGGCTTCAGATGGCTGACCCCTGCGCCGATCGCGTCTACGACCCCCGCAACCTCAAGCCCCAATGTGAAAGGGGCCGCTGGCGTATCCTGATACGTGCCCTTCTGCATCAGAAGATCGGCAAAGTTCAGCCCGCAGGCGCGAATGGCCACGCGGATCTGGCCTTCGGCGGGTGCAGGAACGGGTATCTCGCGCAATTTGGCCTGCTCTCCGGCAGACTGGATCTGGTAGGCCAGCATCTCAAATCTCCATGTTGGTGCCATTGATCGGGGCCGCCCCTGACTTGTCAATCATTCCGGAAGGGAATGGCCGGGGCGTCTTTGTCGCACAGGCCAAATCGTGCACAACCGTAAACCTTCCTTCAGGCGCGCAGATTCAACCATCTTGAAAATTTTCCAAAAAGCGGCAATATTGCTTGTCAGTGCTGTTTCGGGGGGCACGTTCCGTATTAGAGAGTTCTTTACAAGCGTCTCGCTAGTGTGCGGTCATGGTTCAGTTAGCGTTTTCCCGGGCGGTTGTGTGTAACAGAGGAGAATACCAATGACCCATCACGTCGATGTCCATGTGGGCAAGCGCGTACGGCATCGCCGCTGGTTGATTGGCATGACGCAGCAGCAGCTGGCACAGCAGGTCGGTATCAAGTTCCAGCAGATCCAGAAATACGAAACCGGGGCCAACCGCATCAGCGCATCACGCCTTTGGGACATTGCCGAAGCTCTGGACGTTCCGGTCAGCTTTTTCTTTGAAGGTCTGGAGGACGCCCAGAAGGAAGACTCGGGCAAGAAATCGGTTCCCGCTGATCTGATGGGCGACAAGGAAGCGTTGGATCTGGTTCGGTCCTACTACGCGATCCCGGAAAACCAGCGCCGGCGCCTGTTTGAGCTTGCGCGCGTTCTCAGCGACGTGGCCTGAGACCGGGACTTGACTTCGCACAGGGCTGAGCGCACCAGTGGCGCATGACCAACGCCTCCGCAAGTGACCTTGAAGTTGCCGAGAAAATGGCCGACGCGGCGCGTGCGGCCATTTTGCCGTATTTTCGCCAGTCGAATCTTGAAACCTCAAACAAGCTGCAAGGCGGATATGACCCAGTGACCGTGGCCGATCGCGCAGCCGAACAGGCCATGCGATCCGTTCTGGCCGAGCTTCGCCCCGACGACGGCATCTTGGGCGAGGAGTACGGTGCGCTCGAAGGCAAATCGGGACGAACCTGGGTGTTGGACCCGATCGACGGCACCCGCGGTTTCGTCAGCGGCACACCGACATGGGGCGTTCTGATCGCGCTAGGCGACGATAGCGGGCCGATCATGGGGGTGATTGACCAACCCTATATCGGCGAACGGTTTGTGGGTCATGCAGACGGTGCGTTCATGACCGGTCCCCTGGGCAGAACCAGCTTGGCGACCCGTCGGACGGATGCCTTGCGGGACGCAATCCTGTTCACGACATTCCCCGAAGTTGGCACGACCGCCGAAGGAGACGCCTTTCGCGCCGTGGCTGGACAGGTGCAACTGACGCGCTACGGCATGGACTGCTACGCATACGCGCTGCTGGCGGCCGGGCAGGTCGACCTGGTGATCGAGGCTGGACTGAACGCGTATGACATTCAGGCACCGATAGCGGTGATCGAGGCCGCCGGCGGCGTAGTGACCGACTGGCAGGGCGGGCCGGCCCATCAGGGGGGGCGGGCACTGGCGGCTGCGAACCCTGAAATCCACGCCGCGGCCCTCGAGATTCTGCGCGACTTCTGACGACGGTTGCCGCTGCGGCCGCGATTGACTAGGGTCAGAGCGCCGGTTCTTGCGCCCGTTTTCCACCGGCACACGCATTTCTGGCATGAGGCGGGCAGATGCAGGAGTGCGAGATGCCCGAAATCCTTCTTAGAAACGCCGATGCGATCCTGACCATGGACGACAGCCGGCAAGAACTGGCCGGCGCAGATTTGATGATCCGTGACGGGCAAATTGCCCGCATCGGCCAAGATTTGACCACCGACGGAGAGGTGCATGACCTTGGCGGCTGTGTCGTGACGCCGGGGTTGGTCAATACCCACCACCATCTCTACCAGACACTGACCCGAGCTGTTCCCGCGGGCCAGGATGCGCTGCTCTTTGGCTGGCTGCAGACGCTCTATCCGATCTGGGCGCGGTTCGGTCCTGACGAAATGTTCACTTCGGCTCAGATCGGTCTGGCCGAGTTGGCCTTGTCGGGCTGCACGCTCAGTTCCGACCATCTGTACCTGTATCCGAATGGGTCACGCTTGGATGACACGATCGCGGCCGCTGCGGAGGTGGGGCTGCGGTTCCATCCGACCCGCGGCGCGATGAGCATCGGCGCAAGCGACGGCGGTCTGCCGCCCGATACGTTGGTCGAGGCCGAGGCCGACATCCTGAATGACATGATCCGTGTGGTCGATGCGTTCCATGACCCGTCCGAAGGCTCAATGTGCAGGGTTGGACTTGCGCCCTGTTCGCCCTTCTCGGTCAGTCGGGATCTGATGCGCGACGCCGCACTGCTGGCACGGGACAAGGGGGTCATGCTGCACACCCATCTGGCGGAAAACGACGAGGATATCCTGTATTCAGAATCCCAGTTCGGCTGTCGACCCGGCCAGTATGCCGAGGAACTTGGCTGGACCGGCCCCGATGTCTGGCACGCCCATTGCGTGAAGCTGGACGGGGCAGAGATCGACCTGTTCTCTCGGTCACGCACCGGGGTGGCGCACTGTCCCTGTTCGAATTGCCGTTTGGGCTCGGGGATCGCGCCGGTGCGCGCGATGCGTGACAACGGGGTAAGGGTTGGCTTGGGCGTTGACGGTTCCGCAAGCAACGACAGCGGCAACCTGATGGCCGAGGCGCGGCAGGCGATGCTTCTGCAACGCGTGGCGAACGGTGCCGATGCCATGTCGGCGCGCGAGGCTCTGGAAATCGCAACGCGGGGTGGGGCGGACGTGCTGAACCGGCCGGACTGCGGCCGCCTGATGCCGGGCAAACGCGCGGACATCGCTGTTTGGGACACAAGGGGTGTGGAATGCGCAGGCAGTTGGGACCCGGCTGCCCTGCTGCTGGCAGGTCCGGTGCACGTCAAACACCTGTTTGTCGAGGGGCGACAGGTCGTCCGGGACGGCAACATTGCCACATTCGACCTGCCGCGCGCGATCGAACGGCAGAACAGGTTGGCCCTCGCCTTGCAAGTCTGATCTGCCCTCAGGTCGAAACGCGCCGTCCGCCGATCCACACATCGGCGATGGCGCGGTCGTCGCCCATCATGATTGTCGGGAACACCGCCTCCCAAAGGGACTCGGCATTGGCCTCTCGCTGGGCAATCGCGGGGGTCGAGGCGAGGTCGAGCACGATCAGGTCCGCCTCCATTCCGGGGGCGATATTGCCGATGCGGTCGTCCATCCGCAGCGACCGGGCCGAGCCTGCGGTGCCCAGCCACAGCAGTTGCGCCGGGTGCAGCGGATGTCCGCGCAATTGGCCGATTTCATAGGCGGCCGCCATGGTCCGCAACATGGAAAAGCTGGACCCGCCGCCGGTGTCGGTTGCCAGGCCGATACGATGGCCATCCCGCATCAGCCCGTGCAAATCGAACAGACCCGAACCGATGAAAGTGTTCGAGGTGGGGCAATGGATCAGCGACGCATCGACCTCACGCAGGCGGTCTCGCTCGCGCGGTTCCAGATGGATCACGTGACCATAGAGGCCGTTCGCGCCGAGCAGTCCGAATTTTTCATAGGTGTCCAAGTAGTCGCGCGCCTCGGGGAACAGCGACCGAACCCATTCGATTTCGTCCGTCTGCTCGCTGAGATGCGTCTGCATGAGGCAATCTGGGTGTTCCGCCCACAGCGCACCCATCGCCTCAAGTTGTTCGGGGGTCGAGGTCGGGGAAAACCGCGGCGTGATCGCATAGGAAATCCGGTCGACACCTTGCCATTTTCCGATCAGAGCCTTCGACTGGTCATAGGCTGTTTGGGCCGTGTCCCGAAGACCTTCGGGCGCGTTGCGGTCCATGCAGGTCTTCCCGGCCACGACACGCTGACCGCGCTGCTGGGCGGCCGTGAAAAAGGCATCGACGCTTTCGGGATGAATGGTGCAGAAACTGCACATGGTCGTGGTGCCGTGTGCGGCGGTCAGGTCAAGATATCGGTTCGAAATCTCGGCAGCGTAGTCTGCATCACCGAACTTCATCTCTTCTGGAAAAGTGTAGGTGTTCAGCCAATCAATCAGCCGTTTGCCCCAACTCGCGATCATCGCCGTCTGGGGGTAGTGGACATGGGGGTCGATGAAACCAGCCAGGATCAGGTTTTCGCCATGGTGATGAATGGCCGCCTCGGGGTGCGCGGTTTGCAAATCAGCGGTACTTCCCAACTCCCGGATTTTCCCGCCCTCGATCAGAACGGCTTCGTGCAGCCGGACCGCCTGATCCGGTTGCGTTTCGAAGGGGGAGTGTTCGAAACTCAGTACGCGCCCTGTCAGAAGCGTCTTTTGCGCCATCCGCCGTGATCTCCGCCTTGGTGAATCCGGCTTGCAGCATAGGCATGTGAAAGATGCGGGTAAATCGCACCATTGTCATTGTTTTCCGGTAGCAGCTTCTTCTATTTAGGGGCCAATTCCCAGAACAAGGGGCAGCGCATGACGACCGGCACCGAAGACAACAGAACCGACCCCTCCCGCGATGATGACGTCTATGCGCTGGACCGGCGAACGGTGGCCGCAATCCTTTACGCCGTGGATGTCGAGGATCGCGAGAAGCTGATCGAGCTGATGGAGCCGCTGCACGCGGCCGATATTGCCGACCTTCTGGAACAGATCAACCCCTACGACCGGGCGCGGCTGATCCGCCTGTATGACCGGGAATTCGACGGGGACATTCTGTCTGAACTGGACGAATCCGTCCGCGAAGAGGTCATTGGAGTTCTGCGGCCCGACGTTCTGGCCGAGGCCGTACGAGAGATGGAAAGCGACGATGTCGTGGACCTTCTGGAGGATCTGGAGGAGCCGCAGCAGGAAGCGGTGCTGGAGGCCCTTGAGGCCTCGGAACGGATCGCGGCCCTGCAGGCGCTGGCCTATCCCGAGAACTCGGCAGGCCGACTGATGCAGCGCGAAGTGGTCATGGCTCCCGATCATTGGACGGTCGGGCAGGCGATCGACTATATGCGCTCGCAGGACGATCTGCCCGAGCAGTTTTATCACGTTGTTCTGGTCGATCCGCGGCTGAAGCCGGTGGCGCAGGTCATGTTGGGCAAGTTGATGGCCGCGCGGCGCGATACCAAGTTGCAGGACATCGCCGAGGACGAGTTCCACATCATCCCGGTCGATCAGGATGAAGAAGACGTTGCCTATGCTTTCAACCAATACCACCTGATTTCCGCGCCGGTGGTGGACAGTGACAAACGGCTGGTCGGGGTCATCACGATTGACGACGCGATGGCCGTTCTGGATGAAGAAATCGAGGAAGACATGCTGCGACTGGCAGGTGTCAGTGATGACAGCTCGATTTCAGACAGTGTTGCAGCAACCAGTCGTCGTCGTTTGCCCTGGCTGACGGTCAACCTGTGTACCGCCATTTGTGCCTCGCTGGTGATTTCACAGTTCGAGGCGGCAATCGAGCAGATCGTGGCGCTGGCAATTCTGATGCCCATCGTTGCCTCGATGGGTGGCAACGCCGGAACACAGTCGCTGACCGTTGCCGTACGGGCGTTGGCGACCCGCGACCTGACGGGCTCGAACGTGGCGCGAGTCATCCGCCGAGAATTGCTGGTGGGCATGTTGAATGGGCTGTGTTTCGCCATCGTTCTGGGGACGGTGGGGATGATGTGGTTTGAATCCCCGCTGCTGGGTGTCGTGATCGGTTCCGCCTTGGTCGTGAACATGATCATCGCCGGGTTCGCGGGTACGGTAGTACCGGTGGTGCTGGATCGCCTGGGTGTAGACCCGGCATTGGCCTCGGGAACCTTCGTTACGACGACGACGGATGTGATGGGGTTCTTCATCTTTCTAGGGCTTGCAAGCGTGGTGCTGCTGTGACCGATCTGACCGAAATCAAGGCCGCAGCGCGCAAGGCTGCCTTTGCCCGACGCAAAGCGGCCTTTGACGCGGGGCCGCCGGCCGCCGCGGGCCGCCTGTCCGAGGTGCTGGCCGGATTTCGTGGGGTTCCGCTGACTGGCTACATGCCGATCCGCACCGAAATCGACCCTCTGCCCGCGATGGCCGAGGCCGCAGCCTATGGTCCCGTGGGTGTTCCGGTCATCCAGGGCGCCGGACGGCCTCTGCGGTTTTCGCGCTGGACACCCGAAGGACCGCTGAAAGATGGTCCATTTGGCGCCAAGGTGCCCGAGACGGACGACTATTTTGACCCTGAAATCCTGATCGTGCCCCTTGTGGCATTCGATCCGCAAGGCGGGCGATTGGGCTATGGGGGCGGGTTTTATGACCGCACGCTTGAAGGGCTGCGCGCCAAACGTCCCACATTGGCCATCGGATTCGCCTTCGACGCGCAAGAGGCCGAATCCCTGCCGCTGGAACCGACGGACCAGCCGCTGGACATGATCGTTACCGAGACCAGGGTCCTGACGTTTTAGGCGTCAGTTCTCAAAGTGGCTCCGCAGATAGTCCCAGGCATCAACCTCGGTTCCATCCTCAAGGATGCACACGCCGTATTCCGATCCATCGGTGTTTTTGCGGATCTGATATTCGCCGCCGTTTTCGATGCAGAAGGTCGCGGCCGGATTTGCCATTGTGGTCTTGGTCGTCGCGTGAGCAAAGCTGCCCGATATAGCGAGAGAGACAGTTGCGGTCAGGACTATGCGTTTCATCGAAATCTCCGAGTGAAAAAACCGGTTGCGCCAGAATTGCAGGTTTCCACCGGAATTCAACCCGCATGCGGCCCGCGAATTGCATCGTTCCGCCTTGTTATTGCCGTTTGCAGGGCCTAGGACCGCGATATGAGAATCTTGTTCCTGGGTGACGTGATGGGGCGCGCGGGCCGCGCCGCCGTTCAACAGCATCTGCCCCGTCTGCGCGACGAGTGGCGGCTGGATTTCGTGGTGGTCAACGGCGAGAATGCCTCGAACGGCATGGGGTTGACCGGCGATCATGCCAAGCTGCTGTTGGAGTCAGGCGCAGATTGTCTGACGTTGGGCGACCACGCTTTCGACCAGAAAGACATGCTGCAATTCATCGAACGCGAACCCCGGATCGTGCGCCCTGTTAATTTCGCCAAGGGTGCTCCCGGTCGCGGACATCGACTGTTCACCGCGCCGGGCGGACGCAAGGTGTTGGTGGTTCAGGTGCTGGGACAGGTGTTCATGAAACGGCCGTTCGACGATCCGTTCTCGGCGGTGGAACCGATCCTGAAGTCTCACCCGCGGGGCGGTCAGGCGCAGGCCATCATCGTGGACATGCATTGCGAGGCGACTTCGGAGAAGATGGCCATGGGCCACTACTGCGACGGACGCGCCAGCCTTGTCGTGGGAACCCATACCCATGTCCCGACTGCCGATGCCCAGATCCTGCCCGGCGGCACTGCTTACCTGACCGATGCGGGCATGTGCGGCGACTATGACTCGGTAATCGGTATGGACAAGCAGGAGCCGATGCGCCGCTTCATCACGGGGATGCCCAAGGCTCGGTTCACCCCGGCCAATGGCGAAGCGACGCTAAGCGGCGTTTTCGTAGAAACTGATGACCGTGACGGGCAAGCCAAGAAAATCAGCTTGGTCCGGGTTGGCGGGCGCCTGCAGCAGGCAGCACCGTGAACGCACGTCAGGCTTGCTCTGCGGCCTGCAATACGTGAAACTGACTCTCAGGCGCTTGGGCCGGGACAGGTTTCGGACAGAACACCACGAATGCAACTCCTTCAATTGTCAGATATGGGCAGCGCGATACTTGCGCTGGCGGTTGTTGCGGGCATGTTCATCATGTTCATGCGCGAGGTCTATCCGACCGAGGTCGTTGCCATAGGCGGCGTCTCGGTGATGCTGGTCACCGGCGTGCTTCCCTACCAAAGCGCACTGGCGGTTCTGTCGAACCCGGCGCCCTGGACCATCGCGGCGATGTTCATCATCATGGGCGCCCTCGTCCGGACCGGTGCCCTGCACGCCTTTACAGCGACGGCGCAGAAACAGGCGCAGGTCAACCCGCGCATTGCCATCGGTTTGCTGATGGCATTTGTCGTCCTGGCCTCGGCGGTCGTGTCGAACACGCCCGTCGTCGTCGTGATGATCCCGGTGTTCATCCAGATTGCCCGCACGCTGAATATTTCAGCGTCGAAGCTGCTGATCCCGCTCAGCTACGCTGCGATTCTCGGCGGGACGCTGACCCTGATCGGAACCTCGACGAACCTGTTGGTCGATGGTGTGGCCAGGGCACAGGGCCTGCCGGCCTTCACGATTTTCGAGGTCACGCCGTTGGGCATCATTCTTGTCATTTACGGTATGATTTACCTGCGCTTCATCGCGCCGCGCCTTCTGCCCGAACGTAACAGCATGGCAACCATGCTCAGCGATCGGTCGAAGATGAAATTCTTCACCGAGGCGGTCATTCCGCCCGACAGCAACCTGATTGGCCGTGAAGTGACCGGCGTGCAGCTGTTCAAACGTCCGGGTGTGCGGCTCATCGACGTGATCCGCGGCGACGAGTCATTGCGGCGGAACCTGAAAGGGGTCGAACTGAAGGTCGGTGACCGCGTGGTGTTGCGCACGGAAATGACCGAGCTGCTGAGCCTGCAAAGCAACAAGGAACTCAAGCGCGTTGATCAAGTTTCGGCGGTCGAAACACGTACGGTTGAGGTTCTGATCACCCCCGGTTGTCGCATGGTCGGGCGCACATTGGGTGCGTTGCGGCTGCGTCGTCGCTATGGGGTTTACGTCTTGGCCGTGCACCGGCGAAATCAGAATATCGGGGGGCAACTTGACGATCTGGTCGTCCGGGTTGGTGATACGCTGCTGCTTGAAGGCTCGCCGGCCGATATCAGCAAACTGGCTGCCGACATGGACATGGTCGACGTCACCCAGCCATCGGCCCGCGCCTTCCGGCGCGGTCATGCTCCGATCGCGATTGCTGCGCTGATTGGGATCGTGGTGTTGGCGGCGCTCGGCGTGGCGCCGATTTTCCTGCTGTCGATTCTGGCGGTTGCGGTTGTGCTGCTGACGCGATGCATCGACGCGGACGAGGCGTTTTCCTTTGTCGAAGGCCGTCTGCTAGCGCTGATCTTTGCCATGCTGGCGATCGGGGCTGCGCTGGACAGCTCGGGTGCGGTCACCCTGATCGCCAACGCGATTGCACCGTCCTTTGCCAACCTGCCGCCGTTCCTCATCGTCTGGGCGATCTATCTGCTGACCTCTGTGCTGACGGAACTGGTCTCGAACAATGCCGTGGCGGTTGTCGTGACGCCGATCGCCATCGGTCTGGCGCAGGCTGTGGGGGTGGATCCGCGGCCACTGGTGGTGGCGGTGATGGTCGCGGCTTCGGCCTCGTTTGCAACGCCGATCGGGTATCAGACCAACATGATGGTCTACGGCCCCGGCGGGTACCGGTTCACGGACTTCATGAAGGTCGGGATTCCGCTGAACCTGACGGTTGGATTGCTGGCTTCGCTGATCATCCCGTTCCTCTGGCCGCTTTGATCTCCGGCACGAATTTGCCGCTTGGAACTGAAAAACCTTGTAAATCGCGCTGATGTCCCGATCTTTTGTGCTGGAAACTGGTGACAAAGGGATCGGACAATGCAAACCGCAAAAAGCCTGCTGGCAGGAACCGCGTTGTGGGCAGCCGTGTGGGGCGCCGCCCAGGCGGGGACCGTTGAGGGAACAGCCACATATCGCGAACGTATCGCGGTTCCGCCCGGGGCAACCCTGTTCGTCGAACTGCAGGACGTTTCACTGGCTGACGCGCCAGCCGTCACGCTGGCTGCGCAGCGCTATGCTTTGACGGGCGTGCCTGCCCAGTTCGCGCTGACCTATGACGACGCGTTGATTCAGGATCGGCACCGCTATGTGGTGCGAGCCTCGGTGCATCAGGACGGCAAACTGCTGTTCACCACCGATACCGCTTACCCGGTTCTGACCAACGACGCCGGAAACTCGGTCGATCTGGTCATGGTCAAGGTGCAGGAACGGGGTGCGGCGATGCTTGAGAACACGCAATGGACCGCAACCGAGGTGAACGGCGTTGCGCTGGACACCGAGAAACGCCCGCAGATTACCTTTGCCGAAGGCGGAGCCTTTGGGGGAACGGGCGGGTGCAACCGGTTCAGCGGACAGGCCGAGATATCGGGCAAGTCGATGTCCTTCCCCGACAACATGGCCGCCACCCTGATGGCCTGCCCGCCGCCGCTGGACGAGGTTGAGCGGGAATTCCTTGCTGCTCTGCCAAAGGTCGCAAGCTTTGTTCAGCGCGGGGACACTCTGGTTCTGCTCGATGCGGCAGGTGACCCGGTTTTGCAGTTCCGCCGCGACCAATAGCGCGCAAGGGCCGTCAGGCGACGGCCCTCGACCGCCCGGCATTGCGGCCCGAGAAGATGCATCCGCCCAGGAACGTGCCCTCGAGCGCGTTGTAGCCGTGATAGCCCCCGCCGCCGAAACCCGCGACTTCGCCGGCCGCGAACAGGCCGGGCAGCATGTGGCCGTCCGCCCCGATCATCTGACTGTCCAGATTGGTCTGCAAACCACCCAGCGTCTTGCGGGTCAGCACATGCAGCTTGACCGCGATCAGCGGCCCGTTTTTCGGATCAAGGAATTTGTGCGGTTTGGCGGTGCGGATCAGCTTGTCACCGCGATAGTTCCGCGCCGCCAGGATCGCCATCATCTGCGCATCTTTCGAGAACGGATTGTCCACCTGTGAATCGCGGGCTTCGATCTGGGCGCGCAGATGCGCCTCGTCGATCAGGCCGCCGCCCAGATGGTTCATCCCGTTCACCAATTCGGTCAGCGTGTTGGCGACGACGAAATCCTCGCCCTTTTCCTTGAACGCTTCGACCGGCCCGGTGGCCTTCGACCCCGAAAGGACCCGCTGGCGGATCACTTCCTTCCAACTGCCCGAGGTGAAATCGGGGTTCTGTTCAGACCCGGACAGGGCGAATTCCTTCTTGATGACCTTCTGGGTCAGAACGAACCAACTGTATTCATAGCCGGTTTTCAGGATCTCGCGCAGGGTGCCCAGCGTGTCGAACCCGGGCAGGCAGGGGGGCTGCAGCCGGTTGCCGCGCGCATCGAACCACATCGAGCTGGGGCCGGGCAGGATGCGGATACCATGCGCGGGCCAGATCGGGTCCCAGTTGCGCACGCCTTCGGTGTAGTGCCACATGCGGTCGCCGTTGATCACGTGGCCGCCGGCCTTTTCACTGATGGCGATCATCCGACCATCCACATGGAAGGGCACACCCGCCACCATGTCTTTGGGCGGTTCCCCCAGGCGGTCGCGGGGCCAACTTTGGCGCACCATCTCGAAATTGCCACCGATCCCGCCCGAGGTGACGATGACCGACGGGGCATAGACCTCGAACTCGCCCACTTCGTCGCGGTTGGTCTTGCCGCCGCGCTGGGCCGCGTCATCGGCCAGAACCTCGCCCGAGACGCCCTTGGCCTCGCCGTTCTGCATGATGATGTGGCTGACCTGATGGCGGAACTTCAACTGGATCAGGCCGGCGCTGACATGCTCGCGGACCCGGCGGATGAAATGCTCCAGCACGCCCGGGCCGGTGCCCCAGGTGATATGGAACCGCGGGACCGAGTTGCCGTGACCGTCGGCATAGGACCCGCCGCGTTCCGCCCAGCCGACCACGGGAAACCAGCGCAGGCCCATCTGGTGCAGCCAGGGGCGCATCTCACCGGCGGCGAATTCGACATAGGCCTCGGCCCATTTGCGGGGCCAGGCGTCCTCGTCCCGGTCGAACTGGGCGCTGCCCATCCAGTCGCGCAGGGCCAGGTCGCGGCTGTCGCGGATACCCATACGGCGCTGCTCGGGCGTGTCGACCATGAACAGGCCGCCCAGGCTCCAGAATGCCTGACCGCCCAGGAAATGCTCGGGTTCCTGGTCCAGCACGATCACCTTCTTGCCGCGGTCTCCCAGTTCGGCTGCCGCGGCCAGCCCGGCCAGCCCGCCGCCCACGACGATCGCATCAGCAGTGTTTTCGGTCATGCTCTGTCCTTTCAGCGGTTGCGGTACCAGGCGATGAAGGGGATCGCGACGGCGTACATGGTGATCCCGTAGACGGCCGAGGGCAGGGCCAGCGGGCTGAAGCCGCTTTCGGTTCCGGTGATCAGGGCAGCCAGCGTGATGCCCAGGGTCGAGTTCTGGATGCCGGTTTCGATCGAGATGGTCTTGGCCTCATTCCACGACAGTTTCGCCACTCGCGCCAACCCCAATCCGATCAGCAGCAGCGCGAGGTTCAGCGAGATCAGCCCGGCGCCCATGATGCCCAGATTGTCGACGAACAGTTGCCAGTTTCCAGCCAGCGCAGCGATCACGATCAGCACGAACAGGATGGTGGCCAGTTTCGAAAGGGGGCCGTCGATCCGGTTGGCAAAACCGGTTGCAAAATGGCGCAGGCCAACGCCGATGGCGACGGGCAGTGTGGTGATCAAGAACATCGCCAGCGCCAGACCGCTGATCGACACTTCGGGTGCGTCCTCGCCCAGGAAGTGGTCGATCGACCAAGCCGCCAGAACCGGCACCGTGACGATCGACAGCAGGCTGATCACCGCCGTCAGGCTGACCGACAGCGCCACATCGGCCTTCGCCAATTTTGACAGGATGTTGCTGGTGACGCCGCCCGGGCAAAAGCTGAGCAGCATGAACCCGACCGCAATTGCCGGCGGCAGCGCGAACAGCTTGACCGTGGCAAAGGCCGCGACCGGCAGCAGAACCACCTGGCAGACCGCGCCGATCGCAAACGGATAGCGCCGACTGATCACCCGCCGGAAATCTGCCACCTCAAGCCCGATGCCCAGAGACAGCATGATGATGGCCAGCGAAACCGGCAGGCCCACGTTTATCAAAAGATCCAAAACAACCCCTCCCAAAGTCGTTTCGGTCCAACCTAAGCGCGCGGTCCCCGGTCAGGCAACCGCGCCGTTGGGTCACCCGTAGCGCTGGGCGAAACGGCGCAGGATTTCGCCGGGCTGCGTGACCTCGGCCGCGTGGCAGCGTTCGATCAGCGGCTGGGCGTCCTCGGGACGGAAATAGCCGTGGTCCTTGTAGATGTGGATGCGCTGTTCAAAGTCCTTGGCGTCGGCTTCGGGGTGGAACTGCGTGGCATAGACATTCTGGCCCCAGCGGATCATCTGGAACGGGCAGGGGTCTGACGCGACCAGATGCACGCAGCCCGCGGGCAGGGCCTGCACTGCCTCTTTGTGACCGACGAAGGCATCGAAGTCGGGCTCGAGCCCGGCGGTCAGCGGGTCGCGGGCGCCATCCTCGGTCAGGTGGCAGCGCGACGGGCCGACCGGCTCGCCATAGCGGTCCTTGCTGACCGGCGCGCCCAGATGCGCGGCCAGAATGCCCAGGCCATAGCAGCAGCCCATGAAAGGATGATCGTGCGCCGTGATCTGCGGCATCAGCCCCATGATCGCGCCCTCGATTCGGGCATCCATCTGAGATTTGCTGGCCGGGTCGTCGCTGACGCAGCCCGGCCCGCCGCCCACGATCACGCCAGCATAGTCGGTCACGTCAAGACCTTCGGGCAGGGCCTCGCAATCCAGACGGATGCGGTGGGTACGCTCGGGTGTCAGCCCGGACCGGTTCAGGATCGAGGCATATTCGGCGTCCGAGGCATCGGTCTCGGGGCGCAGCTGCAGGATCAGAAAGCGTTTCATGCGCTGCCCTTAGCGCGCGGTCCGGCAGTCACGCAAGCCCTCACAGCGGCCAGAACACGAGGATCGCCGGGACCGAAACCGCCACGATCAGAATTTCCAGCGGCAGGCCCATACGCCAATAGTCGCCAAAACGATAGCCGCCGGGCCCCAGCACCAGCGTATTGTTTTTGTGCCCGATCGGGGTGAGGAACGCCGCCGAGGCGGCCACCGCCACCGTCATCAGGAACGGATCGGGTGAAACCTCGAGCGTGCGCGCCATCTGGATGCCCACCGGCGCGGCCACGATGGCGGTTGCTGTGTTGTTCAGCACGTCCGACAGCGTCATGGTCACGACCATCAGAACCGTCAGGATGGCCCATGCCGGCAGGCCGTCGGTCAGTTGGACCAGCGCGTTCGCGATCAGTTCCGTCCCGCCCGAGCTTTCCAGCGCGCTGCCCAGCGGGATCATCGAGCCTAGCAGGACCACGACCGGCCATTCGATCTGATTGTAGATCTCGGTGATCGGGATGATCTTGGTCAGCACATAAGCGATCACCACAAGCCCCAGCGCGATCGGCAGGTAGATCAGGCCGATGCTGGCGGCCAGAACGGCAGCGGCGAACAAGCCGATCGCCAGCCACGCCTTGTCATTCGCGGTCACGTTCAGGCCGCGCTGGGCCAGAGGCAGGCAGCCGAGCCACTCGGTCACGTCCGCGCCCCGGTCGCGCGGGCACAGCAACAGCAGGATGTCGCCCGGCTGTACCTCGGTCTTGCGGACCTGTTGGGTGATGCGCCGGCCCTGGCGGGAAATGCCCATCAGGATCGTGTTCTGCCGCCAGGCCAGCCCCAGCCCCTGTGCCGTTCGGCCATTGATGCGGGCGCTTTCGGGTACGACGACTTCGATCACCTCCAACCCGTCGCCGGCCGCGGTCAGCAGCTCTTGCCGGCGGGCATCCGAGAAATCCAGGTTCAGCGCGGCACGGAACTCGTCCAGCGCCTCGGGGCTGGCTTCCAGCACCAGAGCGTCACCTTCCTGAAGGATCGCGTTTGCCGCCCGGCCATAGCGGCGCTTGCCGTCCCGGATCAGGCCGATGATGGCGACGTCGGATTTCTCGGCCACCTCGTCCAGCTCGGCGACGCGCTTGCCGATATGGGGTGACTCGGCCGGGATTGTCAGTTCAGCGATATATTCCGCCAGCGTTTCCGAACTCTCGGTCTGTTCGCCGCGGTTGGGGATCAGTCGCCAGCCGATCAGGGCGACGAAGGCCAGACCTGCGATGGCCGCCAGCCCGCCAACCGGGGCGAAATCGAACATGTGGAACGGCTCGCCCAGGGTTTCCTGTCGGATCGACGCGATGATGATGTTGGGCGGTGTGCCGATCAACGTGGCCATGCCGCCCAGAATGGTGGCAAAGCTCAGCGGCATCAGCGTCAGCCCAACTGAACGCCCCGCCTTGCGCGCGGTCTGAATGTCGACAGGCATCAGCAGCGCAAGCGCCGCCACGTTGTTCATGAAGGCGGACAGAACCGCTCCGATCCCGCCCATCAGCGCGATATGCGCACCCAGACCCCGCGAGGCATCGACCAGCGTGCGGGTGATCAGGAACACCGCACCCGACCGCACCAACCCGGCCGAGACCACAAGCACCAGCGCCACGATGATCGTGGCCGGATGGCCAAACCCTGCAAAGGCTTTGTCAACCGGAACAACGCCCAGGATCACGCCGACCATCAAGGCGGCAAACGCCACAAGGTCATAGCGGAACCGCCCCCAAAGCAGCAGACCGAATACCGTAATAAAGAGTGCAAAGAGAATGATCTGATCTGTCGTCATTGGGCCACCATAAACGCGCTGACTGCACGAGCAAGCGGGTGTCTTGATCCTTTGCCCCGCAAAAGTCTATATGTGCGGCGAATACGCAATCACGATTACGAGGACGCGACATGGCAGGCCACTCAAAATGGGCCAACATCCAGCACCGCAAGGGGCGCCAGGACGCCGCGCGGTCCAAGCTGTTTTCCAAGCTGTCGAAAGAGATCACCGTGGCCGCCAAGATGGGCGACCCCGATCCCGACAAGAACCCGCGCTTGCGTCTGGCGGTCAAAGAGGCCAAGTCGAACTCGGTGCCGAAGGACGTGATCGAACGCGCGATCAAGAAATCCCAGGCGGGCGACGGTGAGGATTACGAAGAAATCCGGTACGAAGGCTACGGTCCCAACGGTGTGGCCGTGATCGTCGAGGCGATGACCGACAACCGCAACCGCACTGCGTCGAACGTGCGGTCGACCTTTTCCAAGAATGGCGGAAACCTGGGCGAGACCGGCTCGGTCGGGTTCATGTTCGACCGGAAAGGCGAAGTGATTTATCCCGCATCGGCGGGCGATGCCGACACGATCTTCGAGGCGGCCATCGAGGCTGGGGCAGAGGATGTGGAAAGCTCGGAAGACGGTCATATCATCTGGTGTGCGGATACCGACCTGAACGAAGTTTCCAGTGCGCTCGAGGCGGCTCTGGGTGAATCTGAATCCACCAAGCTGGTGTGGAAACCCACGACCACCACCGAACTGGGCCTTGAGGACATGCAGCGCCTGATGAAGCTGGTCGAGGCGCTAGAAGACGATGACGACGTTCAGCGCGTGACCACCAATTTCGAGGCCACCGACGAGGTGATGGCGCAACTCTAAGCGTCGCACTCGGTTGTTTTTGGAGCCCGGCCGAACACGGCCGGGTTTCTTTTTTTGCCTGCGTCGCAGTTGGTCCTTGGCGCATATGGGTCCTGCGCATACCCTTAGGGTTGAACCGCGCACAAAGGAGCTGGCAGAGACCTTGCGACAGACAGGTCGGGGCCGGCACGACAGGACATGACAGGCAAATCCACGGAATTGGAGCGGCGAAATGTGCCGGTTCTGGCAAGCCAAAGCGTGCTGTCCCAGGTCGCGTGGACGATGGGCAGCCCTTCGATCGTCTTGCCGTTTCTGGCGGTCTCATTGGAGATGCCCATGTTTCTTGCCGGGGCGCTGGTTTCCGTGCGTCAGGCAGGCAACATGATTTCGGACATGTTCTTTGCGGTCCCTGTGTCCGCGAAGCAGCAGAAGAAACGTTCCATTGCCCTGACCGAGGTCGCGATTGGTGCGTGCCTTCTGGCAGCCATCGTGGTTGCGGCGATCGGGGGCTCGCCCGTGGTGGCTGCGGCTTTCGTCCTAGCCTTCTTTGCAATCGGCATGATCGAAGAGGTCCAGGCGCTGATGTTCACTGACCTTTGGGGGGATCACCTGCGCTCGAAATCCCGGATCTGGATGAGCTATCTTCAACTGGGGGCAGGGGGGCTTGGGGCCATCGGGCTGACACTGACGCTGCATCATCTGACTTCGGACAACCCGCCATTCTCGCGTCACTCGACCGTGATCGCGGTGTCTGCCGGGTTCTTTGTGCTGTCCGGATTGTCCATTCTTGCCCTGGCCGAACTGTCGCGGTCGCAACCCCAGGCGCAAACCGGTCGTCGAGCGGCGGGGCAGTTCCTGTCGGACGCTCGGGCCATGTTCGAATTCGCCTGGTTCCGACGGTATCTGACCATGCGGTTGCCGCTGGTCGGGGTTTCTCTGTCGGTGCCGTTCTTTGCATTGATCGCAGCCGAGGCGCATCATGGATCGGCCAAGGGACTGACGGCGTTGATCATTTCGTCGGCGACCGGCTATCTGGTCGCCGCGCCCCTGTGGCAGCTCGTGAACATGAAGTCACACCGGGCGGTCATGGTGGCCGGGTCGTTGATGGTGGGGGTGACGGGCGTCGTTCTGGTTGCGGTTCACTGTTTGCACCTTGACCACGACGTTCACTTGCACGCGATCGCCCTGTTCGTGGCGACCGTCGCGACAACCGGCATCGGCAGTGCGCGCAAGCTGTATTTCATCGACACCGCGCCCAAGGAACAGCGGGTCAAGGCGTCGGCCGCGATCAAGAGCATTTGCAGACTCGTGGCGATTGTCGGGTCGGCCGGGTTGGCGGCGGTTGCGCATATGAACGAGGTCGCACTGGCGGTCGCTTTCCTCACCCTGTGCAGCTTCTGGTCGGCAATCGCATGCTATCGTCTGGTCACGCCGCAGCGGAAGGATGCGGAACGCGCCACCTGAGCCATCGATCACAGCGTGGTGTTACGGGTTTGCCAGCACTTGCGCCGCAACTTTCCGGACCGCTCGCGTCAACGGTGAAAGCGCCGGTGCAAGGATACGCCCGACCTGCCAGGTCAGAGGCACATCCAACGGGGTGTTGGGCACAAGCTCGCGCAGACGGCCATCCGCGATCGCGCTTTGGACCAGATGCGCGGGGTTCATCCCCCAACCCAAACCTGCGGCAGCAGCGGCTACGAACCCGTGAGACGAGGGCAGAAAGTGGGTCGGCGGAGACAGCCGGCTACCCGTTTGCGCATGCATCCAGGCCTTTTGCAGGGCATCCTTCCTGTTGAAGGTCAGGCAGGGTGCCTGCGACAGGCTCTGAGCATTCACTCCGCCAGAGAACCAACGAGCCATGAACTCGGGGCTTGCCGTCGGCAGGTATCTGAGCGTGCCGAGGGCAATGGAATCGCATCCCGGGACGGTCTGCCCGCCGACCGAGATGGCAGCGCTGACATCTCCACGCCGCAACCATTCTGCCGAGTGATCCTGATCGTCGATCACAAGGTCAAACAGCATATCACCAACGGCTGCCATCGCGTCTATGAACCAGGTGGACAGAACATCCGCCGGAACCGCGATCCTGACCCGGGTGGGGCCTGTGCCCTGTTCCAGCGAAAGCTCGCGATTGAGTTGCGCTTCAAGCAGGCCGATGTCTTCGGCATGGCGGGCAAGCCGCAAGCCAGCCGGGGTTCCGGTGCAGGGTGTGCCGCGGTGAATCAACGATACGCCGACCCGATCCTCCAGCGCCTTGATCCGTTGCGAAATCGCAGATGGCGTTACTGCAAGTTCCGCAGCGGCGGCGTCAAAGCTGCCATGCCGCAGAATAGCGGCCAACGCGGCCAGGTGATGTGGGTCCAAGTGCATTAGAAAGACTAATTATGGCTCATTCTCTTTAATTTGATACATGCGTATCTGTCGCGTAGTCAACGGACCTGAACAGGAGGGTCCATGTCTACATCCGTCATCGCCGGCTTTGCGCTTGGCTTCAGTTTGATCCTGGCAATCGGCGCTCAGAATGCGTTTGTCCTCAGGCAGGGGCTCCGGCGCGAGCATGTTTTTGTGTTGTGCCTGACATGCGCCGTGTCGGACGCCATTCTGATCGCCGCAGGTGTCGCGGGTTTCGGCAGCCTGGCAACTGCGGCGCCGTGGTTCGAGCCGATGATGCGATACGGCGGCGCGCTGTTCTTGACGTGGTACGGACTGCGCAGTCTGGCGTCAGCCTGGCGCGGCGGCGCCGCGCTTGAGGTCGGAGAGGCGAAGCGTACAAGTCTGCGCGCGGCCTTGCTGACCGTTCTGGCTTTCACCTGGCTCAATCCGCATGTCTATCTGGACACGGTGGTGCTGATCGGTTCGATTTCGGCGCAGTATGAAGACCGGATGGGTTTCGCCATCGGCGCCATGTCCGCCAGTTTCGTTTTCTTCTTCTCTCTGGGATATGGGTCCCGGGTGCTGTCTCCCATTTTCGCAAGGCCCAGGGCATGGCAGGTGCTGGATGTGCTGATTGGTATCGTCATGTTGGCGATCGCCTGGAAGCTGGTCGCAATGTAGAGGCTTGTTCGTCGCCGGGTTTCCGTGTTCAACCGGACCCATGACAACGATCGCCACCCAATCCCGCCCGCTTGCCGGAATGTTCTGGATGTTCAGCGCTGGGCTGTCTTTTGTGGCGATGACAGCCTTGGTCAAATCTCTGGGTACCTCGATGGATCCGATTGAGGCTGCGTTCCTGCGTTATGCTTTGGGGCTGGTCTTTCTGCTGCCAGCCATGCGGGCGATCCTGACCACGCATCTGACCCGCCGGCATATCGCCTTGTTTGGACTGCGTGGGGCCATACATGCGGTCGGGGTCATGTTGTGGTTCTTTGCGATGACCCGTATCCCGCTGGCGGAAGTGACTGCGATGAACTACCTGACGCCGGTCTATGTGACCTTGGGCGCCGCGCTTTTTCTGGGCGAGACGATGGCCTTTCGCCGTATCGCGGCCGTTCTTGTCGCCATCGTGGGCGCTGTGATCATTCTACGACCCGGGTTCCGCGAGATTTCCGCCGGACATCTGGCGATGCTGGGCACCTCGCTGATGTTGGGGGGGTCGTACCTGCTGGCCAAAGCGATGGTGCAGGACGTGCGGCCTTCGGTTGTTGTGGCGCATCTGTCGATCTGGACGACGTTGTTTCTTATCCCTTTTGCGATCGCCGTCTGGACTCCGCCCAGCCTGCGCGACATCGGCGTGCTGTTCATGATCGCCAGTTTTGCAACGGCGGGGCACTATTTCATGACCTTGGCTTTGCAGGCTGCACCCGTCGCGGTGACCCAGCCGGTCACCTTCCTGCAGCTGATCTGGGCCACGCTTCTGGGTGCGCTCGTGTTTCAAGAGGGCATCGATATCTGGGTCGTGGCCGGGGGGACGCTGATCCTCGCAGCGGTCAGTTTCATAACCTGGCGCGAGGCCGTTCTGAACCGCAGTGGCTTGACCCCTCCAAGCCTTGCCCCCAAGCTGTAAAAGCCCCGGAGCCCCCAAGGGCAACGTTATTGATTGACGAGTCAATAAAAAGCCCTTAGCGTTTGTTCTGTTGAGACTAGGTTTGGGGGCGGTTATGCCAAAACTCGGAATGGAGCCGATCCGGCGCGATGCGATCGTCAGGGCGACGATTGCCGAGTTGGGGTCCAAGAAGTCTCTGGATGTAACCGTTAGTCAGATCGCCAAGCGCGCCGGCATGTCCAGCGCCCTCGCGCACCATTACTTCGGGGGGAAAGACCAGATCTTTCTGGCGGCGATGCGGCGCATCCTTGGCGATTTCGGCGCCGAAGCCCGGGCTGAGTTGAAAGCCGCGGCGCCGGACCAGCGCGCCCAGGCCATCATCCGCGCCTGTTTCGCGCCGTCCTGCTTTACGCCCGACGTGATCGCCGCGTGGATGACCTTTTACGTTCTGGCCCAGACCAACGATGACGCGCTGCGCCTGTGGCAGATCTATCAGGCGCGGATTCGGTCCAACCTGATCCACGCGTTGCGCCCGCTGATGAAGGACCCGGTCGAAGCGGCCGAGAACATGATCGCTCTGATCGACGGTCTGTACATCCGCGCCGCTTTGTCCGCGCCCGAGGAACCGCAACTGGCGGTTTCCCACGCCATGCGCGTCCTGACGACCTTGCTCGAGGCCGAAAAATGACACGACCCAACATTCTGATCCTGATGGTGGATCAGCTCAACGGTACTCTCTTTCCCGACGGTCCCGCCGAGTGGCTGCACGCGCCCAACCTCAAGAAACTGGCGGCGCGGTCAACGCGGTTTGCCAATGCCTATACGGCCTCGCCGCTGTGTGCGCCTGGGCGGGCCAGCTTCATGTCGGGCCAGTTGCCTTCGCGCACGGGGGTCTATGACAACGCGGCCGAGTTCCGCAGCGACATCCCGACCTATGCCCATCACCTGCGCCGCGCGGGCTATTACACCTGCCTGTCGGGCAAGATGCATTTCGTCGGCCCCGACCAGCTGCACGGGTTCGAGGACCGCCTGACCACCGACATCTATCCGGCCGATTTCGGCTGGACCCCGGATTACCGCAAACCGGGCGAGCGCATCGACTGGTGGTATCATAACATGGGTTCGGTCACCGGGGCCGGCGTGGCCGAGATCACCAACCAGATGGAGTATGACGACGAGGTCGCCTATCACGCCAAGGCCAAGCTGTATGATCTGGCCCGCGGCAAGGATGACCGCCCGTGGTGCGTGACCGTCAGCTTCACCCACCCGCATGACCCCTATGTTGCGCGGCGCAAATACTGGGACCTGTACGAGGAATGCGAGCACCTGCTGCCCGAGGTCGGCGATCTTGGCTATGAAAACCAAGATCCACATTCCCAGCGCATCTTCGACGCCAATGACTGGCGCAGTTTCGACATCACCGAACAAGACATCCGCCGCTCGCGCCGGGCCTATTTCGCCAACATCACCTATCTGGACGACAAGATCGGCGAGATTCTCGAAGTGCTGGAGTCCACCCGGCAGGAGGCGATCATCCTCTTCGTCTCGGACCACGGCGACATGCTGGGCGAGCGGGGCCTTTGGTTCAAGATGAACTTCTACGAAGGCTCGGCCCGGGTGCCGCTGATGATCTCGGCGCCGGACCTGCCGACGGGCCGCATCGACACCCCCGTTTCCACGATCGACGTGACCCCGACGCTGGGTGAACTGGCGGGGGTGGACATGGCGGAGATCGCTCCGTGGACGGATGGCGAAAGCCTGGTGCCGCTGGCCAACGGCACCGAGCGCGCGGCGCCGGTTCTGATGGAATACGCGGCCGAGGCGTCTTATGCCCCGCTGGTGTCGATGCGCTATGGCAAGTGGAAATACAACCGCTGCGCGCTGGACCCCGATCAGCTGTTCGACCTCGAAGCCGACCCGCACGAGCTTGAAAACCTGGCCGGCAAGCCCGAGCACGCCGGTACGCTGCAAACCCTGCGCACCAAGTCCGAGGCGCGCTGGGATCTGGACCGGTTCGACGCCGAGGTGCGCGCCAGCCAGGCGCGCCGCTGGGTCGTGTACGAGGCGCTGCGGCAGGGCGGCTATTACCCGTGGGATTATCAGCCGCTGCAGCAAGCGTCCGAGCGCTACATGCGCAACCACATGAATCTGGACAACCTCGAGGAAAGCCAGCGCTTCCCGCGCGGCGAATGACCTCTTTCGCATTTTGAAGATACGCCCACCGGTGGCAACGCACGGGACATCCCGCGCCACCGGTCGGGACCAATGGAGACACGACCATGGAAGCAGATTTCGTCATCGTCGGCGCCGGATCCGCCGGATGCGCGATGGCCTATCGTCTGAGCGAGGCAGGGGCCTCGGTTTTGGTGATCGAGCATGGCGGCACCGATGCCGGGCCGTTCATCCAGATGCCGGCGGCGCTGAGTTATCCGATGAACATGCCGATCTATGACTGGGGTTATCAGTCCGAGCCCGAACCCCACCTGAACAACCGGCGGCTGGCCTGCCCGCGTGGCAAGGTGATCGGGGGGTCGTCCTCGATCAATGGGATGGTCTATGTGCGCGGCCATGCGCGCGACTTTGACACCTGGGCCGATATGGGCGCGGATGGCTGGTCCTTTGCGGATGTTCTGCCTTATTTCAAACGGATGGAAAGCTGGCACGACGGTGGCCATGGCGGTGACCCGAAATGGCGCGGAACCGACGGCCCGCTGCATGTGTCGCGAGGGCCGCGCAAGAACCCTCTGTTCAAGGCCTTCGTCGAGGCCGGGCGGCAGGCGGGCTACGAGTTGACCGACGACTACAACGGCGAGAAACAGGAAGGCTTCGGCCCGATGGAGCAGACCGTCTGGAAAGGGCGGCGCTGGTCGGCGGCCAATGCCTATCTGAAGCCCGCGCTGAAACGGCCAAACTGTGACATCGTCCGGGGCCTCGCCACGCGCGTCGTGATCGAGGGCGGCCGCGCAACCGGGGTTGAACTGATCCGCGGTGGCCGCACGCAGATCGTGCGCGCCCGGCGCGAGGTGGTGCTGGCGGCCTCGTCGATCAACTCGCCCAAGCTTCTGATGTTGTCGGGGATCGGACCGGCCGCGCATCTGGCCGAGCACGGCATCGACGTGGTCGCCGACCGGCCCGGCGTGGGCGCGAACCTGCAGGATCACCTGGAACTGTATATCCAGCAGGCCTCGCTGCAGCCGATCACGCTGTACAAATACTGGAACCTTTTCGGCAAGGGCCTGATCGGGGCGCAGTGGCTGTTCACCAAGACCGGTCTTGGCGCGTCGAACCAATTTGAAAGCGCGGCGTTCATCCGGTCGAAGCCAGGGGTCGAGTACCCGGATATCCAGTACCACTTCCTGCCCATCGCCGTGCGTTATGACGGCAAGGCCGCAGCCGAGGGGCATGGCTTCCAGGCGCATGTCGGGCCGATGCGTTCACCCTCGCGCGGGGCGGTGACGCTGCGCTCGGCCAAGCCCGAGGACGCGCCGGTGATCCACTTCAACTACATGAGCACCGAGCAGGACTGGGAGGATTTCCGCACCTGCATCCGCCTGACCCGCGAGATTTTCGGCCAGGACGCGTTCAAACCCTATGCGGGCAAAGAGATCCAGCCCGGTGCGGACGTGCAGACCGACGAAGAACTGAACGCTTTCATCGCCGAACATGCCGAGAGCGCCTATCACCCCTGCGGCACCTGCCGCATGGGGCGGGCGGACGACCCAAACGCGGTCGTCGACCCGCAGGGCCGTGTCATCGGGGTGGATGGGTTGCGTGTGGCGGACAGCTCGGTGTTCCCGCAGATCACCAACGGCAACCTGAACGCGCCGTCGATTATGGTGGGCGAAAAGATGTCGGATCATTTGCTGGGCAAAGACCCGCTGCCCCGGTCCAATGACCGGCCGTGGATCCACCCCAAATGGGCCGAGGCGCAGCGTTGAATGCATTGTCGGTAAGGGGGATGCGACCGCGAGGGAAACATTCCCCTTCCAATTGATCCGAGTCAAAGTCAGCTTTGGTATTAGGGTCTAGCTGTAGTGCGAAACCAAACTCAAGGAGCGAGCAGGAATGTCCCATACCCCGCATGAACTGGCCGAGGAATTCCCGGACAAGGTTGAACTGATGAGCCAGCTCAAGCAGACCGATGCCCATTTCGCCCGGCTTGCGGACGAATATCACGAACTCAACCGTATGGTGCATCGGGCGGAAACCAATGTTGAGCCGATGGAAGACCTGGCCGAGGGCGAACTGCGCAAAAAGCGGGCCGCGCTCAAGGACCAGATCTGGTCGATCCTGAGCAAAGCGTGAGCCAAAAAAGGGCGGGAACTGATCCTGCCCTTTTCCGTTGTTCGGCTCAGGTAACTTCGTAGGGCAGCGTGCCGCGCGTATGGGCGTCGATCTTCAGTCGGCGCTCCAGCGGTGGGACGGACCGTTGGTGGCAGGTCTGGCGTTCGCAGATGCGGCAGGAAATCCCAATCGGTTCGTAGGCGCTGGTGTTGTTGATATCTAGATTGTCGGCATAGACCAGTGCTTCGGCGTGCCGGACCTCACACCCAAGGGCGATGGCATAACGGCGCACTGGCGCGCCGAAGGACCCGCCCGATTTCGACACGTCCCGCGCGATCGAGATATACCGAACCCCGTCGGGTGTTTCCGCCAATTGGAGCAGGAAATGACCGGGCGTTTCAAAGGCCCGGTGGACGTTCCAAAGCGGGCAGGCCCCGCCGAACCGCGCAAATTGTAGCCGGGTGGCCGAATGGCGTTTGGTGATCGTGCCCGCCTGATCGACCCGCACAAAGAAGAACGGGATGCCCTTGGCGCCCGGTCGCTGCAGCGTGGACAAGCGGTGGGCGACTTGTTCGATCGAAGCGCCGAACCGGTTGCTCAGCAATTCAAGATCGTGCCGGTCCTCCTGCGCCGCTGACAGAAAGGCAGTGTAGGGCATCAGCGACGCGCCGGCGAAATAGTTTGCGAGGCCGATCTTGGCGATCGAGCGGGCTTCGTCGCTTTGAAACTTGGCAAAATCCAGCGTGGCCTCTAGCAGTTTGTCCTGGCTGATCAGTGCGACCTGCAGCAGCAGTTGAAAGACTTGGGTCTGCGGCGCAACGCGCGAGGACAGGCGCAAAGTCTTTGTAGCGTTGTCATAGCTGCGCAGGGCCGGAATGTCTTCGAACATCACCTGAACCCCGCGTTCCTTCAGGCTGTCCAGTGCTGCCTGCCGAATGCCTCCCGGTCCTTCGGCGCGGGCGGCGAACCGTTCAGCGGCCCGATCGACCGCGTCGATGTAGTTGTCGCAGTAGTGAAAGAAATCGCGCACCTCTTCCCACGGGCTGGCCTGAATGCGGGCATCCTCGCGTCCGAGGGCCTCGTCCAGCGAGGCGAGCCTCTCGTGGGTCTGCCGGTAAGCTTTGTGCAGCTCGATGAAGGACCGCGCCAATGCGGGGGCATTGGACGCCGTTAGCCGCAGGTCCGCCAGAGGGGGGATGGCATCCGCAAAGACAGGATCGGCCAACGCCTCGCGCATGTCCGAGACCAGACGCTCGCTGTCGCCGGTGCTCAGCTCGGTTACATCCATGCCGAATTCCTGCGCCAGCGCCAGAACAACCGTGGTCGAGATCGGCCGGTTGTTGTTCTCCATCTGGTTCAGATAGGGCAGGGAAACACCCAGCTTGGCGGCAAATTCCTTTTGCGTCAGCGTCAGACGCGTCCGCATTTCGCGCAGCTTTGCACCTGCGTAGAGTTTCTGAGTGGCCATCGGGTTTTCTTTGCAGTTATTCCGCCTGCGCAGGCTAACTTTGCAAAGTTCCGGGTGCAAGATGGCTAGATGCCGATTTGACGTTCCCGCCAGATCACGCTGCTGATCGCGACGATGGCCAGAACCGATGTGGCCAACATCAACCACAACAGCGGCATGGCGCCGGTTTCATTGGTCAGCATCGCACCGGCCAGGGCGCTGAGAGCTGCGCCGCCGCCCAGCATGATCGCGCCGCTTAGCCCGGATGCGGTCGCAGCCAGATGTGGCCGCACGGACAGCGATCCGGCGGTTGCATTCGGGATCGACATGCCGTTGCCCAGGCCGACGAATGTCATGAACCCGAAAAAGCTGAGCGCCGAGCCCCAGCCCGCCAGAAACAGAACCGCCGACAACGCGACGCCGATTGCGTTCAGCCAGCAGCCCCAGCGCACCATCCGGTTCACGCCATAGCGTACCGAGTACCGGCCGCTGATGAAGTTCCCGAAGAAGTAACCGACGGCAGGGGCGCCGAAATAGATTCCGACTTCGGCGGCGGTCAGGCCAAAGATCTCGGTGCCGATGAAAGGCGCGCCGCCCAGATAGGCGAAGAACGCGCCAGACGACAACGCGGATGACAGCGAATACCCCCAGAACCGCGGAGAGGTCAGCAGTTCGGGATACTCCCGAAACTGTTGGATCAGGGTTTTGCCGCTCTTGGCCGAGGTTTCTCCGAAGTCATGATAGGTCAGCGCCAGCGCGAAGGCGGCCAGTCCGAAAGGCAGCCAGAAATTGGCCTTCCAGCCAAAACTTTCCTCCAGAATACCCCCGATGGCGGGTCCGATCATCGGCACGACGGCCATGCCCATAGTGACGTAACCGATCATGGATGCGGCCTGATCCTGGTCATACATGTCGCGCACCGCTGCACGGCTGAGGACGATCCCCACGACGATAACGGCCTGCCCCATGCGGAAGGCAAGAAATGTCTCGACGTTTGGGGCGTAGATGCACCCCAGCGTTGCCAGCAGAAACAGCACCAGCCCCCACAGCAGCACCGGCCGCCGCCCGGCCTTGTCGGCGATCGGACCGATCAGGATCTGCAGAACGGCGTTGATCAGCAGATACAACGCAATCGACAGCTGCATGACCTTGTAGTCGGCCTCAAAATACACCGCCATGAAAGGCAGGCTGGGAAGGAACAGGTTCATGCTGAGCGCCGACAATCCCGACAGCAGGACAAGCGTTAGCAGCTTGGGCGGAGAGCGGTGCGTAGACGTGGAACTGAACTGCATGGTTCACTCATAGTTCCGGTATTCGGGAAAGGCCATGCCGATGCACAAACATTAACTGATTTGCAATTCCCAGAAATGTAATTGCCAAAATTTTGCAAATTTGCCGAAAAGGCCTTTGGGTGATGCGGAGCAATCTATATTGTCGCCACAAATTTGACAGGGGAAAATCGTGATGAAGGACATCCTTGCCGAGCTTGAAAACCGCCGTGAGGACGCGCGCCTGGGTGGCGGGCAAAAACGGATCGATGCGCAGCATGCGCGGGGCAAGCTGACGGCGCGCGAGCGGATCGAGCTGCTGGTCGATGAGGGCAGCTTTGAAGAGTTCGACATGTTCGTGACCCATCGCTGCACCGATTTCGGCATGGAAAAACAAAAACCTGCCGGGGATGGCGTTGTGACCGGCTGGGGTACGATCAATGGCCGCATGGTCTATGTGTTCAGCCAGGACTTTACGGTGTTTGGCGGGTCTCTGTCGGAAACGCATGCGCAGAAGATCTGCAAGATCATGGATATGGCCATGCAGAACGGCGCGCCTGTAATCGGCATCAACGACTCGGGAGGGGCGCGAATCCAGGAAGGTGTCGCCTCGCTGGCGGGCTATGCCGAGGTGTTCCAGCGCAACATCATGGCCTCGGGTGTGGTGCCGCAGATCTCGGTGATCATGGGTCCCTGTGCCGGTGGCGCGGTCTACAGCCCGGCGATGACCGACTTCATCTTCATGGTCAAAGACACCTCGTACATGTTCGTGACTGGCCCCGACGTGGTGAAGACGGTCACCAACGAGGTCGTCACCGCCGAGGAACTGGGCGGAGCATCGACCCATACCAAGAAGTCCAGTGTGGCTGATGGCGCTTTCGAAAACGATGTCGAAGCGCTGGCCGAAGTGCGGCGGCTGGTCGACTTCCTGCCGCTCAACAACCGGGAAAAGCCGCCTGTGCGCCCGTTTTTTGACGAGCCGGGGCGGATCGAGACTTCTCTGGACACGCTGGTCCCGGAAAACCCCAACACCCCCTACGACATGAAGGAACTGATCACCAAGGTAGCCGATGAGGGTGATTTCTATGAAATCCAGGAGGATTTCGCGAAAAACATCATCACTGGTTTCATTCGGCTTGAGGGGCAGACCGTCGGCGTGGTGGCAAACCAGCCGATGGTCCTGGCGGGGTGTCTGGACATTGACAGCAGCCGCAAGGCCGCACGGTTTGTACGGTTCTGCGACTGTTTTGAGATTCCGATCCTGACCCTGGTGGACGTTCCCGGCTTTTTGCCCGGCACCAGTCAGGAATATGGCGGTGTCATCAAACATGGCGCCAAACTGTTGTTTGCCTATGGCGAAGCGACTGTGCCCAAGGTGACCGTGATCACCCGCAAGGCTTACGGCGGCGCCTATGACGTCATGGCGTCAAAGCACCTGCGCGGTGATTTCAACTATGCCTGGCCCACCGCCGAAATCGCGGTGATGGGCGCGAAGGGTGCAACCGAAATTATCCACCGCGCCGATCTGGGAGATCCGGACAAGATCGCGAAGCACACCCAGGACTATGAGGATCGGTTCGCCAACCCGTTTGTCGCCGCCGAACGCGGCTTCATCGACGAGGTGATCATGCCGCATTCGACGCGCCGCCGTGTGTCGCGGGCCTTTGCCAGCCTGCGTAACAAGCAGTTGAAGAACCCTTGGAAGAAACACGACAACATTCCGCTGTAATCCGCCGGGGCGCTTTGCCCCGGTTCGATCCACGAATGTTCCCGATTGACCGCTGACACAAAACCGTTTCATGATCCCAGCCACCAGATACGGAATAGCGCAGGAGATGATCCTGGCGCCTGCGACCCCGGAAGGAGGAGCCTGCCTGTGGCAGGTCCGGGGTCGCGCTCTTGTTCTGGCTTTCATGTGTTTTGGATCGCCCGGTATCGCGCAGGACGGGAACCTGTTGCCGGTTCCATCCGGCCAGCCGGTGACACTTGAGGACGTTCTGGTCGATACCAACCCGGGCGAACTCTGGCTGCGGTTTCGATTTGTCGCGCCCAAGATTGGCGATGAGGTGGGCGGTATCGGCTATGACGTGGCCGCGACCGACATGGAGCATCTGTGTCAGACACTGGCCATTCCTTATGTCGCGCACCATCAACTCAGCCCGGCGCGGGTCGTGATCTCGCTGTCCGACCGCCCGGTGGAATTCGGCAACTCGTCTCCGGACGCGACGCAGTATTTTGAAGCCTACCGGTTGGAGCAATCCGCATGTATCTGGGAGGGACTCTGAACATGATTTCCCGATCTCATGTCGTCGGAGCATTCCGAGAAACTGATGCGGCTTTGGAGATACGCATGACACATTCATCCCTGCGCGGGTGCCCGTCGCGGACCGGTTTTTTGAACGAGGTGCTGGCATGTTGAAGCACCGTGGATTCCCCGGACGGCTGCCGGGAACCGATTTCCAGTTCACGATCCGCCGGGCAAACCCCAAGGGCGTGACGCCATTGACCCGCCGTGAACGCTTTCGGGACCGAAAAGCCGCGGACAAGCGTGCCGATACGGCATTCCTCGAAGCTTTGTGGGAGCATTTCGGAGATCAGCCGTTTGAACGCGGAAATCTGGACGCTGGCCGCCTCAGCTGGCTGTTTGGGCGCGAGGTCGTGCCTGCCGAGGATCCGTTCGATCCGGCCAGCTATGATGCGTTGCTGAAGATCGACTTTGAGACTGCGCGGCAATCCTTCCCCGATATCTTCGGTGGGGAGGCATAGTTCGGCATGAGCCTTCAGCCAAATATCAGGGGTTCATCTGCTTGGAGCGCGATCCGGCGGCGACCGGATATGCGGTCCAGTCGGCGCCCAGTGATGGCTGAAGTCTGTGCCGGAACCCGTTGCAAACCGGGCTCTTTCGGCACGAACCTGCGCGCCGTTTCCGGGAATGGGCAATTTCCAGCCGGAATTTCCGGCCGTGCAATTGAACCGTTGGCGGCCGCATTTTTGCTGTGCAATGTGAACGGGCCGTGCGGCTCGACTTTGCCTGCGCCGCACATGCACCTACTATTCCGTACCCCTTCCTTCCGCGGGCAGGACCGTGTTTCCAACACAGACCTGCCCGCGCTTTTCTTTGGCCGTACTGCGGACCCAAGGCGGCAAAAAACTGCGCAAAGCCCTGTTTCACCCCGTTTGATATTGAATAACAAAGCCCGTTTCAGGCATTTGCTGTTCAATTCGACAAGAAACCAAAAGGGGCAGTATACATGCGAATATCACGAGTTTTCCTTGCGCTCGCAACCTGTGGCGGGTTGGCAGCCTGCGGTGATTCAACCGGGGAACAGGCGCTGCTTGGCGGCGGTGTCGGGGCTGTCGGGGCTGCGGTTCTCAGCGCGGACCCGATCCTTGGGGCTGCGGTCGGTGCAGCCGGCAACGTGCTGTATTGCAAGACGCAAAACAACTGTAACTGATACCGGTTTTCCGGGGCGCGCGCCGTCCCGGTCATCATTTGACGGAACGCCGTTGCGGGGCATCAGCCCGGCAACGGCGTTTTCGTTTGTCCAGAACACAAAGACAGAGGACGTTCCATGTTCAACAAGATCCTGATCGCCAACCGAGGCGAGATTGCCTGCCGGGTCATCAAGACCGCTCGGAAAATGGGAATCGGCACTGTCGCCATCTACTCGGATGCCGACAAGCACGCGTTGCATGTGGAAATGGCCGACGAGGCGGTTCACATCGGCCCCCCGCCGGCGAACCAGTCCTACATCGTGATCGACAAGGTGATGGACGCCATCCGCCAGACCGGCGCGCAGGCGGTGCATCCGGGCTATGGCTTCCTGTCCGAAAACGCGAAATTCGCCGAAGCGCTCGAGGCCGAAGGCGTCGTGTTCGTGGGACCCCCGAAAGGGGCGATCGAGGCCATGGGTGACAAGATCACCTCGAAGAAGATCGCGCAGGAGGCCGATGTCAGCACCGTTCCCGGATACATGGGCCTGATCGAGGATGCGGACGAGGCGGTGAAGATCAGCCAGCAGATCGGCTATCCGGTGATGATCAAGGCCAGCGCCGGCGGTGGCGGCAAGGGCATGCGCATCGCCTGGAACGACGAGGAGGCACGCGAAGGCTTCCAGAGCTCCAAGAACGAGGCGGCGAATTCCTTCGGCGATGACCGGATCTTCATCGAGAAATTCGTGACGCAACCGCGCCACATCGAGATTCAGGTTCTGTGCGACACGCATGGCAACGGCATCTATCTGGGCGAGCGTGAATGCTCGATCCAGCGCCGCAACCAGAAAGTGGTCGAAGAGGCCCCGTCGCCCTTCCTGGATGAGGCGACCCGCCGCGCGATGGGCGAGCAGGCCGTGGCGCTGGCCAAGGCCGTTGGGTACGCCAGCGCGGGCACGGTGGAATTCATCGTGGATGGCGACAAGAATTTCTACTTCCTAGAAATGAACACCCGCCTGCAGGTGGAACACCCGGTGACCGAGCTGATCACCGGTGTCGATCTGGTCGAACAGATGATCCGGGTCGCCGCGGGCGAGCCGCTGTCGATCACCCAGGATGACGTCAAGCTGACCGGCTGGGCGATCGAGAACCGGCTGTATGCCGAGGATCCTTATCGCAACTTCCTGCCCTCGATCGGGCGGCTGACCCGCTATCGTCCACCGCAGGAGGTGGCCGCGGGGCCGCTACTGGAAAACGGCAAATGGCAGGGCGATGCGCCCAGTGGCGAGACAGCCGTGCGCAACGATACCGGCGTCTATGAGGGCGGCGAGATCAGCATGTACTATGACCCGATGATCGCCAAGCTGTGCACCTGGGCGCCGACCCGCGAGCAGGCGATCGAGGCGATGCGCGTGGCGCTGGACAGTTTCGAGGTCGAAGGCATCGGCCACAACCTGCCGTTCCTGTCGGCGGTGATGGATCACCCCAAATTCGTCAGTGGTGACATGACCACCGCATTCATCGCCGAGGAATACCCCGATGGGTTCAACGGTGTAGAACTGCCCGAAGGCGACCTGCGCCGCATTGCGGCCTCGTGCGCGGCGATGCACCGGGTGGCCGAGATCCGCCGCACCCGCGTTTCGGGCCGGATGGACAACCACGAACGCAAAGTCGGCAAGCGCTGGGTGGTCACGCTGCAGGGGCAGGAATATGCCGTGCAGGTGAATGCAGACCGCGACGGCGCCACGGTCAAGTTCGAGGGCGGTGCCGCCCTCCGCGTCAGCTCGGACTGGACTCCCGGCGACCAACTTGCGGTTCTGGACGTGAACGGCAGCCCGCTCGTGCTGAAGGTGGGCAAGATCTCGGGCGGGTTCCGCATCCGCAACCGGGGGGCGGACCTGAAGGTGCATGTGCGCCGGCCGCGCGCTGCCGAACTGGCCAAGCTGATGCCCGAGAAACTGCCGCCAGACACCTCGAAGATGCTGCTGTGCCCGATGCCGGGCCTGATCGTGAAGATCGATGTCGAGGTCGGCCAAGAGGTGCAGGAAGGTCAGGCGCTGTGCACGGTCGAGGCGATGAAGATGGAGAACATCCTGCGCGCCGAGCGCCGGGGCGTGGTGTCCAAGATCAACGCCGGTCCGGGCGACAGCCTCGCCGTCGATGACGTGATCATGGAGTTCGAATAACGCCCATGTGCGCTTGCCCGGAAAATGTGGGTTTTGCCCGTGTTGCCGAGATCTGCACCGTCGGTGCGGATGAGGCGGGCGTGGCAGACCCCTTGCGCCGGGCGGGTCTGGGTCGTCAGCGCCCCTCGCGCCGCTCGCGGACTTCGCGTTCGCGCAGGGGGGTCTTGTCGATGGACCGGCTGATCTCGCGCACGCTCCACGGCGTGGGCTTGCGCAGCTTCACCACACCGTCCTTGTCGACGAAGACCATCGCGAACCCGCGCGGGCGCAGTTGCCTCCGGATCGGGGATCGCGCCGAAGGGTCGGTGTCGGTCAGCACGATGACATCCCGGTCACGCATCATGTCTTCGCCCTCCAGCAACATGTCGATCTGCTGCTGGAACCGGGGATCGGCTGGCGTATCGGCGAACACCACTATGGGGCGGTGTGTCCACAGAAACTCGTTCAGATCGCTGTCTCCGGCTGGCCGGATATACGCGGTTTCATCCGGGGCCGCACCGTCGGCGGCGACGGCAGTCACAGGCAAAAAAGCTGACAAAACAAGGGCAAGCGTGCGGGTCATGTGGTCTCCTGTTCCTTTGAATATAGACCCAGTTGCCGCGAATGCGACCGGCGAAATGCGTGCGACGATCAAAAATTTGAATGATCGGACCTGCCGTGGGCCGGGTCAGCCCTTCCATATTCATACCCAGCCCCTCGGCGCGCCATTCGGGCCCGCGACGGGAACAGACAAGAGGATTACGCTATGACCGATACGAAGGATTGGCGCGCCCTGGCCGAAAAAGAGTTGCGTGGGCGCCCTGTCGAAGACCTCACCAAGACGACGCTGGAGGGGATCGAGGTCAAGCCGCTGTATACGCAGGACGACATCGATAACCTGCCGCATATCGGGTCGCTGCCCGGCTTCGGGCCGTTCACACGCGGTGTGAAGGCAACCATGTATGCGGGCCGCCCGTGGACCATCCGCCAATATGCAGGTTTTTCCACGGCCGAAGAATCGAATGCCTTTTACCGCCGCAACCTCGCGGCCGGTCAGCAGGGCGTTTCGGTAGCTTTCGATTTGGCCACGCACCGCGGCTATGACAGCGACCACCCGCGCGTGGTGGGTGATGTGGGCAAGGCCGGTGTTGCCATCGACAGCGTCGAGGACATGAAGATCCTGTTCGATGGCATTCCGCTGGATCAGGTCTCGGTTTCGATGACGATGAACGGCGCGGTGATCCCGATCCTGGCCAATTTCATCGTCACCGGCGAAGAGCAGGGCCATGACAAGTCGGTTCTGTCGGGCACCATTCAGAATGACATTCTGAAAGAGTTCATGGTGCGCAACACCTATATCTACCCGCCCGAGCCCTCGATGCGGATCATCTCGGACATCATCGAGTACACCTCGAACGAGATGCCCAAGTTCAACTCGATCTCGATCTCGGGCTACCACATGCAGGAGGCCGGGGCGAACCTGGTGCAGGAGCTGGCCTATACCCTGGCCGATGGGCGCGAATATGTGCGCGCAGCCATCGACGCGGGAATGGACGTGGACAAGTTCGCTGGCCGTCTGTCGTTCTTCTTTGCCATCGGCATGAACTTTTTCATGGAGATCGCCAAGCTGCGCGCCGCGCGTACTCTGTGGCACCGGGTGATGACCGAATTCGGGGCCAAGTCGGACCGCTCGAAGATGCTGCGCACCCATTGCCAGACCTCGGGCGTTTCGCTGCAGGAGCAAGACCCGTACAACAACGTGATCCGCACCGCATATGAGGCGATGAGCGCGGTGTTGGGGGGCACGCAGTCGCTGCATACCAACGCGCTGGACGAAGCGATTGCTCTGCCCACCGATTTCTCGGCCCGAATTGCGCGGAATACACAGTTGGTGTTGCAGGAGGAAACCGGCGTTACCGATGTGGTCGATCCGTTGGCCGGCTCCTACTATGTGGAAAGCCTGACCAATGAACTGGTCGAAAAAGCCTGGGCCCTGATGGAAGAGGTCGAGGAGATGGGCGGCATGACCAAGGCGGTTGCCAGCGGAATGCCCAAGCTGCGGATCGAGGAAAGCGCCGCGCGCCGTCAGGCCATGATCGACCGTGGCGAAGAAGTAATCGTCGGCGTCAACAAGTACCGCAAGGAAAAGGAAGACCCGATCGAGATCCTCGAGGTCGACAACCAGGCCGTCCGCGAGGCGCAGATCGCCCGGCTGGAACGCATCCGCGCGACCCGGGACGAGGCCGCCTGTCAGGCTGTGTTGGACGAACTGACCCGGCGCGCGAAAGAGGGGGGCAACCTGCTGGAAGCCGCCGTCGAGGCCGCGCGTGCCCGCGCAACCGTAGGAGAGATCAGCATGGCAATGGAAAAGGAATTCGGCCGTCATCGGGCCGAAGTGAAAACGCTGGCTGGTGTCTATGGCGCAGCCTACGAAGGTGACGAGGGCTTTGCCGCCATCCAGAAATCGATCGAGGAATTTGCCGAGGAAGAGGGCCGCCGCCCGCGTCTTCTGGTGGTCAAGATGGGCCAGGACGGTCACGACCGCGGGGCAAAGGTGATCGCCACCGCGTTCGCCGATATCGGTTTCGACGTGGACGTCGGTCCGCTGTTCCAGACCCCGGCCGAGGCCGCGCAGGACGCGATCGACAATGACGTGCATGTGGTTGGCATTTCCAGCCAGGCGGCGGGCCACAAGACGCTGGCACCGCAACTGGTGGAAGAGCTGAAAAAGGCCGGCGCCGCAGATATCATTGTTATCTGCGGTGGCGTCATCCCTCAGCAGGATTATCAGTTCCTGTATGATCACGGGGTCAAGGCCATCTTCGGGCCGGGGACCAACATCCCTGAGGCGGCACAAGACATTCTGCGCCTGATACGCGAGGCGCGCGCCTGAACTGTGACTTTGGGGGGCTTTCTGCCCCCTTTTTCGCGATGCCTGCGGCCTCGGGCATTCACCCGCTGGGATGTTTGGTGTCAGACGAAGTGCCCAAGTCAGGCTTTTCATGGTATCCGATGGCATGAGGTCGGTTTTGGACGCTGGAGGCGCAATTATGGAGCTTGATCATCTGGCGGTGGCCGCGTCGACTTTGGACGAGGCGGTCGCGCATGTTGAGCATGCCTTGGGTATTCCGATGATGCCCGGTGGCAAACATGGAAAATTCGGCACCTACAACAAGCTTCTTGGGCTGGACGAGGGCCTGTATCTTGAAGCGATCGCGATTGACCCGGACGCTGCCGATCCTGGGCGGCCACGTTGGTTTGATCTTGATCGTTTCTCGGGGCCGCCGAGGCTCACCAACTGGGTCTGTCAGGTTTCGGATATGCAGGCCTATGTCGATGGATTCTCAATCGACATTGGCGATATCCATGACCTTGATCGTGGTGCGTTGCGGTGGAAGATGGCGGTGCCAGGATCGGGGCGTTTACCGTTCGACAACCTGTTTCCCGCTTTGATTCAGTGGCAAGGTGACCTGCATCCGGCTGGCATGCTGCGGGCCAGTGGCTGCCTCCTGCGGCGGCTGGTGGTTTATCACCCGGACGCGCTGGATTTGGCGCAATTGCTCGGCCCGCTCGACAAGGTTGTTTTCGATTCCGGGCCTGCGGCTTTGCGGGCTGAATTTGAAACTCCGCACGGACCGCGGGTGCTGGAATGATCATTCGCCCGGCTCTGCCCCGGGATGCGGCTGAAATTGCAGAGATCACCAATTCGATCATCCGCGAGACGCTGATCACGTTTACCACGACCGAGCGAAGCCACGAAGAAATCGCGCGCGATATCGACGAGCGAGGGCTGGCGTTCCAAGTTGCCGAGCTTGACGGCCGTGTCGCGGGATATGCGACTTATGGCCGTTTTCGCTCGGGTCCCGGATATGCGCACAGCCGGGAACACACCATCCTGCTGGCTCCTGAAGGCCGGGGGCGGGGCGCGGGTCGCGCGCTGATCCGAGCCTTGGAGGAGGTGGCGCGATCGCAAGGCGTGCATGTTCTGGTCGCTGGAATCTCGGCCGAGAACCCGGGCGCGATTTCCTTTCATGCGGCGGTCGGTTTTGAGACGGTCGGCCGAATGCCGGAAGTTGGTCATAAATGGGGGCGTTGGCTGGATCTTGTGCTGATGCAGAAAATTCTGGCCCCGGAATGAATGGTCGCACCTGACAGTCCGTACTCGGCGCGCTAGTGTGCGCTCATGTCGATCTGGTCCCGCATATCCGAGGCGCTGAGCGCGCTTGCCAAAGGTGAAAGCCTGACGGCCGTTTTTGAGAAGCTACGCACGCCGCCCGAACGTTCGGTGGCCTTCGCGATTGCTGTGATCGCCTTGGGCGCAAAGATGGCCAAGGCGGACGGGCAGGTGACCCGCGACGAGGTGACCGCTTTTCGCGAGGTGTTTCGTATTCCGCCGGAGGAAGAGGCCGGCGCGGCGCGCGTGTTCAACATGGCCCGGACGGATGTGGCCGGGTATCAGGAATACGCACGCAAGATCGCTCGCATGTTCGCCGAAGACAGCACCACCCTGTGCGACCTCATGGAGGGGCTGTTTCACATCGCCATGGCGGACGGGTTCTATCACCCCAACGAGAACGAGTTTCTGGAGGATGTGGCGCGGATTTTTGGCCAGACCGATGCACAGTTCAAAGCCCTGCGTGCGCGCTTCGTTCCAGATGCGCCCAAGGATCCCTACACCGTTCTGGGCGTGACCCCTGACACTCCACTACCCGAGATCCGAAAAATCTGGCGCAGGCTCGTGCGTGACACACATCCAGATGCGATGATGGCCCGTGGTGTTCCCGAAGAAGCAATTCGCCTTGCCGAAAAAAAGATGATCGACATCAACCGCGCCTGGGATGAAATCAACGGCGCGCGGGTCTGAGACGATGCGTCTGGCGACCTACAACATTGAATGGTTCGCCAATTTGTTCGACCGCAATGATGAACTGGTTGTCGATGACAGCTGGTCGGGCCGGCACAATGTCACCAAGGCACAGCAGATCGAGGCCATTGCGACGGTGCTGACGGCCGTCGACGCCGACGCCATGCTGATCGTCGAGGCGCCGAATACGGGCAAATCGCAAAACACGGTGCGCGCCTTGCAGCATTTCGCCGAGACGTTCGATCTGCGTACATCCAATGCGATCATGGGTTTCGCCAACGATACGCATCAAGAACTGGCCCTCTTGTATGATCCCGAGGCCCTGACCGCCCGGCACGACCCGAAAGGAGTGCAAGATGGCGGCCACGATCCCGACGATCTCCCACGCTTTGACCGCGAGTTTCGGATCGATCTGGACATTGACGCGACCGAGGATCTGGTGCGGTTTTCAAAACCACCCATGGAACTGGCGGTCCGAACCCGGGCCGGGTTCGAGTTCCGGTTGATCGGTGCACATCTGAAGTCCAAGGCACCGCACGGTGCCCAATCGCGCGACGAAGCCTTGCGCATCTCTATCGCCAACCGCCGCAAGCAGTTGGCGCAGGCTGTGTGGCTGTCGCGTCGGGTGCGCGCGCACATAGCCGCTGCTGAACCGGTGATCTTGCTGGGCGATTTGAATGACGGGCCGGGATTGGATGAATTCGAACATCTTTTCGGGCGGTCATCGGTGGAAATCCTTCTGGAAACCGGCCTGTACGATCCGCATCCCGCACAGGCGCTTCGACCTCGGCCGGGCTGGATCCCATCGACCGCGCGCTTTGCCCGCCCGAAGGAAGGCCAATATCTTGAGGCTTTGTTGGACTACATCATGATCAGCGAGGATCTGAGGGTCCGCAATCCGGTCTGGCGCATCTGGCACCCGTTCCGGGACGAACACTGCTGGACGGTGCCAGAGTTGCGCGATGCCTTGGTCACAGCCTCAGATCATTTTCCGGTGACGCTGGACATCGACATCTGACCCTTTCAACAACTGTTCCCGCCCCTTATATTTCAGGTCATGAAACGATTGATGCTGATAGGTGCCACGGCCCTTTTTGCCGCGCCGGCCGCGGCCCAGGACGAAGGCGGTAAGTCCCTGATGGAGCAGGGGGCCGAGCTGTTCTTCGAGGGCCTGCGAAAGGAAATGGAGCCCGCGCTTGAGGATCTTCTGGGGCTTGCCGAGCAATTCGGCCCGGCCATGCAGTCCTTTATCGAGGAGATGGGCCCGGCCCTTGCCGAGATCGGCGGCAAGGTCAAGGATTGGAGCGCCTATGAGGCGCCCGAAATGCTGCCCAATGGCGACATTATCATCCGCAGGAAACCGGACGTTCCCGACCAGCCCGATGAGGTTGCTCCCAAAGAGGACGATGAAGGCGCAACCGATATCTGATCGTCCGGATCAGCCCTGCATTTTGACGATCGGGCGCGATTTCAGCGCGTTTGCCAGTGACTCGAATCTTGCCTCGGCCACTTCGTTGAACAAGGGGCTGAGCGACTTGGGCAGATAAAACTCCAGTTCGCGCTTCTTGGGGTAGAACCGCAGCTTGCCAGTTGCCGCGTCGTTTTGCATCCAGAGCATTGCGCCGAAACGCATGGCCTTTCCCAGAATCTCGGCCTGCTTCTGGTCGCGCTCGTCCAGCAGTTCGTACAGAGGGGCGAACCGGTTGCCCTCTCGCTTGTTCCGGTAACGATGCTGCAGGGCAAGTCCGATGAAGACACGTTCCGAGTGTTTCAGGCCGCCCAGGTTGGCGCGAGTCACATTGTCGAAACAGACCTCGGCCCGATAATCGGGGTGGGCGCGCCAGCTGACATCGTGCAACAGGCAGGCCGCCTTGATCAGCCGAACTCGGGCAGGAGGGGCGGACCGGAACAGCGGCATCACGAAATCATAAAGATGCGGCCCGAAACCGGGCAGCCGAGCGTCCTTTTGCTCCGAGAACCGGCAGGCCTCGATCAAAGGGTCGCAATCCCGCAGAATCTGCGGCATCTGCTCATACAGCAGGCCCTCGCGGATACCATAGCTGGATATTGCGATGTCTTTGGGTTTGAAGGTGCGGATCAGCCGCGACAGCACGTCCATGGCATACGGAATCAGGGCCATCCGCGAGCTTGAGACCCCAGCCTGAGAGCGCAGGTGTTCGTGGTCGCCCTTTTCGATGTATTTGATCGTTTCGCGCACCTGCTTGGTGGTCATGCGGTATTCGTGCAGCACGTTCAGCGGATATCCGCGGCGCAGCATGTCCAACCTTGCAAAGGCTCGCCAGCTTCCGCCGACCAGGAACAGTCGGTCGCGCTGCGGCCCCATCTGGTCACGAAGCGCCTCGAGTGTTTCCTTGATGTGGGCTTTGCGGGCGCGGCGTCCGCCCTTGATATCCCGGAGTTTGAGCGGCCCCAGAGACGAGGACACGCACCGTCCGACCGATCCGCCGCTGATCTCTGCCAGCTCCATGGACGAACCGCCGATGTCGCAGATCAGGCCGTAGGCGCCCGGCCAGCCCAGTAGGACGCCCTGTGCCGACAATCGGGCCTCTTCCTCGCCGTCGATGACCGAGATATGCAGCCCTGTCTCGGCCAGAACCTCCTGACAGAACTCCGGACCGTCTTCCGCCTCGCGCACGGCGGCGGTGGCTACAACGTGCAGTCCGGGCAGGCCAAGATCGCGGGACAGGTGTTCAAAGCGCCGCAGCGCCGCCAGCGCACGTACGCGACCGCGCGGGTTCAGCCTGCCGGTTTCCGACAGCCCGGCGCCAAGTTCGCACATGACTTTTTCGTTGTAGAAATAAGCGGGTGACCGGGCCGCGCCGTCAAAGATAACCATCCGAACCGAGTTCGATCCGACATCGACCACGCCAACGCGCGAGAGATCTCGGATTCCCGGATGGTCGAACAGCGGTCTTCCGAATGGTCCCCAGTCCGGGATCCTTGCAGCGCTCTGTTCCATGATCTCCCCAACGTTGCCTCGCGCAGGATGCGAAATCGGACCCCACGGGTCAATCACCGGAAACCGCCGTGTCGATTTCGTTGTTCAGAACGCGCACGGCCAAGGTCCGTGTGATCTCGCGCTTTTCTGCCAAAGCGACCTGATCAAGTTGGGCCACCACCTCGGCTGCGGTTTCAAACCGGCGATCCATGTGCTTGACGAGGTAGGCGATGACGTCCGGCCCCGGGTTCAGCTGTCGGTCGACGAACAGCTTGGCCAGAACCGCGCACAGCAAGGCATCATCGGGCGGATCAAGCGCCACATGATGGGCACCTTCCACCCGGCTTTGCAGGTCTGCCAGCGGCAGTTCCCAGTATTTGGGGGCAAGGCGCCCGGTCATCAGCAGGGCATGCCCCTCGGCCAGAACCAGATTGTGGAGGTGAAACAGGGTTTTCTGCTGGTTTATATCCTCGGCGATCATCGGGATGTCCTCGACCGCCACGGGACTTTGTGCAAGTGCGGGAACATCTTCGTGTTTCAGATCAGAGGCCTGCACGATACGCCCGCCTGTCTCGGCGGCCCAGACATGCGCAAGATGGGTTTTGCCCGATCCGGCCGGGCCGCTCAGGACCAGCTTGTTGCCCGGCCAAGAATTGGCCGAAATCATTGCGACGGCCAGCGCATTCGCGGGAGATACGAAAAAATCCTCGCGCCCCAGCGCCGTCATCGCCGGAAGATCAAAGCTCAGCTGTTTGGCCATTCACTCGCTTTCCGGATCCAGCTCGTCACGCCCCGTGTACAGGCGGCTTGTCAGATATTGCGAAGTTCCGAAACGTGCAAGCACGCCCAAGGCCGCAGCGACTGGAACGGCGATCAGCATGCCGACAAACCCGAATAGCGCGCCAAAAACGGACAAGGCCAGAAGCAACCAGACCGGGTGCAGCCCGACCGAGTCACCAACCAGTTTGGGCGTCAGGAAATTGCCTTCGACGACTTGGCCGATGGCGAATATCCCTGCCACCAGACCGATCGAGGCCCAGTCACCCCAGAATTGGAACAGCGCCAAGCCAATGGCCAGCGTACCGCCGATCAATGCGCCCAGATAGGGAATGAAGGTGACCAACCCGGCGATGAAACCGACCACCAGGCCGAATTGTAGGCCGACGATCATCAAGGCAACTGCGTAGTAGGTGCCCAGGATAAGGCAAACCGTACCCATGCCGCGCACGAACGAGGCAAGAACAGCGTCAATATCGGCCGCCAGTTTGCGGATCGTCGGTGCATGGTCCCGGGGCAGCAGATCGTTGATCCGGGCGATCATCCGGTCCCAGTCCAGCAAAAGGTAGACGGCCACGACGGGCACAATCACCAGAAGGACCACGATGTTCACCGCTGACCCGACCGAAGCCATGACCGTTTCGAGGATGTCGCCTGTTTTACCCTTCAGCGTGTCGCCCATTGAAAGAAGGAACTGGTGGGTGTTCGATTCCCGGTCCAACAGCGACGGGAATTGCCGCTCGACGAAGGCTCGCATTTCCTGGAACAGGCTGGGCAGTACGTCCACCAGATCGATCAGCTGAGTGATCAGGGCCGGAACCACCATCAGGATCATCAAGGCAAAGGCAAGAATACTGAAGACGGTAATGATCGCCGTCGCAGCCGCGCGGGAGAGCCCCATGTTCTCCAGCCGATCGGCTACGGGATCCAGGAAATAGGCCACTGCGCCGCCGATCACGAATGGCAGCAGAACGTCGCCCAGCAGCCACAACAGCAATATGAATATCGCAGCGGCGATGCCCCAATATCTGAATTGATCCCGAACCGGCAACGCCATCGCGGCCTCCTGACTGCGTCGTTGCCCTTGTTCTTGGCTGATGAAGGCCCGCGATGCAAGCGGTTCATGGATCAGTGTTTTTGTGTCTCAGTCGTGCAGAGTGCCCAGTTCCGGCGTGTCTTCGGCGGCGGTCTCGTCGGACCAGTTGGTGCGCCAGATCTCGGCGGACCAGTGACCGCAATGTACGGACGGGCGGTCAAATCCCGGCAGCGGCGGCAGCAGCGGAGAAACCACCACGTCGTGCCGTGGTACCGCGAAATAGGGAAAAGAGTAGCGCTCCTTTCCGGATCGGTTGACCACGCGGTGCGGGGTCGATTTCAGGCGCCCTCCGGACCAGAGCTCGAGCATGTCCCCGATGTTGACGACAAACCCACCAGTTGGGCAGTCGGGAGTGATCCAGCCGCCGCCCCGCGTCTGGACCTCCAGCCCACCCACCGGGTCAGGGGCGATGATGGTCAACGCGTCAGTGTCCTTGTGGGGGTGGATGCCATAGCCGCCCTCTTCCGGGGCCTGCGGCGGGTAGTGCAGCAAAGTCATGTTGGTCAACGGGTCGCGGAACGCATTCCGCAGGCTGCCCGCAGGCAGTTCCAGCCCGGCCTCCAACGCGCCCAGCAAGCTGTCGGCCACCTGATCCAGTCGCGCCCAGTATTCCAGGATGATACCATGCGCATCCGGTATTTCTGCGGGCCAGAGGTTGGGTCCGTACAGCGCGCAATCCCGGCGGATGGGCGCATCTTCGGCCACTTCGTGGTGCAGCTTGTAGCCCTCATACTTGTCCGCATGTCCCGACCCGTCATTGGGGGTGAAGAACCCCATCGGGATATATCCGCGATAGTTCTCGCGGGTGATCGCCTGCTGCCATTTGCTGGCTTCGTCCACGTCGAAGATTGCGCGAACGCAAACCCGGACCCGCTCGACCAGCTCTGGCGGGATGCCGGTGCCGGTGATCGAAAGGAAACCTATCCCGGTGCACGCATCCATAACCTGCTGGACGATGTTTCCGTGGTCAGGATGGGCCTCCTGCATCAAAGGCGCAATGTCGATCGTCGGGATGCGTTCCATCAGTGGATCCTCACGCCTTGTCTGTCCAATTCGGAATGAACCGGGGTCAGGTTCAATTCGGACAGCTCTTGATTGCTTTTCAGTGCGATGGCGGCCGCGATGCCGGCCCCTTGGCCCATCACCGCGCAGCAGGCCATGTTGCGTGTCGCCGCGTGGGCGATGCGGTCGGCCCCGTGAGACCGGCCAGCCACCAGCAGCCCGCGCACCCCCTTGGGCAGCATCGAGCGGTAGGGTACCTGCATGTAGCGCCCGGTGGTGGGCAGGATTAGGATGCCGAAACCGTCGATGAACTCGGGGTAGATGCCGATCGTGTCCTCGAACCGGCCCTGATGGCGCACATCGTCCTCGGTCATGTTGTAGACCGCGTCGATCTTGCGGGTGTCACGGATGCCGATGGTCATGCCGAAGTTGCGCAGCCGTGCGTTTTCGCATCCGGGCATGAACCGGCGCAGAGCGTCAATCGCCAGCATGGTCTGGCGGCGGCCCTCGATCTCGCCCCTGGTCAGGCTGTCCGGGTCAGTCCCGTCGATCCCGGACAGGTGGATCAGGTTCATATAGGTCAGTTCGCCCGTGTCATGCATTGCACCCCAGGTGCCCGCGATGGTGTTCAGGTGCGCCGGAATGAGGCCTTGGTCGATGGCCTGCTGGAACGGCTTGTAGACGAAGGGCGAGAACATGTCGTCCTCTTTGCCGCTAGTCTCGATGTTCCATTCACCGCCGCCGCCCCAGTCCTTGTAGGTCTGCGGGTCGGCCTTTACGCCCTCCATGAAGGCGCGCTTGTCAACTCCGGCCAGGTGGAACATGACCGAGGCCGCCATCATCTGTTCCGGCTCGGTCTTGCGGGTCGGTGCGCCGGCACGGTGGGCCACTTCGGCATCACCCGTGGCGTCGATCACGATGCGGGCAAGGATTGCCTCGCGCCCTGCCTTCGACTCGGTGATCACACCGGTGATCCGGTCGCCGTCCATGATCGGGGCCACGAACTGGCGATGCAGCATCGGGCGGACACCGGCCTCTTCCACCAACCGGTCGGCCACCAGCTTGAAACCCTCACTGTCCAACTCGTAGCTCAGCGATTGGCTTTCCGGGACCGCCGCGCCCATCTCCTTGGCGCGTTGCTCGAACTCCCATCCGATGCCGCCGGCCTCGATGGTCTTGTCGTGCCGGTACCAGGCAAAGCCCTCGACCCCGACAGCGGTGATATTGCCGCCCATGCAGCCGAAACGGTCCAGCAGAGCGACCTCGGCCCCGGCCCGCGCGGCAGCAAGCGCCGCGGCCAGCCCTGCCGGGCCAGAGCCCACCACCAGTACGTCAGTCTTGTGCACCACGGGGATGTCTCGGGCGGGTTCGCGGATGGTCTGCATCGGGGCCTCGTCTTCAGAAGTTTTCCCACTGTTTCGAGACCTGATTGGCGGGTCAATCAAAATTCCGACTGACCTGAGGTCGCAAATCCGCCATTGCCCGATTGCCCCCGGCGGGGCTTTCGCATAATCACGTGGCCGTGGAATTCTCACCTGCAAGGTAAAAACATGCGCCTCAGCCGTTACTTTCTGCCCGTACTCAAGGAAAACCCGTCCGAGGCCCAGATCGTCAGCCACCGGCTGATGCTGCGCGCCGGGATGATCAAGCAGGCTGCCGCCGGGATCTATTCGTGGCTGCCGCTGGGTTTCAAGGTGCTGCGCAAGCTGGAAAACATTGTGCACGAGGAACAGATCCGCGCCGGGCACATTCCGATCCAGATGCCGATCCTGCAATCCGCCGATCTGTGGCGGGAATCCGGGCGTTATGATGATTACGGTCAGGAAATGCTGCGTATGCAGGACCGCCACGGCCGCGATATGCTCTATACCCCCACCGCCGAGGAACTGGTCACCGACATCTTCCGCGGTCACGTCAGCAGCTACAAGGACCTGCCGCTGACCCTGTACCAGATCCAGTGGAAGTTCCGCGACGAGATCCGCCCGCGTTTCGGCGTGATGCGCGGCCGCGAATTTTACATGAAGGACGGCTACAATTTCGACCTGACGAAAGAAGACGCGCTGCACGCCTACAACCGCCACCTGGTCAGCTATCTGCGCACCTATGAACGCATGGGGCTGCAGGCGATCCCGATGCGCGCGGACAGCGGCCCGATCGGCGGTGACGACACGCATGAATTCCTGGTGTTGGCCGATACCGGCGAATCCGAGGTGTTCTATGACAGCGCGGTTACTGATATCCGTCTGGGCGAGCGCGACATCGACTATGACGACAAGGCCCAGTGCCAGGCGATCATGGAGGAGTTCACCTCGCTCTATGCCCGCACGGACGAAACCCATGACGAGGCCCTGTTCCAGCAGGTGCCCGAGGAACGCCGCCGCAGCGCGCGTGGCATCGAGGTTGGGCAGATCTTCTATTTCGGCACCAAGTATTCCGAGCCGATGGGCGCCACGGTGCAAGGCCCCGACGGCAAGCAGGTTCCGGTGCACATGGGCAGCCACGGCATCGGCGTCAGCCGCCTGATCGGTGCGATTATCGAGGCCAGCCACGACGACAAGGGCATCATCTGGCCCGAGGGCGTGACCCCGTTCCACTGCGGCATCGTCAACCTGAAGCAAGGCGATGACGAGGCCGACGCGGCCTGCGACAAGATCTACAAGGCGCTGACCGCGCTGGGGCTCGAGCCGCTCTATGACGACCGCAACGAGCGGGCAGGGGGCAAGTTTGCCACGATGGACCTGATCGGCCTGCCCTGGCGTATCACCGTCGGCCCGCGCGGGTTGAAGAACGGGGTGGTCGAACTGACCAGCCGCCGCACGGGCGAAAGCGAAGAGCTGAGCCCCGAGGCCGCCGTAACCCGCATTGCCGAGATCTATGAGCGCTCCGTCTGAAACCGGTGACGCGCCGCTGATCTCGGTGATCACGGCAACTTGGAACCTGCTGTCCCAAGGGCGTCAGGACACATTTCCTCGCGTCATCGAATGCATGGCGCGGCAGAATTGCGACCGTTCCGAGCACATCATTCAGGACGGAGCATCGACGGACGGGACGGTCAAATTCATTCAGGATTTGATCGCCGACGCTCCGCGCACGCGGCTGATCAGTGAACCGGACCAAGGCCTGTACGACGCGATGAATCGCGGCGTCAAAGCCGCACGCGGCGAATACGTGCTGTTCCTCAATTCCGACGACTCGTTGGCAGCGGATGATGTTCTGAACCGGGCGGCCGAGCGATTGACCGCGACCCACCCCGACTATCTTTTTGGGTCAACCCTGCACCGGTCCGCTGACGGCGGGGAAAAGATGGAAAAACGGATGTCGGTCAAAGCCATCCTCCAGCGTATGCCGTTTTGCCATAATTCTGTTTTTTTGAGACGAGATGTTTTTCAGGAATTGGGGGGACACGACACACAGTTTCGCATCGCCGCGGACTACGACCTGATGCTGCGACTGGTTGCCGGGGGCTATCGCGGCGAAAGGATGGATGAGCCGATTTCATTGTTCTGGGACCGAGGCGAGACCAGCGACCAGCAAGCGACGGGGCAGGACTATGCCCGAGTCTGGCAACGGTTCTTTGCCGATTATCGTGCGGCACAAGGATTGGATCTGGATGATTTCGCGGAGTTCTATCGCCGCGGGCATATGCCGGCAAACCTGCTCATCGAGGTGCTGAGGCGCCCGGAAACGCCACTGCCGATCCGGCGGGCCGCCAAACACGGCCTTGCCAAGTCTCTACGCCGGTCCGTCCAGTTCTGGCGGCGGTACTAGGACCCGCCCGTCGCCGGACGCGCGCGAAGTAGTTCCCCATCCGCCCTGTCACCTCGGGCGACTACGACGGGGCGGCCCATACGTCGGACCAGATCCTTCAATTCGATGTCCAGGAACCGCAACCCGCAAAGCCGTTTGCCGGTCGCCCGGTCCATCAGGCACATGCGCCCGCTTTGGAATGCCAGGCGATAGCCTTTTTCGCGCAGCGTGTCGGCTAGACTGGCCCAACTGGCCGCACCGGCAAACAGCGGTCGGATGACGGCCCGCAGCAACGCTGCGGTTTCGCAATCCATGTCCTGAGAAGTGATCGTCGTGGCTGGCGCACCAACCTGTTCAATTTCCTTTTCAATATTCATGAGCGACCCCCGCTCTTTAAAATGTATTCCCCCACAATCAGGGTGCCAAAATTTCTTAAAAGAAGCAAAATGCGAAACAAAGTTGCTGTGAAAATGTTGCATTTCAAGTTCAGTTTAATGTCTGAACCTCACATTGACTTCATACCTGAAACAATAAGGGCCTGTCTGTGATGGGCTTCACAACCAGCGGTATAATCGTCTTTCGAAAATCATCCGCTGCTGGAATTTGCGCCCGATCGCTGATTCTGCGCCAACACGGCAAAGCGGATTTGGCGGCCGGTCGAGAAGCTGATACAGCGGCGCCAAGTGATTATGAAAGGCAACCCGACCGTGCTGAGTTTTGCCACGATAGTGTATTCCAAGGATTACCCGCTGCTCGAGTTGCAGGCGCGTTCTTTTGCGCGATTTGCTGATCCGGCCAAGGTTGCATCCATCCATGTTGTCCTGAATGACGTCGACGAAACCGCATTGCGGGCGCGTATCGAGCCCATATTGGCGGCCTATGGTCCTTTGCAATCCAAGGTTCGAGTCGTCGGGGGCGATGACCTTCTGCTTGGGGCGGGTCAATGCGCCTGGCGTTCACTGGGCGACCGGCTTCTGATTGAAGGACGGCACCGTATCCCTTTCGTGCGAAAGGGGGGCTGGCGCGGCAACAACGGATACCGCGCGCAGCAGGTGCTCAAGCTGGGTGCCGCACGGATCGCCGAGGCGGAGCAGATGGTTATCCTGGACACCAAAAACCTGTTTCTGCGGTCTGTCGCTGAGGCAGAGTTCTTTTCGGATGGCGGAGCGGCCCGGCTTCCTTTCATTTCGGTCAAAAGCGACTTTCACCGCAACTGGCTGCAGCAGAGCCTGGACGCTTTGCAGGTTACCGTTCCGGATATCGAGGCTTTGAAGACCACGACGTTTTCGACGCCGTTCCCGGTGCGTAGGTCGTTGGTTCTGGAGATGTTGGGCGAGATCAACGAACGCTACGGTTCGGTGCAGTCGCTCTTCGGATCGCGCCGTAGACCCTCGGAATTCATGCTGCTGAATGCATTTTGCCTCCGGTCGGATCTGGCTTTGCGCCCGTGGTTCGAGGACGCAACCAGCACTGCGCTGGGGCTTTGGCCGACCTATTCGCAACAGAAGCTGGACGACCTGATCGCCAGGATCGACGAACCGGAACTGTTGAGCCTTGGTCTACACAACCGGGCGGTTTCCATGCTGACGCCTGAAACCCAAGATCGCTTGTTCGATGCCTTGGCGCGTCGGGGGATCAGTGATCGTGAGACGACCCAGTCCGTGCTGAGTGCAACTGCGTCGCTGGCCGGTTGAACGGGCGCGTACATCCAGAACCGGCTTGACCATCCAGCCAAATCCCGAAAATGTCCCCACCACAGATTTGCCGGAGCAGGAATGGCCAGAACACCCCCTCCCTTTGCCGCCTTCGAATGGAAGATCGCCTGGCGCTATCTGCGCGCCCGGCGTGCCGAAGGCGGTGTAAGCGTGATGACGTGGATCTCGTTGATCGGGATCACGCTGGCCGTGTTCGCGCTGATCGCCACGCTGGCGGTCCGGTCAGGGTTCCGGTCCGAATTCGTGGGCACCATTCTTGGGGCCAACGCTCATGTAACAGTCTACTCGGCCGGCGAACTGGACGCGCAAGGGCAGGTTGATCGCACCATAGTTGATTTCGACGCCATGGCCGAGCGCATCGCGCGGGTGCCGGGCGTTCAACGCGCTGCGCCGCTGGTCAAGGGGCAGGTCCTGATCACCAACCGCGATCGCAGCAGCGGGGTCGAGGTGTTCGGTATCCGCCCTGACGATCTCTACAGCCTGCCCGGTATTGCCGAAAGCGATCAGGCTTACGGCGACCTGTCCCGGTTCGAGGAGGGGATCGCCATCGGCTCGGGCGCGGCCCGCGCCATCGGTGCAACGGTGGGGGATCGGGTCAAGCTGACCTCGCCCAACGGGGTCAAGACCGCCTTCGGTACCTCGCCCCGCGTGAGTGCCTATGAAGTCGTCTACGTGTTTTCGGCCGGGCGCTATGACATCGACCGCACCCGCGTTTACATGCCGTTTTCCGAGGCGCAGAGCTTTTTCAACCGCGAGGGCGTCGCCGACGAGATCGAAGTGATGGTCGATCGCCCCGAGGACCTGAACCCCATCCTGATCCCTATCCTTGAGGCGGCGGGAGAACGCTCGCAGATCTGGACATGGCAGGATGCCTCAGGCGGTTTTCTGCGCGCGCTCGAGGTCGAGGACAACGTGATGTTCATCATCCTGTCGATCCTCGTGCTGATCGCCGCGATGAACATCGTCTCGGGGCTGATCATGCTGGTGAAAAACAAGGGCCGCGACATCGGCATCCTGCGCACTATCGGGCTGAGCGAGGGTTCGGTGCTGCGGGTGTTCTTCATCTGTGGCGCCTTCACCGGGATCATAGGCACCGCGATGGGCGTCATCCTGGGCTGCCTGTTCGCGCTCTATATCGATCCGATCTTCTCTTTCGTGAACTACGTGATGGGCGGCGGCGTCTGGGATCCGGCGATCCGCGGCATCTATGCCTTGCCGGCCGAGCTGCACCTGTCGGACGTGCTCAAGGCGGTGGGGCTGTCGCTGGGCCTGTCCTTCTTCGTCACCTATTTCCCGGCCCGCCGTGCGGCGCGGCTGAACCCGGTCGAGGCGCTGCGCTATGAATGATGTCACCTTGCGTCTGACCGGCCTGACCAAGACCTATTTGAAAGGCACGCCCGCCGAGGTGCAGGTGCTGCGCGGCGCCGATCTGGAGCTGCGGGCGGGCGAGGCGGTGGCGCTTGTGGCGCCTTCGGGGGCGGGCAAGTCGACCCTTCTGCATATCGCCGGTCTTCTGGATACGCCGGATTTCGGGACGGTCGAAATCGGCGGGCAGGATGCGACCGGCAAGGGCGACCGCACCCGCACCGCGATGCGTCGGCGGGATGTGGGTTTTGTCTATCAGTTTCATCACCTGCTGCCGGAATTCACCGCGCTGGAAAATGTCGTGCTTCCGCAATTGGCCAACGGGGTGTCCGACAGGGCGGCCAAGGCCCGCGCGATGGATCTGCTGGGACGTGTCGGCGTCGCCGACCGTGCCGACCACCGCCCGGCAGCTTTGTCGGGGGGCGAGCAGCAGCGGGTGGCCTTCTGCCGGGCCCTAGCCAATGAACCGCGTGTCCTGCTGGCGGACGAGCCGACAGGGAATCTGGACCCGGGTACCTCGGATCAGGTCTTTGCCGCGCTGATGGATTTGGTGCGCGAGTCCGGCCTGTCGGCGTTGATTGCCACGCACAACCTTGACCTTGCGGCGCGTATGGACCGGATGCTGCGGCTGGATGGGGGTGTGCTCAGGCCAGCTGAGTGATCGCGACGCCTACGGCCATCACCGCGATCCCGCCGGCGCGCATCAGGGTCAGCGGTGTGACCTGCGCGCCGAAAAGGCCGAAATGGTCGATGGCCGCGGTGCTGATCAACTGCCCCAACAGCACGAAGAACACCGCGTTGCCGACGCCGAAATGCGGTGCGACGTGGGTAATGGATAGCACGTAGAAGGCAATCAGAACCCCACCCAACAGCAGATGTTTCGGGGTCTGCGCAACCTTTGCCAAAGCTTGTGTTCCGGGGAACAGCAGCATCACCAGCGCCGAAGATCCAAACGCCACGGCAAACAGGATGACCGCAGCGGTGGTGGGCGAGCCGATCAGCTTTCCGAGCGCCGCATTCAGCGCGGCGAGAATCGGAACTCCGATCCCGGCGGCGAGCATGATGGCTGCATAATGTGTCATGGCCCGGACCCCTTAGCCGATTTCGTTGATCTGGATCATTGCGGGTCGTGACGGTTCGGGCAACCCTGCTTTTGGCGTTAGAACGGAGGAACGCAATGAAACTGTTGACGTTTACGGCCTTGGCCATGGCAGGTGCGATTGCCGCCACAGGTGCTGCAGCCCAGGATGCCGAAGCCGGCGAGCAGCTTTACCTGCACCATTGCGCCACCTGTCATGGACTGGATGCGACTGGACACGGGCCAATGGCCGGCGTGCTGTTAATCCAACCGACCAATCTGAAGACGCTCGGTGACGCGGGCGGAAAATTTCCGACCGCGCGTGTGGTGCAGCGGATAGACGGCCGCGATCCTCTGGTCAGCCATGGCAGTCCGATGCCGGTCTACGGGCCGTATTTCGAAGGGCAGGACACCGCCATCAAGACAGATGCCGGCCAGCCGATCCTGACAAGCAAGCCGATTGCCGATCTGGTCGCGTATCTAAAGACCTTGCAAGGCAAGTGAACCTCATCTGCAGATGCCTTCCACCTTGGCACCGCTCCAAGGGATAACCACGTCGCTTTCTCGCCGGGCACCCGGCAGTTTTTCCGGGTCGAAATGCTTGGCCAGCATGTCATGCAAACGCTGGGTCCGCGGGGCGTCCGGATCCAATGCGCGGCAGCAGACATATTCCTCGACGATGGCGCCCTGCTGTTCAAACCCGTAGTCCAGAAAATCGGCCGAGTTATCCAGATCGAACAGGTAAGGATCCTTGCGGCCACCATGTTCGGCAGCCGCCCGCAAGGGGTGATAGCCGGTGGTTTTCCTGTTCTGCCATTGCCAGACATGGGTTAGTTCATGGGCAAAGATCATGGCGGCCACAAGGTTCATCTGGTCGGGGTACCGCGCCATGTAGTCGTCAAGATACCAGTCCTTGGTGAAGTATACCCGGTTGAACAGCGCGATCGCCGCCGGTTTTCCGGTTACGATCTCGTCCTTGACCGGCGGCAGGATACGCTCGCGGCAAGCCAGCCTCGGTCTGGCTTTTCGTTCGTAGGTGATGGAGGCGACCGGCGCGCCTTCGACCAGCCGAACCCGGTCAAGATCCAGCGTTTCGCCTTGAACCTTGCTTGCAAAGGCGCGCTCGTTCTCGGTCAGAGGGCGACCGCAGGACAACAGAGCAAGAAAAAGCAGGATCGAAATCAACCGGACCATGACCAAACCCTAGCCCGCTGTGGTTCGGTCGCAAGCGATTCTAGAGGCTCATCGCAAGCACCCGGCTGATTTCGGTCAACGACCTGCCGGATTGACGCATCCAGGTGTTGAAGGCGTCCTGTACCGCAGCCATCGCTTTCTTGGAGGTGGCTGGCTTGTCGATGACGCCTTCGGCGATCAAACGGGCGGTTACGTCGCGTGACAGGATAAAGCTGTCTCTTCCGGCAAAGCGCATCGCATACTGGGCTGAAGCCCCGCCCAACCGAGAACCACGTTTTGCGAGCATGTCCAAAAGTCCGACATAGTCGGTAGATGGCCAGCCGCCCAACACTTTGCCAACGCCGCCTTCCGTGCGGAGTTCCATAAGAAACGCTGCGTTGTCGCGCACGGTGGCGATCTTGGTGCCGTTGCGCACGATGCGCGTGTCCTGCAACAGCGCGTCGAATTTCTCATCATCCATGAAGGCGCAGCGCCCAACGTCGAACCCGTCAAAGGCCGCCTCGAAACCGTCCCATTTCGCCTCGATGACCTTCCAATTGAAGCCAGCCTGGAAGATGCATTTGGTGATTGTCGAAAGCCACCGATCCTCTGACAGGGCGCCCAATTCCTTGGCGGATTTGGGCTTGGACAGTTTGTCTTCAAGCGCGTGCGGTCCGCCGTGCCGGTCGGCCGCCAGCCCATAGATCTCATCGAAATGGTGCATCGCAAAGCTCCCTTCGCGCCAAATGTTGCCAATTTGTTCCGGTAAATGCAAGGGCGGCCGCCCAGTAAGGTCTGCCATTTGGGCAAAACAGTCGGAAAATCAGGATTTTGCCCCATCGTTACAAGAAATACTCGACAAACGACCCCAATTGGGTTTGTGATTGACTCGTCAATCAATGTCCGGTCCGCGAAACCTCGGGCAAGCCGCCCCATGACACGAGGGCGCGAGAGGAATCAAATGCGGTACCGAGGCCGTTTATTGGGAATGACGCGAACTGTTCGCTTTCCTTTTCCGGCCAAATTTGTGCATGTTGCGACATGGTATTGTCGTTAGACAAGTCAGCCGGCGGGCACGTTTCCGCCGGGGTGGGCAAAACAAAGAAACAGGGAGAAAATCCATGAAAAAACTGAATGTAAGCCTTCTGGCGATCATGGTCGCTGGCGCCGCGCACGCGGCTGACATGGGCGCGGTGGACGAGCCGATCAAACTGGCGATCAACGAGTGGACGGGCCAGCACGTCACCACGCATGTCGCTGCAGAGATGCTCAAGGCCGCCGGTTATCAGGTTGAATTCGTCACCGCGGGCATGTTGAACCAGTTCCAGGCGCTGGCTGACGGGGACATCGATGCCACGCTCGAGATCTGGTCGTCGAACGTGTCGGACGAATACGCCAAGAAAATTGAAGAGGGCACCGTGGTCGAAATCGGCGACCTTGGCCTCGATGCGAAGGAAGGCATCGCATATCCGGCCCATGTCGCCGACCTTTGCCCGGGCCTGCCCGCGTGGGAAGCGCTGAAGGACTGCGCACAGAATTTTGCGACGGCTGAGACCCTGCCGATGGGACGTCTGGTCGACTATCCGGCTGACTGGGGTACGCCCGGGGCAGACCGCATGGTCGGGCTTGAACTGCCGTTCAAGGCTATTCCTGCCGGGTCCGAGGGCGCGCTGATTGCCGAACTCCGCGCTTCGACAGAACGCAAGTCGCCCCTGCTGATCACCTTCTGGCAGCCGCATTGGGCCATGTCGGCCTATGATGTTAAATTCGTTGAGTTGCCGCCGGGTGAAGACGCCTGCTTCAACGATCCGGCCTGGGGGCCAAACCCCAATGCCGTCAATGACTGCGATTTCTCGCCCTCGCGCATCTTCAAAGCCGGGTGGAGCGGTCTGGCGGACAAGTGGCCTGCCGCGTATGAAATCCTGAACAACTATCAACTGGCTGTCGAAGACCAGCAGCCGATGATGGGGGCGATCGATGTCGACGGCGGCAAGGTCGAAGAGGTTGTCGCGGCCTGGATGGCGGATAACGAAGACAAGTGGCGTCCGGTCGTGGACGCGGCAACGAAGTGAGCCACCTCATTGACTGACGCGAATACGCCAGCCATTGCCTGCCAGTCTCTCTGGCAGGTTTTTGGCCAAGGCGCAGAAAAAGCCCTGACCGACGCGTTGTCTCGGTCAGGGAACGACGCCGACAAGGCCGCCGCCGATTTGCGCGAACAGGGGTTCATCCCGGCTGTTCAGGATGCAAATTTCGAAGTCCGCGATGGTGAATTGTTCGTCATCATGGGTCTGTCGGGGTCCGGCAAGTCGACCCTGATCCGTTGCATCTCGCAACTGTTGCCCGGTACGGGTGGCGAGATCCGCATCGACGGCGACAACGTGATGGGTGCCCCGAAGAAGCAGCTGACCGAACTGCGCCGCAAGAAACTGGGCATGGTGTTCCAGCATTTCGGACTGTTCCCGCACATGACGGTGGCCGAGAACGTCGCCTATCCGCTACGCGTGCAGGGTGTGGGCCGCAAGGAACGCCTGGCCCGCGCGCAGGAAGTCATTTCGCTGGTGGGGCTCGAGGGCCGCGAGGACAGCTTTCCCCGGCAACTGTCGGGCGGTCAGCGTCAGCGCGTGGGCATCGCCCGGTCTTTGGCAGTGAACCCCGACATCTGGTTCTTGGACGAGCCGTTCTCGGCCTTGGACCCGTTGATCCGGCGGCAGCTGCAGGACGAATTCCTGCGCATTCAGGCGACGCTGAAGAAATCCATCGTCTTCATCACGCATGATATTCAAGAAGCGCTAAAGCTGGCGGACCGCATCGCAATCATGCGGGACGGCAAGATTGTGCAGATCGGCACGCCGACGGATATCGTTCTGCGCCCCGTCGACGACTATGTGCGCGAGTTCTCAAAGGACGTGGCCAAGGGCCAGCACGCCAAAGTCGCCTCGGTCATGCAAGCGGGCGAGGCCGAGCGCGGTCCCGATGACCCTGGCCTGACAACAAAGATGACATTGGACGCGGCGCTGGCGCGCTGTATGGCATTGTACGAGCCCGTTCCGGTGCATGACGAAACCGGCGCGATCGTCGGCACCGTGCACCCCTCGGATCTGGCCGCAGCCCTGCAGGTGGATGACGCATGACCGTCGTCGCCGATGTTCCCAGACCCACTCGGATTCACCTGACAGCCGGAGCGCAGGCGGCCCTGATCACGCTGATCGTGGGCGCGCTGTGTCTGGCGCTTGAGCCGCACGCGCCCTGGCTCGTCAAATGGCCTGCGTCATGGGAAGTGCCAGCCACACAATGGGTGGGCGCCTTCCTCGACTGGTTTCTGAACGCGATCAAACCGGCGGCCCGGCTGTTTTCCGACCTTATGGCCTACCCGATGAACTGGGCCAATTTCGTGCTGGGCAATACGCCCTGGCCAATTCTGATCGGGCTGGTGACGGCACTCGGCTGGTATTTGGGCGGGTTGCCCATGGCGGCGCTGTGCTTTCTGGGCCTCAGCTTCGTGCTGGCCTCGGGCTATTGGGCCGAGAGCATGAACACCTTGGCGCTGGTGGCCGTATCGGTCCCGGTCGCGCTGATCGTCGGCAGTGCAATTGGCATTCTGGCCAACGAAGTGCCGCGGGTGAAATCGGCCGTTCAGGCGGTGTTGGACATCATGCAGACGGTGCCGACCTTTGCCTATCTGACACCGTTGCTCCTGCTGTTCGGTTTTGGCCCTGTGGTGGGGCTGATCGCCTCGGCCATCTATGCGGCGCCGCCGATGGCGCGAAACGTGATGCTGGGGTTGGAGCGCGTGGAGCCCGAGATCAAGGAAGCCGCCATCATGTCGGGCGGCACCCGGTTCCAGCAGCTGTTCCAGGTGGAAATCCCGGCGGCGGCGACGCAGATCATGGTGGGTGTGAACCAGTGCCTGATGGCGGCCCTGTCGATGGTGATCATCGCTGCGGTCATCGGCGGGTTCAACGACATCGGCTGGGAGGTCCTGCTGACCATGCGCAAGGCGCAGTTCGGTGAATCTCTGCTGGCCGGCATGGTGATCGTTGTCTTTGCGGTGGTGATCGACCGCATGAGCGGCACGCTCGCAACCGAGCGCAATCGCCATGACAACCGCGTCGTCTGGGCGGTTCTTGGCTTTGCGGTCCTGTTCACGCTGCTGTTCTGGGCGCGGCTGCCCAACCCGTCCGAACTGACGCTGCTGGATCCGGTCGCGGAGGCGGTGGACAGCGGCCTGACAGCCTTTACCCAGAATAACGGCCCGTGGCTGGATTCGCTCAAGAACAACTCGATGTTCTATGTCCTGCTGCCGCTGCGGATCGGTCTGGATCAGGCGGTTCTGCCCTTTACCTGGGGGTTCCAGTGGACCCCGGCCATGAGCTTTGGACTGTTCGCCGCCGGTGCGGTGATCGCCTTGCTGATGGCGTGGCGCGGGCACCTGACTGGCGGTCTGGTCACGCTGATCCTGATCGGCATGCTGGAAACCGGCATCGCGAACCTGCCATGGCCCTTCGTGCTGACCGGCGCGGCGGCGTTGGGCTGGGTGGCGGGCGGTTGGCGTCTGGCGGCGTTGTCGGTGGCGCTGCTGAGCACGATCCTGATCTCGGGCCTGTGGGAGAGAGCGCTGCTGTCGCTCTATCTCAGCGGTGCGGCGGTGTTCTTCTGCGCCGTTGTCGGCGGGCTGATCGGCCTCGCCAGCGCGGTCTGGTCGCCGGTCTGGAAGATCGTGCGCCCGATCTGCGACATGCTGCAGACGATCCCGTTGTTCGTGTTCCTGATCCCGGTGCTGATGGTGTTCCAGATCGGCGAGTTTTCGGCCTTTCTGGCGATCTGCGCCTATGCGATCGTGCCAATGATCCGCTACACCCGTCACGGTCTGGTCAACACCCCGGACGAGATGATGGAGGCCGCGATCGCCAGCGGCGCGACCGAGTGGCAGATCATGCGCGACGTGCGTGCGCCCTATGCTGCACCCACGATCCTGCTGGGGCTGAACCAGACGATCCTTTACGCCTTTGCGATGCTGGTGATCGCGGCGCTGATCGGCACGACCGGTCTGGGCCAGTCGATCTATCTGGCGCTGGGGCAGGCAGATGTTGGGCTGGGCATTTCGGCCGGGGCGGCGATGGCCATTCTGGCGCTGGTCGCCGACCGCATGGTTCAGGGATTTGCCGAGGAACGCCGCAAGGCGCTGGGCCTGTAGCCTTGGATCGGGGGCGGCGCAGCTGCCCCCGACCACACTTGATTTTGGACAAGGACCGGGGCCGTTTCCCCCGGTATCTCGGGCGCAAAACAGGCGGAGATGACCATGGCCGGTTGGGGCGCTTTTGTTGCTGCACTTCTGATCTTTGTGCTCAGTCACGCCATTCCGGCGCGTCCGGCAGTGCGCGGGCGGCTGATCGGGTTGATGGGGCGCGGGCCTTATTTCGCAGTTTATTCCGCGCTGTCGCTGGCAGTTCTGGCTTGGCTGATCGTGGCCGCGGCCAACGCGCCCTATGTCGAGGTCATCCCGCCGCTGGCGATCCTGCGCTGGGTGCCGCTGCTGGTGATGCCCGTCGTCTGCTGGCTGGCGGTGGCCGGGCTGGCGGCGACCAACCCGTTTTCCTTCGGCGGGCTGGGACGCCGCCCGTTCAACCCCGAGCAGCCCGGCATCCTGCGCACCACCCGCCACCCGATCCTGCTGGCGATGATGCTGTGGGCGCTGGCGCATCTGCTGGCCAATGGTAGCCTGGCGCATGTGGTTCTGTTCGGCCTGTTCGCGGGTTTCGCTTGGATGGGCATGGCCCTGATCGACAGGCGCAAGGCGCGCGAGATGGGGCCCGATTGGACGCGCCTGTCGCGCAACACAGCACGCCTGTCGCTGCGGCTGCCAAGCCCCTGGCCGCGGCCTTGGGTCTGGTTGGTGGCGGGGCTGGCCTATGTCGCGCTGTTGCACCTGCACGCGCCGGTGATCGGAGTGTCTCCGCTGCCTTGATGCGGGTGCTGGCAGGGGCGCCTCATGCGTGCTAATTGAAACAACAAGATGAAACCCAGAAAGGTCTGCCGATGCACTTGGCCTACGTCACCACCACCGATCGCGGCGCAACCGACCGCCTGCTGAGCGCGGTAGCCGAACGTCTGCTGGCCAAGGGCGCCCGTCTGGCCGGTGTGGTTCAGACCAACACCGAATGCGCCGACAGCAGCAAATGCGACATGGACCTGCGCGTGCTGCCGGATGGCGAAACCATCCGCATCTCGCAATCGCTGGGCAGCCAGTCGCGCGGATGCCGGTTGGACCCGGCCGCGTTGGAGCAGGCGGTGGGATATGTGACGGCGTCTTTGGCCGACCGTCCGCAACTGCTGATCGTCAACAAGTTCGGCAAGCACGAGGCCGATGGCCGCGGGTTCCGCCCCGTCATCGGCGAGGCGCTGGCGTTGGATATCCCAGTGCTGGTCGGGGTCAACGGCCTGAACCGGGACAAGTTCGTGGATTTCACCGATGGTGCGGCGCAGGCGCTTGAACCCGATCTGGACGCCATCGAGGCCTGGTTCGACAGCGTCGGCAACCTGCGGCCTGCGGCCGAATAACTGCTTTCCCGACGTAACGTCCTGAAAACCGGGCTTGTTCCCTGTCGCCCCGGCTGCAATCCTCTGCCCCGGATGGGAGGAGGATCAGCCATGTGGCAGAACTGGGCAGGCAACCAGACAAGCCAAATACGGCCCAAGCGGCCAACCACGACCGAAGACCTGCAGCAGCTGATCGCCTCGGCAGAAACCCTGCGTCCGGTCGGGGCAGGGCATTCCTTCACCCCGCTGGTTCCGGGCGCGCAACATATCATTGACCTGACCGCCTTGGACCTGCCCGCCGTAACAAGGGTCGACGACGGGCGGGCTTGGGTCAACGCCAATGCCCGGCTGCGCGATCTGTCACCGGCATTGGCCCGGCACGGCACGGCCTTCCGCAACTTGGGTGATATCAACGTGCAGACTCTGGCCGGCGCGGCGGCCACGGCGACCCATGGCACCGGGCGCACCCTGCCGTGCCTGTCTGCCGAGATCACTGCAGCCCGGCTGATCGGCGCTGACGGACAAACCCTGACCACCGACGACATTCCGCTGAACATGGTGCAGGTCTCGCTGGGTCAGCTGGGCATCCTGACCGAGGCGCAGATCAACGTCGTGCCGAAATACAACCTGCGCCGCCGCGTGCGTCTGTCAGACCTGCAGGACACACTGGAGCGCATGCACCAGCATTGGGACGAAAACAGGAATTTCGAGTTCTTCTACATCCCCTTCACCGGCAAGACCTTTGAAATCCGGCATGACATAACCGACGCGACCGAGACCCGCGCGCCGCGCGATCTGGACATGATCGCCGTCAAGGTTCTGAAGCTGGCGCGCAATGCGGGCCGGCTCAGCCCCGGTTTGCGGCGCGCCCTGCTGCGTCTGCTGACCTTGGCCCAATCCGACGAGGACTACACTGGCGAAAGCTGGCGTGTGTTGTGCAGCGACCGGCATATCCGGTTCAAGGAAATGGAATACCACCTGCCGCCGGAAAACGCCCGTGACGTGCTGTCAGAGCTGATCCGACGGTTGGAGCGTGACCACGCCGACATCTATTTCCCGATCGAGGTGCGGCAGACCGCAGGCGACGACGGCTGCCTGTCACCGTTCCGGGGTGGCCCGCGGGTATCGGTCGCCATCCACACCGATGCGAAGGAAGGCCATCTGCGCTATTTCGAGGCGATGGAGCCGCTGTTCCTGCAGGCCGGCGGCCGCCCCCATTGGGGCAAGTTGCACAGCCTGACTTATTCCGATCTGTCGCGCCTCTATCCCGATTTCGATGCATTCTGCACATTGCGTGAACGGCTGGACCCAAAGGGCAAGTTCCTGACACCCGCGCTGGCCCGGATGTTTCGCCCATGACTGCAGAGTATCTTGAACATCTCGCTCAAGCGCTGCGCGATCATGGTGTCGATCGGCCGGTTGCCGTCGTCGATCTGGACCGGGTCGATGGGAATTGCGACGCCGCCCGCGCAGGGTTGGGCCACGGCTTGCAGGCCCGGCTGGTGGCCAAATCGCTGCCGTGCCTGCCTCTGCTGGACCATATCCGCGTCCGAATTCCGACAACGGGCCTGATGAGCTTTTCCGAACCCATGCTGTCGGCCTTGCTGGCCGCCGAGCCGGACACCGATCACCTGCTGGGCAAACCGCTGCCGGTGACGGCCGCCCGGCGGATTCTTGAGACGCATCCCGACGCCGCCCAAAGGGTGCAGTGGCTGATCGACACGCCACAGCGGCTGGACGCATATCTGTCGCTTGCCGCTGACACGGGCCAAACCCTGCGCCTGTCGCTCGAGATCGACGTGGGCCTGCATCGCGGCGGGTTGACCCCCGATCAGGTCGCAGGCGTCGCGGCACGGATCGCGGATCGCGCCCATGTCACACTGTCGGGCGTGATGGGGTACGAGGTGCATCTGGCCAAACTGCCTGCGCTGCTCCGACGCCGCGCGCGGCGAGCCAGTGCGAAAGCATATGAACGGGCGGTCGCTGCACTCGGGCAGGGGGCGCAGGGGCTGTGCCTGAACACTGGTGGCAGCCTGACCTTTCAGGACCCGGCCACGCGGAGCCTGGCGACCGAGGTCGCCTTTGGGTCGGTTCTGGTGAAACCTTCGGATTTTGACCACGCATCGACGAAGGCATTTTTGCCCGCCCTGTTCCTGGCCACACCGATCCTCAAGGTCATGCCGCGCAACCCGGTGCCGGGGATCGACCTGCCCGGCCTGCGCCGGTCCAACCTCGCCATTTCCGGTGGTCACTACCTGGCCAGACCCGTCTGGCCCGACGGGTTCGGTTATTCCGGCGTGTTCGGGCGATCAAGCAATCAAGAGGTCTGGGTGGGTCCCAAAACAACCAGGGCGCAGCCCGGCGATATCGCCTTGCTGCGCCCCAGTCAGAGTGAAGCGGTTTTGAACCAGTTCGGCACGGTTCTGGCCCTGCGGCAGGGGCGCGTCGTGGCCGAATGGGCCTGCCTGCCCAACTGACGCGGGTCAGATCGCCAGATATTCCTCGCGCAGCTGGGTGTTTTCCAGCACCTCGTCGGCGGTGCCGTCAAACACGATGCAGCCGGTGTCCAGAATGATCGCCCGGTCGGCCAGTTGCAGCGCGCGCACAGCGTTCTGTTCGACGATGATGGTGGTCATGCCCTGCTGCTTGATGTGGATCAGCGTCTTTTCGATCTCGTCCACGATCACCGGGGCCAGCCCCTCGTAGGGTTCGTCCAGCAGCAGCACCTTGATGTCCCGGGCCAGCGCCCGGGCGATGGACAGCATCTGCTGTTCGCCGCCCGAAAGGGTCACGCCCTCCTGCTTGCGTCGTTCGCCCAGACGCGGGAACAGCTCGTAGATCCGTTCCAGCGACCAGCCGATCGGGGGGGCGATCTGGGCCAGCTGCAGGTTCTCCTCGACCGTCAGGCCGGGGATGATCCGCCGATCCTCGGGCACAAGACCCAATCCGGCGGCGGCGGCCTCGTGGCTGGTCATGTTGTGCAGCGGCTTGTGGTCCAGCCAGATTTCGCCGTGGCGCACTTCGGGGTCGCTGACCCGCGCGATCGAGCGCAGGGTCGAAGTCTTCCCGGCCCCGTTGCGCCCCAGCAGGGCCAGAATCTCGCCCTCGTGGACGTTGAAGCTGACGCCTTGGACGATGTAGCTTTCGCCATAATACGAATGCATGTCCCACACCGACAGAAACGCGGGCGCGGTGCTGGCCATGTTGGCGTTTTTTGAAAAGTCAGGTTTCTCGTTCATAGCTTTTCCTCACGCCGCCTCGCCCAGATAGGCCTCTCGGACCTTGGGGTTTCCGCGGATGTTTTCGGGGGTGTCTTCGACCAGCGGCGTGCCCTGCGCCAGAACGGTGATCCGCTCGGCCAGGCTGAACACCACATGCATGTCGTGCTCGATGATCGCGATGGTGATGTCGCGCTCGTCCTTGATCTGCTTCAGCAGGTCGATGGTGTTGTTGGTGTCGGCCCGTGCCATGCCGGCCGTAGGCTCGTCCAGCAGCAGCAGGCGCGGCTTCTGGCTGAGGCACATGCCGATCTCGAGCCGCCGCTTGTCGCCGCGCGACAGCGAGGCTGAATGCATGTGCCGCTTGTCGGCCATGTTCATCTCTTCCAGCATGGCCTCGGCCTGTTCCACCACCTCTTTTTCGTTGGCGATGGTCTCGTAGGCGTGCATGCGGAATGCCCCGTCGCGCATCGCGAAGATCGGGATCAGCATGTTTTCCATCACGGTCAGCTCGCCAAAGATCTCGGGTGTCTGGAACACCCGGCTGATGCCCATCTGGTTGATCTGGTACGGCTCGCGCCCCAGCACCGACTGGTTGTCGAACAAGACCGAACCGGTATCCGGGATCAGCTTGCCCACCAGGCAGTTCAGCAGGGTGGACTTGCCCGCCCCGTTGGGGCCGATGATCGCATGGACCGAGTTTTCCTCGACGCTCAGGTTCACGTCCGTCAGGGCCTTGAGGCCGCCGAAGCGCTTGCTGACATCTTTTACTTTCAGAATTGCCATTGACGCGTTTCCTTATTCTGCCGGCTCGGTTTTGCCCTCGCGGGTGTCATCCCCGCCAACGCTTTTGCGGCGGATCCAGTTCAGCAACCGCTGACCGCCCTCGACCAGTCCGCCGGGCAGGTAGATAACCACCAGCATGAACAGGATGCCCAGGGTCAGGTGCCAGCCCTTGCCGATGAACGGGTGGATGATGAATACCACCGCGTCCTCAAGCCCGTCGGGCAGGAAGGCGAACCAGCTGTGCAGCACGTTGTCGTTGATCTTCGAGAAGATGTTCTCGAAATATTTGATGAAGCCTGCACCCAGAACCGGCCCGATCAGAGTCCCGGTGCCGCCCAGGATAGTCATCAGAACGACCTCGCCCGAGGCGGTCCATTGCATCCGTTCAGCACCGGCCAGCGGGTCCATCGCGGCCATCAGTCCACCGGCCAGGCCGGCATACATGCCCGAGATCACGAAGGCTGCCAGCGTATAGGGTTTGGAGTTCAACCCGGTATAGTTCATCCGCTGCTGGTTCGACTTCACCGCCCGCAGCATCATGCCGAAGGGCGAACGGAAGATGCGGATCGCCAGGTAGAACACCACCATCATGATCACCGCGCACAGATAGTAGCCCGCGTTGAAGTCAAAGCTCCACGCGCCCACATCCATCGTGTAGGTCGCGCGCATCGGCAGTCCGAACAGATGCGGCAAATCGGGCGCATTGGCCCCCTGCAGGATCTGCGGGTCGTCGGCATAGACCTGCAGGCCGGTTTCCCCGTTGGTCAGGTTGAACTTGGGGTTCGACAGCACCGAATAGGCCAGCGCAAAGCTCATCTGCGCGAAGGCCAGCGTCAGGATCGAGAAGTAGATCCCCGACCGGCGCAGGCTGACATAGCCGATCAGCACCGAGAACAGCCCTGCGACCACGACGCTCAGCGCGATGGCCGGGATGACGTTGTAGCTGAGCAGCTTGAACATCCAGACGGCCGAGTAGGAACCCACCCCAAGAAAGGCCGCGTGGCCGAAGGACAGGTATCCGGTCAGGCCGAACAGAATGTTGAACCCGATGGCAAAGATGCCGAAGATCACGAACCGCTGCATCAGGTCCGGATAGCCCGCATTGAACTGCGCCATGGCGCTGTCAGTGGGGAAGGGGTTCAGGATGAAGGGGGCCAGCAGCGTCAGGATTGCGACGACGATCAGCAGGCTTGTGTCTTTTTTGTTCAGTCCCAGCATGGGTTATTCCTCCATCACGCCTTTGCGGCCCATCAGACCCCGCGGACGGGTCAGAAGAACGATGATGGCGACAAGGTAGATGATGATCTGGTTGATGCCCGGGATCGTGGTGGTCGCCCAGGTGGTCGAGGCAAAGCTTTCAAGGATGCCCAGAAGGAACCCGGCCAGAACCGCGCCGGGCAGCGAGCCCATGCCGCCGACTACGACGACCACGAAGCTGAGCACAAGGAAATCCATGCCCATGTGATAGTTGGGCGGGTTCAGCGGCCCGTACATCACACCAGCGAGGCCAGCCACGGCGGCTGCGATGCCGAACATGATGGTGAACCGTCGGTCGATGTTGATGCCCAGAAGGCCCACGGTTTCTCGGTCGGCCATTCCGGCGCGCACGACCATGCCGAAGGTGGTGAACTGCAGGAACGAGAACACGCCTCCGATGATCACGACCGCGAACAGGAAATAGACCAGACGCCAGATCGGATAGATGATCGCGTTGGGATCGAACCCCAGCGCCACGCCCAGATCGACGGACCCGCTCAGTGCCGCAGGCGGCGGGGTCTGGATCGGGTTGGCGCCGAAGAAATACTTGATGATCTCTTGCAGAACGATGGCCAGGCCGAAGGTCACAAGGATCTGATCTGCATGGGGACGCTTGTAGAAATGCTTGATCAGGCCGCGTTCCATCACGTAGCCGACCATCAACATGATCGGGATGGCAAACAGGATGGCCAGTGGCACGGACCAGTCGATGATGGTCGCGCCCAGTTCGGGGCCGAACCAGCTTTCGACATAGGGGGTCTTCACCTTCAGCGGGTTGCCCAGAAAGTCGGTCTGGGTCTCGTCGACCACCTCGTAGCTGAGGTTGAAGATCTTCTGAAGCGTGACGGCACAGAAGGCGCCGATCATGAACAGGGCCCCGTGGGCAAAGTTCACCACGCCGAGCGTGCCGAAGATCAGCGTCAGTCCCAGCGCGATCAGCGCATAGGCCGAGCCCTTGTCCAGCCCGTTCAGAATTTGCAGTAGGATTGCGTCCATTGTCCTTACCTTTGACTGGTCCCGGCAGCTCTCCCCGGTCGTCTGACCGGAGAGAGCCGTTTTGAGGACTCAGGGGTTTTCTTGCGAAAAACCGAGTGTCGGGGTTACGCGCCCGGGTTGCACTTGCCCAGTTCGCCGCCGGCGAACATCGGGTGATCCGGATCGTACTCGACCTGCGCCCGCGGAGTGATCTCGACGATCTCCAGCGTGTCATAGGCGTTGGTCGGGTTTTCGTTGCCGCGCACGACCAGCACATCCTTGAAGCACTGGTGGTCGGCACCGCGATACCAGGTCGGGCCGTTGCCCAGACCGTCGAACTCGAAGTCCTCGAGAGCTTCGACCACGCCGCACGGGTTGAAGGTGCCTGCGCGCTCGCAGGCATCCGCGTACAGCAGTACCTGGGCATAGCAAGTCTGAGCCGAGTTCGACGGCGGCTTGCCGTACTTCTCGCCGAAGGACTTCACGAAGGCCTTGGTGCCCTCATCCTGCAACTGCCAGTTCCAGTTCATCGAACCCAGAACGCCTTTGATGTTCTCGCCGGCGCCGGCGGCCATCAGTTCCGAGTACAGCGGAACGACGATCTTGAAGTCCTTGCCGTTTACGACCTTGTCGAGCAGGCCGAACTGGATCGCGTTTGTCAGCGAGTTGACCATGTTGCCGCCGTAGTGGTTCAGAACCAGCACGTCCGCGCCCGAGTTCAGAACCGGCGCGATGTAGGACGAGAAGTCGGTCGAGGCCAGCGGGGTCTTGACGGTGTTGACCGTCTCCCAGCCCATCGCCTCGGTCGACGCCACGATCGACTCTTCCTGGGTCCAGCCCCAGTTGTAGTCGGCGGTCAGGTGATAGGCGCGGCGTTCCGTGCCCATTTCCTTGGCCAGCACCGGCGCCAGAGCGGCACCCGACATGTAGGCGTTGAAGAAGTGACGGAAGCCGTTCGCCTTCTTGTCCTTGCCGGTGGTGTCGTTGGCGTGGGTCAGGCCGGCCATGAAGATCACGCCCGCCTCCTGGCAGAGGCCCTGAACCGCAACGGCCACGCCCGAGGACGAGCCGCCGTTGATCATGATCGCGCCGTCTTTTTCGATCATCGACTTGGCCGATGCACGGGCAGCGTCGGACTTGGTCTGCGTGTCGCCGGTGACGAACTCGACCTTCTTGCCAAGGATGCCGTTCCCCTTCAGCGCCTTCGACGTGAAGGTGTTCAGGCAGCCGCCGTCGCCTTCACCATTCAGATGCTCGACCGCCAGCTGCTGCGCCAGCAGTTCGTCATTGCCTTCTTCGGCATAGGGGCCGGTCTGCGGCACGTTGAAGCCCAGCGTGACTGATCCGCCAGTGGGTTCGTTGGTATAAGCCGCGGCCGACGAGGCCGTGAAGATCGTCGGCAATGCCAGACCGGCGCTTGTGACGGCACCAGACTTCAGCACGCCGCGACGCGTGACAGATTTGTTTGACATGAATTCCTCCCAATTAGCAGGCTACGCCCTCGGGCTCCTCTTCCGTCGGGTAAAACGCAACCTGCGCAGGGCAAGTATGAGGGGCAGAATGAAAATTCCCCAACAAGTCCCTAGAAATGAAATATTATTTTGTAAATTCTTGAACTCTTTGATTTATGAATTTGTAAATTTTTGGAACTGGAAGATGATAAGCTGCTCATTGGAAAGGATGAGTCAGAAAATCCCGTTTCGATACAAGCATCGGGTGTCTCGATGCAACCGCCAGTCCCACGCCGTCCGATGTCCGGCCGTTGATGCTCGGGGCATCGCATGATCTCCGGGCACTCAACCTTTGCCTGAATTTCCTCGCAGAATCGAGGGCAAACGCAAGGGACCACCTGGACAAATCCGGTGTGCAAAATCCATCTGTGTTCTGATTTGCGGAAGAAAATGGTGGGCGACCCTGGAATCGAACCAGGCGTGCGTCTCCGCGAGGGAGTTACAGTCCCCTGCCACACCTTGCGGCCTGTCGCCCACTGTCAGGCGTTGCACCTGACGTGGAGGCGTGATTACTAGCGCTCAAAAGGAGCGTCAACAGGAAAATTCCGCTTTGGCGCAGGAAACATTGTTCCCGGCCCGGAGGCCAGTAAAATGAAGAAACCGAAGTGGGTGATCGAGAAAGAGCAGGCGCGCAAAGCGGCGGCTTCCGAAACCGTTTGGTTGTTCGGATTGCACGCCGTGCGTGATGCGTTGATGAACCCCAAACGGCAGAAACTGCGCCTGATCGTGACCCGCAACGCGCAGGACAAGCTGGCGGATGCGATCGCGGAATCGGGCATGCAGGCTGAGCTCGTCGATCCGCGAAAATTCAACGCGCCAATCGACTCGGGCTCGGTGCACCAAGGCGCGGCGCTTGAAGTCAAGCCGCTGGAATGGGGCGGTCTGGCCGAGAATTGCATCGGGCGCGAAAACCCTCGGGTGCTGCTGTTGGACCGCGTGACCGATCCGCACAATGTGGGCGCGATTCTGCGCTCGGCCGAGGTTCTTGGCGCCAGCGCGGTCATCGGCACGCGCCACCACTCTGCGCCGGAAACCGGTGCGCTGGCCAAGACCGCCAGCGGTGCGTTGGAACGCCAGCCCTATCTGCGGGTGCGTAACCTGGCTGATGCGATCGTCGAGTTGCAGAATATGGGGTTCCTGGTTCTGGGCTTGGATGGTGAGGCCGAACAGACCATCGAGGCCGCTTTGGAGGGCAAGCGCGATCGGCCGGTTGCGCTGGTTCTGGGCGCCGAGGGGCCGGGGTTGCGGCAAAAGACCAAGGAAACGGTGGATATGCTTGTCAAAATTGACGCAGCGGGCGGTTTCGGATCGCTGAACGTCTCAAATGCCGCGGCGATTGCCCTATATGCTTCTCAGCCGCATTGAGAGGATAGACCCATTCCCACCCCATCCAAGATTGCTACGTGCTGCTACTGCGGAACCCGCGCGGCGCTGGTCCTCAAGGGGCGCCAGCGGCACGAACTCAGCTGTTCCAGTTGCGGTGCCCCACTGCATAACCTGAAGATGATCCCTGTAAAAAAGGCTTCGGATCCACAGCCGCGACACAGCATTCCAATGCAAAAGCCCAAAAAGAAGAGCTACAAGAAAAGGAAAAAAGGCCTTTTCTCGCGCGTTCTGGACGAAGCTTGGGATGTGATCGAGGACGTGTTCGACTGAGCCCTTTCCGACACGACCCTTCACAACTGCGTCAAATGGGTTTCGCGGCGCGTCAAAAGTTGCATCTTATAGCGTCTGTAAAACACAACCCGTGAAATCTGATGCTATCCCGACGATCCGTACTTGCCGGTCTTACCTTTTCAATCGCTTGTCCGCTGACATTGCGGGCGCAGACCGCCCCGGTATTCTATTCCGCAAAAGGTGCGGCCATTACCGGTTATGACGCGGTCAGCTATTTTCGAGATGGCGGCCCGGTTCAAGGGCGACCCGACATTGCGGTGATGTGGAAGGGCGCTACCTGGCGGTTTGCCTCGCAGGAGAACCGAGAGGCGTTCGAACTTAATCCGCGTGCCTACGCGCCGAGGTTCGGCGGATATTGCGCCTATGCCATGGCCTATGGCGAGCTGACAAGCACGGACCCGATGGCGTGGAAAATCGTAGGCGGCAGGCTGTATCTGACGCATTCCCTCGAGATCGAAAGGATGTGGCTGACGGACACGGCCGGCTTCATCCAGAAAGCCGAGAAAAACTGGCCGGCGATCCTGTACGGTTGACAGGCAGATTCCCGCTTATCCGCTCTTGTCACCACAAAAATGCGCGCAGCCCCTTTTTTTTCCTCAACTCATGCCTAAATGTCACAGTGACCGCGGAACGGAACTGCCGCGGGTCATTTCACTGTCCCTCGTTCCAACAACTGGCGCCCAAGGTATCCTTGGGCGCTTTTTTCTTTTCCAAGTCAGGGCTAGGCTGCAGCCATGACTGAGTATTCCGATGACTTCCTCAGATCCGTCCTGAAACGCACCAAGGTGGTTGCGGTCGTTGGCGTGTCGATGAACCCGGTGCGGCCCAGCTACTATGTTGCGCGCTACTTGTCGCTCAAGGGGTACAGGGTGATTCCGGTCAATCCCGGCCATGCCGGAGCCGATCTTTTTGGGGAAACCGTTCGGGCCTCGTTGTCCGAAATCAGTGAACCCGTTGACATGGTGGATATTTTCCGCAGGTCCGAAGCCGTTCCTCCGATCGTGGATGAAGCGCTGGCTGCATTTCCCGACCTGCGCACGATCTGGATGCAGATCGGCGTCGAAAACGCCGAGGCCGCCGCGGTGGCGCAGGCACGCGGTGTCGATGTCGTCATGAATCGCTGCCCCAAGATCGAATATCAGCGCCTGTTCGGCGAGCTGCGCATGGGCGGGTTCGCCACCGGCATCATCTCATCAAAACTCTGACCGCTCAGTTGACCGCCACGGCGTTGATTTCCGCAAGCTGCTCTTGCCGCCGTTTCTCCAGCACGATGTCGCGCGGGACCCAGTCATAGCGCGTGTCCTCGCGCAAAGGACTCCAAAACAGGACCCCTCCATAACGCCATGGGTCCAGAACGACACCGTCGTACATCGAATCACCGCGTCGGCTGATTATTGCCGTGCTGTGATCGATTCGGAACGGGTTGTCGGCGTTGGCGATCGCGCGGTGCAGGGTCAGCGTGCGAAAGTTCTCCTGCTTCAAGCGCCGTTCGATGTCTTCGGCCCAGTGCCAGCACAGCCCGCGCGGGCGCAGTCCTTTGTTGACCTTGGCGTTATGGATCAGAGGGGGGTCTGTGATCTGGTATTCCTGCGCCAGCTGCGCGGTATAGGCATAGGTGACGCGGGCCGCGCGCTGGGCCTCTTCCGGGTCGACCTCGGGCCCCAGCGCCTGGATCTGCGCTGCAAGCCGCGCGACGTCGTCGCTGCGAGCGGGCGGCGCGGATGAGCATGCGCCAAGCCCCAGAATGGCCAGCGTCGTCAGTGCCCAGATCATGGGTTTGAACATGCCTGTGTCCCTTGTCGCCCCTGCGCCCGGCAGGCGCTTCGGTCAATCAGTATAGGGCGCGGACGCTATTGGTGAAAGCCGGGTCTCAGCCCCGGTCGCGTGCGGCCTTTTCGGCGATGCCGCTGGTGCCCTGCCGCCTGGCAAGCTCGGCCAGAACGTCTTCCAGCGCCACGTCGCGCGCGGCCAGCATGACCAGCAGGTGATACAGCACATCGGCGGCCTCGGATGTCAGCCGGTCGCGGTCACCCTTCACGGCTTCGATGATCGCCTCCACGGCCTCTTCGCCAAACTTCTCGGCGCATTTCTCGGGGCCTTTGGACAGCAGCTTGGCGGTCCAGCTTGATTCGGGGTCCGCGCCCTTGCGGGATGCGATCGTGGCGGCCAGCTCGTTCAGTATGCTCATGTCAGCCTCATGGGGATACCCGCGGATGCCATGTGCTCTTTGGCCTCGCGGATCGTGTATTCGCCGAAGTGAAAGATCGAGGCCGCAAGCACCGCGCTGGCTCCGCCTTCGGTCACGCCTTCGACCAAATGATCCAGATTGCCCACGCCGCCCGAGGCGATCACCGGCACGTCGACCGCATCCGAGATGGCGCGCGTCAGCGGAATGTTGAACCCCGCCTTGGTGCCGTCGCGGTCCATCGAAGTCAGCAGAATCTCACCCGCCCCCTTGGCGACGACGGTCTTGGCGAACTCTACCGCGTCGATGCCGGTGGGTTTGCGTCCGCCGTGGGTGAAGATCTCCCATTTGCCGGGGCTGACGGTTTTGGCGTCGATGGCGCAGACGATGCACTGGCTGCCGAACTGGTCGGCAGCTTCGGCGATCACGTCGGGGTTGGCCACGGCGGCCGAGTTGAAGCTGACCTTGTCGGCCCCCGCCAGCAACAGCGCGCGCACGTCTTCCTTGGTGCGCACGCCGCCACCCACCGTCAGCGGTACGAAGCACTGCTCGGCCGTGCGCTGAACCACGTCGAACATGGTGCCGCGGTTTTCGTGGGTGGCGTGGATGTCGAGAAAGCATATCTCGTCAGCGCCGGCGGCGTCATAGGCCTTGGCCGATTCCACCGGATCGCCCGCGTCGCGCAGGCCCACGAAATTCACGCCCTTGACCACGCGGCCATCGGCGACATCCAGACAGGGAATGATGCGGGTTTTCAGCATGGTTTGTCCTTTGTTGCCGCACCTCTACCGGCAAAGCCCCGCCGATGCCAGAGTTGTGATTGTGCTGCGCCCGGAACCTCGTGAAACTGAAGCGGATTTCAGCAGGAGGTGAAAACCATGCGCAACTTGTTTCTTACAACCGCTTTCATTCTGTCCGGTGCGACTTGGGCGATGGCTGACGACATCATCAAGGTCCCGACCGACAAGTCCGTGACCGAGGCCATCGACGCGCTGCAGGCCGCCGTCGAAAATGCAGGCGCGACCGTATTTGGCCGCGTTGACCATGCGGCCGGTGCGCACAAGGTCGACATGACGATACCGCCCAATCAGGTTTTGATCTTTGGAAACCCGGCCCTGGGAACGCCCGCCATGCAGATCGACCCGCGTGCGGGATTGTTCCTTCCGCTCAAGGTGCAAGCCTATGAGGATGCCGACGGCCAGGTCTGGTTGGCCTACGAGGATCCCAAGGAAACCATGGACGAGCTTGATGCGGTGGAAAAATCCCCCGTGATCGACAAGATGCGCGGTGCGTTGAGCAAGCTGACGGATGCCGCAGCCAACTGATCGGCCTCATATCTGAGAGGTGCGCGCGATCCGTTTCATGCAATTGCGCACGATCAGAATGTGAAAGGGCATGATGACCGTCAGATAGATCCGTCCCAAACGATTGTGAGTCCGCACCCAGGTTGCCATGACTATGCGGTCTTTGTCGCGATGCACGGCGATGCGGAAATCCAGATGGCGGTCATCGAATCCCACGATGACCTCTGTCTCATCCCTGTAGGTCACGGGAAAAATCGCGCTGGTGCCTGCGTCGGGCGAGCCATTGTCGGTGTTCAAGTGCTTGCCGCCCTTCAAGCCGAATGGGGCAACGATTGCGTTCCGGATCCCCATCAGGATCTTCACCCACCCCGGCATGGTCAGACCGATTTTCATTGCGTCAAACGGTGCAAGGTCGCTTTGGACCGAGTACCCATCAACGAAATCACCCGGAGTGTACAACGACCACAATTCAGACTGCTCGGGCAGAACCTGTTTGCGGACCCCTTGCAATAGACTAACCCTTCAACGCCGCGAGGGCGTCGCGCAGATCCAGCGCGCCGTCGTAGAGTGCGCGGCCTGAAATCGCGCCGTTCAGGTTTGCGCCGCAGTCGCGCAGGGCTATCAGGTCGTCCAGCGAGCTGACCCCGCCGCTGGCGATCACCGGGATCGAGACTGCACGGGCCAGATCGGCCGTGGCTTCGACATTGGGGCCTTGCATCGCGCCGTCGCGGTTGATGTCGGTGTAGATGATCGCCGCCACGCCCGCGTCTTCGAAGCTGCGCGCCAGGTCGGTCACCATCACGTCGGTTTCCTCGGCCCAGCCCTTGGTGGCGACACGTCCGTTGCGCGCGTCGATGCCGACGGCGACCTGGCCGGGAAAGGCCTTGGCTGCCTGACGGACCAGATCGGGGTTTTCCACGGCAACCGTGCCCAGAATCACCCGGGCCAGGCCTTTGTCCAGCCAGGTCTCGATAGTGGCCATGTCGCGGATGCCGCCGCCCAACTGGGCCGGTACGTCGCAGGACTTCAGGATCGCCTCGACCGGGGCGGCGTTCACGGGTTCCCCGGCGAAAGCGCCGTTCAGGTCCACCAGATGCAGCCATTCGCAGCCGGCCTCGACAAAGGCGCGGGCCTGGGCGGCGGGGTCTTCGTTGAAGACCGTGGCCTTGTCCATCTCGCCGCGCAGAAGGCGCACGGCCTGGCCGTCTTTCAGGTCGATTGCGGGATAGAGGATCATGTCGGGCGGCCTTTTCGTGACTGGTACTGGCGCGGGATATGGCACAGGCGGGGCAGGGGATGCAACGCGACGCAAAGTCAATCTTGCCCGAACGGGTGCCGGCGGTCAGACTGCCTGCAAAACAGGGAGGATACCATGAACAAACTTGCTCTGGCCGCTGCGGCTGCACTTGTCACCTTGGCCACCGGCGCGCGCGCGGATGACCCGGTCGACGGGCTTTGGAAAACCCAGCCGGGGGATACCGGCGGATATCTGCACGTCTCGATCGGGCCTTGCGGCAGCGCCGTTTGCGGCACCATCGACAGCGCCTTCGACAAGGACGGAAACCAGCAGCTGGATTACGAGAACCTGGGCAAGAACATCATCTGGGACATGGTCGCGGATGGCGGCGGCAGCTATAGCGGCGGCAAGATCTGGGCGCCGGACCGGGACAAGACCTACAATTCCAAGATGTCGCTGGACGGTCAGAACAAGCTGACGGTCAAGGGTTGCGTCGCGGGCGGCCTGATCTGTCGCGGTCAGACCTGGACCCGCGCACAGTAACCGGTCAGGGGGCCCAGGTCAGGAAGTTCCCGATCATCCGCAGGCCCACATCCTGGCTTTTTTCAGGGTGAAACTGCATCCCGATCATCGTGTCTCGGCCGATCACGGCCGTGACCGGCCCTCTATAGTCCACATGGGCCAGGCGTTGCGCCGGATTGGCGACGCGGAAATGGTAGGAGTGGACGAAATAGACGTGGTCGCCTGAGGCGACGCCGTTGAACACCGGGTGCTCGCTCTCGATCACCAGATCGTTCCACCCCATATGCGGAACCTTCAGCGCCCGGTCTTCGGGCTCGATCCGCACCACGTCCCCGGTCACCCAATTCAGGCCCGGCGTGTCGGTATATTCGCGGCCCGTGGTCGCCATCAGCTGCATGCCGACGCAGATGCCCAGAAACGGGCGGCCCTTCTGCTCGACCGCTTCGACCATCGCATCATGGATGCCCTTGTGCCCGCGCAGCTCGGCCGCGCAGGCGGGAAAGGCGCCGTCGCCGGGCAGCACCAGCCGGTCGGCGCGCGCGACGACATCGGCATCCGAGGTCACGACGACCTCACCCGCGTCCAGCTCGCGCGCCATGCGTTGAAACGCCTTTTCCGCCGAGTGCAGGTTGCCGCTTTCGTAGTCGATGATCGCGGTCAGCATCTATAGCGCGCCCTTGGTGGACGGAATCGCATCCCCCTTGCGCGGGTCGGTCTCGACCGCATGACGCAGGGCGCGGGCGACGGCCTTGAACGCCGCTTCGGCGATGTGGTGGCTGTTGAAGCCGTGCAACTGGTCGATATGCAGGGTGATGCCGCCATGGGTGGCCAGCGCCTGAAAGAACTCGCGCACCAACTCGGTGTCGAAACTGCCGATCTTGGGCGTCGGCAGGTCCACGTTCCACACCAGAAACGGTCGGCCCGACAGGTCCAGCGCGCAGCGCACCTGCGCATCGTCCATCGGCAGATGGCACTCGCCATACCGCCGGATGCCTTTCTTGTCCCCCAGCGCCTGCGTCAGCGCCTGACCCAACGCGATGCCGGTGTCCTCGACCGTGTGGTGGTCGTCGATATGATAATCGCCTTTGGCCCGGATCGTCATGTCGATCAGCGAATGCCGCGCCAGCTGGTCCAGCATGTGATCGAAGAACCCCACACCGGTCTGGTTGTCATAGGTGCCGGTGCCGTCGAGGTTGACCTCGACCGTAATCGCGGTCTCGGCGGTCTTGCGGCTGATCGAAGCTGTGCGCATTGGCGAAATCCTCTTGCTACAGGGGCGCTTATAGACGGGGACGGGCGGCCTTATCCAGCCCGATCATTGCAATCGCAGCAAACTGTTGCAGGGGATTGCGCCCGGGCGCGGGGCGTGCCAGCCTGCGCCAAACGGAAGCAACAAGGCCACGAAATGTCCACCTGCGTTTTCATCCAGATCCGCTGCAAGCCCGGCACCACCTACAAGGTGGCCGAAGAGATCGCTCTGCGCGAAATCCACTCGGAACTCTACTCCACCAGTGGTGAATATGACCTGCTGCTCAAGCTTTACATCCCCGAAACCGAGGATGTTGGCCATTTCATAAATGAACACCTTCTGGTCATTCCGAACATCGAACGGTCGTTGACGACAATGACCTTCAAGGCGTTCTAAGGCTCAGCCAAGTTCGAACGTCGTCACGCCGAACACGCGGTTCAGGTCGATATCCGGCTCGTGGTCGGAATACATGCGCGCGGTTTCAAAGACTTTTTCCAGGCCCAAAGCGTCAGCCAGTTCAAAGGCCGCCGCGTTGGGCTGTGGCATGTCGACATAGACCTCAGAACTGCGGTGATCAGCGGGAACTTCAGCCAGAACCGCAGCTAAAAGCGCCTGCGCGATGTCCGGATCGTCGGCGAACAGCGGCCCTACCTTGTAGCCATTCAGGCAGGGGCGCAGAGTTGCATACCCGGCGATGCGACCTTTGTGGATACAAGCTCGCGAGATGTGGCCCGGTGCGCTCAGCCACTCCGTCAGAAAGGCATCCCGATGCGCGGGGAACAGGGCACGGTCATAGGTGCGAAGGTCTTCGGTCAGGCCACCGAGGGGCGCAACCTCGATACTGGTCTTGGGTAGGCTGGAGAGGATGCCTGACACTGTGCCGGAGAACCGATAATTGTTGTAGGCGAAGACAAAGCCCGACTTGCGGTAGTTGTCCTGTTGTTCGACCACCCCGTCCAAACCCATGTTTCGCCCCGTACAATGCGCCAGGGCGTGCTGGGCGATTTCCAGACCATGACCGGATCCGCGAAACTCGGGCCGCACGATATAGAAACCCAGAAACGAAAACGCGTCGTCGTAGTTCACGGCTGAAACCGAGGCGATCATCTCGCCATCCAGAAACCCGCCCAGAAATCCGTCGGGGTCGGTCGAGCGGAAACAGATTGCGTCCTCATGACCCGGGTTCCAGCCCTCGCGCCCGGCCCAATCCACTGCGTGGCGCAGTTCTTCGGCGGTCAGCGTACGGATTTGGTAGTCTGACATCGGGGCATCCATCTGACTGCTGCATGTCAGAACAGAATGGCGTAGGACCGACCGATCCGCCAGTGCTTGTTGTGGGAAGGTGGATATCTGGAGCGGGCGATGAGATTCGAACTCACGACCCTAACCTTGGCAAGGTTATGCTCTACCCCTGAGCTACGCCCGCAATCAGATATCTTGTGCGACCTTTCGGTCCTCGTTGGAGCGGGCGATGAGATTCGAACTCACGACCCTAACCTTGGCAAGGTTATGCTCTACCCCTGAGCTACGCCCGCGCCGTCGAGTGAGGCGTGAACTATAAATTCTGGCGGAAAGCTGCAAGAGGAAAAACGCACTTGGCCGGAAAAAAAATTGCGACGGAAAAGGTGTGCTGAGCCGTTGAAACCTACAGCCACGGATATTGACAACGGTGGAGACGGAGGGATGAACAAGGTTGAGAACATAAAACTGACTGCGTTGGTCGGAGCCATGCTTCTGAGCCTCTTTGCAGGTCAGTTGAGAAACGAGCAAGCCTATGAAGTTAATGATATTTTCAAACTTCCGCCCGAGGTCAATTCTCTCGAACTGAGTGGGTAACAGCGGTTTCGTTCGAAGGCCAAATTTTGCCGTATTCGATAACTAGTATATGCATAATGCGAAATTTCTGCTCAAACTTGTGCCGGTTGGCGCAAGTATTTGGATACCTAAAAGGGGATTGGCATGCATTGGTTTATTTCTATGTCACGGGTTGTGGCGACATCTTTGTTGCTGGCCGGGGCAGTTAGCTTCGTTGCGGTGTTGGCTACGCCAGATATCGCCATAGCCAAGAACGGGAATGGCAATGGTGGCGGAAATGGTAACGGTGGTGGAAACGGAAATAGTAACGGTGGCGGCAACGGAAATGGCAAAAGCGCCGAAAAATCCAGTGCCAGCCTCGGAGGATCTGCGCGCAGCACGAAGGGTGGGACCGGCCAGGGCAAGGGTTTTCTCGCCGGTCTCGGTCTCGCTAAACCAAAGGCACAACGAAAGAACACCAAAACTACATCACGGACCAAAGGGCAGAACGGTTTTGCAGCCAAACTCGACGAATTCTTCACTGGAAAAAAGAAAGTCGAGAAGCCGATCCGTAAAGCGCGGGTAGCGGCGGCAGTTGTCGAGGAGCCGTATGTCAAACCAATCAAGCACGGCAAAATCGCGTCGGAGCTCAAGGGCTTGAATGCCGCGCACGCCAGCCAGAATGCCCTGATGAATGCGGCCCCGAACAGCATGCCGGGCAAGCTCTACAGCTATCAGCAGAGTATACTTGGTTTCTCTGGCGCGACAGAGGAGCTTGAAATGCGCGAACAGGAATTGTCCGAACTGGAAGGTCTGACCGAAGCGGAGATCGAGGACCAATTTGCGCCAACTGAAGAAGAAGCAGCCGAGGGCATCACCGCACAGGACAAATACGAGGATGCCGTGGCCGAAGCGGAGCAGGCTGTGACCGAAGCCGAAGAAGCCTTGGCAGGGGCGGATGATCCGCAGGAAGCACTTGATACCTTGACCGGTGGCCGTGACTTGTCCGATCCGGCTCTTCATGAACTGCACGATTTGTTGGGCTTGCCAGCGCCGATCGAGGAAGAGGTTTCGATTGACAGCACGCCGGAACAGTTGCCGCAACAGCCTGTCGCGGAGTCCAGCGACGGTTGAACTAGCCCGCTCGGATGAAAAAAGGCGCGCCTGATGGCGCGCCTTTCTGTGTTTTAACGGTTTTATTCCAACTCGACCAAAAGATCCTTGGCGTCGATCTGGCCGCCGGGCTGGACATGCACCGCCTTCACGGTGGCGTCGCGCTCGGCATGGATGCCGGTTTCCATCTTCATCGCCTCGATGGTCAGCAGAAGGTCGCCTTCCTTGACCTCCTGCCCGGCGGTCACGGCGACGGTCGAGACCACGCCCGGCATCGGCGCGCCGACATGGTTGGCGTTGCCCGGCTCGGCCTTGGGCCGCTGAATGGTCGAGGCTTGGACCATCCGGTTGGGCACCCGGATGACGCGCGGTTGGCCATTGAGTTCAAAGAACACTTTGACCTCGCCATTCTCGTCCGTCTCCCCAATAGCCTGGCAGCGGATTTCCAGCGTTTTGCCCGGGTCGATCTCGGCCGAGATCTCCTCTCCCGGCTCCATTCCGTAAAAGAAGGTGCGGGTGGGCAAGGTGCGTACCGGGCCATAGATGCGGTGACGGCCCATGTAGTCCAGGAACACCTTGGGATACATCAGGTATCCGTTCAGGTCCTCGTCATCGACCTCCATGCCTTCCAGCTGTTTCGAGAGCTCCGCGCGGGTGGCCTCCAAATCAACCGGAGGCACGTCTTTGCCCGGCCGTTCGGTGTTGGGCTTTTCGCCTTTCAGCACCTTGGTCACGATCGTTTCGGGGAAACCGCCCGGAGGCTGGCCCAGATTGCCGCGCATCATGTCGATGACTGAATCGGGGAAGGCCACGTCGGTCGAGGGATCCTCGACCTGGTCGCGAGTCAGGCCCTGGCTGACCATCATCAGCGCCATATCACCCACCACTTTCGAGGACGGCGTCACCTTGACGATGTCACCGAACATCTGGTTCACGTCCGCATACATCTGCGCCACCTCGTGCCAGCGTTCCTCCAGCCCCATCGATCGCGCCTGCGCCTTGAGGTTGGTGAACTGGCCGCCCGGCATCTCGTGCAGATAGACCTCGGAGGCGGGGGCCTGCAGTCCGGATTCGAAGGCCGCGTATTGGCCGCGCACCGCCTCGAAATAATCGCTGATCTCGCGGATCGCCTTGATGTCCAGACCGGTGTCGCGGTCGGTGTGGCGCAAGGCCTCGACCACGGTGCCCAGCGTCGCCTGGCTGGTGTTGCCCGAGAAGCTGTCCATCGCGCAATCCACCACGTCCACGCCCGCCTCGCTGGCGGCCAGGATGGTGGCGCTGGCGATACCGGCGGTGTCGTGGGTGTGGAAATGGATCGGCAGGCCGACCTCTTCCTTCAGTGCGCGGATCAGCACCCGCGCGGCGGCGGGTTTCAGCAGGCCGGCCATGTCCTTGAGGCCCAGAACATGGGCGCCGGCGTCGCGCAGTTCCTTGGCCATGCCGACATAGTATTTCAGGTCATACTTGGCGCGGTTCGGGTCGAGGATATCGCCGGTATAGCAGACGGTGCCTTCGCAGATCTTGCCGTTCTCGATCACCGCATCCATCGCCACGCGCATGTTCTCGACCCAGTTCAGCGAGTCGAAGACGCGGAACACGTCGATGTTCTGCGCGGCCTGGCGCACGAATTCCTGCACTACGTTGTCGGGATAGTTGGTATAGCCCACCCCATTGGCACCGCGCAGCAGCATCTGGGTCATCAGGTTGGGCATGGCCTCGCGCAGGTCGCGCAGGCGCTGCCAGGGGCATTCCTGCAGGAAACGATAGGCCACGTCGAAAGTCGCCCCGCCCCAGCATTCGACGCTGAACAGCTGCGGCAGGTTCGCGGCATAGCTGGGTGCGACGCGGATCATGTCGATCGAGCGCATCCGGGTGGCCAGCAGCGACTGGTGCCCGTCGCGCATGGTGGTGTCTGTGATCAGCAACTGGCGCTGGGCCTTCATCCAGTCGGCCACGGCCTGCGGGCCCTTCTGTTCCAGCAGGTTGCGCGTGCCCATCAGCGGTTCCGCCTTGGGCGCGGGGGGCTTGGGTTCCTTGAGGTCGGCACGCGGCCGCGGGCGATCCTTGGTCTCGGGGTGCCCGTTCACCGTTATGTCGGCGATATAGGTCAGAACCTTGGTGCCCCGGTCGCGGCGCTTCTTGAACTGAAACAGCTCGGGCGTCTCGTCGATGAACTTGGTGGTGTATTCGTTCGACAGGAAGGTCGGGTGCTTCAGCAGGTTTTCGACAAAGGCGATGTTGGTGGAAACACCGCGCACGCGGAACTCTCGTAGGGCGCGGTCCATCCGGGCAATCGCCTTTTCCGGCGTCGGCGCCCAGGCGGTGACCTTGGTCAGCAACGAGTCGTAATACCGCGTGATCACCCCGCCGGCATAGGCCGTGCCGCCATCCAGCCGGATGCCCATGCCCGTGGCCGAACGATAGGCCGTGATGCGCCCATAGTCGGGGATGAAGTTGTTGAGCGGGTCTTCGGTGGTCACGCGCGTCTGCAGCGCGTGGCCGTTCAGGCGGATTTCGTCCTGGCTGGCCTTGCCGGTGGCCTCGGCCAGGGTCTTGCCCTCGGCAATCAGGATCTGCGCCTGCACGATGTCGATGCCGGTGACCTCTTCGGTCACTGTGTGTTCGACCTGGACGCGGGGGTTTACCTCGATGAAGTAGAACTTGCCGGTCTCCATATCCATCAGGAATTCGACCGTGCCGGCGCATTCATAGTTCACATGCGCGCAGATGCGGCGGCCCAGGTCGCAGATCTCGGCGCGTTGCTCTTCGGTCAGATAGGGGGCAGGGGCGCGCTCCACGACCTTCTGGTTGCGGCGCTGGACCGAGCAGTCACGTTCGTACAGGTGATAGATCTGCCCGTGTTTGTCGCCCAGGATCTGCACCTCGACATGGCGGGCGCGGGTGATCATCTTTTCCAGATAGCCCTCGCCATTGCCGAACGCGGCCTCGGCCTCGCGACGGCCTTCCAGAACCTTCTCTTCCAACTCGTCTTCGGAATAGATCGGGCGCATCCCACGGCCGCCACCGCCCCACGACGCCTTGAGCATCAGCGGATAGCCGATCTCGGCCGCTTCCTTGCGGATCGCGTCCATGTCGTCACCCAGCACCTCGGTCGCCGGGATCACCGGCACACCGGCGGCAATCGCCACCTTGCGGGCGCTGGCCTTGTCGCCCAGGGCGCGCATAGTTTCGGCCTTGGGGCCAATGAAGGTAATGCCGTTCTGAACGCAGGCATCCACGAAATCGGGGTTTTCCGACAGCAGGCCATAGCCCGGGTGGATGGCGTCTGCGCCGCTTTCCTTGGCGACGCGGATGATCTCGTCGATCGACAGATAGGCCGCGACCGGGCCCAGACCCTCGCCGATGCGATACGCCTCGTCCGCCTTGAACCGGTGCAGGCCCAGCTTGTCCTCCTCGGCATAGACGGCAACGGTGCGTTTGCCCATCTCGTTCGCGGCGCGCATCACGCGAATGGCAATCTCACCCCTGTTGGCGATCAGGATTTTCTTGAAGTCAGTCATGGCAAGTCCCGGTCTTTTTCATTTGGCCGTGTTAATAGACCGAGATTACGCGCAGATATATCTGTAGTTCTGGGTAGAACCGGCATGTTATCGCTCGCAAACGCCGCCTATTGCGGCGTTTTATGGCACATGCTGCATCGCGGCATCAATGTTTGCGTTAACATTCGGCAGATCTTTTAGCGTTGCGGCGCCCAGTTGTCCCATATTTGCAAGCATATCCTGCCGCAGAATGTCGATGACATGGGCCGGGCCGCGCTTGCCCAATGCTGCAACGCCATAGAGGAAAGCCCGCCCGAGCATGACCAGATCGGCGCCCAAGGCCCGCGCCCGCAGGATGTCCAGCCCGCCCGAGATCCCGCTGTCGAAGATCAGCGGCAGGTCGGTGGTGGCGCGGATGGCGGGCAGCATGTCGATGCTGGCCGGCGCGCCATCGAACTGGCGACCACCGTGATTCGACACCCACAGAGCGTCGATCCCGGCCTGTTTCAACCGCTCGGCATCCTCGGGGCGCAGCACGCCCTTGATAATGAACGACCCCTGCCAGTGGTCGCGCAGCCATTTGACGTAATCCATGCCCGGAGAGGTCCTGAGCAGGTATCCGATATGCGCCGTGGGCGGCAGGTTGGCGGTGCCGTCGATATATCTGTCCAGCGTGCGCATCCGGGGCTTGCCGTGACGCGCCATGCCCCAGGCCCAGGCCGGGCGGGCGGCGATCTGCGCCAGCAGGCGTGGCGTCAGGCGCGGCGGATGGGTCAGGCCCGAGCGGGTCTGCCGTTCCCGGCGCGAGGCCACGGGCACATCGACGGTCAGCACCAGCGTCCCGAACCCGGCGGACCGGGCGCGGTTCAGCAGGTCGGCGCGAATCTCGGGGTCTTTGGGCGGGTACAACTGGAACCAGGCGTCGGGGCTGATATGCGGGGCCATGTCCTCGGGGCTTTGGCTGGCGACGGTGGACAGAACATAGGGTATGCCCGCCTGCGCAGCGGCGCGCGCCATCAGCGTCTCGGCCCCCGGCCAGACCAGTCCGCACATCCCGATCGGGGCCATGCCGAAGGGCAGCGGATGGTCGCGCCCCAGAAAGCGGGTGCTGGTGTCGAATTCCAACGGGCCCTTCAGGATGGCGGGCAGAAACCCGATCCGGTCCAGCGCTGCCCGGTTGCGTTTCAGCGCGGTCTCGGCCCCGGTGCCGCTGTCGACATAGTCCCAGACAAAGCGCGGCAGCCGACGGCGTGCGCGGCGCTTCAGATCCTCGATGCTTGGATAGGTGCTGTGCAGGTCCATGCAGATTGATCCGACCTGCCGCGCGATTCGGCAAGGGTTTCAGTCGGATGCAACCCGCACCTGACGGCTCAACCATCGCTACGAAAGAAATTCGCAAAACCGTGCGAACAAGCCGTGAACAAACCCTTTCCCTCGGCGCACTTCCGGCTTAGTTTGGGCGGATGAGCAGTTTCGATGAAAATGACGCCTTCGAGGGCGCCTCGCTGTCGGCCCGCGCCATGGCCGCGCTTCGGCCCGAGGCGGACTACTTGAATGAATTGAACCCGGCGCAGCGGGAAGCGGTCGAGCTGTTGGATGGCCCGATCCTGATGCTGGCCGGGGCGGGCACCGGCAAGACCAAGGCCCTGACCACCCGCATTGCGCATCTGCTGAACACCGGGCGGGCCCGCCCGAACGAGATCCTCGCCGTGACCTTCACCAACAAGGCCGCGCGCGAGATGAAGGAACGGGTCGGCCGCCTGCTGGGCCAGCCCGCCGAGGGGATGCCGTGGCTGGGCACCTTCCACTCGATCTGCGTCAAGCTGCTGCGCCGCCATGCGGAACTGGCGGGGCTGAAGTCGTACTTCACCATTCTGGATACCGACGACCAGTTGCGATTGCTCAAGCAGTTGGTGCAGGCCGCCAATATCGACGACAAGCGCTGGCCTGCGCGGATGCTGGCCGGCATCATCGACGACTGGAAGAACCGCGCCCTGACGCCCGACAAGGTGCCCACCGCCGATGCCGGGGCCTACAACAACAAGGGCGTCGAGCTTTACGCTCAATACCAGACCCGCCTGCGAGAGTTGAACGCGGTGGATTTCGGCGACCTGCTGTTGCACATGGTCACCATCTTCCAGACCCACCCGGACGTGCTGGAGCAATACCAGCGCTGGTTCCGCTATATCTTGGTGGACGAGTATCAGGACACCAATATCGCCCAGTACCTGTGGCTGCGGCTTTTGGCGGGCGGGCACAAGAATATCTGCTGCGTCGGCGACGACGACCAGTCGATCTATGGCTGGCGCGGGGCCGAGGTGGGCAACATCCTGCGGTTCGAGAAGGACTTTCCCGGCGCCCATGTGGTGCGTCTGGAGCAGAACTACCGCTCGACCCCGCATATTCTGGCCGCCGCCTCGAACGTGATCCGTGGCAATGAAAGCCGTCTGGGAAAGGAGTTGTGGACCGACAAGCCCGGGGGCGAAAAGGTCCGCCTGATCGGCCACTGGGATGGTGAGGAGGAGGCCCGTTGGATCGGCGAAGAGATCGACGCCATGCAGGGCGGCACCCGTGGCGTGCGACCGATGAACCTGGACGAAATCGCCATCCTTGTGCGCGCCAGCCATCAGATGCGCGCCTTCGAGGACCGGTTCCTGACCATCGGCCTGCCCTACAAGGTGATCGGCGGCCCTCGATTCTATGAACGGATGGAGATCCGAGATGCCATGGCCTATTTCCGGCTGGTGGTCAGCCCCGAGGACGATCTGGCTTTCGAGCGGATCGTGAACACGCCCAAGCGCGGCTTGGGCGACAAGGCGCAGCAGACGATCCAGCGCACCGCGCGCGAACATGGCGTGTCGCTGGTTCAGGGCGCGCGGATCGCTGTGGAGCAAGGGCTGATCAAGGGCAAGGGCGGCGCGGCTCTGCGTGAACTGGTAGAAGGGCTGGCGCGCTGGAACGCGATGACCCGCGGCCCCCGGATCGAGATCGAGGATGATGCGGTCATCGACGACGGAACCGCGCCCGTGCGCTATGGCCCGCCCGAGGTGTCGCATATCGAACTGGCGCAGATCGTGCTGGACGAATCCGGCTATACCGCCCACTGGCAGAACGACAAGACGCCGGAGGCTCCGGGGCGGTTGGAAAACCTGAAGGAACTGGTCAACCAGCTGGACAATTTCGAGAACCTGCAAGGGTTCCTGGAGCATGTCAGCCTGGTGATGGACAACGAACAGGACAGCGGCGGGCCCAAGGTCTCGATCATGACCCTGCACGCGGCCAAGGGGCTGGAGTTTCCCGCCGTCTTCCTGCCGGGGTGGGAGGACGGTCTGTTCCCCTCGCAACGGTCGATGGACGAAACCGGCCTCAAGGGGCTCGAGGAAGAACGGCGGCTGGCCTATGTCGGCATCACCCGCGCCGAAGAGGTCTGCACCATTTCCTTCGCCGCCAACCGGCGCGTGTTCGGGCAATGGCAGAACGCGATGCCCTCGCGTTTCATCGACGAGTTGCCCGAGGATCATGTCGAGGTTCTGACGCCTCCGGGCCTCTATGGCGGCGGCCAGATGTCGGCAGGTATCGAAACCCGCGCGGCGCAGGCCAATGTCTACAACTCGCCGGGCTGGAAACGGATGCAGGCGCGGCAGGGGCAATACGGCATGTCGCAGCCGCGTGAATCCCGCAACACCGTGATCGACGCGACCGCCGTGGCCAGCTTTACTCTGGGCGAGCGGGTGTTCCACCAGAAGTTCGGCTATGGCGGCGTGGTCGGGATCGAAGGGGACAAAGTCGAGGTCGAGTTCGACAAGGCCGGAACCAAGAAGGTCGTCGCGCAGTATCTATCCGCAAAAGACGATGTGCCGTTCTAGGCTAGGGAAGGGCAGCGACCGACCAGACGGTTGTCGGGTTATTTCAGCGCTGCTTCCAACCGTGCATAGCTGCAGAAACAGCGCTTTGCATATTCGACTTTTCTGATGGAGTCGGTGGCGAGACCCGCAGCTTTGCCACAGTCCTCGCGCGCGGCTCCGGCCATCTGAAAGGCCGGGCTGTTGCGCCCTGAACCTTCCAATTGGGTCCGGCGTGCAGAGGCCTCGCCAAGCCTTTGCATCAGGTCGTTCTGCAATTCGTCGCCCACTGCTGCTTCGGTCAGCTGAACATCTCGATAGCTTCGGCAGGCTGCCAGTATTTCGGCCAAACCGACCGTGACGCGCCGGTTTCGACGATCGGCGGTCGCGACTGCGATCAGCAGATCCGATTTGCCACGGCTCGAGATACTCCCGATCTCATCCACCGGCACACCTGCTGCGATCAGCGCGCGGGCAACCGTATTGGCGCGTCGCTGGCCGAGGCCTTGATTGTAACCCTTCGATCCGACCGCGTCGGTGTATCCCACAACCACCGTTGGCTTGTAGCTGTTGATGGCCTTCAACCGCTCAGCGATTTCAGCGACTTGTTGCCGGCCTTCGGCATCAAGCTGGTCCGAGTCAAAGTTGAAATTCAAACAACTCAAACCCGTTGCAAAGCCTTTGGGATCGCTGGCTGAAGTAGGGTCTGGAAACCAAACCTGCCTCCGCTACTTCCCACTCAAAGAATTGGGCTGGGACGAAATAAATGAAGGGTGTTCTCGAGTATTTTGATCCGGTTGCGGCAGATGGGCGACCTCCGTCGCAGTCGTGCTCGCGGGCGCGCCCTAGCACTACCTTATGTACAACAGGGTGCAGATTCTGATGCGCGTGAAGACCCAGCCGACTGCAGAAACACGTGCGACCAGCCCCTGGACATCTTCTGTGCCCCTGAGGGCTATAAGGGTTCGGAGTAACACCCGACGCCGTTCCGTCTGGTGCAAATTCTCATGAACTCCCGATCCTTGCCTGCAAACGACCCCGATATTCAAACGGTTGACTGGACGCCGACACGGTCCGCGGGGCTGAAACGGCTTGAACAGTTTGTTGGTCGGTCCGGGCAGGCATATGCCGATACGCGAAACTTCGATCTCGGTCCGGCAGATCGCAGCAACACAACGGCATTGTCGCCATGGATCCGGCACCGTCTGATAACCGAGGTCGACGTCCTGAGCGCGGTGCTGACGCGCCACAACCCGGTTGAATGCGAGAAATTCGTGCAGGAAGTTTTTTGGCGCGGCTATTTCAAGGGCTGGCTTGAGCAGCGTCCCAGCGTTTGGGCGTCCTATCTGCAGGATCTCGACAGCGCGTTGCAGAACCCCGGATCAGATTACGAGGATGCCATTTCCGGTCGAACCGGAATCGACTGTTTCGACGCCTGGGCCGCCGAATTGGTTCAAACCGGATATCTGCACAATCACGCCCGGATGTGGTTTGCTTCGATCTGGATATTCACGCTGGGCTTGCCATGGCAACTGGGCGCGGATTTCTTCCTGCAGCACCTTATGGACGCCGATCCAGCTTCGAACACACTAAGCTGGCGCTGGGTGGGTGGCCTTCACACCAAAGGCAAAACCTATCTCGCCCGCGCGGAGAACATTGCCCGCTACACCAATGGTCGTTTCCATCCTAAGGGGCTGGCGGCTACAGCGATCCCACTGACTGAGAGCGTCGCTCATCCGGTTTGCCCAATACCGCCTTTAGCCGCACCACCGGACGGGCCCTTCCTGCTTTTGCTGACCTTGGAGGATGTCGGCGGGGCAGCATTGATGCCACATGAACCCGAGGCAGTTGTCGGATTGCACGGTCCGGTCGATTCACGGTCAGCTCGGCCACAGACCGATTTCGCATTCGGTGCGCTCGGTCACGCTTTGGCCAAGTGGCGACAGGATCCAATTGCTGTGCGTGACTGGGCGGAACCCCTGCTGAACAAGGTCGAGGCGACGGGTGTTCGGCGGATTGTTACGCCTTATGCACCCATTGGGCCGGTCCGCTCGGCATTGGACGCCGCCGAGCCGTTGCTGATCTGGCAAGGGATCGAGGTGATCCGCGTCCGGCGTGGCTATGACAGTCTGGTTTGGCCGCATGCGACCCGTGGGTTCTTTGGTCTGAAAAAACAGATCCCGCAATTTCTGAAAGACCTTCACCTTACAGAATAACCCGCTGGTGGGTTTTCGGTTGTTCTCGAATAGTCCGCCCTTGGTGAAACAAAAAACGGCGGTTCCCAGGGAGGAGGGAACCGCCGTTCTTGTCAACATCAGAGCAGGGAGGAGGAGAGCCCCGATGTATCCGAACCCGGGTTTTCCCCGGTATCTGAAGCGCGCGGTGACACCAGGGAGGAGGAAGGGTGCCACCGCGCTCTTTTCACATCGGGAAGGGAGGAGGAGAACCCGATGTATGCGTTTCCGGGTCTGGCCCGGTATTTGAAGGGCGCGGTGGCATCAGGGAGGAGGAAGATGCCACCGCGCGCTTTCAACATCAGAGCAGGGAGGAGGAGAGCCCCGATGTATCAGCATCCGGCAGGTTGAGGCCGGTATAGGGTGCGGCAGCATCAGGGAGGAGGAGAGATGCTGCCGCTGAAATACAGGTCCTATGGGAGGAGGAGTGGACCTGATCTCGGTGTTTCGTGGCGCTCAGCGCGCAAATTGTTCTTCGGCGGCCTGCATGGCCAGGCGACGGATCATCGAACGGTGCAGGCCCAGATCGGCCAGCTCGCGGTCCGACAGTTCTGACAGTTCGTTCACCGTCTGGCGGTACACGCGATAGCGTGCGATACGGGTCTTCATGGTTTCGATCAGAGAGGCGAAACCAAATGTCGATGCGCTTTTGTGTGCGCTGTTGGTGCTTGCGACTGCCATGTTCGTTACCCAATCATCTGTCGTTGCCGCCGCTATGTTCCGGCGCTTGCTTGAGACTGAAGATAGGCAAATGCTGCGATTGCACAATACCGGACAGGATCAATGCTGCTATGCAGCAAGTGCATAGATTGACTGTCGGAATCCCGACACCCGTAAATATGCCTTTAAAATATGGAAATTTTCGTTAGCGCGAACTGCGGGGCATTGTTCCGGCCTGGCTGCCGCCCATCATTTGATGAAAATTTGCGCGCGTAAACGCGGAATTTGTGCGGTTCAGGACTGCGCGATTTTTGTGCGTCTGGCCCAACTCCCGATTTGGGCGGGGCTATGGGACTTTGTGGGACTGGCGGGAATTGGTGGGAAATTCGGGGCGGTCTCTCTTGGGTTCGGCCTGGATCGCAGGGTGATTCGGCGCCATTTGGTCGAATAAGCGAGGGGTGTTGGGTGGAATCGGGGTTGTTGAGCATAAGATGTGGGAAATCGTGGGAAAATTTTTCCCGCGCAAAATATGTCTATATATTGTGTTTGGATATTACTAGTTGTCTACCTGTGGTCATTTTTCGTATTTGCGTATGAATTTCCACTGCTGTAGTTTTCCAAATCTAACCTTCTTGGAAAAAAATCTCATTGATTTCCATGAATTCCCATGGCATCCCTTATTCATCCGATGAGGACGAGGCACATGGGGCGCCAAACGACCCCGAACCAAAAATAAACAGGTTTCATACAGGCATCTCGCTTTCATCACTCAAGAGATCCGGCGCGCGGGCGAGCAGACATCCCCCCAGGTGGCGCGCGCAGCTGGACATCCCGCACAGCGGGTCAATGCGGCGGGTTGATCAGTGGCAGCAGATCAACCCGCCGTTTTTCATCCGGGGGAAGACGTAGGTGGGGCGCAAGCGAAAGGGACAGTCGTCTTGGCGCGCAGGTTTAGAGGTGAAAGCCACCACAAGGTGGACGCGAAGGGCAGGGTGTCGATCCCGGCCTCGTTTCGCCGTGTGCTCGAGGCCTCGGACCCCAACTGGCAGCCCGGTGACAATCCTGAACTGGTGATTGTTTACGGTGACCACCGTCGCAAATACCTTGAATGCTATACTATGGAGGCGATCGACGAGGTCGACGCCAAGATCGACGCGCTGCCGCGCGGCTCGATGCAGCGCAAGATGTTGCAGCGCCTGTTCCACGGGCAGTCTTTCCCGACCAATGTCGATGAAACAGGTCGCCTGGTGTTGCCGGCCAAGCTGCGCAACAAGATCGGGTTGGAAGGCGAGGCGTTTTTTATCGCCGCGGGCGACACGTTCCAGATCTGGAAGCCCGAGACATACGAGGCCGAGGAACTGGCCGCCACCGAAGACTGGTTGGACGAACTGCCCGAGGATTTCGATCCGATGCAGTTCCTTGACGGCATCGAAGGTGCGTGACGGCATGGCCGGCGCGGATCACACTTCATCTGACAAACCCCATATTCCCGTTCTGCTGCGCCCTTTGCTGGACGCGGTCCAGCCGGTTTCCGGCACCTGGCTGGATGGTACCTTTGGTGCGGGCGGCTATACCCGGGGTTTGCTTGAGGCTGGCGCCGACAAAGTAATCGGCGTCGATCGCGATCCATTGGCCTTTGAAATGGCGGCGGATTGGGCAGCCGAATATGGCGACCGGCTGGTGATGCAGCCGGGTGTTTTCTCGCGCATGGATGAATACGCCAGCGACCTCGACGGCGTGGTGCTGGACCTTGGTGTCTCGTCTATGCAGCTGGACCAGGCCGAGCGTGGCTTTTCCTTCATGAAAGACGGCCCGCTGGACATGCGCATGAGCCAGGAGGGCGAAAGCGCAGCTGATCTGGTCAACACCGCGACCGAGGAGCAATTGGCCGACATCCTGTTCCACTACGGTGAGGAGCGGGCCAGCCGCCGCATCGCGCGCGCCATCGTCAAGGCCCGCACCGAGTCGCCCATCACCACCACCCTGCGTCTGGCCGAGATCGTCGAATCCTGCCTGCCGCGCGCCAAGCCCGGACAATCCCATCCGGCCACTCGGTCGTTCCAGGCGTTGCGCATTGCGGTGAATGCCGAATACGAGGAGCTGTTCCAGGGCCTAATGGCCGCCGAGCGCGCGTTGAAGCCGGGCGGGCAACTGGCCGTGGTCACCTTCCACTCGGTCGAGGACCGGATGGTCAAACGCTTTTTCCAGTCGCGCGCGGGCAAGACCGGCCGTGCCAACCGCTATGCGCCCGAGATCCAGCAGGATCAGCCGCAATTCACATTGAAGACCCGCAAGGCCATCGGCCCCGACCCGCAGGAGTTGCAGGACAACCCACGCGCGCGCTCGGCCAAGTTGCGGGTTGCTGTTCGTACCGATGCTCTGGCGGGGGAAATTGATGCCCGCGCCATCGGCATGCCCATGATCGGGGGAAAGGCAAGATGAAGAGTATTCTGTTTGTATTGACCGCCTTGGGTGTTTTCGGCCTGGCCTTGTGGGCCTATCAGGAAAACTACCGCACCCAGCAGGTATTGAAGGAAACCCAATCCCTGCAGCACCAGATCGGCGCGGCGCAGGCCCGGCTGGCTGTATTGCAGGCCGAATGGGCCTATCTGAACCGCCCGGACCGACTGCGTGAACTGGCCGACCTGAATTTCGAGCGTCTTGCCCTGCTGCCGCTGCGCGCCGAGCAGTTCGGACGTGCCGACCAGATCGCCTATGCCGAGGATCCCGACCTGCCCATCGCCGACCCGATCGAATTGCAGGCGATCACCGACACCCAGGCCCTGGGCGAGGTGCAGATCCCATGACGCGCACACCGCTCCGCCCGCTTGCCCGCATCCTCGAGGCCCGCGCCCGCGGGGAAAACCCCAAGGTGATCGAACGCGAGAACATCCGCCGCCGCCACGAAGAGATGAAGGACCGCGCCCGCGCCCGCGCCGAGGGGCGGTTGCTGGTGCTCAGCGCGTTTTTCTTTGCGGCATTTGCCATTGTCGGCTTCCGGATGGGCGCATTGGCTACTTCGGAGGCGCAAGAGCCGCTAGCGAGCGCCCCGGGCGCGTCGATTGCCATGCAGCGGGCGAATATCGTGGACCGCGAAGGCCGAATCCTTGCGACCAACCTTGATACCTACTCCGTTTATGCCCAGCCCCCGCTGATGATCGACCCGATCGCGGCCGCGGAAAAGCTGGTGGCGATCTTCCCGGATCTGGACAAAGAGCGGTTGGTCAAGGACTTCACCGGCAAGCGTAAATTCCTCTGGATCAAAAAACGTATTTCACCGGAACAAAAGCAGGCGGTGCATGACATCGGCGATCCGGGCATCCTGTTCGGCCCGCGCGAAATGCGGCTCTATCCCAACGGCCGGCTGGCCGCGCATATCCTTGGCGGTTCAGGCTTTGGGCGCGAAGGCGTCTCGGCTGCCGAGGTGATTGGTGTGGCCGGGGTGGAAAAACAGTTCGATGACTATCTGCGCGACCCGGCCAACGGAACCAAGCCGCTGCAGCTGTCGCTTGACCTGACTGTTCAGGCGGCGGTGGAACAGGTGCTGGACGGCGGCATGAAGATCATGAACGCCAAGGGCGCCTCGGCGGTGTTGATGAACGCCCATACCGGCGAAGTGATTGCTGCCGCCTCGTTGCCCTCGTTCGACCCGAACGACCGTCCGCGCCCGCCGACCTCGGGCTTTGACCCCTCGGACAGCCCTCTGTTCAACCGCTATGTGCAGGGCGTGTACGAATTGGGGTCGATCTTCAAGATCTTCACTGCCGCGCAAGCGGTCGATCTGGGGCTGGTGAATGCAGACACGATCATCGACACCTCGGGCCCGATGAAGATCGGGCGTTTCCCGATCGGCGAATTCAACGGCAAGAATTACGGCAAGATCAGCGTGGCCGATGTGATTGTGCACAGCTCGAACCGCGGCACGGGGCGGTTGGCGCTGCAGATCGGCGCCGAGCGCCAGCAACAGTTCCTGGACGCGCTGGGCATGTTCGACCCCACCCCGTTCGAGATCGTCGAGGCCAAGGGCGGGGTGCCGCTCAAGCCCAAGAAGTGGGGCGAATTGAGCACCGTCACCATTTCCTACGGCCACGGCCTGTCTACCAGCCCGATGCATCTGGCGGCGGGCTATGCGGCCATTGCCAATGGCGGGCATTATGTCAGCCCCACGATCCTGCGCCGCAACGGGCCGCAATACGGGCCGCGCGTGATGTCGGAAAGCGCGGCCAAACAATCGCTGATGATGCTGCGCAAGGTGGTGACGGACGGAACCGCCAGCTTTGGTGACGTTCCGGGCTATGCCGTGGCCGGCAAAACCGGCACCGCCGACAAGCCCAAGCCGCGCGGCGGCTACTATGATGACAAGGTGATCGCCACCTTCGCTTCGGTCTTTCCGGCCTACGATCCGAAATATGTTCTGATCGTTGCGCTGGACGAACCGTCGATCCTGGCCTACGGCGAAAAGCGCCGCACGGCAGGCTGGACGGCGGTACCCGTGGCGGCCGAGTTGATCGGCCGCATCGCGCCGCTGCTGGGCTTGCGTCCGCGGCTTGAGCCTGAGGATCGCGCTGCTATAACGCTGACCTCGAATTAGGCAGTCCGACAGAGGTGGGTCATGGGCGCAAGGTCAAAGAAACTCAGCCAGTTGGCCCTGACCGCGCGCGGCGGTGCCGACCCGGAGATTACCGGGCTGGCGGTGGACAGCCGTCAGGTCAAGGACGGCTTTTTGTTCGCGGCGCTGCCGGGGACGCGCGTGCATGGCGGCGAATTCATCCAATACGCCTTGCGCATGGGGGCCGCCGCCATCCTGACCGATGCCGAAGGCGAGCGGATCGCCGCCGATGAACTGGCCGCCTCGGACGCCGCCCTGGTGGTGGTGCAGGACCCGCGCCAGACGCTGGCCTATACCGCCGCATTGTGGTTCGGGGCGCAGCCGCGCACCATGGTGGCGGTCACCGGCACCAACGGCAAGACCTCGATTTCGACCTTCGTGCGCCAGATCTGGACCGAACTGGGCCACATGGCCGTCAATCTCGGCACGACAGGGGTCGAGGGCGCGTGGACGGCACCGCTGGCCCACACGACACCCGAACCCATCACCCTGCATCGCTGTCTGGCCGAGGCCGCCGAGGCCGGCGTGACCCACGCCGCGATGGAGGCCTCGTCACATGGTTTGGAACAGCGCCGGCTGGACGGCGTGCACCTGACGGCGGCTGGGTTTTCGAATTTCACCCAGGATCACCTGGACTATCACGCGACGTTCGAGGCGTATTTCGCCGCCAAGGCCGGCCTGTTCGACCGGGTTCTTCCGCAGGACGGAACGGCCGTGATCAACATGGACGACCCGAAAGGCGCCGCGATCCGTGATATCGCGCAGGCGCGCGGTCAGACAGTTTTGACCGTAGGCAGCGGGGATGTCGATCTTTGCCTGTTGAACCAACGGTTTGACGCCACCGGGCAGGATCTGCGCTTTGCCTGGCGCGGCAAGACCTTCCAGACCCGGCTGAACCTGATCGGCGGGTTTCAGGCGGAAAACGTTCTACTGGCCTGCGGATTGGTCATCGCCAGCGGAGACGAGGCTGAACATGTCTTCGACACCTTGCCGCATCTGACCACGGTGCGGGGGCGGATGCAGTTGGCCGCGACGCGCAGCAACGGGGCTGCGGTATTCGTCGACTACGCGCACACGCCCGACGCCGTGGCCACCGCGTTGCAGGCGCTGCGTCCACATGTGATGGGCCGGTTGATTGCCATCGTCGGCGCGGGCGGCGACCGCGATGCGACCAAGCGCCCGCTGATGGGCCGCGCCGCGGCCGAGAACGCCGACATCGTCTTTGTCACCGACGACAACCCGCGCTCGGAAGACCCGTCCGCCATCCGCGCCGCGGTGATGGCCGGGGCCCCCGACGCGACCGAGGTTGCCGATCGGGCCGAGGCCATCCTGCGCGGCATCGATGCATTGCAGCCCGGCGATGCGCTGCTGATCGCGGGCAAGGGGCACGAGACCGGGCAGATCGTGGGTGACCAGGTTCTGCCCTTCGATGACGTGGAACAGGCCAGCATCGCCGTGGCCGCGCTGGACGGGAGGGTCGCATGACACTCTGGACCGCATCCGAGGCCGCCGCCGCGACGGGCGGACGGGCCACGACCGACTGGCAGGCGGGCGGTGTGTCCATCGATACGCGTACGCTGCAACCGGGTGACCTGTTCGTGGCGTTGAAGGCGGCGCGCGACGGGCATGATTTCGTGGCGCAGGCGCTGGACAAAGGGGCTGCTGCCGCGCTGGTCACGCGGGTGCCCGAAGGTGTGGCCGCCGATGCGCCGCTGCTGATCGTCGATGACGTACAGACCGCGCTCGAGGCGTTGGGTCGCGCGGCCCGTGCCCGGTGCAAGGCCCGCGTGGTTGGGGTGACGGGCAGTGTGGGCAAGACCTCGACCAAGGAGATGCTGGCGACCATCCTGTCGGATCAAGGCCGCACCCATGCCAGCGTTGCCAGCTACAACAACCATTGGGGCGTGCCGTTGACTCTGGCCCGGATGCCGCGCGACACCGAATATGCGGTGATCGAGATCGGCATGAACCACCCCGGCGAAATTGCACCCCTGGCGCGGCAGGCTCGCCCGCATGTGGCGCTGGTCACCACCGTCGCCGCGGTTCACCTCGAGGCGTTCGAGTCGGTTGCCGGCATCGCTCACGAAAAGGCCGCTATCTTTGAAGGTTTGGAGGCCGGCGGCACCGCCATCGTGAACGCCGACCTGGATCATACCGTCATCCTGCGCACCTGCGCTGCCCGGCATGGCGCGGTGATCGTGGATTTCGGCCGCACCGCATCGGATTATCGGCTGACCGGCGTGACCCAGTCGCCCACGGACATCCACGTGACCGCCGAGGCCATGGGCCAGCCATTCGCTTTCGACGTGCAATCTGCGGGGACGCATTTTGCCATGAACGGTCTAGGCGCGCTGGCTGCCTGCGTCGCGCTGGGTGTCGATCTGGACGCGGCCATCACCGGCCTCGCCAAATGGGCGCCGGTCACGGGGCGGGGCGTGCGCGAGATGCTGGCCCTGCCGGACGGCGGGCAGATCGAGCTGCTGGATGACAGTTACAACGCCAATCCGACCTCGATGGCGGCGGCGCTGGATGTGCTGGCGGCAGCGAAGGGCGAAAGGCGCATCGCCTTTCTGGGCGACATGAAGGAGCTGGGTCCAAAAGAGCGCGCCATGCACGCAGGGCTGGCCGATGTGCCGGCCATGGCACGGATCGACAAGGTGCATTGCATCGGTCCGTTGATGCGGGCGCTGCACGAGGCCTTGCCCGAGGACAAGCGCGGGCTGTGGTTTGAGACCAGCGCCGAAATGGTTCTAGAGCTGCCGCAGCTGGTTCGGGCGGGCGATGCCGTGTTGGCCAAAGGCTCCCTCAGCATGGCGCTGGCACGGATTGTTGACGGTTTGCGGAAAATGGGGCAAGTGGGCGCGCTTGATGCATGACCACCCATGACCGCGGTGTGAGAAAGGTTTTGTAATGCTCTATTGGTTGACCAGCCTGTCGGACGGAGGGGATTTCTTCAACCTCTTCCGCTACATCACGTTCCGCGCAGGCGGCGCCTTTCTGACGGCCCTGATCTTTGGCTTCCTGTTCGGCAAGCCGTTGATCAACGTGCTGCGCCGGAAACAAGGCAAGGGTCAGCCAATTCGGGATGACGGCCCCGAGGGTCACTTTAACAAGGCCGGCACGCCCACGATGGGCGGGCTGCTGATTGTCGGTGCTCTGGTGACGTCCACGCTGATTTGGGCGCGGTGGGACAATCCCTATGTCTGGATGGTTCTGTTCGTCACGCTGGCCTACGCAGCCATCGGATTTGCGGACGACTATGCCAAGGTATCGAAGCAGAATACCAAGGGCGTTTCAGGCAAAATGCGCCTGGCTTTGGGCATCATTATTGCCGCGCTGGCCGCGCTGTGGGCGACGCTGCACCACCCGGAGATGCTGCAGAACCAGCTGGCCGTGCCGATCTTCAAGGACACGCTGATCAATCTGGGTATCTTCTACATTCCGTTCTCGATCGTGGTGATCGTGGGGGCGGCAAATGCCGTTAACCTGACCGACGGGCTGGACGGGCTGGCCATCATGCCCGCGATGATCGCGGCCTCGACTTTGGGCGTGATCGCCTATGCGGTGGGTCGCGTCGACTTTACCGAATACCTGGACGTGCACTATGTCCCCGGCACGGGTGAGATCCTTATATTCACCGCCGCATTGTTTGGCGGCGGGCTTGGGTTCCTGTGGTACAACGCCCCGCCAGCGGCGGTGTTCATGGGGGATACCGGCTCGCTGGCCCTCGGCGGCGCACTGGGCGCCATCGCCGTTGCCACCAAGCACGAGCTGGTTCTGGCCATCGTCGGCGGCCTGTTCGTGGTGGAGGCGCTAAGCGTGATCATCCAGGTGCTGTATTTCAAACGCACAGGGCGGCGGGTGTTCCTGATGGCGCCGATCCATCACCACTATGAGAAGAAGGGCTGGGCCGAGCCAACCATCGTGATCCGGTTCTGGATCATCTCGCTGATCCTGGCGATGATTGGCCTTGCGACACTGAAAGTACGGTAAGGCTCCCGCCGGGCGCGGTGGGCCTGCGGCCCGCCTGTACCCGTTGGGCCCGGCTCGCGCCGAGGGCGCGAGCCTGACGCCGCCCTTGCCAAGGGTCAATTCTTCGGTACAGGGTGGCGGCGCATTGGCAGATGGAAGAAGGTGCGCGGCATGATCCCGGTCAAAGGGTTTTCAGGACATAAGGTTGCGGTTCTGGGGCTGGGGCGGTCGGGCCTGGCCACGGCGCGCGCATTGCGGGCCGGCGGAGCCGAGCCGGTGTGCTGGGATGACAACCCCGCCGCGCGCGAAAAGGCCGAGGCCGAGGGGTTCATGTGTCAGGACCTGCGGCGGGAAGGCGCCTTTGACGCGATCGCCACCTTGATCGTATCGCCCGGCATTCCCCATCTTTATCCCGAACCCAACCCGGTTGTTGCCGCCGCGCTGCAGGCCGGCGTTCCGGTCGACAATGACATTGGTCTGTTCTTCCGCTCGCTGGGCGGTGCCGAATGGGACAAGTTCGATGTGCCGCCGCGTGTGGTCGCCGTCACCGGCTCGAACGGGAAGTCGACCACGGCGGCGCTGATCCACCATATCCTGACCCAATCGGGGCGCGAGGCGCAGCTGGCGGGCAATATCGGGCGCGGCGTGCTGGATATCGAGCCCGGCGGCGACGGATCAGTGGTGGTGCTGGAGCTTTCCAGCTATCAGACCGAGCTGGCGCGTGCGCTGACGCCCGATGTGGCGGTGTTCACCAATCTCTCGCCCGACCATCTGGACCGGCATGGGGGCATGGGCGGCTATTTCGCCGCCAAACGCCGCCTGTTCTCAGAAGGCGGTCCCGACCGTGCCGTGATCGGCGTGGACGAGATCGAAGGCGCGTTTCTAGCCGGTCAACTGGCCCAAGGGCCGGGCGACGACCGGGTGATCCGCGTCTCGGTGGCGCGCAAATTGGCCGGCCCGGGCTGGCAGGTCTTTGCCCGCAAGGGGTTCCTCTCGGAATACCGCAAGGGGCGCCAGGCCGCTTCGATCGACCTGCGCGGCATCAAGGGCCTGCCCGGAACCCACAACCACCAAAACGCGTGCTCGGCCTATGCCGCCTGCCGCGCGCTGGGCCTGGCGCCCAAGTTGATCGAGGACGCGCTGCACAGCTATCCAGGCTTGCCGCACCGCAGCCAGATCATCGCTGAGGCAAACGGTGTGACATTCGTGAATGACTCCAAGGCCACCAATGTCGACAGCGCGGCCAAGGCGCTGGGCGCGTTCAAAAAAATCCGCTGGATCTGCGGCGGGCTTGAGAAAGAGGGGGGTATCGCCGCGCTGAACGACGCGACCGACGAGGTTCTGTGCGCCTATGTGATCGGGCGCGAGGCGGCCGGCTTCGCCATGCAGTTGTCGGTTGAGGCCCGCGTTTGCACCACAATGGCCGAGGCAGTCGAACAGGCCATGCGCGACGCCGCGCCGGGTGAAACCGTGCTGCTGGCGCCCGCGGCGGCCAGTTTCGACCAGTACGACAATTTCGAACAGCGCGGCGACGATTTCGTGGCGCAGGTTCAAAAGCGGCTTTGAACTGTACATTTGCAATGAACCGCCGGTTGGGCCAAATTGAAGTGCTATCAGCTTGACGCACCAGAATTAATGATTTTGTTACCCTAGGAATTCAACACGAGGTTAAGACCATGCTGAACCGCAAGCTTTCAATGATCCTGCCGGCCATCCTGGTGGCAGGGGCCTGCACGAACACAGGCGCGAACTACCAACCCATTGTGGATGGACCCGTCAGCCCGAACTACAACGCAGACCTGGCGCAGTGTCAGGCCGTAGCGCGGCAGCAGGGCACGATCGACAGCAATACCGCTGGGGCGGCGGCCATTGGCGCGGCGGGTGCTGCGGGCACCAAAGCCATCATCGACGACAGCGCAAGCGATCTGGGCCGTGCGGCCGTAGCTGGCGCACTGGTGGGGGCAGGCGCCAGCGCTCTGCAAAACACCCAGAAGCAGGAAGTCATCGTCCGCAACTGCATGCGCGGCCGCGGCTACAACGTCGTAGGCTAAAGGCGACCGGCGATCGCAATTCCGGCGGCGTGGCCCGAGGACCACGCCCACTGGAAATTGTATCCGCCCAGCCATCCGGTGACATCCACCGCTTCACCAATTGCATAGAGGCCGGGGACATCCCTGGCCTCCATCGTTTTGGAAGACAGGCTGTCCGTGTCGATGCCGCCCAGGGTGACCTCGGCGGTGCGGTACCCTTCGGTGCCCGAGGGGGTCAGTGCCCAGTCGCTCAGCGCATCGGTCAGTGCCTGCAGCGCCGCATCCGACTGATCGGCCAGGTTGCCACGCATCGGGATCTGGGCGCTCAGAAACTCGACCAGGCGGGCGGGCAGGTGGCGCGCGAGTTCGGTGGTCAGGGCCTTGCGGCCTGCGCTTTGCCGCCGTTCGCGCAGAAGGTCGAAAAGGGGCAGCTCGGGGATCAGGTTGATCCGGATCGCCTCGCCCTCGCGCCAGTATGAGGACAGTTGCAGCACAGCCGGCCCGCTCAGGCCGCGATGGGTGAACAGCAGCGCCTCGTCGAAACTCGTGCGATCGTTCGACAGTCGCGCGGGGACGGAAACACCGGACAGGTCCTTGAACCGCCCATCGGGGAAGGTGAACGGCACCAAAGCGGCGCGGGTCTCGGTGACGTGCAATCCGAACTGCGCGGCGATGTCATAGGCTAGCCCGGTCGCACCCATCTTGGGGATGGATTTTCCGCCGGTGGCCAATACCACGTTGGCACAGCTCAGGTCATATCGCGCACCCTCGCGCTCGACCACCAGTTCAAAGCCGGCTTCGGTCTTGCGCAGATCGCGTAACGACGTGTGCAACCACAGCTCTGCGCCCGCGCGGTCCATCTCGGCCAGCAGCATGGCGATGATCTGCTTCGATGAGCCGTCGCAGAACAGCTGCCCCAGCGTCTTTTCATGCCATGCGATGCCGTGACGGCCCACAAGGTCGATGAAATCCCATTGCGTGTACCGCGCCAGCGCCGATTTGCAGAAATGCGGGTTCTGCGACAGGAAGTTCTGCGGCCCGGCGTAGAGGTTTGTGAAGTTGCACCGCCCTCCGCCCGAGATGCGGATCTTTTCCCCCGGCGCCTTGGCGTGATCGATCACCAGCACACGCCCGCCGCAATGGGCGGCGCACATCATGCCGGCGGCTCCGGCGCCCAGTATGATCGTGTCAAATCGCATCCCTCGCCCTTGGCGCGGATTGACGCCAATGACAAGAGGAAGAGGCTGGCCTGAGGGGCATTTTCCCTGTAGACTCTCGAACAGATCCCGAAAACGGGACGGTAACGAGGCAGATAGTGGCGGTATCTCATGACTGAGATGGTGTATGGCGCGGTCCAGGACCAGCGCGGTGAACCGATCCTTCCGAAATGGTGGCGGACGATTGACCGCTGGACGATGTCCTGCGTGCTGATCCTTTTTGCGATCGGGCTTCTGTTGGGGCTGGCCTCGTCGCCGCCTTTGGCGCAGCGCAACGGGTTCGATCCGTTTCATTATGTCGAGCGTCAGGCCCTTTTCGGTGTGTTGGCGCTGATCGCGATGATGCTGACCTCGATGATGTCACCCACCTTGGTGCGTCGGTTGGCGGTGCTGGGCTTTCTGGCCTCATTTGTTGCGCTGGCCTTTCTGCCGGTCTTCGGAACCGATTTCGGCAAGGGTGCGGTGCGCTGGTATTCGCTGGGCTTCGCCTCGCTGCAACCGTCCGAGTTTCTGAAGCCGGGCTTCATTGTCGTGGCCGCTTGGCTGCTGGCCGCCGCGCAGGAGATCAATGGCCCGCCGGGGCGGTTGTGGTCGTTTGCGCTGTGTATGTCGATCGTTGGCATGTTGGTGATGCAGCCTGATTTCGGTCAGGCCTGTCTGATCCTGTTCGGCTGGGGCGTGATGTATTTCGTGGCGGGTGCACCGATGTTCCTGCTGCTGGGAATGGCCGGAGCGGTCGTCCTGGGTGGCATGTTCGCCTACGCCAATTCTGAACACTTCGCCCGGCGCATCGATGGTTTCCTGAATCAAGAGGTCGATCCGACGACCCAGTTGGGCTATGCCACCAACGCAATCCGCGAGGGCGGGTTGTTTGGCGTTGGGGTTGGTGAGGGCCAGGTGAAATGGTCGCTGCCCGATGCACATACCGATTTCATCATCGCCGTCGCGGCCGAAGAATACGGCCTGATCCTGGTGCTGATCATCATCGCGCTTTATTCAATCATCGTGGTACGGTCCCTGCTGCGCCTAATGCGCGAGCGTGACATGTTCACCCGGTTGGCAGGCACGGGACTGGCTTGCATGTTCGGTGTGCAGGCGATGATCAACATGGGCGTCGCTGTGCGCCTGCTGCCGGCCAAGGGCATGACGCTGCCTTTCGTCAGCTACGGCGGCTCGTCGTTGATTGCAGGCGGCATCGCGTTGGGGATGCTGCTGGCGTTCACGCGGTCGCGGCCCCAAGGCGAGCTGGGTGACATTCTGCGCGGACGAGGCTGATGACGAACCCCTATTTGCTGATTGCGGCTGGTGGAACCGGGGGCCACATGTTCCCCGCCCAGGCGCTGGCTGAGGCCATGCTGAACAAGGGTTGGCGCGTGCGCCTGTCCACCGACCCGCGCGGGGCGCGTTATACCGGTGGTTTTCCGCATTCCACCGAGATCGTCGAGGTCTCCTCGGCCACCTTCGCGCGCGGCGGGCTGGCGGCCAAGGCGCTGGCTGGTCCCCGGATCGCAGCCGGAGTTGCCGGGATGACGGCCCAGTTGCTGCGCGACAAGCCGGATGTGGTGGTGGGGTTCGGTGGCTATCCGTCGATCCCGGCGCTGAGCGCGGCGGTGATGTTGCGTCTGCCCCGCATGATTCACGAACAGAACGGCGTTCTGGGGCGCGTGAACCAGCTGTTCGCCACCCGGGTCGCGCATGTGGCCTGCGGCGTCTGGCCCACCGACCTGCCCGAGGGCGCCCACGGCATCCACACCGGTAACCCGGTCCGTGCTGCCGTGCTGGAACGCGCGGCCGCGCCCTATATCCCGCCCGGAGATTATCCGATGTCGGTGCTGGTGATGGGCGGCAGCCAAGGCGCCCGCATCCTCAGCGATGTGGTGCCCGGCGCCATCGCTGCTCTGCCCGAGAGCCTGCGCCAGTATATCCGTGTTTCGCATCAGGCGCGCGAAGAGGATGCCGAGCGGGTCACCGCCTTCTACGCCGACCACGGGATTCTGGCCGAGGTCCAGCCCTTTTTCCACGACGTCCCCCGCCGCATGTCCGAGGCGCAATTGGTGATCAGCCGCTCGGGCGCGTCCAGCGTGGCCGACATCTCGGTGATCGGGCGGCCCTCGATCCTGATCCCCTTTGCCGCCGCAGCGGGCGATCACCAAACCGCCAATGCGCGCGGGTTGGTGCAGGCGGGCGGGGCGATCATGATTCCCGAAAATGCGCTTGACGTTCCCGCCCTGACCGAGCAAATCGCACTGGTTCTGACCAACCCCGAAGCCGCACAGAAAATGGCCCATGCTGCCCTGTCGGTCGGGGCGCCCGACGCGACCGAGCGTCTGGTGGCCCTTGTCGAACAGCTGGCGCAGAAGGAGACCCCATGAATCCAGCAACCAAACTGCCGCAGGATGTCGGACCGATCCATTTCGTGGGCATCGGCGGCATCGGGATGTCGGGCATCGCCGAAGTGCTGCTGAACCTTGGGTACCAGGTGCAGGGATCCGATCTGAAGGCCTCGAAGATTACCGACCGTCTGGCGTCGCTAGGGGCCGAGATCTTTGTGGGTCAGCGGGCTGAAAACCTCGACAATGCGGCCGTCGTGGTCGTGTCGACCGCGATCAAGCCGGGCAACCCTGAACTGGACGGCGCCCGCGCATTGGGCCTGCCGGTGGTGCGCCGTGCCGACATGCTGGCCGAGTTGATGCGGCTGAAATCCAACATTGCCATCGCCGGTACCCACGGCAAGACCACCACCACCACCATGATGGCCGAGCTGATGGTGGCGGGCGATTTCGACCCGACCGTCATCAACGGCGGCGTGATCCATGCCTACGGCTCGAACGCGCGGATGGGGCAGGGCGAGTGGATGGTGGTCGAGGCCGACGAGTCCGACGGCTCGTTCAACCGGCTGCCCGCGACCATCGCCATCGTCACCAATATCGACCCCGAGCACATGGAGCATTGGGGTGATTTCGACCGGCTGCGCGCGGGCTTTCATGATTTCGTCTCGAACATCCCGTTCTACGGTCTGGCGGTGTGCTGCACCGACCATGCCGAGGTTCAGGCGTTGGTGGGCCGCATCACCGACCGCCGTGTGCGCACCTATGGGTTCAACGCCCAGGCCGACGTGCGCGCGGTCAACCTGACCTACAAGGGCGGCATCGCGCATTTCGACATTCATCTGCAATACGAGGATACCGTGATCGAGGGTTGCACCCTGCCGATGCCGGGCGATCACAACGTCTCGAACGCGCTGTCGGCCGTGGCCGTGGCGCGTCACCTGGGCATGAAAACCGCTGAAATCCGCGACGCGCTGGCCAATTTCGGCGGCGTCAACCGCCGCTTTACCAAGGTTGGCGAGGTGAACGGCGTCACCATCATCGACGACTACGGCCACCACCCGGTGGAAATCGCGGCGGTGCTCAAGGCCGCGCGCCAGGCGACCGAAGGCCGCGTGATCGCCGTTCACCAGCCGCACCGCTATTCGCGCCTGTCCAACCTGTTCGACGATTTCTGCGCCTGTTTCAACGATGCCGATGTCGTGGCCATTGCCGAGGTCTTCTCTGCCGGAGAGGACCCGATCGAAGGCGCCAGCCGCGATGATCTGGTGCAGGGCCTGATCCGTCACGGCCACCGCCACGCACGCGCGCTGCTGGACGAAGGCGACCTGGAGCGTCTGGTCCGCGAACAGGCCCGGCTCGGCGACATGGTCGTCTGCTTGGGCGCTGGCACCATCAGTGCCTGGGCCAATGCGCTGCCTGACCGGCTGAAGGTAAAACAAGCCGTTTGACGTTAGCAGGCATTTGGGTGCACAACTTGCGGATGTGTCGCTGCCCTGGTGCGTGACTCATTTGCGGAGAGAACCATGGATTATTCCGTCATCTTTGCCGCCCTTTGGGTGATCTGCGCCACTGTCGTGGCGCTGTTGCCGATGCGCCTGCAATTCCCGCCGGGCATCGTGCTGCTGATCTGCGCGCCGGTTCTGATCGTCTGGCTGGGTGTGGTACATGGCTGGCTGATCGGAGCGCTGGCCTTTGCCGGGTTCGTATCGATGTTCCGCAACCCCATCCGGTTTTACTGGCGCAAATGGTCGGGCCGCGAGGTGGGGCAATGAGCTGGTCTATCGCCCTTGCCGCCCTTTGGGGCGTCGCCGCCAATGTGCTGGCCATGATCCCCAGCAAGGACAACCACTGGACCCGCGCCTATGCGCTGATCGCGGTGGGCATTCCGATCTTGGGTTATGTCACCTACGAAAACGGCCCGTGGGTTGGCCTGTTCGTTCTGGCCGCCGGCATGTCAGTGCTGCGATGGCCGGTGATCTACCTTGGGCGGTGGCTGCGGCGGCGGATTTGACCCTGCGGCTTGGAACGGGCTTGCCACGCCCCGCCGAATCCGCGATCTAGCCTCAATGACCACTTTGCCAACGCCTCAAGGCCGCCTGACGGCGAACCGACCACTGAACGACCTCACATGGCTGAGAGTCGGCGGCCCGGCGGATTATCTGTTTCAGCCGGCTGACCTTGAGGATTTGCAGGCTTTCCTGCATCATCTTCCGGCCGAGGTGCCGGTGTTTCCCATGGGCGTCGGCTCGAACCTGATCGTGCGCGACGGGGGCTTGCGGGCCGTTGTGATCCGGCTGGGGCGCGGCTTCAACGGCATCGCGGTCGACGGCACCACCGTCACCGCGGGGGCAGCCGCGCTGGATGCGCATGTGGCGCGCAAGGCGGCGGATGCGGGGGTGGACCTCACCTTTCTGCGGACGATTCCGGGTTCCATCGGTGGGGCCGTGCGGATGAACGCCGGCTGCTATGGCAGCTACACGGCGGATGTTCTGAAATCGGCTACGATCGTCACCCGGCAGGGCGAGTTGGTCGAGCTGACGCCGGCCGACCTGAACTTCCGCTATCGCCAGTCCGACCTGCCCGAGGGTGCGGTGCTGGTGTCGGCCACGTTCCAGGGCCCGGCGGGTGACCCGGCCGACCTGCACGCCCGGATGGAGGCGCAGCTGAAAAAGCGAGACGAGACCCAGCCCACCAAGGACCGCAGCGCCGGGTCGACCTTCCGCAATCCGGCCGGGTTTTCCTCGACCGGGCGGGCCGATGATGTGCACGACCTGAAGGCCTGGAAGGTGATCGACGACGCCGGAATGCGCGGCGCCCGGCGCGGGGGCGCACAGATGAGCCCCAAGCATTCGAATTTCCTGATCAACACCGGAAACGCCACCGCCGCCGACCTCGAAGGGCTGGGCGAAGAGGTGCGAAAAAAGGTTTACGAAACAAGCGGGATCACGCTAGAGTGGGAAATCATGCGGGTCGGTGATCCGCTGACAGATTAAAGCCCCGACCGTCAGACCAAAACAGGCAAATTCAGGCGACGGATCAAAGGCATAACGAAATACGGACCACCAGATAAGGTCCGGGGACATTGAGGCGCACGAACGTGGGTAGGTCGAGCAGGACAAACCCCAAAGTGGCGGTATTGATGGGTGGCCCCTCGGCGGAACGCGAGGTGTCTCTCAGCAGCGGGCGCGAATGCGCAGCCGCCCTTGTGGGAGAAGGGATCGAGGTCGTCGAACTGGACGCCGGTCCCGACCTTTGTGCGCGTTTGCAGGACATCAAGCCCGACGTGGTCTTCAACGCCTTGCATGGCCGCTGGGGCGAGGACGGTTGCGTGCAGGGTCTGCTGGAGTGGCTGCGGATGCCATACACGCATTCCGGCGTGTTGGCCTCGGCGCTGGCCATGGACAAACAGCGCAGCAAAGAGGTTTTCCGCGCGGCCGGCCTGCCGGTGGCCGACAGCGTGATCGTTCCGAAATCGGATGTGATGGCGGGGCACGTCATGCCCGCGCCATATGTGGTCAAGCCCAATAACGAAGGCTCGAGCGTCGGGATCTACCTTGTGTTCGAAGGGTCGAATGGCCCGCCGCAGCTGTCGGATGACATGCCCGAACAGGTCATGGTCGAACACTACGTGGCCGGGCGCGAGTTGACGGTGACCGTGATGGGCGACCGCGCTCTGACCGTGACCGAGATCCTGACCGACGGTTGGTACGACTACGACGCCAAATACAAGCCCGGCGGATCGCGCCACGTGCTGCCCGCCGATATCCCGCCGCGTATCTTCGAGTTGTGCATGGTTTATGCCCTGCGCGCCCATCAGGTTCTGGGATGCCGGGGCGTCAGCCGCACTGACTACCGCTGGGACGACGCCAAGGGCGAAGAGGGACTGTTCCTGCTGGAGACCAACACCCAGCCGGGTATGACCCCCACCTCGCTGGTGCCTGAACAAGCCGCGCATCTGGGCATGACCTTCGGTCAGCTCTGCGCCTGGATGGTCGAGGATGCCTCATGCGACCGCTGACCGCCACTCGTGCGCCGGTGATCCACCGCGCCAAGCCTCTGTCCGGCCCTGATGCCGAGTTTCAGTCTGCGGACGCCGACGCCGAACGTGCTGAGCCCAAATTGCGGTTGCGCGGTGGTCGGTTCTTCCGCCGTGGCAAGGGCCGTGCGGACCCGGCACCGTCGCGGTTCAGTTATCGGTTCCAGCGATGGATGCTGACGCCGGGAATCCGGCTGGGGGTCAAGATCGGAGTGCCGCTCTGCGCCGTCGTGGCGACGGTTGGGCTCTACTTCGCGCCCGAAGAGCGGCGAGAAGCGGTTCGGGCGCAGGTGGACAACCTGATCACGTCGTTCCAGGAGCGTCCTGAATTCATGGTCAAGCTCATGGCGATCGACGGGGCGGGGGCCGGCCTTGCTGATGACATCCGCGAAGTCGTGCCTTTGGACTTCCCGCTCAGCTCCTGGGATCTGGATGTCGAGCAGATCCGGGACACGATCACCGGCTTGGACCCGGTCAAATCGGCAACCGTGCGGATCCGTCCGGGCGGCATTCTGCAGGTCGATGTTGTCGAACGTCAGCCCGTGATCGTCTGGCGCACCCGTGACGGCATCCAGCTGTTGGACGAAACGGGCACCCACGTGGCCGAGATCGCGGCTCGGACCGAGCGCTCCGATCTTCCGCTGATTGCCGGTCAGGGTGCAGATCAGCATGTGGCCGAGGCACTGGAGCTTCTGGCCACTGCGCGCAGCCTGGGCAGCCGGGTGCGCGGTCTGGTCCGCGTCGGCGAGCGGCGCTGGGACCTGGTTCTGGACCGAGGCCAACGGGTCATGCTGCCGACGGAACGTCCGGTGCGCGCGCTCGAGCGTGTTCTGGCGGTGAACGAGGTGCAGGACCTTCTGGAACGGGATGTTGCCGTGGTCGATATGCGCATAGGGGCGCGGCCGACCATTCGGATGACAGAAGCCGCCAGCGCAGACTGGTGGAATACAAAAGTGACTATGGGTAACGGGCAGTAATACGATGATGACGGATCTCTATCAGTCTCAACGCGCAATGCGCCAGATGCGCAGACAGGCCATGCAACGCGGTGTCGTTGCGATCCTGGATGTCGGAAGTTCCAAGATCGCCTGTCTTGTACTGCGTTTTGATGGGTCGGCGCGGCTCAGCGAGGACAACTCGATCGGGTCCATGGCCGGGCAGACCGGGTTCCGGGTGATCGGTGCGGCGACGACCCGATCGCGCGGGGTGCGCTTTGGTGAGATCACGGCCATGCAGGAAACCGAGCGCGCCATCCGCACCGCGCTGCAGGCTGCTCAGAAGATGGCCGATATCCGGGTAGACCATGTGATCGCCTGTTTCTCGGGGGCAAACCCTCGGTCTTATGGGCTGGATGCGCAGGTGGATCTGGACGGTCAGCTGGTGACCGAGGCCGAGATCGGTCGTGTCCTGAACGCGTGCGATGTCCCGGACTATGGGTCAGGGCGCGAGGTGCTGCATGCACAACCTGTGAACTTCGCTCTGGACAACCGATCTGGCTTGATCGACCCGCGGGGGCAGATGGGGCAGACGCTTGCGGTCGACATGCACATGTTGACGGTCGATGCGGTTGCGATTCAGAACATCGTTCGTTGCGTCAAGCGGTGCGACCTGGAATTGGCTGGCATCGCGAACTCGGCCTATGTGTCGGGGATTTCTGCGCTGGTAGAAGACGAACAGGAACTTGGAGCGGCCTGTATCGACATGGGCGGTGGGTCCACCGGCGTTTCGATCTTCATCAAAAAGCACATGATCTATGCCGACAGTGTCCGCATGGGCGGGGATCACGTCACCAGTGACATCTCTATGGGGCTTGGTGTGTCCGCCTCGGTCGCCGAGCGGATCAAGACCTTCAATGGCGGGGTTCACGCCACCGGAGCCGATGACCGCGACATGATCGACATTGGCGGCGACACTGGGGATTGGGAACACGACCGGCGTACCGTCAGCCGTGCCGAGCTGATCGGCATCATGCGCCCGCGAGTCGAGGAAATCCTCGAGGAAGTCCGCGTTCGGCTGGACGCTGCAGGGTTCGAACATATGCCAAGCCAACAGATCGTTTTGACCGGTGGAGCCAGTCAGATCCCCGGTCTGGATGGGCTGGCCAGCCGGATACTAGGTCAGCGGGTGCGTCTGGGCCGACCGCTGCGTGTGCATGGGTTGCCGCAATCTGCGACAGGCCCGGGGTTCTCGTCGGCGGTCGGTCTTGCGCTGTTCGCGGCGCATCCGCAGGACGAATGGTGGGACTTTGAAATCCCGGTCGATACCTACGCAGCACGGCCGTTCAAGCGTGCCGTGCGCTGGTTCCGTGACAACTGGTAGGTTCCTGCTCCGGGCTGCGGTGTTTTGCGCAGCCTGGGTTCCGGCTGCGGCTGTCGCGCAGACCCGTATCTCGCCCGAAGCATTCCTGGACGCGGTGGTCGGAAAAACCGTCACGTTCCACGAATTGACCAGCGGTATGCTTGTCGGCACCGAGGAGTTCCTCAGCCCAAACCGCTCGGTTTGGCGGCGAGAGGGCGAGGGCTGTGTCTATGGCCAGATCACGACACCGGACGGCAAGCTGTGCTTCCTCTATGACACCGAGCCCGGCCCGGTATGCTGGTGGCCATTCGAGCATGATGGGCGGTTGCTGGTCAGGATCGCGCGGCTAGGGGATGGCGAAATCCAGGAAGTCAGCGGATTTTCGGAGGACGGCCTGGATTGTCCTTCCGTTCCCATCAGCTGAAAATTCCGGTTGCGGTGCAGGGATTTATCCCTCAGAATATCAACAAGGCCCGTCAGAGGCTCGTCGGCAGGACCCGAGCAGTCAGCCGCAGTTTGAACAGGATGTCCAGCATCGCACCCGCCAAATCAGGCTGGGGGTTTTCGCGTGTGTGGTGGTCTGTCCGCCCTGAACCGCTAGATTTGCGCAGTCGGGCGAAATGCCGCGAAAAACCGCCTTATTTCTTCCATATTTTGTGGATTCACGCGATTTTTGGCGTGACGTTTGACGTTTGGAAAGGTAGAATCACAAGCGGATAGGCAAGAAAAACACCGCTTTGCGGGATCATAAATACAGGCGGACAGAGCATGACATTGAATCTTTCGATGCCCGGGCACGACGAACTCAAGCCTCGGATTACGGTATTTGGCGTAGGCGGTGCAGGTGGAAACGCCGTCAACAACATGATTGAAAAACAACTCGACGGCGTTGACTTCGTGGTGGCCAACACGGACGCGCAGGCACTGCAGCAAAGCCGCTCGTCGGCGCGGGTGCAGTTGGGCATCAAGGTGACCGAGGGTCTGGGCGCAGGCGCCCGCGCATCGGTCGGCGCCGCCGCCGCCGAAGAAAGCATCGAACAGATCGTCGATCACCTGGCCGGCGCGCATATGTGCTTCATCACCGCCGGCATGGGCGGGGGCACCGGCACCGGCGCCGCTCCGATCATCGCGCAGGCTGCGCGTGAACTGGGTGTGTTGACCGTGGGCGTAGTGACCAAACCGTTCCAGTTCGAAGGCGCCAAGCGCATGCGTCAGGCCGAAGACGGTGTCGAGGCGCTGCAGAAGGTCGTCGATACGCTGATCATCATCCCCAACCAGAACCTGTTCCGTCTGGCCAACGAAAAGACCACGTTCACCGAGGCCTTCTCGATGGCCGATGACGTGCTGTACCAGGGCGTCAAGGGCGTAACCGACCTGATGGTGCGTCCGGGCCTGATCAACCTCGACTTCGCCGACGTCCGCGCGGTGATGGACGAGATGGGTAAGGCCATGATGGGCACCGGCGAGGCCGAGGGCGAAGATCGCGCCATCCAGGCCGCGGAAAAGGCCATCGCCAACCCGCTGCTGGACGAAATCAGCCTCAAGGGCGCCAAGGGCGTATTGATCAACATCACCGGCAGCCATGACCTGACTCTGTTCGAACTGGACGAGGCCGCCAACCGCATCCGCGAGGAAGTGGACCCCGAGGCCAACATCATCGTCGGCTCGACGCTGGATCCCGAGATGGAAGGCAAGATGCGCGTCTCGGTCGTGGCAACCGGCATCGATGCCAGCGAAAGCGGCTCCGAGGCGCCGGCTCCGCGCCGGTCCATGTCCGCTCCTCTGACCCGTACCGTATCGGCGGAAGAAGAGGTGGCACAGCCGGCTCCGGTCGCGGCGGAAGTTGCTGAACCGGCTCCGCAGCCCGAAGCTCCGCGCGAACCGTCTCTGTTTGAAGCGGCCGAAGAGCCTTCGCACACGACTTTGCAATTCGGTCAAGGCGCGGATGAGGCTGTCGAGGGCGATGACGACGGGCTGCCTCCTCCGGCCTATCAGCCACGCAGCGCCGAGTTCGATCCGCAGCCCGAGCCGGTCGAACGCCCGGCGGAAAGCTATCAGCCGCAACAGGTGCCGCATACCCCTGGAACGCCTTCGCCGGCCGCGCTGGAACGGCTGCAGGCGGCTGTTCAGAACGTACCGACTTCGGCCCAGCGTCTGACCGCGTCGCGCCCGCAGGAACCGGCGCCGCAGCGCCAGCCCGCCGCCGAGGAGCGGCCGCGGTTCGGGTTCAACCGTTTGATCGACCGGATGACTGGGCACGCCCCGGATACCCCCGCTCAACCGGCCCGGCAACAGCCTGCGATGCGCCAGACTGACGCCACGGCACCCTCGCATGAAGAGGTCGATCCCGAGCAGGAGCGTATCGAAATTCCGGCTTTCCTACGCCGTCAGGCCAACTGATCGCGGTAACAATATCCACTCACGGGGTCGCCGAAAGGCGGCCCTTTTTCCTTTTGATGCAAACGTTTAAGTGCCAGTAAGCAGGGTTTTGCCGATCTGTTGCAGAACTGTTTCATTCAGTTACAAAGAGTGAGTTGAGCCTTGACCCGCGCTTCCTTAACTGAGGGTGCAACACAGCCGAAAAAGGCTGGACACCGCTCACCGAGGTTCAATTTGCAACAGACGCTCAAATCTTCGATCACGTTCAAAGGCGTGGGCCTGCACAGTGGCAAGCCCGCGACGATGGTTCTGAAACCGGCAGCTGCCGGTCACGGAATCTGGTTCAAGCGGACAGATATCGAACTGGGCAATGCGTTGATCCCGGCCATCTACGATGTGGTCGAAAGAACCCAACTATGCACGCGCCTGGTCAATGACGCCGGCGTTTCGGTGTCGACTGTCGAGCATATCATGGCTGCGCTGGCAGGGTGCGGGATCCACAACGCCCTGATCGAGATTGATGGACCCGAAGTTCCGATCATGGATGGTTCGTCGATCGACTTCGTGCGCGGTATCATCGCCAAGGGTGTCCGCCGTCAGGCCAGCCCGGTTCTGGCGTATGAGGTCCTCAAGCCGGTCGTGGCAGAGCGGGAAGGTGCCCGTGCCTCGATCCGGCCGGCTGACGGTTTGATCATCGAGTTCCACATCGATTTCGAAGACACTGCGATCGGCAGCCAGTCGAAGATCCTGGATATGCGCAACGGGTCGTTTGCTCGGGAACTGTCCAACTGCCGGACCTTCTGCCGCCGAACCGATGTCGAGGCGATGCGCGAAAACGGTCTGGCACTGGGCGGCACTCTGGAGAATGCGGTTGTTGTTCAAGGGGCCGAAGTGCTGACACCGGGTGGCTTCCGTCACCAGGATGAAGCCGTGCGCCACAAAATGCTGGACGCGTTGGGAGATCTGTATCTGGCCGGCGGCCCGATCTTCGGTCACTTCGTCGGCGAGAAATCCGGCCATGCCATGACCAACACATTGCTGCGCAAGCTGTTCGAGACGCCTGGCGCCGTGCGTCCGGTGCTGTGCACGCCTGAGCAAGCCGCACAACTGCCCGGGCAGGGATTGGTCTGGGACGAAATCCCCGAAGTTGCCTGATCCGGCCCGGCCCGGCGACAAATCGGTCGTGGGGCCGATAAGGCGTTTTGCACCGGAATTTTATGTGCTAGACCAAAGCTCAATCCGGGGTTACCCAAAGAGACAAGACGACTAGGATGGGCGGTATGGTTGGCACCAAAGCGGCAGTCAGGCTTGCGGGCGCGATTCTTCTGGCAGCTACTTTGACGGCCTGCGGCAACGCGGGCGGCCTGTTTGGTAACAAGGGCGCTGACAAGTCCCAGAACCTTGAAGGCTTTACGCCCGAGCAGATCTACACCCGTGGCGAATACGAGCTTGCGCAGAATCGTCCCGCAGATGCGGCCTGGTACTTTTCCGAAGTCGAACGGCTTTATCCCTATTCCGACTGGGCCAAGCGGTCACTGATCATGCAGGCTTTCGCGTTCCACTCGGACAAGGAGTATGAAGAAAGCCGCGCCGCCGCGCAGCGGTATATCGACTTCTACCCAACCGACGAAGACGCAGCTTATGCGCAGTACCTTCTGGCGCTCAGCTACTATGACCAGATCGACGAGGTCGGCCGCGACCAGGGTCTGACCTTCCAGGCGTTGCAGGCGCTGCGCACCGTGATCGAGGTCTATCCCGACAGCGAATACGCCACCTCGGCGGTGCTGAAATTCGATCTGGCCTTCGACCATTTGGCGGGCAAGGAAATGGAGATTGGGCGCTATTACCTGCGTCAGGATCACTATACCGCGGCCATCAACCGTTTCCGTGTCGTGGTCGAGGATTTCCAGACCACCAGCCACACAGCCGAGGCGCTGTACCGCTTGGTCGAGGCTTATCTGGCCTTGGGTCTGGTCGACGAGGCTCAATCGGCCGGCGCGATTCTGGGCTACAACTACCAGTCGTCTGAATGGTACGATGCGGCTTACAAGCTGCTGACCTCGCGTGGGCTCGAACTAAAGAGCCGCGGCAACAACTGGCTCAGCACGATCTACCGCCAGACGATCAAGGGCCAGTGGTTGTAATCGCCATGGTCACAGGCTTGGGACGCTGACGACCCGATGCTGCGCGCCCTTGATATCCGCGATATGCTGATCATCGACCGGCTGGAATTGACCTTTCAGCCGGGCTTGAACGCGCTGACCGGCGAGACGGGGGCGGGCAAGTCGATCCTGCTCGACTCGCTGGGCTTTGTGCTGGGCTGGCGCGGTCGGGCCGAACTGGTCCGGCAGGGGGCCGCGCAGGGCGAGGTCGTGGCCGAGTTCGAACTGCCCGAGGGTCATCCCGCCCATGCGATCCTGACCGAGGCCGGTTTGCCCGGCGGCTCGGAACTGATCCTGCGCCGCGTCAACACTGCCGAGGGGCGCAAAACCGCCTGGGTCAATGACCGCCGCTGCTCGGGCGAGGTGCTGCGGGCGCTGTCGGAAACCTTGGTCGAACTGCACGGACAGCATGATGACCGGGGCTTGCTGAACCCGCGCGGCCATCGCGGCATGCTGGACGCCTATGCCGGGGCCGAGCCGCAATTGGCCGCCGTGCGCGCCGCCTGGACCGAGATGGCGCGGGCCCGCAAGGCCCTGGCCGAGACCGAGGCCGCCGTGGCCGCCGTGCGCAGCGAAGAAGAATTTCTGCGGCATTCCGTGGCCGAACTCGACAAACTTGATCCGCAGCCGGGCGAGGACGCCGAACTCGACGCGCGCCGCCGGATGATGCAGGGGGCCGAGCGCATCCGTGACGACGTGGCCCGTGCCTTTGCCATGCTGGGCGGTGACGGGGCCGAAGGGGCGATGGCGGATGCCTTGCGCTGGCTGGAAGGCGTCGCCGACCGGGCCGAGGGCCAACTGGACGAGCCGATCGCGGCCCTTGGGCGCGCCCTTATCGAACTGGGCGAGGCGCAGGACGGCGTGACCGCCTGCCTCGAGGCGCTGGACTTCAACCCGGCCGAGTTGGAGCAGACCGAGGAACGTCTATTCGCCATCCGAGCGCTGGCCCGCAAACATGACGTGGCCCCCGATGACCTGAGCGGTTACGCCGACACGCTGCGCGCCCGGCTGGGCCAGCTTGAGGCCGGTGACGCCGACCTGGCCGACCGCCGTGTTGCGGTGCAGGCCGCGCAGGCCACCTATAACGCGGCCGCCGAGGCGCTCAGCGCCCTGCGGCGCGAGGCTGCCGGCCGGCTGGACGCGGCGGTAATGGCCGAGCTTGCGCCGCTCAAGATGGAGCGTGCGGTGTTCCAGACCCAGATCACGCCCGCCGACCCCGGACCCGAGGGGCAGGACGCCGTGGCCTTTACCGTGGCCACCAACCCGGGCGCCCCGTCGGGCCCGCTGAACAAAATCGCCTCGGGCGGGGAGCTCAGCCGCTTTCTGCTGGCGCTCAAGGTGTGCCTGTCGGGCGATGACAGCACCCGGACAATGATCTTTGACGAAATCGACCGCGGGGTGGGCGGCGCCACCGCGGACGCCGTGGGCCGCAGGCTTGCTGCGCTGGCGCAGGGCGGGCAGGTGCTGGTGGTAACCCATTCTCCGCAGGTCGCGGCCCGCGCGGCGCATCACTGGCGGGTTCAGAAGCACGTGACCGACGGGCAGACCCTGTCCACTGTCCTGCCGCTGTCCGAACCGGACCGGATCGACGAGATCGCACGCATGGTCTCGGGCGACGTCATCACGGATGAAGCCCGCGCGGCCGCCCGTTCGTTGTTGCAAGCCTGATGCAGCCGGGCGGCGACACTTGCCTTCAATATCTTGTCAGCCGACTTTTCTAAGCGCCCGGCGTGGCTTAGTAAAGGATACCTGTTTATCCACAAAGCCCCATGACACAATCAACCCGAACCGTCCTGCGCACTCAGCTCAACCAGGCCCTGGCCGCGCTCAAGGACGCGTGGCGGGTACTGCGGCACCGCGGGCCAAGCCAGATCCAGTTCTGGTTCATCGCGCTGGTGATCGGGATCACGGCGGGCTTCATGGCTTTGGGATTTCGCAAGGGGATCGCGGCCCTGCAAGCGCTGGTCTATCAGACCGATGACATCCTGTTTCTGCACAGCTTTGCCGAGAAACTGCACTGGGCCTGGATTTTGGCGATCCCCACGGTTGGAGGGCTGGTCGTCGGGATCATCCTGCACCGCTTTACCGATGACGGGAGAGTTCGGTCTGTCGCCGATGTGATCGAAGGATCCGCGATCAGTGATGGCCGGGTCGAAACCAAAGCAGGGGTCGCGTCGTTTTTCGCCTCGCTGATCACACTCAGCACGGGCGGGTCGACGGGTCGCGAAGGGCCAGTGGTGCACATGGCGGGCGTGCTTTCGACTTGGGTATGCCAGCGTATCAACGCGGATGGAATAACCGGCCGCGACCTGCTGGGCTGCGCCGTGGCCGCCGCTGTATCGGCCAGTTTCAACGCCCCGATCGCCGGAGCGCTGTTCGCGCTGGAAGTCGTGCTGCGCCATTTTGCAGTCCACGCATTTGCACCGATCGTGATTGCGTCGGTGGCGGGCACCGTCATCAACCGGCTGGCATATGGCGATGTGACCGAGTTTGTCCTGGACACGCCCGGATCCCTGCAATTTTACGTCGAACTTCCGGCCTTTCTGATCCTTGGGCTGATCTGCGGGCTGGTCTCGCTGTTGCTGATGCGGTCGATCTTTTTTGCCGAAGATTTCGGCAATCACGTGCAGGCGCGCCTGTCGCTGCCGCGCTGGCTGCGACCCGCAGTGTCCGGCGCGATGCTGGGCGTGCTGGCGGTGTGGTTCCCGCATATCATAGGCGTCGGATACGAGACGACCATCCGTGCCCTGACCGGAGATCTGATGCTGACCACGGCCATCCTGTTTGCAGTGATGAAAACCGTGGCAGTGGCCATAACCATGGGTGGACGTATGGGCGGCGGGGTATTTTCTCCGTCGTTGATGATCGGCGCGCTGACCGGCCTTGCGTTTGGCCTGATCGCCACAGGCCTTCTGCCAAGCGTGTCGGGCACGCATACGCTATATGCTTTTGCCGGCATGGGTGCTGTTGCGGCGGCGGTTCTCGGCGCTCCGATATCAACCACGTTGATTGTGTTCGAACTGACCGGAGACTGGCAGATCGGCCTTGCCGTGATGGTCTCGGTGTCCATGTCCACGGCGTTGGCCTCGCGCCTTGTGGACCGGTCCTTCTTCCTGACCCAGCTCGAGCGCCGCGGGGTGCATTTGGCCGCCGGGCCACAGGCTTATTTGCTGGCGATGCTGCGCGCCGGAGCCGTGATGCGACCGCTGGGAGATCCGAATACGGTAAGCAGGGAGGAGGTTCAGGAGATGATCGAGCAGGGTTTGTGCGTCCGGGCCAGCGCAACCCTCGAGGCGGCAATGCCCTATTTCGATCGAGACGGAATCACCTGGCTCCCGGTGGTTGTTCGGGATGATGACGGGGTCGAAAACCCGGTCGGAGCCTTGTACCACGTGGACGCATTGAAGGCGTACAATCGTGCACTGGCCGCAACAGCGGCCGAGGAACACTCGTGATGCAGCAGTGGCAGGCGGGCCACTGAGAGTTTCTCTTTGATTTTGACGCCTTGTCAAAAAATGAGAGCATTCTAGCCTGATGGAAGAATTATCCCTGATAGTCACTTTGATTGAGGTGTGAACATGGCTTTCGAACGGTCTTCTTTGCTGACTGTGGTGGCTGCGGTTTCGATGATTGGTGCTGTCCCCGCGCGGGCGCAGGAGGCTCCGTACGTGACCGGCTTTCTCGGTATCACCGATATGGGCGACTATGATTTTGATTTTTTCCAGACAGTTCCTTCGGTCGTGGTTGGCCAAGGCACCATCACAACCGACAATGGTGTAACCTACGGTCTGGCCGTCGGACTGCGTGTCGCGCCAAATCTGCGGGCCGAGTTCGAACTTTCATATGCTTCGAATGATACCAAGGAAATCGGCCGCCCGTTTACTCAGTATGACGGAAGCTTTGATGCGACCTTCGGGATGGCAAACCTTTGGTATGACGTCCCGGTACAGGGCAGGTTCAAGCCCTATGTTGGTGGCGGGCTTGGGTTTGCACGCGTGTCCCACGACGGTCAGTCCGGTGCTGGCGTGACACTGGTCGATGACAGTGACACCGCCATTGCGGGGCAATTGGGGTTTGGCGGACGTTTTCAGGTAGGGGAACGCGGGAACATTGACATCGGGTACCGCTACAAGACGACCGGCGATCTTGATTTCGCCACGACCCAAGTGTTCATCCCGACAGATCTCGCGAATGGCCGCTACTCTTCGCACTCGCTCATTCTCGGATACAGCTACAGTTTCTGACAGACGTAGTTGAGGGCCAGGTTTGTCCAGCCCTCAAATCTGTTCGACCTTCACCGACTCCAGCGGGTAGAAAGCAAGGTAGCCTTTGATTTCGGCAACGGCGGGAATTGGATCTTCATAGCTCCAGACCGCATTCTTCGTCACGCTCGACTTGTTGACGATCGAGTAGTGCGTAGCATCGCCTTTGTGCGGGCAATGGGTCAACTTTTCGGTCTTGTCCAGAAAGGCCATCGCGATGTCTGCACGCGGAAAGTAGATGACGGGGGCCAGATCGCCTTCCAACAGTTCCAGGGCGTTGGTCGTTTCGCCCAGAATCGCGCCACCGGACCTGACGCACCACTTGCCAGGTGCTTTGCGGATCTTGATGTAATCTGTCATGTCTGCTCCTTCCCTCGTCGTCGCGGCCTCGTTGTGGTCAGGCCTTCGCCTATGCCCATAGTATGTGACAAACGGGTGTCACAAGGGCGCGGTTGCGGCATCCAACCACAGTTGCGCGGCATGTGACAGTCTTGGCCGGACTTTTTCCGCCACGTCCCGGTGATACGCGTTCAGCCAATCACGCTCGGCACTGGTCAGCATATCTACGACGATCAGGCGTCGATCGATGGGGACATATGTCAGTGTCCGCCAGCACAGCATCGCGCGCTCGGGGTCTGCGCCGGGCAGGGCGGGGGCCTCCTCAACAACCAGCAGGTTTTCAATCCGAATGCCGAAGGCACCTTCGCGGTAGTAACCCGGTTCGTTCGACAGGATCATCCCGGGCTCGAGCGGAACGTGGCTGACCCGCGCCAGGCGCTGTGGCCCTTCGTGAACGCTCAGGTATGCGCCGACACCGTGGCCGACGCCGTGATTGAAATCCTGGCCTGCGGCCCACAAAGGTGCCCGGGCGATGCACTCGATGTCTCGACCGGCCAGACCAACGGGCCAGCGCAGTTGCGACATCGCGATCATTCCCTTCAGAACCCGGGTAAAGCAGGTTTTTTCCTCGTCTCCCACCGTGCCGATGGGGATCGTCCGGGTGATGTCCGTGGTACCATCCAGATACTGCCCGCCGCTGTCCAGAACCAGAATATGACCGTCCTCAAGCCGGCTGTCGGTTTCTTCGGTCACTCTGTAGTGCATGATGGCGCCGTTTGGCCCGGTGCCCGCAATGGTGTCGAACGAGATATCCTGCAACGCATTGTCGCGCCGCCGGTTCTCCTCCAGCTGTGTGACCACCTGCGTTTCAGTCACGCTGCCGGGGGGTTGGGCATCCAGCCAGCACAGAGTTTCGATGACGGCGGCGGCGTCACGAAGATGCGCGGCGGCGCTGCCAGCAATTTCGGCTTCGTTCTTGCAGGCCTTGGGGCGTGCGCAGGGATCGCCACCGTCCACAGCCCGGTCGCCAAGCACATCGGCAACGGCATGCGGCAGAGTTCCCATGTCCACTTGCACCGCGCCCTCAAGCGCCGCAACAGCGTTCAGGAACGCGTCGGGTTCGTGGATCGAAACGCGCGGCCCCAGATGCTCGTCCATCCCCTTCAGCTTTTTTGCAGCCATGAACAGGTCCACGTGCCCGTCGGCCTGCAAAATCGCAAACCCATGCGCAACCGGGTTATATGGGATGTCTGACCCGCGGATGTTCAGCAGCCACATGATCGAATCCGGCAACGTGATGACGGCAGCCGACCTCCCGTTCTGAGCCAGAACCGAAGCCAGCCGCGAAACCTTGCTTTCGGCGCTTTCGCCTGCAAATTCCAGCGGGTGCACCTTGACCGGGTTCATTGGCGGTGGTGGCTGGTCGGACCAGATGCGGTCCACAAGATTGTCTGACGGAACCAACTGGATCCCGCTATTCTGCAGTTCGGCCCGGGTTGCCGTGATCTGTCCGGCGGAATGCAGCCACGGATCGAACGCCACCCGCCCTCCATCGGGCAACTGCTGTTTCAACCACGCCGAAAGGCTTACGTCGGGCCACGGTACCGGCGTGAAATCGGGCGCCACCTGCGCCTTGACCTGAGTGCGATACCGACCGTCCACAAATACGCCGGCCACGTTTCGCAGCGCTGCGCAGAACCCGGCAGAACCGGTGAATCCGGTCAGCCATGCCAGCCGCCCGTCGCGGGCGGCCACATATTCGCCCTGATGCGCGTCGGCACGTGGGACGATGAAGCAATCCAGTCCTTCGCGCTCCAACTCTGTGCGCAAAGCCGCCAATCTTGGCGGCCCCTGTTCGGGCCGCGCCGTGACTTCGAAAGACTGGAACATCTGCTTCTCCTTCGGCTCACTACAGGTCTTGATCGCCTGCCTTCACCTTTCTTTTAAATGCTCCCGCTGGAGGCAAGACCGGCCTCATCCGGCCTTTTTCATGCCCATCACGCGGGCCCGCGCGCGCGGGTCGCTGTCGAACAGCGCGGCTAATTGCTCGGTCATCGCTCCTGCCAGCTGTTCGACATCGGTGATCGTGACCGCGCGATCATAATAGCGGGTGACGTCGTGGCCGATGCCGATGGCCAGCAACTCGACCATCTTGCGCTTTTCGACCATGGCGATGACATCGCGCAGATGCTTCTCAAGGTAGTTGGCGGGGTTCACGCTGAGTGTTGAATCATCGACCGGAGCGCCATCCGAGATCACCATCAGGATCTTGCGCTGTTCACGACGCGCCAGCATCCGGCGGTGGGCCCATTCCAACGCCTCGCCGTCAATGTTTTCCTTCAGCAGGCCTTCTTTCATCATCAGGCCAAGATTGGGCCGTGCGCGGCGCCAAGGCGCGTCGGCGCCCTTGTAGACGATGTGGCGCAGGTCATTCAGGCGGCCGGGTTGCTGTGGGCGGCCATCGTTCAGCCACGCCTCACGCGCTTGTCCGCCTTTCCAGGCCCGCGTCGTGAAGCCCAGGATCTCGACCTTCACGTTGCACCGTTCCAGCGTGCGGGCCAGAACATCGGCGCAGATCGCTGCAATGGAAATCGGCCTTCCACGCATCGAGCCAGAATTGTCCAGCAACAGCGTCACCACGGTGTCGCGGAACTCGGTATCCTTCTCGACCTTGAAGCTGAGCGGTGTCGTGGGGTTGGCTACCACCCGCGCCAGCCGACCGGCATCCAGAATGCCCTCTTCGCGGTCAAACTCCCAGCTGCGGTTCTGCTGTGCCTGAAGGCGGCGCTGCAGCTTGTTGGCCAAGCGGCTTACAGCGCCCTTCAGCGGCTCGAGCTGCTGATCCAGATAGGCGCGCAGCCGTTCCAGTTCGGCGGGTTCGGCAAGGTCCTCGGCCGCAATCTCTTCGTCATGTGTGTTCAGGTAGACCATGTAGTCCGGATCGGCCTCGGAGGCGGGCGGAGGGGCAGGCGGCTCCAAAGGCGCTTCGCCCTCGGGCATCTCGGCTTCTTCACCCATCTCGTCCTCGGCCATCTCGTCCATCGAGACCTGCGCCTGAGACTGATCCTGTTGCTCTTCCTGAGTTTGCTCGGGCGTCGCGTCGGCGTCCTGGTCGTCTTGGTCGTCCTGGCCGGTGCTGTCCGGATCGGGCTGTTCTTCGGCGTCTTCCTCGGCCTGATCTTCCTGATCTTCGTCCAGTTCGTCCGGGTCGTCACCCAACTGGTCGCCATAGCCCAGATCCTTGATCATCTGGCGGGCGAATTTGGCGAATTCGGCCTGATCCGAGAGCACCTCGTCGAGATTCTCCAACACCCCGCCGGCCTGTTCCTCGATGAATCCGCGCCACAGGTTCATGACGTTCTCGGCTGCAGCGGGCAGATCACGCCCGGTCGCCAGATGACGGATCAGATAACCCGCCGCCACCGCAAGCGGTGCCTCCGAGGGTTGCTTGCATTGGTCATAGCCGCGCCGCAACGCCTCGTGGCCGATCTTGACGTCAATGTTCGAAGCCGTGCCGGGCATGTCCCGGGCGCCCATCGCTTCGCACCGGGCGGTTTCCATCGCTTCATAGAGGTCGCGCGCCATATCTCCCGGAGGCGCATATCGTGCATGCGTCGCATCGTCATGGTAGCGACGGTTCAGCGCCAGGGCATCTGCGGTGCCCCGCGCCAAAAGAACCTCTTCGCGTGTCATTCGGCGTGACACCTGCGGCAGGCGCATCGAGTCTCCGGACAGGCCCGACGGGTCGACGGAATAGCTTACCGACAACTCGGGATCATCGGCCATGACCTTGGTCGCCTCGGCCAGAGCCTTCTTGAACGGATCAGCAGGGTTGTCGTTCTTCTGCGCCATATCTATCAGCCCTCACTCACGCCCTTAGGCCCGACGCCCGGTTAAAGTGGCCGGACCCCGTCTTCATCTGGCCCCCGATGTCCCCGCCGGGGGCGTTGCGCCCGATCTGGGCGCAATCGATGCCATCAACCCAGGCTCACGCTGGCCGCGCTTTCCGGCAGTTCTTCATCAAAACAACGCTGATAGAACTCGGCAACGGTCTGCCGTTCCAACTCGTCGCATTTGTTCAGGAAAGACAGGCGGAAGGCGTAGCCCACGTCGCGGAAGATCTCGGCGTTCTGCGCCCAGTTGATAACGGTGCGCGGGCTCATCACGGTCGACAGATCGCCGTTCATGAACGCCGTCCGGGTCAGGTCGGCAACGGTGACCATCTGGCTGACGGTCTTGCGGCCCTTTTCGGTGTTGTAATGCGGCGCCTTGGACAGAACGATCATCACCTCGGCGTCGTGGCTGAGGTAGTTGAGCGTCGCCACCAGCGACCAGCGGTCCATCTGGGCCTGGTTGATCTGCTGAACGCCATGATACAGGCCGGTGGTGTCACCCAGACCCACGGTGTTGGCGGTCGCGAACAGGCGGAAATAGGGGTTCGGCGTGATGATCTCGTTCTGGTCCAGCAAGGTGAGCTTGCCGTCATGCTCCAGAACCCGCTGGATCACGAACATCACGTCGGCGCGGCCGGCATCGTATTCGTCGAACACGATGGCCACAGGGTTGCGCAGCGCCCAGGGCAGGATGCCTTCGTGGAATTCAGTCACCTGTTTGCCGTCGCGCAGCTTGATCGCATCCTTGCCGATCAGGTCGATCCGGCTGATGTGGCTGTCCAGATTGACGCGCACGGCAGGCCAGTTCAGTCGCGCAGCGACCTGCTCGATATGGGTCGATTTGCCGGTGCCGTGATAGCCTTGGATCATCACCCGGCGGTTGTGGGTGAACCCGGCCAGAATTGCCAGCGTGGTTTCGGGATCAAACTTGTAGGTAGGGTCGATTGCCGGCACGCGGTCGCTGCTTTCGGCGAACCCTTTGACGGACATATTGCTGTCGATCCCGAACACGTCACGGACCGAGATCTCTTCGGTGGGTTTTGCGTTGATATCGGTCGATCCGTCAGCCATTCGCCTTGTCCTTATCCTTTGGCCCGTTTTGCCGGGTTTGAACCCGTGTGTGGTGCAACATATTGCAGATAAGGGCAAGGGAAAGCGGCCCCCTTGGAAAGGTGAGCAGGTTTTTCTTTCAAACTGGCCCTATTGACGTGCGGGCGATCCTTGGTCGCGACGCGTACCAGGTGCAGGTCAAGCCGCGTTTGTCAACAAAGGCACTGCGGCCAGTTCGGACGCACATGCCGATCCATGTGTCGGAAATGCTGTATGCAGGTAAGTATTCAATAATCCAAATGTTGAAAATTACCTTATCAGACATATGAAAAATGGTCTCATGGGGCTTTTTGAAAGTTGCTCAAGTACACAGCAGATTTCTTTGCTAGTCGCGAGCCTGAACTGTCAGGTGGCAATACCAGACGTCGAGATGGCAGTTTCTGGATTCAACGTCATCCTAAGGACGTGTAGAAACTAGGCAGGGCAACACTTTCGGCGAACTGGAAAGTGACCTCGGGCAAATGCCACAAGAAATCTTCACAACTTGCGGCTCGTCACGTGCAGATATTGAAATGTGTTGTGGAGGTGGTACACTATTTCGGACTTAGTTTGAGTAAAAGGTTGCCATGGCTTTAGTAATTACCGGTCCAACGAGGATTTTCTTTCCTCCGAACACGGACACATTTTCTGTGGACTACAACTCCAACAAGCCAGCGTCTTGGTTTGTATCTGTAACAGATGACGGACTTCTTTCTCCTTCAGATTACTCGGTTACTATTTCCAGTGCTGGTTTACTAACAGTGGACCTGCAGCCGGGGGTTATTGTTCCCCCAAATACAACTCTGAGTTTGATCGTCAGAGCCTCCAGCGGGCCTGGAAATGGCAACAATGCCTCGATTGGGGTAACCGTTAGCTTGCCCGCTGGAACGGTGCCGTGTTTCGTGAAAGGGACATTGATTGAAACTGAAAGTGGCTGTCGCGCTGTTGAGGAACTCGCTGTTGGTGACAAAGTGCGCGCTTCCAGTGGTGAACTGCTACGCATCGAGTGGATCGGAGAGAAGACCCTGCAGGCAGAAGCTTTGAAGCGAAACCCCCAGTTACGTCCGGTTTGCATTCAGAAAGGTGCATTCGGAAAAGGACTGCCTGACCGAGATTTGTACGTTTCTCCACAACATAGGATTGTCGTGGAGGGTTGGCGCGCAGAGTTGCTGTTTGGAGAGCCAAAAGTTTTCGCCGCGGCAGTTCATCTCGTTAACGATCAAACAATTCGCCAAGTAAATTCTTATGATCCCGTTACATACTACCATATTGCTTGCTGTCGCCACGCGATACTGTTGTCGAATGGTTTGCCAACTGAAAGTCTGTTTTTAGGTGAAATGGCGGTGATGTCCTTCGATCGGGAGGATGCCGAGGAACTCCGTGTGCTATTTCCCGAACTGCGAAACGCGGCATCCGCTTTTGAGCAAACGCGCGTACGTTGCCTAAAACGCCCCGAAGCTGCTGCGTTACGCGATACATTCGCGCACTAAAACCGCTATTTGAAGTTTCTGCTGTCCTTGATTTGATCCCAGGCCCAGACGACTTCCTGCAGCTGTTCTTCCTGGCTGCGGTCGCCGCCGTTCATGTCCGGGTGCAGCACCTTGATCAGCTTTTTGTAGGCTTTGCGAACCTCGGCCTTGGTCCAGGTGTCCTTGGCTTCGAGGATTTCGATCGCACGACGCTCAGTAGGCGGCAGACGACGGCCTGTTGCGGCCCGACCGGGGTTCTTGGTCGCGTTTTCGCCCAGAACCTGATGCGGATCTTCGATGCCAAGCCGGGCCCAAGCCCGCGCCTCGGGATCGCCCATCGGCTTGGTTTCGCGCTCCCACACTTTGTCTTTCGACCGTTGGGCGTTCAGTTCGGCCTCGGTGGTGCCGTCGAAGAAATTCCACTTCTGGTTATACTCGCGCACGTGCTGCTGGCAGAACCAGAAAAAGTCGTCCAGCACATCCGGTGCCTTGGGCGCGCGGAACTTGCCGGCTTCCTGGCATCCTTCGTGGTCACAGACCCGGGTCGAGGTCTCGGACGCGCCCGACATGCCCCGACGCCCGCGCGGGTTTTTCTTCTTGGCGCTGGACACCGACATGTCGAATCCGAAGGGATCTGGTTTCACCATATGCTCATCCTCATGAACGCGTCTTTTCGACTCGGAGGCAGCAGTTTAATCTAAGTGATCGAAAGTAGAAGAGGGGCGCGGCAAAATATTTGCCGCTGAGCGTAAAAATGACCGTGACCGACGAAATCCGCCAGCGATTGCAGGCCGAGTTCAACCCGCGTGAACTGGAAGTCGTGGATGACAGTGAACGCCATCGCGGCCACGCAGGGTTTCAGGAGGGCGGCGAAAGCCACTTCAACGTCCGCATTCGCGCTGAAGCGTTTCAGGGGCAGTCCCGCGTTGCGCGCCACCGGGCCGTTCACAAGGCCCTCGGCGACATCGTTCCGCGTATCCACGCCCTGGCTTTGGACATCGGTGACTAAAGCCTTTCGCCCGACTTTTTCGATTATTGTCGGTTTTTTCGAATAATCTGCTATGTTTCCCGTGATTTGCGCGGAGGAAACTATGGAACAGATGAGCCACGCCGTTCGTACGGTGCTGTCAAAATACGCAACCTTTCAAGGGCGCGCACCGCGCTCCGAGTTCTGGTGGTGGGTGTTGGCGATCTTTCTGGTGCTGATTGTCACACAGTTGATAGACGGTGCGGTGGTGGCGCCTTTGCTGGGCTTCGATGCCTTCGCTTCGGAAGCCGGTCAACCGCTGTCGTGGCTAGTCTCGTTGGGCGTGATCGTGCCGAACATCGCGGTGGGTGTGCGCCGTCTGCATGACACCGGGCGGTCCGGTTGGTGGATCCTGATCGGTTTGATTCCGCTGATCGGTACGCTGATCCTTCTGTATTTCTACATTCAACCCAGCGAGCAGGCCGAAAACGCCTATGGTGCCGCGCCGGCCTGACGCGGCCTTCGCCTAGCTGTCGGGCTTTTCTTTCTCTTCCTCGGCATCCGCTTTGGGGGCATCTTCTGACTTGGCCGGCTTCAGCGTCAGCGGCGGGTCGTCATGGTCCTGCGCGATGCGGGCCGGAGCCTCGACTTGACCGGCCGCAGCCGCATCGTCCGGGCCAGGAACCGGTCGTGCCAGTGGAGTGTCATCCGCTTCTGGCGGGGTCAGGAGTGCGGCGACGTCGTCGTTGGCGACTTCGGTTTCGACCGCACGGCGAAACACCAGAACATTGCGCCAGTTTTCGGCGGACCCGGTCAGGCCGACCCGCTCCTCGCTGGGCAGCAGCTCTGCGCGCTGGTACTCCCAGCCTTTCGCACCCAACTCGTTCAGCAAATGCTCGATGGTGACGGCAAACCGGCCCTCGGGTGTTTTGACCCCCTTGGCTTTGGTGCCTTTCTTGGGGGCCGGGACGACCTTGTATTCGTAACGCTGCATCAATGGTTCCTGAACTGGTGTTGGCGGGCAATGTATCGTTCCGTCCGGGACGGGGAACAGAAAACTTCACGCCCCGGCGAATTTCAGCCTCGACTGTTGCTTTCCCCATGCGTCGCCTTTGAGGCGATCTTCAAGCACAGCTCGGTCGCCACCGCCATGTCCTGGACCGAGATCCACTCCAGCGGCCCGTGGATGCATTGCATCCCGGTAAAGATGTTGGGGCAGGGGGTGCCAAATTCGGTCAGGCGCGACCCGTCGGTGCCGCCGCGGATCGGAACCGAGACCGGCTCGATCCCCATGTCACGGCAGGCCTCGCACGCCAGATCCACCGGTGTCATGTCCTTTTCCAGCCAATAGCGCATGTTGCGGTACTGGTGGCTGATCTCGACGCTGATCTTGGCGCGCGGTTCGCTGGCCTGTACTGCATCACAGACCTTGCGCACCAACTCGCCCTTGGCTTCCAGCCCGTCCATCTCGAAATCGCGCAGGATCAGCTTGATCTCCATCTCGGACGAGCCGCCGTTCAGGTCGGTCACGTGGATGAACCCTTCGCGCCCGTCGGTGACTTCGGGGGTCATGGTGGCCTGCGGCAACGTCTGCACGATCTTGGCCGCCAGATGGGTCGCGTTCACCATCTTGTCCTTGGCCAGGCCCGGGTGAATCGAAACGCCCTCGATCCGGATCACCGCCCGGTCAGCCGAGAAGCTCTCGTATTCGATCTCGCCCAGTTGCTGCCCATCCAGCGTATAGGCGAAGTCGGCGCCCAGATCCTTGGGAAGCGCCTCGGTCACGCCCCGGCCGATTTCCTCGTCGGGGGTAAAGGCGATGCGGATCGGTCCATGCGCGATCGTCCGATCGGCCAGCAGGTGCCGGGCCATGGTCATGATGATCGACACGCCCGCCTTGTCATCGGCGCCCAGCAGCGTGGTGCCCGAGGCTGTGATCAGGTCGTCACCAACCTTGCTGGCCAGATAGGGGTGCTCGGCCGGGGACAGCACCAGTGACGGATCGTCGGGAAAGGTGATGTCGCCGCCATTGTAGCCCTTGATGACCCGCGGCTTGACCCCGGTCGCGTTGAACTGCGGCGCGGTGTCCACATGGGCCAGAAAGCCGATGGTTGGCCCCGGCGCGGTGCCCGGAATGGTAGCCAGAACGACGCCATAGTCCGTCATGGTCACATCCTGCGCGCCCATTTCGGTCAGCTCCTGCCGCAGCAGGTTCAGCATGTCGTATTGGATTTCCGTGCTGGGGGTGGTGGGTGAGTTTTCGTCGCTCTGGCTGTCGATAGCCGCGTAGCGAACCAGCCGGTCCTCCAGCTCCTGGTCAAATCTGTTCTGCATGGCACCTTACCTCTCTGGCCAAGACAAAGGCCGCAACCGGCCGCCCGAGTCAAGCGCCGCCTCGAGCCTGGAAGGCGTCAAGAACTCCGGGTAAAACTTTGAGCAACCGGGCAAACCCGGCTGCCCGGCCTGTACAAATGGAAAGACCTTATTGGCCCAGCTTCTGCGCAACCAACTGGTTGACCGCCTTGGGGTTGGCCTTGCCGCCGGTGGCCTTCATCACCTGTCCGACGAACCAGCCGGCCAGCTTTGGGTTCACCTTGGCCTTCTCGACCTGGGCCGGGTTGGCAGCGATGATCTCGTCCAAAGCAGCCTCTATGGCACCGGTGTCGGTCACCTGCTTCATGCCGCGCTCTTCGACGATCTGCGCCGGGTCGCCGCCTTCGGTATAGACGATCTCGAACAGGTCCTTGGCGATCTTGCCCGAGATGGCGTCCGAGGCGATCAGGTCGATGATCTCACCCAGCTGCGCGGGCGAAACCGGCGAGTCGGTGATGTCGCGGTCATCTTTCTTCAGGCGGCCGAACAGCTCGTTGATGACCCAGTTCGCGGCCAGCTTGCCGTTGCGACCCTTGGCGACCTCTTCGAAGTACACGGCCGATTCAACCTCGGCGGTCAGCACCGAGGCGTCATAGTCGGTCAGGCCAAAATCGTTGATGAAACGGGCCTTTTTCTCGTCCGGCAGCTCGGGCAGCTTGGCGGCGATGTCATCGACCCAAGCCTGCTTGATCTCAAGCGGCAGCAGGTCGGGGTCCGGGAAATAGCGATAGTCGTGCGCCTCTTCCTTGGACCGCATCGAGCGCGTCTCGCCCTTGTCGGGGTCATACAGGCGGGTCTCCTGCTCGACCTTGCCGCCGGCCTCGACGATGGCGATCTGGCGACGCGCCTCGACCTCGATGGCCTGCTGGATGAAACGCATCGAGTTCATGTTCTTGATCTCGCAACGCGTGCCCAAGTGCGAAAAGTCCTGCGTTTCCATGTATTTCTCATAGTCGCCCGGACGGCAGATCGACACGTTCACGTCGGCCCGCAGATTGCCGTTCTGCATGTTGCCGTCGCAGGTGCCAAGGTAACGCATGATCTGGCGCAGCTTGGCGATGTAGGCGGCGGCCTCTTCCGGGCCGCGGATGTCGGGGCGGCTGACGATCTCCATCAGGCAGACGCCGGTGCGGTTCAGGTCGACGAAGGACATGTTCGGATCCATGTCGTGGATCGATTTGCCTGCGTCCTGTTCCATGTGGATACGCTCGATGCGCACCATGCGCGCGGTGCCGTCGCCCAGTTCCACCAGAACTTCGCCTTCGCCCACGATCGGGTGATACAGCTGGGAAATCTGGTAGCCCTGTGGCAGGTCGGGATAGAAATAGTTCTTGCGGTCAAAGGCCGATTTCAGGTTGATCTGCGCTTTCAGGCCAAGACCCGTGCGCACTGCCTGTTCCACGCAGAATTCGTTGATCACCGGCAGCATGCCCGGCATGGCCGCATCCACGAAAGACACGTTCGAGTTCGGCTCGGCCCCGAATTTGGTCGATGCCCCCGAGAACAGCTTGGCATTGGACGAGACCTGCGCGTGCACCTCCATCCCGATCACCAGTTCCCAGTCGTGCTTGGCACCGGCGATGGTCTTGGGTTTGGGCAGTTCATAGGTCAAGTCGAGCATGGCGCGCCTCATTTCCGCAGAAGTTCAGGCATGGGTATTATGCCCGGCAAGGCCAAGGGGCAAGGGGCAAAGGGCGCCGAGACGCAATTCTCAGTGGCTGGTCAGTTGCAGACCTGAAGGCGTGAAGGTCACGTCGGTCCCGTTGCGCAATTCCTCGCGGAACAGATCACCGATGGCGCGCAAAGCGTCACGCTGTCCACGTGCCGCGAACCGCTCGGGTGAGTTGACGCGGACCGAGTTGTTGAACCCGTTGGCCGCGTGGGCCCAGATGAGCGGGTGCAGTTCGGTCAAATGATCGCGGATCAGCCATTGGGCGGCCTCCCGGATCTGGCACCGGACCAGATCGGCCTTGTCGTCCAGACCGAACCCATTCTGCACCGTGATCGCGCAATACGAGGCCAGCAGGTTGATCGTTTGCTGGTCCGGCATCCGTTGCACAATGTCGCGCAGACCTTCCAGAAAATACTCGACGTCCAGCCGCGCGCAGGCTTGTTCATCCAAGGCAATTGCGTCGAACTGAACCCACGTGTATCCGCCGGCACCCCACGTGTCGCGCGTGTTCGCGGCATTGCGCAGGGCCTGCACCTCAAGCTCTTCATAGCTGCCGAACCATCGCGGCAGCAGGTGGCTGCCCATCGCGCGCATGTGTCGATGGTTTCGCGGATCCAGCGAAATAAGGCGTTCGTACTGATCCGCCACCCGGGCCCGCTGGGTGCGCTGACCAGCCAGCAGGGCACAGTCGGCGGCGGCGACCACAGGGCTGTCCGGCAGCGCCTTGCGGCACTCGGGCAGGATGGCTGCAGCCCGGTCAAAATGTGCAGCACAGCGTGAACGATGCAGCGGCGGTAGCGCCGCGTCCAGAGCCGTGCCACGCCACGCCCATGCCAGATCGATGTGGGCCAGAGCGACGATGAGAGCAATCATCGGATCATCGGGATGATCCTGTTTCACACCCTCAAGCTCGGAAATACCGCCAAGCAGGTCGTACTCGGCGATCGCACCGCCGTCGGACAGCGCGTGTTCGGCGGCCAGGACAACATCCGATCGCGCGCCAAATGCCAGAAGATCGGCGATGGGCAGCCCGTCCGGGGCTGTTGTCCGCGCTTGGTCCGCGGCCCGGATCTCGGTTGACAGTTCGGCCCAACGATCCTGCCGAGCAAGATGGCGCCCGCGTTCGATCATGTCCCGCCCGATCAGGTCAGCCGCACCCAGTTCCGCAACGGGAATATTGAGACGCCCGACATCTTCCAGACAGCGGGAACCCGCGTCCGAAACCGGAGCCACGTGAGTTGATATGGGATTGATACGGGCAAGACCTGCCCAGAACGACCGGAACATCGAAAACACTCGAAACTGTACAAACTTGTTAACTAGCGATGAATTCTGAACCGGAATTGTGACCAGTTCAAGGATTCTAACATTAAACTTTCTGCTTCAATGGATCAGACAGGATCAATCTACGCGGATTCCGTGAATCGTTTCAGAAAACCGTGAAATGGTGCCGATCAACCCGGAAGCCGGCTTGTTGCAGCGCCTGTTCCAGCTGTTTGTGCGGCGGTAGGGACTCGTCCGGCAGGCGCAACCGCTTGCCGCTGGTCAACACAATCGACACGCGCACGGAAAAATCCCAGCGCGTGTCGAAGCGGAAGAAGTCGATCTCGGTCAGGTCGATCTCGCCCTGCCGGGCGCCCGAATGCCAGCTCAGTTTGGCCGGGTCCAGGTTCAGCCCGGCATCGGTGTCGCGCAGCACGTCCCACAACGCGGGCAGGGTGCCCAGCGCCAGCAACCCGATCAGCCACCAGACCGCGCCGAAAACCAGCACAAGTGCCAGCAGCCCCGCATAGACAGCGGCCAGGATGGCGATGCTGCGGGGCGACCGGTTGTGTCGGGTAAAGCGAAACCCGGAGCCCTCGGGCGCCGTCATGCCCCGAGGATGCGCGAGATCATCTCGGTCGTGTCGCGCGACAGGTTCGGGGTTTCGGCGATGCGGGTCAGTTGGGCGCGGATCAGGTCCTGGCGGTCGGCGTCATAGCGTTTCCAGGTCTGGAAGGCGGTGCACATGCGCGCGGTGGTCTGCGGGTTGACCGGGTCCAACCGGATCAGCCAGTCGGCCAGCAGGTCGTAGGCCTCGCCGCTGGCGTGGTGGAACCCGGCATGGTTCATTGCCAGCCCACCCATCAGCGCACGGAACCGGTTGGGGTTCTTCCAGTTGAAATCCGGATGCTCGGACAGGGCGCGGGCGATCCGCGGCGCATCGTCCGGGGCGGCCAGCGAGGCCTGAAGCCCGAACCATTTGTCCAACACCAGCCGGTCATGGCGCCATTGGTCGTAGAATGCCGCCAGTTCCGCCTGACCTTTGCCAGCACGCAGCAGGCAGGACAAAGCGCTAAGCTGCAGGGTCATGTTGTCGGCCTTGGCATAGACCTCGGCCGCCATCGCCCCGCCGTCCAGCCGGGTTGTCAGGGCCAGCGCGGCGCTGCCCAGGGCGCGCTTGCCCGCCTGTTCGGCATCGGGCGAATAGGGGCCGTCGACCAGCGCCTCGGAGTGCAGGCGGGGCAGCAGGTCCTGCATGTGCTGGGCGGTGGCCTGGCGCAGAGTCTCGACCGCGCGCCAGATCGCCATCGGGTCGGGCGTTTCGCCCTGTTCGTGCAGCGCGGCGGCCAGTTCCGATTGGGTCGGCAGGCCCAGCATCAGCGCGCGATAGGCCGGGTCCAGATCGGCGTCGCGCAGAACGGCCAGCAGACCATCCAGGTATTCGGCATCGGGGGCCGCGTCCTGGGTGATCATGCGCAGCAGGGTATCCTGCGCCAGCGTCCGTCCGGCCTCCCAGCGGTTGAACGGATCAGTGTCATGGGCCAACAAAAACGCGCGTTCGGCGTTTGGGCGGTCGTGTTCAAGGATCACCGGCGCCGAGAACTCCCGCAGGATCGAGGCGACGGGCCGCGCGGACAACCCCTCGAAGGTGAAGCTCTGGCGCGCTTCGGTCAGTTCCAGCACCTCGGTACCGCGCACCTCGTCGCCATTGCGACCCAGCAGACCCACGGCCACGGGGATCACCTGTGGCAGCTTCTCGGGCTGGCCGGGCGTGGCTAGGGTGCTCTGAGACAGGGTCAGGGTATAGGTGCCGTCGGCCCAATCCTCCTCGACCTTCACCCGGGGTGTGCCGGACTGGCTGTACCAGCGCTTGAACTGGGTCAGGTCGCGGCCGGTCGTGTCCTCGAACACTTTCAGCCAGTCTTCGATCGTGCAGGCCTGCCCGTCATGGCGTTCGAAATACAGATCCAGCGCCTTGGAATAGGCCTCGTCCCCCACCAGAGTTTTCAGCATGCCGATCACCTCGGCGCCTTTTTCATAGACGGTCGCGGTGTAGAAGTTGTTGATCTCTTGAAAGCTTTCGGGGCGCACGGGGTGCGACAGCGGCCCGTTGTCCTCGGGGATCTGGCGCGCGCGCAGGTCGATCACGTCATGGATGCGCTTGACCGCGGCCGAGCGCATGTCCGAGGTGAACTGTGCGTCGCGGAACACGGTCAGCCCCTCTTTCAGGCACAGCTGGAACCAGTCGCGGCAGGTGATGCGGTTGCCGGTCCAGTTGTGGAAATACTCATGCGCGATGATCGCCTCGATCCGTTCGAAATTGGCATCGGTCGAGGTTTCAGGGCTGGCCAGCACCGCCGACGAGTTGAAGATGTTCAGCCCCTTGTTCTCCATCGCGCCCATGTTGAAATCATCCACCGCGACGATGTTGAAAACGTCCAGATCGTATTCGCGGCCATAGACATCCTCGTCCCATTTCATCGACCGCTTCAAGGCCTCCATGCCAAAGGCGCATTTGCCCTCGTCCCCGGGGCGGACCCACAGATTTAGCTCCACATGCCGCCCCGATTTGGTGGTGAAACTGTCGGAATGGGCAAGCAGCCCACCGGCGACCAGAGCGAACAGATAGGCGGGCTTGGGCCAGGGGTCGGTCCATTCGGCCCAGCCTTCGCCCTTGCCCGTCGGGTTGCCGTTGGACAGCAGCACCGACAGGTCGCCGTTGATGCGCACGGTGAAGGTGGACATCACGTCGGGACGGTCGGGATAGAAGGTGATCTTGCGGAACCCCTCGGCCTCGCACTGGGTGCAATACATGCCGTTCGACATGTAAAGCCCTTCGAGCGCGGTGTTGTTGCCGGGGTCGATCTCGACCTCGGCCTCCCAGACAAAGGGGGCATCGGGGACGCTGGCGGTCAGGCCTTTGTCGGTGACGTCAGGAGTGATCGGGGTGCCGTCGATGCTGGCGCGGATCAGCTTCAGCTCTTCACCGTGCAAAAAAAACGTGCGGTCGGTGGCCTGCGGATTGGGCCGGAACGCGATGCGCGATGTCACGCGCGTTGCCTGCGGGGCCAGATCGAAGGTCAGGTGAACGCTGTCGACCAGAAAACCGAAGGGCGAATAGTCGGACAGGTAGATCGTAGTGGGGGCGGCGTCGCGCATCTGGGGCCTCGTGTCGGTGTGTTCCCGCGCGACGTTAGGAGGATCGCCGTGGCGCTGCAAGCAGGCGGGTCAGGGCGGCATTCCCTTGTACGGTTTGAAGCTGTTTCAGCCGGAATGGAAAGGCGGATTGATGCAGCGGCAAGTTGCCTATCGGAAACAATGCCCCTAATTGAAGACTGCATACAACGGCACACGATGGGCAGGAGATTCGAGTCATGAACGGCAGAGCTATCCGGAGCGGATTGGACGTAGATCAGGTTCTGATTGATTTCATCGAGGAACGCGCGCTTCCCGGAACGGGCGTTGAGCCCGATGCATTCTGGGCCGGTCTTTCGCGGATGGTGTCCGAGTTTGGCCCGAAAAACCGCGCCTTGCTGCAAAAGCGTTCGGATATCCAGGGCAGTGTCGACGCGTGGCACCTTGCGCGCAAAGGGCAACCCATCGACATGGCCGAGTATCAGGCGTTCCTGCGCGAGATCGGCTATCTGCTGGATGAAGGCCCCGATTTCCAGATCGACACGGCGAATGTCGACCCCGAGATCGCCGCGACGCCCGGCCCGCAACTGGTGGTGCCGATCACCAATGCGCGTTTTGCTCTGAACGCGGCCAATGCCCGTTGGGGCAGCCTGTATGACGCGCTGTATGGCACCGACGCGATGGGCGACCTGCCGCAGGGGGGCGGCTATGACGCGGCCCGAGGTGCGCGGGTCATCGCCTGGGCCAAGGCGTTTCTGGACGAGGCCGCACCGCTGGCCCAAGGCAGCTGGGCCGATGTGTCCGGTCTGAAGGTCGAAGGCGGCGCATTGGTCCCGGCGCTGGCCGAACTCGGGAAATTCGTGGGCTTCGGCGGTGCGGCCGAGGCCCCGGACTTCGTGCTGCTGAAGAACAACGGCCTGCACATCCAGATCATGATCGATCCGTCCAGCACCATCGGCGCCTCGGACCCGGTGGGCATTTCCGACGTGCGCCTGGAATCGGCCCTGTCCACCATCATGGACTGCGAAGATTCGGTGGCCTGTGTCGATGCCGAGGACAAGGTCGTGGCCTATGGCAACTGGCTGGGCCTGATGAAGGGCGACCTGACCGAGGAGGTCACGAAGGGCGGCCGGACATTTACCCGCAAACTGTCCGAGGACATCGCCTTTGCCCGGCCCGACGGATCGGCCGGCAGCCTGAAGGGCCGGTCGCTGATGCTGGTGCGCAATGTGGGCCACCTGATGACCAACCCCGCCGTGCTGGACGCCGAGGGCAACGAGATCGGCGAGGGGCTGATGGACGCGCTGTGCACCACGCTGATCGCGATGCACGACCTGCAGCGCGATGGCGGCAACTCGGTCCACGGCTCGGTCTATGTGGTCAAGCCCAAGATGCACGGACCCGAAGAGGTGGCGTTCTCGGTCGAAATCTTCGACATGGTCGAGGACATTATGGGCCTGCCGCGCAACACCGTGAAGCTGGGCATCATGGATGAGGAACGCCGGACTTCGGTAAACCTCAAGGAGTGCATCCGCGCCGCGAAATCGCGCGTGGCCTTCATCAATACCGGGTTCCTCGACCGGACGGGGGACGAAATCCACACCTCGATGGAGGCCGGGCCGATGCTGCCCAAGGGCGACATGAAGAATACGCCCTGGATCCAGTCCTACGAGGATCGCAATGTCGATATCGGGCTCGCCTGTGGGCTGAAGGGCCGGGCGCAGATCGGCAAGGGTATGTGGGCCATGCCCGACCGGATGGGCGAGATGCTTGCGGCCAAGATCGGCCACCCCATGGCCGGTGCGACCTGCGCCTGGGTGCCGTCGCCCACCGCAGCGACCCTGCACGCGACCCACTACCACAAGGTGGATGTTCTGGCCCGTCAGGATGAGATCGCCGCTGGAGGCCCGCGCGGCACGCTTGACGATCTGCTGACCATCCCGCTGCTGGGCGGCCGCAACCTCAGCGACGATGAAATCACCCGCGAGATCGAGAACAACGCGCAGGGCATCCTGGGCTATGTCGTGCGCTGGGTCGATCAGGGCGTCGGCTGCTCGAAGGTGCCCGACATCAACGACGTGGGTCTGATGGAGGATCGCGCCACCTGCCGGATTTCGAGCCAGGCGCTGGCCAACTGGCTGCATCACGACGTGATCAGCGCCGATCAGGTGATGGCCGCAATCAAGAAGATGGCCGCCGTGGTTGACCGGCAGAACGCAGGCGACCCGGCCTATCGGCCCATGGCGCCGGGGTTCGACGGCATCGCCTTTCAGGCCGCCTGCGATCTGGTGTTCAAGGGGCGGGTTCAGCCGTCGGGCTATACCGAGCCGGTCCTGCATGCGCGGCGGCTGGAACTGAAGGCCCGTCAGGGCTAGAACCGGGACAGACCACCGCAGACAGAGGACAAAATCATGTCGGTTTCACTCAGAAAGGCCCGCACCATCATTCGCAAAACCCTTGAGAAAGGGCGCGAGATGGACCTGAAACCCCTGTCGGTGGTGGTGCTGGACGCCGGTGGCCATGTCATCGCGTTCGAGCGCGAGGACGGTGCCGCCCCCGGCCGGTTCGCGATTGCTCATGGCAAGGCCTATGGATCGGTCATGCTGGGCATGGCAGGCACCGCCCAGATGAAGCGGGCCGAGGCGCAGGCCTATTTCATGGCTGCGGTGAACGGGGTTTATGGCGGGCAGGTCGTTCCGGTTCCGGGCGGCGTACTGCTGCGCGACCGCAAGGGCGCGGTGATCGGTGCCGTCGGGGTAACCGGAGACACCTCGGACAACGACGCCGCTGCCGCAATGGCCGGGATCGAGGCCGCCGGGCTGACCGGCGAGACCTGATCTGCACAAGCGCCGTCCCGCCGCGGCCGCCTGTTTCGGGAAATTCGTCCCGCGCTCTGCGGAAATCGGGAACAATATGTGCGTATCTGAACACGTCCTTGCGCCATGGTGCAGGGCGTGTTTTCTTGCACGTTATTGAAGGGGCGGATAATTTCCGACCAGTTCAAGTAAAACAGCAAGGTAGCACAATGTCCCGACCCGTCGTTGGCATCATCGGCAATTCGTACCTGATGAACGACCAGTACCCCACCCATGCCGGGGGGACGATGAATTCGGACGCGGTCGCGAATGTCTCGAACTGTCTGCCGCTGCTGATCCCGGCCGATCCGCGCTATGTCGACGTGACCGAGCTGCTTGAGGTGTGCGACGGGTTCTTGCTGACCGGTGGCCGCCCCAACGTTCACCCCGAGGAATACGGCGAGTCGGCAACTGACGCACATGGCGAATTCGACCGGGCGCGCGATGCGATCACCCTGCCGCTGGTACGGGCCTGCGTGGAACGCGGCCAGCCCTTTCTGGGCATCTGCCGGGGCTTCCAAGAGGTCAACGTGGCCATGGGCGGCACTCTGTACCCGGAAATCCGCGATCTGCCCGGCCGGATGAACCACCGCATGCCGCCCGATGGCACGCTGGAAGAGAAATTCGCCCTGCGCCATGTGGTCAAGCTGACCGAGGGCGGGGTGTTCCACCGCCTGTTCGGTGCCAGTGAGGTGATGACCAATACGCTGCACGGGCAGGGCATCAAGACGGTGGGCAAAGGCGTGGTGATCGACGGCCACGCGCCGGATGGTACGCCCGAGGCGATCTATATCCAGGATGCGCCCGGGTTCACCCTGTCGGTGCAATGGCACCCGGAATGGGATGCCGCGAATGACCCGGTGTCGCGGCCTCTGTTTCAGGCTTTCGGCGACGCGGTGCGGGCTTGGTCGGCAAGTGCAATGCCGACGCCGGTGCGGCAATCGGCCTGACAATCGGCTCTCGGATTTCTTCAAAAGACCGGCGCGGCAATCACCGCGCCGGTCTTTTTTCGTTTCACACCAGCAGGTTGAACTGCTTGTTGAGCGGCAGGGTCCGAGCGCGCTGGCCGGTCAGGTCAAACAGCGCGTTGCCAACCGCCGGCATCGAGGGCGGCGTGCCGGGCTCGCCCGCGCCACCCATGAAGCGGTTGGTTTCCAACACCTTAACCTCAACCTGCGGCGCGGTGTGCATGCGCAGCGCGTCATAGTCGGGGAAGTTCATCTGTTCGACCTCGCCATCGGCGAAGGTGATCTCGCCGTAGCAAGCCGCCGACAGGCCATACATCATGCCGCCGAACATCTGCGCCTTGACGTTTTCAGGGTCCAGCGCCAGCCCCATGTCGCAGGCGATCCAGGCCTTGCTGATGCGGATGGTGCCGTCTTCGTCGACCACCTCGATCACCTGCGCGACCGGGGTGCCGAAGCTGTAGGTGAAGGCCACGCCGCGCCCCACGCCATCGGGGGTCTTGCCCGTCCAGTCGGACATGTCGCGCACCGCCTCGAGGCACCCGGCCGAGGGCGCGTGTTCGTCGCGCATCAGCTCCAGCCGGAACTCCAGCGGGTCGCGTCCGGCGGCATGGGCCATCTCGTCGATGAAGGTCTCGTGGAAGAAACCGTTGTGGCTGTTGCCGACCGAGCGCCAGAAACCCACCGGGATCTTCAGGTCGGCGATATGGCCGCTCATGCGATAGTTGGGCACCGCGTAGGGCTGGTTGAAGAACCCTTCGACCAGAACCTTGTCCGGGCCAGCGCCGGGCATTCCGGTATAGCGCTCAACGGCTTGCTGCGTGCAGGACTGCGCGGCGACCGCACCATCGATGAGCACTGCTTTGCCATCCTGAACCGCACCGCGCATCCGTGCCATCGCACCGGGGCGGTAGTAGTCGTGACGCATATCTTCTTCGCGGCTCCAGGTGGTCTGGACCGGAGTGCCGGGCATCGCCATGGCCACTTTGGTGGCGATGTCGCCGAAATCCAGCTCTCCGCGGCGACCAAACCCGCCGCCCAGATAGGTGGTGTGGATTTGGACGGCTTCGGTGTCCAAACCGGCCGTGTTGGCAACGCGGAACTGGATCAGCGTGGGGGCCTGGTTGCCGCACCACAGTTCCAAGGCGTCGCCGGTGAACAGCGCGGTGGCGTTCATCGGTTCCATCGTGGCGTGGGCCAGGTAGGGGACAGTGTATTCAGCGTCGATTACGGTCGCGCCTTCGGGAACGATGCTGACATCGCCGTCATCGCGCATGGTCGAGTTCGGATCCGCGTCGAAGGCCTTGGCGATCTCGGCAAAGATGGCGTCGGTTTCGGGCGGATAGGGGGCCTCGCCCCAATCGACGTCGATGGCCTCGACCGCCTGGTTGGCAAGCCAGGTGTTGGTGGCGATCACCGCAACACCGTTGCCCAGATCGACAACCTTTTCGACACCAGGCATTGCCTTGGCGGCGCTGTCGTCAAAGCCGTTCATCTGGCCGCCCAGCTTGGGGTTCATCCGGACGCTGGCGAATTTCATGCCGGGCAGGCGCACGTCAACGCCGAACTGGGCGGTGCCGGTAGCCTTTTCCACCATGTCCAGACGCGGCAGGGTCCGGCCCAGATAACGCCACTCGGACGGGTCGCGCAGCTCTGCCTCAATCGGTTCCATCTGCGCCACGTCTGCAGCCAGGTCGGTATAGGCGATCTTGCTGTCATCAGGCGCGATGACATGGCCCGAAGCGGTCTTCAACTGAGCCCGATCCACCCCCAGTCGGTCGGCGGCGGCCTGTTTCAGCGTCTCGCGGGCGGAGGCACCAGCCGCGCGCATTCGCTCGAACCCGTCCTTCATCGAGGTCGAGCCGCCGGTGACCTGCAGGCTGAGCGCCTTGCCGATCACGCCCAGGGCCTCGCCCAGATTGTGCTGGAAGTTCGAGACGTCATAGCCCTTGTTGGGCAGGCTCTCGCCGATTAGGGCCGAGTTGTAATAGGCCGCCGCCGCTGGTCCGTGCAGAACGGTGACCTGATCCACATCCACGTCCAGTTCCTCGGCAATCAGGGCGGCCCAGGTGGTTTTCACGCCCTGGCCCATCTCGGCGCGGGGCGCAAACAGGGTCACGCCGTTCTGGTCGATCAGGATGAAAGGGTTCAGCGCCGCTTCGCCCTCGCCCGGTTTCAGCGGGTTCTTGGCGGGACGGTTGACGTAATAGACCCCGAAAGCCACGCCGCCGACGATGGCGGCAGATCCGATCAGGAAGGTGCGGCGCAGGATTTTTCCGATGCTGGCCATGGATCAGGCCTCCTTCAGCTTGGCGGCGGCGTCGTTGATCGCGGCGCGGATGCGGGGGTAGGTGCCGCAGCGGCACAGGTTGCCCTGCATCGCCTCGTCGATTTCTTCGTCAGAGGGGGCAGGGTTTTCGGCCAGCAGCGCGGCGGCCTGCATGATCTGCCCCGACTGGCAATAGCCGCATTGCGCGACCTGATGGTCGACCCAGGCCTGCTGGATCGTGGCCAAGTTGTCGGGCGTCCCCAACCCTTCGATCGTGGTGACCTCGCCCCAGACATCGGACAGGGCAACTTGGCACGAGCGGACGGCCTCGCCGTCGATCTGCACCGTGCAGGCTCCGCAGGCGGCCACACCGCAGCCGAACTTGGTTCCGGTCAGGCCCACCTCGTCGCGCAGCACCCACAGAAGGGGGACATCGTCGGGCAGATCGACCTGATGTGGCTTTCCGTTGATCGTCAGCGTGGTCGCCATGGCGTACCTCTTTTGGCTGTGGCTGGTTTCTGACATAGTTGATGAAAAATGTCAGTGCGTCAATTGACAATTTCGCGCGAAACTGTCAGAGGTCAATTCATGGCGGAAAAACTGGATGATACACGGGCAAAGGCGATCCTGACTTCGGCGTTTCAGGCCTTTTCCGCCTATGGGTTCCGCAAGACCTCGATGGATGACATAGCGCGTGGCGCGGGCATGTCCCGTCCAGCGGTCTATCTGCATTACAAGAACAAAGATGCCATCGTTCGCAGCCTGACACAGGCGCATTACGCCGAAAAGATCGCGGCGGTGGCACATGCGCTGCAGGGCGACGGAGCGGTGTCCGAGATCCTGGCGCGGGCGATTGACGCGCAGATCGCCGGGATGGCGGCCATCCTGGCCTCGCCGCATGGGCTGGAGATGCTGGATACCAGCAAGTCCACCGCTGCCGACATCGTGGCCGAGGGCGAGGCGGCGCTGGCGGATCTCTACGCTGAATGGCTAAAGCGCGAACTGGCGGCCGGTCGCGTGCGCCTGCCGGACGGTCCGGCCGAGACCGCGCGGACCATCACCGCCGCGCTGAAGGGGATCAAGATGACCGCCTCGAACGCCGAGGAGTTCGAGCAGCGCATTGCCCAGTTGTCCGCGCTGATCGGCGCGGGGCTTGAGGTCAGGTAACCCGCTGCCGGACCTTGAATTCCGGTCTGTCCCACAAACGGTTCTGCATGATGTCAGTCAGGATCTCGACGGCGCGCGACACGTCGCATTCGTCGATATACAGCGGCGTGAAGCCGAACCGCATGATGTCGGGCGCGCGGAAATCCCCGATCACGCCGCGGGCGATCAAGGCCTGCATCGCCGCGTACCCGTCGGCAAACCGGAACGAGACCTGGCTGCCACGCATCGCGGGGTCGCGGGGGCTGGCCAGTTCCAGATCGGGGCAGGTGGCCTCGACCTGCTGGATGAACTGTTCGGTCAGGGCGATGGACTTGGCGCGCACATTATCCATGTCGGCCATGTCCCAGATATCCATCGCCGCGGCCAGCGCGGTCATCTGGATCACCGGTGGCGTGCCGACGCGCATGCGCTCGATGCCTGCGCCGGGGCGATAGTCCAGATCGAAGGCAAACGGCGCCTCGTGTCCCAGCCAGCCCGACAGGGCCGGGCGCGCGGTGTCCGCCCATTTCGGAGCGACATAGATGAAGGCCGGGGCGCCCGGACCACCGTTGAGGTATTTATAGGTGCACCCGACCGCGAAATCGGCGTTGCAGCCGGCCAGGTCCACCGGGATGGCCCCGGCTGAGTGGGCCAGATCCCACACCGTGATGACGCCGCGCGCATGGGCCAGCTCGGTCAGCGCCTTCATGTCGTGCCTGCGGCCGGTGCGATAGTCGACTTCGGTCAGCATCAGCACGGCGACTTCATCGGTAATGTGCTCGGCCACGGTCTCGGGGTCCACGACCCGAAGCTCGTACTCCTCGCCCAGCGAGCGCAGCAGCCCGTCAGCCATGTAGAGATCGGAAGGGAAGTTGCCATTGTCCGACAGGACCACCTTGCGCCCCGGGTTCAGCTCCAACGCCGAGGCAACCGCCTGAAAGACCTTGATCGACAGCGTGTCGCCGACCACGACCGTACCGGGCGCGGCGCCGATCAGGCGGCCGATCCGATCGCCCAGGTCGGTCGGCATGCCCATCCACCCGGCCTTGTTCCACCCGGTGATCAGCATCTGGCCCCATTCCTCGGTCAGCATCTTCTGTACCTTTGCGGCCGCCGCCTTGGGCAGAGGGCCCAGCGAGTTGCCGTCCAGATACAGAACTCCTTCCGGCAGGTGGAACATGGCTTTGGTGGCGGCGAAGTCGGTCATGATAAATCCCGGTGTTTTCTTGTGTCCGACCCGGGGTATCGGATCGGTGCCGGGCTGTCTACGCCCGCCTGTTTGTGGCCCGGGTGCACAATATTCGACCGCAAGGCCAAGATGCTTTGCCATCGGGGTCTGAAAGCGGTAGGACTTGGCCCGGAAGCGACATGTGCCGGTGCATGTCGTCGTTCAAAAGGGATGCTCATGCGCCGTATCGACGTACCGCCACTGTGGCTTTTGGGCTTCGCGGTGTTGGCCTGGTTGCAGGGCCGTTATCTGTCGCTCGGCCTGTCGCTGGAAGGCGGGTTGACCGACCTGCTAAGCGGGTTGCTGATTGGTGGGGGTATCCTGCTGGCGGTTCTGGCCATCGTAGAATTCCGCCGTCACCGTACGACGGTCATTCCGCATGAAACACCCACCGCAATGGTGCAGTCGGGCATCTACAAGCGCAGCCGCAATCCGATCTATCTGGGCGATGTCCTGATCCTTGCCGGGTTGATCCTGCGCTTCGATGCCGTGTTGTCGCTGGTGTTGGTTCCTGTGTTCGTCTGGGTATTGGAACGGCGGTTCATCCTGCCTGAGGAGGACCGCCTGCGCCGCACCTTCCGTGCGGATTTCGCGCGTTACGAACGCAAAACCCGTCGGTGGATCTGAAATGCGCCGACCCGTGACACAACGTAATGAATGCTGCGCTTGCGAAATAATGTTGCGCAGGATAGATCTTTGCTTAACAAACAATACCGACCACCCGCTCGGTCAGAGTGAAAATTAGGGGGACTTGCCGGTGAAAATAGGCACGCCAAAGGAAATACTGAAAGGCGAGAACCGGGTCGCGATGACTCCGGAGTCAGCCGTGCAGCTGCAGAAATTGGGCTATGAATGCGCCATCGAGAAGGGGGCTGGTGCTGCCGCCGGTTTCTCAGACGAGGCTTACGAGGCCGTCGGGGTCGAAATCGTCAAGACAGCTGCCTCTTTGTGGAAATCGTCGGACATCATCGCCAAGGTGCGCGTGCCCACCGAGACCGAAATGAAACGTCTGACCAAGGGCAAGACGCTGATCTCGTTCTTCAACCCGGCAGGGAACGAAGAAGGGATGGAATTGGCGAAAGCCAAGGGCGCCAATGTCATCGCGATGGAAATGGTGCCCCGCATCAGCCGCGCGCAGAAGATGGACGCTTTGTCTTCGATGGCCAACATCGCCGGGTACCGTGCGGTGATTGAGGCGGGCAACAACTTTGGCCGCTTCTTCACCGGCCAGGTGACGGCCGCGGGCAAGGTGCCGCCGGCCAAGGTTCTGATCGTTGGTGCCGGCGTGGCCGGTCTGGCCGCCATCGGGACGTCGACGTCGCTTGGCGCAATCACATATGCGTTCGATGTGCGCCCCGAGGTCGCTGAACAGGTCGAGTCGATGGGCGCCGAATTCGTCTATCTGGACTTTGAAGAAGAACAGCAGGATGGCTCGGCCACCGGCGGATATGCTTCGGTTCAGTCCGAGGAGTTCCGCAATGCGCAGCTGGCCAAGTTCCGCGAGCTGGCGCCCGAGATGGACATCGTCATCACCACCGCCCTGATCCCCAACCGCCCGGCCCCCAAGCTGTGGCTTGAGGATATGGTCAAGGCGATGAAGCCCGGATCAGTCATTGTGGACCTTGCGGCCGAGCGTGGAGGCAATGTCGAAGGCACCGTGCCGGATGAAAAGGTCGTGACCGACAATGGCGTGACCATCATCGGCTATACTGACTTCCCCAGCCGGATGGCGGCTCAGTCCTCGTCGCTATATGCGACCAACATCCGTCACATGATGACTGACCTTACCCCGGACAAGGGCGGTCAGATCAATCACAACATGGAAGATGACGTGATCCGTGGCGCGACCGTCACCTACGAAGGTGAGATCACCTTCCCACCGCCACCGCCCAAGGTGCAGGCCATCGCGGCCAAACCCAAAGCCGAGGTCAAGGAACTGACGCCCGAAGAAAAGCGCGCGCAAGAGATCGCTGCCTTCAAGGCGCAGACCAAGCAACAGGTCACCCTGCTGGGCGTGGGCGGTGCGCTGATGCTGCTGGTCGGGCTGGTGGCTCCTGCAAGCTTCATGCAGCATTTCATCGTCTTCGTGCTGGCCGTTTTCGTGGGCTTCCAGGTGATCTGGAACGTCAGCCACAGTCTGCACACACCGTTGATGGCGATCACCAACGCGATTTCCTCGATCATCATCGTGGGCGCGTTGATGCAAATCGGGTCGGGGTCTTTCCTCGTCATTCTGCTGGCGGCGCTGTCGATCTTCATGGCCGGGATCAACATCTTCGGCGGTTTCCTCGTAACCCGGCGCATGCTCGCCATGTTCCAGAAATCTTAAGGAGGCCGGGCACATGGAATTTGGCTTCACCACTGCCGCCTATGTCGTTGCGGCTGTTCTGTTCATCCTTTCGCTCGGCGGCCTGTCGAACCAGGAAAGCGCCAAGCGCGCGGTCTGGTACGGCATCGTTGGAATGGCGCTGGCGGTTTTTGCCACGCTGGTCGGCCCCGGATCGGGCCTGTGGCTGCTGTCGCTGCTGCTGATCATCGGCGGCGGTCTGATCGGTCAATACGTGGCGCAGCGCGTCCAGATGACCGAGATGCCGCAGCTTGTCGCCGCCATGCATTCGCTGGTGGGTCTGGCGGCGGTTTTCGTCGGGTACAACGCCCATTTCGAGATCAAGAATGTCGCCGAAGTCTTTGCGATCGTTGACGCGGCCAAGGATGCCGACCTGTCGGATCTGGGCGCCTTCGCGAAACTGATCGCCAAGAAAACTCCGGCCGAGCTGGCCATTCTGCATGTCGAGCTGTTCCTGGGCATCTTCATCGGTGCGATCACCTTTACCGGTTCGGTCGTGGCCTATGGAAAGCTGGCCGGCAAGGTGACCTCAGCGGCCACCAAGCTGCCGGGCGGGCATGCGCTGAACGCGTCGGCGGCTGGCCTCTCGCTGATCTGTCTGATTTGGTACACCGCTTCGGGTGGGTTCTTCCCGCTGTTCCTGATGACGCTGGCGGCGCTGTTCATCGGTTATCACCTGATCATGGGCATCGGCGGTGCCGACATGCCGGTCGTTGTGTCTATGCTGAACAGCTACTCGGGCTGGGCCGCGGCTGCGATCGGTTTCTCGCTGGGCAACGACCTGCTGATCGTCGTCGGCGCGCTGGTCGGCTCGTCGGGTGCGATCCTGTCCTACATCATGTGCAAGGCGATGAACCGTCACTTTGTCAGCGTGATCCTCGGCGGCTTTGGCGGCACTTCGGGACCCCAGATGGAGGTCGAAGGCGAACAGGTGGCGATCGACGCCGACGGTGTTGCAGCAGCGCTGAACGATGCCGACAGCGTCATCATCATCCCCGGCTACGGAATGGCGGTGGCGCAGGCGCAGCAATCGGTCAGCGAACTGGTCCGCAAGCTGCGCGCCAAGGGCAAGAATGTGCGCTTTGCCATCCACCCCGTCGCGGGCCGTCTTCCGGGCCACATGAACGTGCTGCTGGCCGAGGCCAAGGTGCCCTATGACATCGTGCTGGAAATGGACGAGATCAACGACGATTTCCCGGAAACGGATGTGGCGATCGTGATTGGCTCGAACGACATCGTGAACCCTGCGGCGCAGGAAGACCCGAACAGCCCCATTGCCGGGATGCCGGTTCTGGAATGCTGGAAGGCCAAGCAGGTGATTGTCTCGAAACGCGGGCAGGGCACCGGGTATTCGGGCATCGAAAACCCGCTGTTCTACAAGGAGAACACCCGCATGTTCTATGGCGACGCCAAGCAGTCGCTGGACAAGCTGCTGCCAATGATCGACTGATCCGCGGCTGTGATCCAAGAAAAAGGCGCCCATTGCGGGCGCCTTTTTTCGTTTCAGGGTATGATGCCGTATCAACGCCAATCGGCAGGAGGTGTTCCATGCAGAAGGTAAACGGCATCGGCGGCGTATTCTTCCGCGCCCGCGATCCGAAGGCTCTGTCGCAATGGTACGAGACCCATCTGGGCGTCAACCACTATGACCCGGTCCCCTGGAAGCAGCGCGAAGGCTACACCGTGTTTGCCCCATTCGCTGCGGATACGGACTATTTCGGCGATGCGGCTCAGCAATGGATGATCAACTTCCGCGTCGACGATCTGGCGGCCATGGTCGACCAACTGCGTGCGGCTGGAATCGAGGTGGAGACCCGTGACGAATGGAACAGCGAGATCGGAAAATTCGCCCGCTTGCACGACCCCGAGGGCAATCCGATCGAGCTCTGGCAGCCAAATCAATGAGATAGCCGGCTTGTATACCGCGGTATCCATGTAAGTATATGAAATAAAAAGATAATTGATGAAATTCTCTGGTGTCGTATAGTGCCCGGAACACAAGGAGCCGTTCATGACGCCAATCGAGGATCATCCGCTGCGCTATGCACTGGCCAATGAATTGCACGCGCGGCCGTTCCCTGTGGCGCAGGCGCCGTGCACGGTTGTCTTCCTTGCGATCAAAAAACCGGTCGCCGCGGTGGCGCGCGACCGAGCCGAAGATATGGCCCACCTGATCGACCTGTTGGACCGCCACGGGGCACAGCATCCGCAGCCCGATGCGACCCACTATGCCGGCCAGATCGGGCGGCACTGGTTGAAGTGGGAGCACCACACGGAATTCGTGACCTATACGGCCATCACTCAGAATGTCAGCGAGCGCGCCTTTAACCCCGCCGATTTCGAGGTTTTCCCCCCCGACTGGCTGTTGGCCAGTCCGGGCCAGCGCGTGACCTCGATCATGCTGCGGGTGGTGCCGCGCCCGGATGACGGGGCCACGCAAGCCGCGCTGGCGGATTGGTTCGAACCGGAAAGCCTGGCGGTGTCGCGGGTACTGGACGACTCGGCGATCTGCGCCAGCGATTTTCGCATCGACCCGGCGGGCCACATGCGGTTTGCCCTGTTCGTGTCCGAGGGCACCGGGCGCAGGCGCACCGGCCGGGTCATCCAGCGCCTGTGCGAGATCGAGACCTACAAGGCAATGTCCATGTTGGGCTTTGCCCGGGTTAAGGCCCTGATGCCCCAGATCGGCGAGTTGGACCGGCAACTGACCCAGTTGATGGGCGAGATGACCAAGGATACGACCCATCCCGACGATCTGCTGCCGCAATTGCTGGCCACCTCGACCGAGCTCGAGACGCTGTCGGCGCGTTCGGCCTTTCGCTTTGCCGCGACGGGGGCCTATGAGGCCATCGTGCACCAGCGGATCGAGGCGCTGCGCGAGGATCGCTTCCACGGGCGTCAGACATTCGCCGATTTCATGATGCGCCGCTATGACCCGGCCATGCGCACGGTCAAGGCAACCGAACGGCGGCTGCAGGCACTTTCGGACCGGGCCATTCGCGCCGGCGACCTGCTGCGAACGCGGGTCGATGTCGAGCGCAGCGCGCAGAACCAGGCCTTGCTGGAGAGCATGGACCGCCGAGCGGATCTGGCGCTGCGATTGCAGCACACGGTCGAAGGTCTGTCGGTGGTCGCCATCAGCTATTATGCGGTGTCTCTGGTCAGCTACCTGCTGTACCCGTTGACCAATGCGGGGATCAGCAAGGGGATGCTGACCGCAGGCGTGACGCTGCCGGTAGTGGCGCTTGTCTGGCTGGCCGTGCGCCGCATCCGCCGCAAGCTGGAATAGCGCGGCTTGCCAACCGGCGCACTGCCTGTATTGCTGCGAGGCAGATATTTCGCTGGCAGGGCAGGTTTCATGATCGGATTGGTTTCAGCCTGGCGGGCCGTGGCCGCCATGTTCATCCTGAACGGCGCCCTGTTCGGGATCTGGGCCTCGCGCATTCCGGCCGTCCGTGACCGTCTGGGGCTGAGCCACGAGGAACTGGGCTATGGCCTGCTGTTCATGGCGGCCGGGGCAGTGTGTTCCTTTCCAGTCACCGGACGCCTGACCGACAGGTTTGGCGCGGTGACCGTGACGCGGGTGATCGCGGTCCTGTACACGGCCTCACTGATCCTTCTTGCGGCCGCCGACAGCTTCGCCATGCTGGCTGCGTTCCTGTTCATCTTCGGGGCCTTCCACGGCTCGATGGATGTGGCCATGAACGCCTGGGCCGCCGAGGTCGAGCAGGCCTATGCCAAACCGGTGATGTCCTCGTTCCACGCGATGTGGAGCCTTGGTGCCGGGTTGGGTGCGCTCAGCGGCTATGGCGCGGTTCAGCTGCAGCTTGACGTGTTGCCGCATTTCCTGCTGGCCGGCGGGGCAACCGTCGCGCTGGCGCTTGCCCTGTCCTGGGTCCGATGGACGTCGCGGCGGGTGCAGTCTGACGCCAACGCGATCTTTGCCTTGCCCAGCGGCGTTCTGGTTCTGGTCGGGCTGACCGCGATGTGCGGCGCGTTGGGCGAGGGGGCTGTGGCTGACTGGAGCGCCATCTTTCTGCGGGATGTCACGGGTGTGGCTGAAAGCGTTGCAGCTTTGGGCTATGCCGTTTTTTCGGTGTCCATGGTTGCCGTGCGGCTGCTAGGCGGCCTCGTGATCGCCCGGTTCGGCCCGGTGCCGGTGGCCCGGGTCAGCGGAGCCTGCGCGGCTTTGGGCGTGTTCTTGGTGGTATCGGCCGGGGGCGCGGTCGGGGCACTGGCTGGATTCGCGATGATGGGCGTGGGCTATGCGGTGATCATGCCGCTGGCCTTCAGCCGGGCGGCGAATGACCCGCATGTCCCACCGGGGCAGGCCATCGCCAGTGTCGCCACTTTGGGGTACGGAGGTCTGCTGATCGGTCCGCCGCTTATCGGGCTTCTGGCGGGGATCCTGTCACTGCGGCTGGCCTTTGCCGTCCTGCTGCCGCTGGCGGTGGTGATCGTGGTGTTGGCCGGCGCGCTCAGGCGCGCCGACTGACTTTGGTTCAGCGTCCGCGGATCCGCGGATCGAGCGCATCGCGCAGGCCGTCGCCCAGATAGTTGACGCTCAGCACGGTCAGCGAGATTGCCAGGCCGGGCCAGAACACACGCTCGGGGTATTGCTGCAGATAGTCGACGCCATCGAACAGTAGCCGGCCCCAGGTGGGGAAGTCAGGCGGGAAGCCCAGCCCCAGGAAGGACAGCGCGCTTTCGGTGATGATCGCCGTGGCGATGCCCAGCGTGGCCGAGACCATGATCGGCGACAGCACGTTGGGCAGGATGTGCCGGGTGATGATCTGCGTGTTGCTGGTACCGATCGAGCGGGCGGCCAGAACGAATTCGCGTTCCTTGATGGCCAGCACGTCGCCGCGCACGATCCGCGCCGTAGGCATCCACGAGGTGATGCCGATGGCGCAGACGATCAGGATGAAAATCCCACGTTCAAGCCCGAACGCAGCGGACAGAGGCTCGCGGAACAGCAGCATCATCACCAGCAGCAGCGGCAGCAGCGGCAGGGCCAGGAACAGATCGGTCAGGCGCATCAGCGGCCCGTCCAGCCGTTTGAAGAACCCGGCAACCACGCCGATGAACGACCCCAGGAACAGCGCCAGCAGCATCGCGGTGATGCCGACCGATACCGAGGTCTGCCCCCCAGACATCATTCGCGCCATGATGTCCCGGCCCAGCTGATCGGTGCCGAACGGATGGGTCCAGCTGGGCCCCTGGTTGCGGGCCCGGATGTCGATCTGGGTCGGGTCGATGGTCCACAGGAACGGGCCAAGGTAGACGGCCGCGACAATGAAGATGAACAGCATCGCGCCGATCATGGCGCCCTTGTGGGTCTTGAACTGGTCCCACACGTCGCGCCACTGGCTGCGAGGTGGGGTGGTCAGTTCTTCCATTACATCGGCAGTCGGCAAGGCCGTCGAGGCCGGCGCAAGGCCCTCATCAGGGACCAGCGTGTCTGATTGATTGTGATCAGTCATAGCGGATCCTCGGGTCCAGAATGCCATAGAGAACGTCCGCGATCAGGTTGAACAGGACGATCAGCACGGCAAAGATGAAGGTCAGCGTCTGCACCATCGGCAAGTCATTGGCCTGAATGGCGCCGATCAGCAGCTGGCCGATGCCGTTCACCTTGAACACCTGCTCGGTGATGATCGCGCCACCAAAGATCGCCGGAATACCCAGAGCGATCACGGTAACCACCGGGATCATCGAGTTGCGCAGGACATGTACCATGACGACGGTGTATTCGCTCAGGCCCTTGGCGCGGGCGGTACGGACGTAATCCTGGTTGAGGTTGTCCAGCATCGAGGCGCGCATGAACCGGCTGAGCTGCGCGGTGATCTGCAGCGCCAGCACCATCACGGGCATGATCATCTGTTTCAGCTGAATGACGAAGCTGTCCCAGTCATTGACCACATGCGTCGTGTCATAGATCGACGGGAACCAGCCCAACTGGACCGAGAAGATCACGATCACCAGCACCCCCGAGAAGAACGGCGGAACCGAGAAGCCGACCATCGACACGAAGGTGCCCATCTGGTCGAACCAGGAATACTGGCGATAGGCCGAATAGATGCCAATGGGCAGGGCGATCAGGATGGCGACCACATAGGCGGTGCCTACAACCCACAGGGTCTGCGGGATACGCTGAACGACGATGTCCATGACGGGCGAGCGGGTCTGCCACGAAATCACACGCAGGTCACCTTCGGAAAAGGTGGTGCCAAAGATGTGGTCGACCAAAACCTGCGGTTCGATCCAGAAGAACTGCACGATCCATTTCCAGAACCGGACATGCATAGGCTGGCCGAGGCCAAGCGCCTCGCGCATCTTCTCTTTGACTTCAGGCGGAACGGTAAGCGGAACCTGTGCCATCGGGTCGCCGGGGGCGAGCTCGAGCAACAGGAAGATGACGAGACTGATGAACAACAGCGTCGGAACGGCCAGGATCAGTCGTCGAATGGTGAAGTTGAGCATTAAGAGGCGCCTTTATATGCGTCTTCTTGTTGGTGGAACTTGCGAAAGACCGCGCCCCGATACAGATCGGGACGCGGCTGTGCAAGGCTAGCGCTTAGGAACCGGTCTTGCGGTACCAGTCAGCGATGTTCCACAGTTCGCTGTCCCACACGTTCAGGACGACACCGCCCAGAGTGTTTGCGTGGGCCGACAGACGACCACGGTGGACCAGCGGGATCATGCCGCCGTTCTGAACCATGATGTCGTTCAGCTGCTTCGCGATTTCGGCGCGCTGCTCCAGACCTGCGGTCTGCGCCAGTTGGGCGTGCAGCTTGTCGAACTCTTCGTTGCAGAAGCGGCTGATGTTCTCACCCTGCCACTGGGTCTCGGGACGCGGTGCCTTGTCGCACAGGCCGTTGCCCAGATAGCTTTGCGGGTCGGTGCCGTTGAAGGTGTTGGCGTACATCTCGACGTCAGCATAGAACTTCTGGAACGTGTCGGGCGAGCCCGGGTCACCACCGAAGAAGACCGAGGCGTTGATGTTGCGCAGTTCGGTTTCGATGCCGATCTGGCTCCACCATTCCTTGATCAGCGCCTGGAAGTCCTGACGGACGGCGTTGGTCGAGGTCTGATAGACGATCTTCAGCGGAACGCCATCCTTCTCGCGGACGCCGTCGCCGTCGGTGTCGACGATGCCGGCATCATCCAGCAGTTTCTTGGCGCCTTCGATATCCTGCGTGTCGCAGGTCATCGAGGTCGAGTTGAACGCAGCCGGAGCCGGCACCCAGTTGCAGGTCACTTTACCCGCCTGGCCATAGCCGATCTCAACCAGCAGCGGGCGGTCGATTGCCATCGACATAGCCTTGTAGACCGCCGGATCCTTCAGGAACGGGTGCGGGTGCTTGGCCGTCGAACGCTCGCCTTCCGGCAGTTCGGGCGACGGGTTGGTCTGGTTCAGCATGATGCGCTCGACCAGCGGGCCAAAGCCTGCCACCGGAGTGCCTTTGCCGCCTTCCTGCATCTGCGCGATCACTTCGGGCGCCAACTGCAGGTTCCAGGCATAGTCGAACTCGCCGGTTTCCATCACGGCGCGACCGGCCGCGGTCGCATCGCCGCCGCCCTTGAAGGTCACGGTTGCGAAGGCCGGTTTCGCCGGGTCACGATAGTTGTCGTTGGCCTTGAAGGTGATCACATCGTTCGGCTTGAACTCGGTGACGACAAACGGGCCGGTGCCGATCGGGTTGAAGTTCTGCTCGGTGCATTCCGGAGCTTTCGCGCCCATGCAGTTCGCGAACTGAGCGGCCTGAATGATCGGGCTTTCGCCGCCGACGAACGGACCGTAGGGGAACGGGGTCGGCTTGTCGAAAGTGACCTTGACGGTCAGATCATCCACAGCTTCGACGTTGGTGACGCCTTCGAACTTGGTCACCTGCGCACAGCCACCTTCGGGGTCCATGCAGTAATCGGCGGTGAATTTCACGTCGGCCGAGGTGAACGGCGTGCCATCCGACCAGGTGATCCCCGGGGCGATCTTCCACGTGATCGAAGTGAGGTCCTCGCTCACGCCGCCGTTTTCGACGGTCGGGATTTCGGCTGCCAGATACGGCACCATGTTGCCGTCCTGGTCGTAGCGGGCCAGAGGTTCGATCACCAGCGAGGCCGCTTCGACGTCTTTGGTGCCGCCCGACAGAAACGGGTTCAGGATCGAGGGTGCTTGCCAATAGATGATGCTGACGTTGCCGTCCGATCCGCGCTCGGCCATGGCCATCGGGGCCATCGCCGTGCTTGCAATCGCACCAAGCAAAAGGGTTTTGATTTTCATCATACACTCCTTGTTGGACACATTCGTGTCTCGATTTTCTCCGCAAGGCCTGCGGATTTGGCGTTGCCGTGCCGGGCTCAAGCCACTGAAACAAAAGACAATTGCGCAAATGTCTGCGCACTACGCCCAATTTCTCGGCACGGTTACGCGGGGTATCGAAACAGAGTTTGCAGAAATTGCAAGCCTTGCCGCAGCGAAACTGGCAATGCGTTTGACTTTTCCTGTCAGCCCGCCTTAGCGTTCGGCAATCAAAACACTCATGCAGCCAAGGGGAGCGCTCGCGTGCTGGATCAGCCTATCGCCCAGATCAGGGAACTTCGGGTCGAATTCCAAACCAAGGATGGGCCCGTCGTCGGGGTCGAGGACGTCTCGTTCGAGGTCCGTCCGGGCGAAACCGTCTGCATCGTGGGCGAATCGGGATCGGGCAAGTCCGTATCTTCGTTGTCATTGATGCGCCTTGTTGAATTCGGCGGGGGTGAAATCGCCGGCGGACAGTTGATTTTCGACCGTAACGACGGGACCGAGCTGGATCTGGCCAAGGCCGATCAGGACCTCATGAAGCAGATTCGCGGCAACGAAATCGGGATGATCTTTCAGGAACCGATGACTGCGCTGAACCCCGTTTTCACGGTCGGGCGACAACTGACCGAAGGGTTGCGGATTCACAAGGATATGTCCAAGTCCCAAGCCGAAGCACGCGCCTTGGAGCTGCTGAAACAGGTCCGCATCCCAGAACCCGAGCGGCGGCTCAAGCAGTATCCGCACGAATTGTCGGGCGGGATGCGCCAGCGGGTTGTGATCGCAATGGCCATGGCCTGCGAGCCGCGCCTGCTGATCGCCGATGAACCCACCACGGCTCTGGACGTGACGATCCAGGCCGAGATCCTCGCCTTGATGGACCGGCTGAAGCGTGAAACCGGCACGGCGGTCATGTTCATCACCCATGACATGGCCGTGGTCGCCCAGATGGCCGACAGGGTCGTCGTCATGTACCGCGGCAACAAGGTCGAAGAGGGCACCGTCACCGAGATTTTCGAGAATCCCCAGCATGACTACACCAAGGCTCTGCTGGCCGCGGTGCCCAAGCTGGGTGAGATGCGCGGAAAATCCGCCCCCGAGCCGATGAAGTTGCTGGGTGTCGAAGGTCAGAAGATCGCCCCGATTCCCGGAACCGAGGATGTATTGCTGTCAGTCCGGAACCTGACCACGCGGTTCCCGGTAAAAGGCGGGATCCTGCGTCGCACCATTTCGAATGTGCACGCGGTCGAAGATGTCTCGTTCACCCTGAACAGAGGGCAGACGCTGAGCCTCGTCGGCGAGTCGGGTTGTGGAAAATCCTCGGCCGGCCGCTCGATCCTGCGGTTGATCGAGCCCATGGCCGGTGAAATCAGTCTTGATGGTGTGGACATCATGAAGCTGGACCAGAAGGGCCTGCGCAAGGCCCGCCTGGACATGCAGATGATCTTTCAGGACCCATTCGCATCGCTGAACCCGCAGATGCAGTTGGTTGATCAGGTGGCCGAGCCGATGCGCAACTATGGCGTGGCGTCGGGGTCGGAACTGCAAGACCGGGTCGCACAGCTGTTCGACAAGGTGCACCTGCCACGCAGCTTCATGCGTCGATTCCCGCACGAAATGTCGGGTGGGCAACGGCAGCGAATTGCGATTGCCCGGGCGCTGGCCCTGAACCCGAAGCTGATCATTGCGGACGAAGCCGTTTCCGCGCTGGACGTTTCTGTTCAGGCGCAGGTTCTGAACCTGATGATGGAATTGCAGTCCGAACTTGGGCTGAGCTATCTGTTTATCAGCCACGACATGGCCGTGGTTGAGCGGGTCAGCCACCACGTGGGTGTGATGTATCTGGGCCGGATCGTCGAACTGGGCCCAAGGGCGCGTGTTTTCGAGAACCCACAGCACCCCTATACGCAGGCATTGATGAAGGCGGTTCCGATCGCCGATCCCAATCAGCGCAAAACGGAAAAAGATCTGAATTTCAAACCGATCCCGTCTCCAATTCACCCAATCGGCTATGAGCCTGCGCCTTCGGAATACCGCGAGGTCGAGCCGGGCCACTTCATCCTGACGACCGACAGCGGTTACTGACCCATATGTCACAGCGCCTGACTCCGCTTGAGATCATGACCAAGCTGATCTCGTTTCCCACCGTCAGCCGCGACAGCAACCTGCCGCTGGTCGACTGGGTCGAAGACTACCTGAACGGCCACGGAATCCGCGCTCATCGATGGCCGGATCCGGATCAGCCGCACAAGGCGGCCCTGTTTGCCCATGTCGGCCCTTGGGAGGAAGGCGCGGTCGTGCTTTCCGGTCACACGGATGTGGTGCCGGTGGACGGACAACCCTGGGACAGCGACCCGTTTGTCGTGACCGAACGGAACGGCAAGTATTTCGGACGTGGCACCTGTGACATGAAGGGCTTTGACGCCCTCGCCATCTGGGCGCTGGTCGAGGCGCAATACGCCGACGTCAAGCGCCCGCTGCAATTGGCGCTGAGTTTTGACGAGGAGGTCGGCTGCACCGGTGCGCCGCCCATGATCGTCGCCATGCAGGAGGTTCTGCCCAAGGGCTCGGCCGTGGTGGTGGGCGAGCCGTCGATGATGCAGGCCGTCACCGGCCACAAGGGCGGCTTCGGCTTTGATACCCACGTGGTTGGATACGAGGTGCACAGTTCGATCATGCATACCGGTGTCAATGCGATAATGTATGCCGCGCCGCTGATCGACTGGGCAAATGCCCAGAACGACATCAACATGGCGGCGGACCCCAGCGATATCGCGGCAGTCTTTGATCCTCCTTGGACAACCTGTCACGTGGGCATGATCAAGGGCGGCACTGCGCACAACATAACGGCCAAGGATTGCCGTTTCATGATGGATTTCCGGGTCGTCCCCGGCGAGCAGGCATCAGCTTGGAAAGAAGCCTATCTGGAACAGGTAAGAGTGGCGGAAAGGAAGATGCAGCAAGTGCATCCGGACGCCCATATCGAGGTGAAGGCCAGCTTTGCCGTTCCGGCTTTGGTCCCGGAAACCGATGGCGAAGCCGAGACACTGGTGCGTGCCCTTACGGGCGACAACGCTACCCATGTCGTCAGCTATGGCACCGAAGCCGGTCAGTTTCAGGAGGCCGGTTACTCAGCCGTGATCTGTGGGCCCGGAGATATCGCGCAGGCGCACCAGCCGAACGAATACATCACGATCGCTCAGTTCAACGCCGGCCATGACTTCATGCAGCGTCTGGTCTACAAACTGGCGGCGTGACCCAAAAGAGGCACTGGAAACTCAGGATTTCAGTCCGAAGCTCGGAGAGTAGAACATGCCGGTCAAAAACAGACTTGCCGAAATGCACGCCGAGATCACCAAGTGGCGGCGGCACCTGCATGCGCATCCCGAGTTGATGTACGACGTGCATGAAACCGCCCGCTTCGTTGTCGACCGGCTCAAGGCGTTCGGTGTCGATGAAATCACGCCGGGTATAGGTAAAACCGGTGTCGTGGCCGTGATCCGAGGGCGGACGGACACGCAGGGGCGGGTGATCGGGTTGCGTGCCGACATGGATGCCTTGCCGATCAACGAGGCGACCGGACTGGACTATGCCTCGACCGTGCCGGGCAAGATGCATGCCTGCGGGCATGACGGGCACACGTCGATCTTGCTCGGCGCTGCGCAATACCTTGCCGAGACGCGCAATTTCGATGGAACGGTGGTTCTGATCTTTCAACCGGCCGAAGAAGGCGGAGCCGGCGGTCTGGCCATGTGCCGCGATGGGCTTATGGATCGATGGGGCATTCAGGAAGTCTACGGCTTGCACAACATGCCCGGCCTGCCTGTCGGAGAGTTCGCAATCCGGCCCGGCGCGCTGCTGGCGTCGTCGGACGAGTTCGAGATTGTCGTGACCGGCAAAGGTGGCCATGCCGCCGCGCCGCATGAAGCCATCGACACAACCTTGGTGGCATCGCATATCGTGGTTGCGCTGCAATCGGTTGTATCCCGCACCGTTGATCCAATCCGACGGGTGGTGCTGACGGTGGGGACGTTTGAAACTGACAGCGTCGCCTCGAACGTGATTGCGCACACGGTCCGGCTGCAGGGCACGGTTCGCACACTGGACCCGGAATACCGTGGCATCGCCGAGGAGCGCGTGCGCCGGATCGCCGAAGACACAGCCTCGGCTTTTGGCGCCAAAGCCCGCGTGACCTGGACGCCCGGCTACCCGGTGACGGTGAATTCCGAGGCGGAAACGGCCTTCGCCGCCGAAGCCGCCGAGGCGGTGGCAGGCAAGGTCAATGACGCAACGGATCCGATCATGCCGTCGGAAGACTTCGCCTACATGCTTGAAGAACGGCCCGGAGCCTACATCTTCTTGGGGAACGGCGACACGGCCATGTGCCACCATCCCGAATACAATTTCGACGACCAGGCCATTCCGGCCGGATGCAGCTGGTTCGCCGAGCTCGTCGAACGACGAATGCCCATCGCCTGAAACAGGAAAGACAGTCATGCCGATCAAGAACCGTTTTGCCGAAATGCACCCCGAAATCACCGGTTGGCGGCGCGACATACATCAACACCCCGAAATTCTCTACGATACCCATCGGACCAGCGCATTGGTTGCGGAAAAACTGAAAGAGTTCGGTTGCGACGATGTCGTGACCGGAATTGGCCGGACCGGGGTGGTCGGCGTGATCAAGGGCAGGACCGACACCCAAGGCCGCGTGATCGGTCTGCGGGCCGATATGGATGCGCTGCCAATGCAAGAGCAGACGGGAGCGGAATATGCCTCCAAGACTGCGGGCGCCATGCATGCCTGCGGCCATGACGGTCACACTGCGATGGTTCTGGGCGCCGCCAAATATCTGGCCGAGACCCGAAACTTCGATGGGACCGCGATCGTGATCTTTCAGCCGGCCGAAGAAGGCGGCAACGGTGCGGAAGCCATGTGCCAGGACGGTTTGATGGACCGCTTCGGCATCCAGGAAGTCTATGCGATGCACAACGTTCCGGGCCTGCCGACCGGGCAGTTTGCCATTCGCTCCGGGCCTCTGCTGGCGGCGGCGGACGAGTTCGACATCCATATTGAAGGCCGCGGCGGTCATGCCGCCAAGCCGCAGGAAACCGTGGACACGACGGTCATGCTGTCGCAACTGATCGTGGCCCTGCAGACCATCGTTTCGCGCAACGCCGACCCAATCTTGCAGGCCGTTCTGTCGGTCACTGCGGTCGAGACCTCGTCGAATGCATTTAACGTGATCCCGCAATCGGCCCGCCTGCGTGGCACCGTCCGCACCCATTCGAACGAGATGCGCGACCTGATCGAACAGCGGCTGAATGAAGTTGTGCAAGGTGTCGCGGCGACCATAGGTGGCACCGCCACGGTGACCTACTCGCGCGGCGTTCCCGTCACGATCAACGCGGAAGAGCAGACTGGATATGCAGAATCCGCGGCAATTGCCGTGGGTGGCAGCTGTGCCGAGGCACCGATGGTGATGGGGGGTGAAGACTTCTCGTTCATGTTGCAGGAACGTCCCGGGGCCTTCATAGTCCTGGGAAATGGCGACAGCGCCGGGCTTCACCACCCCGAATACGATTTCAATGACGAGATCATTCCGATCGGATGCTCGTGGTTTGCTGAGATGGTCGAACGCCGGATGCCGGTGGCCTGAGATTTTTTTAAGGAGAGAAGACGAAGATGCCAGTGAAGAACCGCTTTGCCGAATTGCAGGATGAAATCACCGCCTGGCGGCGTGATATTCACGAGAATCCTGAAATTCTGTTCGATACGCATCGCACCAGCGCGCTGGTTGCGGAAAAGCTGAAAGAATTCGGCTGCGACGAGGTGGTCACGGGGATTGGCCGCACCGGAGTTGTCGGGGTGATCAAAGGCAAGTCCGACACCAAGGGGAAGGTGATCGGATTGCGGGCGGATATGGATGCTTTGCCGATCCACGAGGCGACGGGTTTGGACTATGCTTCGAAAACGCCGGGTGCGATGCATGCCTGCGGCCATGACGGCCACACCGCCATGCTGCTGGGGGCGGCCAAATACCTGTCCGAAACGCGCAATTTCGACGGAACCGTCGTTGTGATCTTCCAACCCGCCGAGGAGGGCGGCGGCGGCGGCCGCGAGATGTGCGAAGACAACCTGATGGAGCGTTGGGGCATTCAGGAAGTCTACGGAATGCACAATTGGCCCGGTAAGCCTGTGGGCAGCTTCTCGATCCGGCCGGGCGCGTTCTTCGCGGCGACTGACCAGTTCGATATCACGTTCGAAGGTCGCGGAGGTCATGCCGCCAAACCGCATGAAACCGTGGACACCACTGTCATGACAGCGCAGGCGGTTCTGGCGTTGCAGACCATCGCGTCGCGCAATGCCGATCCGATCGATCAGGTCGTTGTTTCGGTCACCTCGTTCGAGACCTCGTCGAAGGCGTTCAACGTGATCCCGCAGAAAGTGCAGATCAAGGGCACCGTGCGCACGATGAGCAAAGAGATGCGCGACCTTGCTGAGCAGCGCATCAACGAAATCTGCTCGGGCGTCGCCGCGACATTCGGCGGTACTGCCGATGTCACTTATATCCGGGGCTATCCGGTCATGATCAACAGCGACGAGCAGACCGAATTCGCCGCCGAGGTCGCCCGCTCGATCTCAGGGGCCTGCGAGGAGGCACCTTTGGTCATGGGCGGCGAAGACTTCGCCTACATGCTGGAAGAACGTCCCGGTGCCTATATCCTGGTCGGCAATGGCGACACGGCGATGGTCCACCATCCTGAATACAACTTCAACGACGAGGCGATCCCTGCCGGTTGCAGCTGGTGGGCCGAGATCGTCGAACAGCGGATGCCCGCAGCCTGACACCGTGGCGGGGGCGCAGGCCCCCGCTGCCGCTTGCGGTCAGTTGAGGCCCAGCTTGTCGCATAGCGTATCCACAACCGAATCCAGCTCCGATTTCTGGGTGTTCACGCAGGATTGCGCCGCCGCTTGCGCCGCTGACAGCGCCGATCTGTCCGACAGCCAGGGCTCGACCGCCTTGGCCAATTCCGGCGCCGAAGCGACTTCTACCGCGCCGCCGCTGTCCACCAGCGGGGCAAATGTCTCGGCGAAATTGTAGTAACCCGGCCCGGTGATCACCGCTGCGCCAGCCTGAGCCGGCTCGAACGGGTTGTGGCCGCCGATCTCTTTCAGCGACCCGCCCAGAAACACGATAGGGCACAAAGCGTACCACGTTCCGGTTTCGCCCAGCGTATCGGCCACATAGACCTGCGTGTCGTCGGTGATCGGCTGCCCGGCGCTGCGCAGAGCATGGCTTTGACCCGTGGCATCGATCAGGGCGCAGACCTCGGCCCGTCGTTCGGGGTGGCGGGGGATCAGCAGCAGCAGCAGGTCGGGCCAGCGATTCAGCAATTCGGCATGGGCGGCCAGAACGGTCTCCTCCTCGCCCGCATGGGTCGAGCTGGCGATCCAGACCGGCCGCGCGCCGATCTGCGCGCGGATCTGCGTCAGCGCGTCCTGATCCACCGGCAGCGGATCGGACATGGCCTTGAGGTTGGTTCCGGGCTGCACCAGATCGGCGGGTGCGCCCATGGCGATCAGGTTTGCGGCCGTGCGGTCGTTTTGCGTCAGGAACAGGCGGAACTGGCCTAGGACAAAGCGGGCGGTGTCGGGGCGCTTCTTCCACCCGGCCACCGATTTCTCGGACAGGCGTGCGTTCAGCAGGGCAAGGGGCGTCCCGCGCCGGGCGGTCTCGACGATCAGCCGTGGCCAGATCTCGCTTTCGACGAAGACACCGGCATCGGGCCGCCAGTGATCCAGAAACCGCGCCACCGGTCCGGCGCTGTCCAGAGGGGGGTATTGGTGACGGGTGCGCGGCGGCAGGCGTTTTTCCACCAGCGCCGCCGAGGTCGGGGTGCCAGAGGTGATCAGAAACTGCGCATCCTCAATCCGTTCGCTCATACGCTTGATCAGGCTCAGAACCGACAGGCTCTCGCCCACGCTGGCCGCATGGAACCAGATCAGCCGACCGTCGGGCCGGGGCTGGCTCGCATGGCCCAGCCGCTCGCGCTGACGAACCTCGGAAACACCCGCCGTCTGCAGCTTGGCGCGAACGGTGCGCCAGGCCAATGGCATGGCGATGGACGTCAACGCGCAGTACATACGGTACAGCGTCGTGGGTTGCCCCGACTGGTCTGCCATGTCAGCCGCCCGTGTGGCTCATGTGACGGCTCATCTGGCCATCGATCTTCTGGCGGGAATAGTCGAAATCATGGCCCTTGGGCTTGAGGGTAATCGCCGCGCGGATCGCCTGTTCCAGTGGCTCTTCACTGTTGGGGTGGTCGCGCAGAGGGGCGCGCAAGTCGGCCATGTCCTCTTGCCCCAGGCACATGTACAACTCGCCCGTGCAGGTCAGGCGTACCCGGTTGCAACTTTCACAGAAATTATGGCTGAGCGGCGTGATGAAGCCGATCTTCTGCCCGGTTTCCTCCAACCGGACATAGCGCGCCGGTCCGCCCGTGCGCTCGGCCAGATCGGTGACGGTATAGTGGTTTTCGTACTCGGCCCGCACGTCTTTCAGCGACCAGTACTGGTCCAGCCGGTCCTCGTTGCCGATGTCACCCATGGGCATGACCTCGATCCAGGTCAGGTCCATGTCGCGCTCGGCGCACCAGCGGGTGATCTTGGGGAGTTCGTCCTCGTTGAACCCTTTCAGGGCCACCGCGTTGATCTTGACGCGCAACCCGGCCTTCTGCGCGGCATCGATCCCGCCCAGGACCTGTTTCAAGCGACCCCAACGGGTGATCTGGGCGAATTTGTCCTCGTCCAGCGTGTCGAGCGAGACATTCACCCGCCGCACCCCGGCGGCATACAGGTCGTCGGCGAACCGGGCGAGTTGCGAGCCATTGGTGGTCAGCGTCAGCTCTTTCAGTGCGCCGCTGTCCAGATGCCGGGTCATCGAGTCGAAGAACCCCATGATCCCACGGCGCACAAGCGGCTCGCCCCCGGTGATCCGCAGCTTTTCCACGCCCAGTCGAATGAAGGTCGAACACATCCGGTCCAGTTCTTCCAGCGTCAGCAGCTCTTTCTTGGGCAGAAAGGTCATGTTTTCAGACATGCAGTAGACACAGCGGAAATCGCAGCGGTCCGTGACGGAGACGCGGAGATAGGTGATTGCGCGGGCAAACGGGTCGATCAACGGAGAAGTCATGCCCAATAGGTAAAGCGCACCGTGCCTTGCGACAAGTCAGAACTGCGCTTGAGGGGTGGAACGCGGGCGCGGGCAGGGGTAGGCTGGTTGCATGCGATACCTGTTTGTCATTATTCCTGCGTTTTTGACCGGCTGTGATGCGGTGCGGCAAAGCCTTGATCGCGCCCCGGATGCGGAACCTGCGCAGACGACAGAAACCGCCGCTGCGACCGAAGAGGTGGAAGCAACGCCTGTTGCGGCCGTGAACACCGGATGGGCCGGCGCCAAGACAACGATTGCCGGACTGGGCGATCCGAACAAGCCCGGACGCTGGCTTGAAACGCCGTTGGTCGAAACTGAGATCAATGGCCGGGTGGTCGTGCCCAAGACGGGCGCGCAGGCCTATATCACACTTGTACCGGCGCCCTCAGGCGGCAGCCGCCTGTCGGTTGAGGCGATGCGTGCGCTATTGGTGCCGTTTGACGAACTGGTTGAACTGGACGTTTATTCCAACTGATCTTTCAGGTACTTGCCGGCCTCTTTGCGGGCAAAAGGCTTCATCGCGTGACCGTGCGCGGCCAGAAACGCCCGCACCCGGTCGGGGTCATGTTTGGACAGGTCGCGCAGCCACCAGGCCACCGCCTTCTGGATGAACCAGTCGCGATCGGGGATATAGCCGGCGGCCCACCCCAGAATTCGGTCGCGGCGCTGAAGGTCTTCGGGCTTGGGGTGGTTCTGCTTGGTCCAGGGCAGGGTGGCCACCAGCGCGGCGCGTCGGGTCCACATGTGATCTGAGGTCGTCCAGCTTTCGACCTGATCCAGCCGCGAAGGATCGGCCCACAGGCGCTTTTGCATGGCCATGCTGGCATGATCGGCCACCGCCCAGGCGTCGAAATCGGGCAGCCAGCTTTGCAGCAGGTCCCAAACCGCCTGATCGGGACGGATGCGGGCCTGCGTCAGCAGCTTGGCGGCGGCCAGCCGCGCCTCGTGGATGTTGGTCTGCCACAGCTGATCGGCCAGCGCGACGCGGGCGTCCACGTCCATCTGCTGCCGCCAGATTCTGGTCAGATCATTCAGCACCGGGTTCGGTACCCCAAGATAGGGGCGGTCGATCTTGTGATAGGCCGCCATCTGGGCGGCCCGGTCGGGGTCGGCATGGGCGTTGATCTGGTCCAGAGGGCTGTCCGGCATGGCGGTTTACTCGACCGTGACGGATTTCGCCAGGTTGCGCGGCTGGTCCACATCGGTGCCCTTGGCGACCGCCGTGTGATAGGCCAGCAGCTGCGCGGGTACCGAATACAGGATCGGCGCGACCGAGGCGTGGGCATGCGGCATTCGGATCGTGCTCCAGACCCCGTCCTTGGCATCTGCGATCCCGTCGTCGTCCGAGACCAAAATGACCTTGCCCTTGCGTGCCATGACCTCTTGCATGTTCGACACGGTCTTGTCGAACACCGCGTCGCGCGGGGCCATCACCACCACGGGCATGTGCTTGTCGATCAGGGCGATGGGGCCGTGCTTCAGCTCGCCCGAGGCATAACCTTCGGCGTGTATATAGCTGATTTCCTTGAGTTTCAGCGCGCCTTCGAGAGCCAGCGGGTACATCAGGCCGCGCCCCAGGAACAGAACGTCGCGCGCCTCGGACAGGCGCTGCGCGGATTTCCGGATCGCCTCCTCCTGGTCCAGCGCGGCGTTCAGCAGCGTCGGCAAGCCGCGCAGCGCGGCGGCGTGATCGGCCAGCGCGTCATCGTCCAGCGTGCCCCGGTCGGCCGCGGCCTTGAGCGCCAGCATCAGCAGAACGCTCAGCTGGCAGGTGAAGGCCTTGGTCGAGGCCACGCCGATCTCGACCCCGGCATGGATGGGCAGCGCCACGTCGCTTTCGCGCGCGATAGAGCTTTCGGGGACATTGACCACCGACACGATCTTGTCGGCCTTGCCCTCGCAATAGCGCAGCGCGGCCAGGGTGTCGGCGGTTTCGCCCGACTGGCTGACGAACAGGGCCAGCGTGCGGTCGGAGATCGGCGGTTCGCGATAGCGGAACTCGCTGGCGATATCGACCTCGACGGGCATCCGGGCCAGTTGCTCGAACCAGTATTTGGCGGTCAGACAGGCATAGAAGGCCGTGCCGCAGGCCACCATGGTCAGGCGGTCCAGCTTGGAGAAATCAAGATTTGCGTCCGGCAGAACCACCCGGTCGCCGCCAGTGGGCAGGTACGAGCGGATCGCCTCGGCCACCACCACCGGCTGTTCGGCGATTTCCTTGGCCATGAAATGCTTGTGCCCGCCCTTATCGGTCCGGGTCTGATCCAGCTGGATCTTGCGGATCTCGCGATTGGCGACCTCGCCCGCCTCGTTGCGGATCTCGACCGAAGTGCGGGTGACCACGGCGCGGTCGCCTTCTTCCAGATAGGTGATCCGGTCGGTCAGCGGCGCCAGCGCGATGGCGTCCGAGCCGACGAACATCTCGCCATCCCCGTGCCCGATGGCCAGGGGCGAGCCCTTGCGGGCGGCGACGATCAGGTCATCCTCGCCATCGAACAAGAAGGCCAGCGCAAAGGCGCCTTGCAGCCGGTCGATGGTCTTGAAGGCGGCCTCGACCGGGCTCAGCCCCGATTTCATGTAGAATTCCGTCATCAACGCGACGGTTTCGGTGTCGGTCTCGGTCTGGAAATCGATGCCGTTCTCGGCCAGTTCGGCCCGCAACTCGCGATAGTTTTCGACAATGCCGTTGTGGACCACTGCAACGGGTCCGGCCTGATGCGGGTGCGCGTTGCTGACCGAGGGTACGCCATGGGTCGCCCACCGCGTATGCCCGATGCCCGACTTGCCGGGCAGGGGGTCATGCACCAGCAGGTCGCTGAGATTGACCAGCTTGCCTACCGCGCGCCGACGACCCAGCTTGCCGCCGTTTACGGTTGCGATGCCCGCACTGTCATAGCCGCGGTATTCCAGCCGCTTCAGCGCTTCGACCAGGATGGGCGCCGCTTCGTGCTTGCCCAATACGCCAACAATTCCACACATTTACTCAGGCTCCCTTGTCCCGGCGTGCCTTTTTCGCCTTCAGCATCTCGAACAGCTTGCGGGCATAGCCCGGCTTATTTTCTTGTTTGGCGCGACCTACCGCCAGGGCGTCGGGTTCGACGTCGCGGGTCACGATGGTGCCGGTGGCCGTCATCGCGCCGCTGCCCACGGTGACCGGGGCCACCAGCATGGTGTTCGAGCCGACAAAGACATTCTCGCCGATCACCGTGCGGTGCTTCATCACGCCGTCATAGTTGCAGGTGATGGTGCCCGCGCCGATATTCGTACCCGCGCCCACCGACGCATCGCCGATATAGCTGAGGTGATTGACCTTGGCGCGCTCGGCGATTTCGGCATTCTTGATCTCGACGAAATTGCCGATACGGGTGTTCTCGGCCAGTTCCGCCCCCGGACGCAGCCGGGCATAGGGGCCGACCACGGCGCCGCGGCTGACATGGCAGCCTTCCAGGTGCGAAAACGCCCGGATCGCCGCGCCGCTTTCGACCGTGACGCCGGGGCCGAAGACCACGTTGGGTTCGATCACCGTGTCGCGGCCGATCACCGTGTCGGCAGCCAGATAGACCGTCTCGGGGGCCATCAGGGTGACGCCCAGATCCAGTAGCTCGGCCCGGGCGCGGGCCTGGAACACGGCGTCGGCCGCGGCCAGATCAGCGCGCGAGTTCACGCCCAGCGTCTGCGCTTCGTCGCACGAAACGGCGGTGACCTTCAGGCCGCGGTCGCGCGCGATCTCGACCACGTCGGTCAGGTAGTATTCGCCCGACGCGTTGTCGTTTCCGACCGCGTCGATCAGGTCGAACAGAGTGCCCGCGTCACAGGCCAGAAGGCCCGAGTTGCAGAAGGTTATGGCACGTTCTTCATCCGAGGCATCTTTGAACTCGACGATCCGTTCCAGAGCATCGCCCTTCATCACCAAGCGGCCATACCGGGCCGGGTCGGCGGCCTCGAAACCCAGGATCACCAGATCGTTGTCAGCCCGCGCGGCGATCATGCGCTCCAGCGTGTCGGGCTGCAGAAACGGGGTGTCACCATACAGAACGACCACGTCGCCGGTGAACCCGTCCAAAGCCGCGCGCGCCTGAGCGACGGCATGGGCGGTGCCCAGCTGCTGGTCCTGCACGACGATGCGGGCGTCTTCATCCTCGGTCTGCGCGACTTTGGCCACCGCCTCAGCGCCGTGGCCGGTGACGATGACCGTGCGTTCGGGTGCGAGAGCCGACCCGGCGCGCATGGCGTGCACCAGCATCGGAACCTGGGCGATCGGGTGCAGAACCTTTGGGATATCCGAATTCATCCGGGTGCCTTTTCCGGCGGCAAGGATGACAAGGGCAGTGCTCATGAATGCGTTTTCTCTTTTGTTTTGTCGCGGTCCGTTTTATCCGCTGAGGGCAAAGGCGCAAGCCGTTCGGCCATCAAACAAGATTGCCGTTTGCAACACGACATGGCGGAAAACTGCCGAGCAAGGAGACAGAATGCGCACGGTCATCTTCGATCTGGACGGGACTTTGGCCGATACGTCGGGCGATCTGCTGGCGGCGGCCAACCATTGTTTCCGGCAGATGGGGCATGGCGACGTGCTGGTGCACGGGCAGGATGCGGCGGTGGCTTTGCGCGGCGGGCGGATGATGCTGACCCACGGGCTGAAACGCGTGGGCGCCTATGACGAAGAGACCGTGAACGCCTATTACCCGGTCCTGCTCGAGGCCTATGGGCAGGCGATCGACACCCACACCACCTTCTATCCCGGCGCGCTGCAGGCGGTCGAGGCGCTGAAGGCCGCCGGATACGGTGTCGGCATCTGCACCAACAAGCCCGAGGCGCTGGCCGAGCTGCTGATGACGCGGCTGGGAGCGCGGGCGTTGTTCGGCTCGTTGGTGGGGGCGGACACGCTGCCGGTGCGCAAGCCCGACCCCGCGCCGCTGCGTGAAGCGGCGCGCCGGGCCGGCGGGCTTCCCGACCACTGCATACTGGTGGGCGACTCGGATACCGACCGTAACACGGCCCGGGCCGCAGGGGTGCCTTCGATCCTTGTGACCTTCGGCCCGTCCGGTGATGACATGGCCGCACTGCAGCCCGATGCGCTGCTGCACCATTTCGACGATCTGCCCGCAATCGTCGCCGAGCTTGTGGGCGCGGCGGCCTGATCTCTTGACCCGCGCTGCGACTGGCCCCACAAACGACGCCATGACCGAGCGATTTTCTGGCAGTTTCACCCAGCAGGAGCCGATCCCCGACGCGGCGATCGAGGCGGCGCTGGCTGTTCTGCGTCACGGGCGGTTGCACCGCTACAACGTGGCCCCCGGAGAGCTGAGCGAAACCGCCCTGTTGGAACAGGAATTTGCCGCGCAGATGGGTGCGAAATACTGTCTGGCCGTGTCGTCGGGCGGCTATGCGCTGGCCACGGCCCTGCGTGCCGTGGGTGTCCAGCCGGGAGATGCGGTTCTGACCAACGCTTTCACGCTGGCCCCGGTGCCGGGGGCGATCGCCTCGGTCAATGCGCGCCCGGTTTTCGTCGGCGTGACCGAGGAGCTGACCATCGATCTGGACGATCTGGAGGCCAAGCTGGACCGCGCCAAGGTTCTGATGCTCAGCCACATGCGCGGGCACCTCTGTGACATGGACCGGTTGATGCAGATGTGCGACGCCGCCGGGGTGACGGTGATCGAGGATTGCGCCCATACGATGGGCGCCGCCTGGCGCGGACAGTTGTCCGGCCGTCAGGGGGCGATCGGCTGCTATTCCTGTCAGACCTACAAACATGTGAACTCGGGCGAGGGGGGGCTGCTGGTTACCGATGACGAGATGCTGGCGGCCAAAGCCACGATGCTGTCGGGCTCGTACATGCTGTACGAACGCCACCTTGCGGCGCCGGGTCCCGAGGTGTTCGAGCGGATCAAATACACCACGCCGAACGTGTCGGGGCGGATGGACAATCTGCGCGCGGCGATCCTGCGCCCCCAATTGCGCGATCTGGATCGGCAGGTGCGGCGCTGGAACGAACGCTATGCCGAGATCGAGGCGGGCCTGCGCGGCACGCCCGGCCTGACCATCGTCGAGCGGCCTGCCGAGGAGAGCTATGTCGGCTCGTCGATCCAGTTCCTTCTGCTGGATTGGGCGCAGGACAGGATTACCGAGGTTCTGCGACGCTGCGCCGATCGCGGAGTCGAGTTGAAGTGGTTCGGCGGGGCCGAGCCGACCGGGTTCACCTCGCGCTATGACAGCTGGCGCTATGCCGAGTCGGAGCGGATGCCCGAGACCGACCGGATTCTGCGCGGGATCATCGACATGCGCGTTCCGCTGACCTTCTCGCTGGACGATTGCCGCCTGATTTCCGACATCATCCGCGCCGAGGTCGGCGCTGTTTTCCAACAGTAAATCAATCGAGTGCGCCATGCGGCGCATGCTCGAACCCTGCAAAAGCCGCCTTGGGGCGGCTTTTTCATTTGGGTCACGCGATGATTGACCGCGCGGGGAAAGGTCTGTATCAGTTTATTGAACACCTGTTCATTAACGCGAAAGAGGAGAGCGCGGATGTTCACGGCGACAATGCAATTCGATCTGGGTGAAGATGTGAACGCGCTGCGCGAGATGGTGCACCGCTGGGCGCAGGAGCGGGTCAAGCCGATGGCGGCCGAGATCGACAAGACGAACGCGTTTCCTAACGAGCTGTGGAAGGAAATGGGTGAACTCGGTCTGCTGGGCGTAACCGTTCCCGAACAGTATGGAGGCGCCGAAATGACCTATCTGGCGCATACGATCGCGGTTGAAGAAATCGCACGCGCTTCGGCATCGGTGGCGCTGTCCTACGGGGCGCATTCCAACCTCTGCGTCAACCAGATCAAGCTGAACGGCACTGAAGAGCAGAAGCAGAAATATTTGCCGCGCCTGATTTCAGGCGAACACGTAGGTGCCCTGGCAATGTCGGAACCCGGGGCGGGGTCTGATGTTGTGTCGATGAAGCTGCGCGCCGAAAAGCGCAATGACCACTACCGCCTGAACGGCAACAAATACTGGATCACCAACGGTCCGGATGCCGATACGCTGGTTGTCTATGCCAAGACCGACCCGGAGGCTGGCTCCAAGGGCATCACCGCCTTCCTGATCGAGAAGGACATGAAGGGGTTCTCGACCTCGCCCCATTTCGACAAGCTGGGCATGCGCGGTTCGAACACGGCCGAGCTGGTGTTTGAAGATGTCGAGGTGCCGTTCGAGAACGTGCTGGGCGAAGAGGGCAAGGGCGTTGCGGTGCTGATGTCGGGCCTCGACTATGAGCGTGTGGTGCTGGCCGGGATCGGCACCGGCATCATGGCTGCCTGCCTGGACGAGATCATGCCCTATCTGGCCGAGCGCAAGCAGTTCGGCAAACCGATCGGAACCTTCCAGCTGATGCAAGGCAAGATCGCCGACATGTACACGGCGATGAACTCGGCCCGTGCCTATGTCTACGAGGTTGCCAAGGCCTGTGATCGGGGCGATGTAACCCGGCAGGATGCGGCGGCGTGCTGCCTTTACGCCTCCGAGCAGGCGATGGTGCAGGCGCATCAGGCCGTTCAGGCCATGGGCGGCGCCGGGTTCCTGGCGGATGCGCCGGTCAGCCGGATCTTCCGCGACGCCAAGCTGATGGAGATCGGAGCGGGCACCAGCGAAATCCGCCGAATGCTGATCGGTCGCGAATTGATGAACAAAATGCTTTGAAGAAAAACGCCTCGCCGACGAGGTCACGGCGAGGCGTATCCGATCGAAGGATCAGAAGCGATGGACGTAGGACACGCCAACCAGCCACGGATCGATCTCGGCCTTGCCGATGTCGGCTCCGTTGAGGGTGACGTCCGAGTCGATGTCGAACCAGCGGACGTTCAGGCGAACCGCGCCCTTGTCCGTGACCATGTAGTCCAGGCCGGCCTGCAGCGACACGCCGAACGAGTCGTCGACCTTCAGATCGCCCAGCGGCGATTCCTCGTCAAAGAACACGGTGTAGTTCAAACCGGCGCCGACATAGGGTTTCCAGGCGCTGCTGGTTGCAAAGTGGTAGTTCAGCGACAGTGTGGGCGGCAGGTGCTTGACGCTGCCCGCGTCGACACTTCCGCCCAGCGTGATGTCATGGCTGAACGGCGTTGCGGCCAAAAGCTCGATGCCCAGATTGTCACGAATGAAATACTCGGCGGTGAAGATCGGGCGGGTGTCCGAGTCGACGTCGGCGCTGAAGCCGGCGAGGGATCCGTTGTCGGATTTCGGGTCGAGGTAGCCGATACCGACACCAACGGTCCAGTCCCCCTGAGACTGGGCGAATGCGGGGGCCGAAGCAGCGGCCAACGCGGTGGAAAAGGTGAGGATGGCGAGTTTGCTGGTCATGTTCTTGCCTTTGGTTTTGTGTGCAAGCCGACCATGCCTGCAGGACGGGGCGGCCACTCTGATCTGCATCAAGTTTCGTTGATGTTCGATATTCAATTTGGCGCGGCAAGTCGCTTAAATTTAAGGGAAAAACGCCATGCGTCCCGCTGAGGTCATACCGGGTTTGCGGTCTGGTGGCAGCTGGGACATTCCGCCCAGGCTGAACATGGCACGTCAGTGCCTGTCGCGGCCTAGTGAGCAGGTGGCGATCCTCGATCTGTCTTCCGAGGCTACGACCGAGATCACCTATGGTGAACTGGAACAAATGACCGACCGGCTGGCGCGCGGGTTGGTGGGCAGGGTGCAACCCGGCGACCGGGTCGGCGTGCTGCTCAGCCAGTCGCCGTGGTGCGCGGCGGCGCATCTGGCCATCTGGAAGATTGGGGCAATCTCGGTGCCGCTGTTCAAGCTGTTCAAGCGCGATGCCCTGGCCTCGCGCATCGGCGATGCGGGGGCCGGGTATGTGCTGACCGACGGCGAGGGCGCCGATATGCTGGGCGATCTGGCGCAGCCGTTGATCGTGTCCGAGCTTGGGGCGGACGGGCCTGCGGTGGATTATGCTGACACCGGCCCCGAAGATCCGGCGGTGCTGATCTATACCTCGGGCACGACGGGCAAGCCCAAGGGTGCGCTGCACGGGCACCGGGTACTTACCGGGCATCTGCCGGGCGTTTCGATCAGCCACAACCACCTGCGCGCGGGCGACTGCCTGTGGACGCCGGCCGACTGGGCCTGGATCGGCGGGTTGTTCGACGTGCTGATGCCGGGGCTGGCACTGGGCATTCCGGTCGTCGCCGCGCGGCTCGACAAGTTTACCCCGCCGGCCTGCGCGGATGTGATCGCGCGCGGCGGCGTGCGCAACGTGTTCTTTCCGCCCACAGCCCTGCGGATGCTCAAGGCCGCGGATGTGACGATCCCCGGCCTGCGGTCCGTGGCTTCGGGCGGCGAGCCGCTGGGCGCGGAAATGCTGGCGTGGGGAGAGCGGGCCTTTGGCCTGACGATCAACGAATTCTACGGCCAGACCGAATGCAACATGGTGGTTTCCTCCTGCGCCGAGGATTTCCCCGCGCGCCCGGGCTGCATCGGCAAACCGGTGCCGGGGCATGAGGTCGCGGTGATAGACGCGGACGGCAACCCGACCGACGCCGAGGGTGATGTGGCCATCCGGCGCGGTTCAGCCTCGATGCTGCTGGAATACTGGAACAACCCGCAGGCCACGGCCGAGAAGTTTCGCGGTGATTGGCTGATCACCGGTGACCGCGGCGTGTGGGAGGACGACTATCTGCGCTTTGTCGGCCGCGAGGATGACGTGATCACCTCGGCCGGCTACCGCATCGGCCCGGCCGAGATCGAGGATTGCCTGCTGACCCATCCGGCGGTGGCCACAGTGGGCGTGGTCGGCAAACCTGATCCGCTGCGGACCGAGATCGTGAAGGCCTATGTGGTGTTGAAACCGGGGTCCGAGGCCTCGGAGCAAGAGCTGCAGGATTGGGTCAAGGACCGTCTGGCGCATTATTCCTACCCGCGAGAGGTGGCTTTTGTGCAAGACTTGCCTTTGACCGTGACGGGAAAAGTCATTCGCAAGGAATTGAAACGTCGCGCGTCCGAGGAGATGTGCCATGGCAGATAAATCCAGCGTCCGGACCGGAATCGAGTTCAGCGCGACAGTCATCGCGGTCATCGGGGCCGTGTGGGCCGGAAAGACCTATTTCGAAACGTGGATGCACGACACGATCGACAAGGCGGTCGAAGAAAAGATCGCCGTCATCGAAAAACTGCAATTGGCCGACCTTCTGGTTTTATACGGCTACCCGGATGAGGCCATCTCGGAATTGCGCAAGATCGCCGATCGGGTCGCCAGGCTGGACGCCGATGACAAACGAAAGATCGCCTTTTACGACAACTATCTGGATGCGGTGGCCGATTCCGACGGCACCCTGAAATTCGAACCGGAAATCCGGATGTTGCACTCGGTTTTCAGCAATGAAATGCAGACCGACGGCTGGCATGACGAGAAGCTGGCCTATGTCGCGATGTTCCTGCCCGAGGCGCAGGCGGATGATGGGTATTTCGACCGTCAGGTCGTTGGGCGGCTCAAACTTGCGGTCAACCAGTACGAGGCCGATGACGACCTTGAGAGCCTGGCAGGCGCCTACCGCAACCTGTCGCTGGCCTATCTGTGCCGGGGTGAACAGGACCAGGCCGTCGAGGCGATGGAAATGGCGGCCGAGATGCAGCCGTTCGAGTATTATTTCATGGTTCCGATGTGGGACCTTGAGGACTTCCTCGAAGAGCCGGAAATCAAGAAGCTGGACACCGTCTGCTCCAGCAACGTGTCGCAGGGCTATGCGCGCATCATGCAGAGCTTTGGCGTCAGCGAAAACCCCGTTCGCGAATTTCTGAGAGAGTATACCAGATGAAGCTGCGATCTTCCGCTTTGCCCTCGTCCGATGGCTTCAAGCAAAACCGTGCCGCGCACCTTGAGGCGCTGGCGCAGATCTCCGAGGCCGCCGAGGCCGCGCGCATGGGTGGGGGCGAGAAATCGCGCGAACGCCATGTGTCGCGGGGCAAGATGCTGCCCCGGCGGCGGGTGGCCAACCTGCTGGATCCGGGGTCTCCGTTCCTCGAAATCGGCGCGACGGCGGCGCATGGCATGTACGGTGGCGCGGCCCCCTGTGCCGGCGTGATCGCGGGGATCGGCCGGGTGCAGGGGCAAGAGGTCATGGTGGTCTGCAACGACGCGACCGTGAAGGGCGGTACCTATTATCCGATGACGGTCAAAAAGCACCTGCGCGCGCAGGAGATCGCCGAGGAAAACCATCTGCCCTGCATCTATCTGGTGGACAGCGGCGGCGCGAACCTGCCCAACCAGGATGAGGTCTTTCCCGACCGCGACCATTTCGGCCGCATCTTCTACAACCAGGCACGGATGAGCGCCAAGGGCATCCCGCAGATTGCCGTGGTGATGGGCTCGTGCACCGCGGGCGGCGCCTATGTGCCGGCCATGTCCGATGTGACGATCATCGTCAAGGAACAGGGCACGATCTTTCTGGCCGGCCCGCCGCTGGTCAAGGCGGCGACGGGCGAGGTCGTCAGCGCCGAGGACCTGGGCGGCGGCGACGTGCACACGCGCCTGTCCGGCGTGGCCGACTATCTGGCCGAGGACGACGCGCACGCGCTGGCTCTGGCCCGCCGGGCTGTTGGCTCGTTGAACCGGAACAAGCCGCAGACGGTGGATTGGGCCAGCCCCGAAGACCCGGCCTATGACCCCGAGGAAATTCTGGGCGTCGTCCCGGCCGATCTGCGCACCCCGTATGACATTCGCGAGGTGATCGCACGTCTGGTCGATGGCTCGCGCTTTGACGAGTTCAAGCCTCGGTTCGGTGAAACGTTGGTGACAGGCTTTGCTCATGTCAAAGGCTGCCCCGTCGGGATCATCGCCAACAATGGCGTGCTGTTTTCCGAGGCCGCGCAGAAAGGCGCGCATTTCGTCGAACTGTGCAGCCAGCGCAAGATCCCGCTGGTCTTCCTGCAAAACATCACCGGCTTCATGGTGGGCCGCAAGTACGAGAACGAAGGCATCGCGCGCCACGGCGCCAAGATGGTGACCGCCGTGGCCACCACGAGCGTGCCCAAGATCACCATGCTGGTGGGCGGCTCTTTCGGGGCCGGGAACTATGGCATGGCGGGCCGCGCCTATCAGCCCCGGTTCCTGTGGACGTGGCCGAACAGCCGTATCTCGGTCATGGGCGGCGAGCAGGCCGCCGGTGTTCTAGCAACGGTCAAACGCGATGGGATTGAACGGCAGGGCGGCACTTGGTCGGCCGAAGAAGAGGCCGAATTCAAACGCCCGACGCTCGAGATGTTCGAGGAGCAGTCGCACCCGCTCTATGCTTCTGCCCGGCTGTGGGATGACGGCATCATCGACCCGCGTAAAAGCCGGGACGTGCTGGCCCTGTCGCTGAGCGCCGCGTTGAACGCACCCATCGAGGACACGCGCTTTGGCGTGTTCCGGATGTAGAAGGGACGGTTCGATGCTGGAAAGCTTGAAAGAAAAATATCCAGGGGCCGAGACCTTTCAGTTCGGCGACAGCCGGGCATTGTGCGACGAATTGCTGGCTCTGGTCCGCTCGGGGCACAAGACCGCGACATGTGGCGCGTTGCGCGACTTTACGGCGGGTGGCGAGGCGATGCCGCAGGTCGGCCGCCGCGACATCGCCTTGGACTGGGACGGACGGCCCGCGCTGGTCATCGAAACGGTCGATGTGACGGTCCGGCGCTATTGCGATGTCGACGAGGCGTTTGCCCTGGCCGAGGGCGAAAACGACAGCCTGGAAGGCTGGCGCGATGATCATCGCAGATATTTCGAAAGAAACGGCGGCTTCGATCCGAAGATGGAGTTGGTCTGCGAACGGTTTCGCCTTGTGGAAGATCTGGCAGGGAAAGGGTAACGGCCATGTTTGACAAGATCCTGATCGCCAACCGGGGCGAGATTGCCTGCCGGGTCATCGAAACCGCGCACAAGATGGGCGTGGCCTGCGTTGCCGTGTACTCGGATGCGGACGCGGCCGCCAAACATGTGCAGATGGCGGATGAGGCCGTACATATCGGCGGGGCGGCTCCGGCCGACAGTTATCTGAAGGGGGATGTGATCATTCAGGCCGCGCTGGATACCGGTGCGCAGGCGATCCACCCCGGCTATGGCTTTCTGTCCGAGAACCCCGATTTCGTCGATGCCGTGCAGGCGGCGGGCCTGACCTTCATCGGTCCCTCTGCGGATGCGATCCGCAAGATGGGCCTGAAGGATGCGGCCAAGGCGCTGATGGAGCAGGCCGGCGTCCCGGTCGTACCCGGTTATCACGGCGACAACCAGGACCCCGAGCATCTGGCCGGTGCGGCCGACACGATCGGTTATCCGGTTCTGATCAAGGCGGTGGCCGGCGGTGGCGGCAAGGGGATGCGGCTGGTCGAGAATCCTGCGGATTTCGCGGCCGCCCTGGACAGCGCCCGGGGCGAAGCCAAGACCGCCTTTGGCAATGATGCTGTTCTGGTCGAGAAATTCGTGGCCAAGCCCCGCCATATCGAGGTTCAGGTCTTTGGTGACGGCACCCATGCCGTGCATCTGTTCGAACGCGACTGCTCGCTGCAGCGCCGCCACCAGAAGGTGATCGAGGAAGCGCCGGCCCCCGGAATGACGCCCGAGATGCGCGAAGCGATGGGCCAGGCGGGCGTGCGCGCGGCCGAGGCCATCGGCTACAAGGGCGCGGGCACCGTGGAGTTCATCGTCGATGCCTCGGACGGGCTGCGGCCCGACCGGTTCTGGTTCATGGAGATGAACACCCGCCTGCAGGTCGAGCACCCGGTGACCGAGGCCATAACCGGCATCGACCTGGTCGAATGGCAGTTGCGGGTTGCGGCCGGGGAAAGCCTGCCCAAGCGGCACGCAGAGCTGTCGATCAACGGCCACGCCTTCGAGGCCCGGCTCTATGCCGAGGACGTACCCAAAGGGTTCCTGCCCGCCACGGGCACCCTGACCCATCTGGAGTTTCCGCACGGCTGCCGCGCCGACAGCGGCGTGCGTGCGGGCGACACGATCAGCCCATGGTATGACCCGATGATCGCCAAGGTGATCGTGCACGGCCCGACCCGCGCGGTGGCTCTAGAGCAACTGCACCGCGCACTGCGCTGGACGCAGGTGGCAGGAACCGTCACCAACCTGTCTTTCCTGGGCGCACTGACCCGGCACGCCGGGTTTGCGGCGGGCGATGTCGATACCGGGTTGATCGGCCGCGATCTGGATGATCTGGTGCGCGAACCCGCCGTCGCTCCGGCAATGACCGTTGCGGCGGCGATGGCCGCGACCGGGCTGGACAAACCCGCCGAGGACACCGGGTTTACCCTCTGGGCCCCGCTGCACCGGGCGCTTCAGCTGAAGCGCGACGGCGAGGTTCTGGATATGGACGTCCAGGTCGCTGGGCCGGACCGGCAGGACTGGCAGGTCGGCGGGATCAGCGTGATCGCCGAACGTGTCAACGGCCGCTGGATCATCGACGGCCAGCCGATGCCGCCGGTTGCGATTGCAGGCCACGATGTCACCGTGTTCGACGCCTATGGCGTAAACTTCGAGATGCTGGACCCGCTGGACCGAGACGTCAGCGCCGCCGGTGACACCAACGTGGTCGAAGCGCCGATGCCCGGGCTGGTCAAGGCGGTGTTCGCCGCGCCGGGACAGGCAGTGAAGGAAGGCGACCGGCTGGCCATTCTCGAGGCCATGAAGATGGAACATTCGCTGCTGGCCGCCCGCGACGGTGTCGTGGCCGAGGTTCTGGCCGAAGCTGGATCGCAGGTCGAGGCCGGCGCGGCGCTGGTCCGGCTGGAAGAGGACTGAAACCCTGAACGCCCGCCCCGAACAGGGCGGGCCGGTACTGAACAGGAGGGCACCGCCATGGCGGAACGTGTCGAGATTTTCGAAGTGGGGCCGCGCGACGGGCTGCAGAACGAAAAGCGCGAAATCCCGGTTTCCGAGAAGATCGCGCTGGTCGACTGCCTCAGCCGGGCGGGGTTCAGCCGGATCGAGGTGGCCAGTTTCGTGTCGCCCAAATGGGTGCCGCAGATGGCCGGCAGCGCCGAGGTGCTGGCCGGGATCACCCGCGCCCCCGGCGTGCGCTATGCCGCGCTGACCCCGAACATGCGCGGCTATGAGGACGCGCTGGCTGCCGGGGCGGATGAAATCGCGGTGTTTGCCTCGGCCTCCGAGGGGTTTTCCAAGGCCAACATCAACGCGACCATCGCCGAATCCATCGAGCGGTTCGTCCCGATCCTCGAGGCGGCGCGCCATATCGACCTGCCGGTGCGCGGCTATGTTTCCTGCGTGACCGACTGCCCCTATGACGGGCCGACTCCGCCCGCCAAAGTGGCCGAGGTGGCCGACCTGCTGTTCTCGCACGGCTGTTACGAGATCTCGCTGGGCGACACGATCGGGCAGGGGACACCCGATAGCATCGCACGGATGCTGCTGGCGGTGCGTGAATACGTGCCCGCGACCCGCCTGGCCGGGCATTTCCACGACACCAACGGGCGCGCGATCGACAATATCGACGCGTCTCTTGCGCTGGGCGTCCGGGTGTTCGACGCGGCCGTGGGCGGATTGGGCGGCTGCCCCTTCGCGCCGGGCGCGGCCGGGAATGTGGCAACCGAAGCCGTGGCCGCGCATCTCGAGCGGCTGGGCTATGACACCGGACTGGACGCCGCCGTGCTGAACGAAGCGGCGGAAATGGCCCGCGCGATGCGGGCGGGATAAGAGGCTGACATGTTTGAAACCATCTCGATCTCCACCGACCCGCGCGGCGTTGCCACGCTGACGCTGAACCGGCCGGAAAAACACAACGCGATGTCGGCGCAGATGATCGCCGAGTTGACCCAGGCCGCCGCGCAATTGGGAGAAACCAACGACGTGCGTGTCGTAGTTTTGACCGGCGCGGGCAAAAGCTTCTGCGCCGGGGGCGACCTGGGCTGGATGCAGGCCCAGATGGCCGCCGACCCCGAGACCCGCTTTGTCGAGGCGCGCAAGTTGGCCGAGATGTTGAACGCCTTGAACACCCTTCCCAAACCGTTGATCGGCGCGCTGCAGGGCAACGCCTTTGGCGGGGGTGTCGGGATGGCGTCGGTCTGCGACGTGGCCATCGGCGTGGACAGCCTGAAGATGGGGCTGACCGAAACCCGGCTGGGGCTGATCCCGGCTACCATCGGGCCCTATGTTATCGCCCGCATGGGTGAGGCCCGCGCGCGACGCGTGTTCATGTCGGCGCGTCTGTTCGACGCGGCCGAGGCGGTAGAACTCTGCCTGCTGGCGCGGGCCGTTCCGGCGGATGAGTTGGATGCCGCGATCGAAGCCGAAGTGCAGCCTTATCTGTCCTGTGCGCCGGGCGCCGTGGCCTCGGCCAAGGCGTTGGTTCGGGACCTCGGGCCGCGCATCGACGACGCGGTGATCGATCACACGATCCGAGCGCTGGTCGACCGTTGGGAAACCGACGAAGCGCATGAGGGAATCAGCGCTTTCTTCGACAAGCGAAAACCTTCATGGAATAGTAAGGTTTGACCGCCCGCGACCATTTGAAGCCAAGGGCTTGCGCCTGGTGCAGCGCTGGGCGTTAGCAAGCCGAATATTAGGTGCCATGCGCGCTTCTGCTCGGTTGACCCTCTGACCCCGCGCGGATAGAGAATGTCCAGTCAACACGCCAATTGACGGCGCGTCTCGTTCGGGATGCGCAGGAAAGGAGCCACTCGTGGAAGAGCTGTTGCGGGAATATCTCCCGATCCTGGTGTTTCTGGCCGTCGCCGTGGGCCTTGGAATCGTCCTGATTCTGGCCGCCGTCGTTCTGGCTGTCCGCAATCCCGACCCCGAAAAGGTCAGCGCCTATGAATGCGGGTTCAACGCGTTCGACGATGCGCGGATGAAGTTCGATGTCCGATTCTATCTGGTGTCGATCCTGTTCATCATCTTCGACCTCGAGATTGCGTTCCTGTTTCCCTGGGCCGTGGGCTTCAAGGACATCAGCGATGTCGGCTTCTGGTCGATGATGGTGTTCCTGGGCGTTCTGACCATCGGCTTTGCCTATGAATGGAAGAAGGGGGCCCTGGAATGGGAGTGATGACGGGTGCAAACACCGCGGGCGTCGACAAGGAAGTCGCCACTCAGGCCCTGAACGCGGAGCTGCAGGACAAAGGGTTCCTGCTGACCTCGTCCGAGGACATCATCAACTGGGCGCGCACCGGCTCGCTGCACTGGATGACCTTTGGTCTGGCCTGCTGCGCGGTCGAGATGATGCACACCTCGATGCCGCGCTACGACGCCGAACGCTTCGGCATCGCGCCGCGCGCATCCCCGCGCCAGTCGGACGTGATGATCGTGGCCGGTACGCTGACCAACAAGATGGCCCCGGCGCTGCGCAAGGTCTATGACCAGATGCCCGAGCCGCGCTATGTGATCTCGATGGGATCCTGCGCCAATGGTGGTGGCTATTACCACTATTCCTATTCCGTCGTGCGTGGTTGCGACCGCATCGTTCCGGTGGACATCTATGTGCCCGGCTGCCCGCCGACGGCCGAGGCGCTGCTGTACGGTCTGCTACAGCTGCAGCGCAAGATCCGCCGCACCGGCACCATCGTCCGCTGAGGAGGGACCGAGATGAGCGAAGCACTCAAGGAACTCGGCACGCATATCGAGCTGAAGCGCACGGACTGTGTTCTGTCATGGAGCGTAGCCCATGACGAGCTGACGGTTGATGTTGCGCCCTCGAGCCTGGTGGAGTTTGTCGAGTTTCTGAAAACGGATCAGAACTGCAAGTTTTCGACCTTGGTCGACATTACCGGAGTTGATTACCCCGAACGTGCCAAACGGTTCGACGTGGTTTACCACTTTCTTTCGATGTACCAGAACCAGCGCATCCGGATCCGGATTTCGGTGCGCGAGGAAGACATGGTTCCGTCGATCGTCGATGTGCACCCCTCGGCCAACTGGTTCGAGCGTGAAGTGTTCGACATGTTCGGCATCCTGTTCTCGGGCCACCCGGACCTGCGTCGCATCCTGACCGACTATGGCTTCCGCGGCTATCCGCTGCGCAAGGATTTTCCGACTACCGGGTATATCGAAGTCCGCTACGACGAAGCGCAGAAACGGGTCGTGTACGAACCGGTCTCGCTGGTTCAGGAGTATCGCCAGTTTGATTTCATGAGCCCGTGGGAAGGTGCGAACTATGTTCTGCCGGGGGATGAAAAACAGGAGACCTGACAATGGGTGGCATCTGGTGGCTGATCCTTTCTGCACTGACCATCATTCCGATGGTGAAGATTTTGCCGTTTTTCGGGATCAACAAATACTGGTGCCTTCTCTGCCTGGTCCCATTCGGCACGATCGCGTTGCTGTGGTGGGTCGGGTTGAAACTGCAGGAACTGGAGCGCCGCTGAGATGGTCATGCTGCTGGGGGAACTGATTGCGTTGGGTGCGCTGGGGGTCCTGCTGGCGGGGGCCGCGGCCAAGGCGCTTGAGGCGGAAAAGGTCCGGGTTCGGGCCGAAGCGAAAAAGAAACGAGGGCGTTGATGGACGGCTCAAGATACGATGACGGCAGCACGGACGCGCTGAGCGGAGAACAGAAGATCCGCAACTTCAACATCAACTTCGGCCCGCAGCACCCTGCGGCGCACGGAGTTTTGCGTCTTGTGCTTGAGCTGGACGGCGAGATCGTCGAGCGTTGCGACCCGCATATCGGCCTGCTGCACCGCGGTACCGAAAAGCTGATGGAAAGCCGGACGTATCTGCAGAACCTGCCGTATTTCGACCGGTTGGACTATGTGGCGCCGATGAACCAGGAACATGCCTGGTGCCTTGCCATCGAAAAGCTGACCGGCGTCGAAGTTCCGCGCCGGGCCTCGTTGATCCGGGTCCTCTATTCCGAGATTGGGCGCGTTTTGAACCATCTGCTCAACGTGACCACGCAGGCGATGGACGTGGGCGCGCTGACACCGCCGCTGTGGGGCTTTGAAGAGCGCGAAAAGCTGATGGTGTTCTACGAGCGAGCCTGCGGTGCGCGCCTGCACGCGGCCTATTTCCGCCCCGGCGGTGTACATCAGGATCTTCCGCCCGAACTGCTGGATGACATCGAGACCTGGAGCCACGAATTCCCCGCCGTTCTGGACGACATTGACGGACTGCTGACCGAGAACCGCATCTTCAAACAGCGCAACTGCGACATCGGCGTGGTGACCGAGGAAGATATCCAGCAATACGGTTTTTCGGGCGTGATGGTGCGCGGTTCGGGCCTGGCCTGGGACCTGCGTCGCGCGCAACCCTATGAATGCTACGACGAGTTTGAGTTCCAGATCCCCGTCGGCAAGAACGGGGACTGCTATGACCGTTACCTGGTGCGGATGGAAGAAATGCGCCAGTCTGTGTCGATCATCCGGCAAGCCATCGCCAAGCTGCGCGACTGCCCGGGCGACATTCTGGCCCGCGGCAAGATCACCCCGCCGAAACGCTCGGACATGAAGACCTCGATGGAGAGCCTGATCCATCACTTCAAACTTTACACCGAAGGCTTCCACGTCCCCGCAGGCGAAGTCTATGCCGCCGTCGAAGCGCCCAAGGGCGAGTTCGGCGTCTATCTGGTCGCCGACGGCACCAACAAGCCGTACCGCGCCAAGCTGCGTGCGCCCGGTTTCCTGCACCTGCAGGCTATGGACCACGTCGCCAAGGGCCACCAACTGGCCGACGTCGCCGCCATCATTGGCACCATGGACGTCGTATTTGGAGAGATTGACCGCTAATGCTCCGCCGTCTTCATCCCGAACAACCCGAAAGCTTTGCCTTCACCGCTGCCAACCAGCAATGGGCCGAAGCGCAGATCACCAAATACCCCGAGGGCCGTCAGGCCAGCGCGGTCATCCCGCTGCTGTGGCGCGCGCAAGAGCAGGAGGGCTGGCTGAGCCGTCCGGCGATTGAAACCGTCGCTGACATGCTCGGCATGTCGTACATCCGGGTGCTCGAAGTTGCATCCTTCTACTTCATGTTCCAGCTGCAACCGGTTGGGTCCGTCGCGCATATTCAGGTCTGTGGCACCACGTCCTGCATGATCTGCGGGGCCGAGGATCTGATTGCTGTTTGCCGCGAAAAGATCGCGCCCAAGCCGCACCAACTGTCGGCGGACGGCAAGCTGAGCTGGGAAGAGGTTGAATGCCTGGGTTCCTGCACCAACGCGCCGATGGCACAGATCGGTAAAGACTATTACGAGGACCTGACCGCCGAGAGTTTTGGTCGGATCATTGATGAACTGGCCGCTGGCAAGGTTCCGGTGCCCGGTCCCCAGAATGGTCGCTTTGCGGCCGAGCCTCTGGGCGGGGTGACCAGCCTGAAGGATTATCAAGGTAGCAAGGCAAAGCACAATGCCAGTGTACAACTGGCCACGGAATTGGGCGATACCGTCAAGCGCATCGACGGAACCGAGGTTCCGATACTAACGCCATGGTTGGGCAAGGATGGCAAGGCCGCCGGAGCGAAAGCCGCACCCAAGCCGCCGAAGGTGCCAGAGCAGGGCAAACCAGCCGCCCGTCAGGCCGCGCCCAAGAAATCCGCCAAGGCGGAGCCATCTTCGCCCGAGGGCGCCGCGGCCAAGCCAGAAGCGACTGAGGCTCAGCCCGAAACGCTGAGCGGTGCGCGCGGCGGCAAGCCCGACGACCTCAAGCTGCTGAAAGGTGTGGGGCCGAAGCTCGAGCAGACGCTGAACGAGCTCGGGTTCTACCACTTCGATCAGATCGCAGCTTGGACGCCAGAACATGTGGCCTGGGTTGATGCCCGGCTGAAGTTCAAGGGCCGGATCGAACGCGACGGTTGGATCGAGCAGGCGGCCAAGCTGGCTGCTGGCGAGGAAACCGAATTTGCCAAACGTGCCAAGCAAGACGGCACCTACGAAGACTGAGAGACGGTGCCCGATAAGGGCGCCGGAGTGTGATGGACAAGGACAAGGAACAGGCAATCGCCCGCAAGGGTCGACATATAGGCGTGGTCATCGCGGTGACCATGCTGTCGTGGCTTGCCATGACCCTGTTCATCGGCCCGGCGCTGGAGCTGCCGGGACGCTTTGCGCTGCTGTTTGATTTCGCCGCGATCGCGGCCTTCATTTATGCGGGCGTCAACATTTTTCAACTCTGGCGCATGCGTCAGGACAGCTGAAGGTAACACGCGATGCTGAAGGATCAGGACCGGATCTTTACCAACATCTACGGGATGCACGAGCGCACCTTGAAGGGCGCCCAGGCCCGGGGGCATTGGGACGGCACTGCTGGCCTGATGGAAAAGGGTCGTGACTGGATCATCCAGACGATGAAAGACTCAGGGTTGCGCGGGCGCGGCGGTGCGGGCTTCCCGACCGGCCTGAAATGGTCGTTCATGCCGAAGGAAAGCGATGGCCGCCCGTCCTATCTGGTGGTGAACGCTGACGAATCCGAGCCGGGCACCTGCAAGGACCGCGAGATTATGCGCCACGATCCGCACACGCTGATCGAAGGCTGCCTGATTGCGTCTTTCGCGATGAATGCGCACACCTGCTACATCTACCTGCGCGGCGAGTACATTCGTGAGCGAGAAGCACTGCAGGCTGCAATCGATGAGGCCTATGATGCGGGCCTTCTGGGCAAGAACGCCGCCGGATCGGGATGGGATTTCGACCTGTTCCTGCATCATGGGGCAGGCGCCTATATCTGTGGCGAGGAAACCGCGCTCATTGAAAGCCTGGAAGGCAAGAAGGGCATGCCGCGCATGAAGCCGCCGTTCCCGGCCGGGGCGGGTCTGTATGGCTGCCCGACCACCGTGAACAACGTGGAATCCATCGCCGTCGTCCCCACGATCCTGCGCCGCGGCGCCGACTGGTTCGCCGGTTTCGGTCGCCAGAACAACGCGGGCACCAAGCTGTTTGCCGTCTCGGGTCACGTCAATACCCCCTGTGTGGTCGAAGAGGCGATGTCGATTAGCTTTGAAGAATTGATCGAGACCCATTGCGGTGGCATCCGCGGCGGGTGGGACAACCTGTTGGCCGTGATCCCCGGTGGCTCGTCCGTGCCCTGCGTGCGCGGCGAGAACATGCGCGACGCGATCATGGATTTCGATTATCTGCGCAACGATCTGGGCTCGGGGCTTGGAACGGCGGCGGTGATCGTGATGGACAAGTCCACCGACATCATCAAGGCGATCTGGCGCCTGTCGAAATTCTACAAACACGAAAGCTGCGGCCAGTGTACGCCCTGCCGCGAAGGTACGGGCTGGATGATGCGGGTGATGGATCGCCTGGTACGCGGCGAGGCCGAACTGGAAGAGATCGACATGCTGTTCGAGGTGACCAAGCAGGTCGAAGGCCATACGATCTGTGCGCTGGGTGACGCGGCCGCATGGCCGATCCAGGGCCTGATCCGCAACTTCCGCGAAGAAATCGAAGACCGCATCAAGGCTCAGAAATCGGGCCGTATGGGTGCGATGGCGGCGGAGTGACAACGATGGAAGCCTATGCAGAGTATTCCCACGCGATTGCGTCTTTGGTGATTTTCACACTGGTCGTTTTGTTCCTGTCGCCGTTTTCGGCACTGGCGAAACAGGGCAAGGGGCTGGCTCCTGGCGCGACCCCCGACCAGGACTACGCCGACAAGGCCTATCGCCTGAACCGTTCCTACCTGAACGGCACCGAGACTTTGCCCGCGTTTCTGGCCGTTACTGTGGCAGCCATTCTATTGGGCGCCAGCCCGTTCTGGGTGAACTGGCTGGCCGCGATTGCCTTGGTCGCGCGACTGCTGATGCTTGTCGTACACATTCAAGGCGTCGGCAAACCGCATAGCGGTATTCGTTCTGTCCTGTATGTGGTGGCGTGGGCCTGCATGTTCGTGATTGGGATCCTTGCATTGGTGGCTGCGTTCTGATGGCCGTCACACTTGTTGATATCACCGCGAACCTGCGTCGCCCGGCTGTCGGTGTCCTTGTTCTGCTGACGCTGCTTTCGGCCTGCGGGACAGCGCCAACCAGCGACCGGATCCTGTTTGACGGCAAGTCGTTTCGGGCCAAGGCAAAGCCGGTCGACAAGAAACGGTCGCCTGCGGATTTCACCGTGACGATCAAAGGCGTGTCGGCTTCGCTGGACGGCGCGCGCGAGGCTGGACGGTACGAGGGCACCCGGTTCTGCATTCAGAATTTCGGTTCTTCCCGCATTGCGTGGAAGGTTGGTCCTGACACCGAACCGCAGAACCTGCGCGTCGAAAACGACAGCCTGACATTTGCCGGAGCCTGTCAACGACCATGAGCTTCGCTATTGCATATCCTGCGCTGATCGGGCGGCCGTTATTGCATAACAGCCGTGCTGCGGAACGTCTTGGGGAACCCAAGACGAAAGGATATGTCATGAAACTTGTGAAACTTGCCGCATTTGCCTGTGCGATGGCGTTGCCCGTCTCGGCGGACGCCAAGCCGCCCTTGCGCGAAGTCAAGGAAATCGACAACGAGCTCTACTACATCGCCATCGCAAATGAGATCTCGGAATACTGCCCGTCGATCAGTGGGCGGCGTATGAAGGCAATCGGTGTGATGTGGAGCCTGCGGTCCAAGGCCAACAGCCTGGGTTATTCGGACGGCGAGATCCGGGCCTATGTCGAGTCGGATTCCGAAAAGGCGCGGATGCGGGCCAAAGGCGAGAAATACCTCGCGCAGAACGGCGTGAGCTACGGAAAAGCTGAAACATTCTGTGCCCTGGGGCGCAAGGAAATCGAACGAAACAGCGCCATTGGCGTGTATTTGAGGGCGAACTAGACCATGTCTGACCTCCGCAAGATCGTAATCGACGACAAAGAAATCGAAGTCGATGGCGCGATGACCCTGATCCAGGCCTGCGAACAGGCCGGGGTCGAGGTGCCGCGGTTCTGCTATCATGAGCGCCTGTCGATTGCCGGTAACTGCCGCATGTGCCTGGTCGAGGTCGTGGGCGGGCCGCCCAAGCCCGCCGCCTCGTGCGCGATGCAGGTGCGCGATCTGCGCCCAGGGCCGGAAGGTCAACCGCCGGTGGTCAAGACCAACTCTCCCATGGTCAAGAAGGCCCGGGAAGGCGTCATGGAGTTTCTGCTGATCAACCACCCTTTGGATTGCCCGATCTGCGACCAGGGGGGTGAATGCGATCTGCAGGACCAGGCAATGGCCTACGGTATGTCGGCCAGCCGGTTCAAAGAAGCCAAGCGGGCCGTCGATGATCTGGATCTGGGTCCGCTGGTTGGTACGGCCATGACCCGCTGCATCAGCTGTACCCGCTGTGTGCGTTTCACGACCGAGATCGCGGGTATCGACCAGATGGGCCAGACGGGCCGGGGCGAGGATGCGGAAATTACCTCGTACCTGAACCAGACGCTGGATTCGAACCTGCAGGGCAACATCATTGACCTGTGCCCGGTGGGGGCGCTGACTTCCAAGCCTTATGCCTTTACCGCACGCCCGTGGGAACTGACAAAGACCGAAACCATCGACGTGATGGATGCGCTGGGATCGAACATTCGTGTCGATACCAAGGGCCGCGAAGTGATGCGCATTCTGCCGCGCAACCATGATGGCGTGAACGAAGAGTGGATCTCGGACAAGACGCGTTTCGTCTGGGACGGTTTGCGCCGTCAACGTCTGGACACGCCCTATATCCGTGAAAACGGTCGCCTGCGCGCCGCCAGCTGGCCCGAGGCTTTGGCCACCGCCGCAGCGGCGATGAAGGGCAAGAAGGTTGCCGGTCTAATCGGCGATCTGGTTCCTGTCGAAGCCGCCTTTGCGTTGAAGCAGATGATTGAGGGGCTGGGTGGCAAGGTCGAATGCCGAACCGACAATGCCCGCCTGCCTATCGGTAACCGTTCGGGCTATGTCGGCAATGTGACGATCGAGGAGATCGACACGGCGAAAGAGATCATTCTGATCGGCACCAACCCGCGCGACGAGGCTCCGGTGCTGAATGCGCGCATCCGCAAGGCGTGGCTGGCGGGCGCCGATGTCAAATTGATCGGCCCGGCCGTTGATCTGACTTATGACTACGAACATCTTGGCACCGACCGCGATGTGCTGGCCAAGGCCAAGGCAAGCAACGAAGCCGTTGTGATCGTCGGACAGGGCGCCGTGTCCGAGGCAGACGGTCTGGCCGTTTTGGCCGCCGCGCGCGCGCTGTCGGGTCGGATGCTTGTTCTGCACACTGCAGCGGCCCGCGTTGGTGCGATGGATGTGGGTGCCGCGACGGAGGGTGGCCTTGAGGCTGCAATCGACGGCGCCGAGGTGATCTTCAACCTGGGCGCGGACGAGGTCGATATAGATGCGGGTCCATTCGTCATCTACCAGGGCAGCCACGGAGACCGCGGTGCGCACCGCGCCGACGTCATCCTGCCAGGCGCAGCCTATACCGAGGAAAACGGTCTGTTCGTCAACACCGAGGGTCGCCCTCAATTGGCGATGCGCGCCGGATTTGCGCCGGGTGAAGCCAAGGAAAACTGGGCGATCCTGCGGGCGCTTTCGGCAGAGTTGGGCGAGAAACTTCCTTATGACACGTTGGCCCAGCTGCGGCAAAAGCTGATCGAAGCAGTGCCGCATCTGGCCGGGATCGACCAAGTGCCCGAGAACGAAGAACAGGCAATCGAGGCCGGACCCTTGGGGCAGGCCGATTTCCGGACTGTGATCAAGGATTTCTATCTGACCAACCCGATTGCACGAGCCTCGCAGTTGATGGCCGAGCTTTCGGCGCTGGCCAAGGCGCGCGGTGACCAAAAGATTGCCGCGGAATGAGGTTTGCAACGACCATAAACCGCAAAGCGGGCGGAAGCCCGAGCTCGTTTTTCCCAGAGGAGATGCGAGGGGTGTGGTCGTGTGTTTTGCCGAATGAAATGAAGGAAAAAGGTGGCGTGCAGGCAGCGGATGCTGTTTACACCAACTCGCCAAACCAATCGCAGGCGACGCGAGTCTCCGACCGGCCGGTCGAGCCTCGCGATGGCAGCGGAAAACGGAATACCCACGGTGTGAGGACCAATGGCTGAATTCTTTGACACCCCAGGCGGAATAGCCCTGATCATATTGGCGCAGGTGCTGGCCGTCGTGGCCTTCGTGATGATCTCGCTGTTGTTTCTGGTCTATGGCGACCGCAAGATCTGGGCCGCGGTCCAGATGCGTCGCGGCCCCAACGTGGTTGGCGTTTACGGCCTGCTGCAATCGGTGGCGGACGCGCTGAAATACGTCGTCAAAGAGGTGGTGATCCCTGCCGGCGCGGACAGGACTGTTTTCATCCTGGCGCCGCTGACGTCCTTCGTGCTGGCCATGATCGCCTGGGCGGTCATTCCGTTCAATGACGGCTGGGTCCTGTCCGACATCAACGTGGCTATCCTCTATGTGTTCGCGGTGTCCTCGCTCGAGGTGTACGGCGTGATCATGGGCGGATGGGCGTCGAACTCGAAATACCCGTTCCTGGGCTCGTTGCGCTCGGCCGCGCAGATGATTTCGTATGAGGTTTCGATCGGCCTGATCATCATCGGGGTGATCATTTCGACCGGGTCGATGAATTTTGGTGACATCGTGCGGGCGCAGGATGGCTCGTTCGGGTTCTTCAGCTGGTACTGGCTGCCGCATTTCCCGATGGTCTTCCTGTTCTTCATCTCGGCCCTGGCCGAGACCAACCGCCCGCCGTTCGACCTTCCGGAAGCGGAATCGGAACTGGTCGCAGGCTATCAGGTCGAATACTCGGCAACGCCCTTCCTGCTGTTCATGGCGGGCGAATACATCGCCATCTTCCTGATGTGCGCGCTGACCACGCTGTTGTTCTTCGGCGGCTGGCTGTCGCCGATCCCCGGCCTGCCCGATGGAGTGCTGTGGATGGTCGCCAAGATGGCGTTCTTCTTCTTCCTCTTCGCGATGGTCAAGGCGATCACGCCCCGCTACCGCTATGACCAGCTGATGCGGCTGGGCTGGAAAGTGTTCCTGCCGTTCAGCCTGGTGTGGGTGGTGTTCGTGGCCTTTGCGGCGAAGTTCGACTGGTTCTGGGGTGCATTCGCCCGTTGGAGCGTAGGAGGCTGACAATGGCAAATATCGACTATACCCGCGCGGCCAAATACTTCCTTCTGCAGGATTTCTGGGTCGGCATGAAGCTGGGGTTGAAGTACTTCTTCGCCCCCAAGGCCACCGTGAACTACCCCCACGAAAAGGGCCCGCTGTCGCCCAGGTTCCGCGGTGAACACGCCCTGCGCCGTTATCCCAACGGCGAGGAGCGCTGCATCGCCTGCAAATTGTGCGAAGCTGTGTGCCCCGCGCAGGCCATCACAATCGACGCCGAACCGCGCCAGGACGGCAGCCGCCGTACCACGCGATATGACATCGACATGACCAAGTGCATCTACTGCGGCTTCTGCCAAGAGGCCTGCCCGGTCGATGCCATCGTCGAAGGACCTAATTTCGAATTCGCCACGGAAACCCGCGAAGAGCTGTTCTATGACAAGCAGAAGCTGCTGGACAACGGTGAACGCTGGGAAGCCGAGATCGCCCGCAATCTGGAACTGGACGCGCCCTACCGATGAGCGATCCGACGAAAAACCCATTCGAGCAGATGCTCAGACAGGCGCATGACATGGCCAAGGCGTTCAACCCGGCGCTGGAGAGCTATTCGCCCGTCGACGCGATGCGCGGCTTCGAGGCGTTGTGGCCGACCATGCCCAAAGAGGTCATGGAGATGATGTTCGGCAACACCGTCAATCCGGGCGGACTGGATGCCAAGACCCGCCTGTTGCTGACGCTGGCCGGGCTGACCTGTCAGGGCGCACAGGCCGACACGGCCCTGCGCCAGACGGTACGCCATGCCATCGAGGCAGGGGCCAAGAAACAAGAGATCGTGGAAACGATCGGTCAGATGTCGGTCTTTGCCGGCATCCCGGCCATGACCCGGGCGCTGGAACTGGCGCAGGAGGCCATGGGCGAAAACGAGGAAGATGACCAATGAGCGTATTTGCCTTTTACCTCTTTGCCATCAGCGCCATCACCGGCGGGCTGTTCACCGTGATCAGCCGGCAGCCGGTGCATTCGGTGCTGTGGCTGATCCTGGCCTTCCTTTCGTCGGCGGGACTGTTCGTGCTGCTGGGGGCGGAATTCGTCGCCATGCTGCTGATCATCGTCTATGTCGGCGCGGTGGCGGTGCTGTTCCTGTTCGTGGTGATGATGCTGGACGTGGACTTTGCCGAGCTCAAGGCCGAGATGGCGCGCTACATGCCTCTGGCCCTGCTGATCGGTCTGGTCATCCTGATGCAGTTCGTCATGGCCTTTGGCGCCTGGGACAGCGCACAAGGCGCGGCGGCCAACCTGGCCCAGCCGATCCCTGCCGACCGCCACAACACCGAGGCACTGGGTGTCATCCTTTACGATCAATACTTCCTTCTGTTCCAACTGGCGGGCCTGATCCTGCTGGTGGCCATGATCGGCGCCATCGTGCTGACGCTGCGCCACCGCAAGGACATCAAGCGTCAGGACATCGTCGGCCAGATGATGCGTGACCCGGCCAAGGCAATGGAGTTGAAGGACGTGAAACCGGGGCAGGGACTTTGAGACGATGATCGGACTTGAACACTATCTTACCGTCGCGGCGACGCTGTTCGTCATCGGCATCTTCGGTCTCTTCCTGAACCGCAAGAACGTCATCATCCTGCTGATGAGCATCGAACTGATGCTGTTGGCCGTGAACATCAACCTCGTGGCGTTTTCCAGTTTCCTCGGCGATCTGGTCGGGCAGGTGTTTACGCTGTTCGTGCTGACCGTGGCCGCGGCCGAGGCTGCCATCGGGTTGGCCATTCTGGTCTGCTTCTTCCGCAACCGCGGCACCATCGCGGTTGAAGACGTCAACATGATGAAGGGGTAAGGGATCATGGAAACCACAATCCTCTTTGCCCCGCTCGTGGGCGCGCTGATCTGCGGCTTTGGCTGGAAGTTCATAGGCGAAAAGGCCGCGCTGTGGACGGCGACGGGTCTGCTGTTCCTGGCCTGTTTGCTGTCGTGGATCGTCTTCTTCAGCTTTGACGGGCAGACCCAGCAGATCGAGATCATGCGCTGGATCGAAAGCGGCTCGCTGTCGACCTCGTGGGCGATCCGTCTGGACCGGCTGACCGCCATCATGTTGATCGTCGTCACCACGGTTTCGGCGCTCGTGCACCTGTATTCGTTCGGCTACATGGATCACGATCCGCAGTGGCGCGAGGGCGAAAGCTACAAGCCGCGCTTCTTTGCCTATCTGTCCTTCTTCACCTTCGCCATGCTGATGCTGGTGACGGCCGACAACCTCGTACAGATGTTCTTCGGCTGGGAAGGCGTGGGCGTCGCGTCGTACCTGCTGATCGGTTTTTACTATCGCAAACCCTCGGCCAATGCGGCGGCGATGAAAGCGTTCATCGTCAACCGTGTGGGCGACTTCGGCTTCGCGCTTGGGATATTTGCGCTGTTCTTCCTGACCGACAGCATCAACTTCTCGGATATCTTTGCCGCTGCACCCCAGCTGGCAGAAACGCAACTGACCTTCCTGTGGGGCGAATGGACCGCGATCGAGGTCATCTGCGTGCTACTGTTCATCGGTGCGATGGGCAAGTCGGCGCAGTTGATCCTGCACACCTGGTTGCCGGACGCGATGGAGGGCCCGACGCCCGTGTCGGCGCTGATCCACGCGGCCACCATGGTGACGGCCGGTGTGTTCCTGGTTTGCCGCATGTCGCCGCTGATGGAGTTCGCGCCAGGAGCAACCGGGTTCGTCACTGTGCTCGGGGCTGCCACCGCTTTCTTTGCCGCGACCGTGGGCTTGGTGCAGACGGACATCAAACGCGTGATCGCCTATTCGACCTGCTCACAGCTGGGCTACATGTTCGTGGCCGCGGGCGTGGGCATGTATTCGGCGGCGATGTTCCACCTGTTCACGCATGCCTTCTTCAAGGCGCTCTTGTTCCTGGGGGCGGGTTCGGTGATCCACGCCATGCACCACGAACAGGACATGATGAACTATGGCAACCTGCGCAAGAAGATCCCCTATACCTTCTGGGCGATGATGATCGGTACCCTGGCCATCACCGGTGTCGGCATCCCGCTGACCACGATCGGCTTTGCTGGCTTCTTGTCCAAGGATGCCATCATCGAAAGCGCCTATGCCGGAGGATCGGGCTTCGGGTTCTGGGCGCTGGTGATCGCGGCCGCGATGACCTCGTTCTACAGCTGGCGCCTGATCTTCCTGACCTTCTATGGCGAGGAGCGGGGCGACAAGCACACGCATAAGCACGCGCATGAAAGCCCGATGGTCATGCTGGTGCCGCTGGGTGTTCTGTCGCTGGGCGCCGTGTTCGCGGGTATGATCTGGTACAACAACTTCTTCGGTCACGCCGATCAGGTGGGCAAGTTCTACGGCATTCCGGTTGCCGAGGCGCATGCCGACGCCGGTGACCATGCCAAGGCCGATGAACATGGCGACGACACGCATGCCACCGAATCCCATGGCGACGAGGCTGCGCATGATGACAAGGCGAAGGGCGGAGATCACCACTATGCCTTTGTCGGCAAGCCGGGCGAGGGCGCGCTGTACATCGCGCCGGACAATCATGTTCTGGACGATGCGCATGCGGCGCCGAAATGGGTCAAGTTCTCGCCGTTCATCGCAATGGTTCTGGGCTTTGGACTGGCTTACCTGTTCTACATCGTGAACCCGGCGCTGCCGGGCCGCCTGGCCGAGAACCAGCGTCCGCTGTACCTGTTCCTCAAGAACAAGTGGTACTTTGACGAAATCTACGACGCGATCCTTGTCAAACCGACCGTGGCCCTGGGCCGGTTCCTGTGGAAGGGCGGTGACGGCAAGACGATCGACGGTTTCCTGAACGGAGTAGCAATGGGCGTCGTTCCCTTCTTTACCCGCCTCGCAGGCAAGGCGCAGACGGGCTACATCTTCACTTACGCCTTCTGGATGGTTCTGGGGATCGCCGCCCTGGTCACCTGGATGTCGATCGGCGGAGGCGCAAACTGATGGACAATATCCTATCCATTGTAACGTTCATTCCGGCCATTTCCGCCGGTCTGATGGCGCTGTTCCTGCATGGGAACGATGTGGCCGCACAGCGCAATGCCAAGTGGATCGCGCTGGTTGCGACCACAGTGACCTTCCTTGTTTCGATCGGAATCTATACCGAGTTCGACCCATCGAACACCGGCTTCCAGATGGTGGAAGAGGGTCAGTGGCTGCTGGGCCTGAAGTACAAGATGGGCGTGGATGGCATCAGCGTTCTGTTCGTGCTGCTGACCACCTTCATCATGCCGCTGACCATCTTGGCCAGCTGGAACGTGACCGACCGGGTCAAGGAATACATGATCGCCTTCCTGCTTCTGGAAACGCTGATGCTCGGCGTATTCATGGCGCTGGATCTGGTGCTGTTCTACCTGTTCTTCGAAGCCGGGCTGATCCCGATGTTCCTGATCATCGGGATCTGGGGCGGCAAGGACCGGATCTATGCCAGCTTCAAGTTCTTCCTCTACACCTTCCTCGGCTCGGTTCTGATGCTGGTGGCGATGGTGGCGATGTATGCGGATGCAGGCACCACGGACATTGCAGCGCTCATGACGCACCAGTTCTCGTCCGAGAGCTTCAGCGTGCTGGGTGTCCACATTGTCGGCGGTATGCAGACGCTGATGTTCCTCGCGTTCTTTGCGTCCTTCGCGGTGAAGATGCCGATGTGGCCCGTGCACACCTGGTTGCCAGACGCGCACGTTCAGGCACCGACGGCGGGCTCGGTCGTGCTGGCGGCAATTCTGCTGAAGATGGGTGGCTATGGTTTCCTGCGTTTCAGCTTGCCCATGTTCCCTGTCGGGTCGGCCGTGATGACCGATCTGGTGCTGTGGCTGTCGGCAATCGCCGTGGTCTATACCTCGTTGGTGGCGCTGGTGCAGGAGGACATGAAAAAGCTGATCGCCTATTCTTCGGTCGCGCATATGGGTTTTGTGACCATGGGCATCTTTGCCGCCAACCAGCAGGGCATCGACGGGGCGATTTTCCAGATGCTCAGCCACGGGTTCATCTCGGCCGCGCTGTTCCTTTGTGTTGGCGTGATCTACGACCGGATGCACACCCGCGACATCGAGGCCTATGGCGGCCTGGTGATCCGGATGCCGGCCTATGCGTTGGTGTTCATGCTGTTCACCATGGCCAATGTGGGCCTGCCGGGCACCAGCGGGTTCATCGGCGAATTCCTGACGCTTATGGGCACCTTCCAGGTCAACACCTGGGTGACCGCAGTGGCGGCCAGCGGTGTGATCTTCTCGGCGGCTTATGCGCTTTGGTTGTATCGCCGCGTGGTCTTTGGCGACCTGATCAAGGAAAGCCTCAAGTCGATCACCGACATGAGCACACGCGAGCGTCTGATCTTTGCGCCGCTGATCGTCATGACCATCCTGCTGGGCGTCTATCCGTCGCTGGTCACCGACGTGATCGGCAATTCGACCGCCGCGCTGATTTCGAACTATGACACGGCTCTGGCCGCGGCCGAGGCCGCGACCCAGGTCGCTTCGCACTAAGGGAGCTTTGGAGACATGATCCAGGCTGATCTCACTGTAATTCTGCCGGAAATCATTCTGGCGATCTATGCGATGGCGGCGCTGATCGGAGCTGTCTACACCAGCAAGGATGCGCTGGCTCCGGTTCTGGTCTGGACGACGGCCGGACTGATGGCGGCGCTGTCGTTCTGGATCGCGTCGAACGGCTCGGGGACCAACGTGGCCTTCAACGGCATGTTCATCGACGACGGGTTCGCCCGATTTGCAAAGGTCGCGATTCTGCTATCGGCCGCCGCGGTTCTGGTTATGAGCCAGGAGTACATGGCGCGCCGGAACCTGCTGCGTTTCGAGTATCCGTTGCTGGTGGCTTTGGCAGCGGTCGGCATGATGATGATGGTCAGCGCCGGCGATTTGATGTCGCTCTATATGGGTCTCGAGCTGCAGTCGCTGTCTCTGTATGTCGTGGCGGCCCTGCGCCGTGACAGCGCCAAATCGACCGAGGCGGGGCTGAAGTATTTCGTTTTGGGTGCGCTCAGTTCGGGATTGCTGCTGTTCGGCGCATCTCTGGTCTATGGGTTCACCGGTACGACGCTGTTCTCGGGCATCATCAACACGGTGCATCACGGCGATGTCTCGGTTGGGCTTCTGTTTGGCCTTGTTCTGCTGATCTCGGGTTTGGCATTCAAGATTTCGGCGGTTCCGTTCCACATGTGGACACCGGACGTTTACGAGGGCTCGCCCACTCCGGTGACGGCTTTCTTTGCAACCGCACCCAAAGTTGCAGCGATGGCCTTGTTCGCGCGCGTTCTGCATGATGCGTTCGGCGGTGCCATCGCGGACTGGCAGCAGGTGATCGTGCTGCTTTCGGTCCTGTCGATGTTGCTGGGGGCCGTGGCTGCCATCGGGCAGCGCGACATCAAACGGCTGATGGCCTATTCGTCAATTGCACATATGGGGTACGCGCTGATCGGTCTGGCCGCAGGCACCGAATTGGGTGTCAAAGCGATGCTGATGTATCTGGCGATCTATGTGACCATGAATATCGGCACCTTCGCCTTCATCCTGATGATGGAGCGCGACGGCAAGCCGGTGACAGACATCGACGCCCTGCGCCAGTATTCCAAGCGGGACCCGGGCAAGGCGCTGGCCGTGCTGATCCTGATGTTCAGCCTTGCCGGCGTACCGCCAATGCTGGGGTTCTTCGCCAAGTTCGGCGTCTGGCAGGCCGGTGTGCAAGCTGACCTGATTGGGTTGGTTATTGCATCGGCAATCGCCTCGGTGATCGGTGCCTTCTACTACCTGCGGATCGTCTTCTACATGTATTTCGGCGACGAAAACGAAGATCCGATCGAAACCCGCTCGACCCCGGTATTGTGGGTTGCTCTGATGGGGTCGGCCGCATTGATGTTGATCGGTGTGGTCTACCAGTTCGGGATCGAGGGCGCAGCGGCAGCCGCGGCGACGACGCTTGTCAACTGACCGTTTCAACAAAATCTGGAAAGGGGCTCGGCCATCAGGCCGGGCCTTTTTGGCATGAGCACCTGGCCCCAAGGATACGGCCTGCATATCCTGCAGGAAGTTGACAGCACCCTGAATGAGGCCGCGCGGATCGCACCCACTGCAACAGGTCCGGTCTGGATCATGGCGCATCATCAAACCGCCGCGCGTGGCAGGCGCGGCCGGGCGTGGTCCAACCCCCAGGGCAACCTGGCAGCAACCTTGTTGCTGCGGCCCGAGGGCAATCCAGAGCAGGCAGCCCTTCGCAGCTTTGTTGCCGCGCTGGCGCTTTTTGATGCCTGTGTTTCGGTCACCGGTCGCGCACAGGGGTTCGCATTGAAATGGCCGAATGACGTGTTGTTGAACGGCGGGAAACTGGCCGGCATCCTGTTGGAAAGCACGGGGCAGGGGCGCGACGTATCCCACCTTGCGATCGGCATCGGGGTGAACCTCGCAGACGCGCCTGATCCTGAGACAGTTGAGCAGGGAGCTCTGCGGCCCGTTTCGTTGTTGTCGGAAACCGGGGCTCAGGTGTCCGCCGAGGATTTTCTGACCGAACTCGCCGATGCCTACGCAAAGCTCGAACACCAGTTTGTTACCTACGGGTTTGAACCGATCCGCAAAGCGTGGCTGGCCCGAGCCGCGAAGCTGGGCGAGGTGATTACCGCGCGCACAGGTGCTTCGGAAACCGTCGGGACCTTTGAAACGGTGGACGCGGGCGGCAACCTTGTCCTAAACACCGCCAAGGGCCGCGTCAGCATTCCGGCGGCAGACGTCTATTTCTGAAAGGGGCGCATATGCTTCTGGCCATTGACTGCGGCAACACGAACACCGTTTTCTCGATCTGGGATGGCGAGAAATTCCTGTGCACGCTGCGCACCTCGACCCATCATGCCCGCACGGCCGATGCCTATTTCACCTGGTACTCGACCCTGGTGAAACATTACGGGATCGAGGCTGACATCACCGACGTCATCATCGCCTCGACGGTGCCGCGGGTGGTGTTCAACCTGCGTGTCTTTGCCGACCGGTTCTTTGGATGCCGGCCGTTGGTGGTGGGCAAGCCCGATTGCGAGTTGCCGGTGGCGCCGCGCGTTGATGAAGGGACGATTCCCGGTCCGGACCGTCTGGCGAATGCGGCCGGTGCCTTTGATCGGCACGGCGGGAATGTCGTGGTGGTGGATTTCGGGACCGCCACGAATTTCGATGTGGTCGCCGCTGATGGCGCCTATGTCGGAGGAGTGATCGCCCCCGGCGTGAACCTCAGTCTCGAGGCCTTGCACCAGGGCGCTGCAGCTCTGCCGCATATCGACGTGACGCGTCCCGAGAAAGTCATCGGCACAAACACGGTTGGATGTATCCAGTCAGGTGTGTATTGGGGGTATTCCGGCCTCATCGAAGGTTTGATCGACAGGATCAAGGCGGAATACGGAATGCCCATGAAGGTCATAGGGACGGGCGGTCTTGCACCGCTGTTCGATCAGGCCGATGTGGGCTTTGATGCAATTGAAGACGATCTGACGATGCACGGGCTTACCGTGATCCATCGCTACAACAAGGATACTGGCTCGGCATGAGCAGCGAAAGACTGATCTACTTGCCGCTCGGCGGCGCGGGCGAAATCGGTATGAACGCCTATGTCTACGGCTATGGCAAACCCGGTCAGGAACGTCTGATCCTGGTCGATCTGGGCGTGACCTTTCCCGACATGGATACAACGCCGGGCGTCGATCTGATCTACGCCGACATTTCGTGGTTGAAGGAACGTGCGGATCGGCTTGAGGCGATCTTCGTCACCCATGCGCACGAGGATCACGTCGGCGCCGTGGCCCATTGTCATGAGGCCCTTGGCGCGCCGGTCTACGCGCGTGCTTTCACCGCAAATATCGCCCGCCGCAAAATGGAAGATGTCGGACATCCGCCCGAAGCCGTGCGCACCGTGTCCGCCTGGCCCGAGCAGATCAAGGCAGGTCCGTTTACGGTCGGATTCCTGCCCGTTTCGCATTCGATCCCCGAGAGTGCGGCGCTGGTGATCGATACACCGGCCGGCCGTGTCGTGCATACCGGTGATTTCAAACTGGACACCAATCCGGTTGTGGGCGAACCGTTTGATCCCGATCTTTGGGCCGAAGTGGCCAAGCCTGGGGTCAAGGCGTTGGTTTGTGACAGCACCAACGTGTTTTCCTCGCATCCCGGTCGCTCGGAGTCGGAGGTTGGGCCGGCCATCACCCAATTGGTCGAGGACGCGACTGGTATGGTGGTTGCAACGACCTTTGCGTCGAATGTCGCGCGGGTCAAAACGCTGGCCGAGGCCGGGCATCGGGCGGGTCGTTCGGTGGTTCTGTTGGGCCGGGCCATGCGCCGCATGATCGAGGCTGCGACTGAAACCGGTATCCTGTCTGATTTTCCGCGCGTGATCAGCGCTGAGGAAGCCTTGGATCTGCCCCGCCAGAACCTGATGCTGATCGTCACCGGCAGCCAGGGTGAGCGCCGCGCGGCCAGCGCGCAGTTGGCGCGCGGCAAATACCGGGGGATCGAGCTGAAGGATGGCGACCTGTTCCTTTTCTCCTCGAAGACCATTCCGGGGAATGAACGCGGTGTGATCCGCATCATGAACCAACTGAGCGAAAAAGGCGTCGACGTGGTCGATGACAGCGCTGGCTTGTACCACGTTTCCGGCCACGCCAACCGCCCTGATCTTGAGCAGATGCATGCCTTGGTCGATCCTCAGATCGTCGTTCCAATGCACGGTGAACACAGGCATCTGCGGGAACACGCCAAGCTGGCCGAGGCCGCAGGTCGTGCCGGTGTCCTGGCGGTCAATGGCACGATGCTGGATCTGTCGGGGAACGCGCCCGAGGTCGTGGATTATGTCGAGACCGGCCGGACCTACCTGGACGGTTCCGTCAAGATTGGCGCGCTGGACGGTGTGGTGCGGGACCGTATCCGCATGGCTCTGAACGGGCACGTGACCGTAACTGTCATCCTGGACGAAGACGATGAGCCACTGGGCGAACCTTGGTGCGATACCATGGGGCTGCCGGAAACCGGCGTGTCGCGGGCCGGATTGATCGAGGTGCTGGAAGAGGACCTGAACCAGTTCCTGATGCGGGCTGAGGTCAAAACGCTGCGGGACGATGACAAGCTGGAAGAAGCCATGCGTCGCATCGTTCGACAAAGTGCACAGATCGAAATCGGCAAAAAGCCCGAAGTCACAGTTGTAATAAGCCGAATGAAATAAGGCGGCTCAGTCTGTTTCGGGCATCGGGTGGCCCTTGAGACGCTGGAACAGACTGGCTTCTTCGTTGTTCAGAAAGAACGGCACGGAGTCGGGGGGCGTTGTATCTGATACGCGCGCCTCGACTTCCGACAGAACAACCTCGGTGATGAAGGGCAAGTCGAACTCCCGCGCCTGTTCCAGCGGAATCCACTGTAGATGTGACAGTTCATCCGAGGCCTGGCTGAAATCGTCCAGATCACCGGCGATGGCATCTGCGTCCAAAAGAAAAAATCGGGCGTCGAACCGGCGTGGGCGTCCGGGCGGGGTAACCGCGCGGAACACGAACTGCAGCGCTTCGGCCGACGGAATGTAGCCTCTTTCCGCGAAGCCGGTCCAGGCTTGTGGAACCGGACCCGGCCAGGTGTCGCGGACACCGAGGATAAAGCCGGTCTCCTCCCACAACTCGCGAATTGCCGCTGCCGCCAGTGGCACATGCAGTCCGGCAGGAGCCTGATCGCTCAGCCTTTGTTGGCAAATCTCGGGAACCGGAGTGGCCAGCGGAACTTGCGCGTCCTCAGCATCCACGGCACCCCCCGGAAATACGAACTTGTTCGGCATGAAGGCCGCCTCGGCACCACGTTGGCCCATCAGAATCGACGGGGTTCGAAAACGGTCGCGCAAAACGATGATCGTCGCGGCGTCGCGAATTGCGGATTTGTCCACGGTCATGAGAAGCTCAGCTGCATTGACGGGTCACTTGCTGTCGTCGAACCCGTGCATCTTCCGGGCCCATTGAAAGCCGACGACCGCTCCTTTGAGTCTGGGAAGAAGGAACAGCGACAGGGCAACGCAAGCTATCGAAAAGCCGATTGCCATGGCCCACGGAGACGGGCGCAGGCCGACGTAAGTGACATGCAGCGCCGGAGCCAAAAGGTGTCCGACCAGCAGAATGGTCAAGTAGGCCGGCCCGTCATCTGCCCTGTGGTGAAACAATTCCTGACCGCAGTCTGCGCAGGTATCATTCACCTTCAGGTAGCTGTGCAACAGCTTGCCTTTGCCGCAATTGGGGCATTTGCACCGGAACCCTTTCACGATGGCGGGCCACGTGGGGCGTTCCTCCTGAGAGAGGGTGTCGATGGTTTGATCTGTCATCTTGATACTCGCGCTCGGATTTCGGGGATATTGCGCTTGTTTCATCCCGCAGAAAAGGGGGGTGCGTCGCTTTGCACCGACCCTCTCCAAAATATTGACCGGAAATGCAGGTTTCAATGCCGGAAAAAAATTCGCGGACAGCGACGGAAACTTTGCCGGGCTGCGTTTGAATGAATGTAAGCAGCGGCACAGGGCCGCGACAACAAAGGAAACGAGCAATGAAGAGCGCAAAATTTATCTCGGCCATCATTCTGTCTGCAGTTGCCGTCACCGGGACGGCTGCGCTGGCCAAAGGACCTCGCGACCGTGAACCGGTCAGCTTTCAGGAGCTGGATGCCAACGGGGACGGCCAGGTGACCAAGGCCGAGATGGAGGCCCATCGCCTGCAGAAGTTCACATCGGCCGATACCGACGGTGACGGAAAGATCAGCGTCGAAGAAATGCAGGCCGAGGCCCAGAAGAAGGCAAACGACCGCGTTTCCGACATGTTCGAGCGTCATGATGCCGACAAAGACGGCTTTCTGACTGCGGACGAGTTGCCGAAACCGCGCCGGGCTGACAAGATGTTTGACCGCCTTGATGCGGATGGAAACGGATCTCTGTCCGAGCAGGAGTTCGCCAATGCACGGGATGGAATGGGTCGGCACCACAAGAAGGGTGGCCGCCCGGACCCAGACAACAACTGACGCAGGATGAAGGACGTGCCGTCCTCTGCGCATACTGTCCGCGGCGACACGTTCGCCGCGGATGCCTGCAGCGACGACGTGTTGCTGAAGCGGTTTGCCGAAGGCGACGCCCAGGCAGCACGCCTGTTGACCGATCGGTTGGGGCCGCGGTGCTATTCGGTTGCTCTGCGCATGTTGAACAACACGGCAGAGGCCGAAGACGTAACCCAGGAAGCGATGCTTCGGCTGTGGAAAGTGGCGGCGGACTGGGTTCCCGGGCAGGCCAAGATCTCGACCTGGTTGTACCGCGTGGTCTTGAACCTGTGTGTCGATCTACGGCGGAAGAAAACGGCAGGCACATTGGACGATGTGCCAGAGCCTGAGGACGACCAGCCCAGTGTCGTGGACCGAATGCAGCAAAACGCCCGCGTGGATGCGTTGCAAGCGGCCTTGGCACAATTGCCCGAACGGCAGCGCGAAGCTGTCATACTCAGGCATATCGAGGAGTTGTCCAATCCGGAAATCGCGGGAATCATGAGGATTTCCGTAGAAGCGGTAGAAAGTCTTGTTGCCCGCGGAAAGCGGTCGTTGACGGCCATATTGTCAGGCCGTCAGGAAGAGTTGGGGTATGACCATGTCTGACCAAGATACAGAACTGGATCTCTTGTTTGCCGAGGCACGGCAGGCACATGTTGATCTGCCCGGCGATTTGGCCGTTCGTATCCTGACGGATGCCGAGGCCATCCGGCTTGCGGCGACAAAAACAGCGAAACCCAAGTCACAGGGGTTTTTGGGCAATCTCGTTGCCGGTCTCGGGGGCTGGCAGGCGCTCAGTGGGCTTGCGGCGGCCAGCGTGGTTGGCGCATGGGTCGGTTTTGCCGCGCCGTCCTTTCTGCCGGACCCGGCAAATTACATAATGACCCAGGATGCATCCTACATGGTCGCCAATCTCGGTCTCGAGGCCGCGTTTCTGGAGGAAGCGGAATGAATGAAGACGTTAAACCCCCAAGGCGCTGGGTGCCTGTGCTATTGGTGGTATCCCTTGGCCTGAACCTGCTGGTCGCCGGGGTGATCATCGGGACTGCGCTGCGGTTTCACGGTGTGCGGGACGATGTTCCTCCCGGATTTGGACCTGCCCTGTACCGCGCTCTTCCTGATCCGGAACGCAAGGCGTTGAGAGGCGATCTGGCCGACAAGCATCGGCGCGGGGCCGAGAAAAGGTCTCGTGATTTCAAGGCGCTTGGCAAAGCGCTGCGGGCCGTTCCGTTCGACCGAGATGAAGTCCAGAACTTGCTGGAAGAACAAGCCCGGGCGAATGACGAAATCCAGGCGGCTCTGCAAGAGCAATGGCTGGCTCGGGTTTCGGCCATGTCCGACGAAGAACGAAAAGCTTATGCCGACCGCTTGGAAGACGTGTTGAAGCGGCGCCCGGATCCCAAGAAACGCAAGGACTGACCCGCTTAGGCCGCGTTCTGTTTCATCCACACCTGGTTCCGGCCTGCCTGTTTTGCCGCATAAAGCGCCTTGTCCGCGCATTTGATCAGGCTTTCGGCCGACAGTGAGCCGTCTGGAAGTGGGGAGAAGGGTGGCTCGCATACCTTCAGCCCGATGCTGACCGTCACCGGAAGCCGGGCAGGAATGTCCGGCAGGACGATCGGTACGCTGCTGACGCCGCTGCAGATATCGGCCGCCTTCCTGAGCGCCTTTTCGCGGGTCGCGTTTGGCAGTCCGAACAGGAATTCCTCTCCTCCGATGCGGGCGAGGAAGCCGTCAGGTCCGAAAGCGCGCTTCATCCGTTTTCCGGCCTCGACCAAAACCCTGTCACCGGCACTGTGGCCATAACGGTCATTGATGGATTTGAAGTGGTCCAGGTCGGCCAGCATGATCGCAAAACCCCGCTGTTTGTGCACCGAACTGTGCAGCAATTGGTCCATCGCGGTCTGTGCGAAACGACGGTTGTTCAGGCCGGTCAGCGTGTCGATCCACGATTCCTCAAGCCCACGGCGCAACGAGTCGCGCATTTGCTCGTCATGCGCCTTGCGTGCAATCAACGCCTCGACCCGAAGCGATACTTCGTCAGGGCAGAACCCTCCGAGGCAAATCGCATCGGCGCCGCGATCCAGGGCCTCGGCGGCAAGAGTGGCGTTGTCATCGGGAATGATTCCGATCAGAGCGGTCCGCCGAGTGCCGGTGCGGGATTTGAGGTCGGCCAACATGTTCAGGCCGGATGGATCGCTGTTCAATTCGACAACAATCGCGTCAGGTATGGTGCCGGACAAGACTCCGCTGAGGTTGGGCAGGGTATGGCTGCACACCGAATGCTGCGTTCGTCCGTTCAGGGCCTTGTGCCACAGCGTGCGAGTACGTGCGGTGTGGGCCAAGACGGCGATCTGACCATGCCGCGCGGGCGTGATCATTGCTGCGGGGGCTTCGGCAAATCCCACGGATTGAGGGTTGCCACTGTTCTTCAGATCCTGAGTTTCCGCACGGGCGCGCAGCAGGCTTCGCACACGCGCCAGCAACAGCGTATCTTTGAACGGATAGGCCAGAACGTCATCCAGCCCCTCGGACAGGTTCCGCAGCCGGGCGGTCCGATCGTTCTGAGGCGCAATCGCGACCACAGGGACATCCTGCAGGGCCGGAACGGACAGCATCAATCTTTTGACGTCGCCCGCGTCTCCGTCGGGTAGTGTCTGGGCCGTCAGCACCAGATCCGGCCGGGTCCGCCGCAGCAACGCCCCAAGACCAGCCAGCTTCTCGCCCTGCACGACATGATACCACGCCGCCGTCAGCTGCACCTTCAGCATGATGCGATTGGTCGAGACCCCGTCGAGGACAAGGATGGTTCCCTGCACGGACATTGTTTTCACCGTAGATTGCATGCCTTGCCAAAGTGTTTATGAGTCTGGTTAACAAACCCTTTCCAAATCTTCGAACCGGGGCCTGATCATGCCGATCTCTGCCGAATTCGCCGAAACTCTGGCCTTGAAAGCGCTTGGGTGGCTTGTTGGGAACGATGAATTGTTGCCTGTTTTCCTTGGTTCGACCGGCGCCTCGACGGATGACCTGAGGGACCGCGCCACAGAGCCCGAGTTTCTTGCTTCGGTGCTGGAATTTCTGATGCTTGACGATTCGTGGGTGTTGGCCTTTTGTGACGCAAACGCTGTCCCCTACGATCAACCGGCCCAGGCCCGAAGCGTCCTGTCAGGCGGCGCGGATGTTCATTGGACCTGAACGGGTCCGCGCAGGAGCAAGAATGCATGTCGATTGATGCGCTGGTTTTTGACAAGGACGGAACCCTGTTTGATTTCGCCGCCACGTGGGGGGCGTTCGGCAAGGCGGTGCTGCTGCGTCTGAGCGAGGGCGACAATGCGCGTGCGTCCGTGCTTGGAAAGAGCATTGGCTTTGACTTCGCGACAGGGACCTATTCCGAGGACAGTATCGTGATCGCTGGCACCGTCGACGAGGTCGCCGACGCCTTGTTCCCCGACCTTGACGGCTGGTCCCGCGAGGATCTGGTTCAGACCTTGAATGCGGCTTCTGCCCATGCGCCTCAGGTCGAGGCCGTTGCGCTTGCACCTTTTCTGCAATTCCTGAAAGACGCCGGCAAGAAGCTGGGTGTTGCGACCAATGACGGCGAGATGCCGGCGAAACGGCACCTGGCCTCGGTCGGAATCGAGACCTATTTCGATTTCATTGCGGGGTATGACAGTGGCCACGGGTTCAAGCCTGGGCCCGGCCAGTTGTTGGCTTTTGCCCAACATGTTGGCGTCCCACCGGACCGGATCGCCATGGTCGGCGACAGTCTGCACGATCTGGAGGCCGGTCGCGCCGCCGGCATGACCACTATCGGTGTTCTGACTGGATTGGCAAAGGTTGAGGATCTTGCACCGATGGCTGATGTCGTTCTTCCCGATATCAGCCACATCCCCGGCTGGCTGAACCTTCGTTAAAGCGCCTTGCCTGAAAATCGGCGGTTCATGAGTTGAAACCGACCTTGGCTGTCGCAGACAGAGCGGCCAGAGACCGGACTTCGGGTCTTGTTTGAGAGTAACAATCGCCGGAGGAACAGATGGCCGACACGAATACTCGCAAGCGCAGGGGTGGTGGACGCGCAGGCGCTGCAGCGCGCCGCGGTGCGGCAGTCATCGACCAGATGCCATGGAACCCGCCGATCAACATCGACCGGCCAACCGAACCGTTGGGCCCCGAGGGCGTCGAAGCCATCCATGACGGCGCCATGCGTATTCTCGAGGAAATCGGCATCGAGTTCTACAATCAGGAAGCCTTGGAGATCCTGCGTGAAGCTGGATGCATCGTCAACGGCGACAACGTGCGCATGGGTCGTGACTTCGTTATGGAAATGGTCGCCAAGGCGCCGTCGACCTTTACCATCACGCCGCGCAACCCGAACCACACGATCGAGATCGGCGGCAAGACGATGTTGTTCGGAAATGTCTCGTCACCGCCGAACTACTGGGACATGGAGATCGGCAAGAAGGTTCCCGGCAACCGCGAAATGTGCCAGAACCTGTTGAAGTTGACGCAGTATTTCAACTGCATCCACTTTGCCGGAGGCTACCCGGTCGAGCCGGTTGACCTGCACGCCAGCGTCCGGCACCTGGATGTCCTTTATGACAAGCTGACGCTGACGGACAAGGCGATGCATGCCTATTCGTTGGGCAAAGAGCGCGTCGAAGATGTCATGGAAATGGTGCGCATCGCAGGCGGTCTCAGCCACGAGGAATTCGAGGCGTCACCGCGCATGTACACCAATATCAACTCGACCTCGCCACTGAAACACGACCACCCGATGATCGACGGGTGCCTGCGGCTGGCCCGGCGGGGGCAGGCCATTGTCGTCACGCCTTTCACTTTGGCTGGGGCCATGGCCCCGGTGACGATGGCCGGGGCCGTTGCGCAGTCGTTGGCCGAGGCGCTGTGTGCGATTGCCTTGTTCCAGTACGTCCGGCCCGGCATCCCATGTGTCATCGGGACATTCACCTCGAATGTCGACATGAAGTCTGGTGCGCCTGCGTTTGGCACACCTGAATACATCCGGTCGACCCAGATGACCGGCCAGATGGCGCGGTTCTATGGGCTGCCCTTGCGCTCGTCCGGTGTCTGCGCGGCCAATGTGCCGGACGGCCAGGCCGTCTGGGAGACGTCGAATTCACTCTGGGCGGCGGTGCAGTCGGGGACCAACATGGTCTATCACGCGGCCGGATGGCTGGAGGGCGGCCTGATCGCGAGCCCGGAGAAGTTCATCATGGACTGCGAGATATTGCAGCAAATCCAAAGATATATGCAGCCCGAGATCTGCGCCACAGGCCCGGACGAAATCGCACTGGAAGCCATCCGCGCGGTCGGGAACGATGGGCACTTCTTTGGCATCCAACACACGCAGGATCGCTATACCACCGCGTTCTATCAACCCTTCCTGAGCGATTGGAAAAACTACGAGGGCTGGGAAGTCGCGGGCGGGATCTGGACAGCCGAACGGGCGCATCTGATGTTCAAGGAGATCATCAACAGCTTTGAGGCTCCGCCCATGGATGAGGCGATCCGAGAGGAACTGGCTGACTTCGTCGCACGTCGCAAAGCCGAAGGGGGCGCGCCGACCGATTTCTGATAGCGCATCATCGGGCAGGCAGCTGGAACGGCAGGATATCTCATCCTGAGATTTCCGTGAATTTTCCGCATCTTGAACTGCCGCATTTGGCCTTTCTTAAGATCTTTGAGGTGGGATCGGCATGAAACCTTTTTGAGGGCATTCATGCACGGATTGATCAACAGGGCAGTTCAATCGTTTGTATGCGCGACCTATGGGCGTGAGCGCTGGCTTCGGGCGACCGAGGCCGCTGAACTTGGGTTCGCCGAGTTCGAAGCGATGCTCGTCTACGACCGGGAAAAGTCATATCGCCTGCTGGACGTGGTCTGCGATCAATTGAACCGTTCGCGGGACGAGTTTCTGGAAGATCTCGGAACCTATCTGGTCTCACACCCCAACATGGAAGGATTGCGGCGCCTTCTGCGCTTTGGCGGCGTTACCTATGTCGAGTTTCTGCAGTCTTTGGATGATCTGGCCGACCGGGTCAAACTGGCGGTCTCTGACCTTGAATTGCCTGCCCTGGAACTGCTGGAGCGTTCGCCCACAGAATTCGAACTGCGCTGCCATCCCGGGCTGGATGGGTATGCCAATGTCATGATCGGGATCTTGCGAGCAATGGCGGACGACTATGGCGCGCTCGTGATTCTGAGGCATGCCGGGCAGAGGGGCGGGGTGGACGTCATCTCGATGGTTCTGGTCGAAAGCGCCTTTGCCGAGGGTCGTCACTTTGATCTGGGGGCGCGGAACTGATGATGGATCTGGATCAACTGGGCAGGATGTTGGAGACGTTGTGCCCGATGTTCACCTTGGTGGATCAGGATGGGCGTATCCTTCAGGTCGGGCCGACACTGCAAAAACTGCGCCCCGACCAGCCGTTGGTTGGCAGCGAATTTCTGGAAATATTTGAACTGGTAAGGCCCAGAACCGTGACGACTATGCCGGCGTTGATGGCGACGGCAGGTACCAAGCTTCATCTCAAGCTTCACGATGAACCGCGCACAGCATTGAAGGGTTTGGTGGCGCCGCTGCCTGACGATGCAGGCGCGGTTATCAACCTGTCCTTCGGGATCTCGATCCTGGACGCTGTACGGGATTATGCACTGACAAGTGCGGATTTCTCGGGAACCGACCTCGCAATTGAATTGCTCTACCTGGTCGAAGCCAAGTCTGCGGCGATGGAGGCTTCGAGGTCGTTGAACCTGCGGCTTCAGGGGGCAATGCTTGCGGCCGAGGAACAGGCCTATACGGATACTCTGACCGGCCTCAAGAACCGGCGCGCGATGGACCACATTCTCGAGCATTTGGTTTCAACGAAATCCACTTTTGCGTTGATGCATCTGGACCTGGATTTCTTCAAAGCCGTGAACGACGAATTGGGGCATGCCGCGGGCGACTATGTGCTGTCCCAGGCCGCCCGGATCATGCTGGAAGAAACCCGCAGCGACGACACGGTCGCCCGGATCGGCGGCGATGAATTTGTTCTGATATTCAAAAGCCTGTCGAGCAGGGCTCAGCTTGAACGGATCGCCAATCGCCTGATTGGCCGCCTTCAGAAACCGATGGTTTTCGAGGGCGAGACCTGCGCGATTTCGGCGAGCATCGGGACCGCACTTACGTCACAGTTTCTGTCCCCGAAACCGGCTGAGATTCTGCACGCGGCGGATTTGGCCCTTTACGAGGCCAAGCGAAACGGTCGGTCGTGCCATCGCTTCTATTCCGAAGAGGCGCGGGCACCGGAGTAGACCGGTGCGTCGGTAGGCTGGTTGCTTGACTACTCAGCGAAAGCCCCGTCCAATGTCCGCGCGATGTGCGACTGGATTTCATCCAACTCGCCGACCACAGGCAGCACCGGGCCACGAAATGCGGCCTTGCCCAGCTCGGCGGGAATATCATCCAACACGTGGCCCCCGGTGCAGGCAAAGAACGGCAGGCAGATCGCATGATCCCCGGTCATTTGGGCGGCGTCACTGATCGATGGGGGTTCTTCGACAAATCCACAGCGGATTGATTTCAGTGATATCAACCCGGCCAAACGGTCAGCGAATTCGTGGGTGACGGCTGCCGGGTTGCGGCTGCGGCCTGAGCCGTGTGCGGCAATAAGCAGATCCGTGGACGTGGTGCTCCAACCTTGCTCGTCGATCAAGGGTTGCAGGGCGCGCGCCACCAGGTTGGGTAGCTGCGGGTCAACGCCCAGCGGGTCGAGTTGCCGAACTGCGCGCCCTTCAAGGCGTTTGGGAAGCGCAGAAGTCACGAACCACCCTTTCGCCATGAACAATGGAAAAATCGCGCTGCCGTCCGGAATCTCATCAAGGACCTTTTCCAGCGCGCCTGGCGCGGCGAGGGTCGCCGATCTGACTGTGACTCTATCCGTCAGTTGATCGATCCGAGCGGCCAGTCTGGCCAGAGATGCCTCGGCCGGGTCTGGGTCGGACGGTTGGCCATGCGCTACGATGACGGCAGTCGGCATGCTGGGGCTTCCTTGTTCTGTTTCGGGATAGGTGTGGCGCCCTCCCGCAAAGTCAATTCGTCTTTATCCGAGCAACGTCAACCACATCCATACCGTAAGAATGGACACGCCTGTGCCAATCAACACCGAAGAGGCGGCAACTCGTTTGGCCCGGCCATACATGTTGGCGAAGATGTAGGCGTTGAATCCGGGCGCCATCGCCGCATTCAGAACGCCCGAGCGGAAAAGATCTTGCGGCAGGGCGGTCGCTGTACCGAACAACCAGACCAGGCTTGGATGCAGAACAAGTGAAACGCAGCAAACATAGCCGATTGTCCGCAGGTCACCTTCGGGCTTGTACTTGACCAGAACTCCGCCCAGGGCGAATAGGGCGCCGGGCAGTGCTGCGCGTGTCACCAGGCTCAGGGCCTCGTCTGCCACAGCCGGAATGCCGACGCCCGTGAGATTGACGATGAAGCCCAGAGCGATGCCCAGGATCAGCGCGTTCTTGAACATTGCCGAAAGCACCGATCGGGCCATGCGCATACCGCCATTGCCTCGGTTGCGGATGACCTCCATCACGGTAATGCCGACGCAGTAGCAGAACGGCGAGTGGAACGCGATGATCGCATAGTTTCCGGTCAGGTTGTCGGGCCCATAGGCGCGTTCGGTGATCGGCAGGCCCAGCAGGACCGAGTTCGAAAACAGGCAGCAGAACCCGATCGCAACGCAGTCTTCCCATTCGCGCTTGAATATCAGGCGAGCGCCAAATACCCCCGCAAGGAAACACAGAGCTGCGGCAGTATAGAAACTGCCCAGAAGGCGCGGGTCAAAGCTGGCGCTCAGGTCCAGATGGGCGATGGCCAGAAACAGCAGGCAGGGGATTGCGAACCCCTGCGTGAACTTCATCAACCCATCGATATGAACTTCTTTGAAATAGCCCGTCAGCGTCGAGACATAACCAGCCCCAATCACAAGAAAGACCGGAAGGATGACGTCGATCAGGCTTTGCAACATCTCACGACCTCAATCCAGGCTGTTCGGTCAGAGCTGGGGGAAGCGCGTGCAATCCGATGTCCTACAATGGCTGCCGGATCACCATGCCGTCATAGGCAGGCTCGACATGGTCAGGGGTCTCGGCATCGACGGCTGCATAGTCCAGATCGATGTGCATATTGGTCAGAACCGCCCGAGCCGGCTTTAGCTGTTCGATCCAGCCAAGGGTCTTTTCCAGGTGGGCATGGGTCGGATGTGGGTCCCGGCGCAGCGCGTCGATCACGAGGCAGTCCAATCCCTGAAGCTCGGGCCAGGCATCATCGTAGATTTCCGCAACATCAGGCAGATAGGCCAGGTTGTTCATACGAAAACCAAGCGCATCGATCGATCCGTGGTTCACCTTGAACGGGCGAAACGGGATTGATCCTCCCGGACCGTCTATCTCGAACGGACCGTCAATTGTCTTCAGGTCGAGGATCGGTGGATAGGGTGAGCCTTCGGGTTGAATGAACGCGTAGCCGAACCGCCCCAGCAATGCGTTTTGCGTGTCGCCATCCGCCCAAACGGGCACCCGCGCGCGCATGTTGAAAACGATCATGCGCAGGTCGTCGATGCCGTGGACATGATCGGCATGCGAGTGTGTGTAGACAACGGCGTCGAGGCGTCCGGTTCCGGTGTCCAGCAGTTGGTTGCGCATGTCCGGGGTCGTGTCGATCAGAACCGAGGTCGTGCCGTCCGGCCCGTCCCGTTCAACCAGCATCGAGCACCGGCGGCGGATATTGCGCGGATTTTGCGGGTCACAATCTCCCCAATGCCCACCCAACCGGGGGACACCGCCAGAGGAGCCACAGCCCAGGATCGTGAACCGCAGCATGCTCATTCGGCAACCGGGTAGGCGGCCGCCTTCGCAAACAGTCGATCAAAATTCGCTTGGGTCTGCGCGGCGAAATCCGGGTAGTCCATGCCAAACAGTTCGGCGCCGACCCGGGCGGTGAAAGCGGTATAGCCGGGCTCGTTCCGCTTGCCCCGGTGCGGCGGCGGGGCCAGGTATGGTGCGTCGGTCTCTATCAGAATTCGATCGACAGGCGCTGCCGCAAAGATATCCCTCAGCTCTTGGCTTTTTGGAAAGGCCGCGATGCCGGACATGGAGAGGTAGAACCCCAAATCCAACGCTGCCCGTGCCAGTTCGGCCGAAGACGAGAAGCAATGCATCACACAGGAGTAAGGTGCGTTCCGAAACTCGTCCTGCAGGATCGCCGCCATGTCCTCGTCGGCTGCACGGGCGTGAATGATCAGCGGCAGGCCTGTACTTTGGGCGGCCTGAATGTGAACCCTCAACGAGCGTTTTTGTATTTCGGCGCTGTCGGCGGTGTAGTGATAGTCCAGCCCGGTTTCGCCGATGCCGACAAATTTCGGATGTCGGGACAATGCGACGAGTTCGTCGACGCTCGCCAGTGGCTCTTCGGACGCGCTCATGGGATGGGTGCCCGCAGCGTAGAAAACCGGGGCATGTGTTTCGGCGATCGCGCGCACGGTCGGCTCATTGCGCAGACGTGTGCAGATCGTCACCATGCGTGTCACGCCCGCTTCGACCGCACGAGCGATGATTGCGTCCAACTGGCCCTCGAAATCCGGGAAATCCAGATGGCAATGGCTGTCAGTGATTGCGGGAGGTTGGGGCGTGTCGCTCATCTGCTCGGACCGGCGGTTTCCTGAATCTTGAACACCGTATCTAGGACGACGGCGGCAGGGTCAAGGTTCACCGCCTGCCCGTGCCGCGCACGGGCCGTGATGATGGATGCGGCCTCGGCCCAGCCCAAGGCTTGTGGGCGCGAGGATGACAGGCGCAACAGAACTTCGGCTTCGTTTGGCGCAGCTTCGGGCTGCGGAGGCGCGCCGGTCGCACCTGTCAGAGCAAGGCGAGAAAGGGCGATGTCAATCAGATTCAAAAGCAGGTCATAGCGCTCGGCTGCTCCGCGCTGCGCGGCCGCTTCGGCCAAAGCCAGCGCGCGCTGGCGGTCGAGGCGGGGCAGGGTGCCAAGTATCTGGATCAGCTCGGCATAGATCTCCATCCCGCCCAGATTGATCAGCCGTACCGCGTCGCCTACGGAACCGGCGGCCAAAGCCGCGAGGTGATCGGATTGCGGAGGCAATTCGGCCCCGGTCTGTGCCAGCGCCGATTTCATGTCCTCCGGCGACAGCGGTGACAGGCGCAGGGTACGGCACCGCGAGCGGATCGTCGGCAACAGCCGTGACGGCTGATGCGAAACCAGCAGCAGTGTCGTGCGGGCAGGGGGCTCTTCGAGCATTTTCAACAACGCGTTTGCGGCGCTGACATTCATTTCGTCTGCCGCATCCACGATAACCACGCGGCGCCCGCCGTCCGCTGAACTGAGGCCGAAGAAGCGCCCCAATTTTCGGATGTCATCGACAACGATTTCGTTACGCAGGCGGCCTTGATCATTCAGGGATCTGGTGATCGCGGCCAGACCGGGTTCGGCCCCCGCCAGCATCCGCGCTGCAACCGGGTGGTCCGGCGCGATGTCGAGTGTCGTCGGAGCCTCGGGCGCGCCGAACAGCCCGTCATCGTGTAGCGGCGGCGTGGCCAGCAGAAACCGCGCGATGCGCCATGCCAGGGTCGCTTTGCCCACGCCACGAGGGCCGGTCAGAAGCCACGCGTGATGCAGCCGGTCAGACGCAAAGGCGGTCAGGAAGGCTTGCTCGGCCGCATCCTGTCCAAACAGCCTGCGTGTCTCGCGCGGGTGAAGCGCGCCGGGCGCCTGGTCCGGTGTGGGTGTGTCGTCGCTCATTCGTGAATTACCGCAGAACCTTCAGGACGGTTTCTCTCACATCCACGGCCACGCTGTCCACGTCGCGATTGCCATCGATCACATGGAACCGGTCCTTGAACTCGTCCGCCAGCGCAAGGAAACCCGAGCGCATGCGTTTTTGAAGGGCCGGGCCAAAATCCTCGAACCGTTCTTCGGTGCCTTGCCGGCCCTTGGCGCGGGAGAGGCCGATTTCCGGATCCATATCGATCAGCAAGGTCAGATCAGGCTCGCGGCCGATCATCAGGCCGTGGAGTTGGTCCACCAACGCGCGCAGATCTCCGCGCGACAGGCCCTGATACATTCGGGTGCTGTCGGCGAACCTATCGCAAATCACGATCTTACCCGCATTCAAGGCCGGTTCGATCGTGCGCTCCAAATGATCGCGTCGTGCGGCCGTGAACAGAAGGATTTCGGTTTCAGCCGACCACCTGTCGGGGTCGCCTTCCAGGACCAACCGGCGAATTTCCTCGGCCCCGGGCGAACCGCCCGGTTCGCGCGTCAGAACAACGTCATGTCCGGCCGCCTCGAGACTTTCTGCCAGCCTGCGGGCCTGCGTGGACTTGCCTGAACCGTCGATCCCCTCGAATGTCAGGAACAGACCGCGCGGGCTCACATCGACTCCAGCGGGGTATTGATCATGTCTTTCAGGACGATGCCGCCCACGGTCATCAGCCGCACCAGGAACCCGCCCATCGCCACATCCTCGGCCGCGACCAGAGGGCGCCGGATTTCGGGCAAACCTTCGGGTTGTATCACAAGTTCGGCCAGTTGTTGGCCCTTGGCGATCGGAGCGTTGATCGGGCCTTGATACACGACTTCGGCCTGCACGTTCTGATCGCCCAGAACGGGGAACAGAAGGGTGAGGTCACCGTCGGGCACAAGCCCAACCGTCTTTTGCGCGCCCATCCACACTTTGGCCTGTGCTATCGGCGTCTCGGCGTTGGCAACTGTCCTCTCGATAAAATTTCGAAACGACCAGTTAACCACGGCCTCAGCCTCCTCTGCCCGGCGAGAGATGCTGTCGAGCCCGGAAAGAACGAAGACCACCCGGCGATCGCCTTGCTTGGCCGATCCGACAAGGCCATAGCCCGCCTCTTGCGTGTGGCCGGTCTTCAGGCCATCGGCACCGATATCCAGTTTCAGCAACGGGTTGCGGTTGTTCACGTTCGACGGGGCGCGGCCGTCAAATTCGAAGGTTTCCTCGGCAAACAGCGGATAGTATTCGGGAAAATCGGTGATCAGCCTGTCGGCCAGCACGGCCAGATCATGAACCGACATCATGTGACCCGCAGCAGGCCAGCCGTTCGAGTTGGTGAAGTTCGAGTGGTTCATTCCCATCTGCCTGGCGCGTTGGGTCATGTAGCGAGCAAAGCCGGCCTCGGTACCGTCCGGGCTGAGCGCTTCGGCGATCACGACACAGGCGTCATTGCCAGACAGGACGATGATGCCCCGCAGAAGGTCCTCGACCCGGACCCGGTCCTGCGTGTTCAGGAACATGGTCGAGCCGCCATAGCTCATGGCATGCTCCGAGACCGGAAGCGTTTCATCCAGCGTCAGTCGACCGTCGCGCAGAGCTTCGAATGCCACGTAGAGCGTCATCAGCTTTGACATCGATGCCGGTGGAAGCGGTTCATCGGCATTCTTCGACAACAGCACAGTGCCTGTCGTCTGATCGATCACGTAGGCCGCGCGCGCGGACGTGTCGAAGGCGTGAACCGGCAGGGCCAGCAGGGCAAGGCCCGCGGCCAGAACAGCCGATTTGAATGAGGTCAGCATTGGACCCTCCTGTTCAGTTCTTCACGATAAAGGCATCGGTAAAGCCCAGGTCTTTCATATCTCCGAGGATCGCTTTGCGTTCGGCGCGCGTTGTGGCAGGGCCGACCAGTACACGCCAGACCGACTTGCCCGCCGACTCCAGTTCCAGAACTTCGGCCGTCAATCCGTTCATGCGGACCTTTTCGGCGGCGGCTTTCGCGTTCGCTTCAACTCCGAACGTTCCGATCTGAACATAGGGTTTGGTCAGGTTCGACGATGCGGCTGTGGCACTGGCCGCCGCAGCCGGCGTCGGCTCGGATGCGTCTATGGCGGCCGCAGCACCTGCGATCGGGTCCAGCGGCGTCTCGGTAATTTCATTGGGATCTTTCTTCTGCCACCACTTGCGTTTTTTCTGGGCGGGTGGCGGTGCGACGACCGGATCCGTCAATGCAGCGGTCGCGGACGCATCTGCCGCTTCCTCAATCGCGGGCGCAGTTTCTTCGGCGGCGGCGCTTGCGGCCGCTCCGGCCGCGGCAGCACCGGCGACCACGGCACCGGTGTTTTCAGGTGTCTTTTTCTGCCACCATTTCCGCTTGGCCGGCTTTTCTTCGGCACTTTCGTCGGGTCCGGCCGCTGTGGCTTCTTCGGCTGCGGTTGCTTCGGCGGCGCTTGCAGTTTCTTCGGTCGGGGCTGCTTCGGGTTCCGGCGCAGGCTCCGGCTCGATCGTTTCGCGGCGGAGTGCAACCACCTGCAGACGGGCAGGAGCGCCGGCAAGCATTCCCAGTTTTTCAGCCGCTGCCGAGGACACCTGAAGGGCCGGCCCAGGCAGGTTTTGTTCCCGGCGGAACAAGGCGCCCGTTACGGTCTTGTTGTTGCTTGTGTTTTTGATGGCGACCCGCTCGGGCTGAGACGCGCTGGGGTGCGCCACCCAGATGCCACCCAACGAGGGACGCCCATCCCAGAGCCCGGCCTCGGTCACTTCGAAGACGTCCGGCGCTTCAACATCGCGCTGAGAGCCGCTGGCGACTTCGGGGAACAGTTCCGTGGTGTTGCTTTGGGTCTGCCCATCGTCACTGGCTGCTTCCGAGGAAGACTTGCCTGCGTTCAAAGCTTCGTCGCATCCCGTCAGCGCAGTTATTGCAACAACCAGCACCGCCAACGGCCGCGGTCCAAAGCGTGTCTCTGTCGCTCGCTTCATATTGTGTTATCCCTTGCCTGTAGGGCCTTTGCGTGGCTGGCCCCGACTGCGGTTCGACCGGTTCTTTTGCCGGCCTCCTGCAGTCATCGCGCAAATCATAACCTGCGGGTTGTTTCAAGGAAAGACCGCGGGTCCGGCTTCGGCAAGAAATCCCTCTTTTGGACTTGCCACCAACCGATGTTCGTCCTAGACCGCTGCCTGCGCCGGGGAGGTGGCAGAGTGGTCGAATGCGGCGGTCTTGAAAACCGTTGGGCGTGAGAGCGTCCCCAGGGTTCGAATCCCTGTCTCCCCGCCACTCATACCTGTCTCACTTCAGTTGTATTTTCTGATCCGGAATTGTTACGCAATTCCCGCGCGTTGGCGCATGCGCTTTCAATCAGAGACGAAGCAAACCGTACATTCAGAGGACAATTCAGGCGCGAGTCTCAGTGTCGCATTTTAGCGGGGTCGCTTTGGGCTGGATTTCCCTGATAACCTGCAATTTACAGGGAATATTCGCAAACCGGGACTGACTTCCGTCATTTCTTCTATCAGAACTGTATGTTTCTCAGAGGTTTATGTTGCAAATTCCCTAAAAGGTGGAACAGGGAATTTCCTCGTGCGAACAGGGAATTGTTCCGCCGGATCAGGGAGGGCGAAGTCTGTATCAGGGACGCAGGAGCTGGAGATGTCAGAAGCCGAACAGGCGTTCCTGTTCGGACCATTCAAGTGGGTGGGTCACGCTGACCAGACGCTTGAGTGTGAGTTCGGGCGGCTGGCTCCCGTCGAGAATCGCCGTTTGAATCTTTGGTGAGAGAAAGGCGAGCTGAGCACGGGTGCGGATGAAGGCGTCAGGGACGCTTTCGCGGCGGGCAATCTCCATCAGTTGAACTCCGGCCTTCAGATCACGGGCCCAGCCATGGGCGCGGATCAGCATGGACCGGAGGTGGGGATCAGGTTGGGGTGCCATGTCTCCGGCGATGACCTTGGCCTCGACGCCGCGGCGGCACAGATCGAAAGATGCGGTGACGTGGGTGAGATCCGGGTGCAGATGATCGGCCGCGATGCCAAGTGCGCTTGCCAGAGTTTTGGGGTTAAATTCGAGGTCGATCTGTCCTCGTGCAAGTTTGCCTTTGGCCAGAAGAGCAGCGCCGATCTGACAGCCATGGCCTAGAAGCCGGGTTACCAAATCCGCAACTGAAGTCTGAACTGCCTCGGCTGACCCGGCCTCCGGCTGCGCCAGTACTTGGTGCGCCGCGGCGGCGTCTTGCAAATGTCTGACGATGACATCAATGACCGCGTTTTCCAGCGCTGGGCCGGGCAGTCGCCAGCCAGAGATATCCTTGCCGCCTGAGATCAGTCGATTGGAGATATAGTAGCGCAACCGTCGGCCTTTGCGCGTGGTGTGGGTCGGCGTCAACCGATCACCAGTTTCGTCATACAGCAGACCGGTGAGCCAGGCCCCGGGGTCAGTGGAGTGTTGGCGCGCATCGGAGTCGCCGCGTGCCCGCGAGCGGTTGGAGGCCTGTCGCATTTTTTCCTGCACCCGGTCCCAGATGTCCTGATCGATGATCGCCGGATGTTGTCCGTCCCAGATCTTATCCTTGTGGCGGATTTTTCCGAGATAGACCGGATTGCGCAGCAGGTAATAGATTTGACCCCGTGACAGCGGACAATCCCCCTTCACACTGCCATCTGTCCGAACAACCCGTTTTGACCGCAGGTCTTCTGCCGTTGCCCGTTCTTCTACTTTGCGCAGGCAACCAAGCTCGTCATAAAGCCCAAAGAGATGCCGGACCGTTCTGGCCTCCTCTTCATTCACCACCAGCGTTCTTGCCTTCGGATCGGGGTGGCGATCATAGCCCAGAGGCAGGTTGCCACCCATCCAAAGCCCCTTCTTCTTCGACGCTGCAATCTTGTCGCGAATACGTTCGGCGGTGACTTCCCGTTCAAACTGAGCAAAGGACAACAGCACATTCAGCGTTAACCGGCCCATGGAAGATGAGGTATTGAAGGCCTGCGTGACGGACACAAAAGAACAGTTTGCCTGTTCCAGCCGGTCGACCAGCTTAGAGAAGTCGGTAAGCGACCGGGTCAGCCGGTCAATCTTGTAGACCACCACCATGTCAATACGCCCGGCATCGATCTCTTCAAGAAGGCGCTGAAGGGCGGGTCGCTCTAGGGTGCCGCCCGACAGGCCACCGTCATCGTAGCGCCCGGACAACAGGGTCCAGCCTTCATGTCGCTGGCTTGCGACATAGGCCGCGCAGGCCTCATATTGCGCATCCAGCGAATTGAAGTCCTGATCCAGACCATCTTCTGAGGACTTGCGCGTGTAGATGGCGCATCGGATTTTACGGCGCGGGCTCATTTGGCCGCCTTGCCGGTGAGCCCAAAGAAACGCGGCCCTGACCAATGCGCGCCGGTAATCTCTCGGGCGATGGCCGAGAGTGAGCGATAGGACCGACCGTTCCAAGTGAAGCCGTCTTCTGTAACGTCGACTACATGGGTCACACTATTCCACTCGCGTAGCAGGCGCCCGCCGGGTTTTAGGGCAGGGCATGTAGGCCGGGGTTTCTTCCCAGAGCCCTTTTCCAGCGTGGCTTTGACCTGGCGGGGTAGCCTGCTATGACGGCGGGACTGCATCTCAAAGGCGATAAAGCGGCGCAGAAAGGGTTGGCTGAGCATGGCGGGGGCGGGTTGATCAAACAGTTGCTGCCAAAGCGTGACCAGATCCGATCGACCCATGGCGGCGAGATCGGCGACATCGCTCGTCTTGGTCATGACGCTTCTCCAGTTCCCGCCGCCAGATGATATGTGGATGGTCCATTTGGTTTGTCGGATGTCCGCCGTTCAATTGCGACGCCTTTTTTCCGCAGACCGCTTAGAGCTGCTCGGACCGAATGAGGCTGCCATCCCGTTGCTTTGCAGAGCGCCTCAAGGCTGGCGCCGCTCGGGCGGCGCAACAAGTGTTGCACTTTGTCAATTTTGGTTTGCTTCCGCTTGGACATGTATTGTCTCCTCTGATTTGGGGCTGGCTAGATGCCGAACCCCGGTACCGAGGAGCGCCCGAATGGCTCGGGTGTGGGTTCAGTGATGCGTGGTTGACGGCAACAGTCCAGCTCTTTCTGAAGCGATTACTTGAGGCGTGTGTTTTGAAGGGCGTTGCTGGCGTACCCCCGATTATTCGTCAACAATCTTAATTGGTTACTTTTAGTTTGGGGGGTTGCGTCTCGTATTGATGGCACCTACATTCGACCTAATCGCCCGGACTATCAGGGCGGGAAACTGCTCCCGCAGGCAGCACTCATTGGAAACACAGGTTTCCGCAGAGAGCATTCAAAGGAGCAACGTCTCGGATCGATTGGTCCGGGGAGTTGCGATTTGTGCTCTCTCCGATTTTCCAGCGCGATCCCTCCATCTCGACGTCCGCGCGGCGTCACGCAAAAGGAGGCGGTTATGCCTGCCAAAAACACACACAGCAACGTTCGGGCGTCCAATACGCCTATCTGGATGGCCGAAAAAGTTATCCAATCCCAGATCAGCCAGATCAAGCCCTACGCCAACAACAACCGCGTGCACGCGGCCAAGAATGTCGACAAACTGAAAGCATCGGTGGCCCAGTTTGGCTTTGTCACTCCGATCCTGTTGGATGGTTCGGGCACAATCATCGCGGGTCATGGCCGCTATGAGGCCGCTAAGGCCCTGGGGTTGAATTCCGTACCGACTGTTGTCGCGGATCATTTGTCAGAAGCGGAAGTGCGCGCTCTGCGCATTGCGGACAATAAGCTGGCGGAATTGTCGGACTGGAATGAAGCGGCGTTGCAGATCGAATTTTCCGAGCTGATGGACCTCAGCCTTGATGGCGAGTTGAACTTTGATCTGGACATCACAGGGTTCGAAACACCGGAGATCGACATCATTATCGACAGCGTCGGTGAGGTGACGGTATCTGTAGCGGAAACTGTTGAGACGCCGGACCCTGCGGCACCCGTAGTCACGGAGCCGGGCGACCTCTGGGTTCTCGGAGATCATCGCATTTTCTGCGGGGACGCCCTTCAAGCCCAGAGCTACGACACCTTGCTGGAAGGCGAGACCCCGCAGATAGTCTTCACCGATCCGCCTTACAACGTGCCTGTCAATGGGCATGTGCGGTCCGGCAATAGCGCCGAACACCGCGAGTTTGCCATGGCGTCGGGAGAAATGACGGATAGCGAGTTCCGCGGCTTTCTTTCAGGCGCGATCACGCAGTTGTTTGACTGCCTGCCGAACGGAGGCATCGCGATGATCTGCATGGACTGGCGTCATATCGAAGAACTGATTACGGCGGGCAAAGCAGCTGGATTGGACCTCATCAATCTCTGCGTCTGGAACAAGACGAACGGAGGCATGGGCAGCCTTTATCGCTCAAAGCATGAGCTGATTTGCATTTTCAAGAAGCCTGGTGCGCCGCACATCAACAACGTCGAGCTGGGCAAACACGGGCGCAACCGGACCAACGTCTGGGATTACGCCGGTGTGAACAGCTTTGGGGCAGGGCGCGAGGCGGATCTCGCGGATCATCCCACGGTGAAGCCGACAGCTCTGGTTGCAGATGCCATCATGGATGTGAGCCACCGCGGCGATGTCGTGCTGGACGCCTTTGGCGGGTCCGGCGCGACTCTGCTGGCAGCTGAGAAAACCGGGCGCCAAGCGCGGCTTATTGAGCTCGACCCGGCTTATGTCGATGTGGCCATCCGCCGTTGGCAGGAGATGACCGGTGATAGCGCCGTGCACGCGGTAACAGGCCAGACGTTCGATGCGCGTTTTGCGGCCAACGATACCACTTCAGAACAGGAGGTGGGTCATGTCTGACGATACGAAAGAGTATGAGGTCGGCTACGGCAAACCGCCCAAAGCGACCCAATTCAAAAAAGGCCGATCCGGCAATCCGAAAGGGCGGCCGAAAGGTGCCAAGGGGGTGAATGCCAGCTTGAAACGTGAATTGGAAACCAAGATTACGGTTCGCGAAGGCAGCCACGAAATCCGGATTTCCAAGGCTGAGGCAATTGCCAAGCGGTTCACGGCAGGCGCGTTGAAGGGCGACACGAAATTGTTGATGGCGCTGCTTAAGCTGGACACAGATCTGTTCAACGCAAGTGAATTGGACGCGCAAGAAAGCGTCCGTACGGTTGAGCCCGACGCTGTCGACTACGACATCCTCCGGGATTTCTTTTCCAGCCAACTGGACGGTGACGGTGATCTGGAAAACGAGGAGGCGGAAGATGACGACTCCTGATCCAAAAATCGTCGTGCAAGCCGCTCGCGAGGTTTGCCGGAACAATTTCTTTCCCTTCGTTTGGCGTGTGTTTGGCACGCTGCACCAGGGAACTGACCGCAGCTTTGATCCGGCCTGGCATGTGCGGGCCATGTGCCATGAGTTGGACAATGTCCGTCGAGGCGAAAACAAGCGACTGATCATCAACATCCCGCCACGTTGCCTGAAATCGGTCACCGTGGCCGTTGCATATGTCGCTTATCTTCTCGGTCATAACTCCAGCGCCAAGATCATCGTTGCCAGCTATGGGTTGGATCTGGCGCGCAAACATTCCGAAGGTTGTCGTCGGATCATGTCTGCGCGCTGGTACCGGGAAATGTTCCCTGAAACGGTCTTGGCTAAAAAGGGCAACACCTCAGAAGAAATCCGCACCACAAAGGGAGGCAGCCGTAAGGCTGTCTCCATTGGAAGTTCTGTCACCGGTCATGGCGCCGATTACATCATCATCGATGACCTGCTGAAAGCCGGAGATGCCGGCTCCGAAGCCGAGCTGGTCAAGGCGCAGGAGTTCATTGAGGGGACCTTGTTGTCGCGCTTCGACAATCCGGCCGAAGGGCGTGTGGTTATGGTTGCGCAACGGTTGCACGAGATGGATCCGCCGGGTTATCTGCTCGAACGCGGGACCTACCGGCATCTGAATCTGCCTGCCATCGCAGAAGGCCATGAGGTGGTTTCTCTTGGGCGTGGAAGGGTCATGCGCCGCAAACCGGGTGATCTCCTGTGCCCGTCCCGTTTGGATCAGCAAACGCTGGATACCAAGCGTCGCGAAATGGGCGCGGCCGTGTTCAATTGCCAGTATCAGCAGAACCCCATTGCTCCCGACGGGTCGCCCTTGCGCTGGGAGTGGTTTGGCACCTACGAGACCATCGAAGATCGCCGCTGGTTCCAACTGGTGGTTCAGAGCTGGGATACGGGCATGTCGGCAGACCCCCGGTCTGATTTCTCTGTCTGTACAACCTGGGGGTTCCGCGAAAATGCGTGGCATCTTATCGACGTCTGGCGCGGGCAGGTAGACTACCCAGACCTGAAAGCCAAGGCACTGCAACTTGTCGGCCGTTGGGATCCCGATCGTGTCCTGATCGAAGATGCGGCCTCCGGCAAACCTCTTTTGGACGAATTGTTTCGTGATGACCGTCGGCGCTACGAACGCATTAAACCCGACAAGGACAAGGAAACCCGGTTCCAGTCCGCTTGCGGTCCTGTCGAAGAGGGCAAGGTTTATCTGCCTGCAGATGCACCCTGGCTGCCGGTATTCAAACGGGAGCTTCAGTCCTTTCCACGCGGACGCAACGACGATCAGGTCGACAGCTTTGCCCACTTTCTGAACTGGTCCAAGGGACCGGGCTTCTACCGGGCATTGGGCCGCGACCACCGGATCAACATCGAACGTCGGGAGCGTAATCGAGAGAGGGTCAGGCGACGGTAGGATCTCGGAGTTGAGCTTGAAAACTCGTTGAATAGTACTGGGAGGGCCGATGTCGGACCAATCCTGAGAGCGGCCCCAATGACCGCTCGCAACCACAAACCGGTCTAATCGCTAATGCCGTCGGATGACGGCTTTGAGCCCCTCGTGGACTTTCAGAATACGTACCACAGACGGCGACACGAGCTCAGTATAGCTTATGTCACAGCCCCATGTTTACGATTGCCATTTGAGGTTACTATCCCAATGGCAAATCCAAGAAGAAGGGGAAGGCATGTTAAAAGCTTTTGCAAAAATCGTCATGGCAGGTATTGCGTTGCACGCCCCTGTAGCCGCTTGGGGCCAACCGGCCTGTAACTTGGACGCGCTCATTCCGCTTCCGGATGTCGACTATCTCGTCGTGCAGCCCTCGGAGGACCCGGCCGCGCATTGCTCGGTCACCGGCGTGATCGGCGGCAGGATACATTTTGAGCTTCTTCTACCAGACGGCTGGAATGGCAAATTCGTCATGGGTGGCGGGGGCGGTTTTGTCGGATCAGTGATGAATACAGCGCTTCTGTACGGAGCGCTTCAATCTGGGTACGCGACGGTCGGCACCGATACCGGACATCAGGGACATCCCGCAGATGCCAGCTGGGCTCTTAACGATCTGGAGGCCTTGGTCAATTTTGGACATCTGGCGGTGCATCGGACCGCGGTCACGGCCAAGGCCCTTACGGACGCATACTACGGGCAGAAGATTTCTCGCAGCTACTTCACCGGGTGCTCTCGCGGTGGCGGGCAAGCAATAATGTCTGCGCTGCGTTATCCCGAAGATTTCGACGCGGTCGCTGCAGGCGCCTATGCTGTTGACTGGACCGGTATCGCGGTTCAGGCCACCCAAATCAATCAGGCAATGTACCCCGACCCGAACGATTTAGAGCAGGCGGTCGTTGGGCCGGAAGCACAAGCGCTGGTAGAGACTTCCTATCTGGCAGCCTGCGATGCGTTGGACGGGCTCGAGGATGGCATCCTCAACGATCCGCGAACCTGCACATTCGACGTTGAAAGCCTGCAATGCGAAGCAGGCGAGTTCGAGGGCTGCCTGAGCGCCAAGGAAGTCGCCGCGTTCAAGGTGGTCTACGACGGTCCGAAAGATGCTGCAGGCGAAAGCCTCTACTACGGTTTCCCATTCGGCGGGGAAACCGCCGAGGGTGGTTGGAGCCGCTGGTTGACGGGTGGAATGAAGTACCAGGACGACGACGCCGGCTTCCAGGAAGGCGTCGGATCGGGTGGGTTTGAAGAACCGGTTTCTCCCAGCGCATTCTTCAGTTTCGGAAATGGGATCATGCAGAACTTTGTCTATCATGATCCCAACTGGACGTATGAGAACTTCGATTTCGGCACATACGAAAATGATGCGTCAGCGGCTGCAGAAACTTTAAATGCTACAAACCCCGATCTGTCGATGTATCGCGAACGTGGCGGGAAGATGCTGTTGTACTCCGGTTGGTCTGATAACGCACAATCCGGGCTGGCGATGGTCGGCTACTATGACGACTTACTTGCACATGATCCAAGTGCTGCCGAGGATGTCCGACTGTTCATGATGCCCGGAGTGGAGCACTGTTTTGGTGGCCCTGGTCCTTCTTGGGTGAATTTCCTCTCTGAGATCGATAATTGGGCGGAGACAGGTGAGGCACCAGACGAGATCATGGCCTATTGGCTAGACGAAAAGGCTCAGCCTGCTGGGGCCAGACCTATTTGCGCCTATCCACAAGTCGCAATTTATGTCGGCAAAGGTGACCCTCGGGACCCGTCGAGCTTTTCATGTCGTACCAGCGATTGACGCTGTTCCGGCGAATTTTGAATGACCGCTCCGTCCGCGTAGCGGTCACTCAGACAGAACCCGGCAAACGGCTGCTCTGAGCCCGAAGCTGCCGTTTATCCGGCCTATGGCCCTACTACGCATCGAACGTTTGCCCTGACCCCGAAGCGGACACAATTTGATTGGACTGAATTAGGTAGCGTATTCAAATCGCAAAAATTTGACCAACCAAGTGAATACCGTATTGTTGAGTATGGGACAAAATTAAGATCCCGGAGAAAGCGCCTCGGCGCTTTCCTAGGTCAACGTGAAACAGGGTACATTATGAAAAACTTTCTTTTGGCTTTTCCAGCGGTTGCACTTCTCACCGCTTGTGATGAAGGTAGCACAACCAGTGCTACGTCGGCGGCACCAAACGCGGCGGAGCAAGCTTGCTTGCGTGATGTCACTGCGACAACCAACAATCCGGATGTGGCACTGCTCGGTTCGGAGTTCTCTGAAGCCGGGACGTTTGTGCGCGTCGGCGTCGGACCGGACCGCGCGCCATGGCAGTGCATCGCTTACAGTGACGGCTCCACAGACGGTATAATGTCGCTTACTAACGAAGGAACGCTCTAGTTTTGCGAAATAGCTTGCTGGAACGTTGCGATGACTGATGCTGTGCAAAGCCGCGATTTGGGTTTTCATGTTGCTGTGGGCAGGCGCGAGTTTCATCTTTATGACAGGAACCTTCGGCTGGTTTGAACAGCCAAGAGATCCCTTGTCTGGGCTATTTCTGCTACCCTTGGGCCTACCGTGGGTACTTGCAATTGAATTTGCGCCGGAGACCGTCAGGCCACTGTTAGCAATACTGGCGCCGTCGGTGAATTTGGTGATTTTGGTGAGATTATGCAGGAAAAAGAATAGAGCAAATTAGCCTCTGTAATGGTGACAAACCTCAGAGCATTAGGAAACAAAACAAATGGGTAAACTGATTTTGGGACTGGTTATAGGGCTGCTTGTGGGCGGTATTGGTGGCGGGATGCTGGGCATCGGCAGTGGCGCTGGAATGGGCATCGCTACCGGGCTTTCAGCCGGTGTTTGTGGGATTGCAAATGCAGCGCAACAGGAGGGCCTTCTGACAGAAGAACAGGTCGATCAAGTTTTTAACCGTGCTGTCACTAACCTGAGAGAACTGACCCCGGACGCGGAAGAAAACGGGGATGCGATCGTCGGAGCGGCCAGCGAATGTGATGCCGTATTGCAGCAACTGCGCGACGCGGCGGTGTCTAATTAATACCAGGAGAGTTTAGTTATGCGATCAAAGGTTCTGGCTTTGTCTCTTTGTATCTCGCCGACGTTCGCCTCGGCCGCTGACGTCGGACAGGACGCGATTGACAGTTGCATCGACCAATTGCGTTCTGTGGGTGGGCCGGACGGACAAAGCGGCACTGTTCTGTCTACAGAGTTTTCCGAAGCAAATTCGCTCGTCATGCTGCAAGACAAAGGCGAGACAGTCTGGAGATGTCTTGTGTCCAACGACGGTCAAGTCGCTGAACTCAGCGTCGCGCAGGCCGCCGATGACGGCCAAGGCGCAATGGCGGGGTCCGGCGGTTTACCCGTAGTTTCAGGAACCCAACGGGTCCAATTCGCGGCAGGTACCAGCGGCGCAGCGATGTCGGGCACTTTGAACCCGAATACATCAGTGAGCTACGTGCTCGGCGCAGCAGATGGTCAGTTCATGCGCGTGGACGTGGGTTCCCACGGTGGCGCGTTGGACTACAAAATTTTCAACCCGGATGGCTCGCTCCTTCTAGACCTGATCTCTTCTGATACCCCTTATCGAGGCCAACTTTGGCAGTCTGGCGATCATGTGGTCGAGGTCCTAAACGCCGGGGCGCAACCGGTCACCTTTGATATTGGTATCGGCATCGAGTAGCCACCGAGTTCAACAAGCAGGAAATCCAATGAAGTCATTTGTTCCCTTTGTGGCTGGATTTGCAGCACTTGGCCTTGTCGCATGTGATACTCCAAGCACTTCTACCGAACCGGGCCAACCTGCTATTGGCAGTTCAAGCGATTTGACTGCATTCGAAGGAGCACGTGCCGGCCAAGCGGAGATGGGCATACAGAACCTCGGGTACGAGTTGATCCGCTCCGAGGGTCTCACGTCATTCTGGTTTAACCGTGATACTGGCGCTTGCGCGCGGATAACAACGGCGGATGGTCGCTACTCTGATGTGACTATGCTGCCTGCGGAGGACTGCTAATGGATTGGTTGCACGCGATTGTCACGGGTCTTTTGTGTGGTGGCGCATATTGGGCTGTAAGAAGTATGGGTTGGTTTGAGAACCGTTCAAAAGTTCAACAAGCGTTGATTTTCTTTCCGATCATTTTCATCGTCGTTTTGATCTTGAACCTTATCTGGCCATCGGCCTGATCGCTGCGCCGTTTGAACCTCGCTGACACTTAACGTTCGAAGGCAGGAAAACTCGCACGGGTTCTTTCCCTTTTCTGACAGACCGCAAAGTCGGCAAAGTAGACATTCTTAAAAAAAACCTGCCAATGACCGCACCGAGCCCTTCTCGGATCTTGATCGCGCGCGCAGCATTCGAAACCATGGGCAGAGACACTCGCTGCATTCGATGGCATAGCAAACAGGTGTTTTAAAGTTTTCAAACAACTTCGCACAATGGAGAACCAAATGTGTCGATCGATCCTGATGCTGCTAATCGCAATGTGGATATTGATAGGTCCAGCATCATCCCAACCGCTCTTTGAGGATTCAAAGGCTTTCGATCCTTCCAGCGAAACGGCAATGGCGATTACCGGGCCAGTAATCTTGTCCACCAAGCGGATGGTCTTCGAGACCGGCAGGTTTCTTGATCTCGAAGTTTATGACCCCAAAAGTTCAGGCAATTGGGGTGCGTCTGGCGACGTGCCTGTTGCTCAGGTGTTTCGTGTATCAGGCGATGCAGGCCCACTAAGGCAGGGAAACACGCTTTGTGGCGACCAACCAGTCACGTATATGGCAACCTGGAGTGAGGACAGCTCCGGGTTTACCTACCTTGGCGTAGCGATGTTTACTGGCATGGAACCGCCTGCAGGCATTGCCGGTCAAGCGTTGTGCGCGACGTACTTCTTCTCGATGGATGTTACGGAGTAGTCCGGCAGTTGTCCTGAACTCATCGACAGAGAGGACCATTCAAAGTCCCGGGCAAGCATGTGGTTCAGCGGTAGGGAATGCTGAAGAACGAGAAGCTGTTGGTTTGGGTGATTACGGGCGCTCCCGTTTCCGCCATTAGGCTTGCCATTGCTGCACTTCCCGTCGGACAGGCCACAAGATCGGCCGAATCGTCGAGCAAATCGCCAGTAAACGCCGTTTCGCCGACAAGCTGGCACTCGTCCGCAACACTTCGGTAACCGCGAACGAAGTTCAGTTCCGGGTCGGGTTCGCTGATCGCTACCTCTTGAGCGGTTTCGACGCATCCCGTCACCGTCAGCGCCAAAGCGCAGGCACATATGGCACACATGGTCTTTTCGAGGCGCCTTTCCATATATTCTACTCCCACTCTGCACCCGTGCTGCGCCAGACCATTTCATCTGAATCCCAAACACTGGCCACGATGCAGGGAGTTGGGTTGATCCCACCACATTGCGAGCCATGCACATCCGCCAAAAGCACGCGGAATGGGCCGATGTTCGCCATGTCCCATCCTTGATTGAGAAGCGAGAACAAATGTTCCTCGACCAAGAAGTGAGACATGCAACCGCCTGTCCCGCAATAGAGCGACACAGCGGTGGAACAGGCAAAACCCGCCTCGTCCAGAACCCAGTCCCGCTTGATGTCTCCATCGAGATCGACGCGGTGGATGGCTCCCAATTCAAGGGCGAACTGTCCATTCTCGAAATCGGAGCACGCCTGCTGCGCGGCCTCGACTTTTTCCAGCAACGGAAAAGGCAGTTCGGACAAATCTTGCGCGTTTGCCGAACCAGTGTATAGAGCTGCAAACATCGCATGAAGAGCGACCGTCCATCGTCGAACAGCAGCCCATTTTCCCGTTCCGGCTAGCTGGTTTTGCATCCCGGTCTCTCCAGCCTTCCCATGAGGTTCAATTGCATTGTTCGTAGGTGTAATCGCCGAATTCGATCCAGTTCCGTCCGCCATCGCTGAAGACGAGGAACTCTGACCGATCTTCACCCAGGAGCGCCACCTGGAAGCCTGCTGGTGGTTCAGAATTTCCGAAGAAGCTATATGAAGTCATCGCCCGAACTGTCTCACCATTGACGGTCACGATAGCATCCCACTGCTCGCCGGGTTGACCCACGATGGCGTATTCGATGACCCTCTGCACGGCACCGCCACCGCAATACACAATGCCTTCTGGCGCCTCCATGCTCTGAGATGTCGACGCGTTAGAGCCGCAGGCCGCGCGCAGGGATCTTACCGCCGCGGAAGATCCTTTGAGCGTGAAGATACCATAAGAGACATCCTGGTCAGCCATCGAAAGGTTCAGAACGGCGTTCTGCGCAATCTGATCCAAAACGAAATCATAGTCGCCCTGATCGAAGAAACGGACCTCAACAGGATAGTTGTCGACGAGCGAGATATCCGCATTCACTGATCCTGCCTGAAACGCACCTACCTCGGTCGAACCATCCTTCATGAACCGAAAGGACAGGCCCTGCCTGGAGACAATATCCTGCGAGTCGTCATAACCTGCTGGCGCGAAACGGACACGGTCGCACTGCAACTCCAGAGTCATGTCGCCGGTCTGAATGAAGGCGTTGGCGTTCGGCGGCCCACTGAAGTTCCACTCAGCCATGGCAGGTGATGACATCATGATTGTGAGGACCGTGCCGGCGACTAGATGTCTCTTCATAAGTAACCTCCTAGGCAACTAAGCCATGTTTCGTCATTCTGCCGCGAAAGCACTGATGATCCACGTCATAAGTTCAAGCTGCGGGTGCACCATATTCATTTTCACCTTCCTGTGACGGTCGGCTTAGCCACCAGATCATCAGCACAGAGAGTATCAGTTGAAGAACTCCCACAACCATCAAACCTGTGACGCCAAGTAGAGCCGCTGGGCCCCTCAATGCTTCAGGGTCGTCAGCCCCTTGCTCGAGGACTGAAAATACAGCGATGCCACTGAACAGCATGAACATGGTTGCGATGCTGAGCGCTGCAGGCAAGAGCAAGTACCAGCCTGGTCTTCCAGTGTCATGCAAACGCCGCCATCCGGCGGCCAGCATGGGCACGACAACTGCAAGTTGGAAGATCGGAGTTAAGACTTGGCTACTCTCTCCAGTTTCAGGGTTCACGCCGAATAGAGAGGCGTCGATGATTGCCAAAACAATGCTGACGAGGACCACGAACAACACAAACCACCAGTACTCTGACCGCGCCGCGCGCCCGGAAAAAACGAAGTATTTTGTGAGGCACGTCTTTATTGCTTCAACAAAACTCATGTTTGTTCATTCCCTGAAAACGTTGCCACATATGTTCTGCCAAGAGGAAACGTAACACAAGCATTGGTCAATGGGTCATGTGTCTGTCGGAATATTGCTGCGCTGAGGCGAACGGCAGCTAGTGTCCGCAATGCAGTCGTTCAATGAATTTGGCTGAGCGACCGCATCGAGCCCGTATAGCTCATTGGCGAACGGCGCTGCAGCTGTCTCTATGGGCGGTTAGCAGACCTCCGCTACGCGGTGCCCCAACGGCTAGTCTGCGGACAAAACAACCTTTCGCGACATACGATGCAGCGGTTAAGGCGGATGCGAAGTTTGCAGAAGCTCGTCGCCGTTCACTCCTCCGTCTCCAATCACTTCAGCCTGGGGCGATCCCTTCCCAACCGAGACACCTTCAAGTTGTCACGGCGCTGCCGCTCTTGCCGAGTGGCGCGAACTTGGCGCGCTATAAGCGACATGTCTGTTGGCCTAGCTGAGACTTGTTCGAACCGGCCTCACAGTATCCATCGATATTCTTATTGATCCTTGTCAAGATTGGCGCGGGCAAGACGTGGTACTGTCAATGGTAATTCAGGGGGGGCTCATGGAAGAGTTGATCGAAATCGGAAGATCATTCGCCCAGGCCATGCGTGAGCGCAGGGGCCTTGCAAGTGTTGATGAAATGTATGCCGAAAACGCACAGTCGATAGAGGCAGTCGTGCCTCCGGTTCGACAATTCCGCGTTTCAAAGGGGCGAGAAGCCATCAAGGGAAAAAGAGAGGATTGGTTGGCATCGCATGAAATCCAAGAACTAGAAGTGGATGGCCCCTACGTCCACCCACCCAACCGCTTTGGAGTGCGCTTCAGAGACGAGGTCGTTCAGAAGGCCACGGGTGAGCGTATGACCCTGCGCGAGATCGCGGTGTATTCGGTGGCGGAAGGCAAGATTGTGCTGGAAGAGTTTTTCATGCTGCCGAAATAAGAAGAGCGATCAACAACACTGTCTCTTCGTAGGTTTAATCCGTGCGCACGGCCTTTGGGCGAATTGAAATTCCGGACGGAGGTCGGGAATGCAACACAAAACAGTGGCATATTATGTAGGAGTTGATGCTGACGACGCGTCGATTTTGGAATGCGCTGAAACTGCTTGTAACCACAACATTCACTTGAATTGCGTGTTGATCGCGGACTTACCCAACCTGCCGTACCTAAAGTATGGATCAAACAGGTTCGTTGAGGCGGGTCTTCCCTCAAACTGGTTGGATGTTCTTAACGGAAAAAATGCCGCCTTGAAGTCCCGCGCCACAGAAGTTGAAGCGCTTCTGGTAGGGCAAGGCGTATCTGCAAATGTAATTGCCTTTATGGGATCTGGAGCAGAGTTGAAGCATCTTGTGGCTGGCCAAGCCAATCGCTCTGATATCGCCTTTCTAGACGCTGAGTTGCGAAAAGACCCCGATTTGTTTCATAAGATCGCGTACGGAGTATTGTTCCATTCGCCGGTAGGCCTGATGATAAATGGAGATCCGTTTGCCCAACGCGACTGCATTTTTTTGGCATGGAATGATAGCCTGCCTGCGTCTAGGGTTGCGCATTTAGCTTTACCCATTCTTCTGGCGGCCAACGAAGTTGTGATTGGGTGTTTTGATTTGCCGTCGCCTGATGACGTAGAAGGTCAAGCGCCCGGAACCGACCTAGCTGGATGGCTCAGCCATCACGGTTGCACTGTGACCGTGTCGCAGTTTCGGTGCGGCGGGAATTCAATTGAACACTGCATTCAGGAACGCGCAAGAGAATTGGGGGCCGACCTCGTTGTTATGGGCGCTTACGGGCATTCCCATTTGCGTCAGTCGGTATTTGGGGGAACGACACAAGCAATGTTGGAGCAGACAAGGTTGCCAGTGCTGTTCGGGCACTGATGAAGAGAACTGGCGACTGTGATTTGCTGGTATAGGTAGCTCTATACGTTCATCGGTTAATACGGGAACAGCCAGTTGTTATTGGGTACTCGCTTGAGGTTGAAGCGTGTTTGCCCGCCCGTTTTCGCCAAGGAACTCTATCACAATTAACGTGAGTTCATCCCAGTCAGTAAACTCCCTTGCCCCTTCTCGTGGATCGATTTTTCGACCGAGCAAGACGACGCGCTGAAGAAACTCCCTCTCAAAATACCCGTAGTTTTCGGGCCTCACCGCGCCTGCGATCAAAGCCGTCGCATTTGGTTCAAAACCTGTTCGAAGAAGCATTTCGTCAAGATAGTCGCGTGCTTCTTCTCGACCTGACGCGAAAGCAGCTTTTAGACCGACGGAAAGCACGAGAGACTTTCGCTTCATTAAGGCATCTCTATTTGAAGCGACAAATGCTTCGAATGACTTGGGGTGCTTACGCTCGTGGACAGGGGCCAGGAGAATAACCTTGACCACTTCGTCAAGTGAAACGTGGCTGGGCGTTTCATCGGTATTGATCAGCTTTGCATCGAAACCGGCATTCTTCGCGAGATCGGTGATGAAGCGCGCAATCTTTGCTGTTTGGCCTTCGACCGTGGCGAAGGCGATGAGTAAAGTCATTCCGATCCTCCCAAAAATCGGTCTGAATAGATTGCTTATTATGAATAAGTGACGTGCGTTGCCCTTGATCTCCATCAAAGGCGTTTCATGGGGGCATATCTGGATCGTTGCGGTATGCTCATGCTGTCCACGCGGAGCATGTTTATTAGGAAGTTCGTGACGGCATCCATCTCCAAGAATACCTGCCTTTTCGGCCGGCAGCCTTGAAGCTAGCCAACCCCTGGCGGTCTAGCTTTCTACCTTAAGCAAAAGGCCAAGACAGCGACGAAGATTGAAATACTGATCAACCAAACTGCGAGTTTTACTTGTTGGCGTGCGGGCAGGTTTCTGAGCAGTCTAATCATAGTCAAACCTTTCAGACAAAATCCGGTGTGACGCGGTGCCCCGCTCAATCAGATGATCTTCGACCGTGTCCATCATGGCAGGGGGGCCGCAGAGAACAAAAAGCCAGCTTTCAAATTGTTCAGAAGACAAATTGCGGTCCAACAGATGACCGTCGATCAAGCCTGTCTCTCCGGACCAATCCTCTGGCGGCTCGGATAGAACAAATACTGTTTCTTCTTTGGACAACTCCTGGCGAAAAGCAATCTGCTCCTCCACCCGGTTGCCATAGATAAGCTTGAGCTCGTACTGTGTTCCACTCAACCGTACCTGACGCACAATGCTCAACATGGGCGCGATCCCGACACCACCTGCGATCAGAACAATGCCTTTCTCAGTTCGGTGGCTGATCGATAGATTTCCGTGCGGGGCATCCAGATAGGCCGTGGTTTGCGGAGCGATCTGTCTGAGGCCGCATGTGAAATCCCCAAGCTCCTTTATCATGAATGAAACTTCGGGGCCTTCGGCTGGTGCCGAACTAATCGAGAATGGGTTCTCATGCAGCGAAAAAACACTGTGGCCGACGTTTAGCCAAGCAAATTGCCCTGCTTCGAAGTTTAGTCCGTTGTGACCATCTGGAACGACGCGCAACTCCCATTGCTTCGGTGTTAGTCGAGACACAGACGTGACGCGCCACTGTCTCTTCCTCTGACGTAAAGGGCGAACGAGATAGACATACAGCAAAGTTCCAACTGCAATACTGGTTAGGGCAAGCCAGAGATAGGTTAGTAGCGGATGCCCACCGTAGCGCCCAGCATAGACCGTGTGATGCAACAACAGGCATGCGATCACCAAGGCTCCCAGCCCGTGTAAGAGGCGCCATGTTTCGTATTTGTAATCAAGGGATTTGCGGGCAATTGCCGAGGCGACCAAAATGAACAGAAATAGATATGCGCCGATGCCCGATACCAGCGTAGAAAAGTCGGTGGAAATCGTAAGTTGGTTTGTTTCATCCCACGGGCGGCGTCCGCCCGAAGGCGTACCCTGATAGAGAAGCGGGTGTATCAGCGCAAAGCCGAGTGCTGTACGCGCCATCAACTGATGCACCCGCATGGTTACATCCATACCCAGACCGGAAGAGATGAACCTGAACCGCCCAGACAGCAGGAACTCGACTAAGATTATTGAAAAAGCCAGCATCCCAAGCCCGGACGCGAGCTCTTGATTAAATGATCGTGGTGGCCACCCCAAGGACCAAGAAAAACCCAAGGGAGCCAAGATCAGCAAAACGTAAATCAGCGCCAGATAAGGCCATTTCATACAGTTTTGCTCCACTGTGCTAAAGCTAGGCAGCTCGGGCTCATTCAAAATAAACGCTAAGCTGACCTGGGATTCCGATCAAGACTACTGAGAATGGTGTTAACTTCACCACGACGAGGCAAGTTTAGTGAACGAAGTTTCCCGTTTCTGTTCGTTCAGCCGCCGCGTTCGGTCTGGCTGATCCTGAGGTTGCATGCTTGCGCAAGATCAAGGTCCTTGACCGCTTTTCCTGTCATAATGTTGCGCGCGTGAAATCAGGCCAATGGAGGAGGCTCAAAATGTTAGAAGACAAAAAGTCCCCGCAACTTTTCACTGGAATGCATCCGCTCTCTGACAACTTTCGGCGTGAAATGGAAACCCTGATGTCGCGTTTTCTTGGGGAAGGATCACCCTTCCTGCCGATGGAAACGGCTGCGCAACGCACGGGTTTTCCGTCCCTTGATATGACGGGTGCGATTTCACCGGCAATCGATGTCCAAGAAACGGATTCTGCGATTGTCCTGACGGCTGAATTGCCGGGGCTCGAAGAAGATGATGTGGAAATTGAAATCAAGAATCGCAGGCTAATCCTGCGCGGTCAGAAGAAGATTGCGCATGATGAAACGGGCGATCTTCGTGTCAGCGAAAGAAGCTATGGCAGCTTTTCAAGAGCCATGTCGCTGCCAGATACTGTAGAAATCGACAATATTTCAGCGACGTTCGACAAGGGCGTTCTGCATATAGAAATGCCGAAGATTGAGCCTCAGGACCCAAGCCGTAAGATCAAGGTATCGTCGAAATAGACGGTCTGGTGGCTCGATACCGTGCTTGAAAAGAGCAAAGCAGAGGGTCGATCGTGGATCGACCTTCTTAGAGTTGCGGCCTGATAAGTGTCTTTGGTTGAATCCGCGCAGGCACCGCAAGCACCTGTACAAATGTGTTTTTTGTACATTCGTACCAGGCCATGGGTTTGGCGTTTAAGCGTGGTAGAATGCCCTCACGCGTTTGGGTAGGGGGCCACAATGCGAAAACCAGAAGAGAGTGGCATGACACCCTCAGGACATGCTGGTGAAGGTGAGGTGCGGGCCTTTCTGGAGAGCCTGACCGGACCATCGCGCGGCTACGTGAACTGGCTGGTCGATAAAGCCCTGACCGTTTCTGTTAACGATGGCAGGGTGTTAAGCCTTCGACCTAAAGACGACCTGCCTCCGCATGACAACGATATTGCCACCTTAAAGTGGGCTGACGACGGTTACACGATAGCCGCGTCAGCAGGGCGCAATGTATGGGTGAACGGACAAAAAGCCTCATCGGCGCTTCTGAGGCATGGCGATATGATCGAGTTCGGCGAAAAGGGCCCAATGTCTCGATACAGGTTGTGCGATCACTCATTTCCCGCGCACCACACAGTCGAAGATATCCTCAGTGACGCCTATGCTTACACCCGAACGAGCCGTCGACCCTTCGCTAAAAAGATGTCTGGTGCCCTGCGCGACAGCGGGCGGCGGCTTGCGTCTCAGACCACGATACTGTTCAGGATCACAGTACTTGCGACGCTTCTTGTGATCGCGGGGTTTGGGTACCTGCTTTACCAAAACGACCGGCGCTTGGCGGATAGTATTGAACAGGAGTCCCGCAAGATCGAAGCGGTCGCGATTATGCTCGCCCAGACGCGAGAAGATGCAATTACGCCTGATGACTTGGCTTCTTTGCGTGAAGCTTTTAAGAACCAGGTTCTGTCGACCGAGCAGCGTCTTGGAACCTTGGAGCAGCGGGCCGGAGCCCCCACGCGGGTGATCGCTGCCTCGACCCGGTCCGTCGCTTTCCTTCAGGGGGCTTATGGACTGCGCCACGCGGAAAGCGGGAAGATATTGCGGCATGTATTGGGACCGAATGGAGAAAACCTGAAAACCCCATTCGGCCAACCTTGGATCGAACCGGACGGGACCGGCGAACCTGCAGAATTTCAATTCACCGGAACCGGCTTTTTGATTGCTGGGGTACCGTTGATGGCCACCAACCGCCATGTCGCTTTGCCCTGGACTTCGGGGAACCGAGAGAAGGCGTTGAGCGACGCTGGCCTTGAGCCTGAAATGTTGAGGCTGTTGGCCTATTTGCCTGATCAAACGGAACCAATAGAGGCGCGTTTGGTTCGGTTCAGCGAAGCAGCAGACTTGGCGATTTTGGCAGTTGAGCCAAGCGTTCAAGACCTCGGAATTCCGTTGGCGGATGCCACGTCGCGCGTCGGTGAAGAGCTTTTTCTGTTGGGATATCCAACGGGTTTGAAAGCTTTGATCGCGCAGGCCGGTCCGGGCTTTCTAGAGGAACTGGAGGCAGAAGGAACGCTGAACTTTTGGTCGATCGCGTCCCGGCTTTCTACTCAAAGCAAGATTCACCCACTCGCAAGCCGGGGGATCGTTGCACGAACAAGTGAGAGCGCCATCGTTTATGACGCCGAGACCACGACCGGTGGGAGCGGGGGGCCAGCATTGAATCGGCGGGGCGAGGTCGTTGCGATCAATGCTGCGATCCTGCCCGAGTTTGGTGGCTCAAACATCGGCGTCCCGGTTTCACATCTCAGAGCTCTGCTGAGAGAGGTTGAAAGCCAGTGATCATTCACTCGTTCGGAAGCGCGAGTTTTGAACGAAAAACACTGTGGCCAGTGGAACGATCACCGAGATCACGGCTACGGAGATCAGCAAGTATCCAAGTTGACTGTAGTCCGCGGCAGACGTGACCTCACCGGTCTCTGGATATGTGACGGCGCGTGTGACGACGTATATTTGGTTGAGGTATTTGGTGCTGAGGCTGCTCGCCGACAAAGCCATGTTTGTGAATGATGCCATCACCGCAAAAAAGGTCGCTTTCAACTGAACAGGGGCATTGCGTGCAATCCAAGCCAACATCGGGACCATGGCAATCTGTCCAAGCGGCGATTCAACAGCAGTGTCGAGGATGGCAATAAATCTTGCGTCGACAACACCACCGGTATGCGCCGCCGTCCATTCATGCACACCGTAATAGAGGGCAAGGTTGGGCAGCGCGAGCACGCCCGCCGCAATAGTCAACAGTACCACTACGTGCGCAATCGAACGGTTGGCCATGAATGGCCGCAGAACAATTAACCCGAGCAAGGCCAGCAGCGAGGTCAACAATGCCAGGATTGCCAAGAATTGCTCATCGAACCCCAGTTCATCGATTTCAAACCAAGTCAGGCCTGGTCCTGATAGCGGCACAGCGCGAAACACAAAAATGATTGTCGCTGTCCCGATCAGGGCTCTGGCTTGTGCTGGTTCCAGCTCTTTCAACAGGCGCGACATAAGGTACAGGATCACCGTTAGAGAAACCGCAAAGACTGTTTCTTGCGCAAACTCGAAATCGGCGGTTCCCAACACGATGCTAAGCACAACGAATGCGAAGCCGCCCAGCAATATGGACCATTTGACTTCGGTGACTTCATCCGGCGCGTAGGGCGGGTCGCCCGATCTTATACGCTGACGCTGGATCAAGCTGTGAAGAACGACACCGCTGACGGATAACACAGGGATGGCCAGAGCTATCAGATACACCTGGCCATAAAGCGCAAGGCGATCGGATTTTTGCAGATCCTCTGTTCCAGAGAAAATCCAGATGTTTACAGCCGCAACAGCGGCAAACCCAGAAATAATGGAAACTCTGCCCAAGGTTTGCATCGTCGTGTGCTGAGCACGGGTTTCTTCAGGCGAAAATGGTAGGCCGTGCTGGTCAACCTTCGGCACCGCCTCAACCGTCATGGCGTCGGCAACAACGTCCTGAATGGCATAGCCCGAAGGCGCCAAGAGCAAGGCAACAACATACCAGTCTTCCAGCGGCATGAAACTGGACATCTGCGCAGGTGCGGTCACGAGCCCGTACATGGTGAGCAAAGACAACGTGATCAAGGACGCGCCGAACAAGATCAGCAGGGACTTCCAGCGCCAAACCAGGTCCACGACATGACCAAGCGGCATTTTTAGTATCCACGGGATACCAGCCCAAAATGCTAGCCCTGCAACGAAAGAGGCGGATAAATCGAGGTAGTCTTTTAGGAAAAAAGCACCAACGACCGAGGTCAGGCCGGACACGCCGGCCGCAAAATAGACCATCAGTGGTGGCAGATAGGACCATTGCAGCTGCTGAACCAGATCCACAAACGTTCTATGCCACCAGGCCGAAAGTTTTGATCCTATGGAAGTTTGGTCAGTCGTCATATGCCGTGGCAGCTCGTTGAGGCCTTTGGGTCGTTGTATCAGTTAGAGAAATCCAGATCCGAAAAGCAATGCACTGGTGATCACCCCAAGGATCGGTATCACAAGAGGAACGCGGAAGTGCTTTGCGGACTCGTCCGGCTTCATCTTCAGCAGGATCAGCGAAATATTGACCAGTACAAAGACGCCGAGAACGATCTGAGACGTGCGCTCTGCCAGAATACCAAGCGGTATAGTTTGGGTCAGCAAAACGATGATCGCCACGACCAGCAAAGTAGCGATAACTGGTGTCTGAGTTGCTTTTGGGACAATCGCCAGAACCTTCGGTAAATGATTACGGTCAGCTAGGCCGTAGATCACCCTCGAGGCCATGATCATCTGGATCAGTACTCCGTTGACTGTCGCCACAATCGCGACTGCGGAAAAGCCCTGTTTGATCACCTCGGGCGCGTTTGAAAACACAAGCGCGAGGGGGGCTGCGGATGTCGAAAGAACATCGATCGGAACAACAAGTAGAACCGTCATTGAGGTTCCTAGATACAACACGGTCGCCAAAACGAGGGTTAGTAAAATCGCTTTTGGAATCGTGCGGACCGGGTCTTTAACCTCTTCTGCCACGTTGGCCATGTCCTCGAAGCCAACAAATGCAAAGAAGGCGAGAAGTGATGCCGCGAAAATGCCTCTCCACGCGTCGAATTCAAGCGGTGGAAGCATCGAACTGATTCCGTATCCCTGCGGATCCTGAACCGACATGCCCCAGCCAATCACAAAGATAAGGCCTGCGATCTCGATGATCGTAATGACAGCCGCAACAAAGACCGACTCAGTGATCCCCCAAAGTGCGATTAAACCCATGATCAAAACGACGCTGATGGTCAAAACAGGGATCGCAAAACCGGTTAAAGCATGCAGGTATGATGCTGCGCCAATTGCAACTGCAGAGGCAGAGATAATCCCCGAAGCTGCGACCGCGAGGCCGACGAAAACCGCCATCCATCTTTTCTGAAATCCCGCTTCAACATAGGCCGCTTCACCTGCGCTGACGGGAAATCGTGTTGCGAGTTCTGCATACGAAAGCGCGGTGAGTGATACGACGAGCGCGGCTAAAACGAACGAAAACGCTGCAAACGGTCCAGCAATGTCTGCTGTCGCGCCGACTAAAACATAAATGCCCGCTCCGACCGTTACCCCAAGGCCATAAAGCGTGAGCAACGGGGTTGTAAGGGCCCGCCTGAGTTTCTGTTCGTTTGGATCAACAGAGTTCATAAGTGATTTCCGCCAACTGCCCACTCCGAACGTCGTCAGTGGCGTCCTTCTCTTTTTGTCTCGATTGGCGCAGCGGCTTAATCCTATGGTCAAAGCTGCACCGAATGCCGTGTGTCTCAACCTGGGCACATTGGGCGCCAATCAACTAACTGGGGGCTCGCCATCACTCCTGCCGAGCCCCCGTGGGTGGAACTTCCACTCCTTCAAAATTCCATTCACCTTTGTGTTTACTTGGGGACAGGACGGTGAACGTAGAATATGTTGAAACATTCGAATTTTACTATGTAATTCATGTTGGTGCTTTGATCTATGTCAATCACCTCGCTGCGACGGGTCTGCGAGGCTGAACGCAACCCAACTGTCGTTTGTCGTCGGACTTAAAGGCAAAGCAAACATGTTCGATGGTTTCAGATTTAGGGTGGAAAGCAATTCGTGACGCTTTGGAACCTGTTACCAGTCTTGGGCTCGGATGGATGCGCTCAGATGGTTGCATCGCGTGCCTTATCACCTCTGACGAATTCTCAGGTATATGAATATATTGGAAGGAGAACCGTCTGCGCGCAAGGGTGGTGAGGTCAACGATGAGGTGGCGTAGTTGTAGGCCGGCAGGAATAAATTAGGCGCGTACACCAAACGCTATTCGACTGAAACGCCAATCCTCGTACAGGAGCGTCCAAAATGAGCAAGGTCAAAGTGCTTTCTTAAGGATGCCTTATAATTAGATCTTCTTCCGGGGCAGCAAATTGGAGGAGCATATGCAGATTTTTCGAGGGATTTTACTGGCACTGTTCGTCACGGGGCCCGTACTAGCGCAGGAGGTCAGCGTTGATGAGGGAAGTGATTTGTACCGGACGTATTGCTGGCAATGTCACGGTTTCGAAGCAACCGGAGACGGGCCAATGGCGGAAATGCTGGCTATTCGAACACCTGACCTTACCAAATTGGCGGGCGAGAACGGCGGTGTGTTTCCGATAGATCTTATAGCTGAACAGATTGACGGTCGTTCACAATTGCTCGCCCATGGGGGCGAAATGCCAATCTTTGGCGCGGTGTTTGAGACAGACCAACAAATCGCGGTGGCTCTGCCTAATGGGCAACCTATGATGGTAGGCCTGCCGTTGGCGAATTTGCTCGCCTTTCTTGAATCGATCCAGTCTGAATAGTTACTGACCAATCTGCTCATCTGTGTCAGCCGTTCGTCTGATTGACATGAGAGTCAACGGCGGCCCCAACACCTCGAAGGCCACAGCGCTGGCTAGAGTAAAGGCCATGATCGACGCGGCCCAATGTGGAAATTGCTCTCCGGCGACGAGGGCCATTCCTACCGCGACACCGGCCTGTGGTAACAAAGCTGGGCCGTACCAGCGGGTCTGACGGCTAGGCAGGCCGCCAAGTCTCGCTCCACAATAACCCCCGACGAGGCGGGCTACGGCGCGCAAGAATAGGAAAAGACCACCAGCCCAGCCCATCAAGCCGAAGGCTTCAATATCCAGCGTGGCGCCAGCCAGTAGGAAGAACAAAATCATGAACGGCCACTGAATGTGCTCGATCTCATGAAAAGCACGGTCGTGATGGCGGGCAAGATTCCCAATAACTGCGCCAGCAACCATGCTTGCGACAAGGAACGAAACTTCTAGCCACAACGAAAGGCCTGCTGTCAGAAACACGATTCCCACCGCTTCGGCTTGCATTGGCTCTCCCGGCTTCAAGCGACCTGTGAGGTAAGCGGATGGCACGCCTAGCGCGGAACCCAACAAAATAGCCCCTCCGAAATCCCACATCGCTGTGGTCGTGACGGTGGCCCAACCATCCGAATGACCGGCCAGAACCAAGGCGATGCTGAAAACGATCAGACCCCAAGCGTCATCAATTGCGACGACGCCCTTTAATGTCTCTGTGAAGCTGTTGGACACCCCAGATTGCTTGATCACGTCTGTCATGGCGGCCGGAGCCGTAGCCGTAGCAATTGCCGCCAGCACCAGTGCCAACCCGAAGGGTACGCCGATTGCGGTCAATCCAGCAGACACGATAACAAGGGTTGCAACCACGATTGAAATCGAAATCGTCAGAATGGCTCTGCCATGCCGAACCAGGTTCTCGCGGGTTAAGGAACCTCCAAGAAGAAACGCGACCATCGTTAAAGCCACAATGGAAATCTCGTCGAACCACATTGCAACGTCGAGTGGGATCAAACCCATTCGGGCGTTCCCGGCGATCAGACCGAGGAAAAGCAAGGTTGTAACACGAGGAAGATGCGTTACCCGGCCAAGTTGGTCGGCCGCCAATCCGGCAAGGAAGAGGACACCTAGGGTAATCAGAAAGCCGGCAATGTGCATAGAGATCCAAGCGTTAAGTTCTTGTCTAAACTACTTTAACTCCACCCCTGCCATCTTGGAACCGATGTCGGAGAGAATGCCAATGTCCCGTGGCAGCCTAAGCCGAAGATCCTAAAAAATGGGGGATATTGATCTGTATTAAGGCGAAAGCGCGCCGCAGGTGGCACAATAGCTCATTAAGGAAATGAGGAGGAACTTTCGATGCCGACAAAGAAATCTAGCACAAATAGCCCGACCTCACTTGTGGATGTTTTCAAGCAAATGCAGCCGCCCATGTCTGGCAATCCAGCCTTCGGTGCCCAGATCGAACAATTTTGGGACGCACAAGAAAAAATGCTCGAAGAAACAGAGGCCTTTGCGCAGCATTGGTTCGAACGGCGTCATGAGGCGGTTCGGACGGCTCTACAAGCTGCACGCAAAGTGTCTTCTGCGAACCCGTCCGATCCATCGAAAGCCCTTCAGAGTATGACGGAGTGGCAGCGCCATTCGGCTGAGCGGTTGGTTGCTGACGCGCAGGAATGGTTCGAAACCGTGTCTCGTTGTGCATCTTATGTCGCTGAAACCGAAGCTGAAGCTGTTGAGAAAACAGTTGATGATGTCGTAGCCGCTACAAACAGCGCGGGGAAATCTTCAAAGTCTGAGCCTGTTTAGGGTTCGTGCCGCCGAAAAACCAAACTGAAATCATCGGAGCAGTAGATAGGAGGTCAAATGTACAAAAACATCCTGATCCCGGTTGCTCTGGACAAAGAACACGACACTCAAGCGTCGTTTAAGGCTGCGCGCCAATTGGCTGATGCCGACGCTGTTTTCACCGTTGTGCACGTCCAAGAACCTATTCCGGCATATGTGGGTTCTCAGATTCCAAGTGAAGTGCTTGCACATACGCGGCATGAGATATTGGAGAATCTGCATAACACTGCCTCTGAAATCTCAGACGCGAAGGTACAGCTCATCTCCGGGCATGCGGGTAGGGCAATTGTCGAATTCGCAAACCAGAGCGACGCCGATTGCATCGTCTTAGCTTCGCATAAGCCCGGATTCGAGGACATATTTCTAGGTTCCACTGCGAACAGAGTCGTGCATCATGCCAAGTGTTCGGTTCACGTAATTCGGTGATCCAAAGCTAGCGATGCGAGATCTCTGTGGGGTCTTGTCAGAAGAACTTGGGGTCTTGTCAGAAGAACTTGTCTTGAGGCAGGCAGGACGGTTGCGTAGCTTTTGCCCATGACCAAACCTGCCTCTTTCAAGTACTTCAAAACCAGTCCCGAGG